>NZ_CP192509.1:4800000-6512181 GCF_050613215.1 Roseateles sp. L2-2
CAGCACCGCCGCGGAGCCCAGTTCCACCGCGCGGCGGGTCGGCCCGCCCTCCTCCAGGACCTCGTTCACTTCGCCGCCGCCGACAGGAAGCCGGCCTTCTTCATGATCTCCCGGTGGCGGGTCTCGTCCTGCTCGAGGAAATCGACGAAAGGCTTGCCGACCGAGAACTCCGGCTTGAGCGCATTGCGCTCCAGGTACTCCTTCCAGTCCGGCGTCTCCACGATCTTCTTCAGCACCTCGCCGTAGAAGGCCGCCTGCTCCTTGCCGACGCCGCCGGGCAGGAAGAACCCGCGCAGCATCGTGTACTGCACGTCCAGGCCCATCTCCTTGCAGGTCGGGATGTCGGACCAGCCCTGCTGCTCCGTCACCTTCGCCTTGAATTCGATCCGGCTGCTGTCGAACACGCACAGCGCGCGGACCTGGTGGGCCCGCCATTGCGCGATCGACTCGCTCGGGTTGTTCACGTTGGAATCGATGTGCTTGCCGACCAGCTGGGTGCTGGCTTCGCCGCCGCCCTTGTACGGGATGTAGGTGAACTTCACCCCGGCGTTCTGCTCGATGTTGGCGGTGATGACCTGGTCCTCGCGCTTCGACGAGGTGCCGCCCATCTTGAAGGTGTCCGGCTTGGCCTTCACCGCGTCCAGGTACTCCTTGGGCGTCTTGTACGGCGTGTCGGCATTGACCCAGAGGACGAACTCGTCCTGCGCGACCATTGCCACCGGGGTCAGGTCTCGCCAGCTGAAGGGCAGCGCCGTCGCCAGGGGCACCGTGAAGATCGCCGTCGATCCGACCAGCAGCTTGTGGGGATCCCGCGCGGAGGACTTGACGTCCATGATCCCTTCGGCGCCCGACGCCCCCGCCTTGTTCTGGATCACGATGGGCTGCTCGATCAGCTTGTACTTGGTCGCGATGGCCTGGATGACGCGCGCCATCTGGTCCGACGCGCCGCCCGGCGAGAACGGCACGACCAGCTCGACGGCCTTGGTCGGTTTCCATTGCGCCCAGGCGGGCGTGGTCACGAGGCAGGCCAGGGTGCCGGCCGCGGACGCGGCCAGGGCGAAGCGGTGAATCTTCATGACGGTCTCCTGCTGTTGTTCTGACTGAGTCGTCGGTCCCCGCCGGGCCGCTTCAAGGCGGTCCCTGACGGAGCACACCGGATCGCACCGGTGTGCAACGGCGCACGTCGGTGCGCGTCGATTCAGGCCGCCTCGCGCAAGGCGACGCGTGCCGGGTGACTGGAGAAGTGGTCCATCGTGGCATGCACGCCGCTGCCGGCGAGCGCGACACCGGACAGCTTCAGACCCATCTCCACGCCGGCCACCATGGCGACCAGGGTCAGGTCGTTGCTGTCGCCCAGATGCCCCATGCGGAACATGCGCCCCTTCAGCTTGCCCAGGCCGGTGCCGAGCGACAGGTCGAAGCGGTCGTGGACGAGCCGGCGCACGCGGTCCGCGTCGACGCCTTCCGGCGTGATGACGCCGGTCAGCACCGGCGAATAGACCGCCGGATCGGCGCACTGGATGGGCAGGCCCCAGGCATTGACGGCGGCCCGCACGCCCGCGGCCCAGCGCTGGTGCCGCGCGAAGACGTGGTCCAGGCCCTCGCCCAGGATCATGTCCAGCGCCTCGGACAGGCCGTAGAGCAGGTTGGTGTTGGGCGTGTAGGGCCAGTAGCCGTCCTTGTTCATCTCGACGATCTCGTCCCAGGCCCAGAAGGCACGCGGCAGCGTCGCCGTCTTCATGGCCGCCAGCGCCTTGGGCGACACCGCGTTGAAGCTGATGCCGGGCGGCAGCATCAGGCCCTTCTGGGAGCCGCTCACGGTGACGTCCACGCCCCACTCGTCGTGGCGGTAGTCGGCGCTGGCCAGCCCCGAGATGGTGTCCACCAGCAGCAAGGCGGGATGTCCCGCCGCGTCGATGGCCCGTCGCACCGCGGCGATGTCGGAGGTGACCCCGGTCGAGGTCTCGTTGTGGACCACGCAGACCGCCTTGATCTCGTGGCGCGCATCCTGGCGCAGACGCGCCTCGATCAGGTCCGCCTGCACGCCCCGGCGCCAGCCCGGCGCCTGCGGCAGTTGATCGTCCTGCGTTCCGGCCGGAGACAGGGTCAGGAACTCCGGCGCCAGCCCCAGCCGCAGCGCCATCTTGTGCCACAGCGAGGCGAAGTGGCCGGTCTCGTACATGAGCACCCGGTCGCCCGCGCTCAGCGTGTTGCACAGCGCTGCTTCCCACGCCCCCGTGCCGGAGGCGGGATAGACGACCACCGGGTGCCGGGTCTTGAAGACCTGCTGCAGCCCCGCGAGCACCTTGCGCCCGAGCTGGCCGAACTCCGGTCCGCGGTGATCGATGGTCGGCAGACTCATGGCCCGCAGGATCCGGTCCGGGACCGGGCTGGGACCGGGGATCTGCAGGAAGTGGCGACCCGTGGGGTGCATGTCGAGCTTCAGCATGGACGTCGTCCTTTCTGAATCAAGTTTTGCATGCAAAACAAAACCACCAGAGCGCGTTTACCCGCACATAGCAGGACAGCATGCTTCGTATAGTGCGCCAATATTGCATTCAAAATGCATTCAAGACGCCACTTCCGGACTACTCCATGCGGATCGAACCACCCCGGCACCTGGCCCCTCCGAAGGGCTCGGCCCCTGTGTCCAACGAGATCTCGGAGGCCCTGGGCCGGCGGCTGCGCGCCGGGACGCAGGGCGAGGTGCTGTTCGATGCCGCATCCCGCGGGCGCTACGCCACGGACGCGTCGATCTACCAGATCACGCCGGTCGGGATCCTGGTGCCGCGCACGGCCGAGGACATCGTCGCGGCGATCCAGATCGCGGGCGAGCTCGGCGTGCCGGTGCTGCCGCGCGGCGGCGGCACGAGCCAATGCGGCCAGACCACGGGCGCCGCGCTGGTCATCGACAACACCAAGCACTTTCGCGGGCTGCTCCATGTCGACGTGGCGGCGCGCACCGCGGTCGTCGAGCCGGGCATCGTGCTCGATCACCTGAACGCCGCCCTGAAGCCGCACGGCCTCTGGTATCCCGTGGACGTCTCGACCAGCGCCCAGGCGACGCTGGGCGGCATGGCGGGCAACAACTCCTGCGGGTCGCGCTCCATCGCGTACGGGAACATGGTGCACAACGTGCTCGGCGCGAGCGCCTGGATGGCCGACGGCGAACTGGTGGACTTCGGTCCGGTCGCGCAGGCCACGGGCCGGGCGGTCCGGCTCGCCGGGTTCGTGCGGGACCTGGCCGCGACCCACGCCGCCGAGATCGACGAACGCTGGCCCAAGGTGCTTCGTCGCGTGGCCGGCTACAACCTGGACATCTTCCGAAACCAGAACGAGCGCCCCTACACCGACGACGGCAGCGTCAACCTCGCCCACCTGCTGATCGGCTCGGAGGGCACGCTGGCCTACACCCGTTCCCTCACGCTGAAGCTGAGCGAACTGCCGCGCGCCAAGGTGCTGGGCGTCGTCAACTTCCCGACCTTCCACGCGGCGATGGACGCGGCCCAGCACATCGTCAAGCTGGGGCCGACGGCGGTCGAACTCGTCGACCGCACGATGATCGAGCTGAGCCTCCAGAACCCGGCCTTCCGGCCGACGATTGAGACGGCGCTCATCGGCCGGCCCGCCGCGATCCTGCTGGTCGAGTTCTCGGGCGCGGACAAGGGCGCGCTGCTGCCGAAGCTGAAGGCGCTCGACGAGCTGATCGGCGACCTCGGACTGCCGGGCGCGGTGGTCCGCATGGCGGAGGACGGACCGCAGAAGAACCTGTGGGAGGTGCGCAAGGCGGGGCTCAACATCATGATGAGCCTCAAGGGCGACGGCAAACCGGTCAGCTTCATCGAGGACTGCGCCGTCCCGCTGGAACACCTGGCCGAGTACACCGACGGCCTGACCGAGGTCTTCGCCCGGCATGGCAGTCGCGGCACCTGGTACGCGCATGCGTCGGTGGGCACGCTGCACGTGCGGCCCATCCTCGACATGCGGGTCGACGGCGCGCAGAAGATGCGCGCGATCGCCGAAGAGGCCGGCGCGCTCGTGCGCCGCTACAAGGGCGCCTTCAGCGGCGAGCACGGCGACGGCATCTGCCGCGGCGAGTGGATCGAATGGCAGTTCGGTCCCGCGATCAACACCGCCTTCCGCGCGATCAAGCAGGCCTTCGATCCGGGCGACCTGTTCAACCCGGGCAAGATCATCGACCCGCCGCGGATGGACGACGGCGCGCTGTTCCGCTTCGCGCCGCCGGAATCGCCCCGCCCCTACCGGCGCATCCCCATCACGCCCGCGCTGGACTGGTCCGCGTGGGACGTGCAGGCCGATCCCGTGACGGAGGTGACCACCGCGCCGGGCACCGGCGGCGACGTCACGGGCGGCTTCGCGAAGGCCGTCGAGATGTGCAACAACAACGGCCACTGCCGCAAGTTCGACGCCGGCACCATGTGCCCGAGCTACCGGGTCACCCGCGACGAGCAGCACCTCACGCGCGGACGGGCCAACACGCTGCGCCTGGCGGTTTCCGGACAGCTGGGGCCCGATGCCTTCACCGGCGAGGCGATGCGCGAGACCATGGACCTGTGCGTCGGTTGCAAGGGATGCAAGCGCGACTGCCCGACCGGCGTGGACATGGCCCGGATGAAGATCGAGTTCCTCTCGCACTACAAGGCGCGCAACGGCCACAGCCTCCGGGACCGACTCGTCGCGCACCTGCCGGACTACGCGCGCCTGGCCAGCCGGCTGCCGTGGCTGGCCAACCTGCGCGATCGCTGGCCCGGGGCCGCGCGGATGAGCGAGCGATGGTTGGGCCTGTCGGCCAGGCGGACGCTGCCGAAGTGGCGGTCGGACACCTTCTGGCGGGCGGACCTGCCGTTCTCAACCGGGGAGGAGCTGCTGCGACACGCGGCTGCGGGCGGCAAGGCGGCGGTCCTCTTCGTCGACACCTTCAACGGCAGCTTCGAGACCGAGAACGCCCTGGCGGCCGTGCGCGTGCTGAAGGCCGCGGGCTACGCGCTGCATGCCGTGACCAAGGACGACGGTCATCACTGCTGCGGGCGCACCTTCCTCGCGACGGGCATGGTGGCGCAGGCCAAGGCCAAGGCCGGCGCTCTGATCGAGGCGCTGCTGCCCTTCGCGCAGGCGGGCATCCCGGTGGTGGGCCTCGAGCCGTCGTGTCTGCTGACCTTGCGCGACGAGACCCTGGTGATGGGCCTGGGCGAGCCGGCGCGAACGGTGGCGGGCGTCGCCCTGCTGTTCGAGGAGTTCATCGCCCGGGAGATGGACGCCGGCCACTTCGCGCTGGACCTGAGGCCGGCGGGACGGCCCATCCTGCTGCACGGCCACTGCCATCAGAAGGCCTTCGGCGCGGTCGCGCCCATCCTGCAGGTGCTCCGGCTGATCCCCGAAGCGCAGCCCGAGCTGATCGAGAGTTCCTGCTGCGGGATGGCGGGCAGCTTCGGCTACGAGGCCGGCCACTACGAGGTGTCCATGCAGATGGCCGAGGCCACGCTGCTGCCGGCGGTGCGCAAGCACCCCGACGCGATCGTCGTCGCCGACGGCACGAGCTGCCGGCATCAGATCCACGACGGCGCGCAGCGCGAGGCGCTGCATGTGGCGCGGCTGCTGGATTCGTTGCTGATCAGGGTTTGCCGCTAGCACCCCTCCCCGGCATTCGTAGGAGCATCCCCCGACGCCGCGCTCGGCCAGCGCCGGCCCACGCACACAGGGAGGCCGCCATGACCCGCACCTGGTCGACGCTCGCCGTCGCGCTTTCGATCCTGATCCCGCACTCGTCGGCGCTCGCCGCCGACGCCACGCCGCCGCGCGAGCTGCGCCGCTTCCACGAGATCTTCAAGGAGCTCGTCGAGACCAACACGACGAACTCCTCGGGCAGTTGCACCGTCGCCGCCGAGGCGATGGCCAGGCGCCTCAAGCAGGCCGGCTACGCGGATGGCGACATGCAGGTGATCGTCCCGCCGGACGCGCCGACGAAGGGCAACCTCGTCCTGCGCCTCAAGGGAAGCGGCGAGAAGCGACCGCTGCTGCTGGTCGCGCATCTCGACGTCGTCGAGGCCAAACGCGAGGACTGGACCCGGGACCCGTTCAAGCTCATCGAGGAGAACGGCGTCTACTACGGTCGCGGCACCTCCGACGACAAGTCGCAGGTCGCCACGCATGTGAGCAACATGCTGCGCTACAAGGAGGAGAAGCTCGTCCCGAAGCGCGACATCATCATGGCGCTCACCTGCGACGAGGAGATCATCCCGTCGAAGTGGGACGGCCTGGATTACCTGCTCAAACACCACCGCCCGCTGATCGATGCGGAGCTCGCGCTCAACGAGGGCGGCGGCGGAACGCTTGACAAAGACGAGCGGCCGGTCTCCTACAGCCTGCAGATCGGCGAGAAGGTGTTCGTCGGCTACGAGCTCGAAGCGACGAACCCCGGCGGCCACAGCGCCGTGCCCGTGCGGGACAACGCGATCTACCGGCTCGCCGAAGGTCTGACGCGACTGGCGAAGTTCGACTTCCCCATCCAGTTCAACGACACGACCCGCGCCTACTTCGAACGCGTCGCCAAGCTCGATGCCAACAAGGACATCGCCGCGGACCTGCGCGGGCTGCTGGCGAAGCCCACCGACACCGCGGCGCTGGAGCGCTTGTGGGCCAAGTCGCCGGTCTACAACTCGAGCGTGCGCACGACCTGCGTGGCGACGATGGTCGACGCCGGCCACGCGACGAACGCGCTGCCGCAACGCGCCCGCGCGACGGTGAACTGCCGCATCCTGCCGGGCCAGTCGGCCGAGGAAGTGCAGAAGACGCTCGTGAAGGTGATGGCCGACGAGCGCATCACCGTTCGCGCCACCAACGAGGCGCTGGCCTCGCCGCAGCCGCCGATGTCGCCGCTGGTGATCCAGGCAGTCGAAAGCACCGCCGCGGAGTTCTGGCCCGGCGTGCCGGTGATCCCCACCATGCTGGTCGCAACCACCGACGGCCGCTTCCTCAACAACGCCGGCATCTGGACCTACGGCGTCGGCACTTTCTCAGGCCCGGAGCCGAGCGGCGTGCACGGGCTCAACGAACACATCCGCGTGAAATCGCTGAACGACTTCCAGGAATTCATGTACCGGCTGGGGAAGAAACTGTCGTCATGACGCTGAAGCTCCCCGCCCGTCCGCATTTCGATCTCACGACGGTGCACCTGTTCATCGCCACCGCCGAGCTCGGCAGCGTGACGCGCGCGGCGGAGCGCCTGCACATCGCGCCGGCCGCGGCGTCGCGGCGCATCGCTGAGCTGGAGGCGCAGTTCGGCCTGCCGCTCTTCCTGCGCCGTCCGCACGGCATGGCGCTGACCGACGCGGGCCGCGCCATGCTGGCCCACGCCCGCAACATCATCCACACCGTGCTGCGCATGCAGGACGACGCCGCGTCCTTCGTCGGCGGCGCTCAGGGCGTCGTCCGGCTGGCCGCGCCGAAGTCGGCCGTGCTGCAGTTCGTCCCCGCCGACATCGAGCGCTGCGCCGCCGCCTGCCCCGGCGTGAGCATCGACCTGCAGGAGATGAACAGCCTCAACGTCCAGCAGGCGCTCACGCGCGGCACCGCCGACATCGGCATCTTCGAGGCCTCGCTCGGCGCCGTCGACCTGCCGACGATGCCGTATCGCGGCGATGAACTCGTGCTGGTCGCGCCGCGCGGTCATGCGCTGTTCTCCCACGCGCCGGCGACGCTCGACAACATCCTCGCCTGCGACGTCATCGGGCTCGGCGAGGGCTCCGCCATCTCCGCCCTGCTGGAGAAGCTCGCCAACGAGTCGGGACGCCTGCTGCGCATGCGCATGCGGGTCGGCGGCTTCGACAGCATCGCGGCGCTGATCGCGCAGGGACTCGGCGTCGGCGTGATGCCCAAGGCGGTCGCCAAGGCCGTCGCGGGCGGCACGCGCTTCCTGCGCGTGGAGATCACTGAGCCCTGGGCGCAGCGCCAGTTCGTCCTGTGCTGCCGGCCCGCGGCCAGCCTGTCGCCGGCGGCCGTCAGCGTCGCCGAAGTCTTCGCGCGTACGAATTTCGCGAAACCTGATCCGCCGAATTAGCGATGGCCGGCGCCCCCTCGTTGCTCAATAGTCGCCCCCACAGACCAACGACAACGACGGAGACAACGATGCGCCGCAGAACCTTCACCAGTGCCGGCCTAGGCGCCCTCGCGCTGCCCGCGCTCACGCTCACGCCCGGCCTGCTGCGCGCGGCCCCGCTGCCCACCACGCCGGTGCGGATCATCGTCGGCTTCGCCGCCGGCGGCGGCACCGACGTGCTGGCGCGCGTGCTCGCGCAAAAGCTCAGCGTCATGTGGGGCACGCAGGTGCTGGTCGAGAACAAGCCCGGCGCCACCGGCGTCATCGCCGCCGACTACGTCGCCAAGCAGCCCGCCGACGGCACCACCCTGCTGATGGCCCACGTCAACAGCAATGCGATCGCGCCGGCGCTGATGCCCAACGTCAAGTACGACCCGCGCCGCGACTTCTCGCCCATCGTCATGGTCGGCGTCACGCCCAACGTGCTCACCTGCGTGGACACGCAGAAGGTGCGCACCGTGCCGGAGATCGTCGAGCTCTGCCGCAGCAAGCCCGGACAGGTGTCCTTCGGCTCCTCGGGCATCGGCTCGGCGCAGCATCTGGCGCTGGAGATGTTCATGCTCGCCACCAAGGTCAAGGCCACGCACGTGCCGTACAAGGGCTCGTCCGCGTTGCTGGTCGACCTGATGGGCGGGCAGATCGATTTCGCCTTCGACACGATGACCGCGGCCACGCCCTTCATCAAGCAGGGCAAGGTCACCGCGATCGCGCAGACGCGGGTCAAGCGCGCGAAGAGCTATCCCAACGTGCCGACGCTGGCGGAGTCCGGCTGCCCCGGTCTGGACGCCGCGTCGTGGTACGGGCTGGTCGGTCCGAAGGGGATGCCCGCCGAGATGGTCCAGCGCATGAACCAGGACGTGAACAAGATCCTCGCCCTGCCCGAGATCGCCGCGAAGCTCGATGAATTCGGCGCGGAAGACGCCGGCGGCAGCAGCGAGAAGTTCGGCGCCTACATCCAGGCCGAATGCACGAAGTGGGCGAAGGTCGTGAAGGACGCGAACGTCCGTGTCGAAGCCTGAAGGAAGTACCGATGACCGCATCCACTGAATCGACCGCATCGACTGGAACGACTGAATCCACCCGGCCGTTGCCGCTCAAGGGCGTCCGCGTCCTCGACATCACCCAGGTGATGGCCGGCCCGTATGCCTGCATGCTGCTGGCCGACCTCGGCGCCGACGTCGTGAAGATCGAGCCGCCCGAAGGCGATCAGACCCGCGGCGCGATGGGTTTCAAGATGAAGGGGCCCGACAGCATGGGCTTCCTGAACATGAACCGCAACAAGCGCAGCGTGACGCTGGACCTGAAGTCCGAGGCCGGCAAGGAGGTGCTGCGCCGCATGGTCAAGGACGCCGACATCGTGCTGGAGAACTACCGCCCCGGCGCGATGAAGCGGCTGGGGATGGACTACGAGACGCTCAGCGCCATCAACCCCGCGCTGGTGTACGTGAGCATCTCGGGCTTCGGCCAGTCGGGACCGTGGTCGGAGCGGCCGGGCTTCGACCTGATGGCGCAGGCGATGTCGGGCGTGATGAGCGTGACCGGTTATGCCGACGGCCCGCCGGTGAAGGCCGGCGTGCCGGTGGCCGACATCGGCTGCGCGCTGTTCGCGGTCTACGGCGCGCTGTCCGCCTACATCGGCGCGAAGGCCACCGGGCGCGGGCAGTACGTGGATGCGTCGTTGTTCGACTCGGCGTTGGCCTTCTCGATCTGGGACACCAGCGAGTACTGGGGAACCGGCCGCGAGCCGACGCCGCTGGGGACCTCCAACCGCATGAGCGCGCCGTACCAGGCGGTGAAGGCGTCGGACGGCTACTTCGTGATGGGCGCGACCAACCAGAAGCTGTGGCAGAAGCTCTGCACGCTGCTGGAACGGCCCGACCTGCTGGCGGAAGAGCGCTTCGCCTCCGTCGCGTTGCGGCTCGCGAATCGCGAGGCGCTGATCGAGTCGCTGGAGCGCAGCTTCGGTGAGGACACCACGGAGCATTGGATCGAACGCATGCTGGCCGCAGGCATTCCGGCAGGACCGATCCTGACGTATCCGCAGGCGTTCAACAGCGAGCATGGACGGCATCGCCAGATGCGCATCGAGATCGAGCATCCGATCGAAGGCAGCGTGCCCAACATCGGCTTCGCGGTGAAGCTGCTGGGCACGCCGCAGGAAGTGCGGCATCCGCCGCCGCTGCTCGGGCAGCACATCGACGAGGTGATGGCGGAGTACGGCATCGGCGCGGCGGAGCTGCGCGCGCTGGCGGAGGCCGGCGCGTTCGGGGAGAAGCGCGCGAAGGCGAGCGCATGAGCGAAGGCTCGAACAACACGCCTGGCGAGAGCGCGAGCCAAGGCACCACGCGTCTGAGCCGCGAGGGCGCGATCGCGACGATCACCTTCGATCGGCCCGAGGCGCGCAATGCGATGACGTGGGAGATGTACGGCCAGCTCGCCGCGCATTGCGAAGCGCTCGCGCGCGATCGGGAGATCCGCGTGGTGGTGTTCCGCGGCGCGGGCGGTCAGGCGTTCGTCGCGGGCACCGATATCGCGCAGTTCCTCGCCTTCCGCGACGGCGAGCTCGGCGGCGAGGATGGCGTCGCCTATGAGCAGCGCATCGACAGCGGCATCGAGCTCGTCGAGCAGCTGCCGATGCCCACCGTCGCAGTGATCGAAGGCTGGGCGGTCGGCGGCGGGCTCGCGATCGCCACGGCCTGCGACTTCCGCATTGCGACGACGGATGCGAAGTTCGCGGTGCCCATCGCGCGCACGCTGGGGAATACCTTGTCGGCGGCCAACATCGCGCGGCTGCAGGCCGCGTGGGGAACACAGCGCGTGCGGCGCATGCTGCTGCTCGCCGAATCGATGCTCGCGGATGAAGCGCTCGCGTGCGGCTATCTGCATGCGGTCTGCGCCGCCGAGGAACTGGACGCGACGCGGGACGCGCTCTGCGACAAGCTGAGCCCGCTCGCACCGGTGACGCAAGCGGTCAGCAAGGAAATCCTGCGCCGCCTCACGTCGAGCAACCTGCCCGACGTCGACGACCTGATCCGCCAGTGCTACGGCAGCGAGGACTTCCGGGAAGGTGTTGCGGCGTTCACGGAGCGCAGGAAGCCGGTGTGGCGGGGTGCTTAGACCCCGACCCTCACCCCTGCCCTCTCCCGCGGTGCGGGAGAGGGGGCAAGAAGGATGAAGCACTTCCACGGCCGCTGGCCCTCACCCCTGCCCTCTCCCGCAAGCGGGAGAGGGAGTAAGAAAGGTGGCGCCATCGGGAGGTCAGCTCGGTGCATTCTCACTCCCTCTCCCGCTTGCGGGAGAGGGCGGGGGTGAGGGCCAGCAGCCTGAGCAGTCAGTCGGAAATGCCGAGCTCCGCCTGGATCTTCGCCACCACCGCCTTCAGTTGATCGAGTTCGGCGCGCAGCGCGGCGATCTCTTCGTCGCGCGCGCTGTTCGATGACGAGTTGGCGCTCGACGACGACGCCGATGCCACGTACACGGGCACGGCCGGCTCACCGCTCAGCAGATGCGCCCATCGCGCCTCGCGCGCGCCGGGCGCCTTCGCCAGCTTCACCGCCAGCGCGGGCTCGCGCGCCGCAAGCTCTTCGAGGAATCCCTCCACCGACGACACATCCGCGAAGCGGTGCAGCCGCTCGCAGTTCAGCCGCAACTCCGCCGACGTCTGCGGCCCGCGCAGCATCAGCACCGCCAGCAGCGCTTCCGCCTGCCCCGGCACCCCCAGCACCCGCTTCATGTTGTGCTCGAAGCGCGCCACGCGGCTGCCGCTCACGCTGTTGACCAGGCTCATCGCCTTCAGCTCGTCCAGCACCGCGGCCACATCCGACTCGCTCGCGTTCATCACCGGATCGCGCGCGGTCTTCTGGTTCACGCCCAGGGTCAGGCTGTTCAGCGACATCGGGTAGCTGTCCGGCACCGTGGACTCCTTCTCCACCAGCACCGCCAGCACGCGCGCTTCCAGCGCGCTCAGTTCTCTCACAGCCATCGGCTCGCTTTTTTCCTCAAACTCCGAATCCGTCGTCCGCCTGGATGATCGCGCCGTTGATGAAGCGGCTTTCCTTCGCGCACAGCATCAGCAAGGTCGTGTCCAGGTCCTGCGGCGTGCCCACGCGCTTGCGCGGCAGCAGCTCCACCAACTTGCGTCCCTGATCGGTCTGCCAGTGGTGGTGGTTGATCTCCGTGTCGATGTAGCCGGGGCAGATCGCGTTGACGTTGATGTCGAACTTGCCCCACTCCAGCGCCATCGCCTTGGTCATGTGGATGACCGCCGCCTTGCTCATCGCATAGACGCCGATCTGCGACAGCACCCGCAACCCCGCCATCGACGCGATGTTGACGATGCGGCCGCCCGTGTACGTGCCCGGCGCCGCGCCGCGCGCCCGCGCCAGCATGCGCTTGCCCACTTCCTGCGCGACGAAGAACGCGCCGCGCACGTTCGTGTCCATCACGTAGTCGAAATCCTCCGGCGACACGTCCACCAGACGCTGCGTCGTGCTGACGCCGGAGTTGTTGATCAGGATGTCCAGCGTGCCGACTTCCGTCTCCGCCCGCGCCACCGCCGCGGCGATGCTCTCGAGGTCGGTGACGTCCATCTGCACCACGTGCGCGTCGCCGCCGCCGGCCTCGATCTCCGCACGCAGGTCCTTCAGGCGGTCCACGCGTCTGGCCGCCAGCACCACGCAGGCGCCCGACTTCGCCAATGTCCTGGCGAACTGCGCGCCCAATCCGCTGGACGCGCCCGTGACGAGGGCCACGCGGCCCTCCAGATCGATGCTGTAGCTCATGGCAAGGTCTCTCGCAAAACTTCTCGTGTGACCGGACAGGTGCCGGTCACGATAGCACGCAAGACCCGCCCCGCGATGACGCCGACGTCAGCCGGCGTCAGCCGCCCATCACCCGGCCATCACCCGGCCATCACCGTCTCGATCTCCATCTTCACCTGCGTCATCAGCTTGTGCACCGGACACTTGTCCGCCACCGCCAGCAGCTGCTGGCGTTCCTCGTCGCTCAGCGTGCCCACGAAGGTCAGCGACGCCTTCAGCTTATAGAGCCCCTGGCGCTCCTGCGAGCGGTCGCTCTCGACGTCCACCAGCACGTCCTCCAGCGCCATGCCCTTGCGGCGCGCGTACCAGAGCACCGTCAGCGCCTTGCACGACGCCAGCGCGGCGTCGTAGAGCTCGTGCGCGTCGGGGCCGGCGTCCTCGCCGCCGCCGTCGACCGGCTGGTCGGCCGTCAGCACGTGCTGGCGGATGCTCACCGTCTGGCGCATCGGCCCGGTCTTGTCGCGTTGAACGTGAATGCTCATGAGGGTCCTCGGTTCTAAGGCTTGAATGATGAATCGCTTCGCGGCCATGGTACGGCGCGTGCCCCTGGCGAAGGAGCCCCATTCGGGTCGTCCCGGATGAAGCTCGCGCTATCGACACCCCTCTCTATTTCATAAATAGCACGACCGTTCTTTTTTCCGATCACGCGGCTAGAATGCGCCGCAAACCGCCCCAGCCAGACAGCGAGCCGGCCCCGCCGCCTCGCCGGTGCACGGCCAGGACTCCGACTAGAACGAGCAAGGATGACCATGACCTCCGAAGAACTCATCGCCCAGTACGGTCCGCGCGACAGCATGGACTACGACGTGGTCGTCGTCGGCGGCGGTCCCGCCGGCCTGTCGACCGCGATCCGCCTCAAGCAGATCGCCGCGGAGAAGGGCCAGGAGATCTCGGTGGTGGTGCTCGAGAAGGGCTCGGAGGCCGGCGCGCACATCCTGTCCGGCGCGGTCATGGATCCGCGCGCGATCACGGAGCTGTTCCCGAACTGGAAGGAACTCGGCGCGCCGCTGAGCCAGGCCGTGACCGCGGACCAGGTGCTGTTCCTGAGCGAGTCCGGCCAGACCGACACGCCGCAGGCGCTGATCCCGCGCTGCTTCCACAACCACGGCAACTACGTGATCTCGCTGGGCAACGTCACGAAGTGGCTGGCGCAGCAGGCCGAGGCGCTGGGCGTGGAGATCTTCGCCGGCTTCGCCGCCGCCGAGATCGTCTACGACGAGCAAGGCCGCGTGAAGGGCGTCGCCACGGGTAACGTGGGCGTGGGCAAGGACGGCGAGCCGCATGAGGGCTTCCAGCTCGGCATGGAGCTGCACGGCAAGTACACGATCTTCGCGGAAGGCGCGCGCGGCCACCTGGGCAAGCAGCTGATCGCGAAGTTCCAGCTCGACGCCGGCAAGGATCCGCAGACCTACGGCATCGGCATCAAGGAGCTGTGGGAAGTGCCGGCCGACAAGGCCAAGCCCGGCCTGGTGGTGCACACCGCCGGCTGGCCGCTGGACAACGCGACCTACGGCGGCGGCTTCCTGTACCACCTGGAAGGCAACAAGGTGACGCTGGGCTTCGTGGTCGGCCTCGACTATCAGAACCCGTGGATGTCGCCGTTCGAGGAAATGCAGCGCTGGAAGACGCATCCCTCGATCCGCAAGCACATCGAGGGCGGCAAGCGCCTGGGCTACGGCGCGCGCGCGATCACCGCCGGCGGGCTGCTGAGCCTGCCCAAGCAGGTCTTCCCGGGCGGCGCGCTGGTCGGCGACGACGCCGGCTACCTGAACGCCGCGCGCATCAAGGGCAGCCATGCCGCGATCAAGTCCGGGATGATGTGCGCCGACGCGATCGCCGAGGCGCTGGCCGCGGGCCGCTCGCACGACGAGCTGAGCGCCTACCCGGCGGCCTTCGAGAAGAGCTGGCTGCGCGAGGAGCTGGATCAATCGCGCAACTTCAAGGCCTGGTTCAAGAAGGGCACGATCGTCGGCTCGCTGATGACGGGCATCGAGCAGTGGCTGCTGCCCAAGCTCGGCCTCAAGACGCCGCCGTGGACGCTGCACCGCGACAAGCCCGATCACGTCTTCCTGCGTCCCGCGTCGGAGATGCCCAAGATCGAATATCCGAAGCCCGACGGCAAGCTGACCTTCGACCGGCTCTCGTCGGTGTTCGTGTCCAACACGAACCATGAAGAGAACCAGCCGGCCCACCTGACGCTGAAGAACGACGGCGTGCCGGTGCAGGTCAACCTGGCGAAGTACGCGGGTCCCGAGGCCCGCTACTGCCCGGCCGGCGTCTACGAGTTCGTCGGCGATGCGGGATCGCAGCGGCTGCAGATCAACGCGCAGAACTGCGTGCACTGCAAGACCTGCGACATCAAGGACCCGACGCAGAACATCGTCTGGGTCACGCCGGAAGGCGGCGGCGGTCCGAACTACGTGAGCATGTGATCAGCGGCGGCTGCAACGCCGCCCTCGCCCCACAAAGAAAAGGCCCGCTTGCAGCGGGCCTTCTTGCTTGTGGTCGACGTTCTGGTCGACGTCGTGTCAGGGAGCGGCAAGACCTGCCCCCTGGCGAGGTCGGCCGCTCAGCGCGGCGCGAGTTCGCGCACCCATCTCGCGAGGATCTGCTCCTCCAGCGAGCCGTGATGCTCCTGATGCGCCAGGATGCGTTCACGCTCCGCGGGGCTGCGGTTCTGGCTAATCTTGGCCTTCATGGTCCAGCGCTCGACCGGCACGCGGAAGCCGACGATCGCGCCCAGCATCTTGCGTTGGAAGTCTTCCGGCAAACCACGCCACGTCGCAGCGTAGTCGGGTTCCTGCGTCGCGATCAGGCGCTTGAGCAGCGCGTCCTTCGCGTGTTCCTCGTCGATGATCTGCACGCGGCCATGCACCTGCAGGGTCAGGTAGTTCCACGTCGGCACCGACAACGGCGTGTCGTAGTGGCTCGGCGAGATGTAGGCGCCCGGACCGTTGAACTGCACGAGCACCTCGCCCAGTTCCTCCGACTTCAACGCGGCCACATGCGGGTTCGCGCGCGCCAGGTGGCCTTCGAGCCACCAGCCCGAGCCGTCCGCCGCATCGGTCGGCGCACCCCAGATCATCGGCACCGGCGTCGCCGACAGGCCATGCGTCGGATCGATCAGCATCAGCGTGGCCAGCGGATGCTCCTGGATCATCAGCCGGGCATGCGACAGGTCCGGCAGATCGAAATGCTTGGGCGTGTACATGCGATGACTTTAGGACACATCGCCGAGAGGCCGCTGAAAGTTTTCCTGACCCACTGCAGCAGTCTGGAATGCATCTCCTGACCCGGAAATGCAAAAACCCCCGCAACTTGCGCTGCGGGGGTTTCACATCTGGTTGGCGGAGACGGAGGGATTCGAACCCTCGATGCAGGTTTTGCCCACATACTCCCTTAGCAGGGGAGCACCTTCGGCCACTCGGTCACGTCTCCAACCGGAGAAGCAGCGACTATAGCATGGCTTTTTGACCCCTCGACCAAAACTCCCGTCGATTCGATCTCTCGCCGCGCGACAGTCGCGCTCCGGATTGCTCTCCGAAGCTCAGGCCTCGATGTCCTGGTCCAGATCGAACGCGCGATGCAGCGCGCGCACCGCCAGCTCCATGTACTTCTCGTCGATGACGACGGAGGTCTTGATCTCGCTGGTCGTGATCATCTGGATGTTGATGCCCTCTTCCGACAGCGAGCGGAACATCTTCGACGCCACGCCCACGTGCGAGCGCATGCCGATGCCCACGATGGACACCTTGCAGATGCGCTGGTCGCCGCTCACCTTGGCGGCCTGCACCGCCGGTCCCACGACCTTCTCCAGCAGCTCCATCGCGCGCTGGTAGTCGTTGCGGTGCACCGTGAACGAGAAGTCGGTCTTCCCGTCCTGCGACACGTTCTGGATGATCACGTCGACGTCGATGTTGGCGTCCGCCACCGGTCCCAGGATCTGGAACGCGATGCCCGGCTTGTCCGGCACGCCGAGCAGCGTCACCTTGGCCTCGTCGCGGTTGAAGGCAATGCCGGAGACGACGGCTTGTTCCATTTGTTCGTCCTCTTCAAAAGTGATCAGGGTGCCGGACTTGGCTTCTTCGTCGATGTCGATGTCCCAGGGCGTGAAGCTGCTCAGCACGCGCATCGGGACGCGGTACTTGCCCGCGAATTCCACCGAGCGGATCTGCAGCACCTTGGAGCCGAGCGAGGCCATCTCCAGCATCTCCTCGAAGCTGATGGTGCTCATGCGGCGCGCCTCGGGCACGACGCGCGGATCGGTCGTGTAGACGCCGTCGACGTCGGTGTAGATCAGGCACTCGTCGGCCTTGATCGCCGCGGCGATCGCCACCGCCGAGGTGTCCGAGCCGCCGCGTCCCAGCGTGGTGATGTTGCGGTCCTCGTCCACGCCCTGGAAACCGGTGATGACGACCACGCGGCCGGCGTCGAGGTCGGCCTTGACCTTGGCATCGTCGATGCTCTCGATGCGGGCCTTGGTGTAGGAGTTGTCGGTCGACACGCCGACCTGCCAGCCGGTGTAGCTGACGGCGTCCATGCCCTCGGCCTGCAGCGCGATCGCCAGCAGGCCGACGGAGACCTGCTCGCCGGTGGAGGCGATCATGTCGAGCTCGCGCATCAGCGACGGCGACGAGCTGCCGGGCGACAGCTCCTTGGCCAGGCCGAGCAGACGGTTGGTCTCGCCGCTCATCGCCGAGGGGACCACCACCATCTGGTGACCCGCCCGCGCCCATTTGGCGACACGCTTGGCCACGTTGCGGATGCGGTCGGTCGACCCCATCGAGGTGCCGCCGTACTTGTGAACGATCAATGCCATGGGAATGTCAGAGGGGGCTGCGGGTGGATCGGCGATTCTAAGACGCGCCCTTGCCCGCAACGTCGCTGCCCATGCGGGATCCGCATGCATCCGACACCCATCGCAGCGCCATTTGTGCTTCACCTTCCGGTGCGATCCAGCGCGCGTCGATGCCCAGACCGGGCGCGAACAGCAGCCGTCCGTCGACGTGGATCAGCGGGCCTTCCCTCTGGACAGCGGGGATTCCGGCCGTCTGCCAGCATTTGCGGAGCGCGCGCGCCATGCCTTTGGCGTGCGCCTGGAACTGCTCGCCGCCTTCGCGCGGGCGCAACTCGACATTGCTGAGCGCAGAAAGCGCAACGCCCCCCGTGGTCACGGGTTCGACATGGAAAGCACCACCCCAGGCGGCCACCGGGTGGCGTCCGGGTCGCGAGAGATCGATCCGGAGCGTCGACTCGGCGCCGGAAGACGCTGCGGCGATGCCGAGCCCCAGCAGCGAAGCGGGCAGCACTTCCGATGGCGCGGCACGTCGCACCAGCGGCGGCGCCTGCACGAAGAACCGGCCGCGATAGAGGTGCAACTCGATATCGCCCAGCGGCCAGCGCGCCACGGTCGCGGCGGGTCCTTCCGCCATGACGCGCCGGATCAGCGTCGCCGGCGCGGTCCGGCCCGTCGCGCGGTTCAGCCACGCACGCAGCGCGTTCGACGCGCGCGCCGCGCTGAGTTCTCCCAGCATCGCCTGCGACAAGCCGTCGTCATCGGACCAGCGAGCGAGGTCTTCCTCGGCGATCTCGCGTTGAAGTTCCGCAGCCTCCTGCGCCCACGCGGCGGCCTGCGCCAGCGCGGCTTCCGCGCCAGGGGCCTCCGCGGTCAGAGCGGGCCACGCCTCCAGGCGAAGCCGGTTGCGCGCGAAACGCGCGTTGCCGTTGCTGTCGTCGTCGATGAAGCTCAAGCCGTGTTCGGCGACATAGGCCTCGATGGACTCGCGTCGACGATCCAGCCACGGACGCGACCAGCACACGCCGTCGCGCCATTGCGTGCGCGGCATCGCGGACAGGCCCGCCACGCCGGCGCCGCGCAGGGCCTGCAGCAGGAAGGTCTCCGCCTGATCGCGCCGGTGGTGCGCCAGCAGCAGCAGGTCGGCGCCAGCGGCAAGGGTCAGGCGTTGCAGGGCCTTGTGTCGTCCGGCGCGGGCCCAGGCCTCGATGCTGTCGCCCGGGCCGGGCGCGCCGTCCAGGCGCTCATGCACGAGCGACACCGGCAGGCCTTCCGCCGCCCAGCCTGCCATCTGCGTCTGCAGGTGCGCCAGCCACGCGTCGGCGTGCTCGCTCAGTCCATGATGGATGTGCAACGCCACGACGTGCAGCCCGAGCGGACGGGCGGCAACCGCGGTGGCGTGGAGGAGCGCCGTCGAATCGCGGCCGCCACTGGTGGCGACCGCAATCACGCGGCGGAGGGAGTCGTCAGAGCCGGTTGGCGCACCGGCATCGGCGCCGGTGTCGGAGCGCAGATCAGCGGCTCTTGGTGTCGCCGAATCGACCATAGGCCTGGAGACGCTCATAGCGGCGGTCCAGCAGTTCCTTGGTCTTCAGGTCGGAGACCTGGCGGAGCGCGTCGCCGAGCGCGCGCTTCAGGCTGGACGCCATCTGCTTCGGATCGCGATGCGCGCCGCCCACGGGCTCGCTGACGATCTTGTCGATCAGGCCCAGCGCCTTCAGGCGATGCGCGGTGATGCCCAGCGCCTCGGCGGCTTCGGGCGCACGGGCCGCCGTCTTCCACAGGATGGAGGCGCAGCCTTCCGGCGAGATCACCGAATAGGCCGAGAACTGCAGCATCAGCACCTGGTCGGCCACGCCGATGGCCAGCGCGCCGCCGGAGCCGCCTTCGCCGATCACCGTCGCGATGATGGGCACTTCCAGCTGCGCCATCTCGAAGATGTTGCGGCCGATGGCTTCCGACTGGCTGCGCTCCTCGGCGCCGATGCCGGGGTACGCGCCCATCGTGTCGATGAAGGTGAACACCGGCAGGCCGAACTTCTCGGCCAGCTTCAGCAGGCGCAGCGCCTTGCGGTAGCCCTCGGGGCGCGGCATGCCGAAGTTGCGCAGCGTGCGCTCCTTCGCGTCCGAACCGCGCTGATGGCCGATGACCATGCAGGCCTGGCCGTTGAAGCGCGCGAGGCCGCCGACGATCGCGGCGTCGTCCGCGAAGTGGCGGTCGCCGTGCAGTTCTTCGAACTCGGTGAAGACTTCGGCGCAGTAGTCCAGCGTCTGCGGACGTTGCGGATGGCGCGCGACCTGATAGACCTGCCACGGCAGGACATTCGAATAGATGTCCTTCGTGAGCTGCAGGCTCTTCTTGCCGAGGCGGTCGATCTCTTCCGAGATGTCCACCGCGGACTCGCTCTGCACGTAGCGGAGCTCGTCGATCTTGGTTTCGAGCTCGGCGATCGGCTGCTCGAATTCGAGGAAGTGTTTCTTGCTCATTCTCAGTAATCCACGGGTAGCGGATCGAGGCTCCGCCAAATGTACCATGTGGCCACCGAGCGATACGGGGCCCAGCCCTCGCCCAGCTCTCGGGCCTCCGCGCGCGACACCGGCTCGTCGCTGAAGTAATGCTGGCTGATGCCTTTCAGCAGTCCCGCATCATCCAGCGGCAGCACGTTGGGCCGCATCAGGTGGAAGATCAGGAACATCTCCGCCGTCCAGCGGGCGATGCCGCGGATGGCGACCAGCTCGTCGATGATGGCTTCGTCTTCCATCTGCGCCCATTGGCGCACATGGACCTGACCGGTTTCAAAATGCTGCGCCAGGTCGCTGAGGTACTCGACCTTGCGCAGCGACAGGCCCACGGCCCGCAGCGCGGTCTTGTCCAGGCTCAGCACCTCGGTCGGCTTGATGCGGTTGGACGGCCCCGAGGTGAGCTCGGCGAACTTGTCCCACACGCTCTGCGCCGCCTTCACCGAGATCTGCTGTCCGACGATCGAACGCGCCAGCGTGGTGAACGCGTCGCCGCGGCTCTGCAGCCGCGCCTCGCCGAATTGCGGGATCAGCTTCTTCATCACCCGGTCGCGTTTGACCAGATGTCTGCAAGCCTCGTCCCAATAGTCCGGGGTCACCCCGGCGGTCGCCACACGCGCCATCAGGCCTGCTCTCCCAGCTTGGCGGTGCGGACCCAGGTCGTGCCGGTCGGCGAATCCTTCAGCTCGATGCCCTGTTCGGCGAGCGACTTGCGGATGCGGTCGGCCTCGGCGAAATCGCGGCCGGCCTTGGCGGCGGCGCGCGCGGCGATCTGGGCCTCGATCGCGGCCTCGTCCAGACCCGCGCCCGCTTGCAGGAAGGACTTGGGCGCCTGCTGCAGCACGCCCAGCACGCCGCCCAGCGCCTTCAGCAGGCCGGCGTCCTGCGCGGACCGGTCGCGGTTGACCTGGTTCGCGAGTTCGAACAGCACGGCCAGCGCCCCCGGCGTGTTGAAGTCGTCGTCCATCGCGGCCTTGAACGCGGCGGCCGGGCCTTGCGCCCAATCGATCGTCACGTCCGCCGGCGCGACCGCGTCCAGCGCCGTATAGAGCCGGCGCAGCGCGGTACGCGCATCGTCCAGGCTGACGTCGCTGAAGTTGAACGGGCTGCGGTACTGCGTGCGCAGCATGAAGAAGCGGATCGACTCACCGTCGAACTTCTCCAGCACTTCCTGGATGGTGAAGAAGTTGCCCAGGCTCTTGGACATCTTCTCGCCGTCGATGTTCAGGAAACCGTTGTGCAGCCAGTAGTTGACGAAGTGGCCGAAGGCGCCTTCGCTCTGCGCGATCTCGTTCTCGTGGTGCGGGAACTGCAGGTCCATGCCGCCGCCGTGGATGTCGAAGCGTTCGCCCAGCAGCGCGCAGCTCATGGCCGAGCACTCGATGTGCCAGCCCGGGCGGCCTTCGCCCCAGGGGCTGGCCCACTTGGCCTCGACCGGCTCGTCGGCCTTGGCCGACTTCCACAGCACGAAGTCCAGCGGATCGCGCTTGCCGTCGTCGACCGCGACGCGCTCGCCGGCGCGCAGCTGGTCCGGGGACTTGCCGCTGAGCTTGCCGTAGCCGTCGAACTTGCGCACCGCGTAGTTCACGTCGCCGCCACCGTCGGCCTGGTAGGCCAGGCCCTTGGTCTCGAGCTTGCCGATGATGTCCAGCATCTGCGGGACGTACTCGGTGGCGCGCGGCTCATGCGTCGGCTTGGCGATGCCCAGCGCGTCGAAGTCGCGGTGCATCGCGGCGATGGTGTCGCTGGTGAGCTGGCCGATGGTGATGCCGCGCTCCAGCGCACGACGGATGATCTTGTCGTCGATGTCGGTGATGTTGCGCACGTAGGTCACGTCGAACCCGCTGGCCTTCAGCCACCGGTAGACGACGTCGAACGCGATGTTCATGCGCGCATGGCCCATGTGGCACAGGTCGTAGACCGTGATGCCGCAGACGTACATGCGGACCTTGCCCGGCTCGATCGGTTGGAAATCCTGGAGCTGGCGGTCCAGCGTGTTGTAGATGCGCAAGGAGGACATACGGTACTCGCGCCGCACCGGCGACGGGTCGCGAGTATCGGCGCATTCGACGGTGCGGTGCGGGTGGGCCGGGGGAGCCGGCCGGGAGGCGAGTGGACGCTGAGTGGACAGTGAGCGAGACACGAAAGCTCGCTCTAGAATGCCCGGCAGTATAGCGGTCCGACCCCATGCCAAGACTTCCCACCCTGATCCGCCACTGCTGCGTCGCCTTGGCGATGATCGGCGCGACCCTGACGCACGCCGCGCCGCTCGAAGACGCGCAGGCGCTGTGGGCCGCCGGCAAACGCGACCAGGCGATCCAGGTCGCAGAGACCGGCCTCAAGGCCACGCCGGACGATCCGCGCCTGCGCTTCGCGCTGGGCACGATGCTGCTCGAACAGCAGCAGCTCGAACGCGCCCGCACCCTCTTCACCGGCCTGACCGAGGACTTCCCCGACCTGGCCGATCCGTACAACAACCTGGCCGTCATCCACGCCGCGCGCGGTGAATATGAAGCCGCGCGCCAGTCGCTGACCCGCGCCCTGGACCTGCAGCCCGACCACGCGCAGGCCCAGGAGAACATGGGCGACGTGCTGATGCGCCTGGCCCAGCAGTCCTACGAACGGGCACTCAAGCAGGCGCTCGGCGACGACACCGCGCTGAAGGTCAAGTTGCAACGCGTCACAGCGTTCAACAACGCCAAGGGCGTCCAGGCGCGATGATCATGGTCGACGCGCCGCCGGCGCGTCGCCGTGCAACGCCGTCAACAGCGTCCCGCCCTCCCCCAACGCTCCACACAGACCTCCCGACCATGCGGACCTCCAAACTCCTGCTCGCCGCCGGCGCCGCCGTGCTGGGCCTCGCGGCCTCGTTCGTCCAGGCCCAGACGGTCCGGCTGAACACCACCGCCGGCGACATCGTGATCAAGCTGGACGCCGAGAAGGCGCCCAAGACGGTCGCCAACTTCCTGACCTACGTGAAGGCCGGCCACTACAACGGCGTGATCTTCCATCGCGTCATCGGCGACTTCATGATCCAGACCGGCGGCTATACCGCCGACCTGAAGCAGCGCCCGACGCGCCCGCCCATCCCGCTGGAAGCCGGCAACGGCCTGATGAACATCCGCGGCTCGATCGCGATGGCGCGGACCAACGATCCGAATTCGGCGACCTCGCAGTTCTTCATCAACACCGTGGACAACGCGGCGCTGGATCCGGGCTACGCGTCCGACGGCCGCGGCTACGCGGTGTTCGGCTATGTGAGCGAGGGCATGGAAGTGGTCGACAAGATCCGCGCGGTGCCGACCGCGCCGTCGCCGAAGAATCCGGCGTTCCAGAACCTGCCCAACACCCCGGTCTTGATCAACAAGGCCACCGTCGAGAAATAAGGAGTCCCAGACATGACCAAGAAAGTTGAACTGCACACCAACCACGGCCTGATCACCGTGGAGCTGGATGACGCGAAGGCCCCCAAGAGCGTCGAGAACTTCCTCGCCTACGTCGCCAAGGGCCACTACGACGGCACCATCTTCCACCGCGTGATCAAGGGCTTCATGGCCCAGGGCGGCGGCTTCGAGGAAGGCATGAAGCAGAAGCCGGCCGACGCGCCGATCCAGAACGAGGCCAACAACGGCCTGAAGAACGACAAGTACACGCTGGCGATGGCGCGCACGAACGCGCCGCATTCGGCCAGCGCGCAGTTCTTCATCAACACGGTCGACAACGACTTCCTGAACTTCAAGAGCGAAAGCCCGTCGGGCTGGGGCTACGCGGTGTTCGGCAAGGTCGTGGGCGGCCAGGACGTCGTGGACAAGATCGAGAAGGTCAAGACCAGCCGCTCGGGCTTCCATGACGACGTGCCGGTCGATCCGGTCATCATCGAGCGCGCTGTCGCGGTCGAGTGAGTCCCGGGTCCGCCGCCTTTCCATTGCCCCGTGCGGTGGTGCCCCTGGCACCGCTGCGGGCGGAGGCAGGCTGGCGGCGGATCGATCTGCTCTCCGACCTGCACCTGTCGCCGGACATGCCGGCGACGCTGGCGCGGTTCCGCGCCCACCTGGCGGCAACGCCGGCCGACGCGGTCTTCCTGCTCGGCGACATCTTCGAGGCCTGGATCGGCGACGACGCGCGTTGGCAGGCCGGCACCTTCGAGCAGTTCGCGCTCGACGTGCTGCGCGAGACCGCCTCGCGCAAGCCCCTCTTCTTCATGCACGGCAACCGCGACTTCGCACTCGGCGAGGCAATGGCGGCGGACGCCGGCATGCGGCTGCTCGACGATCCGACACGGCTCGATGCCTTCGGACGTTCATGGCTGCTGAGCCATGGCGATCAACTCTGCCTCGGCGATGTGGGCTACCTGAAGGCGCGCGCGATCGTGCGCCGGCCTGAGGTGCTCGCCGCATTGCGGGCGATGCCGCTGTTCGCGCGACGGGCTCTGGCGCGCCACCTGCGCGCGAAGAGCCGCCTGCATCAGACCGATCCGTCCACGTGGGCGGACGTCGACGACGACGCGGCGCGCTCCTGGCTGGGCGCGTCGGGCTGCGACACGCTGATCCACGGCCACACGCACCGGCCGGCGATGCATGATCTCGGCAACGGGCTCACGCGCGCCGTGCTGTCCGACTGGGACTACGACCATGGCCCGGGCCGCGGCGACGTGCTGGTGCTCGATGCGGACGGCCTGCGACGCATCGCCCCGATGACCTCGGCGACCGAGGTCGCCCTCGTCGCATGATCGGCGGCCTGCTCCAGCGCTGGCGCGCGCATCGCGAGCGCAAGCTGCTCGACCAGTTCGCGATCCCCGATCCGATCTGGGAACTTACGCTCACGCAGTACCCCTTCATCGCCCGCCGCAGCGAGGCCGATCGCACCGAGCTGCGCCGGCTGTGTTCGCTGTTCCTGTCGGCCAAGGAGTTCCACGGCGTCAACGGCTTCGAGGTCACCGACGAGGTCGCGGTGGCGGTCGCCGCACAAGCCTGCCTGCCGGTGCTGCGCCTCGGCCTCGACTGGTACGACGGCTTCGTCGGCATCGTCATGCACGAGGGCGAAGTCGTCGCCGCGCGCGAGACGATGGACGAGGACGGCATCGTCCACGAGTACGACGAGACGCTCGCCGGCGAAGCGATGGAAGGCGGACCGCTGATGCTCGCCTGGAGCGAGATCGCCCCGGAAGCCGTCGATCGCGTCGAGGGCCACGACTCCGTCTACAACGTGGTGATCCACGAGTTCGCGCATGTGCTGGACATGCGCAACGGCGATCCCGACGGCGCACCGTCCATCGACGATCTCACCCTGCGCCAGCAATGGGGCGCGACGATGGAAGCCGAGTGGCACTGGTTCTGCGACCAGGTCGACGCAGGCGTCGCCACGCTCATCGATCCCTACGGCGCGGAAGCGCCGGAAGAGTTCTTCGCCGTCGCCGTCGAAGCCTTCTTCGTCGCACCGCGCGAGCTGCTCGCCGAGCAACCGCGGCTGTACCGCCTGCTCGCAGGGTTCTTCAGGCAAGACCCGGCACGCGACCAATAAAAAAGCCCGCGTCAGCGGGCTTATGGGGTCAGGCGTTGACCAGGCTCAATCAGCCGTCGCCGGCTCGGACTTGGGCTTGTTGTCCTTCTTGTTGGGCGTGATGTCCAACTGAACCTCGCCCTTGTCGTCGACATCCACGCTGAGGCGACCCCCATCGATCAGGCGACCGAACAGGAGTTCGTCGGCCAGGGCACGACGGATGGTGTCCTGGATGAGGCGCTGCATCGGGCGCGCCCCCATCTGCGGATCGAAGCCCTTGGCGGCCAGATGCTTGCGCAGCGCGTCGCTGAAGGTGACCTCGACCTTCTTCTCGGCCAGCTGGCTTTCGAGCTGCAGCAGGAACTTGTCCACCACCCGCAGGATGATGTCCTCGTTCAGCGCACCGAAGTTGACGATCGCGTCCAGACGGTTGCGGAACTCCGGCGTGAACAGGCGCTTGATGTCGGCCATCTCGTCGCCCTGCTCGCGCTTGGTCGTGAAACCGATCGTCGACTTGTTCATCGCCTCCGCACCCGCGTTCGTGGTCATGATGATGATCACGTTGCGGAAGTCGGCCTTGCGTCCGTTGTTGTCCGTCAAGGTGCCGTGGTCCATGACCTGCAGCAGCACGTTGAAGACGTCCGGATGCGCCTTCTCGATCTCGTCGAGCAGCAGCACCGCGTGCGGCTTCTTCGTGATCGCCTCGGTCAGCAGACCACCCTGGTCGAAACCGACGTAGCCCGGAGGCGCGCCGATCAGGCGGCTGACCGCATGACGCTCCATGTACTCGGACATGTCGAAACGGATCAGCTCGATGCCCAGGATGTAGGCCAGCTGCTTGGCGACTTCCGTCTTGCCCACGCCCGTCGGGCCGCTGAACAGGAAGGAGCCGATCGGCTTGTCCGGCTTGCCCAGGCCCGAACGCGCCATCTTGATCGCCGCAGCGAGCGCATCGATGGACGGATCCTGGCCGAAGACCACGCTCTTCAGGTCACGGTCCAGGCTCTTGAGCTTGCCGCGATCGTCCGACGACACCGAGGCGGGCGGAATGCGCGCGATCTTGGCGACGATGTCCTCGACTTCCGCGCGGGTGATGGTCTTCTTCTGCTTGCTCTTGGGGAGCACGCGCTGGGCCGCGCCCGCTTCGTCGATGACGTCGATCGCCTTGTCGGGCAGGTGACGGTCATTGATGTACTTGGCCGAGAGCTCCGCCGCCGCCTGCAGCGCGGTCAGCGCGTACTTGACGCTGTGGTGCTCCTCGAAGCGCGACTTCAGGCCCTTGAGGATCTCAACGGTCTGGTCGACGGTCGGCTCGACCACATCCACCTTCTGGAAGCGCCGCGACAGGGCCGCGTCCTTCTCGAAGATGCCGCGGTACTCGCTGAAGGTGGTCGCGCCGATGCACTTCAGCTGACCCGACGACAAGGCCGGCTTCAGCAGGTTGCTCGCGTCCAGCGTGCCTCCCGACGCCGCGCCGGCGCCGATCAGGGTGTGGATCTCGTCGATGAAGAGGATCGCGCCGGGCTGGTCCTTCAGCTGCTTGATCACCGCCTTGAGGCGCTGCTCGAAGTCGCCGCGGTACTTGGTGCCCGCCAGCAGCGCGCCCATGTCCAGCGAATAGACCACCGCCTCGGCCAGCACGTCGGGCACCTGGCCTTCGGTGATGCGCCAGGCCAGGCCCTCGGCGATGGCGGTCTTGCCCACGCCGGCCTCGCCGACCAGCAGCGGGTTGTTCTTGCGGCGGCGGCACAGGATCTGCACCACGCGCTCAACTTCGAGCTCGCGGCCGATCAGCGGATCGATCTTGCCGTCGCGGGCGAGCTGGTTGAGGTTCTGGGTGAACTGCTCGAGCGGGCTGCCCTTGCCGCCGCCCTGGCCCTGGCCGCCTTCGCCCTCTTCACGCTCGGATTCGGCACCGTTGCCTTCCGGGCCCTTCGGGGGCTCGGGCGGCTCGCTCTTCTTGATGCCGTGGGCGATGAAGTTGACGACGTCCAGACGCGTCACGCCCTGCTGGTGCAGGTAGTAGACGGCGTGGGAGTCCTTCTCGCCGAAGATCGCGACCAGCACGTTGGCGCCGGTCACTTCCTTCTTGCCGTTGCCGGTCGACTGGACGTGCATGATCGCGCGCTGGATCACGCGCTGGAAGCCGAGCGTGGGCTGGGTGTCCACCTCGTCGGTGCCCCCCACGGTCGGCGTGTTCTCCTTGATGAACTGCGCAAGCGACTTGCGCAGGTCCTCGATATTCGCTGCGCATGCGCGCAGCACCTCCGCCGCGGACGGGTTGTCCAGCAGCGCCATCAGCAGGTGTTCCACGGTGATGAACTCGTGGCGCTGCTGGCGCGCTTCGACAAACGCCATGTGCAGGCTGACTTCAAGCTCTTGCGCAATCATGCGGCCTCCATAATGCACTGCAGGGGGTGTCCGGCGCGCCGTGCGGCCGCCAGCACCATTTCGACCTTGGTGGCCGCGACGTCCTTGGTGAAAACACCGCAGACCCCGCGACCGTCGTGATGGATCTTCAACATGATCTGGGTGGCCGTATCCAGGTCATGGCGGAAGTACTCCTGCAAGACCATCACCACAAACTCCATCGGTGTGAAGTCATCGTTGAGCATCAGCACCTGGTAGAGGCGCGGCGGCTCCGTCTTCTGAGCGACTCGCTCCAGCGTGGTGGAATTCCCACCGTCCTCCGGACCCGGCGGCTGAGGGCCGGGCGGTGGTCCCGCGGGTGGGGGCTGTTGGGCAAACAATGGCATGAACCGATTCTATAAACAGCGGGAGCACCCTACATGGGGACAGGCTTACGCCTGTCAATGCCCCGAGTTTGTCACCTTCGCGCCTTCCTACCCCGGGGAGTTCCTCAATTGACACTGACTTGACACGGATTTGAGAATCCGCCCCGGTGCGAGAAAGACACCGGGATGGAGAAGAACATGGCAACAGGCACGGTCAAGTGGTTCAACGATGCCAAAGGGTTTGGCTTTATTGAACCCGAACAAGGCGGAGGCGACGTTTTCGCGCACTTCTCAGCCATTCAGATGGACGGCTTCCGGACGCTCAAGCAGGGCGGCAAGGTGAGCTACGAGCTGGTGCAGGGCCCCAAGGGGCAACTGGCGCAGAACATCCGTCCGCTGGACGGCGGCGACGGCAGCGACGCCTCGGAGGCGCCCCTGACGGCCCCGCTGGGCATGCCGCTGCTGGCGGACACCCACGCGGGACAGCAGGCGGCTGCGGCTTGACCCCCCTCCGCTGATCTGCCTCGCACGCAGGAAAGCCCGCGCAAGCGGGCTTTCTGCTTTCTGCTTCTGCATCTGTTTTCGGGCGCTGTGGTCAGAAGGAAACATTGACCGCGAAACGGTCAAGGATTCGCTTCGGGAATCAGGCGCCGGAGCGCCCGATCCCGCCAGTGCGCCTACCGATTTCAACGTGCGCCAGGGAAGGCACCGCGTTCGTCGGAGAACACGATCTCCACCCGACGGTTCTGCTGGCGCCCGGCGGCGTTGTCGTTGGAGGCCACGGGGCGCGCTTCCCCGTTGCCGCGGACGTCGATCCGGCCGGCGTCGACACCGCGCTTCACCAGCGCGTCCCTGACCGACTCCGCGCGGGCGCGGGACAACTCGAGGTTGAGCTGCGCGCCGCCGGTGCTGTCGGTGAAGCCTTCGATCAGGATGCGGCGCTCCGGATGGTTGCGCAGTGCCGAGGACAAGGTGTCCAGGCGGCTGAAGGCGCCCTCCTTCAGCGTGGCCTTGCCGGTGTCGAACAGGACGTCCTGCAGCATGACGACCAGGCCCTGCGGCGTCGGCTTGGCCTGGATCTCCGCAAGCTCGCGCTGCAGGCGGTTGGCGCGCTCGGAGGCAGCGATCGCGGCAGCTTCTGCAGCGGCGGCCTGGCCTTGAGCGGTCTGCGCCTGGCCCTGTGCGACCTGGGCCTGACGGGTACGGACCTCCGCGCGCAGGCGCTCGCGTTCCAGCCCGGCCTGCTCGACCTTTGCGTCGGCAGCGCGCGCCGCGCCCAGGTTCATCGCCGTCTGGGCGCGCTGCGACGCGACCGTCGCGGCGCTGTCCACTTCGGACGGGTCCTTGCGTTCCCGCCAGGCGAAGTCGGCGCGGTCCAGCGATTCCTTGGCCTTCGAGAGTTCAGCGGAGGCGTAGCGGCTGGTGTTCGGATCGCTGGTGGCCTGCGCGTAGTCGCGCTTGGCGGCATCCAGGCCGGCATTCGGAAGGGGGACCGACGAGCAGGCGGCCAGCGCCAGGGCCGTGAGTCCGCCAGCGATATTCCAGTATCGATTCATGGTGTCTCCTCAGAGTGGCTGTCGCTGACGGATCAACGGGCGGGCGCGGCAGGAGCCGGGCCTCGGTTGAGTTCCTCGCGCAGGGTCGAGAGGCTGCGATCGAGCTCCATGGAGGCCTTCTCCGACCGATCGCGCGCGGCCTTGGAGCGGGCCAATGCAGCGGCCGCTTCGGCCTCGTCCGCCTTGCGGCGTGCGAGCGCGTGGTCGCCCTTCTTCTGGGCTTCCTGGGCCTCAGCCAGACGCGCGCGGGCGACGACGAGGTCGGGTGAATCGCCGGTGCCGATGCTGGTCTGCGCGGCTTCGAGGGCGCCGCGGCTTTCGCCGAGCTGGGAGGCGGTCTCGACCTTGTTGGTCGAGCAGCCGGTCATCGCGGCGACAGCGAGAACGCCTGCCGCGACGAGGGCACTCCGGGGGAAGAGTTGGTGTCGCATGAACATTCCTTCTCAATGGATGGATGGTCATGCGGTGGCAAGCGCGATACCCGCGCCGGACCTGAGGCGATCGTCAGCGCGTCGTTGGCGCGTCGTCAGGACGCCGGAGCTTCCTCGATGGAGGGCACGGATTGACGGCGCGCGCCGAGGTACGCCCACCACATGTAGGACATCGCCGCGAGTCGCCATGCGATGTGGACGACCAGCGCCTTGTGCATGAGGCTTCCGACCGCATGGGGCGCGATCGCCATGACGTTCACGACCAGGCCGAGCACCTGGAAGGCCGTCAGCAGCACCACGGGCCAGAGCCCGGGCCGGAGCCACAGCCACGTCACACCGATGCCGAGCATGACGACATCGAGGAAGTTGGCGCCGAGGGTGCCAAGTATTGCCATGCCGAGCGCGAGCCAGCACAGGTGCCCGATCTGGATGGCGATCGCTGGCAGATACGTGGGAACGCGCGGCTTCAGCAGCTTGCTGCCGATGAACCACGCCACACCGGTGAACGCGAGCGGCGCCAGGATGACGAGGCCCGCGTAGATGCCCGTCACGCCGCCGACCACGGACGCCAGAACGCCCTTGACCTTCATGGCGGTGGTGGGGATCGTCGGGGTCGGTTGAGAAGACAAGGGCGGGCTCCTGGGAATCGACGTGGCAGCACACCCTGCGCGCCGCGACGCCGACTCTCGCCGCGAGGCCAAGCCGCCGCAACGGTGGGTTCCCTAGACTGGCGGGCAAGATGAAAAAACCCCAGGGCGCTTTCGCGCACTGGGGTTCTTGATCGCAGCCCGGTTCAAGCCCGGGCTGTCGTCGATCACATGTTCTCGATCATCACCTGACCGAAGCCCGAGCACGACACTTGGGTCGCGCCGTCCAGCAGGCGGGCGAAGTCGTACGTGACCTTCTTCGACAGGATCGACTTCTCGATCGACGAGATGATCAGGTCGGCCGCTTCGGTCCAGCCCATGTGACGCAGCATCATTTCAGCCGACAGGATCTCGGAACCGGGGTTCACGTAGTCCTTGCCCGCGTACTTCGGCGCCGTGCCGTGCGTGGCTTCGAACATGGCGACGGAGTCGCTCAGGTTCGCGCCCGGGGCGATGCCGATGCCGCCGACCTGCGCCGCCAGCGCGTCGGAGATGTAGTCGCCGTTCAGGTTCAGCGTCGCCACGACCGAGTACTCGGCCGGACGCAGCAGGATCTGCTGCAGGAACGCATCAGCGATGCTGTCCTTGACCACGATGTCCTTGCCGGTCTTCGGGTTCTTGAACTTGCACCACGGGCCGCCGTCGATCAGCTCGGCGCCGAATTCCTTCTGGGCCAGGGCGTACGCCCAGTCACGGAAGCCACCTTCGGTGAACTTCATGATGTTGCCCTTGTGGACGATCGTGACGCTCGGCTTGTCGTTGTCGATCGCGTACTGGATCGCCTTGCGGACCAGACGCTCCGTGCCTTCCTTCGACACCGGCTTCACGCCGATGCCCGAGGTTTCCGGGAAACGGATCTTCTTGACGCCGAATTCCTCTTGCAGGAACTTGATCAGCTTCTTGGCCTTGTCGCTCTGGGCTTCGAATTCGATGCCGGCGTAGATGTCTTCCGAGTTCTCGCGGAAGATGACCATGTCCGTCTTGTGCGGTTCCTTGACCGGCGACGGCACGCCTTCGAACCAGCGCACCGGGCGCAAGCAGACGTACAGGTCCAGTTCCTGACGCAGCGCGACGTTCAGCGAGCGGATGCCGCCGCCGACCGGCGTCGTCAGCGGGCCCTTGATCGAGACCACGTAGTCCTTCAGGACCTGCAGCGTCTCTTCGGGCAGCCACACGTCGGGGCCGTAGACCTTCGTCGACTTCTCGCCGGCGTAGATCTCCATCCAGTGGATCTTCTTGGCGCCGCCGTAAGCCTTCGCCACGGCCGCGTCCACCACCTTGATCATCACCGGGGTGATGTCGAAGCCGGTGCCGTCACCCTCGATGTAAGGAATGATCGGGTTGTTCGGAACGTTGAGCGAGAAGTCGGTGTTGACCGTGATCTTCTGGCCGCCCTCGGGCACCTTGATGTGCTGGTACATGGAGTCGTCTCCGCGAGTCGCGTGGGTGGTTTGGGGTAAACCGGAAGCGCTGATTCTATGACAGCGAAACTTTCAATCGGCTGATGCCCGGGCCATGACCCTGGGACGCGTCAGCCGCAGAACGCGCGGATCTGCGCCCACAGGCCGTGACCGAGCGCCCAGAGCGACCCCGCCGCCAGCATCGCTCCCGACAGACGGGTCGCGATTCGCACACCCGAAGCGCCCGCAGGGCCTCTACCGTCGCCCGCGCCGCCCGGGCCACCGGGGTTCCCTCGTCTGCCCACCCTGCCCAGACGGGCGAGCAGCCAGGGGCCCGCGAGGAGCCCCGGGGAGGAGCCGAGCGCGAAGGCCGCCATCACGCCCGCGCCTTGCCACGGGCCTTCCGCGAGCGCCGCCACCGTCAACGCGGACTGCAGCAGCCCGCAGGGCCAGGCGAGCCACGCCAGCCCCGCAAGGCCGGCGCCGGCCGTGCGAGCCGGCGACAGCGCGACAGCGCCCTGGCCTGCGGCGAGCGCCGCGACCGGAATCCCGATGGCCGCCGGCGCACGCGTCGTCCACAGCCGCAGCACCCATCGCGGCGGCGCCGCGCGCCAGAGGAGGAACGCCCCCATCGCCAGCGCCGCGAGATGCACCATCAGCCACAGCGGTCGCAAGGCGCCGGTGGTCGACTCCCAGCGCAGCAGACCGCCGACGCTGGCCGCGACGACCGCGCCACCCGCCGCGTAGCCCAGCATCCTTCCGATCTGGAAGGCCGCGATGCCGCGCCGTCGGCCGGCCGTCACCGCCGCGCAGGGCGCGACGCACATCGCCGCACAGTGCAGGCTGCCGGCCGCGCCCATGACGAACGCCGTGCCGGTGAGCGCAAGCGCAAGCATCTGCCGTCCCGCGGTCGCGTCAGAGGACGCGCGAGAAGCGCAGAGGCGATTCGCCCGTCGCGCCCGTCGCGCCCGTTGCGCCCGCAGCACCGCCTGACTTCAGGTACCGGTCGAACACCATCGCCACCGCCCGGACGAAGAACCAACCCATCGACGTCACCTGCACCGCGCCCGGCTCGATCGTGACGAGCCCGTCCGCCGCCATCTGACGCAGGCGCTCGAGCTCCGCCGCGAAGTACTCGCCGACGACGATGCCGTGGGAGCGCTCGATCGGCTCGAAGTCGAGCCGCCCCTGGCACATCAGCGCCATGATCGCATCGCGCCGTACCAGGTCGTCCTGGTCGAGCGCCAGGCCGCGCTCGACCGGCAGGCGGCCCTCGTGCAGGGCGGCGTAGTACTCGGGCAGCGTCTTCACGTTCTGCGCGAACGAAGCCCCGAGCTTGGAGATCGCCGACACGCCCAGCGCCACGAGGTCGCAGTCAGGCTGCGAGCTGTAGCCCTGGAAGTTGCGATGCAGCCGCCCTTCCCGCTTCGCGACGGCCAGCGGATCGTCCGCGAGCGCGAAGTGGTCCATGCCGATGTAGCTGTAGCCGCGCGCGATGAAGCCGGCGATCGCGCCGGACAGCATGCGCAGCTTGTCGCCGGTCGGTGGCAGTGCGGCGGGCTCGATGCGGCGCTGCGGCTTGAAGCGGTGCGGCAGGTGCGCATAGCCGTAGAGCGCGATGCGGTCCGGCCGCAGCGTCGCGACCTGCTCGACCGTGCGCGCGAAGGACGCCGGCGTCTGCAGCGGCAGGCCGTAGATCAGGTCGACGTTGATCGACCTGAAGCCGAGATCGCGCGAGGCACCGATCAGCGCCGCGACGCTCTCCAGGCTCTGCTCGCGGTGCACGGCACGCTGCACGTCGGGATCGAAGTCCTGCACGCCGAAGCTCAGGCGGTTGAAGCCCAGCGTGCGCAGGTGGCGCAGGCGCGCGACATCGATGGTGCGCGGATCGACCTCGATCGAGATCTCGGCATCCGCGGTCAGCCGGAAATGGCGATGCAGCAGCGCCATCAGCATCGACAACTCGCGATCGGCGAGAAAGGTCGGCGTGCCGCCACCGAAGTGCAGCTGCGACACGAGCGCCCGGTCGCCGAGCCGACGATGCACCAGCCCGATTTCGGTCTCGAGCGCGTCGACATAGGCCGCTGCGCGCTCATGGTGCCGCGTGACCACCTTGTTGCAGGCGCAGTAGTAGCAGACCGATTCGCAGAACGGGATGTGCACGTAGAGCGACATCGGCTGCCGCGCCGCCGGGCCGAAGGCGCGCAGCGCGAGCAGTTCGCCGTGGCGCTCCGCGTCCACGCCGACATGGAAACGGTCCGCGGTCGGGTACGAGGTGTACCGCGGTCCGGCGATGTCGAAGCGGCGCAGCAGATCGGCATCGGGGAAGCTGCAATCCCACGGGGTCGGGTCAGGGCTCATGGACAGGATCCTCACCCTTTGTTGGCAAAGCGTCATTGATTGATGTCATTGCCGGCGTCGATGGCCGGACAAAGAATTCGCCGCTTCCTCGCATGCCCGATGAATCCATGCCGAGCGCCACCACCCTGACCGCCCCTCTCCCCCCGACGCCTTCGCTCGCCGCCGCCGTGCAGGCCATGCCCGTCGTGCCGGACGCCTCCCCGATCACCTGCGCGACCTGCTCGGTGCGTCAGGTCTGTCTGCCGGCGGGCCTGCCCGTGGCCGACGTGCATCAGCTCGAACGGATGATCTCGGACCGACGACAGGTCCCTCGCAACACCGTGCTGTTCAAACCCGGCGATCCGTTCGAGGCCGTCTACCTCGTGCGCACCGGCTTCTTCAAGACCTCGGCATCGGCGGAGGACGGCCGCGACCAGGTGATCGGGTTCCACATGGCCGGCGAGATGCTCGGCCTGGACGGCCTCTTCAGCGGCGCGTACACGAGCCAGGCGGTGGCGCTGGAGGACTCGCAGATCTGCGTCGTGCCCTACGGGCGCATCGAGGACATGACCCGCGAGGTCGACCGCCTGCGCCGACAGTTCCATCGCCTGATGAGCCGCGAGATCGTCCGCGATCAGGGCGTGATGACGCTGCTCGGGTCGGTGCGCGCCGAGCAGCGCGTCGCGACCTTCCTGATCCACCTGATGAGACGGCTGCGGGCGCGCGGCTTCTCGTCGTCGAGCGTCGTGCTGCGCATGACCCGCGACGAGATCGGCAGCTACCTCGGCCTGAGCCTGGAGACCGTCAGCCGCACCTTCTCGCGGATGCAGGAGGACGGGCTGCTCGAGGTGCGCGCGCGGGAAGTGCGCGTGCTCAAGCCGCGACAACTGCTGCAGCTGGTCCGCCGCACCGCTTGACCACACCGACACCGGCATCGACATCGACATCGGCGCCGTCCCCCCGCGCCGACGCGGTCAGCGCACCTGACCACCGGTCGCCGCGTGGTTGCGGGCCTTCATCGCGGGCGTCTTCGCGGCGTCCTCGACCTCGTCGGCGGCGACACCGCTGCGATCCACCGCGCTGGTCGACTGCACCACCGGGTCGGGGTGCGTGATCGCCAGCGTCAGCGTGGCCATCGACGCCACCACCACGACGGTAGGACCGCCGATCACCAGCCACATCATCGGATGGCGCCACCAGGGTCCGCTGGTCGGCAGATCCGCGTCGCTCAAGTGCGCTGCGGTCATTCGCGTCGCGGTCGTTCGCGTTGCAGTCATTCGCGTTGTCGTCATGTCCGCTCCTGGTGGAGAAGGAAGGTTTGAAGCGTCGACCCGGCCGCGCTCATCGCGGCACGACGAAGGTGGATTTCTCGAGCAGCGCGCGTTCGACAGTCCCGGCGGGCGCAACGGACGACGCCACGCGCCGGATGGCGAAGTGCATCGGATGCGCGCCGGCGCCCAGCGCGCGCGCGGCCTCCGGAGGCAGACGCAGCGCCACCGTGACCCAACGAGCCTCGGCAGGACCGAGCGTCAACTCGCCCGACGGCGATGCCACGCGCAAGCCCTCGATGCCCTGCACGTCGAGGATGAAGCGCTGCGTCGACTCCGCGGCGTTCATCAACTGGAGTCGGTAGAGGTTCTCGACGACACCGTCCTCGACCTCGCGCGCCAACGTCGCCCGGTCGCGCACGACGTCGACCTTGAACGGCATCCGGACGACCAGACTCCAGACCAGGCCGCCCGACACCAGCATCAGGATCGCGCCGTACACCAGCACGCGAGGTCTGAACACGCGACGCCACTGCTGCGCCGCCGTCCATCGATGCGTCATGCCGTTCTGCGTCGCGTAGCGGATCAGGCCGCGTTCGTAGCCGAACTTGTCCATCACGTCGTTGCAGACGTCGATGCAGGCGGCGCAGCCGATGCACTCGTACTGCAGCCCCTTGCGGATGTCGATGCCCGTCGGGCAGACGTGGACGCATTGGTGGCAGTCGACGCAGGCCCCCAGGCCGATCGTCGACAGGTCCGCCTTCTTCGAGCGCGGCCCGCGCGGGTCCCCGCGCGCGGTGTCGTAGCTGATGATCAGCGTGTCGCGATCGAGCATGGCGCTCTGGAAGCGCGCGTACGGGCACATGTACTTGCAGACCTGCTCGCGCAGGTAGCCGGCGTTGCCGTAGGTCGCCAGGCCGTAGAACAGGATCCAGAAGAGCGTCCACCCACCGAGCGCCAACGCGGTCGCGTCGGCGCCCAGCGCGCGGATGGGCTCGAAGTAGCCGACGAAGGTGAAGCCGGTCCACAGCGACACCGCCAGCCACGCCGCATGCTTGCCGCCCTTGCGCAGCAGCTTCTCCGCCGTCCAGCCGGACCGGTCGAGCCGGATGCGCGCAGCGCGGTCGCCCTCGGTGTGCCGCTCGATCCAGAGGAAGATCTCCGTGTAGACCGTCTGCGGGCAGGCGTAGCCGCACCACAGGCGCCCCGCCACCGCCGTGAAGAAGAACAGCCCGAAGGCCGATACGACCAGCAGCGCCGTCAGGTAGATGAAGTCCTGCGGGTACAGGATCAGGTCGAAGATCAGGAAACGGCGCGCCTCCAGGTCGAAGAGCACCGCCTGACGCCCGTTCCACTGCAACCACGGCAATCCGTAGAACAGCAGCTGCGTGGCCCACACCAGCACCCAGCGCCACACGGCGAACCAGCCGTGCACGGCGCGGGGATAGATCTTGGCCTCCGCTTCGTAGAGCGAGACCGCCCGGACTTCAGGATGGCTCATGGCTCAAGGCTGCTCGTGGGAGAGTCCCCAGACGTAGCCCGCCAGCACACGGATCTGCTCCGGGCTCAGGCGCGAGCCGTGCTCGGGCATGTGGCTGTGCTTGCCGTTGTTGACCATGGCGACGATGGCGGACTCGCCCCAGCCGTGCAGCCAGACCTTGTCAGTGAGGTTGGGCGCGCCCAGCGCCTGGTTGCCCCTGCCGTCCATGCCGTGGCAGGCCGCGCAGGCGCTGAACTTCGACTTGCCGAGCGCCGCCGCCACCGAGTTGTGCGGGCTGCCCGACAGGCTCAGCACGTAGTGCGCGAGGTTGCGCACGTCCTCGCCGCTGCCCACCGCCGCGGCCATGGGCGGCATCGTGCCCTCGCGCCCTTGCGTGATGGTCTGGACGATGGTGTCGCCGCTGCCGCCGTACAGCCAGTCGTTGTCCGTCAGGTTGGGAAATCCCTTCGAGCCCTTCGCGTCCGACCCGTGGCAGGTCGCGCAGTTGTTGGCGAAGAGCCGTTCACCGATCGCCCTGGCCTGCGGATCCGCCGCCAGCGATTCCACCGGCTTGCCGTCGAACCGGGCGTAGATCGTGTGCATCTCCGCGCGCGCCTGGGCCTGTTCGGCCTCGTACTGGCCGGTGCTGGACCAGCTCAGCGAGCCTGCATACGCGCCGAGGCCGGGGTACAGCGCGAGATACAGCCCCGAGAACACCACCGTCAGCACGAACAGCACCATCCACCAGCGCGGCAGCGGGTTGTTGAGCTCGCGGATGTCCTCGTCCCACACGTGGCCGGTGGAGTTGTCCTCCGCCATCACCTTGCGACGGCTGGCGATGATCAGCAGCGCCAGGCACAGCGCCAGGCCGAGCACCGTCGCCGCGGCCACGAACAGCGACCAGCCGTCCGAAACGAAATCACTCATGACGACCTCCTCGGGGCGCGTCGTCGTCCGTCAGGACGAGCGCGGCCAGGTCTTCGAAACGTTCGCGGTTGTGACGGGCGTAGGCCCAGACGACGATGCCGACGAACACCAGCAGCGACACCACGGTCACCGCGGACCGCAGCGCATTGAGATCCATGTCGGGCATGGGAGCCTCCGTTCTGCGCTTCAGCGCTTCAGCGCGGTGCCCAGCACCTGCAGGTAGGCCACGACCGCATCCATCTCGGTGCGGCCCTTCACCTCGTCGCCCGCCTGGGCGATCTGCTCGTCGGTGTAGGGCACGCCGACGGTCCGCAACCCGCGCATCTTGGGCGCCAGCTCGTTCGGATCGAGCGCGGCGCCCGCCAGCCACGCGTAGGCGGGCATGTTGGATTCCGGCACCAGGTCGCGCGGGTTGTTCAGGTGCAGGCGGTGCCACTCGTCGCTGTATTTGCCGCCGACGCGCGCCAGGTCCGGCCCGGTGCGCTTGCTGCCCCACTGGAAGGGGTGGTCGTAGACGAACTCGCCGGCGACCGAGTAGTGCCCGTAGCGCAGCGTCTCCGCGCGCAGCGGCCGGATCATCTGCGAGTGGCAGTTGTAGCAACCTTCGCGGATGTAGACGTCGCGGCCGGCGAGCTGCAGCGGGGTGTAGGGCTTGAGGTGTTCGACCGGCTGCGTGGTCGAGCGCTGGAAGAACAGCGGGACGATCTCGACGATGCCGCCGACGATCACCGTCAGCAGCACCAGCACGATCATCAGGAAGTTGCTGGTCTCGATGCGTTCGTGGCCGCTGGCGGTGGCATGGGTATTGGCCATGGCGTGCTCCTTTCGCGGACGATCAGGCGGCGGCCGCGAGCGCGGCGCCGGGGATGGGATGGCGGACGGGCCGGCCGACGCGGACCGTCATCACGACGTTCCAGGCCATCAGGCACATGCCGCCCAGGTACAGCAGGCCGCCGAGCAGGCGCACCACGTAGAACGGATAGGTCGCCTTGACGCCCTCGGCGAAGGTCCAGGTGAGCGTGCCGTCCGGATTCACCGCGCGCCACATCAGGCCCTGCATCACGCCGGCGATCCACATCGCGGCGATGTAGAGCACGATGCCCAGCGTGGCGATCCAGAAGTGCAGCTCGATGGCGCGCTTCGAATACATCTCGACGCGGCCGTACATGCGCGGGATCAGGTGGTACAGCGCGCCCATCGAGATGAAGCCCACCCAGCCCAGCGCGCCGCTGTGCACGTGGCCGACGGTCCAGTCGGTGTAGTGCGAGAGCGCGTTGACGGTCTTGATCGACATCATCGGCCCCTCGAAGGTCGACATGCCGTAGAAGGACAGCGCGACGATCAGGAACTTCAGGATCGGGTCGTCGCGCAGCTTGTGCCAGGCGCCGCTCAGCGTCATCACGCCGTTGATCATCCCGCCCCAGCTCGGCGCCAGCAGCACCAGCGAGAACAGCATGCCCACGCTCTGCGCCCAGTCGGGCAGCGCCGTGTAGTGCAGGTGATGGGGCCCCGCCCACATGTAGGTGAAGATCAGAGCCCAGAAGTGGACGATGGACAGCCGGTAGCTGTAGACGGGCCGGTTGGCCTGCTTGGGGATGTAGTAGTACATCAGCCCGAGGAATCCGGCCGTCAGGAAGAAGCCGACCGCGTTGTGGCCGTACCACCACTGGACCATCGCGTCCTGCACGCCGGCGTAGGCGGAGTAGCTCTTGGTCAGCGACACCGGGATCTCGGCGCTGTTGACGATGTGCAGCAGCGCGACGGCGATGATGAAGGCGCCGAAGAACCAGTTGGCCACGTAGATGTGGCGCACGCGCCGCACGCCGATCGTGCCGAAGAAGACGATGGCGTAGGAGACCCAGACGACGGCGATGAGCACGTCGATCGGCCATTCGAGCTCGGCGTATTCCTTGCCGGTGGTCAGGCCCAGCGGCAGCGTGATCGCGGCCAGCACGATTACCAGCTGCCAACCCCAGAAGGTGAACCACGCGAGGCCCGGCGCGAAGAGCCGGACATGGCTGGTACGCTGCACGACGTGGAAGGCCGTGGCCATCAGCACGCAGCCGCCGAAGGCGAAGATCACCGCGTTGGTGTGCAGCGGCCGCAGGCGGCCGTAGCTCAGCCAGGGGATGCCGAAGTTCAACTCCGGCCAGGCGAGCTGCGCGGCGATGATCACGCCGACCAGCATCCCCACCACGCCCCACAGCACCGCGGCCAGCGAGAAGGCGCGGACCACGCCGTCCTCATAGCTGGGCGCATCACGGGGCGCATCCCTGGACGTGACGGCGCGTCCTCCCTCCGACTCTGATTGGCTTGCCATGCTGGCTCCTCGAGGCGCTTGTTGCGCGGATGCCGGCAATTGTTCGGCGCCCTCTCGAAGCGCGTGTTGACGCAAGTCAAGCTTGCGCGTCGTCCTCGAGGATTCGTTGACCTTCCCGGTCCAGCGACTCCAGTTGGCCGTCCTGCACCGCCCAGCCGAAGACGGCCAGCACCAGCAGGACCAGCACGACCGACAGCGGGATCAGCAGATAGAGGATGTCCATGGGTCGGCGTCCTTCAAGCGTCCGACGGTCGCGCGACCGCCTCACGACCGAGCCGCGCGGCGTTGGCGACGACAAGCAGCGAACTCGTCGCCATGCCCAGCCCGGCGGCCCACGGCGGCAGCCAGCCGACCAGCGCCATCGGCACGCACACGGCGTTGTAGAGCGCCGACCACGCCAGGTTCTGGCGCACGACGCGGCGTGTGCGTCTGGCCAGACGCAGTGCGGCCGTGATCGCGTCGAGGCGGTCCGAGGTCAGCACCGCGTCGGCGCGCGCCTTCGCGAGATCGGCGCCCTGCCCCATCGCGACCGACACCTGCGCCCGCGCGAGCACAGGCGCATCGTTGATGCCGTCGCCGATCATCAGCACGTGATGGCCGCGCGCCTGCAGCGCAGTCACGTGCTGGAGCTTGTCCTCCGGTCGGGCGCCGCCGTGCCAGTGCGCGATGCCGGCTGCCTTCGCGGCGGCTTCGACACGTGCGAGTGCGTCGCCCGAGAGCAATTCGACGGCGAGGTCCATGGCGCGCCATGCGGCGATCGCCGCAGGCGCGCCCTCGCGGAGGTGCTCGTCGACGTGCCAGGCAATGCGGACGACGCCTTCGCAAGTCAGGACGATCTGGGCGTCGGACGAGTCCGGCGGCGCGCCCGCCAAGCGGCCTTTCATTCGGCCCGTCGCGAGGCCCGTCGCGAGGCCCGTCGCGCGGCCTGAATCGGCGGCCCAAGACGACGACCCGAGGCGCCAATGCCGCCCGTGAGCATCGCGGCCTTCCAGGCCCCGACCGCTGAACTCCTCGATCGTCCACCCGTCCTTGGCGCCGGGCGGGGCGGGCAACGCCGCTGCGAGGGCTCTCGACAATGGATGAAGCGAGCCGGCAGCCAGCACCGCTGCCGCCGCCATCGCGTCCTCATCCCAGGGATCGGCACCCGCTTGCGGCGCGTCGACTCGCACGGGGCGCAGTCGCGGCGCGGGATCGGTCAGCGTGCCGGTCTTGTCCATGACGATCCGGTCGACATCGGCCAGCGATTCGATCGCGTCGAGCCGGGACAGCAACAGCCCGCGCCGCGCGAGCGCGCCCGCCGCGGCCACCCAGGCCGCCGGCGCCGCCAGCGACAACGCGCAGGGGCAGGTCACGATCAGCACCGACACGGCCACGGCCACGGCCCGCGACGGATCGACGAACTGCCAGGCAAGCGCGGCCGCACCGGCCAGCACGAGGACCCCGGCGAGGAACCAGCCGGCCACGCGGTCCGCCGTGCGCAGCGTCGTCGGCCGATCCTGGAACGCCTGGGCCATCAACTGCCGGATGCCCGCGAGGCGGGTCTGTTCGCCGACCTGTCGCACGCACAGCGTGAGCACACCGGAGAGATTGAGGCTGCCCGCGAGCACGACATCGCCCGGCGCTTTCCAGACCGGTCGCGATTCGCCGGTCAACAGCGACTCGTCGGCGGCGCCGACGCCGGACTCGACGATCGCATCGGCCGGCATGCGCTGCCCCGCCGCGACGCGCACCCGATCGCCGATCGCCAACGCCTCGATCGCGACGCGTTCGACGGCGCCATCCGCGCGCACCCGTTCGACCTCGTCGGGCAGCGCCTCCGCGGCCTGCTCGACCGCCGCCGCGGCCCGATGCCGCGAGCGCAGCTCCAGATACCGCGCGCCGAGCAGGAAGGTCACGAACATCGTGATCGAGTCGAAATAGACCTCGTGCCCGAACGGTCCGCCGGGATCCAGCGTCGCGCCGCTCCCGGCCACGAAGGCCACGCCGAGTCCGAGCGCCACCGGCACGTCCATGCCGAGGCGCCGCCCGCGCAATTGCGTGAACGCTGCGCGGAAGAACGGCCCCGCAGCCAGCAGCATCACCGGCAGCGTCAGCACCCACTGGCCCCAGCGCAGCAACGCAGCCTGATCAGGCGCCAGTTCGCCCGGTTCGGCCACGTAGGACGGCCACGCCAGCATCATCACCTGCATCATCAGGAAGCCGGCGACGAACAGCCGCCAGAGCGCCTGACGATGCTCGCGCCGGCGCAGGTCGCGAGCCGGCCCTGCGAGGTCGGGAACGAAGTCGTAGCCCGCCGGCGCGAGCGCCTGCCGCAGCTCGTCGAGCGTCACGCGCTCCGGCCACCAGTCCAGCACCAGCGTCTGGGTCGACGGATGGACGTCGGCCGACTTCACGCCCCGTTGCGCGTGCAGCAGGGACTCGACCAGACCGGCGCAGGTCGCGCAGTGCAGCCCGGACAACCGGAACCGCGCACGCGTCAGCGCACCGTCGGGAGCGGGGCGATTGGCGCGTCGGGCATCGGCGCCCAGGGCACCGGCGGACACCGTGGCGGCTGGGGCGGGCAACATGGCCGTGATAATCCGCCAAACCTTGAGGTGACAACATGCTCAATATCAAACACGCGGCATCCTCCGTCGTTCTTTCGACCGTCCTCTCGATCGCCACCCTGACGGCGGCCGGCCCGGCGGCGGCGCAGCAGATTCCCCAGACCGGCCTGCCGGTCGTCGAGCTCGGCGCCGGCATGCACCTGATCCACGCCGAGGTCGCCCGCACCGACGAGCAGCGCGCCATCGGCCTGATGGCCCGCAAGGAGATGGCCCAGAACGCCGGGATGATCTTCATCTTCGAGCAGCCGTCGCAGCAATGCTTCTGGATGCGCAACACGCTGATCCCGCTGTCGGCGGCCTTCGTCGGCGACGACGGCACCATCGTCAACATCGTCGAGATGCAGCCGCTGTCCGACGTCTCGCACTGCTCGACCAAGCCGGTGCGCTACGTGCTCGAGATGAACAAGGGCTGGTTCGACAAGCGCGGCCTGAAGGCCGGCGCGAAGCTGCGCGGTGGACCCTGGCCCAAGTGATCGCGCGGCCGGCCTGCGGGCCGGCTTCCGCGACCGACACTGCAGAGAGTCGACCGCTGAAATGACAACGGCCCGGGAAGCGATTCCCGGGCCGTTCCTTCATCGGCACCCGCTGACGCGGGCACCGGTGGATCAGTTGCCGAAGTTGGCCTGGGCGAAGTCCCAGTTCAGCAGGCTCTTCAGGAAGGTCTCCACGAACTTCGGACGCGCGTTGCGGTAGTCGATGTAATAGGCGTGTTCCCACACGTCGATGGTCAGCAGCGCGGTGTCGCCGGTCGTCAGCGGGGTGCCGGCGGCGCCCATGTTGACGATGTCGACGGTGCCGTCGGCCTTCTTCACCAGCCAGGTCCAGCCGGAACCGAAGTTGCCCACGGCGCTCTTCTGGAAGGCTTCCTTGAAGGCGTCGACGCTGCCCCACTTGGCGTTGATGGCGTCGGCCAGCTTGCCGGTCGGCGCGCCGCCGCCGTTGGGCTTCATGCAGGACCAGAAGAAGGTGTGGTTCCAGATCTGCGCGGCGTTGTTGTAGATGCCGCCGCTGGAGGTCTTGACGATCTCTTCCAGCGTCTTGTTCTCGAACTCGGTGCCCTTCTGCAGGTTGTTCAGGTTGTCCACGTAGGCCTTGTGGTGCTTGCCGTGGTGGTACTCCAGCGTCTCGGCGCTGATGTGCGGCTCCAGCGCCTTCTTGTCGTACGGCAGCTCGGGCAGGACGTGTTCCATGAGGGACTCCTAATCGGTGGTTGATGGGACGGGATGTCGCGAGGGATTGTAGGCAGCGGATCCATGCCCTTGTCACGAGCACGCATACCGCGCCAGGGGAGGCGCAGGGCGCCCTTCAGACGTCCCGGCGAACGACGCGCCCGACCTTCATTTCAGCTTCACCGTCGGCAAGGACGGCGCGCAAGTCCTGACCCTCGCGCAGTTGGTCCACCGAACTCAGCGCCTGCCCCTGGCCGTCGTCCAGCCAGGCGTAGCCGCGGGCCAGCACCTGACGCGGATCGAGCGCCTGCAGGCGGGCTTCCAGCGCGTCCAGCCGGTGCGCGCCGCGCTGCGCCTGCTGAGGCAGCGCGCGGTCGAGCCGCTGCGCCAGGTGTTTCAGCCGCTGGGTTTCCATCGCCGCCGCGCGCGGGGGAATCTGATTCAGGCGCTGTTCGAGATGCCGCAGCCGCTGCGACTCCATGGCCACCGTTCTGGGCGTCACCTGGCCGAGCCGCTGCGACAGCAGGTCCAGCCGGCGCCTCTGTCTCGCCAGGGCATCGCCCGGTCTGGCGAGGCGCAAGGCCAGACGGTCGAGCCGCTGCGCGGACGCATCCAGACGCTGCTCCACCCGGCGCACCAGCTGGCGCTCCAGCGCCTCCAGCGTCTCCAGGCACTGCTGGCGGGAGACCGTGGCCAGCTCCGCCGCCGCCGTCGGCGTCGGGGCGCGCAGGTCGGCGGCAAGGTCGGCCAGGGTGATGTCGGTCTCATGCCCGACGCCGCAGATCACCGGCAGCGGGGATTCGGCCACCGCCTGGACGACGCGTTCGTCGTTGAAGGCCCACAGGTCCTCCAGCGAGCCCCCGCCGCGCACCAGCAGCAGCACCTCCGCGTCGGCCCGTTCGTTGGCCGTGGCCAGTGCGCGAACGATCGCCGCCGGTGCCTCGTTGCCCTGGACCAGGGTCGGATAGATGAAGACCCGCGCGTGCGGCGCTCTTCGTCTCAGCGCGGTCAGCACGTCCTGGAGCGCCGCCGCGCCGGTGGAGGTGATCACGCCGATCCGCCGCGCGTAGGGCGGCGGTTGGCGCTTGCGATCCGCGTCGAAGTAGCCGAGCGACTCCAGCTTGGCCTTCAGACGCAAGAACTGTTCGTAAAGCGCCCCTTCGCCGGAGCGCCGCATCGCCTCGACGATGAACTGCAGCTCCCCGCGCGGTCCATAGAGATCGAGCCGGCCGCGCAGCTCCACTGTCATGCCGTCCCTGGGCGCGAAGTCCACCAGGGACGCCGCGCGCCGGAACATCGCGCATCGCAGCATCGCCGGCTGGCCTTCCGCGTCCTTCAGGCTGAAGTAGCAGTGCCCGCTGGCCGCGCGCGTGAAGCCGGAGAGCTCGCCCTGCACCGTGATGACGGGGAATCTGGCCTGCAATGCGTCGGAAAGGGCCGTCAACAGGGCCGCCACCCCCCAGACCATGCGTGGCGATGCGGGTTTGGAGGCGTCAATCATGCGCAAACCCAACGCTGGCGCGGGTCCGGAACTCCACAGCCGCGTCAATGCTGGCTCCGCGGGCCATATTGGCCGTCATGCCCGCGTCACAGATCGATAAGCGCTTGTTTTTCAAAAGCTTTTTCCTGCCTTTTTTTGGAGCAGCCTAATCCTTGCCGTCTGGCGACGGGCCCTGGCGCGGTTCCGAGACCAGTTGCCCACAAAGTTATCCACAGGAACGGTGGATGTTTGTAAGGGCTTGTGATGAGGGTCCGGAGTGGTCGGCAGGGACCCTGCGGGGCGCCATAATGCGCCGCCGGGCCGGAGATGCCCGTACGGAGGGAAAGCCTTGTTTTCGATCATACAAGCCGCCGGCTGGCCGATCTGGCCCTTGCTGCTGTGTTCCGTCGTGGCCCTGGCGCTGATCATCGAGCGCGTGGTCAGCCTGCGCGCCGCGCGTGTCGCGCCGCCCAGCCTGATCGAGGAAGTGCTGGGCGTGACCCAGCTGCAGATCCCGAGCGGCGAAGTCGTCGGCAAGCTGGCCGAGAACTCGCTGCTGGGTCAGGTCCTGGCCGCGGGCCTGCGCACGTCGCAGTCCGATCCGCGCGCCGGGGAGACCCGTCTGCGCCAGTCCTTCGAGCTGGCCGGCCGCCATGCGATCCACCAGATGGAGCGCTACCTCAACACGCTGGGCACGATCGCCGCGGCCGCCCCGCTGCTGGGCCTGCTGGGCACCGTGGTCGGCATGATCGAGATCTTCGGCAGCCAGAGCCCCGGCCCCGGCGGCAACAACCCCGCCCTGCTGGCGCACGGCATCTCGATCGCGCTGTACAACACCGCCTTCGGCCTGGTCGTCGCCATCCCGTCGCTGATGTTCTACCGCTACTTCCGCGGTCGCATCGAGTCCTATGTCGTCGACATGGAACAGGCGAGTGAACGGCTGCTGACGCACCTCGTGAACCGCGCGATGCCCTCGGGCATGAACGGCGGCCCGGCCACCGTGCCGCCGCCGGTCGCGTCGCCCGCCCAGGGGAAGGCCAAGGCATGAAGTTCCGCCGTCGCCAGGGCGAGGAACCGGAGATCAACCTGATCCCGTTCATCGACGTGCTGCTCGTCGTGCTCATCTTCCTGATGCTGTCGACGACGTACTCGAAGTTCACCGAGCTCCAGCTCACGCTGCCCACCGCCGACGCCCAGCAGCTCAAGGAGCGGCCGGCGGAGATCATCGTGGCGATCTCGGCGGACGGCCGCTACTCGATCGACCGCAACGCCGTCGAGGGCCGCAGCGTGGACCTGCTGACCGCCGCGCTGCAGCAGTCGGCGCAGGGCAAGCAGGAACCGGTGGTGATCATCTCCGCCGACGCGGCCACGCCGCACCAGGCGGTGGTCAACGCGATGGACGCGGCGCGGCGCGCCAACCTCACGCGACTGACCTTCGCCGCCAACAAGCCGCAATGAGCGGGGCCGAGCCCACCGCGGTGGCTCGGACCTGGTCAAGGGTCCGGACATGAGCCGGTCCACCGCCCTGGAAGAGCGGCTGCAACGCGCCTGGCGCGACGACGACCGCCTCGCCCACCTGCTGCGGCCGCTGGCCGCGCTGCACGGCGCGGTGCTGCGGCTGCGCGTGGCGCTGTACCGCTTCGGCCTGAAGAAGGCCGGGACGCTGCCCGTGCCGGTGATCGTCGTCGGCAACTGGGTCGTCGGCGGCGCCGGCAAGACCCCCACGACGCTCGCCCTGCTGGACACGCTCCGGCGCCTGGACATCCGCGCCGGCGTGATCTCCCGCGGCTACGGCCGCCCGGATGACTCGCAGGTCCGCGTGATCGCCGACGGCGACCGCGCCGAGGACGTCGGCGACGAACCCCTCCTGATCAAGCTGCGCGCCGGCGTGCCGGTGGCGGTCGGGCGCGACCGGATCGCGGCGGCGCGCGCGCTGCTGGAGGCCCACCCCGGGATCCAGGTGCTGGTCTCCGACGACGGCCTGCAGCACTGGCGGCTGCCGCGGCAGCTCAGCGTGCTCGTGTTCGACGAACGCGGCCTCGGCAATGGCCGGCTCCTGCCCGCAGGACCGCTGCGCCAGGCGAGGGCCCTGCCGCCGCCGCCGGGCTCCTCGGCGGACACGCTGGTGCTCTACAGCACCGGTCGACCGAGCACCGCCCTGCCCGGCTACGTCGGCACCCGGCAACTGGCCGGCGCCGTCGCGCTGGCCGACTGGTGGCGCGGCGAACCCGGCCGACTGGAGCGGCTGCATGCGCTGCGCGGCAAGCCGCTGCTGGCCGCGGCCGGGCTGGCGCGGCCGCAACGCTTCTTCGACATGCTCGGCGAGCAGGGATTGAACTTCCGCGCGCTCGCACTGCCCGACCACGCCACGCTGGATCCCTTGCCCTGGGCCCGCACCGACGAGGTCGTCATCACCGAGAAGGACGCCGTCAAGTTGCGTCCGGAGGCGCTGCAAGGCTGCCGCATCTGGGTGGTGGCGCTAGACTTCCGCCCCGAACCCGCTTTTGAAGAGGCGCTGCAGCGCGAGCTGCGGCGGCTGCTCCCCCATGGACCATCGACTGATTGAGATGCTGGTGTGCCCCGTCTGCAAGGGCCCGCTGGACGACCGCCGCAATGCCCCGGACTCCGGCCTGCCGGACCGCGAACTGCTGTGCCCGGCGGACCGGCTGGCCTTCCCGATCCGCGACGGCATTCCGATCATGCTGGCCAACGAGGCCCGCTCCACCGACGGCGAAGGCGACACCGCGTGAGCAGCGCCTTCCACATCGTCATCCCGGCCCGGCTGGCGTCGACGCGCCTGCCCAACAAGCCGCTGGCCGACATCGCCGGCGCGCCCATGATCGTGCAGGTGGCGCGACGCGCGGCGCTGGCCGGCGCGGCGCAGGTCGTCGTGGCGACCGATGCCGTCGAGGTGAAGGCGGCCTGCGAGGCCCACGGCATCCGCGCCCTGATGACGCGCGCCGACCACGCCAGCGGCAGCGATCGCCTGGCGGAGGCCGTCGAACAGCTCGCTCTGCCGGACGACGCGCTGATCGTGAATGTCCAGGGCGACGAGCCGCTGATCGCGCCTGAGATGATCCGCGCCTGCGCCGGCCTGCTGGCCGCGAAGCCGCAATGCGCGATGGCCACGGTCGCGCACGCCATCGACGACGACGCCGAGTTCGCGAATCCGAACGTCGTCAAGCTCGTCACCGACGCCCAGGGCCTGGCGCTGTACTTCTCCCGCGCCCCCATCCCGTGGTGGCGCGACGCGCCCGGCGGCGGCGCCCGCGTGAAGCCCGAGGCCGTGCTGCGACACGTCGGGCTGTATGCCTACCGCGCCGGCTTCCTGCGTCGTTTCCCGACGCTGGCGGTCTCGCCGCTGGAGCAGATCGAGGCGCTCGAGCAGTTGCGCGTGCTGTGGCACGGCGAACGCATCGCGGTGCATGTCAGCGACGAGCGACCGGGCCCGGGCGTGGACACGCCCGAGGACCTCGAACGCGTCAGAAAGCTGATGACAAGCTGAATCGCGGCCCGGCCCGGCAGGGTTACACCGCAGTTCATTCGCCTGCCGCGTCAGCGGACCGTAGGCCAGCGCGTGCTATTCTCGCCCGCAGTTTTCGAGGGCGCGTCGGCCCATGCGACGCGCCCTCTCCCTATATCGAGGAGACCCATGCGACTGATTCTTCTGGGCGCCCCCGGCGCCGGCAAAGGCACTCAGGCCTCTTTCATCTGCAACAAGTTCGGCATCCCGCAGATCTCGACCGGCGACATGCTGCGCGCCGCGGTCAAGGCCGGCACCGAACTCGGCATCGCCGCCAAGAAGGTGATGGACGCGGGCGGCCTGGTCAGCGATGAACTCATCATCAACCTGGTCAAGGAACGCATCGCGCAGCCCGATTGCGCCAAGGGTTTCCTGTTCGACGGCTTCCCCCGCACCATCCCGCAGGCCGACGCCATGAAGGCCGCCGGCGTGAAGCTGGACTACGTGCTCGAGATCGACGTGCCGGACAGCGCCATCGTCGAACGCATGAGCGGTCGTCGCGTGCACACGGGCTCGGGCCGCACGTACCACACCAAGTTCAATCCGCCCAAGGTCGAGGGCAAGGACGACGTCACCGGCGAGGACCTGATCCTGCGCGACGACGACAAGGAAGAGACCGTCAAGAAGCGCCTGGAGGTCTATCAGGCGCAGACGCGTCCGCTGGTGGACTACTACTCCAGCTGGGCCGCCAGCGGCGACGCACAGGCGCCTCAGTACCGCCGCATCGAAGGCATCGGCACGGTCGACGAGATCACCGGCCGCGCCCTCGCCGCGCTGAGCTGAGCCCACCCCGACCCAGGACAATGGCGGCCCGCGTGGCCGCCATTTTTTCATCGACAATTGACGTTTACGTCAACGGCAACCAACAACTCGGAAGGAGACATCCATGGACATCGCGAACAAGGTCTTCATCGTCACCGGCGGCGCCTCTGGCCTCGGCGAAGGCACGGCCCGCATGCTGGCGCGCGAAGGCGCGACGGTCGTCATCGCCGACCTGCAGGTCGAGCGCGGCGAGGCGCTCGCCAAGGAGCTGAACGGCGCCTTCGTGAAGTGCGACGTCAGCCAGGAGGCCGATGCCCAGGCCGCCGTCGCCAAGGCGGTCTCGCTGGGCAAGCTGATGGGTCTGGTGAACTGCGCCGGCATCGCGCCGGCCGCCAAGACCGTCGGCAAGGACGGCGCGCACGCGTTGGCGACCTTCTCGAAGGTGATCACGGTGAATCTGGTCGGCAGCTTCAACATGATCCGCCTCGCCGCGGAGGCCATGAGCAAGAACGAGCCGGAAGCCACCGGCGAGCGCGGCGTGCTGATCTCGACGGCCTCGGTGGCTGCCTACGACGGCCAGATGGGCCAGGCCGCCTATGCGGCCTCCAAGGGCGGCGTCGTCGGCATGACGCTTCCCATTGCGCGAGACCTGGCGCGCAACGGCATCCGCAACATGACGATCGCCCCCGGCATCTTCGGCACGCCGATGCTGTTCGGCATGCCGCAGGAGGTGCAGGACGCGCTGGCCGCCAGCGTGCCCTTCCCCTCGCGTCTGGGCCGCCCGGAGGACTACGCCAAGCTGGTCTACCAGATCGTCACCAACGACATGCTCAATGGCGAGGTGATCCGCCTGGACGGCGCGATCCGCATGGCGCCGAAGTAAGCCGACACGAGGCCGCGACATCGCGGCCGCTCGGCACCAAGGAAAAGGCCTCCCGGCGCGAGCCGGGAGGCCTTTTCGTCGATCGCGCCGATCACGACCCGGCGGACCGGGTCGTGACGAAGGGGCTCAGTGCTTCGCGCTGCGCGCGTACACGCTCCACAGGCCGGCCAGGTCGGCCGAACCGTCGGTGCCCTTGACGGTGCGCCACGTGGCTTGCGCCTTGGCCTTGTCGCCGCCCAGGAACTGCGCCAGACCCAGGTAGAGCTTGGCGTCGTCCGGGCGCTTCAGGTTGCCCTTGGCGATGCCCTCTTCCATCAGCTTGATGCCGGCGGCGGCCTCGCCGCGCTGCACCTGGGCGAAGCCGACCTTCACCAGCTCGTCGCCTTCACGGGCGCCGCGGGCGGCCTTCTCGGCCTCGGCCGCACCGGCCTTGGCTTCGGCGATGCGCTTGTCCAGCAGATCGGCCAGGCGCTTCGGACGGGCGTTGTCGTCGGTCGGCTTCAGGACGCCGGCGGCGAAGCCCTTGTCCAGCACCTTCTTGCCTTCTTCCGGATAACCGGCGGCACCGGCAAGCTGGGCCAGCTCCATGTAGTCGTTGGCACCGGTCATGTTCTCGGTGACCAGGCGCAGACGCAGCACGTCGACCTGGTAACGGCCGGCGGCGAAGCCCTTCTTGGCCTGCAGCGTGCCCAGGGATTGCGCCCACAGCTGCTTGGTCGGGTAGTAGTTCAGCAGCTTCTGGATCAGCACCGACTCGGTACCGCCGTCGCCCTTCTTGTTGGCCGCCCACAGCGCCGTGTTCAGCTTGTCCTGCGACGGCGTGCGTCCGGCCTTCTCGTCGGCGGAGATGTCGGCCAGCGTGTCCTTGAGGATCGTGGTGACGTCGCCCGAACGCAGCTGGGCCGCGGCCTGGACCTGCTTCATCGCCGGGCTGTTGCCGCCGGCGGCGTTGTACTTGTTGACCCACTCCAGCGCCTTGGCGCCGTTGCCGGCGCGCAGGTAGGTGCCGGCGATGGCTTCCATCGTCGGCAGCTTGTTGGCGGCCGGCAGCTTGCCGGCGGCGGTCAGCGCGTCATAGGCCTTGACCATGCCGTCGGCATCGCCCAGGCGCGAGGCGGCGGACAGGCGCAGGCCTTCCAGCGTCGCGTTCTCGTCCGCGTTGCGGCCGGGCACGGCCTCGGCTTCGCGGATCTTGCCCATGGCTTCCTGCGCCTTGCCCGCCTTCAGCAGGTCGGAGGCGGCCTTCAGGGCGCCGCCGACTTGCGGACGCACCTGGGCGGCGGCCTGGGACAGGACGCTCAGGCTGCCTTCAGGCGTGGAGCCCAGCACCAGCGCGGCGGCGCCGACAGCGGCGGTTGCCAGCAGTTTGAATTTCATTTGCTTGCTCTCCAAAGAAGAAAAACGCGCCGCCCTTTCGGGCAGGCGCGTTCTGGTCAGACACCGATCAGGCGGTCATCCGGCTCAGTTCAGGAACTGCTCGTTCCCGACCATCGCCATTTTCTTGACGCCCAGGCGCTGCGCCGATGCCATCACATTGGCCACGTAGCCGTACTCGGCCAGCTTGTTCGGCTTGATGTGCACTTCCGGCTGGTCCGGCATCGCGGCGACCTCGGTCATCTTGGCCTCCAGCGCCGCGTGGTTCGGCACCGCGGCGCCGTCCCAGAACACCGTGCCGTCGAAGTCGATCGCCACTTCGTGGACGACCGGCTCGTTGGGCGGCGGGTTGTTGTTCGGCGGCGGCATGTCCAGGTTGACCGAGTGCAGCTGGATCGGGATGGTGATGATCAGCATCACCAGCAGCACCAGCATCACGTCGATCAGCGGCGTCGTGTTGACGTCCAGCATGGTTTCCGGCTCGTCACTGCCGCTGGAGCTTCCAACGTTCATACCCATGTTTCAGCTCCTTCAGCCACCACGAGCCGGCGGCTCGGTGACGAACTTGATGGACATGATGCCAGCGCGCTGGCACGCCACCATGACCTTGCCCACGTTCTCATAGCGGGACTTGTCGTCGCCGCGGATGTGAACTTCCGGCTGAGGATTCAGAACCGCCACCTTCTTCAGGCGCGCCACCAGCGTTTCCACGTCGGGAACCGGCTGCACGCCCCAGTAGATGTCGCCATCCTTGGTCACCGCGATTTCGATGTTCTCCGGCTTGGTGACGCGGACGACGTTCGTCTCCTTCGGCAGGGTCACCCCCACCGATTGCGTCACCACCGGCACGGTGATCAGGAAGATGATCAGGAGCACCAGCATCACGTCCACGAGGGGCGTGGTGTTGATGGTCGAGACCACTTCGTCGTCGCCACCGGACGAACCTACGTTCATCCCCATATTGCGTCTCCGGAAACTGCGGTGCGGATTAGCGGCCTGCGACCTTGCGGCTGCCCATCAGGACGCCGTGCAGGTCAGCAGCGAAGGCACGGACCTGGCCCATCACCGTCTTGTTGCGGTTGACCAGCCAGTTGTAGCCCAGCACGGCCGGAACGGCGACGGCCAGACCGATGGCGGTCATGATCAGCGCGGCACCCACGGGGCCGGCGACCTTGTCGATCGAGGCTTGACCGGCCACGCCGATCTGCGTCAGCGCCTGCAGGATGCCCCACACGGTACCGAACAGGCCGATGAAGGGGCTGGTCGAGCCGACGGTCGCCAGGAAGCCCAGGCCGCCTTGCAGACGGGTGTTGACTTCGCTCACGGCGCGGTCGATGTTCATCGTGACCCACGTGTTGTGGTCGATGTTCTCGGTCAGGGCGCCTTCATGGTGCTCCGAGGCTTCCACGCCGGTCTGGGCGATGAAGCGGAAGGCACCGGTTTCGCTCAGGCTCTTGAGGCCTTCCTGCAGGGAAGCCTTCTTGAAGAACGACGCGCGGACGTCCTTGGCTTCGCGGGAGATCTTCGAAGTGTCCCACAGCTTCGTGAACAGGATGTACCACGAGCCCATGGACATGATGGCCAGGATGGCCAGCACGGCCTGGTCGACCACGTTGCCGTGGGCGACGATGTTGCCCAGGCTGTACGGGTTGTCGACCGGCTTGGCGGCGGCCGGTTCGGACACGGCGGCAGGAGCGATGTCGGCAGGAGCGGGGGCGGTGTCAGCGGCGGAGGCGGCGGCCGAGGCAGCCTGGTCCTGCGCTTGGGCGGCCAGGGGGGAGACGGCCAGGGTCGCGGCGCACGCGACGGCCGCAAACAAGGCAGACAGACGAGAGATCATGGAGGGTGCTCCTACGAGAAAAGTCTTGAACTCAGGTTGAGAGGTCGGGGCGCGTCAGGCGCCCCGTGTTCGATCGATCGCGGGTGGGACAGTCCCGCGGATCATTCCATGTTGAACACGAATTCCTGTTCGAGGATCGCGTCCGTGCACTGGTATTCCGTCAGCGCCGCCTGGATGGCGTTCTTGAGCGCGCGTTCGGCCTTGCGGTCGTTGGCGCCGCGCAAGGCGGTGAAGGTCACGTCAGCCACCTTGCCGCCCTTGACGGTGAAGGTCGCCTTGTAGCTCGCGGTGCCGCTCCAGTTGAGTGCCGGCATCTCGGGCTTGGCCATCTTGGAGCAGTTGCCGATCGCCGACCGGGGCTTGTCCGACGGCGGTGCCGGCGGTGCCGGAGCGACGGCCGGCGGGGCCGGACGGAACTCCTGCGCCGGAGGCGGCGTCGTGGACTGCACGGCCACCGTCTGCGTCGGCGGCGGGGGAGCGGTCACGACCACTTCCGGCGGCGGCACGAACGGCGGCGGCGGTGCCTTGATGTCGGGCGGCGGCGGCACGACCTTGTCGGGCGGAGGCGGCGGTTTCACCTTCTCTTCCACGACCTTGACGTCGATCGGGCCCTTGACGGCCTCCTTGATCTTGGTCGCCAGACCGCTCGCCAGCGCCCAGATGATCAGGACGTGGATGACGATGACGATGCCGATGCCAGTCACGCGCGATGACCCAGCTTTATCCTGCGCAAAGTTCATGCGCGCTCCTTCATCAAACTGCGAATTTCTTTCATCGAATCTACAAGGGGAGTTCGACTCAACACAGCGTCTGGTCGGATCAGGCGTTCGCGCCGCAACCTGGGGTCAGCAGCGCCTGTCTTGCCGGCTGTGCGAGCGACGGAGACGAGCGGTGCCACATCGCCGAAGCGCCACGGACCGCCGCCCCGCCGAAGGCAGGAGGGACACACGAAGACTCGAAAACCCAGGGCACGATACGAACCCGACTCAACAAAAATGCCCGTCAGCTTGTGGCCGCGGGCGTCTCGAGGATCGGTCAAAATCCTGTAGCAAAACTACAGATTTCGACTACCTTTCACGACCTTGATCATAAACGACATGCACAAGCCGCAAGCCATGGGGTTTGCCCGAGCATGCGCGCATCGCCCATCGCACGAGGCACCAGCGGTTACAGCCGGTGCGCCATCCGACGATCGAGCCTGTCGACCCTGGTATTCTACTGGTATGCCCCCTCGACCCCTCCCCAGGAGTCCTAGGGGTAACCCGCGAAGACGTGACCGGACGAACTGCTCTTCGAACGAGGCAATCCTCGTGCCAGCCCGGTGCTTCAGCCGGCCTGTCCCGCCGTTTTCGGGGCGGCAATCAGCCAACCGGTGATCGCCTGGCGCTCCGCCATGGCAAATGGCGGCACGTAGGAGACGAAATGTCGCTGAGGCACCGTGAACAGCGACAATGAGTTGAAGTGCGGGAAATAGGTATCCAGTACCGATCCGTCCTCCGCCGTGAAGTGGAGCATCCCGCCCCAATCCGGACGCCAGCGTCGCGTGAGGTTGATCACGTAGGCGATCCGGCGGTCCTCGCGGTCCACATGATCGTCGTGGGTGGTCAGGAAGTTACCGCGCGAGTACATGGTCGCCTGCGCATAGACGCCATTGATTTGAGGGTCACCGCTCAAGGTCCGCATGCGCGAGAGGTACTCCTCCCCCGCCATCCAGCGCATGAATCGCGCGAGCAGGTCCTCGCGGCCGGCCTGCACGGCCTGGACCAGCGAGTCGGAGAAGAACGAGAACTGGAAGCCCTCGCGCGCGACCGAATGGATGCCTTCGCTGAGCTGCATCCGCTGCTGCGGCGTCAGGCCGCGCAGTTGCTCCCCGGTGAGGCGCCGATCGCCGTTCAGGTCGCGGTAGACAAGTTCCCAGTCGATCGCCTGCAGCGCCCGGTCGAGCGCCTCGGCCACCTCGGGCGCGAAGAAATCGCGGATCAGCACCCTGCCCTCGGTCCGCAGCGTGCGGCCCAGCGCGTCGAAGTCCAGGTCGGGATTCAGGTAGTTCATGAGGTCGGCCGGAATGAAAGCAGGCCCCGAAGGGCCTGCGTGAGTCCGTGAGGGGCATCGCCAATCTAAGTCAGATCGGCGATCCCGCCATCATCAGTAGCGATAGTTGCCGCGCAGGTAGAAGGTGCGCTGCTGGACCGCCGCGTAGGTCGGGTCGAAACCGACCTGGAAGTAGTCTTCCTGGTTGGTGGTCGGCGGCTTCTTGTCGAACAGGTTGCGGATGCCGGCCGTGATGGTCACGCCCTTGATGCCGCGGAACTGACCCTGCACGTCGAACAGGTCGTAGGCCTTGACCTTGCGGACCTCGTCGTAGTCCTCATAGCCGTTCTGGCGGAAGTAGCGCAGGGACGCGCCCCACTTGTCCTTGTCCCAGTCCAGCGTGAAGGTCTGCTTCAGCTTGACGACCGGACCGCCCAGGTTGTACTTGCCCAGGTTGTCGCGGGTCGTGCCGGTGCCGACGATGCTTTCCTCGCTCTTGGTCAGCAGCGTGGCTTCCCAGCCCGGGGTCAGCGTGCCGAACTCGGTGCGCAGGCGGGCGCGGGCGCTGAAGTCGAAGCCCGCCGTGCGGATCTTGCCGACGTTCTCCCACGAGGCGCGCACGTAGTCGAGGTAGCCCTGGCTGTTCAGGACCAGACGATCCTTGAAGATCGAGGTGCTGTCGTTGCTGGTCGGCGAGGTCCGGTGCTTGTACCAGTCACGCAGGATGTCGTCGCCCGACAGGAAACGCAGCCCGTTGGTGATCTTCATGTCGAAGTAGTCGACGCTCAGCGTGGTGTCCTTGACCATCTCGAACACCAGACCCAGGTTGAAGGTCTTGGACTTCTCGGGCTCCAGGTTCAGGTTGCTGTTGTTCTGCACCGTCAGCTGCGTGTTGCAGTAGTCGGTGTTGGCGGTGGAGCCCGTGCAACCGACCTTGGTGTCGTAGTTCGGGTCGTTGAAGTTGCCGCCCGTGTTCGTGAAGGCGGAAGGCGCGAACAGGTTGTCCAGCGCCGGGGCGCGGAAACCCTTGCCCGCCGAGGCGCGGAACAGCAGCCCGGTCATCGGCGTGAACTTCACCGACAGCTTCGGGCTGGTGGCCGACAGCGAGCGGGTGTCGAAGGTGCCGTCGCGGGAACCACCGCTGGTCTTGGCGTACTTGTCGAAGCGGACCGCGCCGTTGATCTCCACGCTCTTGAGCACCGGGAGATTGGCTTCGGCAAAGATGCCGCCGACGTCGCGTTGCGCCGAGACCTTGCCCGCCGTGCCGGAACCGCCGACCACGTCACCCGAACCTGCCAGCTCCGAGTAGCCGTCAAGGTACTTCTCCTTGCGCGCCTCGCCGCCGAAGGCGATGCCCAGGTTGCCGGCACCGACGTTGAACAGCTCGCGCGACAGCGTGAAGTCCACGCCGTTGTTGCTGGTCTTGGACTTGCGGTTGTTGCCGGTCAATTCGGCGCTCTTCAGCGCAGCCAGGCCGGCGGCGTCGTTCGGGCCCCACGGGTTGATCAGGCCCGTGCGCAGTGCCTGGACCAGACGGGTATCCGAATAGTTGCCGGTCAAGAAGTCGTCGCTGGCCTTGCCCTCCGCGTAGACATAGGCCGCCTTGTAGTCGAAGCCGCCGAACGTGCCCTCGGCCCCCAGGACCGTGCGGGTCACCTGGTTGGTCACCTTGGTACGGCGCTGGCCGCCGTCCACCATCCGCCAGGACAGGATCAGGTCGCCGCGGTAGCCCGGAGCCACCGCGTCGACGGCAGCGGTCGGGTAGTACTTGCCGCCGCCCGGGTACACGTAGCTGGGCTTGCCGGTGGTGGTCGACGGCGTCTGCGACGAACCCAGCACGATCTCGTTGCGGCTGTAGGAGACTTCGGCGAACAGCGTGTGGTCCTGGCTGGGGGCGAACGTGCCCTTGACCAGCGCGCCGTAGCGGTCGGACGCCGGCACCAGATCGATGTAATGGGTGTAGTCGTACCGGCAGTTGGCTCCGCCGGCATAGGAATCCGGGGGCTGACAGTTCGGGAAGTTCGCAGCACCGGGCACGTACTTCGAGCCGGGGCCAGGATTGAAGGGATTGCCCGGCGGGATGGACGCATTGGCCGGGAAGGTATTGCCGGAGTCCTTCACCACCCCCAGATCGGGCCGGTTGCCGGTGGAAGCGTACGAGCGGTCCGCCGCGCGGATCGCGTCGTAGTTCTGGTAGTTGAAGGTCCCCAGCAGGTTGAACTTGTCCTTGGACAGGTCGCCGACCCCGCCGCCCGCCGACACGGAGAACACGTCGCCCACGCTCTTGGGCATTTCCATGCCGACCGACACGTCGAAGCCCTGGAAGTCCTTGCGGGTGATGAAGTTCATCACGCCGCCGATGGCGTCGGAGCCGTAGGTCGCCGAGGCGCCATCACGCAGCACTTCGATGCGTTCGATCGCCGCCAGCGGGATCGCGTTCAGGTCCACGCCCTGGCCGGAGAACGGATACACCGGCAGGCGGCGGCCGTTCAGCAGGACCAGCGTGCGGCCGCGGCCCAGGCCGCGCAGCGAGGCGCCGACCTGACCGTTGGCGGAACCGTCGCCGATCGACTGGCCCAGCGCCAGACCGCCGCCGTTGTTGTAGCTCAGGCGGTCGACCAGTTCCTGGACGTTGGAGGCGCCCGACTTGTTGATGGAGTCGCGGCTGATGACGCTGACGGGCAGCGAGGTTTCGGCGTCGATCCGCTTGATCGACGACCCGGTGATCTCGACGCGGTCGAGCTGGGTGTTCTGCGCGGCGACGGGCAGCGCCGCGGCGCCGAGCGCGAGCAGCGCGGCGAGATTGATGCTCTTGCGTTTGAACATGAAGACTCCTTAACCGGAAGCACAGGTTGTTGTGTCGCCGGGAACACGGGTGGCCGTGATGTCGGCCTGGACCCTCCGAGCGGTGTTCCCGGCGTTGGGCCGGGCCAGTTTCTTTTCCGGTTTGAAAAGCAATCCCCCGTGTTCACCCTATGGCGTACGGCGCAAGCCGCTTTACAGACGGAAATCGCGGGTAAACACCCAAGGGCGCATACCGACCGGCGTTGCTGCCGCGCTACGCGCGAATGCCGCCCTATGCAACTGTTTTACAGGTGTAAAAGGTCGTAATACGCACCACAAGTGCGCATTTCCGTCATCGGCGTCACCGCCAATCGCCCGTTTGCCTCGATGCATGGCAAGGACTCGTGGCCTTCCCGTGCCATTCGTCGGGGCGATTCCCCTCTCCGGACACCGGAATGGACACGCAGGCACCAACCCGGTGCCTTGATGATTTCAAGAATGTTTCCGCCAGAAAAAAGGACCGCGTCGCGGTCCTGAGGTGGGGTCGGAGGCAGGCCAGATGGCCGCCACATTCAGACCGGGAGTCGTCGCTCGACCCGCGGCACCGCCGCGAGCAGGGTGCGGGTGTAGTCCTCGCGCGGCGAGCCGAGCACGTCGTCGCAGGTGCCCGATTCGACGATGCGCCCGGCCTGCATCACGGCCACCTGGTCGGCGATGTACTCGACGACGCCGATGTTGTGGGTGATGAACAGGAAGGACAGGCCGCGGCTGCGCTGGAGATCGCGCAGCAGGTTCAGGATCTGCGCCTGGACCGAGACGTCCAGCGCGGAGGTCGGCTCGTCGCAGACGATCAGGCGCGGCTCCACGGCCAGGGCGCGGGCGATGGCGATGCGCTGGCGCTGGCCGCCGGAGAACTCGTGCGGGAAGCGCGACAGCGCGTCGCGGCGCAGGCCGACCTGGTCGAGCAGATCGTGCAGCAGCGCCAGACGGGCCGGTGCGTCGAGCTCGGGCCGCAGCGCGAGCAGGCCTTCCTCGAGCACCTCCTGCACCCGCAGCCGCGGGTTCAGGGAAGCGAACGGGTCCTGGAAGATGATCTGCACCTGACGCCGCGCCTCGCGCAGGGCCACGCCGTCGAGGTGGAAGAGGTCCGTCGCTGCCCCGCCCTGCCCGGTCGGCGGATGGAGCAAGGCCTGCCCCTCGATGACCGCGACGCGGCGCAGCAGCTGGACGATGGCTTTGCCGGAGGTGGTCTTGCCGCAGCCGGATTCGCCGACCAGGGCCAGGGTGCGACCGGCTTCGATGGAGAACGAGACGCCGCCGACGGCGTCGAACCAGCGCTTCGTGCCCCCGAAGAACCCGCGCGCCATCGGATACCGGACGTGCAGATCCTTGACCTCGAGCAGCATCGACGGCGACTGCTCGGCGCTGGAGGCGCCGGTGCCCCTTGGAGCGAATGCCGAGCGTGAGGAGGCGATTGAGCGGAGAGGGGCACCGGCGCCTCCAGCGCTCTCCGTCCCGGCCACCGACTCCCTGGGATCGGTGTAGAGCAGGCAACGTACCTCATGCGCCGCGTCCCCGCCGGACACGGCGGCCAACGCCGGCGGTGTGGACGCGCAATGCACCATGGCGCGGTCGCAGCGCGGCGCGAAGCGGCAGCCCTCGAAGGTCAGCCACAGCGGCGGTACCGTGCCGGGGATGGCGGCGAGCGGTTCTCCGCGACGCTGCGCGTCCGGCAGCGCCTGCAGCAGCAGTCGCGCATACGGATGTTTCGGCGCGGCGAAGAACTCGGCGGCAGAGGCCACCTCCACGATCTGTCCCGCGTACATCAGCGCCACCTGGTGCGCCATGCCGGACACCACGCCCAGATCGTGGGTGATGAGCAGCAGGCCCAGACCGCGCTCACGCTGCAGGTCCTTGAGCAGGTCCAGGATCTGCGCCTGGATGGTGACGTCGAGCGCGGTGGTCGGCTCGTCGGCGATGAGGAAGTCCGGTTCCGCCGCCAGCGTCATCGCGATCATGATCCGCTGCTTCTGGCCGCCGGAGAGCCGGAACGGGTACTCGTCGATGCGGCGCTCGGGCTCGGGGATGCCGACGCGGCGCAGCCAGTCGATGGCCTTCTTGCGCGCCGCCTCGCCGCGCAGCGGCGTGTGCGCCTCGATCGCCTCGACGATCTGCGCGCCGACCTTCATCACCGGATTCAGGCTGGTGCCCGGCTCCTGGAAGATCATCCCGATGCGGCCGCCGCGCACGTCGCGCATGCGGGCCTCGCTCAGGTCGAACAGGTCCTGGCCGTCGAGGTCCAGCCGGCCGCCGGCGATGCGGCCGTTGTCGGGCAGCAGCCGCATCAGCGCCAGCGCCGTCATGCTCTTGCCGCAGCCGGACTCGCCCACCAGCGCGAAGGTCTGGCCCTGGGCGAGCGTCAGGCGCATGCCGTCGATGGCGCGCACCAGGCCCGCGTCGGCGTCCAGGTGGACGTGGAGGTCGTCGATCTTCAACATGTGGCGGCGTCCCTCACGAAGCCTTGGCGGCCGGACCGGTCGGCTCGGCGCTCTTGTTCTTCTTCAGCGACAGCACCATCGGCCGCAGCTTGCGCGCCCGCGGGTCGAAGGCGTCGCGCACGCCGTCGGCGAACAGGTTGGCCGCCAGCACCAGGCTCACCATGAAGCCGAAGGCCGCGACGAAGCTCCACCAGACGACCGGATCGCGGCTCATCTCCGAGCGCGCCAGGTTGATCATGCCGCCGAAGCTGTTCATGCCCGGATCCACGCCGACGCCGACGTAGGTCAGCACCGCCTCGTAGAGGATCAGGTCGGAGAAGTTGAGCACCAGCGAGATCAGCACCAGGTGCATCACGTTGGGCACGATGTGGCGGACCATGATCGTCGTGTCGCGCACGCCGAAGGCGGTCGCGGCCTGGACGAAGTCGGCCTCGCGCAGCTTGAGCGTCTCGCCGCGCACCAGCCGGCACAGCGTCGCCCAGCCGGTCACGCCGAGGATCACGCACAGCAGGAAGATCTTCAGGTCGGCGCGCTCGGCGCCGGTCTCGAAGGCCTCGGGATGCTTGTCCAGGAACACCTGCACCATCAGCACGCAGGCGGCGATCAGCAGCACGTTGGGCACCGAGGTCAGCACCGTGTAGAAGTACTGGATGAGCTCGTCGACCCAGCCCTTGAGGTAGCCGGCCAGGATGCCCAGCACCAGCGCGAAGGGCAACGTCGCCAGCGTCGACAGCGCGCCGATGACGAAGGCGGTGCGGATGCTCTTGAGCGCCTGGTAGAGCACGTCGTTGCCGGTCTGGTCGGTGCCGAACACGTGATAGTGGCCCATCAGCGCGATCACCGGGCCGGCCAGCAGCGCGATCACCGAGAGGGTGCCGAGCGCCGCGCGCCACGGGTAATGCGTGCGGTCGCCCAGCAGATCCTTCAATCCCTGCCCGAAGCCGCCGTGATGCGGCGCGAGGATCGCCGCCATCAGCAGCGCCATCAGCACCGACGCGGCGGCGCCCAGCGCGAGCCCGGTCAACGAGCGACGCGTCAGGTCGCCGTGCCAGTCGCGCTCCGGATCCTGCAGATGCGCGCCGCCGAAGGCCAGGCGCGGGAACTCACGCACCACCTGGTCGCCGTGCGCGACGCTGTCCAGCGTGAAGCCCTGGTACGCGAGCGGCGCCGAATAGCTGGTCTCGCGCATCTCGATCTGGCGCGCCAGCAGCAGGTCCAGCACGGACTCGGTGCGGGTCTCGTAGAACTGCTGGCCGGCGGGACTGTCGGCCAGCGCGCGGCGGAAGTGCAAGCTGTCCAGCGCCGTCACGCCGAGGAACAGCACCAGCACCATGCCCGCGCTCAGCGCCGCGGGATCGCGCAGCACGCGCTGCCAGTTGGCGCGCAGGTGCGGGCGGCGGATCAGCCGCACGATGTAGAAGACCAGCGCCGCGAACATCGCCCACAGCGCCACGTCGGTCCAGAGGAAAACGACCTTGAATCCCATGTCGAGTCTCTTGTCCTGTCTCGATGTCTGAGCGCGCCGCGCCTCAGGTCAGCCGCACCCGCGGATCGACCCAGGTGTAGACCAGGTCGATCAGCGCGTTGCTGGCGATGTAGAGCAGCGCGCCCAGGAACACCATGGTGCGCACGATGGCGAAGTCCTGCCCGGTGATCGCCTCGATGACGAAGGCGCCCAGGCCGGGGATGCCGAAGAAGCTCTCGAACACCAGGCTGCCCAGGAACACGTACGGCAGGTAGGCGCCGGCGCTGGTGATGATGGGGATGAGCGCGTTGCGCAGCACGTGGCGCATCAGCACGACCGGCTCGGACAGCCCCTTGGCGCGGGCCGTGCGCACATAGTCCTTGCCGACTTCCTCCAGCAGCATGGCGCGGTACAGCCGCGCCTCGCCGCCCAGGCGCGACAGCAGCGACAGCGCGATGGGCAGCGCCAGGAACTTGATGGCGTCCAGGCCCGGCTCGTAGCCGTTGATCGGCACCAGCCGCAGGATGCGCGAGAAGAAGAACTGGCCCACGATGATGTAGAACAGGCTGGAGATCGACAGCATCAGCACGCACAGCACGACGCCCCAGAAGTCGATGCGCGAGTTGCGGAAGAAGGTGAGCAGCACCGCGAAGGCCACGCTCACGATCAGCTGCAGCACGAAGATCGGCACCGCGAGCTGCAGGCTCACCCCCATGCGGGTCTTGATCTCATGGCCGATGTCGACGGCCTGGCGCGCGTCGGAGCGGCCGAAGTCCAGCAGCATCAGCGAGACCGAGCGTTCCCAGAACACCGTGTGGGTGACGCGCTCCGCGCCGGCGCGCGACGCGTCCCAGTAGAGCGGCTTGTCGTAGCCGCGCTCGGCCTTCCACTTGTCGATCTGCTCCTGCGAGACGCGCTTGCCGCCGATGTTCAGGCGGGCCATGTCGTCCGGCGTGTTCACGGTGAAGAACAGGAAGAAGGTCAGCAGGTTGACGCCGACCAGGATGGCCAGGCCGTAGGCCAGCCGGCGGGTGAGGTACTTGAACATCAGTCGGCTCCCCGGGGAGCGTTCGTGGCGACGGGTGCCGCGGTCGGCGCCGAGGTGCCGCGTGCGGTGGCGGTCTCGCGCTTGCGGAAGCTTTGGCGCGTCATCCACACGATCGCGAGGCCGCCGACGACCAGCACCAGCAGCGGCCACCAGACAGGCCGGTTCCAGTCGGCCTGCAGTTGCGCGCGCTGCCGCGGATCGATGCGGTAGTAGCGGGCCGGATCGCGGATGACGATGCTGGGCTTGCCGTTGTGCACCCATTGCTGGAAGGCCTGGCCGGTCCAGGCCCAGTAGCCGAAGGCCCACGGCGAATCCTGCTGGACGATCTCCACCATGCGGTCGATGACCTGCTGCTTCGCGGGGCCGTCGTCCAGCACCTGGATCTGCTTGAACAGGCGGTCATACTCGGCGTTCTCGTAGTTGGCCGAGTTTTCCCCTTCATGCAGCGACTTGCTGTTGGGACCGTACAGCAGGAACAGGAAGTTCTCCGCGTCCGGATAGTCCGCGAACCATCCCCACCAGAAGACCTGGTGCTTGCCTTGGTGCAGCTTCTCCTGGAACTGGTTGTAGTCGGTGGCGCGGACGTCGAGCTGCACACCCAGCTTGGCGAACTGCTTCACCAGCCAGTCGTTCTCGGCCTTCACCTCGGGCGTGACGGTCCGCATGAAGTCGTAGTTCAGCACCAGCGGCTGGCCGCTCGTCGCATCGCGGCCGTCCGGGTATCCGGCCTGCGCGAGGAGCTGCTTCGCCTCCTCGATGGAGCGGCGCTCGATCCTGCCGTCGACGCGCTTGTGCGTCACCGGATTGAAGAAGCCCGGCTGCGCCTCGCGCGACCCGAACACGCCGGGCGGCACGGGGCCGTAGGCCGCCACGCCGCCGCGGTTCTTGAAGATCCGGCCGTAGCCTTCCTCCCAGTCGATCGCGATCGACAGCGCCTGGCGCAGCTTGCGATGGCGCGCCTCGTCCTCCGGCGTCTTGCCCTTGCCGATCACCGGGTCCAGCATGTTGAAGCCGAGGTACCAGTTGTTCGGGTCGGTCGAGCGCGGGAAGGCGAATCCGCGCTGCTTGAAGAAGGCGTCCGTCTGGGCCGAGTCGCTGGCGTCGGCGTAGAACTCGACGCCCCAGTCGCCGCGCTCGAGGTCCGGGATGTCCAGGTAGCCCTGCTTGAACATCTCCTTGCGGGGCACCCGTTCCTTGATCAGCGTGGCGACGATCCTGTCGATGAAGGGCATCGGCTTGCCGCAGTCGGCCAGGCGGCCGGCGGGGCCGTCGTCGGGCATGCCTTCGCAGGGATACAGATCGTCCTTGCGGTAGTTCGGGTTGCGCGACATCACATGGCGGCGGTCCTGCTGGTACTCCGTCATCATGTATGGACCGGTACCCACGGGCCACTGGTTCCAGGACATGCCGTGCTCGGCCATGCCGGGCTGCGCATAGAACAGGTCGACCTCCCAGGGGATTGGCGCCATGAAGGTCGTGGACATCCAGTAGGTCCACTGCGGGTACTTGCCGATGATGCGCACGCGCAGCAGGTGGTCGTTCACCGCCTCGGCACCGGCCAGCGGCCACTTGCGGAAGTCCAGGAAGGGCTTGTCGGGCGAGTTCTCGGGCAGGCCCTTCAGCAGCTTGGCGTTCTCCTCGCGGATCAGCGCGCCGTAGGCCTTCAGGCCGAGGACGTGCTCGGAGAACAGGCCATAGATCGGCGCCTCGATGCGCGTGGTGGCGTGGCGCTTGAGCGCGAACACGAAGTCGTCGGCGACCAGCTCGCGCGTCCCCTGATGCTCGAACTGCCACGGCGAGCGCTTGTCGCCGAGGTCCTTGGCCGTCAGATGGTGGTAGCGGTAGTGGCCCTGCGCATCCTTCGCGAACGCGGGACTGGGCGCATACATCACGCCGGGACGGATCGGCACGTCGTAGACGCTCTGGGCGATGCGCTCGGAGGGCGCGTCGTCGGGCAGGCGCTTGCCGTCGGCATCGAGGTAGTACGGCTTGATCACGGACGCCGCGGCGCGCGGGATCAGTTCGTACGGCCGCTTCAGGTAGTGGTATCCGTACAGCGGCTCGGCGATCTGGTAGGTGTAGACCGACTCGGGCGTGGTGTAGGACGCGGTGGGGTCGAGGTAGCGCGGGGAGCGCTCGTCGAAGGACAGGTACAGCGTGTTGTCCTTGGCCGCGCCCGCGGGATAGGGGCTGTTGTTGCAGCCGGCCAGCAGCGCGGCGGTCGTCAGTGCGGCGGCGAGCAGGCCCGCCATCCTGGCGGCCACCGAGCCCACCGGGGCCTTCCACGTCCCGCGCCCGCCACCCGCCGCGCGCAGCGACACGTTCCACAGCCCCGACGACATCGTCATCCTTCCAAAACGCAAACGCCGCATCCTGGGGATGCGGCATTGCCAGATTGTTGCCATGACCGCGCCTCTCGTGGAGGCCGGCCGACGCCGGGGCGGATCATAGCGGCCCGGTTCGCGGCGCGCCCGTGACGTCAGTCAGTGGTCGTGCTTGCCGTGGCCGTGGTCATGACCGTCGTGGTCGTGCGCATGATCGTGCCCGTGGTGATCATGATGGTCGTGACCGTGATCCACGTGGCCCCAGGCGACGATGACGTCGCGCCCCTCCACCATCATCTCGGCCTTGGCGCCGACCGGCAGGCAGACCTTGGTCGGCACGTGCCCGAAGGGCAGACCGGTCAGGATCGGCACCTTGACGCGCTCGCGCAGCGCCTGGATGCAGGCCTTCATCGAATAGCCGCGGTCCAGCGGCGACTTCTTCCAGCCGCTGAAGCTGCCCAGCAGCACGGCCTTCTGCGCGTCCAGCACGCCCGCCTGCCAGAGCTGCAGCAGCATGCGCTCGACGCGGTAGGGGTGCTCGTTGACGTCTTCGAGGAACAGGATGCCGCCCTTGATGCGCGGGAAGTGCGGCGTGCCCAGCAGCGAGCACAGCACCGTCAGGTTGCCGCCCCACAGCGTGCCGCGGGCCTCGACGCCGTCCAGGCCGGTCTCGGTACGGAAGCCGATGGCTTCGAGCGAGCCGTCCATCGCCTCCAGGAAGCAGTCGCGGGTGATCTCGTCGACGCCGCCGTCGGCGTCGGCGCGGCCGAAGTCGTCGCAGGCGATCGGTCCCGCCCAGCTCGTCTGCTTCGTGTGGGCGAGCAGCCCCAGCTGCAGCGCGGTCACGTCGCTCAGGCCGACCCAGCGCGTGCCGCGTTCGACGCTGCGCGCGATGGTCGGCCAATCGATGCGGTCCAGCAGCCGAGTCAAGCCGTAGCCGCCGCGCGTGGCCAGCGCCACCGCCGGCGCGGCCTCGGCCACGCGGTGCAGCGCGGCCAGGCGGGTGTCGTCGTCGCCGGCGAAGCGCTGGTGCTTCGACAGCGCCGCCTCGTCGATCTCCACGTCGAAGCCGAGCGCCGTCAGCCGTTTCGCCGCGCGCTTGAGCGGTTGCGATTGCGCCAGGACGCCGGACGGGGTGTAGAGGGTGAGAGAGCTCATCGCTGCGTGTCGTCCTGCATGTTGTCCTGCATGTTGTCCTGCGAAGGATCGGAATTCAGGGAAAGGTACTGCGCGTCGCCGACCGGGATCTCGGGGAACTCCTGGACTTCGGGCAGCACGCTCAGCGTGTCGACGGCGTCGACGTCGAGGCCGTCACCTGCCGCATCTGCACCGATTGCGGCACCGGTGGCGCCATCCACGGCGGCACGGCGACGGGCCTCGCGCAACTGGCGCGCCGCCTCGCGGCGTTCGGCGAAGAACTCACGCAGCAGGCGCGAGGACGCGTCCGCCAGCACGCCGCCATGCAGCGCGGTGTGATGGTTGAGCTGCTTCTGCCCGAACAGGTCCAGCACCGAGCCGGCGACGCCGGTCTTCGGATCGGGCGCGGCGAAGACGACGCGCTTGAGCCGCGCATGCATCATCGCCATCGCGCACATCGCGCAGGGTTCGAGCGTCACGTAGAGCTCGCACTCCGGCAGCCGGTAGTTGCCGAGCAGCTGCGCGGCGTGGCGCAGCGCGACGATCTCGGCGTGGGCGGTCGGATCATGGGTCGTGATCGGGCGGTTGTAGCCGGTCGCGATCACCTGACCCGCACGCATGATCACGGCGCCCACCGGCACCTCGCCGACGAGCCAGGCGTTCTGGGCCTGGTCGAGGGCGAGCCGCATCGCGTATTCATCCGCGGGGTCGGCAGGGCCGGCAAGGTCGGCAGGGGGGATCTGGGGGGACTCGGTGGTCATGGCGGCGCTCGCGCGGCAGTGTAGCCGCGCCCGCTATGCTGCCGCCCCATGCAACAGGAGTTCCCCGGTCAACAGGACGATCTCTTCGGCGAGCTGCTGCCGCCGGCCCCGGCCGCGCCGGCGCAGCGGACGGCTCGCGTGGACGTCGACAAGATCGGTCACGTCGATGCCGACGAAGACGCCGGCGACGACAGTGGCAACGGCGATGGCGACGTCGATGGCAAGGGTGGCGACAAGCTGGCCGCAGCCGCCCCGAAGCGCCGCCGCGCCGGCATTCAACCGCAACCGCCCGACGACGCCCAGGTCGCGCTGGCGGCCGCGCTGTCGCCGCGGATCCGGCTCGGCACCTCGTCCTGGAGCTATCCGGGCTGGCAAGGCATCGTCTGGGAAGGCCGGCACGGCGAGTCCAATCTCTCGCGCAACGGCCTGACCGCGTACGCGCAGCAGCCGCTGCACCGCGCGGTGAGCATCGACCGCGGCTTCTACCAGTCGCTGACGGCCAGCCAGTACGAGCGCTACGCCCAGCAGGTGCCGGAGGACTTCCGCTTCACGGTCAAGGCGCCGAGCGTGATCACTGATGCGCAGGTGCGCGCCGAGGACGGTCGCGGCCGCCAGGCCAACACCGCGTTCCTCGATCCGCGGCTGGCGGTCCAGGAGTTCCTGGCGCCGGCGATGGAAGGCCTGGGGGCGCGCATCGGCGCGCTGGTGTTCCAGCTGAGCCCGCTGCCGCTGGCGATGCTGGGCCGCATGCCGGAGCAGCTCGACCGCCTGCACGCGATGCTGGCCGCCCTGCCCTCGCTGCGCGATGTGGCTCCGGGGGCGGTCGTGGCCGTCGAGGTCCGCGACCCGGAATGGCTCACGCCGGACTTCGTCGCCGTGCTCAAGGACTGCGGCGCGCGCTACTGCCTGGGCCTGCATCCGAAGCTGCCGCCCCTCCAGGAACAGTTGCCGCTGCTGCGCGCGATGTGGCCGGGTCCGCTGGTGTGCCGCTGGAACCTGCACCGGATCCACGGCCCGTTCGGCTACGAGGACGCGGAGAAGAAGTACGGCGAGTACGCCGAGCTGATGGATCCCGATCCCGAGACCCGGGCCGTGCTCGCGAAGGTGATCCGCGCCACGGCCGAGGCGGGGCATCCCGCGTACGTCACGATCTCCAACCACGCGGAGGGATCCGCACCGCTGACGCTGCGCGCCCTGGCGCAGGAGATCGTCGCCCCCGGCGAGGCTTGATCGCGGCGCGGCTCCACCCGTTCAGGCGAGCGGCCAGCGCGCGAGTTCGACATGCCGGGACTGCCCCTGCAGGCTGTCCATCAGCACCAGATCCGTGGCCGTCCAACCCGGGACGATGAACGGCTGCGGCTCGACCGCGAGATCGTCGTAGAACAGCGTCAGGTGCGGCGTGAAGTGCGGATCGGTGCGCAGTCCGCCGAGATGCAGGGACTCGCCGAGTGCCGACCGCAAGCGCCGCACGGCGTCGAGGCAAGCGCCGCCGCCGAGCACCAGCGGCAGGTTCCGGCGCTTGCGGGTGAAGCTCAGGAGCTGGTCGAAGTCCACCCGCACCGGAGCGTGCCTCAGCGAAGCGGCCCCCACCTCAGCGAGCTGCCGCACTTCCGTCATCGCCTCGGCCTGATCGATCTGGTCGTCGTCATACCAGCCGAGGTGATGCAGCGTCACATGGAGACGCTCCGTGCGCGAAGCCTTCGCACGCAGGCCGAAGCGACGCACGAGGTCATCGGAGACCGCGCCCAGCCTCGCCGCGGTGGCCGGATCGGGCCGCAGGCAGAAGAAGAGCGCATGGACAGTCACGGCTCAATCACCCTGCCATCAAGGCGCGATCGAGACGCTATCACTGCGCATCGGAGGCGCGCTGCTCGCCCTGCTTCATGAGCCCCTCGACCTGCCGGCCGACCGCCTCCGGCTGAGGCCGTCCCGCCGACGGCGCGGAGGCCGCCGGATTCGCCGAAGCCGGCGGCTTCATCGACTGCATCTGCTTCTTCGCGGTCAGCATCACGATGGCGAACACGATGACGAGGGCGAGGATGGACAAGGCGCTGCGCATGCAAGGACTCCGGAACGGAAGCGGGGATGGCGGGAAGCATAGCCACACCCGCCCGCCGCCGACGCGTCGGGCGGGTCAGCGCGTCGCCGAGGCGATGCCCGGTCGCAATCGCAGGATCTGCGGCGAACGTTCCTGCGCATCGCGCCAGCGCGGTTCGAGCGCGCGCCAGGCGGGCGAATGCCGGCAGGCGCTCCAGCGGAGGGCCCAATCGTCGGCGTCCGCGGCGCGGGCCATCCAGACAAAGAGCTTCTCCCCTTCGCGCACCGGCAGGCGGGGGAAGTTGTTGGGCGACCGTTCCGGTACGAAGCTGCCGATGACCGGCAGGCCGGCGGCCTCGATAACGGGGACCACCTCGTGCTCGAAGAAGCGGGCGAAACCGTCCGCGGGATCGGCCGGGTCCTTCCAGAGCGTGCAGACGTGCAGCACCACGAGCCCGGGCGCGGCCCCTCGCGCGAAGGTACCCGCCTCCCTTGCCGCATCCAAGCGATCCGGATGCGGTCCTTCGACCGGGCTCCTCATGAGCAGCACGTTGTCGTTGTCGACCAGCAGCGGATTGGCCTCGTCGCGATGGGCCTGCCACACGGGGCCGAAGTAGAACGCGCCGAGCGTGCGTTCGCGCGCGGCCATGTCGTCGAAGCCGCGGATCCAGACGAACCGGTCCGGATCGTCCAGGTCGGCGAACTGTCCGTACAGCCGCATGCCGACGGCTTCCTGCGAGTCGACGAATGCCGCGTCGAACAGCCGCATGAAGCGGTCGCGCTCGCCCTTGACGATCTTGTACTGGCGCAGTTCGTAGACGGGGTGATCGTCGGCCATCGGAGGTCTCCGTGAGGGTGTCGAAGCAGTCGACGATTCTGGACGGAGCCCCTGACATCGCGTGTCAGGACAGGGTTCCTCACGGACACCAGCAATGGGTCGAACTTCAACCGCACATGCGAGTGGAGGTCATACCGATCTCAGGCATTTCGAGCGCGCCGCATACCGTTCGAGGCCGTGGCTCTTGAAGAACCTGAAGCGAAGAATCGACGGCTTGTCATTTCGCTGAACGCACTGGAAACCCCCATGCCCGCACCTGTGATCACGATGTCCCCCGAGAGCCACATCCATTTGCCGGAAGAGCTTCGTCAACGCTATGACTGGAAGCCCGGTCAGTCCCTCATGGTCGTCTGCCGCGAAACCGGCGTCTTCATCTGCCCGCCCGTGCCAGTCGAAGAGGCTCATGGCATCGCGTTCGGCGCGAACACGGACTTCGATCCAGAACTCGCTCCTCTGTCTTGAACCGTCATGATCCAAGGACACAACATGCCTGCACCCGTCGCCATCCTCTCCTCTCGACATCGCGTCGAGCTGCCGAAAGAGATTCGAGACACGCTCGATTGGAAGCCAGGAGAAGAACTGAAGGTCGTCCGACACAAGGACGGCATCTTCATCTACAAGCGAATCACTCTGGAGGCGGCCTGTGGCGTCGCCAAGGGAGCGAACACCGATTACGACTACAGGGATCGCCATGACCGTTTTTGAGCACCCGGCTTCCGCGCCTCCCTTGCGTCCCGTCGTGGTGGACACCTCCGCCTGGATCGAGTTCCTCGCGAACTCGGATCTGGGCCGACAGATCAAGAGCACACTTCCGCCGTTTACGCATTGCATCGTGCCGACCATCGTGCAGCACGAGCTCGCCAAGTGGGCACTGCGGACACTGAACATCAACCAGCATGACTTCATTGAACGGACACTCGAAGACTGCCCGGTAGACATGCTCGACACGGCCACCGCGAAGGAGGCGGCCAAGATCAACGCCAAATACAAACTCCCGTCGGCCGACGCCTTGATCTATGCGACGGCTCAGAAGTTCAGCGCCGAAGTCATCACCTGCGATGCGCACTTCAAGGACCTGCCTTTGGTGCAGTTCTATCCGAAGAACGCAAAACCTCGCGGCGTCGGTATCGGATCTGACGGCCGGTGGGAAGGCTGGCCGACGTCGGCTCAGATGTCGCCGCTTATCCAATGACGGCATTGCAAGTCCGGAAACGCACAGGGGCCCGACCGGGCCCCTGTTCACTCTCAGCGCGAAGCGCTCATTCCCATTCGATCGTCGCCGGCGGCTTGCTGGAGACGTCGTAGGTGACGCGGTTGATGCCGCGCACCTCGTTGATGATGCGGCCCGAGCAGCGCTTGAGCAGGCTGTACGGCAGCTCCGCCCAGTCCGCCGTCATGAAGTCGCTGGTCTGCACCGCGCGCAGCGCCACCACGTAGTCGTAGGTCCGGCCGTCGCCCATCACGCCCACGCTCTTCACCGGCAGGAACACCGTGAAGGCCTGGCTGGTCAGCTCGTACCAGGTCTTGCCCGTCGCCTCGTCGCGCGTGTTGCGCAGTTCCTCGATGAAGATCGCGTCGGCGCGACGCAGCAGGTCCGCGTATTCCTTCTTCACCTCGCCCAGGATGCGCACGCCCAGACCCGGCCCCGGGAACGGATGGCGATAGACCATCTCCGGCGGCAGCCCCAGCGCCACGCCCAGTTCGCGGACCTCGTCCTTGAACAGTTCGCGCAGCGGCTCCAGCAGCTTCAGACCCAGCTGTTCCGGCAGCCCGCCCACGTTGTGGTGGCTCTTGATCGTCACGGCCTTCTTGGTCTTCGTGCCGCCGCTCTCGACCACGTCCGGGTAGATCGTGCCCTGCGCCAGGAAGGTCGCGCCCTTGTGACCTCCGTCGCCGGACTTCAGCTTCTCGGCCTCGGCCTTGAACACGTCGACGAACAGGCCGCCGATGATCTTGCGCTTGCGCTCCGGATCGGTCACGCCGGCCAACTGGCCGAGGAACAGCTCGCTCGCATCGACGCGGATCACCTTCGCGTGCAGCTTGCCTTCGAACATGTCCATCACCATGTCGCCCTCGTTCAGGCGCAGGAGACCGTGGTCGACGAACACGCAGGTCAGCTGGTCGCCGATGGCGCGGTGGATCAGCGCCGCGGCCACGGAGGAGTCCACACCGCCGGACAGGCCCAGGATGACTTCCTCGTCACCGACCTGCTCGCGGATCTTCTGGACCGCTTCCTCGATGTAGTCGCCCATGATCCAGTCGCCCTTGCAACCGGCGATCTCGCGCACGAAACGCTTGTAGATCGCCGCCCCCTGGACCGTGTGCGTGACCTCGGGATGGAACTGGAGCGCGTAGTAGCCCTTGTCCTCGTTGACCATGCCGGCGATGGGGCAGGTCGGCGTGGACGCCATCAGCTTGAAGCCCGGCGGCAGCGCCGTGACCTTGTCGCCGTGGCTCATCCACACCTTCAGCATGCCGTGGCCTTCCGGCGTCGCGAAGTCCTGGAGGCCGTCCAGCAGCTTCGTGTGGCCGTGGGCGCGGGCTTCGGCGTAGCCGAACTCGCGGTGATCGCTCCATTCGACCTTGCCGCCCAGCTGCACCGCCATCGTCTGCATGCCGTAGCAGATGCCCAGCACCGGCACGCCCAGGTCCCACACCGCCTGCGGCGCGCGCAACTCATGGTCCTCGTAGGTCGACGCGTGGCTGCCCGACAGGATGATCGCCTTCGGCGCGAACGCGCGGATGAAGTCGTCGCTGACGTCGTTGGGGTGGATCTCGCAGTAGACCTGGGCCTCGCGCACGCGACGCGCGATCAGCTGCGTCACCTGGGAGCCGAAGTCGAGGATGAGGACTTTGTCGTGCATGGTCAGCTTCTGAAGATGCTTGGGGATTCTGGGAGGCTCAAGTTCAAGCGCACGCTCGGGCTCAGGCCTTGGCCGCGGCGGCCTGCGCCGGCGGGCCCATGTTGAAGTGGCGCCACGCAAAGCCCAGCGAGGCCAGCTGCAGCAGCGCGCAGAGGTAGAACGGCGCGCCGATGCGCCAGTCGGTCTTGGGGAGCTCGGCGACCAGCGCCATCAGCCCCAGCCCGGCGATCGGCGAGATCACCGCCATCAGGCTGTTGATCGCCGCCACCGCGCCCATGGTCTCGCCCTGCGTGCGGGCGTCGGCGGCGTTGGAGATCACGCTCTGCATCGCCGGGGCCGCGGCCACGCCGGCGATGTTCAGGAAGATCGCGGCGATCATCATCCAGGCCTCGGTCGACATCCCCCAGATCACGTTGGTGAGGATGGAGGTCGACAGGCCGATCAGCACCAGACGACGTGCGCCGAGCCAGCGCATCAGCGGCTGCAGCAGCACGCCCTGCACGACCACCGCGACCAGGCCCACGACGAACAGCGACAGGCCGTTCTCGCGCGGGCCCCAGCCGAACTTGTGCTGGTTGTAGAGGACCCAGCTGGTCTGGATCACCAGCTGCGCCAGGCCCGAGCACGCGATCACGTAGATCAGCGGGCCCACGCCGCTCAGCTTGCGCAGCCGGCCCAGCGCGGCGACCGGGTTGGCCTTGCGCCACTCGAAGGGTCTGCGGTGCTCCGGCGGCAGCGATTCGGGCAGCACGAAGAAGCCGTAGAGCCAGTTCAGCAACGCCAGCGTGCCGGCGACGTAGAACGGCAGGTGCAGGTCGATGCTGCCGAGCAGCCCACCCATCACCGGGCCGAGGATGAAGCCCATCCCGAAGGCCGCGCCCAGCATGCCGAAGCGCTTGGCGCGGTCCGCCGGTGGCGTGATGTCGGCGACGTAGGCGTTGGCGACGGCGGCGTTGGCCTGCATCGCGCCGGAGAACAGCCGCACCACGACCAGCATCCACAACGCGTCGGCCAGCGCCGTCACGAAGAAGCTGAGCGCCAGGCCGCTGAAACCGATCAGCATCACCTTGCGGCGGCCGAAGCGGTCGGACAGCCCGCCCAGGATGGGCGAGCCGAAGAAATTCGCGAGACCGAAGGCGAACGCCACGGCCAGCTGCGCCAGCGTGTGCTGGGTCTCGCTCTGCGTGAAGGTTCCGACCAGCGGCGGCAACACCGGAATGATCAGGCCGATCGACACCATGTCGATCAGCACGGCGATCAGGATGAACGACATGGCGGCCTTGCGGCCGCCATTGGTCGTCGTCGCCGCGACGGCATCGACCTTATTGGACAAGGGGCGTCACTCCAGGCGGTAGTTGGGCGCTTCCTTCGTGATCTGCACGTCGTGGACGTGGCTCTCACGGATGCCCGCCGAGGTGATCTCGACGAACTCGGCCTTGTCGTGCATGTCGGCGATGCTGCCGCAGCCGCAGTAGCCCATCGAGGCGCGCACGCCCCCGGCCATCTGGTGCACGATCGCGACCATCGAGCCCTTGTACGGGACGCGCCCTTCGATGCCCTCGGGCACCAGCTTGTCCGCGTTGGGGTTGGTGGTCTCGTCGTTCTCCTGGAAGTAGCGGTCCGCGGAGCCGGCCTTCATCGCACCGATCGAGCCCATGCCGCGGTAGCTCTTGTAGCTGCGGCCCTGGTACAGGATCACCTCGCCCGGGGCTTCCTCGGTGCCGGCGAACATGCCGCCCATCATCACCGTGCTCGCGCCGGCGGCGATGGCCTTGGCGATGTCGCCCGAGTAGCGGATGCCACCGTCGGCGATCGCCGGGACGCCCGTGCCCTTCAGCGCCGTGGCGACGAAATCGATCGCCGCGATCTGCGGCACGCCGACGCCCGCGACGATGCGGGTGGTGCAGATCGAGCCCGGGCCGATGCCGACCTTGACCGCGTCCGCGCCGGCTTCCACCAGCGCCAGCGCCGCGGCGCCGGTGGCGATGTTGCCGCCGATGACCTCGACCTGCGGGTAGTTCTTCTTGACCCAGCGCACGCGCTCGATGACGCCGCTGCTGTGGCCGTGCGCCGTGTCGACGACGATCGCGTCGACGCCGGCCTTGACCAGCAGCTCGACACGTTCCTCGGTGCCCTCGCCCACGCCGACCGCCGCGCCGACGCGCAGCTTGCCGTGCGCGTCACGCGCGGCGTTCGGGAAGTTGGTCTGCTTGGTGATGTCCTTGACGGTCATCAGGCCGCGCAGTTCGAAGGCGTCGTTCAGGACCAGCACGCGCTCCAGCTTGTGCTTGTGCATGAGCGCCTTGCCGTCGTTCAGCGAGGCGCCTTCCGGCACCGTGATCAGACGCTCGGCCGGGGTCATGATCTCGCTGACCGGGATGTCCATGCGCGTCTCGAAGCGCAGGTCCCGGTTGGTGACGATGCCGACGACCTTCTGTCCCACCAGCACCGGGAACCCGGAGACGCCGTGGTGCTCGCTGAGCTGCTTGACCTGGCGGACCGTCGTCTCGGGGGTGATCGTGATGGGGTCGCGGAGCACGCCGGATTCGTAGCGCTTGACCCGGGCCACTTCCGCGGCCTGCTGCTGCGGGGTCAGGTTCTTGTGCACGATGCCGATGCCGCCTTCCTGCGCGATGGCGATCGCGAGGCGGGCTTCGGTCACGGTGTCCATGGCGGCGGACACGAGCGGTAGGTTCAGGCGGATGCCACGCGTGAACTGCGTGGCCAGACTGGTGTCGCGCGGCAACACCTGGGAGAACGCCGGCACCAGCAACACATCGTCGAAGGTGAGGGCCTTTCCGAGTAGGCGCATGAGGGAAGCTCCAGACGCAAAGGCGCATTATAGAGAAGCCCGGCGGTACACTCCACGACCATGATGAATCCCCCACTCCTGCGACGCCCGCGACGCCCGTTGGGCATGATCTGCGCACTGGCGCTGATGGCGCTGACCTCGATCGCGCATGCCCAATGGAAGTGGCGCGACGCCGACGGCCGCACGCAATACAGCGACCGTCCGCCGCCGCCTAGCGTGGCCGAGAAGGACATCCTGCAACGCCCGAACAGCAATGCGGTGCGTGTGGCCCCTTCCTCGGCGCAGGCTGCGGCACAGGGCGCATCGGCAGCGGCTTCCGCCTCGTCGGCCCCGGCCGCGCCGGGCCGCCCGGCGAGCGAACCCTCGTCGCGCGACAAGCTCGAGAAGGAGCGCAAGGCGCAGGAAGACAAGGCCCGCGCCGAAACGAACGCCGAGAACTGCCGCCAGGCGCAGAACTCCATGCGCATCCTCGAATCCGGCGTGCGCGTGCGCACCCGCGGCGAGAACGGCGACACCCAGCCGATGACCGAGCAGATGCGCCAGGACCAGATCCGTCAGGCCCAGGCGGTGATCACCGCCTCCTGCAAATAAGCCGTAAACGAGTTCCGGAAACAACACTCGCCGACCTCCGCGGGCAAGACGGACGTAAGTCTGGTGACCGCTGGTAAGACGAGGAAGGACGAAGGGCCGCTCACGCGGCCCTTTCCTTTTCTGGCGTTCTTGGCGCTTCGTGCGCGGCGCGCCGCGCGCCGGTGTCAGGCCTTGCGCCCCAACGGCCGGTGGCGCGTGACGATGCGGCTGCCCGCCGCCTGGAAGCGCTGGCGGCGAGCCTCTTTGGGGTCGACCGTCAACGGCCGGTAGACCTCGACCCGGTCCTGCTCGCGCAGCGGCGTGTCCAGCGACGCGCTCCGGCCCCAGATGCCGGCCGTCAGCGTGGCGATCCGTGCCGGCTCGAACCAGGCGCTCGCCGTCAGCGCGTCGCGCACGGTGCTGCCGTCGGGCAGGGTCAGTCGTTGTTCGCGCAGTTCGCCCTGCGCCGGGCTCCAGAAGAGCTCGATCGCCAGCTCAGCGGGCGCCATAGACCTGCTCGGCGCGCTTCACGAAGCTGTCGACGAAGGTATTGGCGATGCGGTCGAACACCGGGCTGACGACCGCCTCGAGCGCGAAGCTCGAGAACGCGTAGCGCAGCTCGAACTCGATCTTGCAGGCGCGCGGCTCGCCGTCCGCTGGCGCGCCGGGACGATTCAGCGGCAGGAACTGCCAGTCGCCGTCCAGCATCGAGAACGGCCCGTCGACGAGTGCCATGCGCACGCGCTGATTGGTCTCGTTCGTGTTGCGGGTGGTGAACGCATGACGCAGGCCGGCGTACTGCAGGGACAGCTTCGCGGTCACCCCATCGTCATGGCGCTCCAGCACCTCGGCGGAGGAGCACCAGGGCAGGAACTCCGGATAGCGCTCGACCTGGGTGACGAGGTCGTACATCTCGCGCGGCGAGTACCAAAGGAGGACTGTCTTCCGGACGTGCTTCATGGCGGTTCTTAGAATGGCGGGATTGTAGGCGGCCCGATCGACCCCATCTGGGCGTCACCCGAGCGCCATCCGGACACCCTTCCGCCGTCCTCCGGTCCGCCCGCGCCCGAACAAGAAGAACCCCATGTCCATTGCAGAAAACCGTCGCGCCCGATTCGAGTACCACATCGAGGAGCAGTACGAAGCCGGCCTCGTCCTCGAAGGCTGGGAGGTCAAGGCCATCCGCGCCGGCCAGGTCCAGCTGCCGGACGGCTACGTGGTGATCCGCGAGGGCGAGCTGTTCCTGATCGGCTGCCGCATCAATCCGCTGCGTACCGCGTCCACCCACGTCAACCCGCTGGCCGACCGGACCAAGAAGCTGCTGATGAGCCGCGCCGACATCCGCCGGCTGATCGGCAAGGTGGAGCAGCGCGGCTTCACGTTGATCCCGCTGGACCTGCACTACAAGAACGGCCGCGTGAAGGTGCAGATCGCGCTGGCCAAGGGCAAGGCCCAGCACGACAAGCGCGAGACCGAGAAGAAGCGCGACTGGGAACGCGAGAAGGGCCGGATCATGCGGCACAAGGTCTCGGGACCGGCCAAGGACTAAGGACTGAGCCCCTCGAGCGCCTGCGCCAGATCCGCGCGCAGGTCCTCGACCTCCTCCAGCCCGATCGCGAAACGCACCAGCGTGCCGCCCTCCTCCGCCGTCCAGGGCAGCCCCAGCGAGCGGCTGCGGCTCAGGTCGTAGGGCACGGCCAGGCTCATCGGGCCGGCCCAGGAATAGCCGATCCCGAAACAGCTCAACGCATCGACGAAAGCATCGACGCGCCGCGCGTCGAACTCGGGGCGGAACACCGCCGAGAACAGGCAACCGCCGGCCTGCGGACTGACGCCGCGCCAGAACGCGTGACCAGGGGAATCCGGCAGCGCTGGATACAGCACCCGCGCCACCTCCGGCCGTGCGGCCATCCAGGTCGCGAGCTCGAGCGCCGCGGCGCCTTGCGCGCGGTAGCGCAGGGCGATGCTCGGAAGGCCGCGCAGCACGGCCTCGACGTCGTTCTGACCGACGCCGTAGCCGAGATATTCGTGCATGGCCACCAGTTGGCGGTTGAGCGCGATGTCGCGTGTGCAGACCGAGCCCATCAGCAGGTCCGCACCGCCGGACGGGAACTTGGTCAGCGCCTGCATGCTGATGTCGGCGCCCAGGCCCGGCGCGACGTCCGGCGCCACTTCGAAGGCATTGAAGGCCAGCCCCACGCCCCAGGTGTTGTCCATCGCGGTGAGCACCCCACGCGCGCGGCAGGCCCGGAGCAGCCCGATCAGATCGGGGAACTCCAGCGTGATCGATCCGGCAGCCTCCAGCCAGACCAGCTTCGTGCGTTCGGACAGCATCGCCTCGAAGGCTGTCACGTCGAGCGGATCGTAGAAGCGATGCGTGATGCCCAGCCGTGCCAGCAAGCCGCTGGTGAGATGGCGGTTCTGCCCGTAGACGTTGTCGGGCAGCAGCACCTCGTCGCCGGGTTTGAGGAAGCTCAGACTGGTGAGCGTGACGGCGGAGACGCCGCTGGGCGTCAGCACGCAGTGCTCGGCGTGTTCGAGCGTCGCGATGCGCGCGGCCAGCGTGTAGGTCGTCGGCGTGCCCGGCAGACCGTAGCGGTAGCTGACGCCGTCCTTCGCGCGCGGGCGGTGCAGCTCGGCGGTGTTCTTGAACAGCACCGTCGAGGCCTTGGCCACCGGCACGGGGACGGCGTCCCAGCCGTCGGGTGCGCGGTAGGAATGGTGGATCTGTTCGGTGGACGGGCCGCGTCGGGTCACGAGATGTCCTTGGGGTAGAGGAATCAGGAGGAGATTCTCATGCACGCGTCTTCACGAGGTCGAAAGCGTCAAACGATCGAAACGTGAACAGCCTTTTCGCCTTTCCCGAAGGAGTGGTCCAACGACAACGCGCACTCACGTCGACCCCCTCGACTTCCCAAGGACGCGCGATGCCGTCGATTTCAAGCCTGTTCTCCCACATTCTTCCTTGCTTCAAGCATTCGTCGTCATCGACCGCCAAACCGTCGGGGTCGCGCACCGAAGACCGACTGACGATGGGCGAACGGATCGCCGCATTGGCGACGCAATGCCCCGAGGCCGGCAGGGCTGCCAGCAGCAGGATAGAGGCACTGGGGCTGAGCAGGGCCACGCCGAAGGCGACTCGACAGGTGCTCCATGCGATGTGTCTTCATCTGTCGCTGCAGGCGAGACTGCGACAGTCCGGGAGCGAGCCCGGTTCACCCACACCTGATCTCGGCCCCGCCATTGCCCAGGCCACCTCCGCGCTGACGCAGGACGAGCGCAGCGCGCTGCGGCGCCATCTTGAGGAGCCCAAGGGATGGCTCGCCTGGTCGCGATCGCAGTTGTCGCGCCCCGATGAGCACGCCAGGCCCAGGCGCAAGCTCGGTGTTCTGGCCGAGACCGATGCGCAACGCCTGCTGCAGTCGGTACGAGAGGCCCTGAACACCCCCCTCCCCCGTCGCCAGGCCAGCACCTCCGCAAGCGCAGCGAGGATCGACGATTCGGGAGACGTGAATCAGGTGCTCCAGAAGGCAGCGGACGAGATCCGCACCTCCGGACACTGGTTCGGATTGGGCGCCGACCTGGCGCCGCACCTGATCACGAGCATGCCCGCATGGCCAAAGGACCTGTCCCTGCGCATCGCGGACAAGGAGGGGAAATGGGAGCAGGTGTTCGGTCAGTCGGGGCCAGAACGCAGGCCCGCGACGGTCCAGTTCGACCCTGTGCGCCAGCACTATTCGCCGATCGTCGATGGGCGACTGCGCGAGGTGCCGGCGAAGGGGGACTGCTTCTACGAATCAGTCCTTCGGTCGATGCCTGTGGAAGACCAGCGCGCGCTCTTCAAGGGAATCCGCTTTCCCAAAGGCGCCGGCATGTCCGACCTGATCCGCGCCATGCGTCGCCAGGTGGCGGACGAGCTTGAACGCCAGATCAACGTCCCGGGCGGTCCGTCGGACGATCTTCGTGCCTACGCGGCCGCCCGGTGATGCCGGGTCGTCCTGCCAGGCTCGGCGGGCAGTCGGGCGCCCGCGCGCTCACCGAGCGGCGGGCCGTGCACGGCCTCAGATCGGCAAGGCGATCAGGTCGTGGCCCTCGACGCCGACGATGCGGGCGCGGGTGAACTCGCCGACGCGCAGCTGCTTGCTGGCCTTCTCGGGCGGCAGCAGGCGCACGGTGCCGTCGATCTCCGGCGCGTCCGCGTACGAGCGGCCCACGCCGCCCTTGCGGCCGAGCGCCGGGGCCGAGTCGACCAGCACCTGCATGGTCGCGCCGACGCGGCGCTGCAGCTTGGCGATGGACACTTCCTCGGCCACGGCCATGAAGCGGGCGCGGCGCTCTTCGCGGACTTCGTCCGGCAGCGCGCCGTCGAGCGCGTTCGCCGGTGCGCCCTCGATGGGCGAGTAGGCGAAGCAGCCGGCGCGGTCGATCTGCGCTTCGCGCATGAAGTCCAGCAGGTACTGGAACTCCGCCTCGGTCTCGCCGGGGAAGCCGGCGATGAAGGTCGAGCGGATCACCAGCTCGGGGCACATCTCGCGCCAGCGCAGGATGCGCTCCAGGTTCTTCTCGCCGTTGGCGGGGCGCTTCATGCGCTTCTGCACGTCGGGGTGGGCGTGCTGGAACGGCACGTCCAGATACGGAAGGATCAGGCCTTCGGCCATCATCGGCACGATCTCGTCGACGTGCGGGTACGGATAGACGTAGTGCAGGCGGACCCACGCGCCGTAGGGCTTGGCGATCTCGCCGAGCTGCGCGACCAGGTCGAACATGCGCGTCTTGACCGGCTTGCCGTCCCAGAAGCCGGTGCGGTACTTGATGTCGACGCCGTAGGCGCTGGTGTCCTGGCTGATGACCAGCAGTTCCTTGACGCCGGACTCGAACAGCGCCTTGGCTTCGGACAGCACGTCGCCGATCGGGCGCGAGACCAGGTCGCCGCGCATGCTCGGGATGATGCAGAAGCTGCAGCGGTGGTTGCAGCCTTCGGAGATCTTCAGGTAGGCGTAGTGCTTGGGCGTCAGCTTGATGCCGGCGATGCCGCGGGCTTCTGGCACCAGGTCGATGAAGGGGTCGTGCGGCTTGGGCACGTGGGTGTGGACGGCGTCCATCACCTCCTGCGTCGCATGCGGGCCGGTCACGGCGAGCACGCTGGGGTGGATCTCGCGGACCATGTTGTCCGAGCTCGCGCCGGCCTTCGCGCCCAGGCACCCGGTCACGATGACCTTGCCGTTCTCGGCCAGCGCCTCGCCGATGGTGTCCAGCGACTCCTTGACCGCGTCGTCGATGAAGCCGCAGGTGTTGACGATCACCAGGTCCGCGCCGGCGAAGGTCTTCGAGGTCTCGTAGCCCTCGGCGCGCAGCTGCGTGAGGATCAGCTCGGAGTCGGTCAGCGCCTTCGGGCATCCGAGCGAGACAAAGCCGATCTTCGGCGCGGAGCCTCCCGCCGGTCCGTTGAGCTTGGCGGCGGTGGGGTCGTAAGTCGTTGATTCCATTTGGGTTCCGCCGGGCGATCTGGCTGAGGGCTGGGGCGGGCATTGTAAGCGACCCGGCATTTTTCAGACAGGGGCGGGTGCATTGCGCCGCGCCCGGCATCGTGGAGGGATGCCGCTCGCACGACCGGTAACGGGCTGGGCGGCCGCCTGCCGACCCTCTCGGGCCACTCCGTGGATACTCGCCCCTCCGGCCTTGGCCGCCGCGTCATTTCACGTCACGCCCGTCACGCCACATCACGCTTCACCCCGTCTCGATGTCCGATCCTTCCCCGCGCTCCGAGCTCCTGCCCCTGATCGGCGACCGTGCCTCGGTGGAAATCGCCGCGCTGGTGCTGCCGCCGGTCGTGGTCGCGAGCACGCCCGCGGGCGGCACGGCCATCGTCCTGGCGTGGGTCTGGGCGACGGCCTATGCGCTGAGCTCCATCGGCGTCGCCGTCGCGCGCCGCCGCTTCCGGCGCGAGGCGGCGGTCATGAGCCCCGCCGACTTCGTGGCGCGCTGGGCGCCGCCGGTGGAGCGCATCGCGATCGCCTTCGGCGTCCTGTGGGGCCTGCTGCCCGGGGTCGCCGCCGCCAGCGGCGTGTTCGAGCACGCGATCTTCCTGTACCTCGTGCTCGCCGGCACCACGGTCTCGACGGCCGCCTTCGCCGCCGCGGATCTCCCGTTCTTCGCCCGCTTCCTCGTCCCGGCGTGGACGATGGCGACGGTGGCGGTGCCCTTCGCCTTCCCGACGCAATGGCCCATCGTCCTGCCGCTGTGCCTGCTCTTCCCGTGGCTGGTCTGGCGGCATGCGCGCACGTCCAACAACTTCCTCGTCCAGCAATCGCGATTGAAGCGGCAGAGCGAGGCCCTCGCGCTCGCGCACAAGGAAGCTCGCGACATCGCCAAGGCCGCGTCGCGCGAGAAGAGCCTGTTCCTGGCGACCGCCTCGCACGACCTGCGCCAGCCGCTCTACGCGCTGACGCTGACCGCGCAGGCCGCGCTGCAGCGCAACCAGGACGCGGCGTTGAGGCCGCTGCTGGTCGACATCTCGCAGGCCGCCGGCCACGTCAACGATCTGCTCAATTCGCTGCTCGACGTCTCCGCGCTGGACAGCCGCAGCGCCGAGCTCGACCTGCAGCCGCTGGCGCTGGCGCCGCTGCTGTCGGAACTGCATGAGCGCTTCCAGCCGGAAGCGCAGGCACGCGGTCTGGACTGGCGCATCCGCGGGCCGGAAGCGCCCGCCTGGGTGGTCGCCGAGCCGATGCTGCTGCGACGCGCGCTCGCCAACCTGCTGCACAACGCGCTGCGCTACACGCCCGCGGGCGGCGTGCTGCTCGCCGTGCGGCGACGCGGCGACGACTGGGCCATCGAGGTCTGGGACACCGGCGTCGGCATGGCCGCGCCCAAGCGCGATGCGCTCTTCTCCGAGTTCCACCGCGGCGACGACGCCGCGCGCGTCACCGGCGACGGCCAGGGGCTGGGCCTGTCGGTGGTGCGCGACTGCGTGCGCCGGATGGACGCGGCGATCGACTGGCACTCGGTGCCGGGCCGGGGCTCCTGCTTCCGCATCACCCTGCGCGGCGCCTCGACACCGGCGACGCCGGCGCAGCGCGCGCCCGCGTCGTCGCACGTCTTCGATCGGCTCGGCGGGCGCGTGCTCGTGGTCGACGACGACCTCGGCGTGACCCGCGGCCTGTCGCATCTGCTGGGCGAATGGGGCGTCGACTGCCGCGTCGCCGGCGACGCCGCGCAGGCCCATGCGGTCCTGGACGCCGATTTCGAACCCGACGTCGTGATGAGCGACCTGCGCCTGCGCCACGACGACGGCGGCTACACGCTGCTGCTGGACCTGCTGGACCGCCTGCCGCTCGCGCGCGGCCTGGTGGTCACCGGCGAGTTCGACCTGCCCGACCTGCGCCGTGCGGAAGCCGACGGCTACCTCGTGCTGCGCAAGCCGGTGCAACCGGACGCGCTGCATGCGGTGCTGCGATCGATGCTGGCGCCGACGGTCGCCAGAGTCACCGGCACGACCCTGGACGCCCCGGTCGTCAGGGCTTCCTAGGGCCCCGCCGCAGGTACGTCGCTTGCTGCCCGGACGCATCGGCCACGCCCTGGGACTCCCATGCACCTCGAAGGCTCCTGCCACTGCGGTCGCATCCGCTTCTCGGTCGATTCGACCGAGCCCTACCCGTTCATGCGCTGCTACTGCACGATCTGCCGCAAGACGGCGGGCACCGGCGGCTACGCGATCAACATCGGCGCGGACAACACCACCTTCCAGCTGCTCAAGGGCAAGCGCGACCTGAAGGTCTACCGGGCCGTCATCGACGGCAAGGAGAGCAGCGGCCAGCGCCATTTTTGCGGCCATTGCGGCACCGCGCTCTGGATGTACGACGAGAGTTACCCCGAACTGATCCATCCGCACGCCAGCGCGATCGACACGCCGCTGCCGGAACCGCCGGAGAACGTCCACGGCCTGCTCGACTCGAAGGCGCCCTGGGTCCAGGTGGAAGGGAAGCCGGGCGACGCGCGCTTCGGCCACTATCCCGACGAATCACTGGCCGACTGGCATCGCCGGCACGGGCTCTAGGTCCCGGGGTCGCGGCGCGGACGCGCGGCCTACTTCTTCGGCGGTGTTGGCGGGAAGCCCGGCATCCCGGGCACGCCGGGGAAGATGTTTCCGGCGCTCTGGAACTGCTCCTGCATCTGCAGGAACAGGTTCTTGGACTGTTCGAGGTAGTTGCCCATCAGGCCCTGCATCATCGGCGCCTGACCGCTCATGAACTGCGACCACAGCTGCGGATCGAAGCCCGCCGCGCCCTTGGTCGGGTCCGCGAAACGGCTCTGCAGCTCGGTCATGGCCTGCAGGTTCTTCTCGAGGTAATCGCCCATCAGGCCCTGCATCGCATGGCCGTAGAAGCGGATGATCTGCGCCAGCAGCGGCGTCGAGAACATCGGCATGCCGCCCATCTCCTCCTCGAGGATGATCTGCAGCAGGATGGACCGGGTCAACTCGTCGCCGGACTTGGCGTCGCGGACCTCGAAGTCCTCGCCGCCCAGCACCATCTTCTTGACGTCCGCCAAGGTGATGTAGCTGCTGGTCTGCGTGTCGTACAGCCGCCGGTTGGGGTACTTCTTGAGCACCCGCGTCCCCTTCGGGTGCGCGGGGTCCTCGCTGCCGGTTGCGGTCTTGCCGCGTCGGGCCGTCGCCATGCTGTCTCCTCTGAGGGTCTTCGACCCATTCTAGGAGGCGCCCGACGAGCGGCCCGCCGGGTGATTTCCCTTGCTGTGCGGGAGGCGGACCGGGCTGCCGCCCGGGAGGCGGCAGCGGATGACGACGCCAGGCCTGTCGGCGCTGTCAGCGCTCAGTCCGGCTTGACGTTGCCGTCCTTGATCACCTTCGCCCACTTGGCCTGCTCGGCCTTCTGGAACTCGGCGAACTGCGCCGGCGAGTTTGGCGTGTACTCCAGGCCCAGCGATTCCATCTTCGCCTTCACCTCGGGCAGCGCGACGATCTTCTGCACTTCGGCGTTGAGCTTGGCCACGATGGGCGCGGGCGTGCCGGCCGGGAAGTACAGCGCCTGCCAGCTCGACACGTCGAAGCCGGGCACGCCGGACTCGGCCAGCGTCGGCACGTCGGGCAGCTGCGCGCTGCGCTTGGCCGAGGTCACCGCCAGCGCCTTCACCTTGCCGCCCTTGATCTGCGGCAGCGCGACGGTCACGGTCTCGAAGCTCATCGGCACCTGGCCGCCCATCACGTCCTGGATGGCCGGCGCGCTGCCCTTGTAGGGCACGTGCGTCAGGTCCGCGCCCGTCATCAGGCGGAACACTTCACCGGACAGATGCTGCGAGGTGCCCTGCCCCGCCGAGGCGAAGGTGAGGTCGCCGGGCTTGGCCTTGGCGGCGGCGATGATGTCCTTGACCGTCTTGGCCTGCGAGCCCGGCCCGATCAGCAGCACGTTGGAGATCTTGCCCAGCAGGATCACCGGCGCGAAGTCGCGGTCGGCCTTGTAGGGCATCTTGGGCAGCAGCGACGGGTTGATCGCGTGCGTCGCGATCGTGCCCAGCAGCATGGTGTAGCCGTCCGGTGCGGCCTTGGCCACGCTGTCCGCGCCCAGCACGCCGCCGGCGCCGGCCTTGTTGTCGACCACGATGGTCTGCTTGAGCGAGACCTGCAGCCGCGCCGCGATCTCGCGCGCCAGCACGTCGGACGTGCCGCCCGGCGCGAACGGGACGATCAGTTTCACCGGCTGGGTCGGCCAGTTGGCCGCATCCGCGGCCTGCGCCGTCACCGCCGTCAGACCCAGCACCATCGTCGCCGCCGCAGCGGCCAGGGCGCGCACGCGACCCCGCTTCACCGAATTCATGTCGCTTGTCTCCATCCATGACGGCACGCAGCCTTCGTCGGCATCGACGAAGGTCCGATGCCCTCTTCTGATGAGTCAAATGGTATCGGTACCATCGAGCACGTCAAGATTGCGTCCATGAGGGATTCCACCGGGTGCGCCCACTGTGGCTCCCTCTCCCGCACCGCGGGAGAGGGCGGGGGTGAGGGCCAGCAGTCTCCGCATCGCCTCGCTGTCAAGCGCTGGCGCGCTGGACCAGCTCGAAACCGATGTCGACGGCTCGTCTGTCGGCACTGCCGCCGGCGCGGTCCAGGATGAACCGCGCGGCCTGACGCCCGATGGCGAAGCCGTCGATGCGGACCGTGGTCAGCGCCGGTTCCAGGTCCCGGGCCAGCGCCAGGTCACCGAAGCCGACGATGGCGAGGTCCTCCGGGATGCGCAGTCCGCGCGCCTGCGCCTCGATCACGACACCCAGTGCCAGCGAATCGGAGCTGCAGAACACCGCGTCGACGCCGTCCGGATGGGCGAGCAGTTCGGCCAGGCCGCGGCGCCCGCTGCCCAGCGTGGTCGGCGTGGCAACCGTGGCCACCGGCACCTCGGCGATGCCGAGCACGCCGGCCTGTTCCTGGAAGGCGCGGAAGCGCCGCATCGCGCGTTCGTCGCTGCCGCCCACGCCGGCCAGCCGGCGGTAGCCGCGCTCGTGCAGGTAGGACGCGACCTTGCGACCGACCTCCACGTGGGAGAAGCCCACCAGCATGTCGATCGGATCGTCGCTCTGGTCCCAGGTCTCGACGACCGGGACGCCGGACGCACGCAGCCGCGTGCGGGCCTGTTCGGAATGGCTGGTGCCGGTGAGCACCAGACCGTCGGGCCGCCGGCCGATCATCGCGTCCAGCCAGGCGTCCTCGCGGGCGTTGTCGTAGCCGGTCTGGCCGAGCAGCACCTGGTAGCCGGCCTCGAACAGCGCCTCGGTCAGGCTCTGCACGGTGTCCAGGAACACCGGCCCGGCGATCGTCGGCACGGCCACGCCCACCATGCGGCTCTTCATCGAGGACAGCGCGCCGGCGAGCAGGTTGGGCACGTAGCCGGTCTTGCGGACTGCCTCGGTCACGCGTTCGCGGACCTCGGGCGACACCTGCGCGGGGTTGTTGATCGCCCGGGAGGCGGTAATAGGCGCCACGCCCGCGAGTTGCGCCACGTCGCGCAGCGTGACGGCGCCGCTGCCCTTGCGGCGGCGGGGTCGGGGGAAGGTCTCGGTGTCAGACATATGGCGGTCGATTATGGGGCGCGATCACAGGGAAAACCGCCCGAATCTGGCGTCCCGGACGGGGTAGTCCCCGGGCGGCGCGCCCGACAGCCGTCGGCGGTTTCCCTACACGGCGCCACGGGACCCGCCCGACCCGTGGTACCGCTATCTCCTCCTGTTGGTAACCAGTCGTGAGAACGAAGATTCATCCATCGACAACAGGGGGCCAACATGAACACGATCTCGAAGCAAGCCGGCAAGTTCAAGCACATCGCCATCGGCCTGGGCCTGATGGTGTCCGCCGCGACGGCGGCCAACGCGGTCACCGCGCAGAACACCTTCCAGGTGACCGCGACGATCACCAGCTCCTGCACCGTGTCCGGCTCGGCCCTGAACTTCGGCAGCGCCATCGACCCGCTGGCCGCCGGCGTGCCGCTGGACGCCTCGTCCACGCTGACGGTCACCTGCTCCAACACGACGCCGTACGCCGTGTCGCTGAACGCCGGCTCGAACGCGGGCGGCGCCTCCAACTTCACGTCCCGCACGATGAAGAGCGGCGCCAACACCCTGGGCTACCAGCTCTACCTGGACTCCGGCCGCACGACCGTCTTCGGCGACGGCACCGCCAGCTCCAGCACCAAGAGCGGCACCGGCAGCGGCAGCGCGCAGTCCATCAGCGTCTACGGCCGCGTGCCGTCGCTGGCCGGCGTGGTGCCGGGCGCGTACACCGACACCGTGACCGTCACGATCACCTACTGAGCGCCTCACGCCCTCCGGGGCGTCCGGAGCTTTCTTCTTTTCTTCTCTTCATAGGACATGTCGTCCGCGGCTTCGAGCAGGCGTTCGTAGCGGGTCTCGCCGTCGCCGACGGCGTAGCCGATGGACGCGCCGATACTGACCATGCCGCCCTCGATCGCGATGGGCTCGGTCAAGGCCTGCAGCAGACGCTGCCGGATCTGCGCCAGACGGAACTCGTCCGGCGCGCCGGCGAGCAGCAGCACGAATTCGTCGCCGCCCACCCGCGCCGCCACATCCCCGTCGCGGCACTGCGCGCGCAGGCGCTGGCCGACGGCGCGCAGGACGGCGTCGCCGGCCGCGTGGCCGTGGCGGTCGTTGACCGGCTTGAAGTCGTCCAGGTCGAAGACGATCACGCTGAACGGCTGACCGGCAAGCTCCCGCGCCCGCCGCTCCAGCGAGCGCCGGTTGGCCAGGCCGGTGAGCAGATCGGTGTCCGCCGTCGTGGCCAGTTGCGTCATGTCGCGGTCGCTCGCGCGGACCAGGCGGCTGGCGTAGCCGATGGTCCACAGCGTGAAGGCGATGAACAGCGCCGCGAGCGCGAGGGCCGATCGCTTGACCGACTGGAGTCCGCGCTCCTGCTCGGCCTGACGGGCCGCGAGCAGGGAACGCTCGACGCGTTCCATCGTGTCGAGCAACTGGCGCAGCCGCTTCGACGAATCGCTGGTGATGCGCGCGTCCAAGCCTTGCCGCAAGGACTCGACACCGTCGCGTTCGCCGATCACGGCGGAGGACAGGTACCAGCCGGTGATTTCGAGGGTCTCGGACCGCACCTCCGCGGCCACGCTCAACTGCGCCGGGTTGTCCCGGACCAGCGTTTCCAACCGGTCGGCCGTGTCCCGGGCGTCGCCCGCGGCGGCGCGCAGGCGCTGAAGCGCGTCCGAATGCGGCACCAGCACGAAGTTGCGCAGCGCGACGCCGCCGCGCAGCAGACCGGAGCGCAGCTGGTTCAGCTGATCGAGGACCTCGTGGGTATGGGCGACCAGGTCGTTCGCATCGCCGTAGCGGCGGGCGCTGTCGACCAGCACGCCGGCGGCGCCGATCACGAGTACCAGCGCCACCGCCTGGGACAACTGGAGGACGCGCGCGATGCGCCGGAGCAGGGGGTTGGAGACGGTCGCCAAGAGCGTGCGCGGAGATCGGGATCCGCAGCATCCTAACGCCGGGCCCGGGAAGTCGCAGGCGCGAAAAGACAGTCCTTTCCTGCGCTTCCGAACGACTCCGGCGTTTGCAGGCACCCACGCTTCCCGCCGAGTGCGCGCGACAGGCGCGATGTCGGTCTCCCCTCCCAGCGACCGCGACCGGCATGACGACCCGCCCAGGATCCCTCCCCCTCTCCCCGCCCTGCGATCCCGCCCTCGCGCCTTCCGCGAACGCCGACGCCCCGCCCATCGCCTGCTACCTGATCAACCTGGACCGCGCCTCGCTGCGGCGTCGACACATGGAGGACCGGCTCGCCCGGATCGGCCTCCCCTTCGAGCGCGTGCCGGCCGTCGACGGGTCGGCGCTCGCTTTCCCGCGCGAGGACCTCTGCGAGCGCTCCCTGCGTGTCATGCACGGTCGCCGACGCAACGCCGCCGAGGTCGGCTGCTACCTGAGCCACGTCGCCTGCGCGCGCAGATTGCTCGACAGCCCCCATCGCTTCGCCCTGGTGCTGGAGGACGACGTGGCCTTTCCCGCCGACTTCCTCGATCTGCTCAACGAGATCATCCGGCACGCCGATTCCTGGGATCTGCTCCGGTTGACCACGGTGAACACGGGCCCCAAGCTCGCCTATCGCCGATTGAATTCGGGACGGTCGCTGGCGATCGCGCTCCTGCGCGAAAAAGGGGCCGGCGCCTATGTCATCAACCGCCGCGCAGCCGCCTGGATCTCCGATCTGATCCCCATGCGACTCCCCTTCGACCTCGCGTTCGACCTCGAGTACCTGAGCGGCCTGCGCAGCGCCTTCGTGACGCCGGTGCCGCTGCGGCAATCGGAAGAACCGGTCTCCCAGATCCAGATCGACCTGGCGGCCTACAAGTACTCGCGCTGGCGCTACCTCACGGTGATGCCTGTTCGAACCGGCCTCGAAATTGCGCGCTTCGCGCTGCGCTTGAGCCGCTATGTCCGTTTGCGCCTGGGGACGGCCAGAAAGCAGAAACCCCGGTGAGCCTGTCGACTCACCGGGGTGTGTTTCTGGTAGGCGCGATTGGATTCGAACCAACGACCCCCACCATGTCAAGGTGGTGCTCTAACCAACTGAGCTACGCGCCTGAAATACGCCGCCAGCGGTGGTCAGTCCACTGGTCGGAAAAACAAATCGACCCTTGAAGGGGCGATCTAAAAACAAATCGCCCGCCGTGAAGCGGGCGACCCGTCTGAGGTGTCCCGGAGGACTGCCTACCAATTCTGGTAGGCGCGATTGGATTCGAACCAACGACCCCCACCATGTCAAGGTGGTGCTCTAACCAACTGAGCTACGCGCCTGGAGAAGCCTCGCAGTATAAGCCGGATTTTGAGGTCCGTCCAGGAAGCCGGGACAAAAAGAACAGAAGTCGCACGCCGTCTTCGACAAGACCGCCAGCGGCAGACCCTGAGACTTTCCTGAGGCGAGCTCAGCGACGCCGCGCGCTGCGGATGCCCGACACCTGCGACAGCGCCACCAGCGTCTGCTGCAGGCGCTGCGCGTCGCTCACCTCGACGGTGAAATTCATCCGCGACTGGTCGTTGCGCAAGGGCTTGCCCTTGCCGCTCTGCTGGTTCACCGAGATCACGTTGAGCTTGTCCTTCGCGAACAGCTCCAGCACGTCGCGCAGCAGGCCCGGCCGGTCCGTGGCCTCGACGACCAGGTCCACCGGGTACATCGCCCCCTTGCCTGCGCGGTCCGGCGCGGGCTCGCCCCACGCGACCGCGATCACGCGCTCCGGCGCCGACTGCGCCATCTGGCGCAGGTTGGCGCAGTCGCAGCGATGGATGGCCACGCCCTTGCCACGCGTCACGTAGCCGGTGATCACATCCGGCGGCGCCGGCCGGCAGCAGCGCGCCAGGCTGGTCAGCAAGGAGTCCACGCCGACCACCAGCACGCCGCCCTTGGGCGTGCGCCCTTCCCCGACCGCGCCCTTCGTGTGCCGCTGGACGAGCAGCTCTTCCTCGTCCGCCTCCGGCACCGGCGGACGCAGCAGCGTCTCGATGTTGCGCAGCGAGTACTCGTCCTTGCCGACGACCTCGAACAGCGCTTCCGCGCTCTTGAAGCCGAGCCGCCCCGCCAGGTCGTCGAGCTTGATCGCCGTCTTGCCTTCGCGCTGCAGCAGCTTCTCGACGAGCTCGCGGCCCTTGGAGATCGTGTGCGTCTGCACCTGCGCGTTGAACCAGGCCCGCACCTTGGCCTTGCTGCGCTGGCTCTGCAGATAACCGAGTTCCGCGTTCAGCCAGTCCAGCGAGGGACCGCCCTCCTTCAGCGCGATGATCTCCACCGTCTGGCCGCTCTGCAGCGGCGTGTTCAGCGGCACCATCTGGCCGTCGACCTTCGCGCCGCGGCAGCGGTGGCCCAGGTCGGTGTGCACCGCGTAAGCAAAGTCCACCGCCGTCGCGCCCGCGCACAGCTCGACCACGTTGGCCTGCGGCGTGAACACGTAGATGCGGTCGTCGAAGTTCGAATCGGTCTCGGCGACGTAGTCGCGTTCCCACGCCAGCAGTTGCCGCAGCACCGCCTTGCGGGCCTGCGCCACCTGTTCCTCGAACTCGCCCGCCGCGCTCACGCCGGCGTAGCCCTTGGTGCCCGCTTCCTTGTAGGCCCAGTGCGCGGCGACGCCGTGCTCGGCATGCTCGTGCATCGCGCGGGTGCGGATCTGCACTTCCATCGGACGCCCGTCCGCGGCGATCACCACCGTGTGCAGCGACTGGTAGCCGTTGGGCTTGGGACGCGCGATGTAGTCGTCGAACTCGCCGTCCACCGGCAGGTAGCGCTCGTGCAACTGCGCGAGCACGGCGTAGCAGTCCGCCACCTCCGGCACGACCACGCGCAGCGCGCGCAGGTCGAAGACGCGTTCCAGCGTGAGGCCCTTGCCGCGCATCTTCTTCCAGATGCTGTACAGGTGCTTGGGCCTGCCCTGGACCTGCGCCTCGATGCCGTGGCCCTGCAGCTCGCGCTCCAGCGCGGCCCGCACCGATTCCACCGACTGCTCGCGCTCGACGCGCTTCTCGTGCAGGCCCTTGGCGAGCTGGTGGTAGTGCTCCGGCTCCAGGAAACGGAAGGCGAGGTCCTCCAGCTCCCACTTGATCTGCCAGATGCCGAGCCGGTTGGCCAGCGGCGCGAAGACCTGCAGCGATTCCGCCGCCAGCTCGCGCGGGCACGGCGTCTTGCTCGCCGCGAACCAGCGCAGCGACTGCAGCCGCGACGCCAGCCGCAGCAGCACCACGCGCAGGTCGCGCGAGAACGCCAGCAGCATCTTGCGCACCAGCTCGGTCTGCTCCTGCCGGCGCTGTTCCTCGACGCGCGCCTCGCGCGCCGCGCGCTGGATCTGCACCAACCGGCGCGTGTGCGCGACCAGGCTCGCGTCGCTCTCGCCGAAGGCCTTGGCGACGATCTCTTCCGGCTTGTTCAGGTAGTCGCCGGCGTACACCAGATAGGACGCCGCCTGCATGGACGGCGCCGCGCCGACGCCGGCCAGGATCGCGGCCACGCCGTCGGCGTGCGCCAGCGCCGGCTCGCCGGTCCCGAGCAGGTGGTCGGCGAGCAAGGGCTCCGCGAACGCGCGGGCGCGTCGCACCGGATCCGTCGTCTCTTCGGCGCGCGGCTGCGCCGTCGGCAGCCGGTGAGGCAGGTCCCCGTCCAGCAGGGCCACGATGGGCGCCGCCTGGTCCTGCCGCAGCCCCAATTCCGTCTTCATTCGTCGTTCATCCGTGTCGTCGGGGCCGCGAGGGCCGCCGGGACCTCACCCGCGCGCCAGGAATTGCTCCACCACGCGGATCTGTTCCTCATGCACCAGCGTCGGCGCGTGGCCGACCCCGGCGAACTCGTGCAGCTCGGCGCACGGGCCGCGCTGCGTCATCAATTCGGCCGTGTGGCGCGTCAGCAGGTCCGATTCGCCGCCGCGCAGCAGCAGCGTCGGGCATCGCACCGCGTCGTAGGCCGCCCAGAGCTGCGCCTCGCCGGCCTTGGCCAGCTCCGGCGTCAGCCCGGCAAGGCCCTGGCCGATGCGCGGGTCGTAATGCAGCCGGCAGCGGTCGCCGTCCGGCTTGAACATCGCCCGCGACAGCGCCAGCCACTGGTCGTCGCTGTGCGGTCCGAAACTCTGCGAGATGCCGCGCAGGTAGTCGGCGCCCTGCTGGCAGTTCTCGAACTGCGGCGCGCGGCCCAGGTAGCTCGCGATGCGCTGCAGCGCGACGAACTCGATCGTCGGTCCCACGTCGTTGAGGATCAGGCGCTTGATCGGGCTGGCCGGCATCGCCGCCAGCGCCAGGCCGATCAGGCCGCCCATCGAGGTGCCCAGCCAGTCCACCTGCCCCACGCCCAGGCGCGCCAGCAGCGTGACCATGTCCGAGACGTACTGCGGCAGCTGATAGTTCCGAGGATCGCCCAGCCATTCCGACTCCCCCCGTCCGACCACGTCCGGGCAGATCACGCGGAAGCGGTCGCTCAGGCGCTGCGCGATGACGTCGAAGTCGCGGCCCTGCCGCGACAGCCCGTGCACGCAGACCAGCACCCGCGGGTTGTCGGACTGCCCCCACTCCCAATACGCCACCCGGTGAAGGCCGCAAGGGCTCAGCGCCTGGACTTTTTTCAACAAGGGTTCAGACATCGCTCGTATCCTTTGTCCCCATCCTAACAACCCTGAAGAGGACGCGGCATGTTGAAAGGCAAGACGGCGCTGGTCACCGGCTCCACGAGCGGCATCGGATTGGGGATCGCCCTGACCCTGGCCAGGGAAGGCGCGAACATCGTGCTGAACGGCTTCGGCGACCACGCCGGCCCGAAGGCGCAGGTCGAGGCGCTGGGCGTGAAGGTCGGGTACCACGGCGCCGACATGAGCAAGCCCGCCGAGATCGAGGCCATGATGGCCTACATCGACCAGGAGTTCGGCGGCTGCGACATCCTGGTGAACAACGCCGGCATCCAGCACGTGGCCAACGTCGACGAGTTCCCGCCGGAGAAGTGGGACGCGATCATCGCGATCAACCTCAGCTCCGCCTTCCACACGATGCGGCTGGCGCTGCCCGGCATGAAGCAGAAGAACTGGGGACGCGTCGTCAACATCGCCTCCACGCACGGGCTGGTGGCGTCGGCGGGCAAGTCGGCCTACGTCGCGGCCAAGCACGGCCTGGTCGGCCTGACGAAGTCGGCGGCGCTGGAGACCGCCCTGCTCCCCGTCACCGTCAATGCGATCTGCCCCGGCTGGGTGCTGACCCCGCTGGTGCAGAAGCAGATCGACGACCGCTCGGCCAGGGAAAAGCTGGACCCCGCCGAAGCGAAGCGCCAGCTGCTGGCCGAGAAGCAGCCCTCGCTGCAGTTCACGACGCCCGAGGAACTCGGCGCGCTGACCGTGTTCCTGTGCTCGGACGCCGCCATCAACGTGCGCGGCCAGGCCTGGGCCATGGACGGCGGCTGGACCGCGCAGTGAGGATCACTTCGTCATCACGACGTTGCCGTTGACGTTCACCGTGACGGTGGCCTTGCCGGATTCGGTCGGCAGGGCCTCGTCGGCGGAGGCGCTCATGACCTTCATACGGGCCATGGGCGCCGCCATCATCGCCACCGGCTGGTCGGCGTTCACGCTGACTTCGCCGATCCGGTAGCCGGAGTAGCCGAACTGCTTGGCATACACGGCGGCCTTGGCCTTGTAGCTGGCGATCGCCTGGCCGACGACCTCGTCCTCGGCCTTCTCGCGCGCCTCGCGCGACAGCCCGTAGCTGACGTTGGCGATGGCCAGCGAAGTGATGCGGCCGCTCAGCTTGGAAATGGCCTCGATGTCGCGGCCCTGCACCAGCAGCTCGACGCTGCCCTGCCAGCCGGTGATCTGCGGCGCGGCGCTCGAACTCACGCCCTTCGGCTGACCGTAGCGCGGATAGACCGACAGGTTGCCTGCCTGCAGGTCGACCTGCCCCGGCTTGGCGACCTTGCGCGCCTCGGCGAGCGCGGCATCCAGCGCCTGCTTGAGTTCGTTCTGGACTGCGGCGGCTTCCTTGCCCTCGCGGGTGGTGGAGAAACGCAGTTGCAGCAGGTCGCGGGTCACCTCGGTCGTGGCGGAGGCGCTCAGCGACAGCACGTCGGTACGCGCCGCCTGGGCTTGCGCCATCGCGGGCAGGACCGCCACCGCGCCGGCGGCGATCAGGGTGCGGGCGAGCATCTTGGAGCTTCGGATCATTCGGGTTCCTACGGGAGTCCAGGTGGGAACCAGCATAACGTGTGAGGAAAGCGTCACGGTTGACCGGCAGGCGGCGCCGTCCATCCGCCTTTTTGTGTCATTCATCGGCCTCCAGTAGGGACATAGACAGCCCTGTTACAAAAGATGTAACTATCCGGTAAGGACTGATTCATCCCGCAAGCAGGTCGAAAAACTGCCCTTACAGTCCCGCTGTTACAAATTCCGGAGTGGCCGCCATGCAAACCACAACCCGCCCCAACCGTGTCCTGGTCGTGGATGACGATGCCCGCATCCGCGACCTCCTGCGCCGCTATCTTGCCCAGGAGGGATTCGAAGTCCTCCTGGCCGAAGACAGCAAGGCGCTCAACAAGCAGCTGACGCGCGAGACCGTGGACCTGATCGTCCTGGACCTCATGCTGCCCGGCGAGGACGGCCTGTCGATCTGCCGACGGCTGCGCGCCGCGGGCGACAACACGCCGATCATCATGCTGACCGCCAAGGTCGAGGAAGTGGACCGGATCGTCGGCCTCGAAGTCGGCGCCGACGACTACCTGGCCAAGCCCTTCAACCCGCGCGAACTGCTGGCCCGCATCAACGCGGTGCTGCGCCGCCGTCCGCCGCCGGAAGCCCCGGGCGCGCCGTCCAAGGAACCGATGACGGTCCAGTTCGGCCCGTTCGAGTTCGACCTGGCGCTGCGCCGCCTGGCCAAGAACGGCGATCCGGTGCCGCTGACCACCGGCGAGTTCTCGATGCTGAAGGCCCTGGTGCGCCATCCGCGCCAGCCGCTGTCGCGCGACAAGCTGGCGATGCTGGCCCGCGGCCGCGAGTTCGAGCCCTTCGACCGCAGCCTGGACGTGCAGGTCTCGCGCCTGCGCAAGCTGCTGGAAGAGGATCCGGCGCAACCGCGCTTCATCCAGACCGTATGGGGCGTGGGCTACGTGTTCGTTCCGGACGAGGCGGCCTGATCCCGTGGCTCCCCCGCGTCTGGCGCTGAACCTGTTCTGGCGCACGTTCGCGCTGCTGGCGCTGTTGCTGGCGGCCGGCGTGCTGGCGTGGCAGCAGACCTTCAAGGCCCTGGAGGCCGAACCCAAGGCCCTGGAGGCGGCGCAGCAGCTGGCCGGCCTGGTGAACCTGTCGCGCGTGGCGCTGACCAGCACCGACGCGATCAACCGCGTGGCGGTGGTGAAGTCGTTGGCGCGCAGCGAGGCCGTGTCCGTGGAGGTCGCCGAGGCGACCGACCGCTGGCTGCCCTACGAGAACTCGCCCTTTGCGCAGCGGCTGCGCAAGGAGCTGGTCTCGCGGCTCGGGCCGCAGACGGTGCTGGCGAGCGGCCTGAACGGCGTGCCGGGGCTGTGGGTGAGATTCGACGTCGGTCCGGACCAGTTCTGGCTGCAGACCAACGCGGCGCCGCTGCAGGCCAACATGTCCAGCAACTGGTGGTGGATCGCGATCGCGCTGGGCGCGTCGCTGCTGGGCGCGGCGGCCATCGCACGCCTGATCAACCAGCCGCTGCGCGAGCTGTCGATCGCCGCCAGCCGCATCCGCGAGGGCGAGTACGACTCGCGCCTGGACGAGAGCACGCTGACCAGCGAGATCCGCGAGGTCAACATGGGCTTCAACCGGATGGCGCGCGAGCTCGCCAAGATGGAAGAGGACCGCAGCGTGATGCTGGCCGGCATCTCGCACGACCTGCGCACGCCGCTGGCGCGGCTGCGGCTGGAAGCGGAGATGAGCGTCAACGACGAGCAGGCGCGGACCTACATCGCGCAGGACATCGATCAGCTCGACGCCATCATCAACAAGTTCATGGACTACGCGCGTCCGAGCGAGCTGCAGCTGCAGGCGCTCAACCTGCGCGAGCTGGTGGAGCGCGAGGCGCAGGGCTTCCGCGATCCGCAGCAGATCCAGATCAGCGTGCGGCTGTCCGCGGCGCTGCGCATCTGGACGGATCCGACCGAGCTGGGCCGCATCCTGCTGAACCTGTTCGAGAACGCGCGCCGCTACGGCCACCACGGCGACGAGCCGACCCGCGTGGAAGTCACCGCCGAGGCCGACAGCGCCTGGGTGCTGCTGACGGTGCGCGATCACGGGCCCGGCGTGCCGCCGGACAAGCTCGCGAAGCTCACGACGCCGTTCTACCGCGGCGACACGGCGCGCACGGCGGCGACCGGCGCGGGCCTGGGCCTGGCGATCGTCGAGAAGTCGGTGCAGCGCCTGGGCGCGCAGCTGCGGCTCGCGAATGCCGACGACAGCGGGTTCGTCGCGCAGCTGCGGCTCAAGCGCGCCAGCGTTTGACGCTTCGGCACTTCCACCGCCGCTGGCCCTCACCCCCACCCTCTCCCGCAAGCGGGAGAGGGAGTACGACCGAGCAGCTCAGTCGGAGGAGCGCACCAGCAGGCACACCGCGCGCGCCTCGATCGCCTTGAGCTCCCCGACCGGTCCCATCTTCTCGGCCGTCTTCGCCTTGACGTTGATCTGCTCGGCGGCGATGCCGAGTACCTCCGCCAGGCGCTGGCGCATCAGCGGGATGTGCGGCGCCATCTTGGGCTGCTGCGCAATGATGGTGCTGTCGAGGTTGCCGATCACCCAGCCCAGGTCCTTCACGCGCCGGTAGGCCTCGGCGAGCAGCACCATCGAATCGGCGCCCTTGAACTCGGCGGCGGTGTCGGGGAACAGCTTGCCGATGTCGCCCAGCGCGGCGGCGCCGAGCAGCGCATCGGTGATCGCATGCGCGAGCGCGTCCGCGTCCGAGTGGCCCAGCAGGCCGTGCGTGTGCGGGACCGTGATGCCGCCCAGGATCAGCGGGCGGCCGGTGACGAGCTGGTGGGTGTCCCACCCCTCGCCGATGCGGAAATTCAGAACCATGAGGATGTCGATGTGAGGCCGTGAAGCCGGCGGGTCGAGGAGATCAGGCAGCCTTCAGGAAGCACCGGCGCTCAGTGCGGCAGCGCGTTCGTCACGACGATCGGCCCGTTGCGGGTGACGATCATCGTGTGCTCGAACTGCGCGGACAGGTTGCCCTTGACGCCGGAGAGGGTCCAGCCGTCGGCCTCCTCGTCGACCCAGCGGCTCTTGGTCGAGAGGAAGGGCTCGATGGTGATCACCATGCCCTCGGAGAGCACGCGGGTGTCGTTGGCGTCGTAGTAGCCGGGGATGCTCTTGGGCTCCTCGTGCAGCGAGCGGCCCACGCCGTGGCTGCAGAGGTTCTCGATGATCTTGAACTTGTGGCCCCTGGCGACGCGTTCGATCGCGTGGCCGATGCGGTTGAGCCGCGCACCGGTCTTCACTTCCTTCATCGCCTGTTCGAGCGCGTACTGCGCGGCGAAGACCAGCTGCGTCTTGGTGGGCGTCGTCGGCGGGACGATGCGCGTGCCGCCGGTGTCGCCGAAGTAGCCGTTGAGCTCGGCCGAGACGTCGACGTTGACGACGTCGCCCTTCTGGATCACGCGGTCGCCGGGGATGCCGTGCGCGGCCTGCTCGTTGATCGAGATGCAGGTGGCGCCGGGGAAGTTGTACATCACGCGCGGCGCGGACTTGGCGCCGAATTCCGTCAGCCAGCGCTCGCCCATCTGGTCGAGCTCCAGCGTGGTCATGCCGGGGCGGATCGCGTCCAGCATGCGGCGCAGCACGGTGGCGACGGCCTCGCCGGCGGCCTTCAGGCCCTGGATATCGTCATCGGATTCGACAGTCATGCGCGGCTCCTCAGCAGGCGTTCGGCCAACGCGAAGTCGGCGGGATAGGTGACCTTGAAGTTTTCCATGGACGCCTCGACCAGACGCGGCGCGTGGCCGAGGGCCTCGATCGCGCTGGCCTCGTCGGTGATGCCGTCCAGCGGGCCGGCCAGTGCGGGCATCAGCAAGCCGAGGCGGAACATCTGCGGCGTCTGCGCGGCCCACTTGCCGCGGCGGTCGACGGTGGCGGCGACGCGCAGGGACGGCGCCGCGCCGGGGTCGGTGCCCGGGCTCGCGGCCGCGGCGTCCTTGAGCGTGTCGGCCACGGGCAGGGCGAGCAGGCCGCCGACCTCGTCGTCGTCGCAGGCCGCGATCAGCGCCTCGACCCATTCGGGGCGGAGCAGGCAGCGCGCGGCGTCGTGCACCAGCACCCAGTCGTGCGGCTGGGCGCCGCGCTCGCGGAGGTCCTGCAGTCCGGCGGCGACCGTGTCGGCGCGCGTCGCGCCGCCGGTGCGCGCGATCCAGCCGCGCTCGCCCTCGAAGCTGGGGACGGCGGACTCGAACTGGTCGTCCTCGGGCGAGAGCACGACCAGCGTCGCCTCGATGCGCGGCACGGCGCCTAGCGCCGCGAGCGTGTGCGCGATCATGGCGCGGCCGGCGAGCGGGACATATTGCTTGGGGCGGTCGGCGCCGGAACGGCTGCCGACGCCCGCGGCCGGCACCAGCGCGAAGCAGCGCGGCGTGAGACCGATGGGAAAGGAACTCATGGCGCGATTGTAGGGAGCGCCTTGCAGAAGCGCGCCGGTCCCGGCATGAACTCCCTCTCCCGCACCGCGGGAGAGGGCGGGGGGTGAGGGCCAGCGGCGGTGGAAGTATCGAGACGCAGGGGCTCCGACCCGATCGGCGAAACTCCCCCCCTTCAACCTCCCTGCTCCGAATGCCGTGTTCGCCATCGCCGACATCCACCGCCGCCTGAGCGCGCTAGGCGCCAACGAGGCGCACGCGGGGCGCGTGCTGCGCCACTGGGTCCAGGCCCGGCCGCTGACCGAAGGCCGGCGCAAGCTGGAGCACTACCTGCCGCAGGCCGTGCGCGAGGCGCTGCCCGCGCTCATGGACGAGCTGCACGGCCTGGCCAGGCTCATCGAGCGGCACCCCGGCGAAGACGGCTCTGCCCGTCTGCTCGTGGGCCTGCAGGACGGCCAGACCGTCGAGAGCGTGCTGCTGCCGCGCGACGGCCTGTGCGTGTCCAGCCAGGTCGGCTGCGCGGTGGGCTGCCGCTTCTGCATGACCGGCAAGGACGGGCTGCTGCGCCAGGTCACCAGCGCCGAGATCGTCGCGCAGGTGGCGCTCGCGCGGCGCGAGCGGGCGGTGAAGAAGGTCGTCTTCATGGGCATGGGCGAGCCCTCGCACAACCTGGAAGCGGTGATGGAGGCGATCGAGCTGCTGGGGCTCGAAGGCAACCTCGGCCACAAGAACCTGGTGTTCTCGACGGTCGGCGACCTGCGCGCGTTCGAGCGCCTGGCTGCCGGGCCGGTGAAGCCGGCGCTGGCGCTCTCGCTGCACACGACCAAACCCGAACTGCGCCGCGAACTGCTGCCACGCGCGCCGCGCCTCACCCCGCGCGAGCTCGTCGAGGCTGGCGAGCGCTACGCCCGCGAGACCGGCTACCCGATCCAGTACCAGTGGACGCTGATCGACGGCGTGAACGACGGCGAGGACGAGCTCGACGGCATCGTCGAGCTGCTCAAGGGCCGCTACGGCGTGCTGAACATGATCCCGTACAACAGCGTGCCGGCACTGCCCTACGTGCGCCCCGGCTGGGACAAGGCCCGCGACATCGCCCGCCGGCTGCACCAGCGCGGCGTGCTGACGAAGCTGCGGGACTCGGCCGGACAGGACGTGGAAGGCGGCTGCGGGCAGTTGCGTGCGCGCAGCCGGGAGACGCCGCCGCTGTCGATGCGGGAGGCCCGCCGCTCGATTCCCATCGCACCGGCGGGCTGAGCGCCGAGGCCGACCCGCGCCTCGCGGCACTCACAGCGCATACGTCACGCTCACCCACACCTGCGGCGCGCGCGCCTTCGGATCCGACACCGAGGTCCGCTGCAGCATCGACCCGAGGCGCCATCCCGCCGTGCCTTCGGCGCTCCACGGACCGTGCCGCCAGCGCAGGCCGAGGCCCGCGCCCGCGAGCATCCGCCCCTGCGGCAACGCCTTCGCGCCGGCGGGGATGGTCCGCGGCGTGTGGCTGAACTTCACCCGTCCCGCGTCGACGAAGCCGAACGGCTCCAGAGCCTTCCACCGGTAGCGCCACTCCATCTGCGCCAGCACGCCGTGATCGCCGGAGGTCTCCCCCAGCGGCCATGCGCGCACGCTGCGCGCGCCACCCAGCGAGAACTTCTTCGAGGGGTCCAGGTTCCTGTCCGCGATCTGCCCGCTGGCGCGCAGCAGCAGTCCCCAGGCGCCCCACTGCCGGAGCAGCGCCGCGTCAGCGGACAGCACGAGGTACTCCCCCGCCGAACGCGCGCCCGCGGCATCGAAGGCCGCCGCGTCGGCATCGCGCAGGCGCATGTCGCCCATCTCCATCCACGCGCCGCCCCAGGCCGCCGCGCCCGCCCAGGGGTAAAGCACCGCCTGCAGGCCCGTCGTCAACGCGATCGCGCGGCGCGAATCCCCCAGCGACACCGCCTTCTGCTCATTGAGCATGCGGCGCCCTTCCACGCCGATCTGCCAGGTCAGCCGCCCCGGGCCCTTCGTCGTCAGGGGGACGACGGCCATCACCCCTACCGCATCGACCAGGCCCTGCGCACCGAGCGCCGCGAACTCGCCGCCGAGTTCGTAGTGATGCCGGCTGGCCGTCATCGCGACCCGCGTGCCGCGCACGCCCAGCGGCACCTGGTAGGCCGCGGCGCCGTCCCAGCCCTTGCCGCTGTTGGCGCCGGCACTGGCCGTCAGCCGGTCGCCGAAGAGCAGCAGCCCGTTCACGTGACCCGCCACGCTGCCGCGCTCGCGGCCGGCGTAACGGTTGCCATGGTTGTCGGCCCGCAGGTCCAGGCTCCAGCGTTGCGCCTGCTCCACGCGCAGGTCCACGTCGCCCTCGCCGACCTCGTCGCCCGGTCCCAGGCCCGCGTCGATCGAGACGCCGGGCAGCCGCGACAAGGCCTGCACCTGCTGCTCGAGTTCATCGCCGATGGGCCGCCCCGGCCGGACGGCGTCGAACCACGCCGCCGCCTCGCGCGCCGCACCGCCGCGCAGGTCCACGCGACCGTAGCGCCCCTCCACGACCACCACGCGAAGCTCGCTGGCCGTTCTTCCGTCCGCCGGGACATAGGCCCGTGCGAACGGCCGCCCGGCTGCGCGGACCTGCCGCTCCACGCCGCGCACCACGGCCTCGACCGCGGCGGCATCCGACCGGCGGTCCAGCGCCGCCTGCCAGTGCTGAGCCACGGTGTCGGCATCCAGCACGCGCAGGCCTTCGATGCGCAGGCGCGGCGGGTTCGACACGGAGGCTCGACTGCGGTCGTTCTCCCTGGTGAGGCGCATGACCTCCCGGGCCGTCGGCGCCATGGGTGACATCGGTGCCGCCGACGACGCGTCGGCCGCGTGGGCCCCGACGCTCCAGGGCGCGGCGGCGCAGAACGCCATGCCGACGGCGGCGAGTGCACCGGCGGCACGCGGGCGGACCCTCCGCGCACGTCGGAGCGGTCGGGGCACCAGCGGCCACGGGAGATGCGATGGATGCATGGACAAGAACGGGAAAGAGAAGCGGAAAGAGGAGCGGAAAGAGAGGGCGCGCGGCGGATGACGGCGTCGCGTCACGGCGCGACGTCGCCCATGGCGTCCTTGGCCGGACAGGTGCCGCCATGCACCGTCAGCGGCGACGCCGGCGGCTTCAGCAGCGACTCGAGCGCTCGTTCCTCGCAAGGACGGCCCGGCGGACGGAACTCGCGCAGCACATGCGTGCAGATCGACGTCGGTCCGCAACCGGCGACAGTCACAGCGGCCCTGGCCGGCAACGCGGTCTGCGCCGGTGTGAGCCGCTGCATGGGGATGCGGGATTGCAGCCGCTCCGTCGGTGTCGAAGGTTGCTTCGGCGTTGGCGTTGGCGTTGGCGTTGGCGTTGGCGTTGGCGTTGGCTCTGTCGGGGTCGTTGGCCGCGACGGTTCCTTCGGCTCGGACGGTGTCGTCGGTGTCGTCGGTGTCGTCGGTGTCGTCGGTGTCGTCGGCTCCGTCGGTTCCTTCGGCTCGGGCGGTCTCGGCATCTCGGCGTCGATGTGCCCGTCGCGCGCAATCACGGTGGCGGGGACCGCATAGTTGCGACCATCCACCCCGGTCAGGCGCACATCGTTCACCGTGATCGCCTTGTCGCTCCCGGGATTCGCGTCGTCGAACAACGCATCACCGTGCTCGACCCCGACCTCGTCGCCGGGCAGCGGTGGCGACAGGGACAGGGTCACGGCGGCCACGCGCGTGCCGTCGTACGCCTTCGGCGTGGACCGGCCCGCCACCGTCAGCGGCAGCGGCTTGATCGCGGCCACCGTCTCCCACCCCCGACGACGGCGCTGCTCGGTATCGCCGAAGTTCTGGACGATCTCATGCTGCGGCACTTGCGCCCGCTCATCGCCGTCGTAGCCGGTGAGCCAGATCTTGGCCGTCGCCAGCTTGTTCTCGCCCGCGTGCTTGTCGACGAACGCCGCTTCGACGATCGCTCTCAGGTTGCTCTCCGGCAGCAGCACGATGTCACGAAGGGTCTGGCGCTCGATGACTGCCCGCGTACCGCCGTCATAGTCCTTGTCGGCCACCCGGAAGTCGAGCGACGCGCCCCCGACATCGATGTCGAGCCTGTCGGCCTTCACCACGCCCAGGGTCAGACGGCCCCCCGACTCGTGCTGGAACTCGCTGGGCGCCGGCAGGACGAAGGACACCTGGGACTTGGGCGCGTGGATCGCCGCACCCGGCGACATCTCGACGTTACCGACGATGCCCGCGCGACCGGCCCCCGTCAGCACGAGGTCGCCCGACGCGCGTTCGATGGACGCAGCCAACCGGATGTCGCGGGCGATCAGCGAGAGGCCGCCGGCATCCTCGTCCCGGGTGACGACGGGACGCGTCACGTCGATCTTCCCGACTGCCGTCAGTTGAACGGCGCGCCCGTCATCGAGCCAGGTCGACAGCTGCGTCGCCTTCAGGTGCACGGGCCCGTCCCCGAGGTCGGGAAGCAGACCGCCGCGCCGGGACGGTTCACCCTCCCCGACTTCCCACGCCTGGGCGCCGAGATGAAGCTGCCCGCCCCGCATCACACCGAAATCGAGGTACGGCGTTGGCAGGGGGCCGGACTGCGTCGACAGTTCGATGGCGCCCGCCGCGCCCGCGACACGTGAACCGACCCTCAGATTGACCCGATCCCCGAGCGCCATGCCTGCGGCCGACCTCATCGTCACGCGTCCGCCAGCGCCTGAGACCGCGCGCGCGGTGATCTCGGCCCGTCCTGGGACCCGCAAGGGCAGGGGAGTCGTCGCGTCCCTGGCGTCCAGCGTGACCTGCCCGCCCCGGGTCACGCCGTCCGCGTCGATCGCTCCCCGGACGCCCATGTCCGGCCAGTCGATCGCCTGGCCGGACAAGGTCACGGTTCCGCCCTGATGCCCGCCTTTCACTACGAAGCCGGCCTCCGCCCCGACCGCGATCACCCCGTCGGAGGCCGACACCGTGATGCGCCCCCCGTCGCGATCGCCGGCTGCGGTCAATGTCGAGCTCGTGCTCACCCCCTTGCGGCCGGTGACTTCAATCGTTCCACCGTCCCGCTCCGCGCTGTCCACGATGATTTTGCCGACGTCGACCGTCTCTCCGCGCAGCCTGACGCTGCCGCCGCCGGCCTTTTCAGCGCCGACCTGCAGCGGCGAGACGACCTGGAGCGCTCCGGAGGCCTCGACATCGATGCTTCCCGGCGCAGTCGCACCGGAAGCGCCGAGATTGATCTCAGCGCCGTTGCCGATAGCGACGTCCTGCCCGCGTATCCAGACGCGCCCGCCCGGCGACTGGATGCTGCCATCAAGGTCGATCCGCCCGCCCTGCAGGATGGCGATCCCGCCTTCCTTCATCCTCAACAAGCCGTCGACACGCAGGTCGGCGCCGTCGCGTTCCTGCTGCCGCAGGTCAGTGTCGTTCAGGTCTTGCCAGAGGCCCTCCGCCTGCCTGGCCGTCGACACGGCCAACCCGGCCACGTTGACGTGCGCACCGAAGCCTATCGTCATGCCGTGCTCGTTGAGCAGGAAGACCTTCCCGTTGGCCGTCAGACGCCCGTCCACCCAGGTGGGCGACCCGCTCAGGATCCGGTTGACGACGACGGACGACGCGCCGGGTTGCACGAACTCGACGGAGGCGTCCTTGCCGATGTCGAACGACTTCCACGTGATCGCGGCGCGCTCGCTGCCCTGGACGATCACCAGACGCGCTTCCGTGGGCGGCTCCAGTCTGGCCTGGCCGGATGTGAGCTCTTGCCACAACGGCACCGCCTTCGGGTCCGGCGGCGTCAGCGGTGCTGCGGGGGACTGTCCCTGCGCGTGCGGCTGGAACGCCAGGCAGGCCAGCCATGCCGCGCCGGCCAGGGCACACCGCCGGCGGCCGGGGAGGCCGGGAGGGAAGGGAGAGGCCGCGACCCGGCGCGACGACCGGCCGGTCGTCGCCGCTGCGGCGATGAATGCACTGCGCATGTCTGGAAGGTGCTCGATGGAAAACCGTCATTCTTCAAAGCGCCGGTCTTCCCGCCTATCGCCTCGCTTCGCCCCCGCGGCGCCGCCACCGACCTCGACGCGCGGCGTCTCTCCTGGAATGCATCAGGAACCGGGCGCCGGGTACGCCGACTGCTCCCGGGCAGCGTCGCGATGCGGCCCTAGTCCGATGCCCTTGCCGCTGCTGTCACGCCGTGTCGCGCCGGGCTCCCTACAATTCCCCCGCGCCCCTTCCCGGGGCTGTTCTCATTTGTGCGCCATGCAGCTGTCCACGATCTCTCCCGGCAAACGCTTCACCCTGCCCCGCCCCACCGGCTCCGCCGACGCGCTGCTGCTCGCCCGCTTCGCCCGGCAGCAGCAGGCGGCCGGCCGCCTCACGCTGGTCGTCACCGCCGAGCCCGGCGACACGCAGCGCCTGGAGGACGAGCTCAAGTTCTTCGCGCCCGAGCTGCGCGTGGCCGTCTTCCCCGACTGGGAGACGCTGCCGTATGACAGCTTCAGCCCGCACCAGGACCTGATCTCCGAACGGCTGGCCACGCTGTGGCGGCTGCTGCAGGCGAACGGGAAGCCGGTGGCCGAGCGCGACCTCGACGTCGTGCTGCTGCCCGCCACCACCGCGCTGACGCGGCTGGCGCCGCCGTCCTTCCTCGCCGCGACCACCTTCAACTTCCGCCAGAAGCAGCGCCTGGACGAGGCCGGCCTCAAGCGCCAGCTGACGCTGGGCGGCTACCAGCACGTCAGCCAGGTGGTCTCGCCCGGCGAGTACGCCGTGCGCGGCGGCCTGATCGACCTCTACCCGATGGGCTCGCTGGTGCCCTACCGCGTGGACCTGTTCGGCGACGAGGTGGACTCGATCCGCGTGTTCGATCCGGACTCGCAGCGCTCGCTGTACCCGGTGCCGGAAGTCCGCCTGCTGCCCGGGCGCGAATTCCCGATGGACGAGGCCTCGCGCAAGGCCTTCCGCGCGCGCTGGCGCGAGAAGATGGACGGCGACCCGACCAAGTCGCGCATCTACAAGGACATCGACACGGGTCTGGCCACCGGCGGCATCGAGTACTACCTGCCGCTGTTCTTCGACGAGGTCGCCAGCGTGTTCGACTACGTGAGCGCCGAGGCGGGCCTGGTGCTGCACGGCGAGGTCGACGAGGCGCTGCAGCGCTACTGGACCGACACGCGCGAGCGCCACCGCTTCCTGCAGCACGATCCCGACCGGCCCATCCTCGCGCCCGAGGAGATCTTCCTGCGGCCCGAGGAGTTCTTCACCGCGACGCACCGCCACGCGGTGCTGGCCGTGCGCGGCCACGAGGCCGTCGACTACGCGCGTCCGCTGCCCGACGTCAGCGTCGAGCGCGGCGCGCAGGAACCGCTCGCGCGGCTGGCCGCGCACCTGAAGTCCACCGACTTCCGCGTGCTGCTGCTCGCGGAGAGCGAAGGCCGCCGCGAGAGCCTGCTCGAACTGCTGCGGGACAACAAGATCGATCCGCCGTCGGTGAAGGACCTCGCCGAGTTCGAGGCGAACAAGGACGAGCGCTTCGCGATCACCGCCGCGCCGCTGGCCGCGGGCTTCTTCTGGTTCGAACCGGACGAAGGCCGCCAGATCCAGCTCTTCACCGAGACCGAGCTCTTCGCGACCACGCCCACCACGCGCCGGCGCCGCAAGCAGGAGCAGGTCAGCGACGTCAACGCGCTGATCAAGGACCTGTCCGAACTCAAGGTCGGCGATCCGGTGGTGCACACCAACCACGGCATCGGCCGCTACCTGGGCCTGATCAACATCGACCTGGGCGACGGCCCCAGCGAATTCCTGCACCTGGAGTACGCCGACAAGGCCACGCTGTACGTGCCGGTCGCGCAGCTGCACCTGATCAGCCGCTACACCGGCGTCAGCGCCGAGGAAGCGCCGCTGCACCGCCTCGGCTCGGGCCAGTGGGACAAGGCCAAGCGCAAGGCGGCGGAGCAGGTCCGCGACACCGCGGCCGAGCTGCTCAACCTCTACGCCCGCCGCGCCGCGCGCGAGGGCCATGCCTTCCGCTACTCGCCGCACGACTACGAGGCCTTCGCCGCGAGCTTCGGCTTCGAGGAGACGCCCGACCAGCGCGCCGCGATCCACGCCGTCATCCAGGACATGATCAGCCCCAAGCCGATGGACCGGCTGGTGTGCGGCGACGTGGGCTTCGGCAAGACCGAGGTGGCGCTACGCGCCGCCTTCGTCGCGGTGATGGGCGGCAAGCAGGTCGCGCTGCTGGCACCGACCACGCTGCTGGCTGAGCAGCATTACCAGAACATCGCCGACCGCTTCGGCCGCTGGCCGGTGAAGGTCGCCGAGATGAGCCGCTTCCGTTCCGCCAAGGAGATCAAGGCGGCGATGGAAGGCCTGGCCGACGGCTCGATCGACATCGTCATCGGCACCCACAAGCTGCTGTCGGCCGACGTCAAGTTCAAGCGCCTGGGGTTGCTGGTGATCGACGAGGAGCACCGCTTCGGCGTGCGCCACAAGGAGGCGATGAAGGCGATGCGCGCGGAGGTCGACGTGCTGACGCTGACCGCCACGCCGATCCCGCGCACGCTGGGCATGGCGCTGGAGGGCCTGCGCGACCTGAGCGTCATCGCCACCGCGCCGCAGCGGCGCCTGGCGATCAAGACCTTCGTGCGCAGCGAGACCAGCGGCACCATCCGCGAGGCCATCCTGCGCGAGCTCAAGCGCGGCGGCCAGGTCTACTTCCTGCACAACGAGGTCGAGACCATCGAGAACCGGCGCATGAAGCTCGAGGAGCTGCTGCCGGAGGCGCGCATCGTCGTCGCCCACGGCCAGATGCCCGAGCGCGAGCTGGAACGCGTGATGCGCGAGTTCGTCGGCGGCAAGCACAACGTGCTGCTGTGCTCGACCATCATCGAGACCGGCATCGACGTGCCCAGCGCCAACACCATCGTCATCAGCCGCGCCGACAAGTTCGGCCTGGCGCAGCTGCACCAGCTGCGCGGACGCGTCGGCCGCTCCCATCACCAGGCCTACGCCTACCTGATGGTCCCGGACGTCGAGGGCCTGACCAAGCAGGCGGCGCAGCGGCTGGAGGCGATCCAGGCGATGGAGGAACTGGGCTCGGGCTTCTACCTCGCCATGCACGACCTGGAGATCCGCGGCGCCGGCGAGGTGCTCGGCGAGCACCAGAGCGGCAACATGATGGAGGTCGGTTTCCAGCTCTACAACGAGATGCTGTCGGAGGCCGTGCGTTCGCTCAAGGCCGGCCGCGAGCCGGACCTGCTCAGCCCCCTGTCGGCGACCACCGAGATCAACCTGCACGCGCCCGCGCTGCTGCCCGACGCCTACTGCGGCGACGTGCACCAGCGGCTGTCGCTGTACAAGCGGCTGGCGACGGCGGACCGTGCCGAGCAGATCGACGCGATGCTCGAGGAGATCACCGACCGCTTCGGCAAGCTGCCCGCGCAGGGGCAGACGCTGTTCGACACGCACCGGCTGCGCGTGCTGGCCAAGCCCTACGGCGTGATGAAGATCGACGCGGCGCCCAGTGTCATCAACATCAACTTCCGCCCCAATCCGCCGATCGATCCGATGCGGGTCATCGAGCTGGTGCAGAAGAACCGCAACATCAAGCTGGTGGGCAACGAGAAGCTGCGCATCGACAAGGCGCTCACCGATCCGAAGGATCGCGCACAGGCCGTGCGCGAGGTGCTGAGGCTGCTCGGCGCGCCGGTGGCGCAGGCCTGATCGAAGGTCCGCCTGGCAGTGTTGAAACGGCGGCTCCGGCCGCCGTTTTCCATGGCAATCCGGAGAAGTGACTGGCCCTCACTTGAATTGCTGGAAGACGACCGGCACGTCCACCAGTTCGAGTCAATGACGGCGGAGGAACCGCTTCCTAGACTGATGGCTTCTCAACTTCTGGAGATGCCGATGCATCAACACCTGCCCCTCTCAACGACGGGCCAACCCATCGAATCGCTGGCCGCCCGCCTCGCGCGAGAACAAGCGGAAGACGACGCCTGGGAGGCCGCGCGCGATGCCGAGATCGCGGGCAAGTACCGGGGGCGCGAGTACGCGAGGACCTGCCTCGCCTGCCCGCACCTGCCGCCGGACGACCGCGTCAATGATCCGGACCCGTTCGTCCGCACGCTCTGCGAGAGCAAGCGGTACCAGCGCGTCATGGTGCATGCCCGTGAGGGTTGCGAGACCTGCCCCTATCTGCCGGAGAACTACGGCAAGCCGGTGCGGGGCCGAGTGGGTGGCCTCGACGATTGGGGGGACGGTCCTGAAGAGGATCTCATTCGCCGCGCGCGCTACGAAGCCTGGGAGACGCATCATGCCGCTTGCTGAACCGCTGTACATGCTTGACACCAACATCGTGAGCTGCCTGATGGAGCCGCCGGAGAAGGCGCGCCGCCTTTGCTGCCAAGAGCGCTTCGACGCGCTGCGGGGGCGAGTCGCCATCAGTGTGATCGTCCAGGCGGAGATCTTCGCCGGTCTTGAGAAGAACCCTTCTCCGCGCAAGGAGCGGCAATTGCACGAACTGATGCGTGGCATCCATGTCGAATATCTGAGGCCGGATCTGTGGTTCTCTGATCTCTATGCCTGCATCCTGGCGCGGCTCGAGCGCTGTGGCGAACCGCTCCAGCAGTTCGACGTCGCCATCGCCGCGCACGCCATGGCGCTGGGCGCGACCCTGATCAGCAACGATCGGGGCTTCGAGCGCGTAGAAGGGCTCAAGCTGGAGAACTGGCTGGCACCGGAAGAAGCTGGCAAGCGCCCGACGCTCGGAGTCGCCGAGCCGATCGCGGCATACGCATCGCGTTGGGGCGCGACGCGCTCAGCCCCGGCTCCGGCATCAGCGGTGTGGATGTCTCGTTCACCGGCCGTCGGTTACGCCTCCTCTCATGCGCGCTGAGGCGTGCCTGGGCGAGTGCGCTAAGCTCCCGCCCGTCCCCGCCGACTGATCGCCGAGACTGATCAAGGTGATCATCGGCGGGGCCTTCCACATTCAAGACCCTGCCTCACCTGCCCGCACCGTCCGCATGACCTCCTCGTCGACCTCCCCGGCCCCGCTTTCCCCGCTCGTCCTGCAAGGCTTCACGCCGCCGCTGGCGCTGAGCGACTTCAAGCTCGCCGCGTTCGACATGGACTCGACGCTGATCGCTATCGAGTGCATCGACGAGATCGCCGCCGCCGCCGGCCGCAAGGCCGAGGTCGCCGCGATCACCGAGGCCGCCATGCGCGGTGAGATCACCGACTTCAAGGACAGCTTGCGCCGCCGCCTCGCGCTGCTGAAGGGCGTCGGTGAGGACGCGCTGGCGCAGGTGCTGCGCGAGCGGCTCACCTTCAACCCCGGTGCGCGCGAACTCTGCGCCGCGCTCAAGACCGCCGGCCTGAAGCTGGTGCTGGTCTCCGGCGGCTTCACCTACTTCACGCGTTTCGTCGCCGCCGAGCTCGGCATGGACTTCGTCCGCAGCAACGAGCTGGAGATCGTCGACGGCCGCCTGACCGGCGGCCTCGTGATGCAGGACTGGGGCGACATCTGCGACGGCGAAGAGAAGCGCCGCATGATGCTGACCTGCGCCGAACGCATCGGTGCCTCGCCCGCGCAGTGCATCGCCGTCGGCGACGGCGCCAACGACCTGCCGATGATGGGCGCTGCCGGCCTCTCGGTCGCATACCACGCCAAGCCCAAGGTCCGCGAGCAGGCGATGGTCGCCATCAACGACGGCGGCCTGGAACGGCTGCTGACCGTGTTGCGCTGAGGACCTTGCCGACAGGCGTCGGGCCTGCGATGCTTCCGGGATACAGGGAGCAGCGATGCGAGAACAGCACGCGACAAGAACGGACGAGCAGGCCGACATCGACCACCTGCAGCGCGACGTGCTGGAAGCCGTCGCGCTCGGCCGCCCGCTGGCGGCGGTCATGGACTTGCTGTGCCGCGCCGTGGAGGCGTTGGCGCCGGAGGTAATCTGCTCCGTGCTGACGGTGGACGAGGACGGCCGCGTGCATCCGCTGGCCGCGCCCAGCCTGCCGGCCTCGTTCAGCGGCGCGCTGGAGGGCTTCCAGATCGGTCCGGCGGCCGGCTCCTGCGGCACCGCCGCCTGGCGCCGCCAGCCGGTCGAGGTGACCGACATCGCCACCGATCCGCTGTGGGCCGACTTCCGCGACCTGGCGCTGCCGCACGGCCTGCACGCGTGCTGGTCGACGCCCATCCTGCTCGGCAGCGACCTGGTCGTGGCGACCTTTGCGCTGTACTACCGCGAACCGCGCGCCGCGGCGCCCTTCCACCGCCGCATGGTGCAGGCCTGCACGCAGCTGTGCCAGATCGCCTTCATGCACGACCGCCACCAGCGCGAGATCGAGCGCCTGGCCTACTTCGACGGCGTCACCGGCCTGCCCAACCGCACGCTGCTGGCCGACCGCGCCCGGCAGACGCTGATGCAGGCCGCGCGCACCGAGGCACCGGCGGCGCTGCTGCTGCTGGACATCGACCGCTTCAAGACCGTCAACGATTCGCTGGGGCACGCGGTCGGCGACCAGGTGCTCAAGCACATCTCCGCGCGCCTGCTGGCCTCGCTGCGCGACAGCGACACGCTGGCGCGACTGGGCGGCGACGAGTTCGTCGTGCTGCTGCCGGGCTGTTCGGCGGAAGACGCGATGCATGTCGCCGGCAAACTGCGCACGGCGCTGGAGGCCCCCATCCCGCTGGACGGCAGCCACGCCCGGGTGCAGATGACCGCCAGCATCGGCGTGTGCGCCTATCCGCGGGACGGCCTCGACCTCGACCAATTGCTGAAGAACGCCGACATCGCGATGTACGAGGCCAAACGTGCCGGCCGCGACTGCGCCCGCTTCTTCCTGCACGCGATGAACCAGGCGCTGGACGAGCGGCTCGACATCGAGGCGGCCTTGCGCCATGCGCTGTCCAACCAGCTGCTGCAGCTGCACTACCAGCCCAAGGTCCGGCTGACCGACCGCGCGCTGGTGGGCGTCGAGGCGCTGCTGCGCTGGCACGACGCCGAACGCGGCTGGGTGCCGCCGGACCGTTTCATCCCGGTCGCCGAGGAGAGCGGCCTGATCAATGCGCTGGACGCCTGGGTGCTGGCGCAGTCCTGCGCGCAACTGGCGCGCTGGCGCGCCGACGGGACGGCGGTGCCGGGCCTGTCGGTCAACGTCTCGCCGCAACGCTTCCACCAGGACGACGTCGCCGCGCACGCGCGAGCCCTGCTCGCGAAGCACGGGTTGGCGGCGAGCGACCTGACGCTGGAAGTCACCGAACGCCTGATGCTCGACGACACCAGCCGCCCCCGCGAACAGCTGCAGCAGTTGCACGAGATGGGCGTGGGGGTGTCGGTGGACGACTTCGGCACCGGCTACTCGAGCCTGAGCTACCTCAAGCGCCTGCCGGTGACCGAGCTCAAGCTGGACAAGAGTTTCGTGCGCGACCTTGAGCAGGACGCCGACGATCGCGCGCTGGCCAGCGCAGTGATCGGCATCGGACGTTCGCTGGGGCTCACGGTGGTCGCGGAAGGCGTCGAGACCGAGGGACAGCGCGACATCCTCGTGGCCATGGGCTGCGACGCGGCGCAGGGTTGGCTGTTCGGGCGGCCGATGGCGGCCGAGGCGCTGGCCGGATGGATGGCCGCTCGGGTCTGAGGGTCGGCCGGATCTGAAGGGCGACCGGACACGAGGGTCGGTGCCGACCGAACGGCCGGTATGTCTCGACGACTGATGCGCGTCCTCTTCTCTCGAACCTTCATGCATCCGATCGCATCGTCGCCCCTCCTCCCGACTTCTGAGCCTACCGCGGCGAGAAACCGGCCGCCCACCCGATTCGACGACCTCAGTGCCGTCGCTGCGGACATCGTGAGCGAGCTCTGGGATTGCGCCCATCCTCATGTCGACCTGCGGCGCTTCGCGCCCGCCGCCTTCGAGGAGATTCCTTCATTCTGGTTGACACACTGCGAGGAGGCGCGCTTCGTGGCCTTGCCGTCGCACTGCCCGGTCTCCGCGATCCATACGCTGATGCTGGGCCTGCCCGCCCTGGAGGGACTCCTCCTCTGGTCCCCGGGCGGGACGGCACCGATCAACGCCGCCCTCGGTCGTCATCTGAGAACCGTCATCGCGGACCTGCCCACGCTGTCCCGGGTGATGAGTCCCGCCGGTGTGAAGCTGGTCGCCTGCGGCACGGAGGACCTGCCTGCCAATGCGCTCGCATGGCAAGCCGCATGCAATACGCGGCCAAGGCGGACTTGGCCGCCGGGGCGCCCCCAGTGGCCTGAAGACAGGGCCGCGCGGACCTTGTCGATGGTTGAAGCCTCGCTGCACGCGTGCACACGCAACGACGCGGTCGCCTACCGGCTCGCCAACTGGACGGCGAGCGGCACGGACAACTCCCGACCGTCGTCCCCTGAAGCGCTGGTTCCGCGGAGGGAGCCTGCCGCGTTCGCCCATGAGGCCGCGCGCGGCTCGACAGCCCCATCGTCGAAGCAGCTCCGCCAGCGCACCCTGCAGAGGATCCAGTCGTCCTGCGAAGCGCTCATCCGGCGCCTGCCGTCGCTGCCGTCGCTGGCGCCCAGGCGCTCGCGTTCGATCTGACCCGCGCGACGCCGTCCCGGCGACCGCTTCCGGTCAGCCGGCCGCGTGCACGGGCTTGGGCGTGACGACGACGCCGTCCTCGTCGGCATACAGCCAGTCACCGGGGCGGATCCAGACGCCGTCGATCTGAACGGGCACGTCCGAGAGACCCTGCTCGCGGCGTTCGGTCGGCATCGGCACATGGCCCAGCGCGAAGAGGCCGACCTGGGCCGCGCGCAGCTCTTCCAGATCGCGCACGGCACCGTGGACCAGCACGCCGGCCCAGCCGTTCTTCGCCGCGCTGACGGCGAGGTTGCCGCCGACCAGCGAGCGCCGCAGCGAGCCGCCGCCATCGACGACCAGCACGCGGCCAGCGCCGAAGCTTTCGACCGCGGCCTTGACCTGCGAGTTGTCGTCCAGGCAGCGCACCGTCGCCACGGGGCCGGCGAAACGTGCATGGCCGCCGTAGCTGCGATACCGGCTGCCCGGCAGCCAGCGCGTATCGCCGCTGGTATCGGCCTTCAGCGAATCGCAGAGATCGCAGGTCGAGAAACGGATCGCGGCGCGGGTCGAGGCGCTGGGACTGGTCATCGGGTCACTCCTCCGGGTCGTTCAGGATCTCGATGCGTTCACCGTTGAACTCCACCACCTGACCGGCGCGGATCTTGGCGGTCTTGCGCAGATCGACCTGACCGTCGACGCGCACCTGGCCCTCGGAGATGAAGTGCCGGGCCTCGCCGCCGCTGCTGGCCAGCGAGGTGGCCTTGAGCAGCTTGTCGAGTTCGATGTACTCGCCGCGCAGGGCGAAGGGAATGGCTTCAGACATGGTGCCATTCTCCGTCAGAGGCGGCAGCCGTCGATGTCACGGGGACTTCCGCTTCAACGCGGCTTCGCGGATGCTGCTGAGCGTCGCCCGCGAGGTGGAGATCTCCACCGGCAGCTTCAGGTGGATCAGCGTGGGGACCTGGGACGAGAGCGCCTGACGGAGCGCGGGCTCGACATCCTCGGTGCGGGCCGCGGTGAAGGCCAGCCAGCCATAGGCGCCCGCGAGGGCGGCGAAGTCGGGGTTGTGCAGATCGCTGCCGCTGACGCGGCCGGGGTACTCGCGCTCCTGGTGCATGCGGATGGTGCCGTAGCTGCCGTTGTCGACCACCAGGCAGATCAGCCGGCGCGCGCCGTGCGCCATCGCGGTGGACATCTCCTGGCCGGTCATCAGGAAGTCGCCGTCCCCGGCGATGTTGACGACCCAGCGCTCGCGCTGCAGCAGCGCCGCGGCGACGGCGGCCGGGAAGCCGTAGCCCATCGCGCCGCTGGTCGGCGCGAGCTGGGTGCGGCCGCCCTGATGCAGCGCCGTGTAGCGGTGGAAGCGATGCAGCCAGCCGCTGTAGTTGCCGGCGCCGTTGGTGAAGATGGTTTCCGCCGGCAGCAGCCGGTCCAGCAGATGGATGACCTCGGCCAGATCCATCGGTCCGACGGGCAGCGCCTGCTGGTTGCGTTGGTAGTCGGCATGCGCGTCGCGCGACCACTGCAACCACGGCAGTTCCTCGAGGTCGACCGGCGGGCGCAACTGCTGCAGTGCCAGCGCGGCGCCGCTCATGCTGGCCTGGATCATCTGGTCCGCCGCATAGACGCGGCCCAGTTCCTCGGCGCCGGCGTGGATGTGCACCAGCTGCTGCGCGGGACGCGGTGCCTTGAGCAGCGTGTAGCCGCCGGTGGTCATCTCGCCCAGGCGCGGGCCGATCGCGATGACGAGGTCGGCTTCGACGATGCGTTTGGCGAGCGCCGGGTTGATGCCGATGCCGACGTCGCCCGCGTACAGCGGGTCGCGGTTGTCGTAGAGGTCCTGGAAGCGGAAGGCGCAGCCGACCGGCACCTGCCAGGCATGGGCGAAGTCCTGCAGCGCGGCGCAGGCTTCGGCGGTCCAGCCGCCGCCGCCGGCGATGACGAAGGGCCGCTGCGCGCCTTCGAGCCGGGCCTGCAGCTCGACGAGATCCGCCGGCGCCGGCCAGGCCACGGCGGGCTTGGCGCGCGGCAGCACCGGCGCGTCGGTGAGCTGCGTGAGCATGTCCTCGGGCAGCACCAGCACGACCGGGCCGGGTCGTCCCTGCATCGCGGTGTGGAACGCGCGCGCGACGTATTCGGGCAGGCGATGCGGGTCGTGCACCTCGCCGACCCACTTGGCCATGCCCAGCGTGCCCGGGCCGAACATCTGGCGGTAATCGACTTCCTGGAAGGCTTCGCGATCGCGCTGGTCGGACGCCACCTGCCCGATGAACAGGATCATCGGCGTCGAATCCTGGAAGGCCGTGTGCAGGCCGATGCTGGCGTTGGTGGCGCCGGGACCGCGCGTCACGAAGCACACGCCGGGGCGGCCGGTCAGCTTGCCCTGCGCATCGGCCATGAAGGCGGCGCCGCCTTCCTGCCGGCAGCCGATGAAGCGGATGCGCTCGCGGTGCTCATGGAAGCCGTCGAGGACCGCGAGGTAGCTCTCCCCTGGCACTCCGAAGACCTCGCTGATGCCTTGCTCGATCAGGGCCTCGACGAGGACGTGCCCGGCGGGGCGGCTGACGGTGCGGTGCTGATCCATGACGGACGACTGTAGCGAGCGGCTCCGCCATTGCAAGCGGGCGGGATGTCCCCTGTTGCGGCGCGGATGCGACTTGCGCTGCAGGGGCTGGCGGGGTCAAGTGTTGCCAGGGCTACTTCTTCGGCTCGAGCACTCGTTCCAGCGCCGAAGCCAGCTTGTTGGCCGCGGTCGAATAAACGCTGTCCGGCAACGGGTCCCTCTTCGCCGACGCGGTCCGCAGGATCGCGATCAGGAGCACCGTCGGCACTGAAAAGAGCGCAAGCATGACGCCGGCGACGCCATGCCAGGCGCCTTCGCCAATCGCAACATTGGTGCACTCGACCACACGAGACAAGGTGGATGTCACCTCGGCCACCGGGGTGCAGTTGAAAGGCCAGATTCCCATGAGCTTCAAGATGACGAGGACACCGACCAAGTACAGCACGCACGCAATGCTCAGACCGCCGAAAGTTCCGGCCCGCTTGATCTTGTAGTCGAGGACCGTGGGGTCGAATTTCTGGACTTCGGTCGACACCGGAGCATCGGTCGAGGGTGCGACGATCGGGGGCACCGGGGGCATTCCCTGCTGGAGGAGGTCGATCATTGCAGCATCCCCCTGTAGAACTGCCGCACGGACTCGTCGGAAATGATCGCCTGCTTTGAGCTCCTCGCCTGCTCCCAAGGACCGCCTGGCTCGTGACTCAGCGTGGAAAGTTGGGAAGGGGTGAACGATCCGTACCGGTCCATGACCTGATCCAGAATGCGCCAGAAGGTCGCATCGACAGGCGATGGAATCAGGGCAGCGAAAGCATTGGTCTGAGCATCGACGGTTTCGATGAGCGACGTGATCGCATCGTGGCCACTCCCTTTGAGCCGGTAGTACAACGAATTGAAGACCGGCCCGTACTCCCACGCCTCCGGACGCTCGTCGACGGCAGGAAGGCCTTGGATGGCCAGACTCCACGCATGCGTGAAGAAAACCAGCTTCTGAAGTTTCAGATGGCTCACGGAAAGCCCCCGCTGCTTGGCGAGGTGGAGCACGGCATTGGCAACGATCGCAGGGGAATACGGCATGGTCGGCAACCTCCAGAGCGAATGACTCTAGATCCGCTGCATGCCGCTGCAAACGAAGGTCGCCGCACTGTTGCGCGGGCGATGCGATGCAAGTTCCGGGACCCACCTCGATCGTTATGACGGCGTCGGGTGACCACAGATTTCAGTCATCCGACACCTCGGATTGACTTCCCCCTGAGGGGTGTCAGCGCTTCCCCTGCCGCACCAGGCTCGCCGCGCCGATACCGAGCAGCAGCGCGAACGACGCGCCGAAGAACACGGCGTTGTTCCAGTGGCGGTCCATCAGCGCGCCGAAGATCGGCGCCGCCACCGCGAAGCCTGTGTCCAGTCCCGAGTACACCGTGCCGTAGACGCGACCGGTCGCCCCGGGCGGCGCGGCGCGCTTGATCAGCATGTCGCGCGACGGGCCGGCCAGGCCGGTGCCGAAGCCCGCCGTCGCCGCGGCGATCAGCGCCGCCGTCGCCGGCAGCCAGCCCGTGGCCGTCAGCGCCAGCAGCGCCGCGGCGACGAACATCGCGCCGGCGATGTTGCGCTCCAGGTTCTGCGACTTCGCCACCAGGAAGCCGCCCACGATCATCCCCGCCGCGCCCGCCAGCATGTAGCCGGTCACGACGAAGGCGGTGCTCGCCAGGCTCACGCCGTACATCGCCGACAGCGCCGGCGACGCGAAGCTCTGGATCGCGCTCAGCGCCGAGGTCGTGAAGAAGAAGAACGAGAAGCACAGCCACACCGACGGCAGCTTCAGGAAGGCCATCGGATGCTCGTCGACCGGCGCCTTGGCCGCGCCGGCCTTCTCATGGCCCCAGGACCCCTGCGTGTCGTCGATCGCGTCGCGCTTGAAGACGAGCAGCGCGATCACGAACAGCGCCCACGCCGCCGTCGCCACGTAGCCCAGGCGCCATTCACCGGTCGCCTGGTGCATCCAGATCAGCAGCACCGGCGCCGCGGCCCAGCCCAGATTGCCGGTGATGCCGTGCACCGAGAACGCATGGCCCAGCCGCTGCTGCGACACGCGCTTGTTCAGGATCGTGAAGTCCACCGGGTGGAAGGGCGAGTTGCCCAGGCCCGCCAGCGCCGCGGCCAGCGCCAGCCCCGCGAAGCCCTGCGCCGTGCCCGCCGCCAGCGACGCCAGCACGAAGCAGCTCAACGCTGCGAACAGCACCGGCCGCGCGCCCGTCTTGTCGACCAGGAAACCCGACAGCGCCTGCCCCACGCCCGAGATCACGAAGAAGATCGTCACCAGCAGGCCCAGCTCCGAATAGCTCAGCCCGAACTCCCGCATGAACACCGGGAACAGCGGCGGCAGCAGCATGTGGAAGAAATGCGAGGTGCCGTGCGCCAGACCGATCAGGCTGATGGTCTGGATGTCCCGTGTCCGGCTCTGTGCGGCGCTCTGTTCGGGGTTCGGCGACAGGCCGGCCGCGTCGACGGTGGTGGTGGCGGTGTTCATGGACGGAATGGTGACAGGGCCTTCACGTCGGGATTACGATAGCCAGACAAGTTCTGTCGAGTTTCCGCCATGAACCTCCCCGCCCAGCACCTGACACCCCACCCGACGCCGACCCTCACGCGCCGCACCAGCCTGCCGCCGCTGGATCCGCGCCGCTACGCACCCAGCGCCGAACGCCCGGTGCGCGCCAAGTCGCGCAGCCTGGACGGATTCATGGACATCCAGGCGCACCTCCACACCTGGGGTCAGTTCGTGTTTTCGGTGACCGGTGTCGTGCGCGTGAGCACCGACCGCGCCACTTTCCTGGTCCCGCCCTCACGCGGCGTCTGGATCCCCGCTGGCGTGGTCCACGCGGTGACCGCCGTCGAGCGCTGCGAGCTGCGCACGCTCTATCTGCTGGAGCCGCCCGACGACGGCGAGGTCTGGGCGGAGAACCGGGTCCTCGAGGTTTCCCCGCTGCTGCGCGAGCTGGCCGTGCAGCTCGCGCGCGACGAGATCGAACCTGGCGACGCCGTGGCCGACCGCGAAGGCTGGATCGGCAAGCTCATCCTCGACGAGATCCGCCGCGCGCCGCGCCTGCAGCTCGGCGTCGCGCTGCCGACCGACAAGCGCCTGCGCCGGCTCTGCGAGGCCGTGCTCGCCGAGCCCATGCGCCATGCCAGCCTGGACGACTGGGCGGCGGAAGTGGGCGCGAGCGCGCGCACCGTCTCGCGGCTGTTCCGCCAGGAACTGGGCAGCAGCTACGCCCAGTGGCGCCAGCAGGCGCTGCTGGCCGAGGCGTTGCGGCTGGCCGCGCACCGCAAGCCGATGCAGGTCATCGCCGCGGAGCTCGGTTATGCCAGCGCCAGCGCCTTCACCGCGATGGTCACCCGGACAGTCGGCATGCCGCCGAGCCGGTTTTTCGGCCAGACCTAGAATTCCGACCCTATGGAACAGGTTCTCTACGACTTCGCCCGCCAGGATGCGGACGGCGCCACCTGCACCGCCCATGCGTGGGCCAAGGTGCCGGCACCGTTGACGCCCAGCCAGCGCTCGCAACTCAAGGCGCGTGCCGCCGAACTGCTCAAGGCCAAGGGGGCGGTGCTCGTCGCCCATTACTACGTCGACGGCGACCTGCAGGACCTCGCGCAGGAAAGCGGCGGCATCGTTTCCGACTCGCTGGAAATGGCGCGCTTCGGGCGTGACCACGCGGCGCAGACGCTGGTCGTCGCCGGGGTGAAGTTCATGGGCGAAAGCGCCAAGATCCTCAGCCCCGAGAAACGCGTGCTGATGCCCGACCTGGACGCGACCTGCTCGCTGGACCTGGGCTGCCCGGCCGACGACTTCGCCGCGTTCTGCGACGCGCATCCGGACCGCACCGTCGTCGTGTACGCCAACACGAGCGCCGCAGTGAAGGCGCGTGCGGACTGGATGGTCACCAGTTCCTGCGCGCTGGAGATCGTCAGCGAGCTCAAGGCCCGCGGCGAGAAGATCCTGTGGGCCCCCGACCGCCACCTGGGCCGCTACATCCAGGAGCAGACCGGCGCCGACATGCTGATGTGGAACGGCGCCTGCATCGTCCATGACGAGTTCAAGGGCCTGGAGCTGGAGCTGCTGCGCGAGCAGCATCCGGACGCGATGATCCTCGTCCACCCGGAGTCGCCGGCCTCGGTCGTCGCGCAGGCGGACGTGGTGGGCTCGACCTCGGCGCTGATCAAGGCCGTGGTCGAAGGCAAGGCGCGCGAGTACGTGGTCGCCACCGACAACGGCATCCTGCATGCGATGCGGCAGATGGCGCCGGGCAAGGTGCTGATCGAGGCGCCGACGGCGGGCAACAGCGCGACCTGCAAGAGCTGCGCGCACTGCCCGTGGATGGCGATGAACGGCCTGCAGGGGCTGGTCGACTGCCTGGAACGCGGCACCGGCGAGATCTTCGTCGAGGAGGCGATCCGGGTCGAAGCGAAGTCGTGCATTGACCGCATGCTGGACTTCACCGCCAAGCTCAAGGCGAAGAAGGCCGCGGAAGCGGGCGCGATGGTGCCGGGCATCGGCGCGGCCTGACCGCACTTCGACGGCCGCTGGCCCTCACCCCCACCCTCTCCCGCAGTGCGGGAGAGGGGGCCACCCCAGTGCTCCTGCCACGAATGGCTCGGTGCATTCTCGCTCCCTCTCCCGCAGTGCGGGAGAGGGGGCCACCCCAGTGCTCCTGCCACGAATGGCTCGGTGCATTCTCGCTCCCTCTCCCGCTTGCGGGAGAGGGGGCCACCCCAGTGCTCCTGCCACGAATGGCTCGGTGCATTCTCGCTCCCTCTCCCGCTTGCGGGAGAGGGGGCCACCCCAGTGCTCCTGCCACGAATGGCTCGGTGCATTCTCGCTCCCTCTCCCGCTTGCGGGAGAGGGTGGGGGTGAGGGCCAGCGGCCGTGGCAGTACGCCCCGCGCGAACGAGTGTCCGCGGGGCTTTCCATTTGTGTGAGCGTCGGCCTATGCTGTGGCCATTCCAGCTGCCCGTTGCAGGACCCGCTCATGGACTTCACCTCGCTCTACAACCATCACGAACGCGAAGTGTTTGCCGCGGTGATGGAGACCGCGCCGCAGTTCCCCGAGATCCATCGCGAGGCAGAGCTGCTGGCCGACGTCGCCTGCGTCGCGCTGAACCGGCTCCCGCCGCGCTACATCCGTCATGCCGTCGACTACTCGTTCTACCTGACCGAGCAGGAGCGGCTGGACGTCGACGCCGCGATCAAGGAAGCGGTCAGCTACGCCTACAACTTCGTGCAAGCGCGCAGCGTGCTTCGCACGAAACAGCGATAACCGAAGGCGCAGTCCAAAGGGCTCACTGGGGCCGGAATGGGGCTTGGGGTTCGCGGACGCGAGGCCCCATGCCCCGTGGAGAGCCCGCGCTTGGCGACGGCAGGCCTCTTGGAAGTCAGCGCGTATTCCCGTTCCGCACCAGCACCGTGGGCAGACTTGCCGGCAGCGTGCGCGGGTAGTCGCGGCTGTAGTGCAGCCCGCGGCTTTCATGCCGCAGCAGCGCCGATCTCACGATCAGTTCCGCGCAATCGACCAGGTTGCGCAACTCCAGCAGATCGCGGCTGACGCGGAAGTTGGCGTAGTAGTCGTCGATCTCCGCGCGCAGCAGGTCGATGCGGTGCAGGGCGCGTTCCAGCCGCTTGGTGGTACGCACGATCCCGACGTAGTTCCACATCAGCAGGCGCAACTCGTCCCAGTTGTGGGCGATGACCACCTGCTCGTCCGCGTCCTCGACCTGGCTTTCGTCCCAGGCCGGCAGCGGTGCGGGCGGGAGCACTTCCTGCGCGAGGATGTCCGACGCGCAGCCGCGGCCGAGCACCACGCATTCCAGCAGCGAGTTGCTCGCCAGCCGGTTGGCGCCGTGCAGCCCGGTGTGGGCGGTTTCGCCGACCGCGTAGAGTCCCGGCAGATCGGCGCGGCCCTGCAGGTCCGACACCACGCCGCCGCAGGTGAAGTGCACGGCCGGCACGACCGGGATCGGCTGGCGCGCGATGTCGATGCCCAGCGCGAGGCAACGCGCGTGCACCGTCGGGAAGTGTTCCTTCAGGAAGGCTTCGCCCAGGTGCGTGGCGTCCAGCCACACGTGGTCGAGGCCGTGCTTTTTCATCTCGAAGTCGATGGCCCGGGCGACCACGTCGCGCGGCGCGAGTTCGAGCCGCTCATCGTGCGCCGCCATGAAGCGCGTGCCGTCCGGCAGCTTCAGGTGACCGCCCTCGCCGCGCAGCGCCTCCGTGATCAGGAAGCTGCGTTCCTGCGGGTGGTACAGGCAGGTCGGGTGGAACTGGATGAACTCCATGTTGGCGATGCGGCAGCCTGCGCGCCACGCCATGGCGATGCCGTCGCCGGTGGAGGTGTCCGGATTGGTCGTGTAGCGGTAGACCTTGCCGGCGCCGCCGGTGGCCATCACGACGGCCCGCGCCGCGATCGCGTCGACGCGCTGGGCGTCCATGTCCAGCGCGTAGATGCCGTAGCAGCGCGACGGTTCCTCCCGCTGCACATGGCGCGAGGTGATCAGGTCCAGCGCCATCCAGCGCTGGCGCAGCTGGATGTTGGGATGCGCGTGCGCCTTGGCCAGCAGCGCGTCGTGGATGGCCTTGCCGGTCGCGTCGGCGGCGTGGGCAATGCGGCGCACCGCGTGGCCGCCCTCGCGGGTCAGGTGCAGCCCGAGCGGTCCCTGTTCGTCGAGCGTGAACGGCACGCCCTGCTCCACCAGCCAGCCGACGGCGTCGGCGCTGCGTTCGGCGATGAAGCGCGCGGTGGCTTCGTCGACGAGGCCGGCGCCGGCCTCCTGCGTGTCGCGGACGTGGCTCTCGATGCTGTCGTCCGAGCCGAGCACCCCGACGATCCCGCCCTGGGCCCAGGCCGTGGCGGCCTCGTTGAGCTCGCGCTTGGCCAGCACGATCACCGGCACGCGGTCGGCGAGGTGAAGCGCCACGGTCAATCCGGCCAGGCCGGCACCCACGATCACCACCGGCGCCAGCGCGGCGTCGGTCCGAACAGCTGCTGTCATCGTCATCGCCCGGTCATCGGGGCGTCATCGCTAGGGAGTCGGGGATTCTAAGCAACCGGGACGAACACATGCTCGCCGCTGCCTTCTCCGGCGAAGAGCGCAGCGTTCGCGTCGAGCAATTCGGCGGCGAGCGCGCTCCCGGCGACGCGCAGGGTCCAGGAGTTCGACGTGGCCGCCGCTCCTTCGACCTGCAAGGCGCTTCGCTCGATCGCCGCCAGGAAGTCCTGCACCGCCGGCGTGTGGATGACGATGCCGTTGCCCCGCCATCCCGCGAGGTGGACGCCGAGGGCCTCGCAGATCGCGACCTTGGCCGCGGCTTCGCGGCCGAGTTCGCCCTGGAAGCTCCGGACCCTCGCCTGGACGTCCTGCGGCATCCGGCCGTCCTCCTCCACCAGGATCACACCGGCGGGCGACTGCCAGGCCTCGGGCGGACAGGCCCGGGTATCCGTGCGGAACACGCTCAGCGGGTGCGTCGGCGCGGGATAGAGACGGCAGACCGCGGGGCGTCCGTCGTAGATCCGGCAGGCGTTGTCGTCGGCCAGGTTCGGGCAGCCGGCCTGCAGGTCGGCCCCGAAGACGGGGGCCACGCGCATGGACATCGCGCCCGAGCGCAGCTCGACGCCGTAGTCGACCGGCAGTTGAAGGCCGTGAAACCCCGACTGCTCGCCGTCGACCGGAAAGGCTTCCAGCAGCACGGCCACGCGATGGCCGCGGCGCAACCAGGCTGCGGTCTCGGCCAGCGTCAGGGTCATGAAGCCGTGCCGGCCCCGGCAGCATTCGCCGCAACCGACGCAGTGGAACCGGATGGGGGGTCGGGTCATGCCGGCGCCCGCCTTTCGAAGTCGACGATCGCCGGATTCTGACAAGCCCGGCGGGACTAGAACAGCGGCTTCTCGCCCGCCAGCACGCGCAGGTCGTCGAGCAGCTGCAGCTGCTCATGGGCCTTGTCGTAGAAGCCGTCGGCGCCGTGCTTCTCGCACAGCGAGCGGTAGAAGTCGGGATCGCGGCTGCTGAGCACCCACAGCTTGCCGGTGTAGCCGCCCGCCCGGGCGCGTCGCAGCACGTGCATGCCGGAGCCGACCTGCAGGTTCAGGTCGAGCAGCACGACCTCGGGCTTGAGCACCGAGATCGCCTGGACCGCGTCTTCCTCGCTGTCCGCGTAACCCACCACTTCCACGAAATCGAGTCCCTCGAACAATCGCAGGAACTGCTCGCGAACAAACTCGGAATCCTCGACGAGCAAGACGCGCATGCCCTCCCCTTCCTCTCACTGAATCGTTCGCCGCATTCTGGCGCGGCGCCGAATCACGCGCAGCCGTCAGGGACGTCGACTTCGCAACGGAGCGTAAATCGGGCGCCTGCGGCGTGCGCTGTGCGCGCCGGATTCAGACCACGGCGGCGATCGCCGTGCACACGCCGCCCAGGCCGGCCGCCGAGGCGAGGAAGGTGACGTCGCGGCGCTCGCTGCCGCCTTTCCAGGCCATCAGCGCGACGAGGGCCAGCGTGCCGGTGAAGAGCAGACCGGCGATGACGGGGGTGGTGAGGAAGTCCAAGGTCGTTCGGAAGTCGGGTGGAGGGAAGGCCGCAGTGTGGGCGGCCCGCGCACTCCGCTCAAGGTCGAACTTCCTTGCCGGCGATTCGGCTTTGCCGATCTCAGGCGGCGCTGATCGTCTTCGGTTCGAGGAAGGCCTCCATGCCCCTCACGCCGAACTCGCGACCCACGCCCGATTGCTTGACGCCGCCGAACGGCGCCAACAGATCCGGCGCGACGCGGTTGATCAGCACCGTCCCCGCCTGCAGTCGCGCGGCCACGCGTCGCGCACGGTCCGCGTCGGTCGAGAACACGTAGGCCTGGAGCCCGTACGGCGAGTCGTTGGCGACCGCGATGGCCTCGTCCTCCGAGTCCACCGGCAGGACGGACAGCACCGGGCCGAAGATCTCCTCGCGGGCGATGTCCATGTCGTTGCGGACGTCGGCGAAGACGGTGGGACGGACGAACCAGCCGCGATCGAGTCCATCGGGACGCCCTTCCCCGCCGGCGATCAGCGTCGCGCCCTGGTCGATGCCGCGGCGGATGAAGTGCTGGACGCGCTCGTACTGCGCGCGGCTGACCATGGGACCGATCGTCGTCGCCGGATCGCGCGGATCGCCGACGCGCAGCGCGGCGACGGCGGAGCGGATCCGCTCGACCACCTCCGCCGTCCGCGCTCGCGGCACCAGCAGGCGCGTCCCCGCCACGCAGGCCTGCCCGCTGTTCATGAAGGCCGCGCCCAGCGCGAGCGGAATCGCTGCGTTCAGGTCCGCATCGTTCAGCAGCAGCGACGCCGACTTGCCGGTCAGCGCCAGGCTCACGCGCTTCATCGTGTCGACGGCGCCGCGCGCGATCAGCTTGCCGGTCGGCGTCGATCCGGTGAACGACAGCTTGGTCACGCCGGGATGGGTGCCGATCTCGGCGCCGACGTCCAGGCCGCGACCGGTCACGATGTTGACGACGCCGGGTGGCAGCCCCGCTTCATGAATCGCGCGGGCCACGACGTGCGCCTGCCACGGACTCAGCTCGCTGGGCTTGATCACCGTGGCACAGCCGGCGGCGATCGCCGACGCGAGCTTGCTCGCCATCGTGCCGGCGGTGCTGTTCCACGGCGCGAAGAGCGCCGACACGCCGACCGGCGCCATCACGACCGTCGAGCCGCCGACGGGCCGTTCGAAGGCGTAGGTCGACAACACCCGCGCCGCATCGCCGAAACACTGCGAGGCGTAGTTCGCGACCCATTGCGCGCGGGCGACGAGGCCGCCGTATTCGGTGATCGTCGCCTCGAGGATCTCGTCGGCGTGCGCCAGCATCGATGCCCGGAGACGCTCCAGCAACCCGATCCGTTCCGCGACGACGCTCCCTCCGAACGCCGGCTGGGCGTGCATCGCGGCCTCGACCGCGCGCCGGGCATCGTCGCGATTCGCGAGCCGGGCCTGGCCGACCACCTCTTCGGTGGCGGGATCCACGATATCGACGAGCTCCTCGCCCGTCACCGGCACGAAGGCGCCATCGATGTAGTTCTGGTCGAAGGTCCGCATGACCCGTCCTTTCGGCGTCGGTCTCGGCGGATGCCGCGACTCGATGGAACGACTGTAGAAATCCAGAGCCGTTTCGATAAGCCAGTCAATGCTGGACGCATCGTCCCAGTTCCAGGAACAATGCCTCATGCAGAAAGACAGCCTGACCGAATTCGAGGTCGTGCTCGCCGTCGCGCGCCGGCAGGGTTTCCGACCGGCGGCGACGGAGCTCGAGATGTCGACCTCCGCCGTCAGCAATGCGGTCGCGGGCCTGGAGGCGCGCATGGGCGTGCGGCTCTTCCACCGCACGACGCGCAGCGTGTCGCTCACGGAGGCGGGACGTCGATTCGTCGAGCGGGTCGGACCGGCGGTCGCGCAGATCCAGGAGGCCGTCGCGGCGGCGGACGACCGCGCGGGCGCGCCTGCCGGCACCTTGCGCCTCAACAGCTCGCTGGGCGCGGCGCAGATGGTGTTCCGGCCGGTCCTGGCGGAGTTCCTGCGCCGGTACCCCGACGTCACGCTCGACGTCGTCACCGAGGGCCGGCTGGTCGACATCGTCGCTGAAGGCTTCGACGCCGGGCTGCGACTCGCGCCGCAGGTGCCGCGCGACATGATCCGCGTGCCGATCGGCCTGCCGCTGCGGATGGCGGTGGTCGCTTCGCCCGATTACTTCGAGCGCCACGGCACGCCGTCGACGCCCGCCGACCTCGCCCGCCATGCGTGTATCCGCGCGCGGATGCCGAGCGGCCTGCCGTCGCCCTGGGAGTTCGCGCAGGCGAAGCGCGGCAAGGCGGCGGCGACGCGCGAAGCGCTCGACGTGCCCGGCCCGATGGTGCTGGACTCGCCGCTGCTGATGCTGGAAGCGGCGCGCGCGGGACTGGGACTTGCGCAGATCGCCGAGTGGTACGTCGCTGAAGACCTCGCCAGCGGTCGACTCCGCCGCGTGCTGGACGACTGGGCCGCGCCGCTGGCGGCGCTCTGCCTGTACTACTCAGGCCACCGCCACATCCCGGCAACGCTGCGCGCGCTGATCGACCTCATCCACGAGATCAATCGCTGAAGCCTGCGGAGAGAGGGAGCAAGAAGCGCCGCATGACTGCTTGGACCCCGCGCGCTGCGCGCGCCCCTCACCCCTGCCCTCTCCCGCAAGCGGGAGAGGGAGCAAGAGGAGCAGGCGTTACGACCAGGGCCGGTCGGACTCCCTCTCCCGCTTGCGGGAGAGGGCGGGGGTGAGGGCCAGCGGCGGTGGCAGTACTGAAGCCCGCCAGCTGCAGAAGGCGGAGGCGACGGTGTCCGCCGACGCCGGTCTCAGCCCTTCTTCGCCACCAACGTCAGGATGTCGTAGCTCGCCACGAGCTCGCCGCGCTGGTTGGTGACCTGCACGTCCCAGGCGACCACCCCTTGCGGCGGCTGGTCCGGGCGATTGCCGCGGTCGATGCGGCGCTTGCAGGTGAGCCGCGCCTGGATGGTGTCGCCGATGGCCACGGGATTCACGAAGCGCAGCGTGTCCAGCCCGTAGTTGGCAAGGACCGGCCCCGGCGCCGGCGACACGAACAGCCCCGCCGCCGCCGACAGCACGAAGTAGCCGTGCGCGATGCGCTGGCCGAATTGCGTGTCCTTGGCCGCGACCTCGTCGAAGTGCATGTAGAAGTAGTCGCCGCTGATGCCGCCGAAGTTGACGATGTCCGCCTCGGACACGGTGCGGCGATGCGTCAGCAGCGAGTCGCCGACCTGGATCTCCTCGAAGTGCTTGCGGAACGGATGGATGGCATCCTCGGTGACCTTGCCGCCGCGCACGTACTCGCCGGTGATGGCCGTGAGCATCGTCGGCGAGGCCTGCACCGCGCAGCGCTGCAGGTAGTGCTTGACGGCGCGGATGCCGCCGAGCTCCTCGCCGCCGCCCGCGCGGCCCGGACCGCCGTGCTTGAGCATCGGCAGCGGGGAGCCGTGTCCCGTCGATTCGCCCGCCGCGTCGCGGTCCAGCACCAGCAGCCGGCCGTGGAAGGCCGCCGCGTGATAGACGGCCTGCGCGGCCAGCGCCGGCGTCTTCGTGACCACCGAGCCCACCAGGCTGCCGCGCCCCTTGGCGGCGAGCGCCAGCGCTTCGTCGAAGTCACCGTAGCTCATCAGCGTCGACACCGGACCGAAGGCCTCGACGTTGTGCACCGCCTCGTTGGTCATCGCGTCGCGGCACAGCAGCAGCGTCGGCGCGAAGAAGGCGCCGTCGCCCACGCCCTCGCCCACCGGTGCGAAGCCGTCACGCTCGCCGTAGACGATCTCGTTGCCCTGCGCGAGCTGCGCCAGGCGCTCGGCCACGTCGGCCTGCTGCGCCTTGGACGACAGCGCGCCCATGCGCACGCCTTCGACGGACGGATCGCCGATCCTGATCTTCGCGAGCCGCTCGCGCAGCGCCGCGGCCACCGCGTCGATCTGCGCCGCCGGCACGATCGCGCGGCGGATAGCCGTGCACTTCTGGCCGGCCTTGGCGCTCATCTCCCGCATCACTTCCTTGACGAAGAGATCGAATTCGGGATCGCCAGGCACGACGTCCGGCGCCAGGATCGCGCAGTTGAGGCTGTCCGCCTCCGCGTTGAACGGCACCGAGCGGCGGATGAGATTCGGATTCACGCGCAATTGCGCTGCCGTGTCCGCCGAGCCCGTGAAGGTGACGACGTCCGTCTCCTCCAGTCGGTCGAGCAGATCGCCGGAACCGCCGATGATCAGCTGCAACGCGCCGGCCGGCAGCAGGCCGGACTGCTCGATCAGGCGGACGCAGGCCTCGGCGACGTAGCTGGTCGCCGTGGCCGGCTTGACGATGCAGGGCATGCCGGCGAGGAAGCTGGGCGCGAACTTCTCCAGCATCCCCCACATCGGGAAATTGAACGCGTTGATGTGCACGGCGACGCCGCGCTTGGGCACCAGCACGTGGGTGCCCATGAACTGCCCGAGCTTGCCCAGCGCCTGCGCCGGACCTTCATGGACGATGTTGCTCGACGGCAGTTCGCGGCGGCCCATGGACGCGTAGGCGAAGAGCGTGCCGAAGCCGCCTTCGATGTCGATCCACGAATCGGGCCGCGTCGCGCCGGTGTGCGCGGAGATCGCGTAGAGCGATTCCTTGTGTTCCTGCAGATAGGTCGCGATCGCCTTCAGGATCGCGGCGCGCTGCTGGAAATCGAGCGCCAGCAGCGCGGGCAGCGTCTTCGTGCGCGCGAAATGCAGGCTCTCGCCGAAGTCGATCTCCTCGGCATGGGTCTGCGTCACCAACCGTCCGTTGACGGCGCTGTGCAGGCCGCGCGCGGCGGTCGAGCCGATCCAGCGACCGGCGATCAGGCTTTGGAGGACGGGGGTAGCGCTCATGGCAACTCTTTCGAACGTCAGAAACGAACGAGGGCGGGACGTTGTGCGTCCCGCCCTCAGGTCAACGTATCAGGGCTGGTACTTCCAGGTCCCGTTTTCGATCTTCACCATCACGCGGGCACGTTGGTCCAGACCCAGATGGTCATTGGGCGACATCGTGAAGACACCATGCGCGGCCGGCAGTTCCTTCACGCCTTCGAGCGCATCGCGCAGCGCCGCGCGGAACTGCGGCGTGCCCGGCTGGGCCTTCTTGATGGCCTCCGGAATCGCGGCCTGCAACAGCAGGCCTGCGTCCCAGGCGTGACCGCCGAAGGTCGACACGCTGCCCTTGCCGTACGCGCCCTCATAGGCCGTCACGTAGGTCTTGGCGCTCCTCTTGGCCGGATGGTCCGCGGGCAGCTGATCCACGACCAGCACCGGGCCCGAGGGCAGGAAGGTGCCCTCGACGTCCTTGCCGCCGACGCGCAGGAAGTCGTTGTTGGCCACGCCGTGGGTCTGGTAGTACTTGCCCTGGTAGCCGCGCTCCTTGAGCGTCTTCTGCGGCAGCGCCGCCGGCGTGCCGCTGCCGCCGACCAGCACCGCGTCGGGCTTGGCCGCCATGATCTTCAGCACCTGGCCGGTCACCGAGGTGTCGGTGCGGTTGTAGCGCTCGTTGGCGACGATGCTCAGGCCCTTGCTGGCGGCGACCTTGTTGAACTCGCCGTACCAGCCTTCGCCGTAGGCGTCCGCGAAGCCGATGTAGGCCACCGTCTTCACACCCTGCGCCTGCATGTGACCGGCGATGGCCAGCGCCATCATGATGTCGTTCTGCGGCGTCTTGAAGACCCACTTCTTCTTGGCGTCCATCGGTTCGACGATGCGGGCCGAGGCCGCCATCGAGATCATCGGCACCTGCGCCTCCGACACCGCGTCGATCATCGCCAGCGAGTTCGGCGTGACCGTGGAGCCGACGACCACGTCGACCTTGTGCTCGGTGATCAGCTTGCGCGTGTTGGCGACGGCGGTGGTCGTGTCCGACGCGTCGTCCAGGATGATGTAGTTGACCTTCTGTCCGGCGATGGTCTTGGGCATCAGCGAGAAGGTGTTCTTCTCCGGGATGCCCAGCGACGCCGCCGGCCCCGTGGCCGACACGGTCACGCCGACGTTGATGTCCGCCCACGCGCTGCCGCCCGCGCCCATCAGCGCGGCCCCCGTCATGGCCACGGCCGACAGGGTCTTCTCGATGCGTTTCATGTCGTCTCCTTCGGAATATGTTTTTCAGGAACGCAAGGTCAATGAGGTACTGCTACTGCGATGACTGCACGGAATGCATGTCGGGAGCGATGGTCCTCCGCCAAGCCTTCATGAGACTTGCGGCGCCGCCGGGTCGAGTTCGTTGCGCTCGTGGCGCGCCGAAGGATCGGTGAGTTCGGTCCGCACCGCGCCGAGTCCGCCGAAGAACAGGTCCGCCACCATGGGCGCGACCGCCTCGTAGGTCAGTGCGCCGTCGGGCCGCAGCCAGGTGAAGGTCCAGTTGATCATGCCGAACAGCAGCATGGTCAGCGGCTTGTGCAGATGCGCGCCGCGCAGCTCCGGCCGCACCGCGGCCACCGCGTCGGCGAAGCGGCCCACGACCTGGCGCTCGACCGCGACCATGCGCTCGCGATGCTCGTCGTCGAGGAACTTCAGGTCCTCGGTCAGCACGCGGTGCTCGTTCTGCGCCTCGCCGTAGGCCCGCACGAAGCGGTGGATCAGCCCGCGCAGATGCTCCGGCGGCGGCAGCTGCTGCGCCGTGACCTCGTCGACCAGGTCGACCAGGTGCTGCAGGTGGTTCTGGCAGATCTGCGCGAGCAGCTCATGCTTGTCGCGGACGTAGTGGTACAGCGTGGGCTTGCTGACCGCGCAGGCCTCGGCGACCTGGTTCATCGAGGTCGCGGGGTAACCCTGGTTGGCGAAAAGTCGGGCGGCCTGCGCGAGGATCTCCTCGCGGGTGGCATCGAATCCGGGAGCTCGACCTCGGGCCATGAAATGTCTTTTCCTTGTGAATCAGCGTTCGTCGAACGAGATCACGACGCGCGGGGTCAGGGCATGCGCCTGACAACTCAGGATGAATCCCGCCGCCACTTCGTGCTTCTCAAGGGCGAAATTCTTATCCATCCGGACCTCGCCTTCGATCAACTTGCAGCGGCAGGTGGAACACACGCCGGATTTGCAGGAGAACGGGACGTCCATGCCGGCCCGCGCCGCGGCGTCCAGCAGGCTGGGATCGCTCTTGCGGAACTCGATCTCGCGCGAGACGCCGTCGCGGATCACGACGACCTTGGCGGCCTCCGCGTCCTCTTCGTGGACCTCGTGCGGCGCCGGGCGGCCCGTCTGCATCTCCGGCGTGCCGAAGCGCTCGATGTGGATGCGTTCCTCGGGCACGCCGGCCGCGCGCAGCGCGGCTTCCGCCTGCTCGTTCATCTCGAACGGGCCGCAGACGAAGACCTGGTCGATGCCGGCCGCCGGCACGGGGCCGCTGAGGAAATCGCTCAGCTTGGCCTGGTCCAGCCGGCCCGCCATCAGCGGCGAGTCGACATGCTCGCGCGAGAACACGTGATGCAGCGTCAGCCGCGTCATGTAGCGGTTCTTCAGGTCCTCGAGCTCTTCCTTGAACATCGTCGTCGCCGGACGACGGTTGCCGTAGATCAGCGTGAAACGGCTCATCGGCTCGCGGGCGAGCACGCTCTTCATGATCGACAGGATGGGCGTGATGCCCGATCCCGCGGCGATGCCGACGAAGTGCCGGCCCGTCGCGGGCTCCAGCGGCACGTGGAAGCGGCCCTGCGGCGGGAAGACCTGGACCTCGTCGCCGGCCTTCAGGTGCCGGTGGACCCAGGTGGAGAAGGCCCCGCCGTCGACCTGGCGCACGCCGACGCGCAGCTCGCCGTCGTCGACGCCCGCGCAGATGGAATACGAACGGCGCAGGTCCTGGCCGTCGACGTCACCGCGCAGCGTCAGGTACTGGCCTTGCGTGAAGCGGAAGGTCTCGCGCAACGCCTCGGGCACGTCGAAGCACAGCACGACGGCGTCGTCGGTGTCCTGGTGCTTGGCGCTCAGGCGCAGCGGGTGGAAGTGCAGGCTCATGGCGATGGCTCAGATCGGCTTGAAATGTTCAAAGGGCTCGCGGCAGGCGACGCAGCGGTACAGCGACTTGCACGCGGTCGAGCCGAAGGCCGACAACTGCTCGGTGTGCGTGCTGCCGCAGCGCGGGCAGGCGATGGCGTCGCGTCGGCGGACGATGCGGATGGGCACGCCCTGCCCCGCGTCCACCGGTCCCGGCGGCGCGATGCCGTAGCGGCGCAGCTTCTCGCGGCCCTCGTCGGTGATCCAGTCGGTGGTCCAGGCCGGCGCGCGTCGCATCGTCACGGTCACGGTGCCGAAGCGCGACAGCGCGTCGCGGACGCTCTGCTCGATCGCCTCGGTCGCCGGGCAGCCGGAGTAGGTCGGCGTCAGCACGACCTCGACGCCGTCGGCGGTCTCGACCAGATCGCGCACGATGCCGAGCTCCACCAGCGACACCGCCGGCACCTCGGGATCGAGCACCTGCGACAGCACCTCCCACGCGGCGGACAGGCGTCCGCAGCCGAGGTCCGTGGCGCCGACGTCGGACGTCGACGCACGCGGTCCGACCGGCGTCAAGGACGACAGCCAATCGAGATGCGACGGTGTCGGCGTGTTCATCTCGATGCCGTTCACCACACCCCGCCGGGGTAGCTGCGCTGCAGCGATTGCAGGGTCGCCAGCATGTGGCCCATGTGTTCGCTGTGGACGCCGCGCACGCCGGTGTAGACGTGCGGCGTGTCCTTCGGCCGGGCGAGCTGCGCTTCGGCCAGGACCTCGTCCATCGCCGCGTCCCAGTCGGACTTCAGCGACGACCAGGCCGGTCCCAGGCCGCTGGCCTCGGCGGCGGCGTCGATCTCGTCGGACGCGAACAGCTCGTTGACGTAGGGCCACAGCTGCGCGAGCGCGGCCTTCATCCGCTGGGCCGATTCCTCCGTGCCGTCGCCCAGGCGCACGACCCACTCGGCCGCGTGCTGCTGGTGATAACGGACTTCCTTCACCGCCTTGGCGGCGATGGCGGCGACCTCGGCGTCGGTGGACGCCTGCAGTCGCGTCCACATCGGCATCAGCCAGCAGGCGGCGATCAGGTTGCGGGCCTGCGTGAAGGCGAAGTCGCCGCGCGGCAGCTCCATCATCACGGGGTTGAGGTAGTGGCGTTCCTCACGCAGGTAGGCGAGCTGGTCCTCGTCGAGCGGCTGCTCGTTGAGCTGGCCGGCGCGCGTCAGCAGCGCGCGCGACTGGCCCAGCAGGTCCAGCGCGATGTTGCCCAGCGCGAGTTCCTCTTCCAGGATGGGCGCGTGGCCGATCCATTCGGAGATGCGGTGCGACAGCACCAGGCACGCGTCGCCGAGGCGCAGCAGGTACTGGACGTCGGCGCGCTGGCCGGGTTGGACGGAAGCGTTCATCGTCCGGTCCTCACATGTGATCGAGCGACTCGGGCAGGTCATAGAAGGTCGGGTGGCGATACACCTTGTCCTCCATCGGGTCGAAGTACATCGACTTCTCGCCCGGGTCCGACGCGACGATCGCCGACGACGGCACGACCCAGATGCTTACGCCTTCCTGGCGGCGGGTGTAGACGTCGCGGGCCATCTGCAGCGCCATCTTCGAATCGGGCGCGTGCAGGCTGCCGCAATGCTTGTGGTCCAGGCCCGCCTTGTTGCGGACGAAGACTTCCCACAGGGGCCATTCGTTGGCGCCGGTCGTTTGGTTGATGCTCATGATTCGAGTGCTCTGAACGGTTCGTGGCGGAGACGGCGATCGCGATCGGTGATCGTCGGGATCAAGCCGCCTTGGCTTCGGTGGCGCGCTTCTTCGCGTGGGCGAGCGCGGCGTCGCGGACCCAGGCGCCGTCGTCCCAGGCCTTCACGCGGGTGCCCAGGCGTTCGGTGTTGCAGGGGCCGTTGCCGCCGACGACGCGCCAGAACTCGGCCCAGTCGATCGCGCCGAAGTCGTGGTGGTCGCGTTCGGCGTTCCACTTCAGGTCGGGATCGGGCAGCGTGATGCCGAGCAGCTCGGCCTGCGGCACGGTCGCGTCGACGAACTTCTGACGCAGCTCGTCGTTGGTCAGGCGCTTGATGCCCCAGCGCATCGACTGCTCGGAGTTCGGCGAATCCTTGTCCGCCGGTCCGAACATCATCAGCGACGGCCACCACCAGCGGTTCACCGCGTCCTGGACCATCGCCTTCTGCGCGTCCGTGCCCTCGCGCATCATCACGAGCAGGCTCTCGTAGCCCTGGCGCTGATGGAAGGATTCCTCGCGGCAGATGCGGATCATCGCGCGGGCGTACGGGCCGTAGGAGCAGCGGCACAGCGGCACCTGGTTCATGATCGCCGCGCCGTCCACCAGCCAGCCGACCACGCCGATGTCGGCCCAGGTCAGCGTCGGGTAGTTGAAGATCGAGCTGTACTTGGCCTTGCCCGTGTGCAGCGCGTCCAGCATCTGGTCGCGGCTGGTGCCGAGCGTCTCGGCGGCGGAGTACAGGTAGAGCCCGTGGCCGCCCTCGTCCTGCACCTTGGCCAGCAGGATCGCCTTGCGCTTGAGCGTGGGCGCGCGCGTGATCCAGTTGCCTTCGGGCAGCATGCCCACGATCTCCGAATGCGCGTGCTGGCTGATCTGGCGCACCAGCGTCTTGCGGTAGTGCTCCGGCATCCAGTCCTTGGCCTCGATGAAGTCGCCCGCGTCGATGCGGGCCTCGAAGGCCTCGTTGCGCTGCTGCTCCTCGGCGGTCTGCAGCTTGGTCGCCTGGTCCTGCGGACCGACGCTCATGGCTTGCGTGTACATGGATGCGCTCCTTACGAATTCTTCGGACGTTGGTCCACGACGCGGCGGGCCTTGCCGACCAGCGTCCGTTCAATGGAATCCGGCGCGCCGACGGTCACCCGGGTCGACACGCCGATCAGCGTCTTGATGCGGTGCTGCAGCGACTTCGACATCGCCTGCGCGTCGCCGCCGCCTGCGGCGGACAGCTCGCAGCGCACCTCGACCTCGTCGAGGTGACCGTCGCGGCTGACGACGATCTGGTACTGGCCCGACAGGCCGGGCTCGGCGAGCACCAGTTCCTCGATCTGCGTCGGGAACAGGTTGACGCCGCGGATGATCAGCATGTCGTCGCTGCGGCCGACGATCTTGCCCATGCGGCGCATGCTGCGCGCGGTGGGCGGCAGCAGGCGCGTCAGGTCGCGCGTGCGATAGCGGATCACCGGCAGCGCCTCCTTGCTCAGCGAGGTGAACACCAGCTCCCCTTCCGAGCCTTCGGGCAGGACCTCGCCGGTCTCGGGGTCGATGATCTCGGGATAGAAGTGGTCTTCCCAGATCACCGGACCATCCTTGGTCTCGATGCATTCGCTGGCAACACCCGGCCCCATCACTTCGGACAGGCCGTAGATGTCGACCGCGTCGATGCCGGCCTTGTGCTCGATCTCGCGGCGCATCGCCTCGGTCCAGGGCTCGGCGCCGAACACCCCGGTCTTGAGCGAGGACGCGCGCGGGTCCAGGCCCTGGCGCACGAACTCCTCGACGATCACCTGCATGTAGCTCGGCGTGACCATGATGACGTCGGGCTTGAAGTCCTGGATCAGCTGGACCTGCTTCTCGGTCTGCCCGCCCGACATCGGGATGACGGTGCAGCCCAGCCGCTCGGCGCCGTAATGCGCGCCCAGGCCGCCGGTGAACAGACCGTAGCCGTAGGCGATATGGACGATGTCGCCCTTGCGCGTGCCGGCGGCGCGCAGCGAGCGCGCGACCAGGTCGGCCCAGGTGTCGATGTCCTGCTGCGTGTAGCCGACGACGGTCGGCTTGCCGGTCGTGCCGGACGACGCGTGCACCCGCACCACCTGCTCGCGCGGCACGGCGAACAGGCCGAACGGGTAGTTGTCGCGCAGGTCCTTCTTGGTCGTGAACGGGAACAGGCGCAGATCGCTCAGGTCCTTCAGATCGTCCGGATGCACGCCCTTCGCATCGAACGCGGCCTTGTAGTGCGGCACGTTCTCGTAGGCGTGCTTGAGCGACCACTTCAGGCGCTGCAGCTGCAGCGCGCGCAGCTCGTCCTGGCTGGCGCGCTCGATCGGCTCGAGGTGCTCGGGCTGGAAGGTCTTCACCGTCATGGGGTCTGTCTCCTGACCTGTCTTCTGAGCTGTCTGCTCGTTCCGGGGCGCCGGCGCTTCAGCGCGCGGCCGCCAGTTCCGGCACCACGGGCTTGCCCTTGATGCGATAGGAACGGCCCCGGAAGACCGCGATCAGTTCGTCGCGTTGATTGGTGATGCGGATGTCGTAGACGCCGGTGCGGCCGGCCAGCGCGGTCTCGACGGCGCTCGCCGTCAGCACGTCGCCCAAACGGGACGGCGCGACGATGTCGATCGCGAAGCCCGAGGCCACCGTCACCTCGTTGTGCGAGTTGCACGCGAAGGCAAAGCAGGAATCGGCCAGGGTCGTGACGAAGCCGCCGTGGCAGATGTCGAAGCCGTTGAGCATGTCCTCGCGCACCGCCATCGACAGCGTCGCGGTGCCGGGGCCGATGGCCTCGATGCGCATGCCCAGGCCCTTCGAGGCGCGGTCGTTGGCGAACATGGTGTCGCGGACCGCTTCGGCCACGCGTTGCGCGTCCGCGCGGGGATCCAGGGGCGCGCTCATCAGCGGTCCTTGAAGGTCGGGGCGCGCTTGGTCAGGAAGGCGGCGGCGCCTTCGAGGTAGTCGTGCGCGTAGCCGAGCTGGCTCTGCAGCCGGGCCTCGAGCTTGAGGGCGTCCTCGAACTCCAGGTCCATCGAGGCGTCGAGCGCCTCGCGCGTCTGCACCAGCGCCCGGGTCGGCATCTTCGCGAGCTTCTGCGCGGTGGCCATGGCTTCGCTCTGCAGCTCGGCGTCGGCGACGCAGCGGGCGATCAGGCCCCAGGACTGCGCCTCCGCGGCGGGCAGCTTGTCGCCGAGCAGCGCCAGCTGCATCGCGCGGGCGCGGCCCACCAGGCGCGTCAGCAGCCAGGTGCCGCCGCAGTCGGGCACCAGCCCGATCTTGGAGAAGGCCTGGATGAAGGAGGCCGACTGGCCCGCCAGCACGAGGTCGCAGCCGAGCGCGAAGTTCGCGCCCGCGCCGGCGGCCACGCCGTTGACCGCGCAGACGGTGGGCACCGGCATGCTGCGCAGGCGCAGCGCCAGCGGGATGTAGTAGTGGTCGAGCAGGTTGCCGATGTCCTTGGCCTTGGGCTTCTTGTGGACGTCGGCAGACGCCGCCGGATCCGCGTGCTCGTCGAACTCCGGCTTGATGTGGGGATCCGACAGGTCCTGGCCCGCGCAGAACGCGCGCCCGGAGCCGGTGATGAGCACCGCGCGCACGGCCCCGTCGTGCGCCGCCTCGTCGAGCGCGACACGCAACTGGCCGAGCAGGCCGGTGGTGAACGCGTTCAGCGCCTGCGGCCGGTTCAGCGTGAGGACGCGGACGGCGCCCTCGGTGCTGATCAGCAGCGGACTGTCTTCGGCAGCGGTGGATGGGATCGTGGTGGCGGTGCTCATTCGGCTTGTCTCCTCGGCCGTCGATGGATTCAGCTTTTTCAGCTTTTGTGGGTCGGCTTCTATTTACCGACCGGTCGGTAGATACTACGAGCCATCGCATCGCAAGACAAGGTCGGAAACCTAGGGTTACCACCTAAGAGGAGCGCATTCCATGCCCTGCTACGCCATCGACGGTCTTTCGCCGGTCGTCCATCCGAGCGCCTACGTCCACCCGACGGCGGTGCTGATCGGGGACGTGATCGTGGGTCCGGGTTGTTATGTGGGGCCGTGCGCCTCGCTGCGGGGGGACTTCGGCCGCATCCGGCTGATGGACGGATCCAACGTGCAGGACACCTGCGTGATCCATGGGTTCCCGGATTCGGACACGGTGGTGGAGACCAACGGGCACATCGGGCATGGCGCGGTGCTGCACGGCTGCGTGGTGCGGCACGACGCGCTGGTCGGCATGAACGCGGTGGTGATGGACGAGGCGGAGGTCGGCGCGTACAGCATCGTCGCCGCCTGCGCGTTCGTGCGTGCGGGACTGAAGCTGCCGGAGAAGTCGCTCATCGCGGGCCTGCCCGCGAAGGTGATGCGCCCGCTCACCGACGATGAGATCCGCTGGAAGCGCGTCGGCACCGAGACCTACCGGGACCTGGCGAAGCGCTGCCATGCGAGCCTGGTCGAGGTGCAGCCGCTGACCGCGGAGGAAGCGGACCGCCCTCGCCTGCAGGTCGGTGGGCCGAAGACGCTGGTGGCGACGAAGCGCGGCGGCGAGGCCTGACACGTGGAAGGCATCGGCTGATGGCTTGAAGCCAGTCGCCCGCCTGCATGTCCGTCGATCCTCGCCATGGTCGACAGACGGACAAACCAGGACCATCGAACTCCCTCAATCGCGGAGTTCTCCCGTGCATCAGACCACCCGCCTGCCAAGCCTTGCGCCAGGCGCCGCGCCATCGGACGCCACGCGACGCGATGCGCCGAAACGCGCGCCGCCGCCCGACTCCATCGACAGGGCCAGGAGCGCGCTGTCGACGACCCTCCATCGCGCGCGCTTCGCCTCCCGGCTCGATCGCGGCGAAGTGGTCTACATCTCTTCGAGGCTGGAAGGCGGCCCCGTCGGCCCGCTGGACGACCTGCCCACCGCGCCCATGGAGTTTCCGGTCGACAGCGACTTCGCGCCCGAGCTGCCGGCGCCCGCGCCGGCCGTGCGGCGGCCGGTCGCGCCCGCCGTCTCTGCGCCGGAGCCCTCCCAGCTCAAGCGGGATCCGCTGTGGGGCAGCGGCCAGCCGGAAGCGCGCAGCATCACCGTGGCCTTGCGCAAGCTGGTCTGGGCCCACGGCAAACCGAACAGCCTGCTGGAACTGTGGCGGCAATGGCGCCGGGGGGATGCGGTCGACGGTGTTCTCGAACTTCACGAGTCGCTGCTCCCGTCGATCGCCAAGATGCGACTGGACTTCCGGATCGCCCGCGACCATCGAGGCGATTCCGCCGATGAGCGGGACTTCGTGCAACGGACCCTGGCGGCCTACCTCACGACCTGCCTGGCCTCTTCGCCCGACAGCGAACTCAAGCGACTGAGGTCGCGCCTGGACTCGCGCCGCGGCCCCTGGGCCAAGGCACGGTCGGCGGTGCATCAGGCGCTGATCGACGCCGCGCAGAAAGCGTCGCGCTCAGGGCGGGAGGACGAGATCGCGATCCATCGACAGTTGCAGCGCCGGGCCGCGCTGGACGCCATGGCGCAAGCCTTCAGGCTGGCGTTGAGCACAGATCAGTCGCCGACCCGCGAAGTGGCCTGACAAGCAGCCCACCGGCGGCGGGTGGTGGGAATCCCGCCAGGCCGGCCCCGCAGGCAGCGGTCTTCAAGCCGCCCCGCGCCCGCGCACGCAGTACGCGATCGTCGCTCGCACGCGGCGTACCTCGCTGGTACCCCGCGGCAGGCGCCCGGCTGGAAGAATCGGTCGTCATGACGTCCGCCGCCGCTCCGCTGCCTCTGCCCCGCCCGGAGGTGCCGCTGTGGCTGCCGGCCCTGTTCATCGTCTGCAGCACGCTGGCGATGCACGTCTTCGTGCCGGCGCTGCCGCTGGCGGCGGCCGATCTCGGTGCGAGTCCGCATGCGCTGCAGCTCAGCATCAGCCTCTACATCGCGGGACTCGCGGCGGGTCAACTCGTCTACGGCCCGCTCGCGGATCGATACGGTCGCCGGCCCGTGCTGCTGGCCGGACTCGGGCTCTACACGGTGGCGGGGCTGGCCGCGTCGCTGGCGCCGACCGCCGGGATGCTGATCGCCGCGCGGCTGCTGCAGGCGCTGGGCGGCTGCTCGGGCATGGTGCTGGCGCGGGCGATCGTGCGCGACACCTCCACGACCGCGGACGCGGCCAGCCGCATGGCCTCGGTCAACCTGATCGTGACGATCGCACCGGGCATCGCGCCCATCATCGGCGCGGCCATGGCGCCGACGCTCGGCTGGCGCAGCATCCTGATCGCGCTCACCGTGCTGGGCGTGGCGGCCATGCTGGTGGCCTGGCGCCAGCTGCCGGAGACCGGACGCCATGCGCAGGCGCAGGACCTGCGCAGCCTCGCGCGCGCCTACGCCGGCCTGCTGCGCTCGCCGGCCTTCCTCGGCTACAGCGTGGGCGGCGGCTGCGCGACGACGGCGATGTACGCCTTCATCGCCGCCGCGCCCTTCATCTTCGTCGACCGGCTGCACCGTCCGGCGCACGAGGTCGGCTGGTGCCTGGCGATGCTGGTGTCGGGCATCTGGCTGGGCAGCATGCTGGCGACGCGGTTGTTGCGGCGCTTCCCGCTGCGGCCGCTGCTGATAGGCGCGAACGCGGTCAGCGTGGCCGCGGCGCTCGGGCTGCTCGCGCTCGTGCTGCTGGACCGGCTCACCGTCGCCGGGACGGTGGGCACGATGTTCCTGTTCACGCTCGGCGCGGGGCTGTCGTCGCCGGCCGCGCTGACGCAGGCGATCAGCGTCGATCCGACGGTCACGGGCTCGGCCTCGGGCCTTTACGGCTGCATGCAGATGGCGGTGGGGGCGGTGTGCTCGTCGCTGGTCGGCCTGGGCGGCGATCCGGCGCTGGCGGCGGCGCTGACGCTCAGCGGCGCGGGACTGGTGGGGCAGTTCGGGTTCTGGATCGCGGGGCGCGATCGTTCGAGGTCATGAAGCGGGCCAAGGGATCGGCATGCGCGCGCGTCCGCGCCCGCGCTGCGGCCCCGATCGCTACGCCATCTCGGCGCGTCGGACCTGCACCTGGTCGATGAGCGAGGTGACGAGTCCGGCCGACAAGCCGTCCACGCCGGCTCCAGCGCACGAAGCTGCCCCGGCGGCCACGGCCCAGCGCAGGTGGTCCTCGGGATCCTGCGTGCCGCCGTTCATCAGGCTGTAGAGCAGCCCGGCCATTGCGGCGTCGCCGGCGCCTATGGTGTCGACGACGTGCTCCAGCGGCGGCGGTGCGGCGCTCAGGTCCGCCTTCGGATGGAACAGCTGCGCGCCGCGTTCGCCGAGCGTCAGCATCACGATCGCACGCGGATTCCAGGCCGAGATCTGCGCCAGTCCGAGATGGTGATCGCGGCTGCGGAACAGGCCGCGGAGGTCTTCATCGGAGACCTTGATGACATCCGCCAGCCGGCACATGCGTTCCAGCGTGCGGTCGTAGCGCGAGTCCATGGACATGCGGTAGTTGGGGTCGTAGCTGATGCGCACGCCCTCGTCCTTGAGGGACTCCGCCAGCGCGATCAGGCGGGCGGCGAGCGGTTCGCGCGTCAGGCTGATCGAGCCGAAGTGGGCCCAGCGCAGCGCGCGGCGCCAGCCGGCGGGCAGCGCGTGGGGGCGGAAGTGCAGGTCCGCGCTGTCGTCGCCGACGAAGGCATATTCGGGCGGATCGAGCTGGTGGACGTAGGCCACCAGCGGCGACTTGGCGAACTGCTGGAGGAAGCGCAGGTCCAGGCTGGCGTCGGCGCTGGCCTGCCAGATCGCCTGGCCGAACGGGTCCTTGCCGATGCCGCCGGCGAAGGCGCTGAGCTGGCCCAGACGCGACATCGCGATGGCCACGTTCCAGGGCGAGCCGCCGCTTCGGCTGCGCCAGTCGTCGGGGCCGACGCGGATCATGTCGGTGAGGGCTTCGCCGAAGGAGACGAAGCTTGCCAGGTCCGCATGGACCACGGTCGTGGGGGTCAAGCTCATGCCGCGATTCGAACGCCGCCGGCCCTGTCGTGCAAGTGACAAGTCCTACAGGGTGACGAGGGGCGGGATTCGGTGCCGAAGCGCACAACGCCACCCCTGTCGCAGGAGCACAGTTGCTCCGGGAAGGGCTTGCGCGGGCGCGGGCGGGCCGGCGGCGGCACAATCCGGTCCATGACCGATGGTGTGATTCCGCTGCTCGATCTGAGACAGATCGGGCGGACGCCTCCCGTGCCGCATCCGCTGCCGCCGCCCCGCAGCGGCCCGTGGCTGGATGCGCGCGGCCGGCCGCTGCGCGACCTGCGCATCTCCGTCACCGACCGCTGCAACTTCCGCTGCAGCTACTGCATGCCCAAGGACGTGTTCGACAAGGACTACGCCTTCCTCCCCCATCGCGACCTGCTCTCCTTCGAGGAAATCACCCGACTCGCCCGCGTCTTCGCCCAGCTCGGCGTCCAGAAGCTGCGCCTGACCGGCGGCGAACCGCTGCTGCGCCGCAACCTCGAAGCGCTCATCGCCCAGTTGGCCGCACTGCGCACGCCTGAAGGCCTGCCGCTCGACCTCACGCTCACCACCAACGGCTCGCTGCTCGCCCGCAAGGCGCAGGCGCTCAAGGACGCCGGGCTGAAGCGCGTCACCGTCAGCCTGGATGCGCTCGACGACGCCATCTTCCGGCGCATGAACGACGTGGACTTCCCCGTCGCCGACGTCCTGCACGGCATCGAGACCGCGCAGGCCGTCGGCCTGGCGCCCATCAAGGTCAACATGGTCGTCAAGCGCGGCACCAACGACGACCAGATCGTCCCCATGGCGCGCCACTTCCGCGGCACCGGCGTCGTGCTGCGCTTCATCGAGTACATGGACGTCGGCATGAGCAACGGCTGGCGCATGGACGAAGTCCTGCCCTCCGCCGACGTCCTCGCCCGGTTGCGCGAAGACGCTGGACCAGGCGCCGACCTGGTCCCGCTCGCACCCTCCTCCGACGGCGAGACCGCCACCCGCTGGGGCTACGCCGACGGCAGCGGCGAGATCGGCCTCATCTCCAGCGTCACCCAGGCCTTCTGCGGCGACTGCAACCGCGCCCGGCTTTCCACCGAGGGGCGCCTCTACACCTGCCTCTTCGCCGGCGACGGCCACGACCTGCGCGCCCTGCTGCGCGGCGACGCCGCCCACGACGCGCGCACCGACGACGAGATCGCCGCCGCGCTAGGCGCGCTCTGGACGCGGCGCAACGACCGCTACTCCGAACTCCGCGCCAGCCTGCCGGCCTCCGCGGACGCCGGCCCGGCGCGACGCGTCGAGATGCACTACATCGGCGGCTGATGCGCGCCACCGCGCTGCTCCTCTGCGGCGGGCGCGCCACGCGCATGGGCGGCGTCGACAAGCCGCTCCAGCCCTTCCAGGGCCGCCCGCTCGTCGAGCACGTGCTCGCCCGCATCGCGCCACAGACCGACGGTCGCGTGCTCATCAGCGCCAACCGCCACCTCGACGAGTACCGCCGCCTCGGACATCCGGTCCTCGAAGACACGCTGCCGGACTTTCCCGGTCCGCTCGCCGGCATCCTTGCAGGACTCGACGCGATGGCCGCCTCCGGCCTTGAGGACGGCCAAGACGCCTCAGGCGGCGGCAGCTGGCTGCTCGTCGTCAGCGGCGACAGCCCGTGGTTGCCTGAGGACCTCCTCGCGCGACTGGCCGACGGCCTCGGCACCGACCAGACCGCCGCGATGGCGCTGGGCCGCGAGGCGCCTGGTGAGCCCCTGCGAAGCCAGCCGCTGGCGAGCTTGATCCATTCGACGCATCGCGCCTCGCTGGACGCCGCACTGCGCGCGGGTGAACGACGCGTCGAGGGCTGGCTGTCCAGCCTGCCGCTGGCACGCGTCTCGTTCGACCGCCCGATCGACGAGCGGGCCTTCGCCAATATCAACGACAGGAGCGAGCTTGAGCGACTTGAACGACTTCGATGACGCCGGACGCGACGGCGGCGGCGGCGCTCCGATCACCTTGCGCCTGCTGACCGAGGGCGATCTCCCCGCTTACAAGGCCCTGCGCGACGCGATGCTGGCCCGGCATGAACAGGCCTTCACCTCCGACGCGGAGACCGAGCGTGCGCGCGAGGCGGCGAGCTACCGCGTGCGGCTGCATCCGCAGGCGGGCGGCAAGTCGCTGTTCACGCTCGGCGCCTACGCGCAGGCGCGACTGGTGGGGGCGCTGACCTGCGAGCATGAGAACCGCAAGAAGGTGATGCACATCGCGCACCTGATCGGGATGATGGTGGACGACGATTACCGCGGACGCGGCATCGGCAAGCGTCTGCTGCAGCAGGCCCTGGTGCTGCTGCGTCGCGAGCCGCGTCTGGAGTCGGTGACGCTGAGCGTCACCGCCGGCAACCAGGCGGCGATTGCGGTGTACCGGCAGGCCGGCTTCACGCGTTATGGCCACCTTCCCCGCGCCATCCGCCTGTCCGACGGCCGTTACTACGCCAAGGACCTCATGAGCCTGGACCTGCGTGACTAGGGACAGGCGGTCGCCGCCCGGGCTGCCACATCGACCTCGACCGTCAGCTCATCCTGGATGGCGAGCAGCCCGTTGAGCACGGAGAACGGTGTGATGCCGAACTCGCTCTGGCGCAGGACGAGCGCGCCTTGAGCGCGCAACGGCGCGTCGTCCGAAGGCCGGACCACCCGCACGGGCACGTCGATCTCGCGGACCTGACCGTGCCATTGCACCGCGAGTTTGACCGCGAGGACCGGGAACGCACCTGCGACGGTGGTGCTGCGCATCGAGATCGTCGGGAAGCGTTCCCCGTCGACGGCGCGGAGCATGTTGGTGCGGGTGCCGGCGACGTCGGACGCCGTGGGCACGCTGGCGAAATCGGGGCCGAGGCCGGCGCGCCATTCGGGCTTGTCGATGCCGACCTCGTCGAGTCGGAAGCCGAGTTCGACGCCGGCGCCGGCGATGCCGTCGGCGGGCAGGAAGACCTGGCCGGCCAGCCGCTCCACGCCCAGCACATGGTTGTGCCCGACCTTGGCGAGCCGCCCGCCGCGGAACACGTGGATGCGCACCTGCGAGGCGGCGGCGTCGACGCGGTAGAGCCGTCCTTCGCCGCGCTGCTGTGCCGCGAGCCAGACGGGACAGGACGACGGCGGCGCGTCACCGCCTGCGGGGGATGGCCCGGCGCTTGCCGCAATTGGTGCACTGCCGCATCCCGCGACGGTCAGCGCCGCCACCAGGATCGCGGCACCGCCCGCCCCGCGCCGCCACCGGCGCCGCAGCACCTGGGGAACCTCGCTTGCCCGCGTCAACACTCGCATAGGGGTAAACCAAAGTGGTCAGACCCGCATTCTGAACGGCACAAACAAGCTGGTCGCACTAGCATTGCGACATCACGACGACACCTCGCACGGAGACTGCCATGGCACGTCAAGCCACTGACCTGATGGCGCAGTACGCCGCCTACCACCGCGACCGCCGCAACATCGCCACGCACTTCGTCGGCATCCCGCTGATCGTCTTCGCGATCGGCGTCCTGCTGGCGCGCGCGCAATTCCACATCGCCGACTGGACCGTCTCCGCCGCCTGGGTGGTCTGGGGCGCCGCGACGATCTGGTACCTGACACGCGGCAACCTGGTCCTGGGCCTGGCCACCGCCGTCGTCAACGCGGTGCTGATGGCCCTGGCGCATCCGCTTGCCGAAGGCTCCGTCGGCGGCTGGCTCGCCTGGGGCCTGGGCAGCTTCATCGTCGGCTGGATCATCCAGTTCGTCGGCCACTACTACGAGGGTCGCAAACCCGCCTTCGTCGACGATCTGATCGGATTGCTCGTGGGTCCGATGTTCGTCGTCGGCGAAGCGCTCTTCGCCATGGGCTGGGGCCGCGACCTGCTCGCAGAGATCGAACGCCGCGCCGGTCCCACCCATCTGCGCGATCTGACCCACCCCGCCTGAGCCTCGCAGCATCACGACCTCGCTCTTTTGGGGGTCGGGTCTTGATGGGGCTTGCGGTGCGCCGCCAAGGCGCTTATCTTGGACCTCCGGATCCGTCGGCGATGGGCAGCGACCTCGCGACGATCTGGCCAGGATCTCGTCAGGACTTCGCCAGCATTTCGCCAGGAGGCCCCATGAAACCGGTGTCCGAACTCTTGAAGAACCGCGGCCCCAGCGTCTGGCGCATCACGCCGGAAGCGACGGTGTTCGATGCGCTGCACCTGCTGGCGCAGCACGACGTCGGCGCGCTGCTGGTGATGGAGGGCGAGCGGCTGCTCGGCATCTTCTCGGAGCGCGACTACACCCGCAAGATCGCGCTGCAGGGCAGAGATTCGCGCAACACGCAGGTCAAGGAGGTCATGACGGCCAACGTGTTCGTCGTGAAGCCCAACACCGAATGCCGCGAGTGCATGAGCCTGATGAGCCAGCGCAAGATCCGCCACCTGCCGGTGGTCGAAGGGTCCACCGTCGTGGGCATGCTGTCGATCAGAGACCTGATGGACAACATCATTGCGGACGATGAACTGACGATCGCCCAACTCCAGAGCTACATCTACGGCTGAGGGCGGATCGCCCTAACCACCCCAGAACTGCAAGGCGCGGTCGGCGCCTGCCTTGGCACCGCGTTGCTTGGACGGCTTGTCCGTCGGCGCCGGCGTGCCCATCGCGATCCAACCGAGCAGCGTCTCGCCCGGCTCGCAGAACGCGGCGATCAATCCCGGATCGCGCGCCTTCGCTCCGCTCAGCATCTTGCCGCCGAAGCCGAGCGCCTGCGCGGCGTTCAGGAAGTTCGTCAGCGCCCCGCCCACGCAGGCCCACTGCTCGTGTGCGGGCACCTGCGGATGCCCCATGTCCAGCCGCGCCACGACCGCCACCGTCACCGGCGGACGCAACGCGCGCTCCTCGTCCATGGCGAGCCCGTCCGCGTCCTTGCCCGCACGGCGCGCGGCCTCGGCGAAGAGCGCCGCCATCGAACGTTTCGCCTCGCCGCGCACGACCTTGAAACGGAACGGCACCAACCCCGCGTGGTCCGGCGCGTGCAGCGCCGCCTCGACCATCAGACGCAATTGCTCGTCATCGGGACCGGGTTCGATCAGGTATTTCGGTCCGACCGAAGCGCGTGCGAGCAGCAGCTTCAGGGCGTCGTCGTTCATGGCGGTTCTCTTCATCGATTCAACTTCCGGCGCGCCGCGTAGGAACAGGCGTCGACCAGCATCACCAGCGCCAGCATCGCCAGCAGCACGGTGCAAGTCTCGCGCATCTGGAACAGGCTGAGGTGCAGGCTCAGCATCTGGCCGAGCCCCCCGGCCCCGACCACGCCCAGCACCGTCGCGGCGCGGATGTTGTTCTCCCAGCGGTAGAGCGTGTAGCTGAGCAGTTGCGGCGCCGCCTGCGGCAGCGTGGCGAACGCGAACACCTGCCAGCGCGACGCGCCGGCCCAGCGCAGGGCCTGGGCGGTCTGCGGCGGCGCGTTCTCCAGCGCCTCGGCCATCAGGCGGCCCAGCACGCCCGTCGTGTGCAGCGCCAGCGCCAGCGTGCCCGGCATGGGCCCCAGGCCCGCCGCGACCAGCAGGATCGCCGCCCAGACCAGTTCGGGGACGCTGCGCAGCACATTCAGCAGCAGGCGCGAGGCCGCCCGCAACAGCCCCGGCGGCCGGCTGGCCAGCAGCGCGATCGCAAGGCCCGCCACCGCCGCCAGCCCGCTGCCCAGCGCCGACATCGCCAAGGTTTCCAGCGCCCCTTGTCCGACGCGCGAGAGAAACGCCGGCGCCAGCTGCGGCGGGAAGAACTCCGCGATGAAGCGGCCCATCTGCGCCAGCGCCCCCGCGCCGAGCAGTTCCCCCCAGCGCAGCGGCAGGGTCGCGAAGCTCGCGACCAGCAGCGCGAGCAGGCCGACCAGCAGCCCGCGCACGCCCCACCTCGCCGGCGGTCGACCCGCAGGCCGGGACGACTCCGCGCCCTGCCCCGCCTCGCGCGCCGGACGCAGCCAGGCGCTGATCCGGTCCGCCATCGCCACGAGCACAACGAACACCAGCAGGATGGTCGCGACCTCCGAGCCCGCGAACATCTTGGTCGCGTTGTCCAGTTGCTGGCCGAGTCCGCCGGCGCCGACGAACCCCAGCACCACCGAGGACCGGATCGCGCATTCCCAGCGGTACACCGTGTAGCTCACCAGTTCGTCGGCGCAGCCGGGCAGCGTGCCGAAGAGCAGCGCCTGCAGGCGTCCGGCGCCGCCGCGCAGCAGCGCCTGCGTGGGCGCGGCGTCGGCGCTCTCCAGGATCTCGGCGTAGACTTTTCCGAGCATGCCGCCGTAGGACAGCGCGATCGCCAGCACGCCCGCGCCTGGCCCCAGGCCGATCACCCGCACCAGCATCAGCGCCCAGACCAGTTCCGGCACCGAGCGCAGCACGATCAGCACCAGGCGCACGATGCCGCGCAGCGCCGCCGGCACCGGACCCATGCGGCCCGCCACCGCGGACACGGACAGCCGCGCCGTCGCCAGCAGCGCCAGCGGCACGGCGATCACCCACGCGAGCGCCAGGCCCACCGTCGCCATCGCCACCGTGCGCCAGGTGTCGGCGGCCAGCATCGTCAGGAACTCGGCATCGACGCGCGGCGTCAGGAATTGCGCGCCGAAGCGCATCGTGGCGCGCAGGCTGCGCTCGTCGAGCAGTTCCCAGGGCCGGAACTCACACCAGACCAGCAGCGGCCAGAGCAGCACGAGCAGCGCGACGGCCAGCGCCAGACGTCGCGAAGCGGCCGGATCCCGCCGCCAGGGCGCGCCGGCGGTCGCCGAGGCCGCCGACGACGCCGACGCGCCGTTGGCCAAGGCGACGCCGCGCGTGCCCTGCGGTCCGCCCGCGCTCATCGGCACATCGCCTGAGGAGGCGTCGCCGGCAGCGGCAATTCGTCGACCATCGGCGGCTCGTCGAGCAGGTCCGCGTAGATCTCGTCGAGTTGCCGGGCACCCAGTCCCCGCGGCGGGCCGTCGTAGACGAGGCGGCCCTCGCGCAGCGCGATCACGCGCGGGAACAGCCGGCACGCCAGCTCGACCTGGTGCAGGCTGCACACCAGCGTCCGGTCCTGTGCGCGGGCGCTGTCCTTCAGCACCTCCAGCACCCGTTGCGCGCGCTGCGGATCCAGCGCCGACAGCGGCTCGTCGGCGAGCCACAGTCGCGCCTTCGACACCAGCAGCCGTGCGACCGCGACACGCTGGCGCTCGCCGCCGGACAACTGGTCGACGCGCGACCAGAGCCGGTCGCCGAGTTCCAGCCGGTCCAGCGCCTCGAACGCGAGCCGCGCCTGCGCCTCGGTCGGGCTGAACAGCATGCGCAGCGTCTGTCCCATCGAGGCGCCGGGCAACTGCCCGGCCAGCACCGCGGTGACCACGCGCTGGCGCGGCGGCAGCGGCGGATGCTGCGGCGCCAGCATCAGCTCGCGCCGCAACCGGTGACGGTCGCGCGACGACAGCCCCCAGGCGTCCTCGCCCGCCAGCCGCAGCGTGCCCGCGACCGGCGCCAGCGCCAACGCCAGCGCATGCAGCAGCGAGGTCTTGCCCGCGCCCGACGCGCCGATCAGCGCGACCTGTTCGCCGGTCTCGATGCGCAGCGACAGCGGCTCGATCAGCGTGCGCGTCCCGGCCCTCAGATGCAGACCGTCCAGTTCCAGCAGACGCATCCCGATCGCCTCAGTTCATTTCAACAGACCGGCATTTTCGGCTGCGGCCTTGATGCGCTGATAGTTTTCCACCCGCGTCGGCACGAATTTCGTCGAGCGCTGCAGATCGAGGATCTCCTTCTCGTCCGGCTTCGTCGCATCGAGCTTCAGGAAAGCGGTCTTGATCCGCTCGCGGGTCGCCGCGGGCATGTCGGCGTGGACGCTCCAGCTGGTGTCGTAGTACGGCGGCGTCGTGAAGAACTCTGTGACGACGGCGGTGTCGACCTTCTTCTCGGTCACGAGCCGCTCCCAGATGTAGATGTTCAAGGCGCCGGCGTCGGCCCTGCCGCCGAGCACGGCGGACACCACCGCGTCGTGCCCGCTGGCGTAGAGCACGCGCGTCAGGTCGGCCTCCGGCCTGATCCGGGCGTTGAGCAGCGCCGCGCGCGGCATCAGGTGACCCGATGTCGACGACCCGGGCCCGAAGCTGATGGAGCGGCCCTTCAGGTCCTCGAGCCGTTTGATGCCGGAGCCCGCCCGGGTGATGAAGACGGAGCGGTACTCCCCATCCGACTCGCGCTGGACCAGCGGGACGATCCTGCCGCCGGTCCGGGCGTTGGCCAGCACGAAGGTGAACCCGCCGACCAGCGCGAGGTCGATTTTCTTGTGGACGAGTCCGTCGACGACCGCGTCGTAGTCGAGCACGGGCACCCATTCGACCCGCATGTCGAGCTTCGTCTCCAGGTACCGACCCAGCGGTCCGAAGCGGCGAGTCACCTCGGCGGGTGACTCGCCGGGAATGGCGGTGACGCGCAGCACCTTCAAGGGCTGCGCGATCGCGGGCCCGGCGCTGCCCGTCGCGATCAGCGTCGCCGCGACGACGCCGACCGCGCCCGACCACGCGCGCCGGACACTGCGGGTGATTCCGGTCCTGAAGCTCGACATGGCGCTCTCCCGTCCCCTCACTTGAGCAGGCCCGCGCTCTCGGCCGCGGCCTTGATGCCGTTGTAGTTCTCGACCCGCGTCGGCACGAACTTCGTCGCGCGCTGCAGATCGAGGATGTCCTTGTCCTCCGGCCTCGACGCGTCGAGCTTCAGGAACGCGGTCCTGATCGCGTCCCGGGTCTCGGCCGGCATGGCGGCGTGCACGCTCCAGTTGGTGTCGTAGAAAGGCGGCGTGGTGAAGAAGATCCTGACGGACTTCGCGTCCACCTTCCTGTCTTCGATCAGCCTCTCCCACGCGTAGAGATGCAGCACGCCGGCGTCCACCTTGCCCGAGATCACCGCCGCGGCCGTGGCGTCATGCCCACCGGAATAGCTCACCTGCCGGAGATCCCGCTCGGGATCGATCTTCGCGGCCAGCAGCGACGCCCGCGGCATCAGGTGCCCGGACGTCGACGAGACGGGACCGAAGATGAACGTCCGCCCCCGCAGCTGCTCCAGGCGCCGGATGCCGCTGTGCGGTTGCGTGATGAAGACGGAGCGGTAGTTGGCGTCCCCGTCGCGCTGGACCAGCGGGACGATCTTCCCGCCCGTGCGCGCATTGGCCAGGACGAAGGTGAAGCCGCCGAGCAGCGCGAGATCGATCTTCCTGTGGGCCACGCCGTCGACGACGGCTTCGTAGTCGACGGTGGGCACCCACTCGACCTTCATGTCGAGTTCCCGCTCCAGGTACCGGCCGAGCGGCGCGAACCGCCTGGCGAGCTCGGCGGGCGAACCGGCGGGAATCGCGGTCACGCGCAGCACTTCCCGGGTCTGCGCCCGCACCGGTTCCGGCATGACGATCGCAAGACCCGTCGCGATGCCCGTCGCGATGCTCGTTGCAATGGCCGTCGCGAAGAGCGACGCAGCGACCCGCGCCCGCATCGCACGTCCGATTCGTCGCCAGGAGTCGGGCATGGCAGCCTCCGTTCAACTCACTTCAGCAGACCCGCATTTTCCGCCGCGGCCTTGATGCCGGCATAGTTTTCCGGCTGCGTGGGCACGAAACGTGTCGCGCGTTGCAGGTCCAGGATCTCCTTGCCTTCCGGCGAGGACGCGTTGAGCTTCAGGAACGCGGTCTTGAGCTTTTCCTTCGTCGCCGCCGGCATGTCGGCATGGACGCTCCAGTTGTAGTCGTAGTACGGCGGGGTCGTGAAGAAGACCTTGACGGCCGAGGTATCGACCTTCTTCTCGGCGATCAACTTTTCCCAGACGGAGATGTTGAGCGCGCCCGCGTCGACCTTGCCCGAGGCCACGGCGGCGACGGTCGCGTCGTGCGCGCCGGAGAAGGAGATGCGCTTGAGGTCCGCGTCGGGGTTGATCTTCGCGGCCAGCAGGAACGAGCGCGGCATCAGGTGGCCCGAGGTCGACGAGGCGGAGCCGAAGCTGAGCGTCTTGCCCTTGAGGTCCTCGAGCTTGGTGATGCCCGACTTCGCGTCGGTGATGAAGACGGAGCGGAACTTCTCGTCCTCCTCGCGCTGGACCAGTGGGACGATCTTGCCGCCCGAGCGCACGTTGGCCTGCACGAAGGTGAAGCCGCCGAACCAGGCCAGGTCGATCTTCTTGTTGACGACCGCCTCGACGGCGGCGGCGTAGTCGGTGACGGGCGTCCACTCGACCTTCACGCCGAGTTCCTTCTCCAGGTATTTGCCCAGCGGGGCGAACTTGCGGGCGAGTTCGGTCGGCGATTCGTCGGGGATGGCGGTCACGCGCAGCACGGGCAGCGGCTGCGCCGTCGCGGGTGCCGAGAGGCCCGAGGCGATCAACGAGGCGGCGACGATTCCCTGCAGCGCACGGCTGACTTGTCGGAAGAGGCTAGGCATCGGGGGCTCCGGTGAAGGGTGGGGAAGGAACTCTGGAAAATTGGCGGAGAGACATGGGAGTCGAACCCACCCGACGGCGCGTGGCGCCGTCCACCGGATTTGAAGTCCGGCCGATCCACCAGGATCGTTGTCTCTCCAGTGATCGTTGCGCGTCGATTGTCGATCGCCGCGCATTCATGCAGTCTCGGCGGCATGGCCGAGGATCGCGCCGCCGCCCTCATGATCGTCGATGAACAGCCGGCTGTCGGTCCGCAGCCGGTGCGCGTCGCCGACGCGCCGCAACACGCCGAGCTTGTCGAAGAATTCCAGCACCTGGATCGCGCGCTTGCGGCCGAGGCCGCTGCGGTCGCGGAAGGTCCCGGCCGTCACATCGCCGCCGACGGCCGAGGCCCGCGCGATGCGCGCCAGCTCCTGGACGGCCGCGGGCGCATAGTAGAGATCCTTGACGACCTGGAACAGTTCGCCCCGCTGCGACAGCCGTGCCAGCGTCGTGCGCACCAGCGCCTCGGGCTCGTGCGCGTCCTTGGCCAGATCGCGCGCCCAGGCGCCTTCGAATCCAGCGGCCAGCAGCCGCGGCATCACCTTCTGCGCGAGGCGTTCGTCCAGCGCCGACAGCTGGACGCCGTGCGCCGGGAGATGCGCGGACGCGCCGCTGATCGCGACCTGCCCGCCGGCGGCCATCCGGCGCACGAGCGCGTGCCAGAGCGGCTCCGCCATGCGCGGCGCGGCGAGCCGCCGCCAGCGCGCGAGGTCGGGACCGAGTTCCTCGGCCTGGTCCTCGTGGTACCGCGCCAGACGGGCGAGCGCGACGCCCTCCCACAGCGTTGTCTGCGAAGCGCCGAGCGCCCAGGCCGGACCGTCGGCGCCGGGCACGACGGTCGAAGCCCCGGCCGCCGCGAGGAGCGCCTCACGCGCGTCGCGGGCCACGCCCTGCCCGGCAGCGAAGCGCGCCAGGTCCACGCCCATCGGCGCCTGCGCGAGCAGGCCTGCGAGCCGCGTGGCCGGCGCATCGGCCGTCAGCGCGACGAGCTCCGCCAGCCGCTGCGGCGTGCGGCGATAGCGCGCCGGCGCTTGTGGATCAAGCACCACGCCGCCGGCCAGCGCGCGCGTCGCGGCGGCATCGCGCAGCACCACGCGATCGCCGGCCCACGCGCCGACCGGTCGATGCAGCACGAGCTGCACCAAGCCCTCCTCGCCCGGTTGCAGCGCTTCAGCCGCTACCGCAAGACTCGTTCCCCCGGACCGCTCCGCTTCAGCCCCCGCCACAAGACTTACTCCCTCTCCCGCTTGCGGGAGAGGGCAGGGGTGAGGGCCAGCGGCCTGCGCCGTACCGAAGCGTCCGAGCACCGCCACCGACCCGGTGACCGCTTCGGCGCCGACATGCACATGCACCGGCAGGCCGCTGCGCAGCGCCCTGCTCTCCTCGGCCGACCACCGCAAACGCGCGTCGATCCGATCCGTCCACTGCGCGATCTCCGGTGCGGCCAGCCACTGGCCGCGCTCGACCTCGTCCTTCTCCAGCCCGGCCAGGCCGATGGCGACGCGTTGTCCGGCGCGGGCGCGTTCCGCCGGCTCATTCTGCGCATGCAGGCTACGCACCCGTCCGCGCCGCGGCGACTGGCCGGGCGCCGGCGGCAACAGCAGAAGCTCGTCGCCGATCGCCACCTCGCCCGCGTGCGCGGTGCCGGTGCAGACGGTGCCGACGCCGGCGAGGCTGAACACGCGATCCACCGCCAGCCGGAACCCGCGTCCGCCGACCCCGCGCGGCGGCAACGCCTTCGCTTCGGCGATCAGGTGCTCGCGCAACTCGCGCACGCCCTCGCCCGTCGTCGCGGCGACCTCGAACACCGCCGCGTCCGCCAACGGCGTGCCGGCCACCAGCGCTCGGACCTCCTCGCGCCGCTGCGCGCGCAATGCCGCCTCGACGCGGTCGCACTTGGTCAGCGCGATCGTCCCGCGCGCGATCCCGAGCAGCGTCAGCAGCGCCAGGTGCTCGCGCGTCTGCGGCATCACGCCGTCGTCGGCGGCGACCAGCAGCAGCGCGTGATCGATGCCGGTCGCCCCCGACAGCATCGTGTGCACGAGGCGCTCGTGACCCGGCACGTCGACGAAGCCGATCCGCCCGCCTTCATTGGCACCCGCTCCTGCATCCATGAACGCATACCCGAGCGCGATGCTGATGCCGCGCCGCTTCTCCTCGGGCAGCCGGTCGGTGTCGACGCCGGTGAGCGCCTTCACCAGCGTCGTCTTGCCGTGGTCGATGTGTCCGGCGGTTCCGACGATCACGCGAGCTGCTCCTTCAGCAGCGCGAGCTGCTCGACGAAGTCAGGCTCCTCGCGCGCCTCGTCCAGGCAGCGGAGATCCATCCACAGCTCGTCGGCCTGCACCCGCGCGATCACCGGCAGCGGCAGCGCGCGCAGCGCCGTGAGCAGCTCGTCGAGCGCGCGGCCGATGCCGCGCTTGCCCGGCAGCCGCGGCGTCAGCACCAGCCCCGCCGACGGCAGCGTCTCCACCGGGAGCGAGCCCGAGCCGATCTGTCCCAGCATCGCGCTCACCCGCGCGTCGAAGCGCGGCGCCACGGCGTCTTCCACGCGCGCCAGCAGCCGTTCCGCCTGCGCCTCGATCTGACCGACCGGTCGCGTCAGCAGGCGCAGCGTCGGCAGATCCTGCGTCAGCCGGTCCGGCTGGAGGTAGAGCCGCAGCGTCGCCTCCAGCGCCGCCAGCGGCAGCTTGGACAGCCGCAACGCGCGCTTCATCGGGAACTTGCGGATCTTCTGCACCAGGTCCTTGCGGCCGACGATGAGCCCGGCTTGCGGCCCGCCCAGCAGCTTGTCGCCGCTGAAGGTCACGACGTCGCAACCGTCGGCCAGCATCGCCTGCGGGAGCGGCTCGGCCGGCAGTCCCCACTGCGCCAGATCGACCAGCGATCCGCTGCCGAGGTCCGTCATCAGCGGCACGCCCGCAGCTTTCGCGACTGGGGCGAGTTCGGCCTCGCTCACCGACGACGTGAACCCCTGGATCGCGTAGTTGCTGGTGTGCACCTTCATCAGCAGCGCGGTGTCCGGACCGATCGCGGCCTGGTAGTCCCGCAGGTGCGTGCGGTTGGTCGTGCCGACTTCCACCAGCCGCGCGCCCGCCGCCGCCATCACGTCGGGCATGCGGAACGCGCCGCCGATCTCGACCAGCTCGCCGCGCGAGACCACGGCCTCCTTCCCGCCCGCCAGCGCGGCGATGCCCAGCAGCACCGCGGCGGCGTTGTTGTTGACGACCGTCGCCGCCTCGGCGCCGGTGATCTCGCACAACAGCGATTCGACGAGGCTGTCGCGGTCGCCGCGCTCACCGCGCGCGAGGTCGAATTCCAGGTTGTTGGGCGAGCTCATGCAGGTGAGCACATGACGCAAGGCCTCGTCGGCGAGCAGCGCGCGACCCAGGTTGGTGTGCAGCACCGTGCCGGTGAGGTTGATCACGCGGCGCATGCGCGGCGCGAGGCGCTCGACGCACTGGCGTTCGAGTTCGGCCGGCAGGTGATGGAGGTTATCCACCGTCAGCGTGCCGGCCAACGCGCGCTCGCGCGAGGTTTCCAGCAGGTGTCGGGCCTGCGCCGCGACGAAGGCGTGACCGTGCCGCGCCATCAGGTGCGTCACCGCCGGATCGCGCAACAGGCGATCGACGGAGGGGAGGTCCTTCGGGGCCGCGACCGGATCGGAACTTCTGACCGGGGAGCCTGCCGTCGGACCATGAACCATGGATGCCTCGGGCTTCATGCTCAGTGTCCTCCGGGATCCGGTGGAGAGGCGTCCGCCTCGCCGAGGATCAGCAGCGGATTGAAGCCCTGCCGCACCAGCCCCAGTTCACCGACGAGCAGGTCCAGCGTCAGGCTTGCCAGATCGTCGGCCAGCGGCTCGACCTGGAGGTCCTTTTCCATGTGGACCTGCTTGAGGTAGTGCCCGCAGGTCTCGCAGCACTCGGCGGCGACGGCTTCGGACTTCTTGCCGTCGGCGTCGACGAGGCTCTGGAAGGTGATGCCCTTGGTGCCCTGGCAGTGCGTGCACTTGATGCGCACGTAGTGCCACTGCGAACCGCACAGCGAGCAGGCCAGGAAGCGCTGCCCCGACTGCTCCGCCGCGATGCGCGTGATCGAGGCCACCGGCCGCGAGCCGCAGCACGGGCAGACGGTGGGGTCGTCGATCATGCCGAAGGGCGCGACGTGCTCGCCCTGGTCGCTCTCGTCGTAGCGCGCCTGCAGCCGCACCACCAGCCGCGCCCAGTACACCTGCAGCGCCGCGGCGATCAGCGGCGCCGCCGCCGGGTCCAGGCCCGGCGCGCCGCCGGCGAGCAGCGCGCCCGCCTGCTGTTCCAGCCAGGCGTCGTCCGCCTCGCCGAGCTGCGTCACCAGCTGCTTCGCCGGATCGGGAATGGCGGCCTTGCCCATCGCGCCCAACAGCGCGCGGAGTTCCTCGCGCCACACCGCATCGCGCGGGAAGGTCGCCACATCCAGCGGCGGCAGCCCGCCCACCATCGCGCCGTTGATCAGCACCTCGTCGGGCAGGCGCATCGCGTCGGTCCGCTTGAAACGCTCATGCTGCGCCTGCGCCAGCTCGGCCACGAACAGCAGGTAGTCCCGCATCGCATGCCCCTGGGCCAGCTGCCTCAGGCGCACGGCGCGCTCGGCGAAGAGGCCGGGTTCCGGCACCTTCACCGGCGCGGCGCGCGCGCCGGCGTTGACCGCGATCTCTTCCGGGGTCATGACCCGGATGGGGCTGGAAGACGTCATGCGCGAGGCCGCTCCTTCACTTCCTTGTGCCACAGCGGATGATGGTGTGCGGCCCAGGTATCGGTGACCGTACCACGGGTCATCGCCCGGAACGAGCCCTTGACCCAGATGGCCGCGTAAACGTGGATGATGATCGTCAGGATCAGGATGGCCGCCGAGGCCGCATGCAGCAGCACCGCGATGCGGCGCATCAGGATGTTGCCCTCGGGGAACCAGGCGTGCCAGAACATGAAGCCGGTGACCAGCAGGATGGTCAGCGTCACCACCATCACCCAGAAGACGATCTTCTGCCCGGCGTTGTACTTGGCCGCGGGCTGGACGCCAGCCTTGCCGGCGCCGGTGATCATGTCGGGGCTCTGGCGCATCCACTGCGAATCGGCGTCTATCCAGAGGTTGTCCCGCCACATCCGCACCGCGAGGAACGCGAAGGCGATGACCATGCCCAGTCCCATGTAAGGATGCAGCACGCGCGTCCACGGTCCGCCGCCGAAGAGGTTGCTGAGGAAGAAGAGACTGGGGTGGAAGAAGGCCAGGCCCGAGAGCCCGGCGCACAGGAACAGCAGCACGATGAGCCAGTGGTTGAGCCGCTGGCTGTCGCGATAGCGTTGCAGCAACATGAGGATCTCCCGGTGGGTCAGAGGCCGCCGCTGGGCGGGGTGTAGCTCGAACGCCTCGGTGCGTCACCCGGCGGGCCGTCGGGGCCCTCGCCCCGCTTGGCGCGCTCGTAGGCGAGCTCCTCCTCGGGATCGGGCTCGTCGTGCTCCGTCTTCTGCGGACCGACCTTCATGTAGTGGAAGAAGCCGGCCACCGCCGCGCCAACCATCGCGGCCACCGCCAGCGGCTTGGCCGCCCCCTTCCACAACGACACGAACGGACTGATCTGCGGGTCCTTGGGCAGCCCGTGATAGAGCCCCGGCTGGTCCGCATGCTGCAGCACGTACATCACGTGCGTGCCGCCGACGCCCTGCGGGTCGTAGACGCCGGCATTCGTGTAGCCGCGCTCCTTCAGGTCGACGATGCGCTCGGACGCGAACTCATGCATGTCCTCCTTCGAACCGAAACGGATCGCGCCGGTCGGGCAAGCCTTCACGCACGCGGGCTCCAGGCCGACGCCCACGCGGTCCGAGCACAGGCTGCACTTGTAGGCCTTGTTGTCGGCCTTGCTGATGCGCGGCACGTCGAACGGACAGCCCGTCACGCAGTTGCCGCAGCCCACGCAGTGCTCCGAGATGAAGTCGACGATGCCGTTCTGGTACTTCACGATCGCGCCGGGCGCGGGACAGGCCTTCAGGCAGCCCGGGTCGTCGCAGTGCATGCAGCCGTCCTTGCGGATCAGCCATTCGAGCTTGTTCTCGACGACCTCCACTTCGGAGAAACGCATCACCGTCCACGACTGCGGGGTCAGGTCGCGCGGGTTGTCGTAGGTGCCATGGGTCTCGCCGACGTCGTCGCGCAGGTCGTTCCACTGCATGCAGGCGACCTGGCAGGCCTTGCAGCCGATGCACGAGGAGACGTCGATCAGCTTCGCGACTTCCGTCGTCGTGCGCCGCGCGTCGGGGCTGGGCAGCGTCGTCGCGGAGCGCTTGGCGATGTCGAGGGATTGCAATGAAGACATGGCGTTTCCTCAAGCCTTCTCGATGTTGACGGTGAAGCTCTTGAACTCGGGCGTCTGGGTGTTCGCGTCCCCGACGAACGGGGTGAGCGTGTTCACCAGGTACCCGGGCTTGGCCACACCGACGAAGCCCCAGTGGTTCGGCAGGCCCACGGTGTGGACCCGCTTGCCGCCGACATCGAGCGACGCCACGCGCTTGGTCACCACCGCCACGGCCTTGATGAAGCCGCGGTTGGAGCTGACCTTCACCTGGTCGCCGTTGGCGATCCCCTTGTCCTTCGCGAGTTCCTCGCCGATCTCCACGAACTGCTGCGGCTGGATGATGGCGCTGGTGCGGACGTTCTTGGTCCAGTAGTGGAAGTGCTCGGTGAGCCGATAGCTCGTGGCCACGTAGGGGAACTTGTCCGGCTTGCCGAAGGCCTCCCGGTCGGCCTTGAACACCCGGCCGGCCGGGTTGTTCATGGCCTTGGGATTGTTCGGGTGCATCGGGTTGACCGTCAGCGGCGACTCGAAGGGCTCGTAATGCTCGGGCAGCGGGCCGTCGACCATGCCGCTGGGCGCGAACAGCCGCGCCACGCCCTCGGCGGTCATGATGAAGGGCCGCACCGCATCCTCGTCGTTGGGATTGGCGTCGGGCCGGATGTCCGGCACGTCGGAGCCGCCCCACTTGTCGGTGTAGCTGATCAGGCGCCGCTTCGGATTCCACGGCTTGCCGCTCGGGTCGCAGGACGCGGCGTTGTAGAGCACGCGCCGGTTCGCCGGCCAGGCCCAGGCCCAGTTCAGCGTCTGGCCGATGCCCCACGGATCGCTGTTGTCGCGCCGCGCCATCTGGTTGCCCGCCTGCGTCCACGCACCCGCATAGATCCAGCAGCCGCTGGACGTGCTGCCGTCATCGCGCAGCAGGCCGAAGCCCGACAACTGCTCGCCGGCCTTCTGCAGCACCTTGGTCGGATCCTTCGGATCGGTCACGTCGGCGAGCGCCTTGCCGTTGTATTCCATGGCCAGCTCCTCGGCGGAGGGGCTGCGCGGAATCTTGTAGGGCCAGGTCAGGTTAACGATCGGATCGGGGAACGCGCCGCCGTCCTTCTGGTAGAGCGCGCGCAGTCTCAGGAAGATCTCCGCGATGATCTCCGCGTCGCCCTTGGCCTCGCCCGGAGGCTCGGCGCCCTTCCAGTGCCACTGCAGCCAGCGCCCGGAGTTGGTCAGCGAGCCGTCCTCCTCCGCGAAGCAGGTGCTCGGGAAGCGGAACACCACCGTCTGGATCTCCTCCGTCTTCACGTCGTTGTGCTCGCCGTAGTTCTTCCAGAACTCGGCGGTCTCCGTGTTGAGCGGATCGATGATGGCGAGGAACTTCAGCTTGGACAGGCTCTCGACCACCTTCTTCTTGTTGGGGAAGGAGCCCACCGGGTTGAAGCCCTGGCAGACGTAGCCGTTGACCTTGCCCTGGTGCATCAGGTCGAAGGCCTGCAGCACGTCGTAGCCCTTGTCCCACTTCGGCAGGTAGTGGTAGGCCCAGTCGTTCTCCTTGGTCGCGGCCTTGCCCCACCACGCCTTCTGCTGGCTGACGAAGAACTTCGGATAGTTCTGCCAGAAGCTCATCTGGTTGGGACGCAGCGGCTTGAGCGCCTTGGTCTTGTAGTACGTCTCGAGGTCCTGCTCCGAGTCCCTGGGCAGCGTCATGTAACCCGTCAGCGAGGTCGACAGCAGGCCCAGGTCGGTGAGGCCCTGGATGTTGCTGTGGCCGCGCAGCGCGTTCATGCCGCCGCCGGGCTGTCCGATGTTGCCCAGCAGCAGCTGGACCAGCGCGCCGGTGCGGATGATCTGCGAGCCCTGGCTGTGCTGCGTCCAGCCCAGCGCGTACATGATCGTCATCACCTTGCCGGGGACCGAGGTCTCGGCGATCTGCCGGCAGATCTCGACGAACTTGTCCTTGGGCGTGCCGGTGATCTCGCTGACCTTCTCCGGCGTATAGCGCGAGTAATGGGTCTTCATGACGTTGAGCACGCAGCGCGGATGCTGCATCGTCATGTCGACCTTCGCGAAGCCCTTCTCGTCCATCTCGTAGGCCCACGACGCGTTGCTGTAGGCACGCTTGGCCTCGTCGTAGCCGGAGAAGATCCCGTCCTCGAACTTGTAGCCCTCACCGACGATGAAGGGCGCGTTCGTGTAGTGCCGGACGTACTCGGTCTGGATCTTGTTGTTGCTCAACAGGTAGTTGATCACCCCGCCCAGGAAGGCGATGTCGGACCCCGCGCGGATCGGCGCGTAGTAGTCGCTCATCGCGGCCGAGCGCGTGAAGCGCGGATCGACGACGATCAGCCGCGCCTTGTTGTGGTGCTTGGCCTCGATCACCCACTTGAAGCCGCAGGGATGCGCCTCGGCGGCATTGCCGCCCATGATCAGCACGAGATCGGCGTTCTTGATGTCCACCCAGTGGTTGGTCATCGCGCCGCGTCCGAACGTCGGGGCCAGACTGGCCACCGTCGGTCCGTGTCAAACGCGCGCCTGGTTGTCGAACGCCAGCATCCCCGTCGAGCGCATCGCCTTGTGGGTGATGTAGCCCGATTCGTTCGAGGACGCGGAAGCGCAGATCATGCCGGTCGAGAGCCAGCGGTTGACAGGCTTGCCGTCGGCGTTGGTCGCGATGAAGTTGGCGTCGCGGTCAGCCTTGAGCAGCTTGACGAAGCGGTCCATCGCCTCGTCCCAGCTGACACGCTTCCACTCCTTGGCGCCCGCCTCGCGGATCTCCGGATACTTCAGCCGGTTGGGGCTGTGCACGAAGTCCAGCAGGCCCGCACCCTTCGGGCACAAGGTGCCGCGATTGACCGGATGATCGGGGTCGCCCTCGATGTGGATGATCTCAGCGGTGACGTTCTTCGCCTTGTCCCCGAGCGAGTACATGATGATCCCGCAACCCACCGAGCAATAGGGGCAGGTGTTGCGGGTCTCGGTCGCCCGGGCAAGCTTGAACTGGCGCGTCTCGGCCAGTGCGGCAGTCGGAGAGAACCCCAACGCCACGAGGCTGGAACCCATCACGGCCGCCCCGCTCACCCGGAAGAAGTGCCTCCGGTTCATGTCCATCTTTGTGCCTCCTGGGTTCGGCTCCCGGCAAAGCAGGGACCGACCTGGGTGAAACGCACGACCGTCACGCGGCCCGTTCGAGCATTTCGGCACAAAGCTCCCGCTTTGTCCAATGAGGAGTCACCCTCTCACGAGAGGAAGAACCGCAGCGCGCACCGGACTTGACGATGGCTTTCCCTGGGCCGCGTTGTTGTGCGGTGCAACGAACGGAGCGCTGGCGGCTGGTGGCCCGCATGCGGGTGAGCGAGCGATCCGCCGGGCAGGCCGGTGCCCCTCTCCGCTCAATCTCCTCCTCGCCGCTCGGAATTCGCTCCGAGGGGCACCGGCCTGCCCGGCTCTCGTTGCAGTGCAGCACTGCGACGAAGACGATGGAGGCGGGTCGGAGGGGGTCAGGTGTTTTTCGAGATGGTGATCGTCGGGAATTTCGACGAGTAATCCTTCGCCTGGCCGGCCAGCTTCACGGCGACCTTGCGCGCGATCTGCTTGTAAGCCTGCGCGTGCGGGCCGTCAGGCTCGGCCACGACCGTGGGCTTGCCGCTGTCAGCCTGCTCGCGGATCGACAGGGCCAGCGGCAGCGAGCCGAGCAGCTCCTGGCTGTACTGGTCCGCCATGCGCTGACCGCCGCCACTGCCGAAGATGTGCTCGGCGTGACCGCAGTGGCTGCAGATGTGGATGGCCATGTTCTCGACGATGCCCAGGATCGGCACGCCGACCTTCTCGAACATCTTCAGACCCTTCTTCGCATCGATCAGCGCGATGTCCTGCGGCGTCGTCACGATGATGGAACCACTCACCGGCACGCGCTGCGACAAGGTCAGCTGGATGTCGCCGGTGCCCGGGGGCATGTCGATCACCAGGTAGTCCAGATCGCGCCAACGCGTCTGGCGCAGCAACTGCTCCAGCGCCTGCGTGGCCATCGGGCCGCGCCAGACCATCGCCTGGTCGTCCTCGACCAGGAAACCGATCGACATCAGCTGCAGGCCGTGCGATTCCAGCGGCTCCATCGTCTGGCCATCGGTGCTCTCGGGACGACCGCTGATGCCCAGCATCAGCGGCAGGCTGGGACCGTAGATGTCGGCATCGAGCAGCCCGACCGTCGCGCCTTCGGCCGACAGCGCCAGCGCCAGGTTGGCCGCGGTCGTGCTCTTGCCGACGCCGCCCTTGCCGGACGCCACCGCGATGATGTTCTTCACCCCGGGCAGCAGTTGCACGCCGCGCTGGACGGCATGTGCGGTGATCTTCGTGGTCACGCCGACACTGACGTTGCCCACGCCCGGTACCGAGCGCGCGGCCTCGACCAGCGCCGCGCGCAGCGCGTCGATCTGGCTCGCGGCCGGGTAGCCCAGTTCGACCTCGAAGCTGACCGCATCGCCCTGCACCTTCAGCTGGCGCAGTTGCTTCGTGGAGACGAAGTCGCGGCCGGTGTTGGGGTCGACGACCTGTTGCAGGGCCTGCAGCAGCGTGGTTTCTTGGATCTGGGACATGTCGGGGAAGGCAGGTGGCAGTCTGAGGAATCTGGCGGGCAGTCTAGCCGAGCGGACAAGACCCGATATCTGCGGGCGTTTGACCGCACCGGCCCGGAAAGAACCCGATGGGCGTCCGATAAGGCGCCGTCGAGTTTCGGCGCGCCAATGACAAAAGGGGTTGCAGCACTGCTGCAACCCCTTTTATTTGGTGGGCCCTGAAGGATTCGAACCTTCGACCAACGGATTAAGAGTCCGCTGCTCTACCAACTGAGCTAAGAGCCCGAAATTCTTTTCGTTCCTCAAGTTTCTGCTGAAACTTGCGAAGCCGAGATTATGTCAGATATTTTGATCTCGTCACACCAGATCCTCTCTGACATCGTTTCGCCGTCCGTGAATCGCACGCAACACCTCGCGCCGTTTCACTCTGACGATCCGACAAGGATCGGTGGTGGGCCCTGAAGGATTCGAACCTTCGACCAACGGATTAAGAGTCCGCTGCTCTACCAACTGAGCTAAGAGCCCCCGAGAAAATCAACTGCCAGTCATTCCACTGACAGCCATCTGAAGCGATGGTGGGTCGTGCAGGATTCGAACCTGCGACCAACGGATTAAAAGTCCGCTGCTCTACCGACTGAGCTAACGACCCGAAGCCTGCTTCAAGCAGTGAACTGCAATGAAGACCAAGTTGCCTTGACCTCCTCTGCATCGCTTCGAGGTGTTTGCCCCTCAGCAGAGCCTCACATTATAGGACGGTTTTTTGCGACCGCGCAAGCGCCTTCAAATATCGCGTCACCAGTTCGGCGGCCGCCGTCATGCCGAAGCCGGCAGTGACCGCCACGCTTGAGCCATAGCCGTGGCAATTGAGGTTGCCGTCGATGTCGCAGGCCTCGACGCCCTCGGGCCGCGTCACCGGTTCGCGCGAGAACACGCAGGTCACGCCCATCTTGCCGTCGCGCGGCGCCGCGTGGAACTTGCGCAGCCGCTGACGCAGGCTCGCGAGCAGCGGATCGTGCGTGGTCTCGGACAGGTCCAGGATTTCCACGGCTTGCGGACGGTGCTTGCCGCCCGCGGCGCCGATGCAGATCTGCGGCAGCTTCAGCGCCCTCGCCCACGCGGCGATCTGCGCCTTCGCGCGGACCTGGTCGCAGGCGTCAACGATGCCGTCGACCTGCACGTCACCCAGCAATGACGGCCAGTTCTGCTCGTCGACGAAGTCCTCGATGGTGACGACCTCGCAGCCCGGGTGGATGTCGGCGATGCGCTGCTTGAGCGCTTCCGCCTTGGCCATGCCCAGCGTGCTGCCGAGCGCCTGCACCTGGCGGTTGATGTTGGATTCGGCCACGTGGTCGAGATCGACCAGCACCAGCCGGGCGACGCCCATGCGCGCCAGCGCCTCGACGACCCAGGAGCCCACGCCGCCCAGGCCCACGACGCAGAAACGCGCCGCGCGCAGCCGCGCGTAGTCCCGGTCGCCGTGCAGACGGCGCAGACCGCCGAAGCGGCGCTCCGCGTCCGCTTCCAGATCGAGGGGGCCGTGCCCGGTCTCCAGACTCAAGATCGTTGCGCGCCGGAGCGCGTCCTCAGCAGGTCAGCAGGTCACAGCGGACGAATCAGCGCAGGCCGGCCGCGCGTTCCTTGGCGGCCTTCGCGGCCTCGCTGCCGGGATAGGCCTTCTGCAGGTCTTCCAGGGTCTTGCGGGCGCTCTTGGTGTCCTTGAGCTCGATCTGGCAGTTCGCGATGGCCAGCAGGCTCTCGGCCGCGCGCGGGTGGTCCGGGTTCGCGGCGACGAAGGCCTTGAAGGTCGCGATGGCGCCCTTGTAATCGCGCTTGCCGTACTGCGCGTTGCCCAGCCAGAAGCGCACCGAGTCGGAGAAGCCGCTCGCCGGGAAACGCGTCAGGAAGGTCGTGAAGGCGGAGGTCGCCTCATTGAAGTCGCCGCGGCGGATCAGGCCCATCGCGGCATCGAACTGGCGCTTCTCTTCCGGATCGGCCTGGAATTCCTTGCCGTCCAGCGACACCTTCTGCGGCTCCAGCGGGCGCAGCCGGTTGTCGAGGGTGGCCGACTGGTCGGCCACCTTGCGTTGGGTGTCGGACAGGTCGCGGGCCAGCTGTTCGTTCTGGCCGCGCATCTTGGCCAGGTCCGATTTCAGCGCCTCGATCTGTCCGGACAGATCCAGCAGACCGCGTCGCGCGGTCTCGAGCTGGCTCTGCAGTTCCGTGACACGGGCACGCTGCGCGTCGTCGTTCTGCGCCATCTTGGTCCGCAGGTCGAGGATGGCCTTGCGGGCCTCGTCGTCCTCGAACAGCGCCGCCCGTGCGGGGCCGGCGGCGCTCAGCGCCATCAGCACGCCGACCAGCACGGCCTTGGCCGTCGGGGTCGACGCGAACGGGAGGAAACGATCCATACGCAGCATGCTCATGTCACCGGATCACTTGTCGCGCAGTTCGACGCGACGGTTCTTGGCCCAGGCCTCTTCGTTGTGGCCGGTGTCGGTCGGACGTTCCTTGCCGAAGCTCACCGCCTCGACCTGGGTCGACGTCACGCCCAGCAGCGTCAGCGACTTGGCGACGGCTTCCGCGCGCTTCTGGCCCAGGGCCAGGTTGTACTCGCGGCCGCCGCGTTCGTCGGCGTGGCCTTCCAGGCTCAGCTGCAGCGTCTTCTTGTTGTTCAGACGCTTGGCGTGGTTCTCGATCAGGCTTCGGTACTCGTCCTTGACGACGAAGCTGTCGAAGTCGAAGAACACGACGCGCTGGTTGGACACGGCGGCGTCCAGCTGGGCGCCCAGGTCGACGGTCTCGACCTTGCGTTGCGCGTTGGCGTTCGGATCCACGGCCGGGCCGCTCGGGGTCGTCACGACCGGCGCCTTGTTTTCAACCGGAGCCGGTTCATCCAGCTTGGTCGAGCTGCAAGCGGACAGGGCGGCCGCGGCCACCAGGCCAAGCATCAGTTTTTCGAATTTCATGGGCATACGCTCCTAGGAGGTCAAAGCGGGCGAGGAAGTTACGGTCAGGACATGGCGGTGGACAGCGCCGCCGGTGAAGCCGCGGGGGAACAGCAATTGTGAATCATCGGCTAACACATCCGCGAGGCAGGCGTGCCTGCGCGGGGTGTCGGCCGAATCGTCGCGATCACGCCTCGCACGGGACGGGCGAGGCGCGACGCCAACGTAGGCAATCCATGTGCCCGACGTTGCGAAAGCCTTCAGTTTCTCGAACGGAGACAGGCTCGGCATCAGGACCGCTCAGTTGCCAAAGGGGCCCCAGGCGGGTTCCCGGATGTCGGAGGCCCCCGGCGTGTCCAGCCTGGCCTTGACCTTGCCGTCCAGCGTCGTCGTCACCAGCGTGTCGCGGCCGCCGGTGCGGGTCGCATAGACGATGAGCTTGCCGTTGGGCGCGAAGCTGGGGCTCTCGTCATCGCTGGTGTCGGTGATCTGCTGGACCTGGCCGCTGCCGAGGTCCATCACGCACAGCTTGAAGGTGCCGCCGCCGACGCGGGTGATGTAGGCCATCGTGCGGCCGTCGGGACTGATGGCCGGGCTGATGTTGTAGTTGCCGCTGAAGGTGACGCGTTCGGCGCCGCCGCCGCCGGCCGGCGTGCGGTAGATCTGCGGCGCGCCGCCGCGGTCGCTGACGAAGTAGATCTGCGAGCCGTCGGGCGAGAAGGTCGCCTCGGTGTCGATCGCCGAGGTCTGCGTCAGGCGCTTCGCGCCGGAGCCGTCCTTGTTGATCAGGTAGAGCTGCGAGCCGCCTTCGCGCGACAGGGTCACGACCAGCTGCTGCCCGTTGGGCGAGTACGAGGGCGCGCTGTTGCTGCCGCGGAAGTCCGCGACCTTGCGGCGCTTGCCGGTGCGCAGGTCCTGGATCCAGACCACGGCCTTGCGCGACTCGAAGCTCACGTACGCGAGCTCGTTGCCGTCCGGCGACCAGGCCGGCGAGATGATCGCCTCGGGGCTGTTGAGCACGGACTGCGCGCCCAGGCCGTCGGCGTCGGCGACGATCAGCGAGTAGCGCGGACCGGCCTTGTTCACGTAGGCCAGCCGGGTGGCGAAGACGCCGCGCTCGCCGGTGAGCTTCTGGTAGATCGTGTCGGCGATCTTGTGCGCCGACAGGCGCAGGTCGCCGGCGACGACGGGGAGGCTCTCGCTGCCCACGTCCGAGCCCTTGACCACGTCCCAGAGCCGGTAGCGGACGTCGAAGCGGCCGTCGGCCAGACGCGTCGCCGAGCCTGCCGCCAGGGCGTCCGCGGCGCGCGCGCGCCAGTCGACGAACTGCGGCTGGGAGGTCTCGCTCATGCCGGCCTGGCCGGGCACGATGCTGAACTGGCCGCTGCGCTCCAGGTCGGCGCGGATGATCGCCGCCAGGGGCTGGCCGGTGGCCGATTCGTTGTTGAAGTCGCTGATCGCGATCGGCAGCCGCGTGGCGCCGACGCCGGCGATCTCGACCCGGAACTGCGCCAGCGAGGGCATCGCCAGTCCGGCGGCCAGGCCCCCGAGCAGTCCACGGCGCGTCAACGCACTGATGCCGGCGGGAAGAAGAGCGGAAGGGGTGGCAATCGTCTTGGTGCTCATCGGCTTGCGGAACGAATGGAGGCCTGATTGTGCCCGAGGCCTGGACAGGGGGCGCGACACGGCGAGGTTACAAAGGGCAAGCCCATCGGCAAGCGGCGCTCCAGCCCTCGAGCCCCGGCTCCTGCCCGGGGTGCCCTCCACCAACAAGTCAGTCGATGGCTCGAACCAGTCGGTGACGGCTGCATCTTCGGTGAGTTCGGGTCATGGCGCGTCATGGACCCGATTCCCAGAATGGTTCCCTTCGCCCGCGCACGCCGCGCTTGCCGCGCCCGTCGCGCCCGTCGCGCCACGCCAGCAGCAGAAACCGAAAGGACACCATGCCCGATCCGAAGCATTCCCCTGGCCGCCCGCCCTCCCCGACCGCCTCCGGCCACCGCCTGCGCGTCGTCGACGCCCTGCGGCCGTGGCTGATCGCCATCGGGTGGCTGCTGTTCGCCGGGCTGTTCAAGGCCGCGCTGGCACAGACCTCAGTGTCCGCCGGCGCTACTTCGCTCACGTCGATCGACGCGTCGGCGGAGGGCGACCCGCCGCCGCTGACGCTGGTGATCCCTTTCAGCGCCGGGAGCGGCCCTGACCACGTCGCCCACACGATGGCGCGGGTCTGGACCGAGCGCTCGGGCCAGCGGGTCGTGGTCCGCAACCTGCCGGACCGCCAGGGCTACCTCGCCGCGCGCGAGGTGTCGACGGCGCCTCCCGACGGGCGCACGGTATTGATGACCTGCAGCACCTTGCTGGAGCGTCCCGCGCGCCTGCCGGACGATCCGTTCCAGCCGCCGGCCGCGTCCGCCGAGGACTTCACCCCGATCTCGCGTGTGGGCCAGCTCCCGTTCGTCACCGTCTTCCCGCCGGGCATGTTCGGTCGGTGGCTGACGCCCCTGTCGACGCCACCGGCGTTCGGGGCGACGTCCGCAGCTGCGTCAACGCCGGCGACGTCTGCAGCAGCCCTGTCGGGCGTGCTGCCCGCCACGCCCGCCGACCGCTCGCCGCTCGCCGCGCCGCCGGACTGGGAGGACTTCGACGCCCTCACCTCGCGCGACGCTCCGGCGTGGAATGCGCTGCTCGCGCCGCCGCATCTGCCCGGCAAGCTCGCGGACCAGTTGCGGGCGACCTGGGGTCAGGTCGTGTCCGATCCCCGCGTGCGCATGGCACTGGCCCAGACGGGCACCGAGCTGTGGGAACGGATCCCCGCAGGAGGCGTGCGATGACCGGCAGCTCCTTCAAGCACCTTGTCGCAGCGACCGCGCACTTCCATCGCCTGGTGCGCGCCCAGTTGATCACCGGCGACGGCCTGGCCCACGCGCAGACGCAGATCCTCGGCGCGGCGCGACTGGCCGGTCTGCTGATGTTCCGCAGCTTCCGCATCGACACCGGCTCGCTCTCGCCCGGCATGCAGGTGCCGTCGGCGGAAGCCGAGATCCACGGCGCACGCTTGAAGGAGGTGCTGATCGCCACGCTGCAGCAGCTCGGTCATGCGCTGCACCTCGACGACGTCGATCCCCGTTGCAAGACCGCGGCCCTGTCGCGCCTGGCCTTCATCGAGGTGCACGAGCGCCTCACGCTGCCGGTGCTGGCCTACCTGGAGCAGTCGCCGATGGGGATACGCGATGCCGCGGTCGCCGCCGCCAGCGCCACCGCCGGGCTGATCCACGACCATGCGCCCGCCATGCCGGCACACCAGGCGGGCGCGTTGGCGCTGCACGGCTTCGAGGAAGGCCTGACGACGGTGCCGTGGCCGCTGGCGTCGACCTGCGCCGCCGTCTTCGGCCAGCCGTCCCTGGGCTACATCAGGACGATGTCGTAGTGCTCGGTCTGGTTGGTCGGTTCGGCGGTCAGCGAGATCGGCTTGCCGATGAAGTCGGAGAGACCGGCCAGATGCTGGTTCTCCTCGTCGAGCAGCATCTCGACGACGTTGGCCGCCGCCACCACGCGGAATTCCTTGGGATTGAACTGCCGCGACTCGCGCAGGATCTCGCGCAGGATCTCGTAGCAGACGCTGCGCGCGGTCTTGACCTGACCGCGGGCTTCGCAGGTCGGACAGGGCTCGCAGAGCATGCGCGCCAGTGATTCCCGGGTGCGCTTGCGCGTCAGTTCGACCAGTCCCAGCTGCGTGAAGCCGCCTATCGTCACCTTGGTGCGGTCGCGGCTCAGCTGCTTGCGGAACTCCTGCAGCACGGCGGTCTTGTGCTCCTCGCGGGTCATGTCGATGAAGTCGACGATGATGATGCCGCCCAGGTTGCGCAGCCGCAGCTGGCGCGCGATGGCGCCGGCCGCTTCGAGGTTGGTCTTGAAGATGGTGTCGTCGAAGTTGCGCGCCCCGACGAATCCGCCGGTGTTCACGTCGATGGTCGTCATCGCCTCGGTCTGGTCGATGATCAGGTAGCCGCCGGACTTCAGGTCCACGCGCCGCGCCAGCGCGCGGGCGATCTCGGCGTCGATGTTGTTCAGGTCGAAGATCGGCCGCTCGCCGCGGTACAGCTCCAGCTTCGCGGTCGCGGCCGGCATGTAGGTCTCGCCGAAGGCGCGCACCACGTCGTACTGCAGCTTGGCGTCGATGCGGATGGAGTTGGTGCGCTCGCTGGCCAGGTCGCGCAGCACGCGCTCGACCAGGCTCAGGTCCTGGAACAGCAGGCTGCCGGGCGGCAGGGTCAGCGACTTCTCGCGGATCGAGTTCCAGGTCTTGCGCAGATAACCGATGTCGGCGCCGAGTTCCTCGTCGCTCGCCTCCTCCGCGTTGGTCCGCAGGATGAAGCCGCCGGTGTTGCCGTCGGACACGCCGGTGGAGACCAGCGTCTGCATGCGCGTGCGCAGCGCGTCGCGCGCCTCGGGCGAGCCGATCTTCTGCGAGATGCCGATGTGGTTGTCCTGCGGCAGGTGCACCAGCAGCCGGCCGGCGATGGAGATCTGCGTCGACAGTCTCGCGCCCTTGGTGCCGATCGGGTCCTTGATGACCTGCACGGTCAAGGCCTGGCCCTCGTAGACCTGGCGCTCGATGGGCACGGCCTGGGCGGCCTCCCCGTGCGCGCCGTGATGGCCGCGGGGATTCACGCCATTCAGGTGCAGGTCGGCGACATGCAGGAAGGCCGCGCGCTCCAGCCCGATGTCGATGAACGCCGATTGCATGCCCGGCAGCACCCGGGCGACCTTGCCGAGATAGACGTTGCCGACGAGGCCCCGCTCCAGCGTCCGTTCGATGTGCAGTTCCTGCACGGACCCGTTCTCGACCACAGCCACCCGCGTCTCCTGCGGGGTCCAGTTGATCAGGATGTCTTCCATGTTCTTGTACTCCAGCGTTCTCGTCAGCCTCGGGGCTGGCGGCAACGCTCGAGTCGCCTTCCGGAAAGCTTTGTCGGTCCAGGGTCCGCTGCCGCTCCGCTTTCCCGTCCGTGTTCAGACGGGGAAACCGGCCTCCCGCAACAGCTCCGCCGTTTCAAACAACGGCAGGCCCATGATGCCCGAATAACTGCCGGTGATGTGTTCGATCCAGGCGGCCGCCTGACTTTGTATCGCGTAAGCGCCGGCCTTGCCCATGGGTTCGCCCGAAGCCACATAGGCGCGCAGGCGTTCGTCGCCGATCACGGCGAAGCGCACCAGCGACACGTTGACCGCGCTCAGCCGCCGGCCGTCCGGCGTGCCGACGGCCACGGCGGTCAGCACGCGGTGTTCGCGACCGGACAGCCGGGAGAGGATCTCCGACGCATGCGCCGCATCGTCGGGTTTGCCGAGGATGCGATCGCCCAGGGCCACCGTGGTGTCGGAACACAGCACGGGCGCGGGCGGCAGGCCGCGACGCGCGCGACGCTGCAGCGCAGCATCGAGCTTGGCGACGGTGACGCGGCGCACGTAGTCGTCGGGCGACTCGCCGGCCACCACGGCCTCCAGCGCCTCGGCGTCCTCGTCGGCGCCGGGCAGCAGGAGTTCATGACGAACGCCGATCTGCTCCAGCAACTGGCGCCGACGCGGGCTCTGCGACGCGAGGTACAGGAAATCTGCGGACATCGTCAGTTCATTCGCGGTGGTAGGGATGGCCTTCCATGACGGACCAGGCCCGGTAGAGGCCTTCGGCCAGCAGCACGCGCACGAAGGCATGCGGCAGGGTCAGGTCGGACAGGCGCAGCTTCTCGTCGGCGCTCGACTTGATGCTGTCGTCCAGCCCGTCCGGGCCGCCGATGAAGATCGCGACGTCGCGCCCGTCGCCGCGCCAGAACTCGAGCCGCTGCGCGAGCTGCTTCGAGGTGACGCGCTCGCCGCGCTCGTCGAGGATGACCCGCCGGGCGCCCTTGGGGCAGGCGGCGTCGAGGCGCACCGCCTCGGCCGCCATCAGCTGCTCGGTCGACTTGCCGGTGGTGCGCGGTTCCGCCTTCACCGCCTTGAGCTCCAGCCGCATCTCGGGCGGGAAGCGCTTGGCGAAATCCTCATAGGCCTCATCGGCCCAGGCCGGCATCTTCTGCCCGACCGCGCACAACACCAGCCGCACGGGGTCAGGCCTTGGCCTTGGACTTCGTGCCGGTCTTCACCGTGGTCTTCTTGGCGGCCGGCTTGGAGACCGACTTGGCCGCCGGCTTTCTCGGGGCGGCTGCCGGCTTGGCGGCGGCGACCTTCGGAGAGACCTTCTTCGTCACCGGCTTCTTGCTGCCGACCTTCACCGTCTCGACCGGCGCCTGGGTGGCGGCGGGCTTGCGGGTGGTCTTGGCAGCAGGCTTGGCCGTGGCGGCGGTCGTCTTGATGCTCGCCTTCTTCGCAGCAGGCTTGCCGGCCGGCTTGGCGGACTTGGTTGCCGCGGTCTTCACCGGAGCAGCCTTCGTTGCCGACTTGGCGGCGGCGGACTTCGTGCCGGTCGCGCGGGTCGGCGCCTTCTTCGACGCGGCGACTATGGCCTCGCCGTCGACGGACTTGAGCTTGGTCGCCTTCTTGGCGGCCTTGTCAGACTTCTCGGCCTTTTCGGCCTTTTCGGCCTTGTCGGACTTTGCAGCCTTCTTGGCGGAGGACTTCTTCGCCTTGGGCGCGTCCTCGTCGTCCATCGGCTCGGAGGCCTTGACCAGCTTGGTGCCGCTGTCGCCCAGCTTGAGCTTCACCGGCTTGCCGCCCCAGATCTCTTCGAGGTGGTAGTACTGGCGGATCGCCGGCTGCATCAGGTGGACCACGGCGGCGCCGCAGTCGACGATGATCCATTCGCCGTTGTCCTCGCCCTCGGTGCGCATGACCTGCATGCCGCGCTTCTTGACCGTCTCGCGCACGCTGGAGGCCAGCGCCTTGGTCTGCCGGTTGCTCGTGCCCGAGGCGATGATCACGCGCTCGAACAGCGGCGACAGGCGCTCGGTGTCGAAGACCAGGATGTCCTGGCCCTTCACATCCTCAAGACCATCGACGATGGCACGTTCCAGTTTCTTGATGTCCATTCAGTTCTCACTGTAGAGACGGTGCCGGGAAATATAACCCGCCACCTCTTCGCCCACCACGGGCCCTACGTCAGCGCCCTCGGCCGCCAGTCGGCGGGCCTCGGTGGATGACCATTCCAGCGCCGGCATCGTCAGCCGGACCAGCCGATGCGGCCGCTCCAGCAGCGCCGCCGGCGCCTGTACCTTGTCCTGCGCGCGGGCCGCGACCGCCAGCCCCATGCGCTCGACCAGTTCCTCCCAGCCGTTCCAGCCCGGGAAGCCGGCCAACTGGTCCTGCCCGAGGATCAGCCACAGCGCGTCGTCGGGACGCTCCTGCTGATACTCGCGCACCGAGTCGAGCGTGTAGCTCGGTCCGGCGCGTTTCATCTCGCGATCGTCGAGGACGAAGCGGGGATCCCCGCCCTGCCCCTCGATCGTCAACCGCACCATCTCGGCACGGTCCGCGGCCGCCGCCATCCGGCGGCCCGCCTTCTGCCACGGCCGCCCGGCGACGATCCATCGCACCTCGTCCAGCGCCAGCTGGTCGAGTGCCGCATGCGCCAGCGCCAGATGCGCGCGATGCACCGGATCGAAGGATCCGCCGAACCACCCGACCTGACGGACACGACCCGACCCCTTCGCCAGATCGTTCGGTTTCCCGGAAGCGCCGTCGCTCACTGCGGATCCTTCCGGCTCACAAGCGCCTTCAGAACCACAGGTGCGTCGGCACCTCGTCCGCCCAGTCGCGGGGGCGGAGGAAGTCGCTGTAGAGCTTCGCTTCGGGCGAACCTTCCTCCGGCTGCCAGTCGTAGCGCCAGCGCGCAACGGGCGGCATCGACATCAGGATGGATTCGGTGCGACCGCCCGACTGCAGCCCGAACAGCGTGCCGCGGTCGAAGACCAGGTTGAACTCGACGTAACGTCCGCGCCGGTATTCCTGGAAGTCGCGCTCGCGTTCGCCGTAGGCCAGGCCGTGCCGACGATCGACGATCGGCTCGTAGGCGGGCAGGAACGCGTCGCCGACGGATTGGACCATGCCGAACGCCTTCTCGACGCCGCCCTCGGCGAAATCGTCGAAGAAGATGCCGCCGACGCCGCGCGGCTCGTTGCGGTGCTTGAGGTGGAAGTACTCGTCGCACCACTGCTTGAAGCGCGGATAGAGCGCCTCGCCGTGGGGCTCCAGCGCCGCGCGGCAGGTGCGGTGGAAGTGTTGCGCGTCGCGTTCGAAGCCGTAGTACGGCGTCAGGTCCATGCCGCCGCCGAACCACACGACCGGCTCGCGATCGGGCGGCAGCGCCGCGAACATGCGCACGTTCATGTGGACCGTGGGCACGAACGGGTTGTGCGGATGCATCACCAGCGAGACGCCCATCGCCTCGAAAGGCGCGCCGGCCAGCTCCGGGCGGTGCGCCGTCGCCGAGGGCGGCAACACCCGACCCCGCACGTGCGAGAAGTTGACGCCGCCGCGTTCGAACACGGCGCCGTTCTCGATCAGGCGCACCAGGCCGTCGCCTTCGAGGCGGCCGCCGGGCTCTCGCTGCCAGGCGTCGGTGATGAATGCCTGGCCGTCCAGACGCTCAAGCGTCGTGACGATCCGCTGCTGCAGGCCGAGCAGGTAATCGCGCACCAACTGCGTATTCATCGGGGATCTCCGTCCTTGGCGGGTTCTTTGTGGGATTCCGGGGAGGAATCCTTGTGGGATTCCCCGAGGGAATCGGGTTTCAGCCGGATGGGTCCGGCGTTCTCGGGATGCTTGCCCTGGCGACCGCCGAGGACCTCGGCGAACAGCGCGAAGTCCTGCGCCGGATCGCCGCTGACCTCGACGAAGTCGGTGAACAGCACGCGCTTCGTCGCGAAGTCGAAGGAGGCCAGCCCGACCGGCACGCCGGCCTGGACGGCGACGTGGTACGCGCCGGACTTCCAGTGGTCGACGTAGCTGCGCGTGCCTTCGGGCGCGACGATGAGCCAGAAGGACTCGTCGCGCGCCTTGGCCTCGCGCATCTGCTGGACCGTGTCGGCGACCATGCCGTTGGCCGAGCGGCGGTTCACCGCCACGCCGCCGATGGATCGCATCCAGCGACCGACGACGGCGGGCTTGAACAGGCTGTCCTTGGCCCAGAACTTCAGCTGGAAGCCCAGGCTCCACTTCGTCAGCACGCCGACCGGGAAATCCCAGTTCGAGGTGTGCGGATACACCATCACGACGCCCTGCTTGCCCGGCAGGCCGTCGTTGAGGATGCGCCAGCCGAAGGCACGCAGCACGGCGCGCGCGAACGCGCTGCCGCCGGGCATCGGCGTCAGCGCGCCGGTCCAGCGGCGAGGGGCGGAAGGGGCCACGGCAGGTCGGGGTCCGGGTCGGTTCGCGTGGGCGCTCGTCGCGGCGCGGATCAGCGCTTGATCGCGCGGTATCCGATGTCCTGGCGGTACTGCTTGCCGTCGAACTGGATCGATTGCGCGGTCTGGTAGGCCAGCTGCTGGGCATGGCGCACGGCCTCGCCCAGCGCGGTCACGCACAGCACGCGGCCGCCGCTGGTCACGAGCTGGCCGTCGGCCTGCATCGCGGTGCCGGCGTGGAAGACCATCGCCTCCTCGCCGTCCTCCGGCAGACCGGAGATCGCGTCGCCCTTGCGCGGCGACAGCGGATAACCGCCGGCGGCCATCACGACACCCAGCGCGGCGCGGCGGTCCCACTGCAGCTCGACCTGGTCGAGCGTGCCGTCGGTGGCGTGCATCAGCACCTCGAACAGGTCGCTCTTCAGACGCATCATGATCGGCTGCGTCTCGGGGTCGCCCATGCGGGTGTTGAACTCGACGGTGCGCGGCTGGCCGTGCGCGTCGATCATCAGGCCGGCGTACAGGAAGCCGGTGAACGGCGCGCCGTCGCGGGCCATGCCCTGGATCGTCGGCATGATGATCTCGTGCATCGCCTTGGCGTGGACGTTGGGCGTCACGACCGGCGCGGGCGAGTACGCCCCCATGCCGCCCGTGTTCGGGCCCTGGTCGCCGTCGAGCAGGCGCTTGTGGTCCTGGCTGGTGGCCAGCGGCAGGACGTTCCTGCCGTCGCACAGCACGATGAAGCTGGCTTCCTCGCCTTCGAGGAACTGCTCGATGACGACGCGGGCGCCGCCCTCGTTGTGGACGACACCGAGCTTGTTGTCCGCGAGGATCCAGTCGATCGCCTCGTGCGCCTCGGCCAGCGTCATCGCGACGACCACGCCCTTGCCGGCCGCCAGGCCGTCGGCCTTGATGACGATGGGCGCGCCCTGCGCGTCGACGTAGGCATGCGCCTGGGTCGCGTCGCTGAAGGTCTCGTAGGCGGCGGTCGGGATGCCGTGGCGCTTCATGAACTCCTTGGCGAAGGCCTTGGAGCTCTCCAGCTGCGCGGCGGCCTTGGTGGGTCCGAAGATGCGCAGGCCGCGGGCGCGGAACTCGTCGACGACGCCGGCGGCCAGGAAGGCTTCCGGTCCGACGACCGTCAGGGCGATCTTCTGTTCGATCGCGAAGTCGGCCAGCGCCTTCACGTCGGTGATCGGGACGTTCTTCAGCAGCGGGTCGCGCGCGGTGCCGCCGTTGCCGGGGGCCAAGAAGACCTGCGTGACGCGTTCACCCTGCGCCAGCCGCCAGGCCAGCGCGTGTTCACGGCCACCATTGCCCAGGACCAGGACCTTCATTCGGACAGGCTCGCGTTGTTGTAGACGTCCTGGACGTCGTCCAGGTCTTCGATCACATCCAGCAGCTTCTGCATGCGGGCGGCATCTTCGCCGGTCAGCTCGATGGTGTTCTCGGCGCGCATCGTGACTTCGGCGATTTCGGGCTTCAGACCGGCGGCTTCGAGCGCGTTCTTGACGGCTTCGTAGTCGGCGGGCGAGGTCAGCACCTCGATGGCGCCCTCGTCGTCGGTCAGGACGTCCTCGGCGCCGGCTTCCAGCGCGACTTCCATGACCTTGTCCTCGGACGTGCCCGGCGCGAACACCAGCTGGCCGCAGTGCTTGAACTGGAAGGCGACCGAGCCTTCGGTGCCCAGGTTGCCGCCGTACTTGCTGAACGCGTGGCGGACTTCGGCGACGGTGCGGACGCGGTTGTCGGTCATGCAGTCCACGATGATCGCGGCGCCGCCGATGCCGTAGCCTTCGTAGCGGATTTCCTCGTAGGTCACGCCGTCGAGGTTGCCGGTGGCCTTGTCGACGTTGCGCTTGATGTTGTCGGCCGGCATGTTCGCGCCCTTGGCCTTCTCGATCGCCAGACGCAGGCGGGGGTTCATGTTGATGTCGGCACCGCCGGCACGGGCCGCGACGATGATTTCACGCGTCAGACGGGTCCAGACCTTGCCGCGCTTCTCGTCCTGGCGACCCTTGCGGTGCTGGATGTTCGCCCATTTGGAATGCCCTGCCATGTCCTCGTTCTCCTGTGACGCGGCCCGGAAGAAATTCTCCGGGGCGGCGCGGTGGTTGCTTCGTTAGACTGCGATTTTAGCTTTTTTGCCTCTGGAGACTTCCGCATGGCCGACCCGATCCTGCTGGCCCGCCACGGCGACATCGAGTGCCAGCTGTTGCCGGCACTGGCCAACCGCCACGGACTGATCACCGGCGCCACCGGCACGGGCAAGACCATCAGTCTGCAGAAACTGGCCGAATCGTTCAGCCAGATGGGCGTGCCGGTGTTCATGGCGGACGTCAAGGGCGACCTGACCGGCATCTCGCAGGCCGGCGCGCCGTCGACCAAGCTGCTGGCGGTGCTGAAGGAACGCGGCTTCGAGCCGCCGGTGCCCATCGCCTGCCCGACGACGCTCTGGGACGTGTTCGGCGAACAGGGCCATCCGGTGCGCGCGACGGTCTCCGACATGGGGCCGCTGCTGCTGTCGCGGATGCTGGGGCTCAACGAGACCCAGGGCGGCGTGCTGCAGATGGTCTTCAAGATCGCCGACGACCACGGCCTGGCGCTGCTGGACCTGAAGGACCTGCGCGCGATGCTGCAGCACGTGGGCGACAACGCCAGCGAGTTCACCACCCAGTACGGCAATGTCTCGGCGGCCAGCGTCGGCGCGATCCAGCGCGGGCTGCTGCAGATCGAGGCGCAAGGCGGCGACAAGTTCTTCGGCGAGCCGATGCTCGACATCCACGACTTCATGCAGACGTCGGATGGACTCGGGGTGATCAACATCCTGGCGGCGGACAAGCTGATGGCCGCGCCGCGGCTGTACGCGACCTTCCTGCTGTGGATGCTGTCGGAGCTGTTCGAGGCGCTGCCCGAGGTCGGCGACCTGGACAAGCCCAAGCTGGTGTTCTTCTTCGACGAGGCGCATCTGCTGTTCAAGGACGCGCCGGCGGCGCTGGTGGAACGGATCGAGCTCGTGGTGCGGCTGGTCCGCTCCAAGGGCGTGGGCGTCTACTTCGTGACGCAGAACCCGCTGGACATCCCGGACACGGTGCTGGGGCAGCTCGGCAACCGGGTGCAACATGCGTTGCGCGCGTTCACACCTCGGGACCAGAAGGCCGTCAAGGCCGCGGCGGACACGATGCGCCCGAAGCCGGGGCTGGACATCGCGATGGCGATCACCGAGTTGGGCGTGGGCGAGGCGCTGATCAGCCTGCTCGACGAGAAGGGCCGGCCTGCCATCACGGAGCGCGTGTTCGTGCTCCCGCCGGGCAGCCAGATCGGGCCGATCACGCCGGAGCAGCGCAAGGCGCTGATCAGCGGCTCTCTGGTCGCCGGGGTGTATGAGAAGCAGATCGACCGCGAGTCGGCGTACGAGAAGCTGACCGGTCGGGCGTCCACGACGGCCGACGCGGCACCGCAGCCCTCGCAGGCCGGATCGCCGCGCGGCGGCGCCGGCTCCGGCTCGATCGCCGACGAGGCGGACCGGGCGTTCCGCCGCGCGCCGACCACGGGTCGCGGCGGCGCGCCCGCCCCCGCGCCCGCGCAGGACGACGGCGGCGGACTGCTCGGCGGGCTGAAGGACGTGCTGTTCGGCAGCACCGGCCCGCGCGGCGGGCGTCACGAGGGGCTGGCGGAGACGGCGGCCAAGTCGGCGCTGCGCAGCATCGGATCGTCGGTGGGTCGGGAGATCGTCCGTGGCGTGCTGGGCAGCCTGCTGGGCGGCGGCGGTACTAAGCGCCGCCGCTGAGCTGGCGGCGCCGGGCGCCACCGTCGCCCCGTCAGCCATCCCGGCTGCGGCGGGCACGTCCGCAAGGCCTGACCCCGGGCCTGTGGACATCGCCTGGGTCTGGGACCACCACGCCCCGCCGCCGCGCGCCACCGCCTGGGCGGTGACCGTGACGCAGATGCGCCTGACGCCGGACGGCATCGAGGAGCAGCCGCGACGGCAAGGCCTGCCCCCGCCGGGCGGCCGCCCGGTGACGCCGGTCGTCCATGTGGATCCGCTGCCGCAGCTGCGCCGTCAGGTGCCCGCCGGCGAGCTCTACGACGGCCGCGGCGCCGACGCCTCGCCAGGTCGGGCGCTCAATGAACGTCAGCAGGCCGCGATCGAACAGCGCATGGTCGCCGCAGCTCGGCGCTCCACCAGCGGCTGGGTGCAGCTCGATTTCGAGGCCGTGCCCTCGCAGCGCGACAGCTACCACGCGCTGGTGAAGCGGCTGCGCGCGGCGCTGCCGGCGTCGACGCGGCTCTCGGTGACGCTGCTCGCCTGGCAATGCCGCAGCAGCGCGTGGATGGATCCGATCGTCGCGGACGAAGTCGTGCCGATGTTCTTCCGGCTCGGCGTCGACCGGGCGCGCTGGGAGCGCGAACTGGCCGCCGGCGCGACGGAACTCCACCCGCGCTGCCGCAACGAGGCCGCCGGGTTTTCGCCGCAGGACACGCCGCCGGCCGACTGGCAGCGACGCTGGCCGAAGCGGTACTGGTTCAACCTGGCGCGCGGCCGGGCCACCGCGTGGCCGCAAGCGCTCGAAGCGGACATCTGGGGCGGCGCGGCCTCGCCACGATGACGACGGGCAGGCGACGACGACTTCGACGGCAACAGGGATGGCGATGGCGATGGCAACAACGACGAAGAGGACGACGATGAACACGGCGACAGGTTTCAAGCTCCGCGCGACGGCGCTCGCGCTGCTGCTGGCGGGCGGTGGCGTGCTTCCCGTCTGGGCCAGCGGCTACGACGGCGGGGACGATTTCGTATCGTTCAGCCGGACCGAGGTGCGGCTGGACCGCTACGTGCAGGGCGAACTGGGCACGGTGCTGCCGAGCTACTCGCGGCCGATGCTCTACACGGCCTGGCGCGCGATCGCCAGCGCGGACGCGAAGCGCCCGCTGGTGCCGATCGCCGGCGAGTGGCTGGACAAGGCCTGCTGCACGGCGATCTACAGCCCCTCCAACTACGAGTCGGAGAAACATCCGCCGATCGGTGCCTGGCTGAGCGCGCGCAAGGAAGTTGTCGCGGACGCGCCGCAGTGGCGCCCCGGGTCGATGCGGGCGGCGGACGAGAAGTCCTACGAGGAGTTCCTGAACTGCCCCGACGGCGCCTACGCCTTTGCAGTGGAGACGCTGGCCGCGCTGCGCCGGCGGCCCGACGCGACGCCGGTACGGCTGAAGGCCTGGATCGACGGCCAGGACCGGGTCTTCGCGCAATGCACCGCGGAACCGCCCGGCCGGACCGCCGCGACCGCGAAGCAGACGCCGGAACCGCGGCCGTCGATCGAGGCGCTGCCGGCGAGCGAGCCGCTGCATTGGCGCCAGGCGCGCGACTACCAGCGCGCGGCCTCGGCCTTCTATGCGAGCGACTGGATCCCGGCGGAGACCGGCTTCGCCAGGATCGCCGCCGACGAGGGGAACCCCTGGCAGGCCTGGGCCGCGCTGGCGCGGATGCGCACGGTGCTGCGGCAGGCCACGCTGACGCCGCGCGACGAGGGCGACTACGGCCCGCAGAAGCTGCCGCCGACGCTGCTGGGCAAGCTCCAGCCCATGGCGGCTTTCATCGGCACGCATGCGGACTGGACCGTGCAGCAGCGCGCCGCGGACGACCTGCTGAACCTGGTGCGGGCGCGCAGCGAGCCGGAGAAGCGGCTGAGCCAGCTCACCCGCGAGCTGGCGGTGCTGGACAAGGCGCCGCCGGCGCAGGCGCTGGCGGACTGGGCGCGGATCTCGGACCACTGGCTGGATGAGGGCACGCCCAAGGACCTCGCGGCGCGGGAGACGGTCGTCCGCGCGCTGCCGGTGTTCGACTGGATCTTCGCGCTGCGCGGCTGCATGGCCGGCTATACCGGAGCGGTGAAGTCGCCGGAGAGCACCGGCGCGGCGCCGCTGTCGCGCTGGAAGGCGCAACCGGACAGCGTGCTGTGGCTGATCCCGACGATGGTCTGCGCCGACGGGAAGACGCTGGCGAAGGACGCGTCGACCTGGAAGGCGATCCAGGCGGCGGCGGACAAGGTGCCGGCGACGCATCCGGGCTGGCGCACCGTGCGGATGCAGCAGGTGCGTCTGCTGCGCGAGGCGGGCGAGTTCGACCGGGCGCGGACGCAGCTGGCGGCGTTGACCTCGCCGACCGGCCCGACGTCGACCGCGCGCAACCTGGCGGCCGAGGAAGCGCTGCGCCTGGCGCGCACGCCGGCGGAGGCCATCCCCTGGCTGGCCCGCGAGAGCGGTGCCTGGTCGCGTTACTCGCAGACGGACGCCGTGTATCCGTACGACTATCCCGGGTCGACGACCCGGGCGCTGGACGACGACGGCGCCTCCTTGCTGGTGACGCGCTTCACCGTGTCCGAATGGCCGGCGGTGATCGGCTCGAAGGCGGTGCCGGACAAGATCCGGGCGGCACTGGCGTTCGGGCTCTGGTGGCGCGCGGACGTGCTCGACCAGCCGGAGCTGGCGCGCGCCGCGGCGACGACGCTGGCCGGCCTGCTGCCGAAGACCGAAGGCGAGGCGCTGACGGGCGCGTACTTCAAGGCGACGACCCCGGCGGAGCGTCGCGCGGCGCTGTGGCGGGCCTCGATCACGAGGAACGGGCTGTCCGCCCAGGTCGACCGGGGACTGGGGCCCAACATGATGCTGGTCGGTCAGAAACCGGGAGATCCGAAGGAAGCGGTGGCGGGGACCTGGTGCCGGCTGGACCAGGGGGCCAACAGCGAGCAGAAGGATTGGGAGCGGCTGCATCCGATTCCCGGTCCGGCGACGGGATGGCCCGCCGCGGACGTCGTGGCGAAGGAGCGCGCCGCGCTGGCGGCGATCGGAACGGCCACCGGGGCCTACGCCAGGTGGGTGCTGGCCGAGAGCAAGCGCCCGGACCGCCCGGCGGATCTGCCCTGGCTGCTGTACGTCGGCATCCAGTCGACCAAGGGCGGCTGCGTGGACAAGGACAAGAGCGCGCAGTCCAAGGCCATGTTCCAGACGTTGCACCGCCTGTATCCGAAGTCGGAATGGGCCAAGCGCTCGCCGTACTTCTACTGAAGCACTTCACGCCTTCCGGCCGCCGTTCGCGCCGGAACCGTGCGTCTCATCGCAATCCCATGGCCGGCCCCGGCGGGCGCCGCGACAGTCGAGCCCATCGACAACGCACCGCCTCTCGGAGCCCGCCATGCACCCCACCCCGATCCAGATCCTGTCCCACATCCCCGGCTTCGTCTGGGCGATCCTGGCGATGATCCTGTACTTCGGCCTCCGCCAGACCCGCACCACCGCCATGCGCGCCAGGCGCCTGATCGTGCTGCCCGTGCTGTGGCTGGTGTTCGGCGCCTGGGGCGTCGAGAAGAGCTTCGGCCTGGACGGCCTGGCGGGCCTGGCCTGGCTGGCGGGCCTCGTCGCCGGCGTGCTGGCGCTGCGCGCCCTGCGCTGGCCCGGCAACGTGCGCTACGACGCCGACACCCGCCGCTTCATCGTCCCCGGCAGCTGGGTGCCGATGGCGCTGATGGCCGGCATCTTCGTCCTGAAGTTCGCCTCGGGCATGAGCCTGGCCCTGCACCCCGACTACGCCCACAACACCGCCTACGCACTCGCCTTCAGCGCCGTCTTCGGCCTGTTCAGCGGCGCCTTCCTGGGCCGGGCGCTCAACATCCTCTCCCATCGTCCGCAGACTTCCGCCGCCGTCGTCGCCTGAGCCTGCGCGACACTCCTCCCCCATGAGCCCCCTGCCCCTCTCCCCGCCCGTGCGCTGGATCGTCCGGCACGTGCTCATCGTCCTGACGCTGACCCTGGTCATCTCCCTGGCGTTGGTGGCCGTCTTCAGCCAGCCGCTGGGGCCGACGCTGATCTACTGCTTCTTCATCTCGCTGTGCTGCGCCGCCAGCATCAACCTGCTCCGCTACGGCCTGGGCTGGATCCGCTGGCGGCTGCTGGACCGCCTCGGCCGCGCCCCGGCCGAGCCCTTCGACTGGCCGGGCTGGCCGCTGATGGTGCTGTGCCTGCTGCTGGGCACCCTGGTCGGCTACAGCCTGGGCGTGGAGGTCGCCAACATGGTGACCGGCCTGCAGGAGAAGAGCCTGCTCTCCAGCCCGTTGCGCCGCGTGCTCAGCGTGATGGTGATCGCGCTGATCCCCGGCTTCGGCGCGACGCTGTTCTTCCTGTCGCGCCACCGCATCGCCGCCGCCGAAGCCCGCGCCGAGACGCTGCGCCGCCAGGCCGCCGAGACGCAGCTGCGGCTGCTCGAATCGCAGCTCGAACCGCACATGCTGTTCAACACGCTGGCCAACCTGCGGGTGCTGATCGGCATGGACGCGGACCGCGCGCAGGCCATGCTGGACCACCTGATCGCCTTCCTGCGCGCGACGCTGTCGGCATCCCGCGCCGAGCGCCATCCGCTGAAAGATGAGTTCGCCCGCATCGCCGACTACCTGGCGTTGATGCAGGTGCGGATGGGATCGCGGCTGCGCTTCGAATTCGACCTGCCCGAAGCCCTGCGCGAGCTGCCGGTGCCGCCGCTGCTGCTGCAGCCGCTGGTGGAGAACGCCATCAAGCACGGCCTGGAACCGCACGTCGGTGGCGGCACGCTGCGGGTGCGGGCGGCGGAGGTCGAGGGTCAGCTGTTGCTCGACGTCGAGGACGACGGCGCCGGCTTCGACCCCGAGGCGGCGCGCTCGCCCGACAGCGGCTTCGGCACAGTGCAGGTCCGCGACCGGCTGGCCGTCGCCTGCGGCCCGCAGGCGCGGCTGGAGCTGTCGCGCCTGGACCTGTCCCGCCCGGCGGGCGGCGGCACGCGGGCGAGGATCCGCATGCCGTTGCCGTCGACCGCGTCGGCCGCGTCGGCGGCAGCACCTGGCCCCGTGTCCTGCGCCACGCGCTGAATCGATCCGAACCCCTTGGAGGAGTCATCCATGCCTACCGCCCTGATCGCCGAAGACGAAGAACTGCTGGCCGCGCACCTGCGCCAGGAATTGAAGGCGCTCTGGCCTGAGCTCGACGTGGTCGCCATGGCCGCGCACGGCGAGGAGGCCGTGTCCCTGGCCCTGCGACACCGACCCGAGGTCTGCTTCTTCGACATCCGCATGCCAGGCATGACCGGGCTGGAAGCGGCGGCCCAACTGGCCGACGACTGGGACGCCGACGGGGACAGCGACGGGGATGGCGGGGCCGCCGGCGGCTCGCCGTTCCCGTTGCTGGTCTTCGTGACCGCCTACGACCAGTTCGCGCTGCAGGCCTTCGACCGCGCGGCAGTGGACTACGTCCTCAAGCCCGTGCAGCGCGAACGGCTCGCGCAGACGGTCTCGCGCCTGAAGGCCGCGCTGGCGCAGCGGCAGCAGCCGCCGGCGGCCCTGGAATCGGCGATCGAGCAACTGCGCGGCCTGCTGGGCGTCGGCACGACTGCCGCGACTGCCGCGACCGGCGCGGGCGGCGCGCCCGCCGCATCAGCCGCCGGAGCGGCCGGACCGCTGCGCCATCTGCAGGTCGGCGTGGGCGAGTCCATCGTGCTGGTGCCGGTGGACGACGTCGTCTACCTGGAGGCCGCGGACAAGTACGTCCGCGTGATGACCGCCGAGCAGGAGTACCTCGTGCGCATCTCGCTGCGCGAGCTGCTTCCGCAGCTCGACGCGGACCGTTTCTGGCAGGTGCACCGCGGGCACATCGTGCACGTGGACGCGATCGAGCGCGTCCAGCGCGACGACACCGGCAAGCTCACCCTGCGGCTGCGCCGCCGGCCGGAGAAGCTGGCGGTGAGCCGCATGTACGGGCACCTGTTCCGGGCGATGTGACGCCCGACGGGCGATCGGTCCGGCGCGGGCGCGCCGCCGGCGTCAGAGGACGACAGTCCCGCCATTCGCCAGATGGATCGTCAGGTCGGTGCCGTGTGTGGCGGTGACCAGGATCTGCTGATCGAAGTTGGTGGCGGGGTCCCCGGTCCGATAGGTCTGCCCCGATCCGTCCTTGTCGATCCAGAGCGAGACCGTGCCGTCCGCCAGGATCTCCTTGCGGAAGTACCTGGCGACGTCCGTGGCCACGCTGGTGTTCAGCGTCTGGAACGCGCGGTCGTTGATGTCGATGACGTCCCCCTGTTGCTGGTCGTAGCCATGGATCCAGTCGACCTGGCTGTTCGAGTACAGGCTGTTGGAGACCACGTCCCAGACGAAGTGATCGGCGTGCGAGGTGCCGAACAGATGGTCCGTCCTGCTCTCGATCACCGTCGCCATCGCCTTCCAGGTTCCGGATCCATCGTCGGACGCGGAGACCATGTTGACGGGGGGCGTCGACATCCGGGCCCGGGTCTCGACCGCGTGGACGGCGAGCCCGTCCGGCGTCGTCGACGTGCTCAGCGACGCGAAGGACGCATTGCCGGCCTTGTCGATCGCCAGCACCACGGACATGCCCTCGGTGTCCCTGGACCAGTCGAAGTTGCTCGCGCCGTAGGGTTTGACCCAGGTGGCGCTGGCGCGCCCGTTCTCGAGGTAGCTCTGGGCCGTCCCGTCGTTGGCGATCCCGACCGGCACCAGGACGATCTGCGCGACCTCGTCGGTCTGCATCGTCAGGCCGTTCACCCAGTTCGGGGCGGCGGACGACGGCACCGTGTCGACGTCCCCGAAGTGACCCTCGGCCACCGGCGCGGTGTTCTCCATCGTGAGTTCGAGCACGCTGTCGACGCTGGTGTTGCCGGCGACGTCCACCTGATGGACCCGGATCTCATGCGGGCCGTCGCTCAAACCCGCCAGATCGAGGCGAGTCCCCTGGCCGGCCCGTTCGTCCTGGCTGCCGTCGATGCGGTAGGTCCAGGTCGCCCCGGGCTCCAGCCCCAGCTCGAGCCAGGTGTGCGCGTTGACGAGGTTGGCGCCGTAGAAGTCCGCGCCGCTCGCGTCATGGGCCGGAAAGTTGTCGCGGGCCGCGCTGTGCACGGCCGCCGTGGGCGGCTCGGGCTGTGGGTCCGGCACGGGATCGGGCTTTGGCTCGGGCTTCGGGTCCGGCACGGGATCAGGTTTCGGCTCGGGCTGCGGATCCGGCACGGGATCAGGTTTCGGCTCGGGCTGCGGATCCGGCACGGGATCAGGCTTCGGCTCGGGCTGCGGATCCGGCACGGGATCAGGTTTCGGCTCGGGCTGCGGATCCGGCACGGGATCAGGTTTCGGCTCGGGCTGCGGGTCCGGCATGGGATCGGGCTTCGGCTCGGGCTGCGGATCCGGCACGGGATCAGGTTTCGGCTCGGGCTGCGGATCCGGCACGGGATCAGGTTTCGGCTCGGGCTGCGGATCCGGCACGGGGTCAGGCTTCGGCTCGGGTTTCGGATCCGGCACGGGATCGGGTGTCGGCTCGGGCTTCGGGTCCGGCACGGGATCAGGCTTGGGCTCGGGTTTCGGGCCGGGCAGCGGGTCGGGCTTCGGCTCGGGCATCGGCATCGGCTTGGGCAAGGGGGTGACGTCCGATCCCGCATGCGGCGAACCGGCCATCAGTGCGGCACCAGCCAGCCACGTGGCCAGGGCGGCCACGACCTTCCCCGTCGAGCCGTCGGCACCGCCGGGCAACGCCGCAGCAGCACCGCACCCGTCCTCCTGCGAGGCTACGCCGGCAGTCGCCGGGTCGCACGTCGACGTCTCCGGCGCGGTGGCCGGTACGTCGGTGCCGGGATCGCGGCCTTCGTCCGGGTCGGGCGTCGTCGGGTCGCCCTCGTCGACGAGGCGTCGTCGGGTGCCCTGCGTGGGTCTGGCGGCGGCGGACGTGGAGAGCGGCGGAATGTCGGAGTCAGGGTGTCGCATCGGCGTAGGCTTCGGTTGTCGATCTGAAAACCCGCAGTCTGGAAGTTGCGACGGTCGGCGGCCATGACTCCGATGTCCGCGATGTTCGGAGCCGCTACGGCCCATCCGGGCGGGCCATTGCTACAAACAAGCTAGCCAGGCCTTGCCAGACGCGTTGCCGGACACGTTGCCGGACGGGCGCCGCGCAACATCCACGCCCCGGGGAAGGCCGCCCCGGCCCACGTAGAATCCACGGCCTCTCTTGAGACTTCACCCACCGATGTCCAGCCCTGACAAGACCGCCGGCGCGCACGCGCCCGACAAGACGGACGCCGCCGTCAAGCCCAGCAACTTCCTGCGCGCGATCATCGAGCGCGACCTGGAACAGGGCTTCCAGCCGGCGCGCCACTTCGGCGGCAGCCCGGGCGACGCGGCGCACCACGCCGCCGGTCCGCTGGACCCGGCGAAGATCCGCACCCGCTTCCCGCCCGAGCCCAACGGCTACCTGCACATCGGCCACGCCAAGGCCATCTGCCTGAATTTCGGCCTGGCGCGCGACTACGGCGGCATCTGCCACCTGCGTTTCGACGACACCAATCCGGAGAAAGAAGAGCAGGAATACGTCGACGCGATCAAGGAAATGGTCGCGTGGCTGGGCTGGCGCTGGGACGCCCCCGACGCCGACGGCAAGGAGACGCCCCACCTCTACTACGCCAGCAACTACTTCGACCTGATGTACCGGGGCGCCGAGTACCTGGTGTCGCAGGGCCTGGCCTACGTCGACGAGCAGTCCCCCGAGGACATGCGCGCCAACCGCGGCGACTTCGGCACGCCGGGCACCAACAGCCCGTTCCGCGACCGCACGCCCGAGCAACACCTGACCCGCCTGCGCGAGATGCGCGACGGCAAGCACCCGGACGGTGCCATGGTGCTGCGCGCCAAGATCGACATGGCGTCGCCCAACATCAACCTGCGCGACCCGGCGCTGTACCGCATCCGCCGCGCGACGCACCACAACACCGGCGACCAGTGGTGCATCTACCCGATGTACACCTACGCGCATCCGATCGAGGACGCGCTGGAGTGCATCACGCACAGCGTCTGCACGCTGGAGTTCGAGGACCAGCGCCCGTTCTACGACTGGCTGGTCGAGCATCTGGCCGAAGGCGGCCTGCTGGCGCGCCCGCTGCCGCATCAGTACGAGTTCGGCCGCCTCAACCTGACCTACGTCGTCACCAGCAAGCGCAAGCTGCGCCAGCTGGTCGACGAGGGCCACGTCGACGGCTGGGACGATCCGCGCATGCCCACGCTGGTCGGCATGCGCCGCCGCGGCTACACGCCCGCCTCCATCCGCGCGATGGTCGAGAGCACCGGCGCGTCCAAGACCAACGCCTGGATCGAGTACTCGGTGCTGGACGGCTACCTGCGCGCCGACCTCGAAGGCCAGGCCGCCCGCGCGATGGCGGTGCTGGATCCGGTCAAGCTCAAGCTCGAGAACTACGCGGAGATCTTCGGCTCGGCCGAGCACCGCGAGCCCTGCTCGGCGCCCGCCCACCCGCACGTGCCCGAGCTCGGCACGCGCGCGTTCAGCCTCGGCCCCGAGCTGTGGATCGAGCGCGAGGACTTCATGGAAGTTCCGTCCAAGGGCTACCACCGCCTGTTCCCCGGCAACAAGGCGCGGCTGAAGTACGGCTACGTCATCGAGTGCACCGGCTGCGAGAAGACCGCCGACGGCACCATCACCGCGGTGCTGGCCAAGCTGGTGCCGGACACCAAGAGCGGCACGCCCGGCGCGGACGCGGTCAAGGTCAAGGGCGTCATCACCTGGGTCGGCGCGCATGAAGCCGTGCCCACCGAGCTGCGCCTGTACGAGCGCCTGTTCACCGAAGCCCAGCCCGACGCCGGCGACCGCAACTTCCTGGAGCTGCTGAATCCGGACTCCAAGCGCGTGACGCAGGGCTACCTGGAGCCGTCGCTGAAGGACGTGGCGCCGGACACCAAGGTCCAGTTCGAACGCCACGGCTACTTCGTCGCCGACCGGGTCGACCACCGCGCGGGAGCGCCGGTGTTCAACAAGATCACCGGGTTGCGGGACAGCTTCGGGAAGTGATTCCCGTGCCGGGGGGGCGGTTCAGAGCACCACGCCCCTGCCGGTACACATCCACGAGTCCGCGTTGGCCGGCACTTTGCAGAACGCCTCGGCGAAGTTCGCGTCGGCATCGCGCGTGAACATGTCAGGACTTTCCACTACCTTGGTCGGCGGAAGCGACGGCGGTTCTGCCTTGCGAGTCCCGCAATCCGCCTTGGCGGTCAGTTTGATGAGCAGTTGCTCAAGTTGGCTCATCAGCAGTGTCCCCTTCGACAGGACCTGATCCAAAGTGAAACCGCTGTCGACAGCGACCTCCGGGTTGGGCCCGGGTCGCGAGGTCGATCCCTGAGAGGAACCGAAGCCGCAGGCCGCGGGCCTGGAAGGGTCCCACGGCTCGTAGCCGCTGGACCTGCCGAAGCTGCCAGGGCCGACAGGTCCGTTGAAACCGTTGAAACCGTTGAAACCGTTAAAGCCGCAGCCGTAGGCGAGTTTGTAGGGCGTGTAGACCGCGTACGGGACGACCGGACTGGCGTAGACCGGGAAGAACATGGCGAAGCTCCATGAAGTGGGACAAGCCGCCAGTGTCCTCAGGGGTCCGCCGCGCCGCCATGGCGCGGGCGTGCGGCGCCTGCGGTGCCGTCCGCCTCCGACAAGCCACCCGGCGCCCTGTCCGGGCCCGGGTCGTTCGCGAGGACTCCCTCGCTGTCCGATATGTCCGGCGCTGTCCACCCAGCGTCCGCCGAGTGTCCGCGGACACTCATCCGACACCGACATCGAGCGGCAACCCGTTGATTCAGAAAGGAATTCCCGACTGACTCCGGGTGGCACGCCGCTTGCAAACGAGTGTGGCATCGATCACACGACACCGCACTCGGACACCTCAATGATTCGCGACACCTCCGGACAGGACGTTCCTCTCGCCCGCCCCCAGGGACGCCGCCGCCTGTGGCTGGCACTGGCCGGCGCGGGACTGCTGATCGCCGCGTTCGCCGCCGCGCCCGCCGTGCAGCGGATGCTGGGCAGCGGCAACTCGGTCAGCCTGCAGCGCCTGTCCGTCGCCCCGGTCGAGATCGGCCCGCTGGTGCGCGACGTCGCCGGCGAGGGCAAGGTCGTCGCCGCGATGAGCCCCACCGTCTACGCGCTGCACGGCGGCAACCTCGTCCTCAAGGTCAAGGCCGGCGACAAGGTCGCCAAGGACCAGTTGCTGGGCGTCATCGACAGCCCCGACCTGCGCGCCAAGCTCGCGCAGGAGCAGAGCAACGCCGACGCGCTGCGCACCGAGGCGCTGCGCGCCGAGGTCGACGGCCGCGAACAGCGCGCCGCCCTGCGCTCGACCTATGAGAACGCCGCCATCGACCTGCAGACGGCCCGCAACGACCTCGACCGCCAGACCAAAGCCTTCGACGCCGGCGCCGTCGCCGGCATGCAGGTCGAGAAGGCCCGCGACGCGATGGAGAAGGCGCGCATCACCGCCGCCCATGCGCAGGCCGGACTCGGCCTCAAGGACGACAGCCTGAAGTTCGAGCTCCAGTCCAAGCAGCAGGCGCTGCAACGCCAGCAGCTGCTGGTGAAGGACCTGGAGCGCCAGGTCGCGGAACTCGAGCTGCACTCGCCGGTGGACGGCCAGGTCGGCCAGCTGCTGGTCGCCGAACGCGCCAACGTCGCCGCCGGCGCGGGCCTGCTCACCGTCGTCGACCTGACCGCGCTGGAGGTGCAGATGCAGGTGCCCGAGAGCTTCGCCCGCGACCTCGCCATCGGCATGCCCGGCGAGATCTCCGGCAACGGCCGGCAGTGGAAGGGTCTGGTCAGCACGGTGTCGCCGGAAGTCGTCAACAACGAGGTCGCCGCGCGCATCCGCTTCGACGGCGCCACGCCCGACCAGCTGCGCCAGAACCAGCGACTGTCGGTGCGCGTGCTGCTGGACCGCCGCGAGAAGGTGCTGATCGTCGCGCGCGGCAGCTTCGTCGAGGACGGCGGCGGCCGCTTCGTCTACGTCGTGCAGGACGGCCAGGCGGTCAAGCGCCCCATCCGACTGGGCGCGCAGAGCCTGTCCAAGGTCGAGATCCTGGAAGGCCTCAAGCCCGGCGAGCAGGTCGTCATCTCCGGCACCCAGGCCTTCGAGGGCGCCGAGCGCGTGACCCTCAGCCCATGACGTCGAGCCCGAGCCGCTGAGCCCGTGCCGCCAAGCCCCTGACCCCCTTCAACGATTCCCCCCATTCAACGCCCGCGAGGAACCTCATGCTGAAGATGCAATCGCTCTCCAAGGTCTACCGCACCGAAATGATCGAGACCTACGCCCTGCGCGAGTTCAACCTGGACGTGCGCGAAGGCGAGTTCGTCGCGGTGACCGGGCCGTCGGGCTCGGGCAAGACGACCTTCCTGACCATCGCCGGCCTGCTCGAAGCCTTCACCGGCGGCCGCTACCAGCTCGACGGCGTCGACGTCAGCGGCATGGACGACACGCAGCGCTCGCGCATGCGCAACGAGAAGATCGGCTTCATCTTCCAGGCCTTCAACCTGATCCCCGACCTCAACGTGCTGGACAACATCGAGGTCCCGCTGCGCTACCGCGGCATGAAGGCCGCCGAACGCCAGCAGCGCGCCCGCGATGCGCTGGCCCGCGTGGGACTGTCGGCGCGCGAGCGCCACTACCCCGCCGAACTCTCCGGCGGCCAGCAGCAGCGCGTGGCCATCGCGCGCGCGCTGGCCGGCTCGCCGCGCCTGCTGCTCGCCGACGAACCGACCGGCAACCTCGACAGCGCGATGGCGCGCAGCGTCATGGACCTGCTCGAAGAGCTGCACCGCGACGGCGCCACCATCGTCATGGTCACCCACGACCCGCAGCTCGCCGCGCGCGCGCAGCGCAACGTGCACGTGATCGACGGCCAGGTCGTCGACATCGCCGCCGAGCTCCACATGGACCCCGAGCTGCTGCGCGCGGCCAAGTCCTTCACGCCGACGTCCGCCTGATCCCGGCCCGCTCCGTCCTGACCATGAAACTGCCCTTCCCTTCGAGGCGCGCGGCGGAACCGGGTCGCCCGGTCCGGCCCGCCCGTCCGGCACGCCCGCTGCTGTCGACGATGGCGCGGCTGCCGGCGATCGCCGTGGCCGTGCTGTGCGCCGGCTGCTGCCTGCCGGCCGCCGCCGAGGACCTGCTGGAGATCTACGCGCAGGCCCGCGCCGCCGACCCCGTGCTGGCCGGCGCGCGCGCGGTGCGCGGCGAGCAGCAGGAACTCGCCGTCCAGGCCCGCGCGCAGCTGCTGCCGCAATGGACCGCGCAGCTGAGCGAATCGCACACCCGTGACGACGGCCGCCAGCACCAGCTGACGCACAGCCTGAACCAGGTCCTCGTCGACCTGAGCCGGCTGCGCAGCTGGGATGCGGCGAAAACGCTGGTCACCGCCGAGGACGCGCGCGTGCGCGCCGCCGAGGCCGACCTCTGCGCCCGCGTCGCCCGCGCCTACTTCGGCGTGCTCAACGCCCAGGCCACGCTGCAGACCGCGCAGGCGATCGAGGACGTCTACGGCCAGCAGGTCGCGCAGGCGCAATCGCGCTTCGATGCGCAGCTGTCGGCCTCGCTGGACGTCGAGCAGGGCCGCGCCTACTACGAGCTGGCGCGCGGCAACACCGCCTCGGTGCGGGAGGATCTGCTCGACGCGCGCCAGGCGCTGGCGCAGATCACCGGCCGCATGCCGGGCGAGCTCAAGCCGCTGGCGCCCGACCTCGCCATGCTGATGCCCGATCCGGCCGATCCCGAGGCCTGGGTGACGCAGGCGCTGCGCGACAACCCCTCGCTGCAGGCCGCCGCGCTGGCGGTCAGCGCCGGCGACCAGCGCGTGGCCGCCGCGCGCGCCGCGCACCTGCCGACGCTGAGCGCCGGCCTGGACGGCCAGCGGCTGTCCGGCCCGGCCGTCGCGCCGCAGGATTCGGGCCGCTACACGACGACGGTCGGCCTGAAGCTGACGATCCCGATCTTCGCCGGCGGCGCCACCGAGTCGCAGAAGCGCCAGGCGATCTACCAGCGCGAACAGCTGCGCGACGACCTCGAAAGCGCGCGCCGGTCCATGACGCGCGAGACCCAGGCGCAGTACCAGGCGGTGCTGTCCGCGCTGAGCCAGATGCGCACGGCCGGCGCCGCGGTGCAGGCGGCGGAAAAGGCGCTGGCCTCCACGCGCAGCGGCCTGGACCTGGGCCTGCGCACCATGACCGACCTGCTGCTGGCCATCCAGACGCAGAGCAACGCCCGCAACGCCTGGGAGCAGGCCCGCCACCGCTACGTGCTGTCCAAGCTGCTGCTGCAGCAGGCGGCCGGCTCGCTCGGCGAACCCGAGCTGGCCTCCGTCAACACGCTGCTGAATCCCGTGCCGACGCCGACGCCAAGTTCGACGCCAACTTCGACGTCATCGCCCACGCCACCGGTCAAGACCGTTCCGCCCGCCAAGTCGTGAGCTGAGAGAGGACTCCCATGCTGACCTACTACCTCGAACTCGCCCTGCGCGCCATGCGCAGCCACCGCGGCCTGACGGCGCTGATGCTGCTGTCGATCGCGATGGGCGTGGCCGCCTGCATGACGACGCTGACGGTGTTCCACGTCATGTCCGGCGACCCGATCCCGCACAAGAGCGGCCGGCTCTTCAACGTGCAGCTCGACGCCGAGCCCAAGCGCGACTGGAAGCCGGGCGACGAGCCCGAGCTCCAGCTCACCCGCTTCGACGCCGAGCAGCTGCTGCGCGCCAAGCGCGGCGTGCAGCAGGTCATCATGACCGGCGCCTTCATCGCGATCGATCCGGCGGGCTCGGGCGACGCCGCGCAACCGCCCTTCTTCACCGGCGGGCGCTGGACGACGGCGGACTTCTTCGGCATGTTCGACGCCCCGTTCCGCTACGGCAACGGCTGGAGCGCGGCCGACGACACCGCGGAGGCGCGCGTCGCGGTGATCTCCGCCGACCTCAACGACAAGCTCTTCGGCGGCCAGGACAGCCGCGGCAAGACGGTGCGCCTGCGCGACAAGGACTTCACCGTCGTCGGCGTGCTCAAGCCCTTCCGCCCCGCGCCGCACTATTACGACCTGACCCTGGGCGCCTATGCGAAGGCCGCCGACGTCTACATCCCGCTGTCGACCTCGATGTCGCTGCGCTTCGGCGCCGCGGGCAACATGAACTGCTGGGGCCGCTCCGACGGCATCGATCCGCGCTCGGCCAACGCGCCCTGCTCGTGGCTGCAGTACTGGGTGCAGCTCGACACGCCCCAGCAGGTCGCCGACTACAAGACCTACCTGACGCAGTATTCCGACCAGCAGCGCGAGGCCGGCCGCTTCGAGCGCCCGTCCAATCCCAAGCTCAGCGCCGTCAACGAGTGGCTCGCGATCCGCAAGGTCGTGCCCAGCGACATCAAGCTGCAGGTGCTGCTGGCCTTCGGCTTCCTGGCCGTGTGCCTGACCAACACCGTCGGCCTGCTGCTGGCCAAGTGCCTGCGCCGCAGCGGCGAGATCGGCGTGCGTCGCGCCCTGGGCGCGCCGCGGCGCCAGATCTTCCTGCAGTTCCTGGTCGAGGCCGGCACGCTCGGCCTGGTGGGCGGCCTGCTCGGCCTGGCGCTGACCTGGGTCGGCCTGTGGGTGGTGCGGCAGAACCCGTCGGACTACGCGCAGCTCGCGCAGCTGGACTGGCAGATGCTGGCGACCACGCTGGGCGTGTCGCTCGCGGCCAGCCTGCTGGCCGGCCTGCTGCCCGCGTGGCGCGCGTGCCAGATCACGCCCGCCATCCAGCTGAAGACTCAATGAGGCCCTGAGGAGATTCGAACATGGACATCCTGCCCATCCTGTCGACGCTCAAGCGTCACAAGACCGCCGCCGGCCTCATCGTGCTGCAGATCGCGCTGACCTGCGCGATCGTCTGCAACGCGCTGTTCCTGATCTTCCAGCGCGTCGAGCGCATCACCGCGGAGACCGGCGTCGCCGAATCCGAGCTGGTGACGATCTCGCTGTCGAGCATGGCGCGCGTCGAGAACCCGGAGCCGCAGACCCAGGCCGACCTGGCCGCGCTGCGGCAGGTGCCGGGCATTGCCTCGGTCACGCTGACCAACCAGTTCCCGTACGGCCGCAGCTCCAACAACTCCGGCGTGCGGCTGGTCGCCGATCCCAAGCAATCCAGCCGCGTCGTCGGCGGCCACTACACGATCGGTCCGGACTTCATCAAGACCATGGGGCTGCAGCTGATCGAGGGCCGCGACTTCGAAGCCAACGAGTTCGTCGCCGGGTCCTCGCTGGACGCCAATCCCGATCCGCGCGTGCCGTCGGTCATCATCAACAAGAAGATGGCGGACCGCCTGTGGCCCGGCGAATCCGCCGTCGGCAAGGCCATCTACGTCTACGGCACCGAGCCGCAGCGCGTCGTCGGCGTGGTGAAGGAGCTGCCCTCGCCCAACCCCGGCTCGCAGGACGAAAACGCGCTGCACACCATGATGTTCCCGGTGCAGCCGAGCTTCCGCGGCGGCAACTTCATGATCCGCCTCGCGCCGGGCGCCAACCCCGAGACCGTGCTGAAGGCGGCGGGCGAGAAGCTGCTGGCCAACAGCCCCGGCCTGCGCCGCGTGCTGCGCGACCAGGACAGCCTCCTCAAGCTGCGCAACGGCTACTACCGCCAGGATCGCTCCATGATCCAGCTGCTGGCCGGCGTCTGCGTAGGGCTGCTGGTAGTGACCGCCTTCGGCATCGTCGGCCTGGCCAGCTTCTGGGTGCAGCAGCGCACACGGATGATCGGCACACGGCGCGCGCTGGGCGCCACGCGCGGCCAGATCCTGCGCTACTTCCAGACCGAGAACCTGCTGCTGTCCACCGCCGGCATCGTGCTGGGCATGGTCGGCGCGTACGGCATCAGCCTGCTGCTGATGCGCAGCTATGAGCTGCCGCGACTGCCGCTCGTCTATCTGCCGATCGGGGCGGTGGTGCTGTGGGCGCTGGGCCAGATCGCGGTGTTCGCGCCGGCACGTCGGGCCGCGGCGCTGCCCCCGGTGGCCGCGCTGCGCGGAGGCTGACGACCGACGGCCCACGCGTGGCCGTTCCGCTTCCCCCGCTCAGCGCGGGCACCCACCGGCGCGAGGCCCCTCGCGCCGGTTTCCACTTGATATGCTGCGCCTCCAATGAGAACCGTCCTGATCATCGATGACCACGCCGGCGTCGGCGAGGCGCTGTCGCTGCTGCTCTCGCTGCACGACATCGAGGCGCTGTACGCGGCCTCGCCGACGGAAGGCCTGGCGTTGCTGGCGCAGCGCCGCGTCGACCTGGTGATCCAGGACATGAACTTCAGCGCCGACACGACCTCCGGCGAGGAAGGCCGCGAGCTCTTCCAGCAACTGCGCGAGCGCCACCCCGACCTGCCCATCATCCTGCTGACCGCCTGGACGCAGCTGGAGCAGGCGGTGGCGCTGGTGAAGGCCGGCGCGGCGGACTACCTCGCCAAGCCCTGGGACGACGCCAAGCTGCTGGCGACCGTCGAGAACCTGCTGGAGCTGTCCGAGAACAGCCGCGCGCTGCGCGAGACCCGGAACGAGCAACGCCAGCGCAGCAATGAACTGCGGCTGCGTTACCAGCTCGACGGCCTGGTCTTCGAATCCCCGGCGCTGCTGCGCTGCCTGGAGCTCGCCTGCCAGGTGGCACGTTCGCCGGTGCCGGTGCTGGTCACCGGCCCGAACGGCAGCGGCAAGGAACGCGTCGCGGCGATCGTGCATGCCAACTCCGCCGTGGCCGACGGTCCCTTCGTCGCGATCAACTGCGGCGCGCTGCCGGGCGACCTGATCGAAGCCGAGCTCTTCGGCGCCGAGAGCGGCGCCTTCACCGGCGCGGCGCGCGCGCGGGAAGGCCGCTTCGAGACCGCCGACGGCGGCACGCTTTTCCTCGACGAGATCGGCAACCTGCCGCTGGCCGGCCAGGTCAAGCTGCTGCGCGTGCTGGAGACGGGCCGCTTCGAGCGCCTGGGCTCCAGCCGCTCGCGGCAGACGACGGTGCGGGTGATCTCCGCCACCAACTCGGACCTGCGCGCGATGGTGCGCGCCGGCACCTTCCGCGAGGACCTGTTCTACCGGCTCAACGTGATCGAGGTCGCGCTGCCGGGACTGGCCGAGCGCGTGGCCGACATCCTGCCGCTGGCCGAGTTCTTCCTCGCCGGCCGCGCGACCCTGAGCGACGGCGCCCGCGAGGCGCTGATGGCGCATCCATGGCCGGGCAACGTCCGCGAGCTGAAGAACGTCATCGAGCGCGCCGCGCTGCTCGCGCCGGGCCGCGTCATCGGCGAGCAGGACCTGGCACTGCCGGCGCTCTCGACACTGGCCACGCCGCTGGCCTCGCGCAACCTCGACGAGCCCAGCCGCGAGGCCGTGGTCGCCGCGCTGGAGTCCGCGTCGGGCGTGATCAGCCGGGCGGCGCAGTCGCTGGGCTTGTCGCGCCAGGCGCTGTACCGCCGCATGGAACGCTACGGGTTGGACGTCGGATGAGCGAGGCGCCGCCGCGGCCGCGCCCGGCGTCCCGGCGCGCGGGCTGGCACCGCTCGCTGCACATGCGGCTGGCGCTGTGCCTCATCGCCGCGGCCGTCGCCGCCGTCCTGATCCACCTGACCCTGACGCTGTGGCCGCTGCCGCAGGTGCTCCGGTCCATGGGCCACGAACCGCCGGGCACCTGGAGCGCCGCCGCGGTGGGCCTGACCTTCCTGCTGATGCTACCCATCGTGTGGGGCCTGGCGAGCCTGCTGCTGATGCCGCTCACGCGGCTGCTGCGCGCGCTGGAGAGCACGGTGCTCAGCTACCGCGACGGCGAGTTCGGCAGCGGCATCGCCGCCGAGCCGCCCGGCGGCCTGGCCGAGCTGTCCACGCTCACGCGCCTGCACAGCGAGCTGGGGCTGGCGCTGCGCGAGCAGCGTCGCCACCTCGCGCAGCGCGAGCTGCTGCTGGACACGGTGGTGCAGAACACGCCGGTGGCGCTGCTGCTGACCGATGCGAACGAACGCATCGCCTACGCCAACATCGCCGCGCGGCAGCTGATGGACCAGGGCCGCAGCCTGGCGGGGCGCGGACTGGAGGAGCTGCTGGCCGACGCGCCGGAGGACCTGCGCCTGGCCTTCGCGGGCGCGCAGGACGGGCTGTTCAGCGTGATGCAGGACGGGCAGGAGGAGCGCTACCACCTGTCGATGCGCGACTTCCGGCTGCAAGGCCAGCCGCACCGGCTGCGGCTGCTGCGCCGCATGACCAGGGAGCTCTCGCGACAGGAGGTCGCCAGCTGGAAGCGCGTGATCCGCGTGATCAGCCATGAGCTGAACAACTCGCTGGCGCCGATCTCGTCGCTGGCGCACAGCGGCGCGGAGCTGTCTCGACGCGGCATGAACGAGCGCGTGCCCGGCGTCTTCGCCAGCATCGGCGACCGCGCGAAGCACCTGCACCAGTTCCTGGCGGGCTACGCGACCTTCGCCAAGCTGCCGGCGCCGGTGCTGGCGCCGGTCGAGTGGCGCCCCTTCGTCGAATCGCTGGGCGCGCACTACGCGTTTACGCTGGCGGGCGAACTGCCTGCGGTGGCGGGGCGTTTCGACGCGGCGCAGATGGAGCAGGCGCTGATCAACCTGCTGAAGAACGCGCACGAGTCCGGCAGCGCGCCGGACGGCGTGAGCCTGAGCGTGGGTGTCGGCGGAGTGGCGCGCGAGGACTGGCGCATCGAGGTCGGCGACCGCGGCCCCGGCATGACCGAGGCGCAGCTGTCGCAGGCGCTGATGCCGTTCTACTCGACCAAGCGCGGCGGCAGCGGGCTGGGGCTGGCGCTCGCGCGCGAGATCGCCGAGGCGCACGGCGGCCGCATCGCGATGGGCCACCGCGAAGGCGGCGGCCTGTGGGTGGCGATCAGCTGGCCGAGGCGCTGAGCGTCACTTGTAGAAGGCTTCGACCTTGCCCTTGAGCTTGATCATCATCGGGTTGCCCTTGCGGTCCACCGTCTTGCCGGCGGGGACGCGGATCCAGCCTTCGGAGACGCAGTATTCCTCGACGTCCTTGCGTTCCTTGCCGTTGAAGAGGATGCCGATGTCGTGTTCGAACACGGCGGCGACGTGATGCGGGCTGCGCGGGTCGATGGACAGGTGGTCGGGCAGTTCGGGGCGGGTGGTGTCGCTCATGACAGGATCGTGCGTGGGGAATCGGAAAACGCGTGATTGTCCCGCAGTCCGGGACCTAACATCGGCGACATGACCGCCAACGCCAAGACTTCCTCCTTGAGCGCCTCGCCAGGCGCTTCGTCCGCCTCCGCCATCGACGCCGTCACGCTGGACGCGCTGGCGGCCTTCCCCGCGCAACTGGCCGCGCATTTCGCGCTGTTCCCGGTGGAAGCCCGGCATTGGGCGCCCGCGGCCTGGGAGGGCGTCCCGAGCGAACCGCTGACCGCCATCGAGCAGGTCTGCCATGTGCGCGACATCGAGATCGACGGCTATCAGCTGCGCATCCGGCGCACGCTGGCCGAGGACGATCCGCTGCTGGCGTCGCTGGACACCGAGGCGCTGGCGCGCGAGCGCCGCTACGGCGAGGACGATCCGGCGGCCGCCTTGGCGGCGTTCGCCGCGGCCCGGCGGGAGACGCTGGCGCTGCTGGCGGCGATCACGCCGGAGCAGCTCGTGCGCCGGGCGCGTTTCGAGGGCTACGGCCCGCTGACCTTCAAGTCCCTGATCCACTACCTGTGCAGCCACGACCAGCAGCATCTGGCGGGCCTGCAGTGGGTGCTGGGGCAGTACGACGCCGCGCAGCTCGCGACGCGCTGAGCCCGAGCCGGCGGTTCACTCGTCGCAGCGCTGGACCACCGGCGTCGCGTATTCGTGGCCGACGACGGCGCGGGCGAAGAGGTAGTTCTCGCGGGCCTGCTCGCTGAGCTGGTCCAGCACGACCTGGCCCCGCGCGTCGCAGGGGAAGGACAGGCCGCGCCCGGAATGGAAGAGCGATTCGAAGCGCAGGAGGTAGCGGTCCTGGCTGTGCCCGAATGAATGGCCGAGGCTGCCGTGCGAGCCTGTCTCGCTGTGGAGCGCACCGAACTGGGAAGAACTCATGGACGGTCTCCGCGGCCCACGGGGAGGTGGGGCCGGACGAGGCAACCTTAGGACGGCGCCCCGTCGACCGCACGTGCAAACGTCGCAACTCGCGTCACTGTTTGCAACCGGACCCCTCACTCAAGTGACGGTATTCGCCCGGGGTCCGTTCGAATGCTTGCGGCATCATGGAACGCATGGAACGCACCGACCCCGGCACCGACGATTTCTACCGGCGCTACGCCGAACGCCTGTCGACGCACCCCGAGTCGACGCGCAGCGCGATGCTGCCCGCCATCGAGGCGGCGTTGCCGCGCGGCAGCCGGGTGCTCGACGTCGGTGCGGGCGCGGGTCGCGACATCGCCGGGATGCTCGTGGCAGGTCTTGACGCGTACGGCGTCGAACCGAGCGAGGAGATGCGCGGGCGGGCGCTGGTGCAGTTCCCGGCACTCCGGGGGCGGCTACGCGAAGGCGCCCTGCCCGACCTGGGCCGTCCATTCGCCGACGCGGCTCCGGAGGGCTTCGACGGCGTGGTGTGCAGCGCGGTGCTGATGCATGTCGGCGAGGAGGCGCTCGTGGACGCTCTGGCCGCGTTGGCCGGCACGCTGCGGCGCTCTGCCGACGGTCGGCGCGCCGCACCGGGCACGATGATGCTGCTGTCGCTGCCGGAGCAGCGCGACGGTTCGCTGGCCGAAGGCCGCGACGTCGACGGTCGTCGATTCGTGAATCACGCGCCGGATCGCGTGGCGGCTCTGCTGGCGACGATGGGGTTCTCGCTCGCCGCTCACGCGGTGAGCGATGCGGTGCTCAGCGCGACGGGGACGCGTTGGCACCTGCTCACCCTACGAGCGTGAGCGCCCCGATATTTCGCCTTTCGCTCATATTTCCTGCCGAGGAAATATCGCGCGAACACGAAATATGGCGCCCTCAGCCGCCCGCCTTCTTCGGCGCGAACCCCGCCGTCGTCAGCCAGGCCATCACCTTCTCCAGGTGATCGCCCTGGATCTCGATCGTGCCGTCCTTGACGGTGCCGCCGCTGCCGCAGGCGGCCTTGAGCTTCTTGGCCGTCTCGGTCAGGTCCGCCGCCGTCATCGGCAGCCCCAGGATGACCGTCACGCCCTTGCCCTTGCGGCCCGCCGTCTCGCGGCGCACCCGCACCTTGCCGTCGCCCAGCACGGCGTTCGCCGCCTGCGCCTTGCAGCGGCAGTCGGCCTGCGCCTGCCGGCAGTCCGGGCACACGCGCCCGCCGTTCGTCGAATACACCAGCGCCATCGCTGCGCTCCTCTGTCTCTTGAAGCCGGCGCTCAGCGCGCCAGCGTGCGGGCGAAGAAGGCGTCGATCGTGCGGTACAGGTGCAGCTTGGCGCTGCGCCCTGCGATGCCGTGCGCCTTGCCCGGATAGATCATCAGCTCGAACGGACGCGCCTCGTTCTGCAGCGCCTCGGTCAGGCGCAGCGTGTGCTCGAACAGCACGTTGTCGTCCGCCGTGCCGTGCACGATCAGCAGCGGCTTGGTCAGCAGCTTCGCACGCATCACCAGGTTGGCCTGGCGGTACGCGTCGGTCTGTCCGCCCTTGCCGTCCTGCGGCATGCCGAGGTAGCGCTCCGTGTAGGCCGTGTCGTAGAGCGTCCAGTCCGTCGGCGGCGCCACCGCGACGGCGGAAGCCAGCGGCGTGTCCGCGTCCAGCATCGCGCGCTCCGCCAGGAAGCCGCCGTAGGACCAGCCGAAGAAACCGATCCGCTTCGCATCCACGCCCGCCACTTGCTTCGGCAGTTGGCGCACCGCGGCAAAGAGGTCGTTCACGTCGACCGCGCCGAAGGCCAGCCGATGCGCGCGCGTGAATTCGCGGTCGCGGTTCTGCATGCCGCGGGTGTCCAGCGTGAACACGCCGTAGCCGCGTCGCTGCCAGTAGGCGATCAGCGCCGTGTCGCGGCTCCAGTTCCAGTTGGTCGTCGAGGTGCCCGGACCGCCGTAGGCCATCGTGATCACCGGATGCGGACCGGCCTTGCCGTCCAGCGGCGCGAAGTACAGCGCGTTCAGCGGCGTGCGGCCGTCGGCGGCGGTGATATCGACGACCTGCGGCTTCGGCACGATGCGCGCGAGCAGCGCGTCCGGAGCGTCGCCCGGCAACGCCACAGGCTTGGCGCCGGCCTTCGCCGCGCTCACCGCCTGCAGCGACAGCGTCGGCGGCTCGCCCCACGCGCCGCGCGTGACCAGGACCCGCGAGCAGTCGCCGTCGCCGCGGGCGTCGCGCCATTGGCGCGGCTGCGCGCCGTCGAGCGGGCGGCTCGTGCCGTTCAGGTCGATCGCGAACAGCTCGCGCGAACGGCCGCGCTCGCGCGCCGCCGCATAGACCACCGTCTTGCCGTCGCTGCACACGCGGTGCGCGACCGGCTCGGGCTCGTTCGTCAGCGGTCGGCGTTCGCCGGTGCGGCGGTCCACCAGCACCAGTTGGCGGCGGCCGGAGGCTTCGCTCGACCACAGCAGCGCCGGCTGGCCCGACAGCGTCAGGCCGTCGATCTCCTGCAGGTCGTCGTGCACCTCGACCCACGCCGGATCGCGTTCGTCGATCACCGTGCGGCCCGGGCCGGCGCCGTGGGCGTATTCGGTCAACGCCAGCTTGTGCTGGTCGCGCGTCAACGTCTGCAGCCACGGCGTGCCGTCGCCGAACCAGCCGGCGCGGGCGATGTATTCCGCGTCCGACGGCAACGGCAGCGGCGTCATGCGGCCGTCCGCCACCTGCAGCGTCCATGCGGTGACGCGAGCGTTGTTCTCGCCGGCGCCCGGGTAGCGCTGCTGCGTCATCGTCGTGCGGTCGGAGAAGATCTGCGCACGCGTCTTCACCGGCACGTCGCGTTCGTCGACGTTCAGCGCCAGCAGCTGCTTGCCGTCCGGCGACCACCAGTAGCCGCGCTGCCGGCTCAGCTCTTCCGCTGCAATGAATTCGGCGAGACCCCAGAAGCGGGTCTCCGTCGCGCCCTGCGTCAGCGCGCGCGCGGCACCGTCGCCGTCGAGCGACTGCACCCACAGCTCGCCGCCCTTCACGTAGGCGATGCGGCGGCCGTCGGGGGAGCAGGTCGGATCCTGCTCCGGCACCTGCTCGTCGTTCGTGAGGCGCTGCGCCTTCGGCCCCTGGTCGCCGAGGCGCACCAGGTACAGGTCGCCCGACAGCGGGAACAGCAGCGTCTTGCCCGTCGGGCCGCACCACTGGTAGCCGGTGATGCCGCCCTGCGAGATGCGCTTGCGCTCCAGCGCCATGCGTTCCGCCTCGGTCAGCTGCTGGCTGCGCCCGCCGAGCACGTCCGCCGCCGACACCAGCTTCCGCGGCGCGCCGCCGGCGGCGGGCTGGGCCCACAGCTCGAGCTGCTCGCTGTCGGTCTCAGAGGGGCGCAGGTAGCTGACCCACGCGCCGTCGGGCGAGATCTCGGCCTGGCGCACCAGGCGGCCCTGCAGCGGTGGATCGCCGAGGACGCGCTCCAGCGTCAACGGGACGACGTCCTTGCCGGTGGTCGCCGTCGGCGCGGTGGTTGCAGCGCCAGCGAACACCGGCGCCAATGCGGCGGCGAGCGCCAGCAGGCGCGAGGTCAGACGGTAAGCAGTCATGCGGCGATCAGCGAGTCGCTGTCTTGTTGTTGATCGGGATCGGAAGGATCGACGGCGGTCTCGTCCGCCTCGCAGGCGCTGAAGGCGTCGACGATGTCGTCATCCTCCATGTCGGGCGGCGGCGCTGTCGGATCGAGCGGGCGGCCGAACAGCGTCATCGCCAGCACGTCCGGCGCATTGATCGTGCGCACGCGCTGGTAGGTGTCCTCGGCTTCCGGATAGTGGCGGCGCAGGTAGTGCAGCCATTGCTTGAGACGGCCGGCCTGATGGCGCGTCGCGACGTTGCGGCGCACCTGGGCGAAGAAGCTCTCCATCAGCGGGATCACGTCCGACCAGGGCAGCGCGGCGGCGCCCTGCGAGTGCCCCAGCGCCGCGCGCACCGCCAGCGCCAGTCCGGGATCGGCCACCATGCCGCGCCCCAGCATCAGCGAGGTGCAGCCGGATTCCTGCAGACAGCGCAGCGCGTCCTCGACGGTCCACACTTCGCCGTTGGCGACGACGTGGATGCCGATGGCCTCGCGCAGCACGCCGATCTGGTCCCAGTAGGCGGGCGGCTTGTAGCCGTCGCGCTTGGTGCGGCCGTGCACGACCAGCTCCGACGCGCCCGCGGCCTCGATGGCGCGGGCGCAATCGAGCATGCGTCCGCGGTCCTCGTTGCCCAGCCGCATCTTGGCCGACACCGGGAGATGCGCCGGCACCGCGCGCCGCACGGCGGCGACGATCTCGCCGACCAGCTCCGGCTCGTCGAGCAGCACGGCGCCGCCGCGATGCCGGTTCACCGTCTTGGCCGGGCAGCCGAAGTTGAGGTCGATGCCTTCGGGATTGAGCTCCGCCAATCGCGCGGCGTTTTCCGCCAGGCACTGGGGGTCGGAGCCGAGCAGTTGCGCCCGCACCGGCACGCCGGCGTGCGTCCGGCCGCCGTGGAGCAGCTCCGGCACGATGCGCGTGAACACGCGACGCGGCAGCAGCCGGTCGGTGATGCGGATGAACTCGGAGACACAGCGGTCCACACCGCCGACACGGGTCAACGTGTCGCGCAGCATGTGGTCCAGCAGGCCCTCCATGGGCGCCAGCAGAATCATTGGAGGCAAGGTACCCGCCGCGCTCGTGGCGCCGCGGGTCGGCGGTCTGGAAAGACCGGGAGCATAGCGGAAGCGCCTATTCCTCGACCTTCTGGACCTTCTCGGCCTTCCCGGCCTTCGCCAGCTTCTCCTCGCGGTCCCGCACGCTCAGCCACAGCCGCACGTCGAATTCCAGCTGCGAGTAGTCCGACGTCATGTGATGGCACAGCGCATAGAACGCCTTGTCGTGCTCCAGCTCCTTCAGATGCGCGAGCTCGTGCACGACGATCATCTTCAGGAACTCCGCCGGCGCCTCGCGGAACAGCGTCGCAACGCGGATCTCGCGCCGCGTCTTGAGCCGGTTGCCGTGCACCACCGCCTGCCGCGTGTGCGTGCCCAGCGCATGCTGGATGACCTTGAGCTTGGCGTCGTAGGCCACCAGCGCCAACGGCCCCGCGTTGCGCATGAAGCGCTGCTTCAGGTCCTGGGTGTAGTCGAACAGCGCCTTGTCGCTGCGGACCTCGTGCGGCTCCGGATACTTGCGCGCCAGCAGCGGGCCGAGTTCGCCCGCGTCCAGCAACTGCTGCGCCTGCGCGACCAGCGACGGCGCGTAACCTTGCAGGTACTTCACGACGCGGTCAGTGCGCGGCCGCTGCAGCCGTCGCGGCCGGCGGCGCCGCGTAGTGCGCGACGATCCACTGCTCGAAGCGGTCGAACATCGCCTGCTCCGCAGTCGCCCCGCCATCGCCGTTGTCGGCCAGCAGCTCCGCGCCATGGACCACGCGGACATGCGCATCCAGCGGCGGACCGTCGTCCGCGCGCTCGCCGCGGCGCTCGGACGCCTCCAGCAGGTCCTGCGCCTTCGCCCAGGCCTGCTCGACGGTCTCGTCGCAGGCTTCGGCGAGGTAACGCGCCGAGAAGCCCTCGCCGGTCAGACGGCGCAGCGTTGCATCGTGCGACAGGCTGTTGCCCGGCGCCCAGTAGGCCTGCGCCAGCGCCGGTCCGATCGCCGGGTTGTCCGTGAGGTAGCCGTCGCGCCGCAGGAAGAACGCCCGCGTCTGGTAGACCGCCATGTGGGCCAGCAGGTAGCCCTGGTACGAGGCCGCCGACTCCTGGTTCAGCAGATGCGGGATCGCCAGGATGGGCCGCGGTGCGCGGTCCACGCCCTGGATGCGGCGCTCCATCGTCCGGGCCAGCGCGAGCACGGCCTCGGGCGTGCGTTCCTCGTCGGCCATCGCGTACAGCGCGGCCTCGAAGTACGGCACCACGGCGATCGCGCGTTCGTCGAAGGCGCGCATCGGCTGCGCCGAGGCGATGCGGTCGTGGATCAGCTCGTCGGGGATCGCCTGCCCGTCGACGGTGCGGGCGTAGCGCTTGAGCCAGTCCGCGTCGCCCAGCAGGCTGTCGCAGAACATCGACTGCGTCTCCGCGTAGGCCATCGAGGTCGGCGCGAACTCCTGCGAGAAGCACGGCGAGTTCTGCGTCACGTTGGCGAAGTGGGCCGCGTGGCCGCCTTCGTGGAACAACGTCATGATCGCCCGCGCGCCGCTGCCGACCTGGTCGGGCTTGGCTTCGGCGGTGAAGTTGATCTCGCCGGCGTGCCAGCGGCCCTGCTCGTCGAACCACGTGGGCAGCGGGCCGTGGCAGAAGCCGTTCTGGTACTTGCCCGGACGCTGCAGCAGGTCCAGCCGCATCGTCGCGCCGCGGTACTGGATGCCGAGCCGGCGGAAGCTCCGCACCCAGCGCCGCAGCGCGGGGCCGAAGGGCATGTACGGGTCCATGCGGCGCGTCACGTCGCCGGCGCTGTGGAAGCGCAGGTTCCAGGGCTCCAGCGCATCGGCGCCGTGCTTCGCGGCGAGCGCGTCATGCGCGCGCTTCTGCGCCGCCTCGGTGCGGGCGACGAAGTCGTCCAGCACGCCGAAGAGCTCCGCCTTCGTCATGCGCTCGTTCTTGCGCAGCTTCATCTCGAAGTAGTCGGGGAAGCCCAGCGCCCGCGCCAGCCGGTTGCGCAGCGCGACGACCTCCAGGAAGCCGTTCTCCAGCACCCAGCGCTCCAGGCCGTGCAGCGCCTCGTAGGAACTGCGGCGGCGCGACTCGTCCGGGTTGGTGGCGAGGTTGGTCGAGAGCATCGTCAGCGTGGCGGCTTCGGTCTCGCCGCGGTCGTTGACATGCGTCGGGGCGAAGTCCTTGCGCTTGGCGAAGAGCACGCGCTCGGCCTCGATCAGCTCGGCCATCAGGCGGCGGCCCTCGTCGTTGTCGACGATGTTGGCTTCGAAGACGCCCAGCCAGCCGCGCAGTCCATGGGCCAGCGCCTGGCGGGCGTCGGCATCGGCGCCGCCGGTGGCGCCGGTTCCTGTGCCGGAAGTGCCCGGCGCACCGTCCACCGCGGCCAGGTGCGCCCGCGTGGCGCTCAGCTTCTCCGGATCGGAGATGAAGGCCTTGTAGTCGGTCTCGGCGCGGCCGAAGCCCTCGTGGTCGTCGCTGGTGGCCATGTAGGTGGCCCAGAACAGGTCTTCCTTGCGCTTGTGGACCGCGACGTAATCGCGGTTGAGCTGGTCGAAGAAGGTCTGGGCGGCCTGGATGGCGTGCGCGGCATGATCGGCGGACGCGCCGTTCCCCGGGGTGGCAGTGGTGACGTGAGGCATCGGGGAAGCTTAGCGCACGGCATGATGGCGACCATGGATCACGCCCATGACGCCGCCGAGGACTCCGGCGCGCCCTCTTCCCCAGCCTCCCCCGCCGCCCCTGCGGTCCACGCCGTCGAACTCCACCCCCAGGGCTGGCGCTTCGACGCGCCCGAGAACGAGACGCTGCTGCTGGCCGCGCTTGACCACGGCCTGCGCCTGCCGCATTCCTGCCGCAACGGCACCTGCCGGGCGTGCATCGCGAAGCTGGTCTCCGGCCGCATCGACTACCGCATCGAGTGGCCCGGCCTGTCGCGGGAGGAGAAGGACGAGGGCTGGATCCTCCCCTGCGTGGCGTGCGCGCGCTCGGACCTGGTGCTGGACCAGCCGCAGACGATCAATCTCTTCGACGTTCCGCCGCCGCCGGGGTCGGGTGTGAAGTCGGGCTGAGACCGGCTCTCCGCCCCCAAAGCTGGACGCATCTCGCACAAGTCGCCGCCAGCCTGAGGCGATAAGCCCACACCCGGGTTCGCGAAAACACCTTCCGCGCTTTTGTTCACGGCACACCCTGCATATCGACCGATCAGTCTTCACCTTCGACAGGCAGCATCCCGTCCGCGTATCAAACATTTCAATGCTGACATGACCGGCCTCACGGCTTGAGGCCTTCCGGGCCCGGTCTGCCGCGAAGAAGAAGGACTCTCGACATGCTGAATCTGAATCGTTGGCGGCTTCGCAGCCGTGTGCTGGCCGGCTTTGCGCTGGTGATCGTGCTGATGGCCGTGGCCTCGGCCGTGGGCGTCATCCGCGTGTCGATGCTGCACCAGCGCATCGAGCGTCTGGTCGAGGTCGACATGCACACGCTGGAGATCTCCCGCCAGTGGTCGGGCCTGACCGAAGGCAACATCCAGCGCCGCATCGTGCAACTGGTCGTGGAGGACGAGAACTTCGTCAAGGCCTTCACCTCGCGCTCGAAGGAGCTGTCGGCGCGGATCGACAAGATCCAGAAGGAACTCGACGAGAGCGTCACCGAGCCGGTGGGCAACAAGCTGATCGACGAGATCGGCGCGGCCCGCAAGAAGTATCAGGACGCCCGCGAGGCGGCCATCAAGGTCAAGGAAGGCGGCGGCGACATCAAGCCGATCGCCGCGTCGCAGCTGATCCCGGCGATGAACGACTACCTGGTGGCGATCGACAAGTTCGCCGAACACACCCGCGACCTGCTGCAGGCCGCGCGCAAGGAAGCCCAGGCCGAGGCCGAGAGCACCCGCAACCTGGTCATCGCGCTGATGACGGTGGCGATCGTGCTGGGCGTGGGCATCGCGCTGGTGATCACGCGCTCGGTGACCGAGCCGCTGGCCGAGGCGCAGTCGCTGAGCCAGGCCATCGCCGACGGCGACCTGAGCCGCCGCGGCACCGACGTGGACGGCACCGACGAGGTCGCCGCGCTGCGCCGCTCGCTGCAGGAGATGCAGCAGCGCCTGGCGAGCACCATCGCCAGCGTGCGCTCGTCGGCCGACCAGGTCCGCCATGCGTCGTCGGAGATCGCCACCGGCAACGCCGACCTCTCCAACCGCACGGAGCAGGCCGCCAGCAGCCTCGAAGAGACCGGCGCCGCGATGGCGCAGCTCGGCGAAGGCGTGAAGCTGAATGCCGAATCGGCGCGTGAAGCCGACGGTCTGGCGCAGACCGCCTCGCAGGTCGCCGGCCGCGGCGGCGCGATGGTCGAGCAGGTCGTCGCGACCATGAACGAGATCCAGCAGTCGTCCAACAAGATCGCCGACATCATCGGCGTCATCGACGGCATCGCGTTCCAGACCAACATCCTGGCGCTGAACGCCGCCGTCGAAGCAGCCCGCGCCGGCGAACAGGGCCGCGGCTTCGCCGTCGTCGCGAGCGAAGTCCGCTCGCTGGCGCAGCGCAGCGCGGAAGCCGCCAAGGAGATCAAGTCGCTGATCTCGGCGTCCGTCGAACGCGTGGACGGCGGCTCCCGTCTGGTCGCCGACACCGGCGCCACCATGCGCGAGATCGTCACCAGCGTCGAACGCGTCACCCGCGTCATCGGCGAGATCTCCGCGTCCAGCGCGGCGCAGTCGCTCACCCTCGGGGAAATCGGTCAGGCCGTGCGGCAACTCGACCAGATGACGCAGCAGAACGCGGCGCTCGTCGAGCAGTCGGCGGCAGCGGCGGAGTCGCTGAAGGATCAGTCGGCCCAGTTGGTCGATACGGTCTCGAGCTTCAAGCTCGGCTAATCCCCGAACGGCGGCCTGCCACGGCCGCTGGCCCTCACCCCTGCCCTCTCCCGCAAGCGGGAGAGGGAGTCGTTGCACCGAGTGTTGCGCTCTCCCGCAAGCGGGAGAGGGGGTAGGAAGTGAGCCGGTCGGACCCTCCCGCCGCAAGCGGAAAAAGAGTAGGAAGTGAGCCGGTCGGACTCCCTCTCCCGCTCGCGGGAGAGGGGGGGGGGGTGAGGGCCAGCGGCCGTCGCCAAGCACCATTCCGCCCCCAGTGAGACTGCCTCGCTGGGGGCGTTTGTTCATGCGGCCCACCCCGGGCGTCACAGGGCCATGAAGGCGTCGGTAAACTGAGCCGATGAATGCGCCTCTCAACGCGGGCCTCCACGCGGACTTCCCAGGCGCCGAGCCTGATCGCTGGAGCCATCGCTTCGCCACCCTCGGGCCCGACTTCTTCACCGAACTCCCCGGCACCGGACTGCCCGACCCCCATTGGGTCGCGACCAGCCCGGACTGCGCCGCGCTGCTCGGCTGGCCCGAAGACTGGTGGAACCGCCCCGGCGCGCTCGACGCCTTCAGCGGCAACACCCGCCTCGCCGGCATGAAGCCGCTCGCCACCGTGTACAGCGGCCATCAGTTCGGCGTCTGGGCCGGCCAGCTCGGCGACGGACGCGCCCTGCTGCTCGGCGGCGTCGACGGCCCCAACGGCCACTTCGAACTCCAGCTCAAGGGCGCTGGCCTGACGCCCTACTCACGTCGCGGCGACGGCCGCGCGGTGCTGCGCTCGTCGATCCGGGAATTCCTATGCTCCGAAGCCATGGCGGCGCTGGGCATCCCGACGACCCGTGCGCTCGCGATCACGGGCTCGACCTCGCTGAAGGTGCAGCGCGAGCGCGTCGAGACCGGCGCCATCGTGACGCGCGTCGCGCCCAGCTTCCTGCGCTTCGGCCACTTCGAGCACTTCACCCATCACGGGATGGAAGGCCGCACGCGCGAGCTGTTCGATTTCTTCATCCGCCACCACGCGCCCGAATGCGCCGACGCACCGAATCCGGTGACCGCCGCGCTGTCCAAGGTCGCCGCGCAGACGGCCGAGCTCGTCGCGCAATGGCAGGCCGTCGGCTTCATGCACGGCGTGATGAACACCGACAACATGTCGATGCTCGGCCTGACCATCGACTACGGCCCGTTCGGCTTCATGGACGGCTTCGATCCGGGCCACATCTGCAACCACTCGGACCATCAGGGCCGCTACGCCTTCGCGCGGCAGCCGCAGGTGGCGTTCTGGAACCTGCATGCGCTCGCGCAAGCGCTGCTGCCGCTGATGCCCGGCATCGAGACCGACGCCGAAGCCGCCGGCGACGAGTTGATCGAAGCGCTTGAGATCTACCGCGAACGCTTCGGCGCCGCGCTGCTCGGGGCGATGCGCGCGAAGCTGGGCCTGACCGCCGAGGTCGACGAGCGCGGCGAGGACGGACCGCTGATCGACGACTGGCTGCGACTGCTGGCCGCGCATCACACCGACTACACGATCGCGCATCGCCGGCTGGCCGGTTTCGATCCGACGCAGACGCTGGAAGCGCCGGCGAACGCGGCGCTGCGGGACCTGTTCCTGGACCGCGCCGGTTTCGACGCCTGGGCGACGCGGTACGCCGCGCGCTTGAAGATCGAGACGGTGGACGCACTTGAGACCCGTGCCCGGCGGATGAACGCGGTCAATCCGGCGGTGGTTCTGCGGAACCACCTGGCCGAGACGGCCATCCAACGGGCGGAGGCCGGCGACTTCAGCGAAGTGCGCCGGCTGCTCGACGTGCTGCGACGTCCGTTCGACGAGCCCGCGCTGGCGTCCGACGCCGGTTTCCCGCCCGACTGGGCGCAAACGCTGGAGGTTTCCTGTTCATCATGAGCCGCTACGACAAGTTCATCCAAGACGCCACCGATCAGGACCGCGACCGCGACACCGCCTACCCCGTCAAGAAGACGGACGCCGAGTGGCGCGAGCAGCTGGACCCGACGCAGTACCAGGTCGCCCGCCACGCCGCGACCGAGCGCGCCTTCACCGGCAAGTACTGGGACCACTGGGAAGCCGGCAACTACAACTGCGTCGGCTGCGGCACGCCGCTGTTCAAGGCCGACACCAAGTTCGACGCCGGCTGCGGCTGGCCCAGCTACTACGAGCCCATCAACGCCGAGGTGGTCGAGCGCGTCGTCGACTCGACGCACGGGATGGTCCGCGTCGAGGTGCGCTGCAACAACTGCGGCACCCATCTGGGCCACGTCTTTCCCGATGGTCCGGACCCGACGGGCGAGCGGTTCTGCATCAATTCCGCCGCGATAGACTTCGAGCCCCAGCGCTGAGCGCCGACCACTGATCCCGACGCGATCCCGACCGAATGAAGCTCCTGCTCGATTTCCTGCCGCTCCTGCTGTTCTTCGTCACGTTCAAGTACGCCGACGGACAGCCCGACTGGGCGGCAGCCTTCGCCACCGAGCACCTGGGGTTCCTGGTCTCCGGCGGCAAGGTCGGCCCGACCGAGGCGCCGGTGCTGCTGGCCACCATCGTCGTGATGCTGGCGACCATCCTGCAGGTGATCTTCCTGAAGCTGCGCGGCCGCAAGGTCGACCTGATGCTGTGGATCAGCCTCGGGCTGGTGGCCACGCTCGGTGCGGCCACCGTCTACTTCCATAACGAGACCTTCATCAAGTGGAAGCCGACGATGCTCTATTGGGCGTTCTCGACGGTGTTCCTGGTCAGCCGTTTCGTCCTGGGACGCGACCTGCTGCGCAAGATGCTGGGCCCGCAGGTCGAACTGCCCGACATGGCCTGGACGCGACTCACGCTGGCGTGGATCGTCTTCTTCGCGGCCCTCGGTTTTGCCAATCTTTACGTCGCTTACTCCTTCAGCACCGAGGCCTGGGCCAACTTCAAGGTGTTCGGGGTGACCGGCCTGATCGTGCTGTTCACGCTGGGCACGGGCCTGTACATGGGCCGTCACATGCCGCACGAGACCGAGCCGTCCGCCGAGGAGCCCAAGCCATGAGCGCCGCCGGCGGAAGCGGGAATCTCCCGTCGGCATCGGGGTCCGCGCCCGACACGACGGTGACGGCGGCGACGCCGTCGGTCGAGATCGAGGCCCGTCTGCGGGCCGCGCTGGCGCCCGTGTCGCTGCGTCTGCGCGACGACAGCGCGCACCACGCGGGGCATGCCGGCGCGCGCGAGGGAGGCCATTACTACCTCGAAATCGTGAGCGCGCGCTTTGCCGGTTTACCCAGGGTCCATCGGCATCGGCTCGTATATGATGCCCTCGCCGATCTGATGCAGAAGGGCATCCACGCGCTCTCTATCGACGCGCGCGCGCCCGACGAACAGCAGAAACCAGGTCTCTAGCAGCGCCGCCAGTCGGCGCTTTGTTTTGGAGCGCTCACGCTCATCCGAGAGTCGAAAGGCTTTTTACCCATCATGAAGAAGTTTGTGCTCGCCGCCACCGTGGCGGTCATCGGCGCCGTCGCCCTGCCGGCCCTTGCCCAGAACATCGCGATCGTGAACGGCAAGCCCGTGCCCAAGGCCCGCGCCGACGTGCTGATCAGCCAGATCACCAAGGGTGGCCAGCCGCGCAGCCCCGAGATGGAAGCCAAGGTCAAGGAAGAGGTCGTGCTGCGCGAGATCTTCCTGCAGGAAGCCGAGAAGCGCGGCCTGAACAAGACCGACGACTACAAGAACCAGATGGAACTGGCGCGCCAGTCGCTGCTGATCCGTGAGCTCTTCGCCGACTACGCGAAGAAGAACCCGATCACCGACGCCGACGCCAAGGTCGAGTACGACAAGTTCAAGGCGCAGGCCTCGGGCACCGAATTCCACGCCCGCCACATCCTGGTGGAGAAGGAAGAAGACGCCAAGGCGCTGGTCAAGCAGCTCAACGGCGGCGCGAAGTTCGAGGACCTCGCCACCAAGAACTCCAAGGACACCGGTTCCGCCCAGAACGGCGGCGACCTGGGCTGGTCCGCGCCGGACGCCTACGTGCCTGAATTCAGCGCCGCCCTGGGCAAGCTGAAGGCCGGCGAGATGACGCAGGAGCCGGTGAAGTCGCAGTTCGGCTACCACATCATCAAGCTGGAAGAGACGCGCCAGGCGCAGTTCCCGGCCTTCGACGACGTCAAGGCCCAGATCATCCAGCGCATGCAGCAGCAGAAGGTCGGGGACTTCCAGGAAGAACTGAAGACCAAGGCCAAGACCGACTTCAAGTTCTCCCAGAACTGATCGCCGATCCGAACAGTCTTTGCTGTACTGTTCAGAGCCCGCGCCGCTGCAGGTCAGCCGCGCGGGCTTTTCACATCTGATGATCGTTTGACGACCCCATGACGGCTTCCCGCCTTGCCCGCCGACTGCTGCCCTCGCCCGAGTCCCTGGAACAGACCAGGGGACTGAAGTGGCTGGGCCACTACCTGAAGGAGCGCCCCTGGTTGTGGGTGGCGCACCGTCGGCGCGTGGCATTGGGCGCGGGGCTGGGACTGGCGGTCGGCGTGATCCCGCTGCCGACGCAGATGCTGCTGGCGGCGGTGGTGGCGATCGCCTGCCGGGCGAACGTGGCGGCCGCGATTGCCGCCACCTGGCTGACCAATCCGTTGACGCTGGTGCCGATCTGGACGCTGGCGATCTTCCTGGGGCGTCAGGTGCTGGGCATCCACGGCCCGATCTCGGCGCCCAAGGAGCTGGCGCTCGACTGGGGCGATCCGAGCAGTTGGTGGCATGCGCTGAGCCAATGGCTCTCCGAACTGGGCGCGCCGCTGCTGGTCGGTCTGCCCTGCGCAGGCGTCGTGCTGGGACTGGCCCTCTACCTGATCGTCTACATCGGCTGGTGGGCGGTCATCCGTTTCGAGCGCAGACGCCGCCTGCGCGAGCGCGCAGCGCGGGCCTGAAGCGCCTGAGGTTCAGGCGGGCAGATCCGCCATCGTGATGTCCTGCAGGTGGCCTGCGGAGATCTTCAACTGCCGCTCGCAGCGTGCCGCGATGCTTTGATCGTGGGTGACCATCACGAGCGTCGTCCCCAGCTCCCGGTTGAGTTCGAACATCAGCGCCATGACCTGCTCCCCCGTGGCGTAGTCGAGGCTGCCGGTGGGTTCATCGGCCAGCAGCAGTGCCGGCTGCTGCACGAAGGCGCGGGCGAGCGCGACGCGCTGCTGCTCCCCGCCCGACAGCACGCGCGGATAGTGCGACAGCCGCTGCCCCAGTCCCACGCGTTCCAGCATCAGCTTGGCTTGCGCCCGGGCGTCGCGTTCGCCGCGCAATTCCAGCGGCAGCATGACGTTCTCCAGCGCCGTCAGGTGCGCCAGCAGCTGGAAGCTCTGGAACACGAAGCCCAGGTGTTCCCCGCGCAGCGCGGCGCGGCCGTCCTCGTCGAGCGCGAACATGTCCTGGCCCCGCAGCCGCACGGTGCCTTGCGTGGGCGTGTCCAGGCCCGCGAGGATGGACAGCAGCGTGCTCTTGCCGGAGCCCGAGGCGCCGACGATGGCGACGGATTCCCGTGCCTGCAGCTGGAAATTGATGTCATGCAGAATGGTCAGCACGCCGTCGGCATCCTGGACCGACTTGCTGACGTGATCGACTTCGAGGATGTTCTGAACCATGAATCAACCGCAGATGCGCCGCCGTGAATGGATGTTGCACTGTAGCGCCTGTGTCGCGACCTTCGTCGCGGCGGGGGTCCTGGCCGGACCTGTCGCGGCGCAAGGCCGCACCGAAGCGGGTGCGGCGGCGGGCGGCGCGGCGCGGCGCATCGTCGTGCTGGGCGACAGTTTGTCGGCCGAATACGGCCTGGCCCGCGGCAGCGGCTGGGTCGCGCTGCTGGACCAGCGGCTGAAGGCGCAGAAGCTGCCCGCCGAGGTGATCAACGCCAGCATCAGCGGGGACACGACGTCCGGTGGACGGTCGCGGCTGCCGGCGCTGCTCAAGCAGCATCAGCCGACGCATCTGATCATCGAACTCGGCGGCAACGACGCGCTGCGCGGCCTGCCGCTGAAGATGACGCGCGAGAACCTGAAGGCCATGGTGCAGGCCGGCAAGGACGCCGGCGCCAAGGTGCTGCTGGTCGGCATGCAGATCCCGCCGAACATGGGCGCGAGCTACGCGCGCGACTTCGAGGGCAGCTTCAAGACCGTCGCGCAGGAGGAGAAGGTGCCGCTGCAGCCCTTCCTGCTGGCCGGCGTGGCCGATCGGCCGGACATGGCCGACTGGTTCCAGGGCGACCGCATCCATCCGCTGGCCAAGGCGCATCCGGTGATGCTGGACAACGTCTGGAAGGTCCTGAGACCGATGCTGTGAGCGGGTGCGTAGACTCCGCGCCTTCGCTCCCTTCTCCGGTCTGATGTCCGATTCCATTCTGAATCGCCCCGCGCTGCTGCGCTGGGGCGCGCTGGGCCTGCTCGCGCTCGCCTGTGCCGGCGCGGTGCTGGCGGGCCACGAGAGCCGCCGCGCGGCGCAGGTCGGGCTGCTCGCCCTCCCCGTCCTGCTCTGGCTGCTGTGGCCCGTCGAGCGCCCGGCCTGGCGTCGCGTGCGTTGGACCGCAGCCTTCGTCGTGATCTCGGCGTTCCTCGTCGACGGCGCGGTACGAGGCTTCCTGCAGCGCGAGTACCAGGCCGCGCCGGACAGCTCGCTGGTGCTCGCCGCAGCGGCCAACACGACACCGCGCGAATCCATCGAATACCTGAGCTCGCAGCTGCCCGCGATGGCCCTGGCCGTCGCCGCGCTGGTCGGGATGCTCGCGCTCGCCGGCGTGGCGATCACGCTCGCCACGCGCATGGCCGGCGCAGAGGCGGCGCTCTCGCGTCGCGCGCGCATCGCGCTGCTCGTCGTGCTGGCCGTCTGCGCCCTCGCCCACCTGAGCAAGCCCTGGCGCCGGCATCATCCGCTGCTGTTCTGGCCCGCGTGGACGCAGCAGGTCGCGGACCTGCGCGCCAACTGGGCCGACCAGCAGGTCCAGCGCGAGCAGCTGATGCGCAACGCCGTCGCGGCAGCGCCCGCGATGACGACGGACACGCCGGCGACGGTCGTGCTGGTGCTGGGCGAAAGCGTGAACCGCGACAACATGAGTCTCTACGGCTACGCGCGGGCCACGACGCCGGAATTGATCGCGCTGCGCGACGAGGAGCGGTCGCGGCTGCTGACGCTGCGCCACGCCTGGTCGACGCAGGCGACGACGGTCGCGTCGCTGAGCGGCCTGTTCAGCTTCGGCGAGCGCGACGAGGACGATCCCGCCGGCAGCACTCAGCACGTGATCGCGCTGGCCAAGCGCGCGGGCTACAAGGTCTGGTGGGTGAGCAACCATGACGACGTCGCCGTCGACCAGCAGCACGCGCGACTGGCCGACGTGGTGGAGATGATCAACCGGCAGCCGGGACGCTCGTCGGGCTCGCTGGACGGCGAACTGCTGGACGAGGTCGAGCAGGCGCTGGCCGATCCGGCGCCGCGCAAGCTGGTGGTGGTGCATCTGCTGGGGGCGCATCCGCATTACCGGCTGCGCATGCCGCCGAACGAGCATCCCTTCGATGACGACGACGGCGACGCCGTGGACAGCGCGATGGCGCGCGACGGCCGCGCCGCGTGGGTGCGGGAGTTCCGGCAGGACTACGACTCGGCGATCCACTACCACGACCGCATCGTGGCGCAGACGCTCCGACTCACGCGCAGCCACCTCGCGGCCGGCGAGCGCGGCGCATGGATGTTCGTGTCGGACCACGGCCAGGAGGTCGGGCACAGCGGGGATCATGCGGGTCACAGCCCCGGGACCGCTGCGGGCTATCGGATCCCGGCGCTCCTGTGGCGCAGCGACGCGGGCTTCGACACGTCGACGGCCTCGCGGCCCTTCCGCGCCGACTGGGCCGGATGGACGCTGGCCGAGCTGATGCAGCTGCGCTGGTCCGGCATGCATGACGAGCGCAACGTGCTCCACGCCACGTATGCGTGGCAGGCGCCGGCGCTGCCGGTGAAGGACGTGGTTTTCGAGCGCTAGGCCGCGGGCACTGCGCTTGCCTGTGCTCCTGCAACCCAGGAGCCCGGCATGGATCGCATCGACAGTGAGGCCGCGGCTCGCGCCGGGAAACAGCCGCGCGAAGCGGCTCCCGGACAGGGCAGCGCCCAGCCCCTCAGCACGCCCTGGTGGAGCAAGCTCGGCCCCGGCCTGATCACCGGCGCCGCGGACGACGATCCGAGCGGCATCGCCACCTACTCGCAGGCCGGCGCGCAGTACGGCTACGCGGTCGGCTGGACCATCCTCGTGACCTTCCCGCTGATGGTCGGCATCCAGCTCGCCAGCGCGCGCATCGGTCGCATCACCGGCAAGGGCTTGACCGAGAACTTCTCCAAGCTCTGCCCGCGCTGGCTGGTCGTCGCGCTCGTCTCGCTGCTGGTCGTCGCCAACGTCATCAACCTCGGCGCCGACCTCAGCGCGATGGGCGACGCGATGCACCTGGCCGTCGGCGGACCGCCGGGCGCGTTCGTCGTGGCCATGGCGCTGCTCTCGCTGCTGCTGCAGATCTGGCTGCCCTACGCGCGCTACGTGATGCTGCTGAAGTGGCTCACGCTGACGCTGCTGGCCTACGTCGGCGTCGGTTTCGCGGCGCAGGCGGACTGGCTGCTCGCGCTGAAGTCGCTGGTGATGCCCACCATGCACTGGGACCGCGACTACACGACCACCGTCGTCGCCATCCTCGGCACGACGATCAGTCCCTACCTGTTTTTCTGGCAGGCCAGCCAGGAAGCCGAGGAGATCCGCCGCATCGATGCGGACCGTCCGCTCGCCGTCGCGCCCGAGCAGGCGACGGCGCAGTTCCGCCGCCTGCGCACGGACACCATGGTCGGCATGGGGTTCTCCAACACGATCGCGTTCTTCATGATCGTCGCCACCGCCGCGGCGCTCCATGCCCACGGCGTGCGCGACATCGAGACCACCGCGCAGGCCGCGCAGGCGCTCAAGCCGATCGCCGGCAACTTCGCGTTCGTGCTCTTCGCCGCCGGCATCGTGGGCACGGGCTTCCTCGCGCTGCCGGTGCTCGCGGGATCGGCGGCCTATGCCGTCGCCACGCTCGCCGGTGTACGGCGCGGGCTGGACCGTCCTGCGCATTCCGCCAAGGTGTTCTACGCGATCCTCAGCGGCGCGATGCTGATCGGCCTGGCGATCAGCCTGTCGGGATTCAATCCGATCAAGGCGCTGGTGTGGTCGGCGGTCGTGAACGCCGTGATCTCCGTGCCCATCATGATCGCGGTCATGGTGGCGGCGTCTCACCGCAAGATCGTCGGCGAGCTGCGACTGCCGCCACTGTGGCGTGTGCTGGGCTGGCTGGCGACCGCGGCGATGGCCGCGGCCACGATCGCGATGATCGTGCTGCAGACTTCCAGCACGTTCTGGGGCAGTCGCTAGACTGCGCCGATGACCGCTCCTGCTCCTCTCCACGACGACTGGACCCTGCGCATCGACGACCTGTGGCGACGTGCACCGGATCTCACCGGCTCGCAGTTGGTCGACGAGGTCGACGCCCTCGCCGCCGAACGGCCCGACGGCGACGCGCGTGCCTTGTTTGAACGCGCCTGCGCGCGCGACACGGCAGGCCTCGAAGCCGAGGCTGAACAGCTCTATCGCGCCGCGCTGGAGACCGGCCGGCTCGATCCCTATCGCCGCACGCGCGCCGTCATTCAACTCGGCAGCACGCTGCGCTGGCTGAAGCGTCTGGACGAGAGCGAGGCGCTGCTTGTCGGCGAGCTCGCGCATCACATGCAGCCCGGCCATGACCGGCCGCTGCATGACGAGGCGCGTTCGATCCTGGCGCTCACCTACGCCGCGCAGGGGCGCGGCAATGAGGCCGCCGGACTGGCGCTGGCCGTGCTCGCGCCGCGGCTGTCGCGCTACAACCGCTCGACGCTGGCCTGCGCGAAGCAATTGGCCGGCGAGGTCTGGGACGACGGCGCCGTCGTCGCGCCCGGTACGCCGAGCGTCGAACTGATCGAAGGCCGCTTCGTGCTGCGGCCCTACCGGCCCGCCGATCTGCCGGACTTCGTCGCCGCGGTCCGCGAGTCGCATGCGTCCATCGGACGCTGGATGAAATGGGCGCATGCGGCGTTCTCCGTGGCCGAAGGCGCGGAGTGGCTGGACCATTGCGCGCGCGGCTGGCAGAGCGGCACGAGCTACGAGTTCGGCATCTTCGATCGCGAGACCGGCGAGTTTGTCGGCGGGGGCGGGCTCAACTCGCTGCACGCGGTGCATCCGTTCTGCAACCTCGGCTACTGGGTGCGTTCGTCCTGGCAGGGCCAGGGCGCGGCTTCGTCGGCGGTGCGGGCGCTCAGCCGGCATGCTTTCGGAAAGCTCCAGCTGATGCGCGTGGAGATCGTGGTCGCGAACGGCAATGAACCCAGCCTCGCCGTGGCCCGCAAGAGCGGCGCGCACTACGAGGGCTTGCTGCGCAACCGCATCCGGGGCGTGGACGGCAAGCCGTGGGATGCGCACCTGTTTTCGATGGTGCCCGGCGTCGCCGACTGAACACCCCGAACGAGGGAGTTCCCGCGATACCCGAGGTAGCGCGGGGTCCTAAACTTCCGCGCTGTTTCCGTGCCATCGGCAGGCACGGCGACGGCGCGAGATCCCGCGGTCCGCGTCCACACCCGCCGGAACGAGGGAGTCCCCATGTCTGCACCTGGTGCGCTGCGTCGCTGCGCCTGGCCTTTGCTCGCGCTGCTCACCGCCTGCGGCGGAGGCGGCGGTGACGGCGGGGGCAGTTCGAACAACGGAAGCACGACCCCGCCCCCGGTCACGACGCCCTCCGCGCCAACCACCTCCTACGTCGTCGGCGGCACGGTGTCCGGCCTGGCCGGCGGCGATCTGGTCCTGACACTCAACGGGGCCCAGCCGCTGACCGTGCGCGCGGACGGCAGCTTCGCCTTCCCGCAAAGTCTGGCCGACGGCCAGCGCTACACGATCGCCGTGCAGGCCCATCCGGCCATGCCCGCGCAGACCTGCGTCGTGGCACCGGAGGCCGCGCAAGGCCAACTGAGCGGCGCCGACATGCGTCGGGCCGCCGTCCAGTGCAGCACGAACCGGTACGGTCTCGGCGGCACGGTGTCGGGTCTGAAGGGTCAGGGCTTGACGCTGCAGCTCGACGACACCACGCCGCTCCCGCTGGCCGCCGACGGCACATTCCGCTTTCCGGACACGCTGGCCAGCGGATCGAGCTATCGGGTCCAGGTGAAGACCCAGCCGCAGTCGCCCGCGCAGACCTGTTCGCTCGGCGGCGGCGCCGCGACCGGGACGGTGGTCGCCCAGGACATCGGCGACCTGAAGGTCCAGTGCTCGACGAACACCTATGCTGTGACGGCGCAGGTCGAAGGGCTGGCCGGGACGGGCCTGGTGCTGCGCAACAACGCGGCGGATGACCTGACTGTCGCCGCCAACGGCCCCGCCACGTTCGCCGCGGCGGTCTCCGCGGACGCGGGATACGCGGTGACGGTCCAGAAACAGCCGTCGTCGCCGAGCCAGACCTGCAGCGTGGTCAACGGCGTCGGCACCACGGGCCCCTCCTCGGCCAACGTCGACACCGTCCGCGTGGTCTGCGCCACCCGCAGCTTCTCCGTGGGCGGTCAGGTCGCCGGCCTGCTGGGCGGCGGCCTGGTGCTGCGCAACAACGGCGGCGACGACGCGGTCCCCGACGCCGCAGGACGTTTCCAGTTCCGCACGCCGGTGGCCAGCGGCGGACGGTATGCGATCACGGTGCGGACGCAGCCGGCCAACCCGTCGCAGACCTGCACCGTGAACGCCGGGACGGAAGGCGGCGCGGTGCTGGACGCCGACATCGGCAGCGTCAGCGTGTCCTGCGCGACGAATGCGTACAAGGTCGGCGGGCAGGTGCAAGGCCTCTGGTCGGCCTCGCTGGCGCTCCAGCTCAACGGGGCGGAGGACCTCGAAGTCCGCGCCGACGGCGCCTTCGCGTTCAGCCGTGCGCTGGCCAGCGGGTCGAGCTACCGCGTCACGGTGAAAGCGCAGCCGCGCCGCCCGATGATGAAGTGCGACGTGGTCGACGGCACCGGCGTGGTGACCGCCGGGGACGTCCTGGCGCCGGTCGTGCGCTGCGCGCCGGTGAGCGGCACCGTCGCGTACTACATGGATGGTTACGCCAACTACAGCGGCGGGTTGGGCCTGTACGACATCGATCCGGCGACCGGTGCGTACGCGCCCGCCACAGGCCCGGGCTCCTATGCGGGCGCCAGCGCGATGAGCAACCTGAAGGGGCCCTCCCTGTCGGCGAACGGACTAGCGGCCTTCATCGCCGGCGGCTCCGCCGCGTGGCCGTACCCCGGCTCGGTGGACATGTTCCGCATGGACCCTCAGACCGGTCGTGTCACACGCGTCGCGATCGATGCCGTCGGCCTGGACGGTCCGTTGGCCGTCGTCGCCCATCCGTCCGGACAGTACGTCTACACCCCGACCAAATCGAGCAAGGTCCTGGTCTACAAGACCGACCTGGCGGCGGCGACCTTCACGAAGGTCGGAGAGGTCCAGTCGTCGCTCTGGGAGAGCGACGGCGGCATCGTCGACGCGGCCGGCCGGTTCCTCTACCTCACGGGGCTACGAGGGCAACATCGACGTGATGCGCATCAACCCGGCGGACGGCCAGTTGACCCTGGTGCAGACGTTCGCGGCGTACACGAACCCGCCCCGCATGCGCGTGGCGCTGCATCCGTCCGGCCGGTTCATGTACGTCCTGATGGGTGGCGAGCCTGGACGGGACTTCTGGACCGGCGCCATCATGACCCTGGCGGTGGATGCGCAGACCGGCCAACTCACGAAGGTGGGGGTCACCGACGACATGGGCTTCAATTCGCAGGCGTTCGCCCTGCATCCCTCCGGCCGCTTCCTCTATGTCAACAACAGCGGCCACTACAACACCTCGTCCATTTCCCCCAAGGTCTGGGGATCGGTGACCACCATGGTCATCGATCCGGTGAGCGGCCTGCCCTCACGCCTGCTGCCCGATTTCGACAACCCCCACCTCGGCGCCTACTGCGCCAGCGTGGATCCCACCGGCACCTACCTCTATGCCGACGCCACGCTGACAGGGAATGCAGGCGCCACGATGCGTCAGTTCCGGATCGATGCGACAACCGGCCGATTGACCTGGGTGCGCGACCTCGGTGAGCGACTGCAGTGCCCGAGGTACCGGGAGTCCGGCTGATGCGTCGTTAGCACCACGGCCCGCGTCGGGCAAGACGGTCGGACCTGCCCTGCCGACAGGTCGATCGGACTGGGGATATCGCCCGACGCCCTCAACTGACAGACTCTTCCATCGTGTTGAAAGGGGCTGGCGATGAGTGCGCATGGACTTCTGGATCAACTGCTGAGATCGGGTCGGGATCTGCTTTAGGGCAGCGGCGGCGTACCGGGCCGGACCGGCTCGGGTGGGCTGGGTGGGCTGGGTGGACTCGGCGGCCTCGGCGGACTGGGCAATCTAGGCAACCTCGGGAATCTCGGCAACCTGGGCGGACTCGGCAAGATGGGCGCGGGTGCCGGCGTAGCCGGCGTGCTGGGTGCCCTGCTGGGTAGCAAGCGCGGCCGCAGCTACGGCGGGAAGGCGCTGAAGTACGGCAGCATCGCCGCGCTCGGTTTGATGGCGTACAAGGCCTACACGGCCTGGCAGGCGCAGCAGCAGTCGCAAGGGCAACCCGGGCAGCAAGGACAGGCGCCAGGAACGGCGTGGACGCCGGGCGCGACTCCGGCATCGCCGTCGCATCTGGCGGCCGAGCCCCGCACGCTGGACCGGGTGCCGCAGGACGAGGCCGAGGAGCACAGCCGCGCCGTGCTGCTGGCGATGATCGCCGCGGCCAAGGCCGACGGTCATCTGGACGATCGCGAGCGCGAACTGATCGAGCAGGCGCTCAGCCGCGTCGAGGACGATCCCGAACTGCGCCGCTGGCAGGAGGACGTCCTGCGCCGCCCGCTCGATCCGGCCGCCGTCGCGCAGGCCGCCACCACGCCGGAGATCGCTTCCGAGATGTACCTCGCGAGCCTGCTGATGGTCGACGAGACCAGCTTCATGGAGCGCGCCTACCTCGACGAACTGGCCCGGCAACTGAAGCTGCCGGACGGCCTGAAGGCGCAGCTCGAGGCGCAGGCGCTTGCGCAGGCCTGACGGACTCGCGCCGACCCGTCAGCGCGCCGGGTTGGCGTTGACGATGCCCTTGAAGTCGTAGGGCACCACGATCGTCTGTACCTTCCCGGCCGCGACGCCTTCGGCGATCTTCAGCTGGGCCTGCGCGTTCATGTACTCGATCGCCTTGCTGTTGGTGTTCAGCGCGGCGATCCGTTCGGCTTCCTTCTTGGCAGTCTCGACCTCGATCTCCTTGGCGCGCAGCGCGTTCTGCGCCGTCACCACGGCGTTCGCGGACGCAATGATGTCGTCCGCCGGCATCACCGTGCGGACCTGCACCAGCGACACCGACAGCGCCGTCGCCAGCCCTTCCGAGGCCAGCGTCTCGGTCACGATGCGCTTGATCTCGGCCTCGATCTTCTGGCGGTTGTCGGCGACGGCCAGGGCCTTGTACTCGCGCACCGCCTTGTAGGCCGCGTTGTTGGTCACCGTGGTCATGTAGCCGTGCATCAGGATCCAGTCGCGGTCGTCCCGGCTGAACGCGTGGAAGGTGCGGCTCTTCGTGGTCCACAGATCCGATACCGCCGCGGGATTGATCGAATAGACCAGCGTCATGTCGAAGTCCTTCAGCGTGCTGTTGTCGGACGTCAGCGGCTGCTTGTTCTCCAACAGGACCGCGATGTCGCGCACCGGGAAGGTCAGCACGTCGCCGAACAGCGTCTGATTGAAGCTGCCGGGCAGCAACTCGGCGCCGCTGATCTGCTTGTCGACACCGACACGCAGGCCGACTTCGCCGGTCTCGATGCGGGTGCAGCCGCCGAGCAGGGCCGCCACGGCGAGCACGCCCAGCGACAGGGCCGACGAACGTGATGAACGCGAAGAACGCGCAGCGATGTTGGTGTTCATGTTTTTCTCCTCAGAACAGATAGATGGTGAGCGCCGCGAGCCCCAGCGCGAGCACCGCGCCGGCGACGGCCCAACGTGCGACCTGGAACCAGGCCAGCGCCTGTCTTCGCGTCAATGAACGCACCCAGATCACCAGGCCCAGACAGGCCAGCCACAAGACGATGAGCACCAACCAGGCGCGAATGAGAGCCATGCTTTTTTCTCCTCGGCCTGGATTGTGGGGCGCTGCATGTCGGCCGCGATCAATGCCGACGGGGGACACCCCTCAGGGGGAGAGTGACCACGCAACGTTGGCGCGCCGCAACGCGTCGTCGCCTCGCAGACGATTCGCACTTGCGCGCCGCGCCGGTGCTCAGCATCATCCGCGTCCACTGCTGAAGGCGCCGACGACAGCGCCCGCATGACGGAGATCCCTCTTATGTCCTCCTTGTTCATCTCGACCATCGACTGAACACGGTTCCCGAGCCCCGGCTGAACCGTGTCTGTTCACAGATACGGCCTCAGACCGCGCGGCTTGCGCAAAGCCCCGCCGCCATCGAGCCGGGGCTTTTGCTTTTCGGAAACCGAATGAGTGCACAACTCCGTTCCCGCGCCCTCCAGGAGGGGCGGGTCAAGGCCCTGCGCCGCATGAAACAAGCCATGACGCTGGTGCTCGAGACGAGCCCCGGTGCGCGCGACCCCGTGGCGCGCGCGATGGCCCAACGTGGATTGCGAGGCGCGGGCCAACACATCCAGAGCCGCGGCGCACAGCGCCGTGCCGACCGCGTGGCGCTGCAGGCGCTGCTGCGACGAGAGGAATGGGATGAATGAATCCACCGACCTGCGCGCGCAGCTGGCGCAGAGAAACCAGCAGCTGCAAGACGTCGCCGCCCAGCTCAAGACCGAGCTGTTCGGCATCGACGCCATCATCGACCGCGTCATCGATTCGGTGCGCGCGTGGTACGTGCTGCCCGAGCTCGTCTCGCGGCCTGTCATCGTCTGTCTCTGGGGCCTGACCGGCACCGGCAAGACGCAGCTCGTGCGCCGCCTGACGCAGCTGCTGGGCTTCTACGACCGCTTCGTGGAAGTGCAGATGGACGGCTTCTCCAACGGCGCGGGCATGCGCGGCGCGCAGAGCATCTCCGGAATGCTGGGGCGCTCCGGCATCCGCGAGGGCGAGCCGGGCATCCTGGCGCTCGACGAGTTCCAGCGCTTCCGCACGATCAACGCCAAGCGCGACGAGGTGCGCGTCGAGCGCTACCAGGACGTGTGGGCGCTGCTCTCCGACGGCAAGCTGCCGCCGGCGCTCTCGCTGCTGAACGACCTCGAATCGTCCATCGCCGAGGCGGCTTTCGACGCCGAGCGCGTCGATGCCGATGCCGACGAGGCCAAGCTGCGCTTCAAGCTGCGCAGTTGGGAGGCGCAGGAACTGCAGCGCACCCTCAAGCTCGACATGCCGCTGATGGAGATCATGGCCTGGACGCCGGACGAAGTGCAGGCCCGCCTGCGCGCGTTCCGCGACGGTCAGCAGCAATGGGAGACCGACTACAGCCGGCTGCTCGTCTTCGTCTGCGGCAACCTCGACGAGATGTACGAGGACCTCGCCACCAGCGTGGACGACTGCGACAGCGACGCCGACACCTTCCACGCAGTGACCGGCAAGCTCAGCGTCATCGACGTCAAGCAGGCGCTCAACAAGCGCTTCAAGCCGGAGCAGGTCGCGCGACTGGGCAACGAGCACGTGGTCTATCCCTCGCTGTCGCGGCGCGCGTACGAGCAGCTGATCGAACAGGGCTGCGACCGCTACGCCCGCGAGACGGAGGCGCGCTGCGGTCTGCGTTTCGACATCACGGTGAGCGTGCGCGAGCAGATCTACGCCAACGCGGTGTTCCCCGCACAGGGCACGCGGCCGCTGTTCTCGTCGCTGCACGCGATCCTGGGCGCAGGGCTTTCCAAGGCGGCGCTGTGGGCGATCGAACGCGGCGCCGGAACCGGTGCCGAAGCTGGCGCCGACGTGCGAATCACCGCGGACGGCCGCGGCCTGATCGCGCACTGGCGCGACGAGTCGCAGGCGATCGCCGCGCCCTTCGAGATCAGCCGCCTGCGCCAGCGCAGCAACGCGGATTTCCGCGCGCTGCTGGCGGTGCACGAGGCCGGCCACGGACTGGTGCATGCGCTGCTGTTCGGCCGCGCGCCGCGCGAGATCAAGATCCATGTCGCGAGCTTCGAGGGCGGCTACAACAGCTACACCTCGCGCAAGGTCTGGTCGCGGGGCAACCTGCTCGACGCCATGTGCACCAGCCTGGCCGGCCGCGCGGCCGAACTGCTGGTGTTCGGATCGGACATGAGTTCCAGCGGCGCCGAGAGCGATCTGCGCAAGGCCACCGGCACGGCGGCGCGCATGCTGCGCCACCTCGGCCACGGGTCGCGCATCGGGCGCAGCGATGTCTCCACATCGAGCGACGACAACCTCTGCACCGACGTGGACGCGAGCAATGCCCCGATCGAGGCGCTGCTGCAGGCCGAGCATGCGCGGGCGACGGGGTTGATCGAGACGCATCGCGGCGCGCTGCTGGCGCTCATCGACGAGCTGATGGCACACGGCCAGGTCACGCCCGAGCGGTTCGCCGCGGTGGTCGGACTGCCGCTGGACAGGCCGGAGGACGCGCTGGATCCGTATGCGGAACGGCTCGCGGCGTTCCGGGCGTCGGCCCGGGCGCGAGCGCGCCCTCCCCGCGATCCGGGGGACGGCCGCGTGCCTTCGGCGCCACTCGCGGTATCCATCACGATCGGCGCGTGATGCGCCCTCTAGACTCGCGCGCCATGCTCCACCGCCGCCTCCTTCTGGGCGCCTTCGCCCTGGCCTTGACCGCCTGCGCGCAGGCGCCGACCCAGCGCCTCGCCCCGACCACGCAGCCGCTGAAGTCCGTGCGTCTCTACACCTGGTTTAACCATGATCCCGCGCTGACGGGATCGGGGTTGGACCGGTTCATCGGGACCTTGCGCGGCAACGGCCTCGAGGTCCGGCAGGCCGATGCGTTGCCGCGGCCGCTGGCGTCGCTGCAGGCGCTGGACGCCGCGTGGGACCAGGCACCGGCCGCCACGATCGCCACGCACGCGCTGGTGCTGACGCGCCAGTACGAGCAGAGCAGCCAGGGCACGCGCTACGTGCGCTACGAGGCGGTGCTCTGGGACCCGAGCACCCGCAAGCTCGTGTGGCTGGGCACGCTCGCGTCCGCCGCGTCCTTCGATCCGCTGCGCACGGGGCAGGTCCTGATCACCGACGCCGACCGACGCGCGGAGCGCCTCGCCGGCGACCTGCTGCGCGGCCTGGACCGCGACAGCCTCTTCGCGCTGAGCGGCAAGACGCCTCGCGACGCCAAGGGCAGAGAGATTCCACCGACACTTCTTCCGATCGACATCCGCTGATCCTGACGACTCCGACGACCATGACTTGCCCGACCCTTCCCGTTCTCGCGCTGCGCGCATCGATCCTGAGCCTGGCCCTGGCGGCCGCCCTGCCGGTCCTGGCGAGCAGCGAAGGCAGCATCACGGAAACCTGTGCCAGGCCTCCCGCCGGCGCGGCGAGCGCAGCGCCGGCGGATGCCGATGTCAAGCCACCGCTGACGACGATCGACGTGGTGTTCGTCACCGCGCAATTCAAGAAGCCCGGCCTCGCGCAACAGGAGGCGGACGAGGAGTGGGCCGACTGGAAGATCTACGACATCAGCCGTCTCGTGACCGAACGTGCGCCCAAGCTGCTGCGCGTCAACGGCCTGGAGGGTCAGGTGACCGTGCTGCCGCCGGTGGCCATCGGCGATGAGCCCGACTTCAGCACGCTGGACCCGGCCCGCCCGGCGCTGGTGTTCGTGCCGGCCAAGTATTCCAAGTGGAGTCCGAGGTTCTTCGCGAAGGCGGGGGCGCTGTCGTATGTCGTCGAACTGAAGAACGCCGGCGCCGAAGCGCCACGGATGAAATGCCGCGTCGAGGTCGCCGGCGGTTTCGGTTTCGATCCCATCTGGGGCATCGCGAAGACGAATCGGGTCAACGCGGAGTGGGTCGACGACCGCATCACCGGCGCGCTCACCGTGCTGGCCAGGCAAGGCGTCGTCAAGCTGAGCGGCGAGAAGGCCGTGCGTCCGGCCGAGTAACGGCGCAGGGAAAGCGCGAGGAGAAGCACGATGGCCCTGGACCTCTACGCCGGCGAGCATCGCGAGCGCATCGCGCCGCAGGACGAGGTGCTGCTTCAGTTGGCTGAAGCGGAAGGCCCTCGCCATCCGCAGCTCAGCGCCTTGCTCGCGGCCTTCTATGACAGCCCTCGCCTGTCTGCGCGACAGGCCGGCGAGCTCGCGCATGAGCTCCTGATGCTCATGACTAGCGCGGAAGCTTCGCTCAACCCCGCCCAGTTGCGACGAGGTCTGCGGCTGGCCGCCTTCTTCAGCGCGGCAAGTCGCGCGGGCCTGGAGATCCGGACGTCGAGCGACTGAGCCGCCGAGCGCGGCGCGCGCCGGTCGTCGACGTGTTCAGGCCCACCCCTTGGCGCGGGCCGCCTCGATCTCCCGCTGCTTGCGGATCTGCGCAAGGCTCTCCGCCTCCAGGCGCTCCACATCAGGGTGCGTCGCGAAGTAAGGCCCGAGCCATCCGTCCTCATGGGTGAACGCCATGGTCCATGCCAAGTTGGGCGGAAAGACGTAGTAGTCGCCCATGAAGGTCCATTCGGGGCGCCTGTCGGTCACGTAGGCCGCGTTCCGGTCGTTCGACAGAACGATGTACTCCGGCGCCTCCCGCGTCGCGTAGGCGGCGAGCGCCTCCTTGCCGGAGAGGTTTTCGTAGGCGCCACCGCTGAACACGTGCCACATGTAGGCCTTCAACTTCATCCCGTGGACGCCACGGGCGAACACCTCCAGCCATGCCGTCGCAAAGGCGGCGGCTTGCGCCTCGGACAGCTCGCGCACGATGCGACCGGGTCGGATCAACGGGGTCTCTTGCTTGGCCATGCGGCTCATCATGCCATCCGTGGGGACAGTGCTTGCTGCGGCCATTCCAGCAGCGGCTCGACGCCGCCTTCACGCGTTCCGCCGATGGGCGACTTAGACTGCCCCGTGCCTGAATCACGAGATCGAGCTGTCATGAAAGTCCACGGTTCCTGCCATTGCGGCGCCATCAAGTTCACCGGTGAAGTGGATCCGGCCCAAGTCGTCGTCTGCCATTGCGACGACTGCCAGATCCTCTCCGGCGCGCCCTACCGCGCGGTCATCTCGGCGCCGATGGAGACGTTCGAGATCTCCGGTTCGCCCAAGACCTATGTGAAGGTCGCGCAGAGCGGAAACCGCCGCGCGCAGGTGTTCTGCCCCGATTGCGGCACGGCGCTGTACGGCGCCGCGGCGGAGAACCCGACTCACGCGGTGATGCGGCTCGGCTGCCTGGAGGAGCGGGATCAGTTGCGCCCATCAAGGCAGATCTGGACGCACTCGGCGGCCGGATGGACGGCGGCGCTTGGCGAGGTGCCGGCTTCGCCGGGGCAGTGAAAGCGCGGGGCCGCCCTGAGCAAAGCCTCAAGCAGGGAAGCGCCCGCCGATCTCCCGCATCAACGCCGTCGCCGTCCCGGTGAGCCCGCGCGCCACCGCACCCTCCCACGCCGCATCGAACGCCCCTGACGGTCCGATCGCCGTCAGCGCCAGCGCCATCTGCGCGTCGCTGTCGAAGACGGGCACGGCCAGCGCGCTCACGCCTTCGACGATGCCACCCACCGAGCGGTGCATCACACGCCCACGGATCTCATCCAGCGTCGTCGAGAACGCCGCCCACGTCGGCAGCTCGCGCGGTCGATCGTGCGGGCCGACGCGGGCCAGATCCGTAGGGCCCTTGCGACGCGCTTCCACGAGCATCGCCTTGATCTCCGCCTCCGGCCGGTAGGCCGCGAACAGCGGACCCGACGCGGTGTCCGACAGCGACACCACCGTCCCGTGCCGCATCGTCACGTGCACCGCCGCCGGCGACGCCGCCGTGCGCACGATCGTCGCGCCCTGAGAGCCCCACACCGCGATCGCCACCGTGTGACCGATCTCCTCGGCCAGGCCCTCCAGCCGCGCCGTCGCCAGCCGGATCGGATCGATCTGCCGCATGCCGATCAGGCCCATCTCCATCGCCAACGGCCCCAGGCCGTAGTAGCCCGTCGCCGGGTCCTGACGCATCAACCCGAGCTTGCAGAAACTCACCAGGTAGGGATGCGCCTTCGCCGGGCTCATCTCCGCCGCCTGCGACAGCGCCTTGAGCGGCAGCGGCTGGCCGCGTGCCGCTGCCGCCTTCAGCAGGCGGCCGCCCACCTCGATGCTCTGGATGCCGCGTCGATCCTCGCGGTCTTCCCGCTCTTCCCGTTCACTGGCGTCCTCGCGGTCGTTGGCATCCGGCGCGTCGTCGGCGATGTCTGGCATGGTCATTTCGCTATTGTTGAACGAATTCAGCGACACAGCTATATTTGCATCCAACAAACGAATTCCGTTTTGCTGAATTTCTTCGGCAGGACGATCCCCCTCAGCCAACGCCCGGGATACGCCATGACCAAGCAGTTCGCCAGCCACGCCGACGTCGAGGAGAAGCAGGTCTCCTTCGTCAAGCTCAGCGACAACGCCTATGCCTACACGGCCGAGGGCGACCCGAACACCGGCATCATCATTGGCGACAACGCGGTGATGGTCATCGACACGCAGGCCACTCCGGTGATGGCGCAGGACGTCATCCGCCGCATCCGCGAGGTCACCGACAAGCCCATCAAGTACGTCGTGATGAGCCACTACCACGCGGTGCGCGTGCTGGGCGCCTCGGCGTACGAGCCCGAGCACATCATCGCCAGCCGCGATACCTACGACCTCATCGTCGAACGCGGCGAGCAGGACAAGGCCAGCGAGATCGGCCGCTTCCCGCGGCTGTTCCGCAATGTCGAATCCGTGCCCGCCGGGCTGACCTGGCCGACCATCACCTTCCAGGGCGCGATGAGCCTCTGGCTTGGCAAGCTCGAAGTGCAGCTGCTGCAGCTCGGACGCGGGCACACGAAGGGCGACACCGTCGCGTGGCTGCCGGAGCAGAAGATCCTCTTCTCCGGCGACCTGGTGGAGTTCGACGCCACGCCCTATGCCGGCGATGCGTACTTCAGCGACTGGCCGCAGACGCTCGACAACCTCGCCGCGCTCAAGCCGCGCGCGCTCGTCCCCGGGCGCGGCGCGGCGCTGACCACGCCCGAGTCCGTCGCGCAGGGACTCGCCGGCACGCGCAGCTTCATCGCCGATCTGCATGACTCGGTGAAGGCCGGCGTCGCCGCGGGCAAGGAGCTCAACGCCGTCTACAAGGACACCTACGCCGTCATGAAGCAGAAGTACGGCCACTGGGTCATCTTCGACCACTGCATGCCGTTCGACGTCACGCGCTGCTACGACGAGGTCACGCAGTTCCGCGATCCGCGCATCTGGACCGCACAGCGCGATCAGGAGATGTGGCAGACGCTCGAAGGCTGATGGGTTTGCGCACTGCCCCGGCCGCTGGCCCTCACCCCTGCCCTCTCCCGCAAGCGGGAGAGGGAGCCTGATTGGCTGACTGCAGCGATGGAGAACGCCGTGCATGCCACCTCGACCGCGCCGTCCGATGTCGACTATCAGCGCGTCGTCTATCCCTATCGCCGCAGCGCGGACCAGGACGCGCATGAGCGCGGCCAGCCCGCGCGCCATCCCGTCGTCGTCGTCGGTGCGGGGCCGGTCGGGCTGACGGCAGCGATCGATCTCGCGCTGCAGGGCGTGCCCGTCGTGCTGCTCAACAACGACGGGAGGCTCTCCGTCGGCTCGCGCGCGTTGTGCTTCGCGAAGCGGACGCTGGAGATCCTCGACCGCCTCGGCTGCGGTCAGCGGCTCGTCGACAAGGGCGTGTCTTGGAACGTGGGGCGCGTGTTCTTCCGCAATGAGCAGGTCTACCAGTTCAACCTGCTCGCCGAGGACGGCCACCAGCGTCCGGCCTTCGTCAACCTGCAGCAGTACTACGTCGAGGGTTTCCTCGTCGAGCGAGCGCTCGAACTCCCGTTGGTCGATCTGCGCTGGCATCACGGCGTGACCGGTCTGGTGCAGCACGACGACCATGTCGACTTGGAGATCGAGACGCCCGATGGCCCGTACACGCTGCTGGCCGATCACGTCGTCGCGTGCGACGGTTCGCGCTCGACCTTGCGCAAGCTGATCGGCGAGGAGAGCCACGGTCGGACCTTCAAGGATCGCTTCCTCATCGCCGACGTGCGCATGAACGCGCCCTTCCCCGCCGAGCGCTGGTTCTGGTTCGATCCGCCGTTCCATCCGGGGCAGAGCGTGCTGCTGCATCGGCAGCCTGACGGCGTGTGGCGCATCGATTTCCAGCTCGGCTGGGAGGCCGATCCCGAGTTGGAGAAGCAGCCCGAACGCATCCTGCCGCGCGTGCGCACGCTGATGCGCGAGGCCTCGATCGCCGCGGGCGGCGACGGCGCGGTCCCGCAGATCGAGCTCGTGTGGGCCAGCGTCTACACCTTCGCCTGCATGCGCATGGATCGTTTCCGGCATGGGCGCATCGTCTTTGCGGGCGACGCGGCGCATGGCGTCTCGCCCTTCGGCGCGCGCGGGGCCAACTCGGGCATCCAGGATGCCGACAACCTCGCGTGGAAGCTGGCGGCGGTCGTGCACGGGCGAGCGCCGGATGCGCTGCTCGACACCTATGCGCGTGAGCGCGAGATTGCTGCGGACGAGAACATCTTGAACTCGACGCGTTCCACCGACTTCATCACGCCCAAGAGCGAAGTCAGCAGGATGTTCCGCGATGCCACGTTGACGCTCGCCAAGGATTTCGACTTCGCGCGCCGGCTGGTCAACAGCGGACGGCTCTCCGTGCCGACGGTGCAGTACGGCATGCCTGCGGCGGACGCGCCGATCCGCGTCAGCGCCGGCGCCGGCGCCGGCGACGGCATCGGCGATGACTGGCTCCTGCGCCAGATGCAGCCGGGGCGTTTCACCTTGATGGTGTTCGACGAGGCTGGCGAAGGAAGTCGGCGTCAGCGAGTGCCGGTGGGGCCGGAATGGGGCTTGGGGGTCCAGGAGGGATCCCCCATGCCCCGTGGAGAGCCCGCGCTTGGCGACGCGGAGTCTGGGATCGACGTCCTGCTCCGACTCCACATCGACGATGCGTTCGACGCACGCGGGCTCGTGCGGCAGCGTTATGGCGCCACCCCGGGCTCCGTGGTGTTGCTTCGACCTGATCAGCATGTCTGCGCGCGTTGGCGCACGATGCCGACTGGGGATGCGATCCAGGCGGCGATGCGCCAAGCGCTCGGCCATGGGGCAGCTCTGGAGGAGCCCGCCGCATGCCTCTGATCACCTCGCCCAACCTCGACGCTGGCGACGACTTCTACGAAGCGCTGCTGAGCGCGCATCATGGTCTCGACGTCGACGCGAGCCATGCCTTCAACGCGCGGCTGATCCTGCTGCTCGCGAATCACATCGGCCGTCAGGACGTGCTGCTTGAAGCGCTGGCCGCCGCGGCTCGCGCCAATCCAGTTTCTGCGGTTTCCCCAGTTTCCATCGATGCCCCGACCACGGGCGACGCTTCCCCACGAGGACAAGCATGAACGCACCAGAGACCCTTCGTTCCTCCGAGGCGCCCGGCACGACGCCGGATGCGCTGAGCTACCAGAGCGGCTTCGGCAATCAATTCGAGACCGAGTCCGTCTCCGGCGCGCTGCCGAAGGGCCGCAACAGCCCGCAGCGCGCGCCGATGGATCTGTATCCGGAGTTGCTCTCGGGCAGCGCCTTCACCGCGCCGCGCGTCGAGAACCGCCGCACCTGGCTGTATCGCCGGCAGCCGTCGGTGGTGACAGGTGCGTTCCATGCGTATGAGCAGCCGTTCTGGACGAGCGGCGCCGCGGGCGGTGTTGCCGCTCCGCCGGATCCGTTGCGCTGGCATCCGTTCCCGATGCCTGATGCCCAGGCGGATGCACCGGGCGTCGACTTCGTCGACAGCATCAAGACCATCGTCAGCAACGGCGACCCCGACGCGCAGGTCGGCATGGCCTCGCTGATCTACGCCTTCAATCGGCCAATGACCCGCCGCGCGCTGATGAACGCCGACGGCGAGATGCTGATCGTTCCTCAGGAAGGCGGACTGCGCCTCACGACCGAGATGGGCCTGCTCGACGTCGTGCCCGGCGAGATCGCGCTGATCCCGCGCGGGGTGACCTTCCGCGTCGACGCGCTGGGCGGCCCGCAGGGCAGCGCCCGTGGCTACATCTGCGAGAACTACGGCGCCGCCTTCCGCCTGCCGGAGCTCGGTCCCATCGGCTCCAACGGCCTGGCGAATCCGCGCGATTTCCTCGCCCCCGTCGCCGCGCACGAGCCCGACGGCGCACCCTACGAAGTCATCCGCAAGACCGGCGGCGCGCTGTGGCGCAACGCCCAGGCGGTGACGCCGTTCAACGTCGTCGCGTGGCACGGCAACCTCACGCCGCTGAAGTACGACACCAAGGACTTCATGACGATCGGCTCGATCAGTTTCGACCATCCCGATCCGTCGATCTTCACCGTGCTGACTTCGCCGAGCGACACGCCCGGGACGGCCAACTGCGACTTCGTGATTTTTCCGCCGCGCTGGCTGGTGCAGGAGGACACTTTCCGTCCACCCTGGTACCACCGCAACGTGATGAGCGAATTCATGGGCCTGATCTACGGCCAGTACGATGCCAAGCCTGAGGGCTTCCGGCCCGGCGGCGCGAGCCTGCACAACTGCCTCGTGCCGCACGGCCCCGATGCCGACGCCTTCGAGGCCGCCAGCACGCGGACGCTGGCGCCGCAGAAGCTGGACCACACGCTGGCCTTCATGTTCGAGAGCCGCTGGCGCTTCCGGCCGTCGGACTGGGCGCTCAACGGCGGCGCGCTCGACAGCCACTATGCGGCCTGCTGGGGCGGCCTCAAGGACAAGTTCAAACCCGCATGACGACGAGGCGCTCCGTAGCGACGCCTCCTCTCAACAGAATTCGAAAGGCTTTCCCATGACCGACATCGACCACACCCACGATCCCGCGCTGCGCAGCTGGATCTCCTCCGCCAACACGACCGATACCGACTTCCCGATCCAGAACCTGCCGCTGGGCATGTTCCGCATGGCCGGCGCGACCGGCTCATTCCGGCCCGGCACGGCCGTCGGCGACCAGGTGCTGGACCTGATCGCCGCCGCCGATCTGGGCGCGCTGTCCGACGGCCTCGGCGCGGTGCTGCGCACCTGTGAGGGCCTCGGACTGAATCCGTTGATGGCAATGGGCCCGGACCTGCGTCGGCAACTGCGTCATGAGCTCGTCGCCGCGTTGAATGCGGACGCGGGATCGGCGACTTCTGAGCAGCTCGCTCCGGCGCTCAAGGCGATGACCGATGTCGAGATGACGCTGCCTTGCCGCATCGGCGACTACACCGACTTCTACGCCGGCATCCATCATGCGACGACGGTGGGCAAGCTGTTCCGTCCGGACAACCCGCTGCTGCCCAACTACAAGTGGGTGCCCATCGGGTACCACGGGCGCGTGTCGTCGATCGGCGTCAGCGGGCAGACCTTCCGCCGCCCCGTCGGCCAGACCAAGGCCCCGGATGCCGAGGTGCCGAGCGTCGGCCCGATCAAGCGGCTCGACTACGAGCTGGAAGTCGGCGCGCTCGTCGGCACCGGCAATGAGCAGGGCCATCCGATCGCGATCGGCGATGCGGAGCAGCACCTGTTCGGCCTCGTGCTGCTGAACGACTGGTCCGCGCGCGACATCCAGGCCTGGGAGTACCAGCCGCTGGGCCCGTTCCTGTCGAAGAGCTTCGCGACGACGCTGTCGCCGTGGGTGATCACGATGGAAGCGCTGGCGCCGTTCCGCCGCGCGTTCGCGCGGCCTGAGGGCGATCCTCAGCCGCTGCCGTATCTCGACGGCGCGGCCAATCGCGATCGCGGCGCGATCTCCATCCGGTTGGAAGTCCATCTGCAGACGCGCGCGATGCGCGATGCCGGCGACGCGCCGGCCAAGCTGATGGCCTCGGACTTCGCGGACGCCTACTGGACCGTCGCGCAGATGCTCACGCACCATGCGAGCAACGGCTGCAACCTGCAGCCAGGCGACCTGTTCGGGTCGGGCACGATGTCGGGACCGGAAGCGGGTCAGGGCGGCTCGCTGCTGGAACTGACGAACGGCGGCAAGCAGGCCATCACCCTGCCCAACGGCGAGCAGCGCACCTTCCTTCAGGACGGCGACAGCGTCGCGCTGGTGGGTCGCTGCGAGGCGGCGGGACGTCGTGCGATCGGCTTCGGACCGTGCGTGGGCACGGTCGTGCCCACAGTCGCCTGATCCGCCGGATCAGGCGCGTCACACACCGACACACCGTCAAGCGCCCGCTCTCACCCCGTCATGCCGGCGGGTTGTCAGCGGAAGCCGACGGATGACGTCGGATTGCATCCCGTCCGTGCGCATTGCAGACGCACGGGATCGGAGGTTGCCGAAGCTCCCGCATGTTCTCTCTCCCCAAAGGAATCGACATGCCGCCGACGCGCCTCCTTGCCGCCGCCTGCCTCGCTGCCACGCCCCTGCTTTCCTTCGCCCAGGTCACCGTCAAGGACGACGGCGAATGGCGGGCGCTGTTCACCGCGGGCGCCAGCGTCTCGTCGGGCAACAGCGACTCGACCACCGTCAACCTCAGCGGCGAAGTCGTCAAGGCCACCAAGACCGACAAGTTCACCGCGAACGCCCGCGCGCTCTACCTGAAGAACGACGACTCGGAATCCGAGCAGCGCTACGCCTTCGGCACCCACTACCAGCGCGACGTCACCGACCGCGTGTTCGGCTTCGGGCAGTTCGACGCGCTCAAGGACGAGCCCGCCAACCTGTCCTCGCGCTACTCCGTCGGCGCCGGCGGCGGTTATCACGTCATCAAGCAGGACAACGTCACCTGGGACGTGTCCACCGGTCTGGGCTTCACCCAGGAACGCTACGTGGAGCCGGCCCTGCAGGACGGCGTGCTGCGCAGCAAGTACAGCAACCTCGAACTGCTGTTCGCCGAAGAGTCCAATCACAAGATCTCGGACAACACGACGCTCAAGCAACGCCTGGCCTACCTGCCCGACCTGCGCAACAGCGGCGAGTACCGCGCCACCTTCGACGGCGGCATCTCGGTCGCGATGACCAAGCGCTTCAGCCTCACCGCCACTGTCCAGCATCGCTACGACAGCAACCCCGGCGACGGCCTGAAGAAGAACGACACGCTGTTCATCACCGGCGTGTCCTACAGGATCGATTGATCGATTGATCGATTGACCGGTTGATCGCAGGCCGGAAACGAATCGAGGGGCTCTCGCCCCTCGTTGTCGTTCAGCGCTCCATCTGACGGCCGGGGCCGTCGTTGCGGCGCGGCGGTTCCACCGCCCGCGGCGGCTCGGCCGCGCGAGGCGGCTCGGCGCGCGGTGCAGGGCGCGGCGCCTCGACGCGCGGCTGCGGCATCGGACGCGGCGCTTCCACGCGCGGCTGTTCCACGCGCGGCTGTTCCACACGAGGCTGCTCCACGCGCGGTTGTTCAGCCCGAGGTTGTTGCGGGCGCTCGAAGCGCGGCTGCTCTGTGCGCGGCTGCTCGAAGTTCGGCCGTTCAACGCGGGGTTGCTCGACACGCGGCTGCTCGACGCGCGGTTGCTCCACGCGATCAGGCCCGCGGTGGCGCCACTCGTTGCGATCGCCCTCGCGGCGGTCCGACGGACGTTGCACCTCCGGGCCGCGCTGCGGCACCACCGGCTGCGTCGACGGCGCCGGCGAGGTCTGCTGCGGTTGCGGCACCTGCGGTCGCACGGTGGCGATGTCAGGCTCCGGGCGGATCACGCCGCGGACCGGACGGCTCTCGCCGGGTCGTGCTTCGCCGGGGGCATCCGGACGGCCGTCGCCGTTGCGGTCGAGGAAGGGACGACCTTCATTCCGGCCGTCGTTGCGCCCATCGTTGCGGCCATCGTTCCGTCCGCCATTGCGTCCGTCGTTGGGGCCGTCAGGTCGACCGTCGTGGTTGCGATCGACGAACGGGCGACCCGCATCCGGGCGTCCGTCCGGGCGTCCATCGGGACGGCCTTCCGTCTGCCCGATCGGGCGCGGCGGCCACGAGCGCTGCGGCTGCAGCGCGGTCGCCGGCAGCGGCGCCGACACCGGCTTCTGCGTGTACAGCGCGCCGTGATCGCGTTCGTTCCGGTAGCTCGGCGGGCGCTGCCCGGGTCGCACCACCGTCACCGGATTCACATCCGGATTCACGCGGCGGTGATAGGCCTGGCTGTAGCGGAAGCCGGGCGTCCAGGCTTCGCGCGGCGCCAGCGGCACCCAGCTGCCGTAGCGCGGCGGCGGCGGACGACGGCCGCCGTTCACGACGACGCCGATCGAGATCCCCGGCCCCACGCCGCCGACCAGCGCCGGCGCGTACGCCGGACGGCGCACATACGCCCCCGGCACCCAGCACCAGCGGTCGCGGTAGTAGGCCCAGCGGCCGTAATGGAACGGCGCGAAGCCCCAGGGCATGTCGTCCACCCAGGTGTAGCCCCAGCGGGCGCTCCACATCCAGCGGCCATAGCGGTACGGCGCCCAGTCGGCGACCACCACCTGCGGGATCCACACGGCACCGTATTCCGAGCTCTGTTCCCAGGCGCCGTAACGCGCCAGATCTTCAGCGCCGGTCATCTCGGGCGACACGTACGGCACGCTTGTGCCGCTGCCGACCAGCGGCTGCACCGCGTCGCGGCTGTCTTCCAGGATCAGGCGGGCGAAGCCGTCCTGCTGCAGCGACTGGCGTTCGGTGCGCGGGCCGTTCTCCCACCAGAACTCGGCCTGCTCATTGGTGCCCAGCCAGACCGGCTGCGCGTCCGTCGCCCGCGAGTCGAAGCGCAGCTTGCCCTGCCAGGCCTGCGCCTCGCTGCCGCGGTCCAGCTGCGTCATGCGGTACAGGCCTTCGCGCTCGAAGCCGAAACGGCCTTCCAGCGTGCGCACCGTCCATTCGTCGGCGGCTTCCTGGCCGCGCAGCCGCAGCCCGACCGCGCCCTTCACGATCTGCACGGCGATGCGGTTGTCCGCCAGCGCGTTGAATTCGATCTCGCTGCGCTGGTCGATCCACAGCGTCGAGGAGCCGATGGTGATCGTCGCGCCGCTGCCGTCGTCGGCGCGCAGGCGGTCGCCTTCGCCGACGCTCTGGTTGCGGTGCATCTGCACCCATTCGCGCTCATCGGCGTCGTACAGCCAGACAGAACCGGCGAGCTCGGCCAGCCGCCCCGCGCGCGCGGGCGCATCGGCGTGCGCCGGGCCGTGGGCCAGCAGCGCCACCAGCGCGATGAGCACCAGGGAGGTCGCCATCCACCAGCGGGACAGCGACCCGCGCCCCGGCGCCGGGTCCAACGAAAGCGTCTTCGAACGGGTCATCGAGTCAGTCATGGCCTTTTGCCTCCACCGGCATCCGGAGGAATGCGGGACGCGGAGTTCCGCGATCGTTTCTTAACGCCTCAGCGACGTCTTGGTGCACGCCTGCTTACAACTTGACGCCCTGTTGCGCGGAGGTCAAGCGGACGCCGTATGGGGATCGGCATTCCCCTCCCAAACACCTGGCACCTGGCGCGCCCGGATCAGCACGCGTCAATCGTCTGTGTTCGGGTCCAGGCCCGGGAACAGGATCTCTGTGAAGCCGAAGCGGCTGAAGTCCTTGATCCGCATCGGATACAGCGTGCCGACCAGGTGGTCGCACTCGTGCTGGACGACGCGGGCGTGGAAGCCTTCGGCCTCGCGGTCGATCAGCGCGCCGAAGGCATCGAAACCGCGATAGCGGATGCGGCTCAGCCGCGGCACGACGCCGCGCAGTCCCGGTACCGACAGACAGCCTTCCCAGCCCTCTTCCGTCTCGTCGGAGAGCGATTCGATGGTCGGGTTGATCAGCACCGTCATCGGCACCGGCGGCGCCTCCGGGTAGCGCTCGTTGCGCTGGAAACCGAAGACGACGACCTGCAGGTCCACGCCGATCTGCGGCGCGGCCAGGCCGGCGCCGTTGGCGGCCTTCATGGTGTCGAACATGTCTTCGAGCAGCTGCTTCAGCTCGGGCGTGTCGAAGTCTTCCACCGGCTTGGCGTGGCGCAGCAGGCGCGGATCGCCCATCTTCAGGATTTCTCGAACGGCCATGTCAGGGTCCTTGTAATCTAAACACCATTCTAAGAACCCGACCCGGAGACCGCCCGTGAGCGCCACCACCGCCCTGCCCTCGGCCCCGGCATCGCTGCCGTCGTATCTGGAACCGCTGGTCCCCGGCGTCTACGCCATCGACACGGCGTTCCAGCGCGATCATTTCGATGCGTGCTACCTGATCGTCGACAGCGGGCGCGCGGCCTTCATCGACACCGGCACGCGGCTGGCGCTGCCGCGGCTGCTTGGCGCGCTGGAGGCGCTCGGCGTGCCGCGCGACGCGGTGGACTGGGTGATCCCGACGCACGTGCACCTGGACCATGCCGGCGGCGTCGGCCCGCTGATGGCGGAACTGCCCTCGGCGACGATGCTGGTGCATCCGCGCGGACTGCGGCACATGGTCGATCCGTCGGCGCTGTGGGCCGGTGCGCTCGCGGTGTACGGCGAGGCGGAGATGCGTCGCTCCTACGGCGAGTTGATGGGCGTGCCGGAGTCGCGCGCGCAGGTGAGCAGCGACGAGCAGCGCGTCACCGTCGGCAGTCGCACGCTGCGCCTGATCGACACGCCGGGGCATGCGCGCCATCACCACTGCGTGTGGGACGAGGCGAGCGCGGGCTGGTTTACCGGCGATACCTTCGGACTGTCATACCGGGAGTTCGACGATCCCGAGCGCGGCGCGTGGATCATGCCGACGAGCACGCCGGTGCAGTTCGAGCCGGACGCGCTGCGCGCCTCCATCGCACGGATGATGGCGACGCATCCGTCGTGCATGTACCTGACGCACTACAGCGTCGTGGGTCGTGACGAGGCGGACGTCGAGCGCCTCGCGGGTCTGCTGGTGGCGCAGATCGACGAGATGGAAGCGATCGCGCTGCGGCTGAAGGACGCGCCGGATCGGCACGTCGCGCTCAAGCGCGAGCTGCTCGCGCTGTACCAGCGCCGCGCGATCGAACACTGCGGCGAGCGCATGCCGCCGACACGCGTGGCGGCATTGCTCGCGATGGATGTGGAACTCAATGCGCAGGGGCTGGGGGTGTGGCTCGACAAGAAGGGCCGTTCCGCCCCTTGATGCTGAGCCGCATTCCTGTGTGAGATCGCTGGCACTCACCCCCGCTCGCTCCCGCGACCGGGAGCAAGAGGCCACATGACTGCCCAGACCCCGCGCGCTGCGCGCGCCCCTCACCCCTGCCCTCTCCCGCAAGCGGGAGAGGGAGCAAGACGGGTGGCGCCATCGGGGGGCAGCTCGGTGCATTCTCGCTCCCTCTCCCGCTTGCGGGAGAGGGTGGGGGTGAGGGCCAGCGGCGGTGGCAGTACTGAAGCCATTGCGTGGCCAAGCCCGCTTGCTGGCGAAGGCCCGAGAGCCGCTCTGCGCTGCGGACGCTCAAAGAAAACGGCGGCCGTCAGGCCGCCGTTCCACACTCATCGTTGCGCGTGAGCGCAACGACACTCAGGCGTCGAGATTCAGTTCCTGAATCTTGCGCGTGATCGTGTTGCGCCCGATGCCCAGCTTCTGCGCGGCTTCGATGCGGCGGCCGCGCGTGAGGTCCAGCGCGGTCAGGATCAGGCTGGCCTCGAAGCGGCGCGTCAGCACATCCCACACGTTGGGCTCGCCGGCCGCGAGCAGGCGTCTGGCCTCGCGCGCCATCTCCGCCACCCACGCATCCGGCGACGGCGGAATCGCCACCGCAGGCAGCGGCATGGACGTCGCCGCAGCCGAACTCGTCAGCCCGCTCGCCAGCGGCATCACGTCCGACGACATCGTCGCGGAGATCGCCGATCCAGGCGCACCCGGCGTCGCGAGCAGCTCCTGCGGCAGGTCCTTGGCCTCGACCACCAAGCTGGGCGCCATCACGCTCAGCCAATGGCAGATGTTCTCCAGCTGCCGCACGTTGCCCGGGAAATCGAAGTTCACCAAACGCTGCAATGCCGCTTCCGCCAGGCGCTTGGGCTCGACGCCCAGTTCGCCCGCGCTGCGCTGGAGGAAGTAGCGCGCCAACAGCGGCACGTCCTCGCGGCGCTCGCGCAGCGGCGGCAATCTCAGGCGGATCACGTTCAGCCGGTGGAACAGGTCCTCGCGGAAGCGCCCTTCCTTGACCAGCGTCTCCAGGTTCTGATGCGTCGCCGCGACCACGCGCACGTTCGCCTTCTGCGGGCTGTGTCCGCCGACACGATAGAACTGGCCGTCCGACAGCACGCGCAGCAGCCGCGTCTGCAGGTCCAGCGGCATGTCGCCGATCTCGTCCAGGAACAGCGTGCCGCCCTCGGCCTGCTCGAAGCGGCCGCGCCGCGTCGCCTGCGCGCCGGTGAAGGCGCCGCGCTCGTGGCCGAAGAGTTCCGACTCCAGCAGGTCCTTCGGGATCGCCGCCGTGTTGATCGCGACGAACGGTCCTTCCGCACGCGGGCTGTGCTTGTGCAGCGCGCGCGCCACCAGCTCCTTGCCCGAGCCCGACTCGCCGGTGATCAGCACCGTCACGTGGCTCTGGCTCAAGCGGCCGATCGCGCGGAACACGTCCTGCATCGCCGGCGCCTGGCCCAGCATCTCGGGCATCTGCACCGTCTCGGCGGCGCCGACGGCCTCGCGCTGGCTCTCCTCCTGCGCGCGCCGGATCAGCTCCACCGCGCGCGGCAGGTCGAAGGGCTTGGGCAGGTATTCGAAGGCCCCGCCCTGGAACGCGCTCACCGCGCTGTCCAGGTCCGAGTACGCCGTCATGATGATCACCGGCAGCCCCGGCAGCTGCTTCTTGATCGTGCTCAGCAGCTCCAGGCCCGAGCCGCCCGGCATGCGGATGTCCGACACCAGCACCTGCGGCGTGTCCTCCTCCAGCGCGGCCAGCACCTCGCGGGTCTGGCTGAAGCTGCGCACCGGCAGCCCTTCGCGCGTCAACGCCTTCTCGAGAACAAAACGGATGGAATGGTCGTCGTCAACAATCCAGATCGACTTCATCTATGGCTCCCCTTTCCCTCGTTGTCGGCTTGTGGCCGCGGCTCAAGGCAAAGGCAGGGTGATTCGGAAATCGGTCCGACCCGGCTGGCTGTCGCAATCGATCATGCCCTGGTGCTGTTGGGCGATCGTCTGCGCCAGCGTCAGCCCGAGACCGGAGCCGCCATCCCTCCCTGATACCAGCGGAAAGAAGATGCGGTCCTTGATCTCTTCGGGCACGCCCGGGCCGTTGTCTTCGATATGCAATTCCAATGCCAAGCGCCACCGCTGCTTGCCTATCGTCACCTGCCGGGCCACGCGCGTGCGCAGCGCGATGACGGCGTCGCCCGCGTGGATGTGTTCATGCAGCGCCTGCGCCGCGTTCTGGACGATGTTGAGCACCGCCTGGATCAGCTGCTCGCGGTCGCCGCGGAAATCGGGCAGCGAGATGTCGTAGTCCCGGACCATCGTCAGCCCGCGCGGGTACTGCGCCAGCACCAGCGAGCGCACACGCTCGCAGACCTCATGGATGTTGACATCGCCCACCACCTGCGCGCGCCGGTGCGGCGCCAGCAGCCGGTCCACCAGCGACTGCAGCCGGTCGGCCTCGTGGATGATGACCTCGGTGTATTCCTCGAGCTCCGGCCACAGGTCGGTGGGCTGCAGCTCCAGCGCCAGCAGCTGCGCCGCGCCGCGGATGCCGCCCAGGGGGTTCTTGATTTCGTGTGCGAGGTTGCGCGTCAGTTCCTTGGTCGCGTGGACCTGGTCGAGGTTGCGCTCCTCGCGGTCCTGGCGCGTCTGCTGCGCGTTCTCGATCAGCTCGATCACCAGCCGCTGCGGATCGTCGGTCTGGCTGACGATCACGTGCACCGGCAGCAGATCGTCATGCGTGCGCGGACCGCGGCGGATGATCGCGTCGAAGCGCGAACTGGAGAACGCGTTGCGGCTCACCTCTTCGAGCGCCTCGACCACTCGGCCGGTGTCGACGAACCATTCGAGCAGGTTGCTGCCCTGGACCGCGCGGCGCGGCAGGTTGAACAGCGTCTCGACGGCGGTGTTGGCGAACTCGCAGGTGCCGTCGGCCTGGACCACGGCGACCAGGGTCGCGAGCAGGTCGAAGCAGGCGTACTGCGCGTTGTAGGCGTCGTGCGTGGGGTGTGAAACGGGGGCGGGCGTCTTCATGCGGTGTCGCTCGTGTCGCCATCGTCGCGCGACACCCCGACCCCTGCGGCCAGACCCGCCGTCCCTCGATCAGAGGTTGGGCGGCGGCAGCTTGGCGAGCTCGCGCTTGATGGCCTGGACGTCGGCCTCCTGGCGCGTGACCGAAGCCTTGAGCTCGGTCGTGCGGTCCAGGTACTTCTGGTAGTTGCGTTCGTCGCCGCGGCGCTCGGGCTGGCCGCCGTTGTATTCCGCCTGGACCTTGGCGAGCTTGCCTTCCGCGTCGCGCAGCTCCTGCTCCAGGATGCGGCGGCGGTCGTCGTCGCGCACGCGCTGGTCCTTGCCGTCGACCTTGAGGTCACCCTGCCCTCCCGAACCGGAGGTGGGCGCCGGCGTCGTCACCGGGCGCGGCTTGCTGGGCGCGATCACGGAGATCGGCGTGCCCTCGATGCTGCGACAGCCCTTGTCGGCGGCTTCCTTGGCCGAGATGGCGTCGGTGTACAGCACCGGCGGGCCGGGGCAGCGATACACCACGCCCTGCGCCGACGCCTGCCCGGCCGCCATGCCCATCATGGCGGTCAGCATCGTCGCCAACCAAGTACGTCCCACCCGCGTGTGCTGCAGCGTCATCTGCATTCCCTGCTTCTAACTGACCAGAGTCGTCGGGCATTGTGACGCAATCAGTCACCCCTGGGCGAGAGCGGGCACTCACGCGCTGTTGCCAGGTGTTCGCATGTGGGAGGTCCGAGACGCCGGGCCACGTACGCCAAAAGAAAAGGGACGGCCGAAGCCGTCCCTGTGCGGTGCGACGAACGTGCGGAGCGGGCCGTGCCGAAGCGGTCATGGCGCTCTCCGCGCGGACGATCACAGCGAGTAGTACATGTCGAACTCGACCGGGTGGGTGGTCATGCGGAAGCGCTGGACTTCCTGCATCTTCAGTTCGATGTAGGCATCGATGAAGCTGTCGGTGAACACGCCGCCCTTGGTCAGGAACGCGCGGTCCTTGTCCAGATACTCCAGCGCCTGGTCCAGCGAGTGGCAGACGGTCGGGATCTTCGCGTCTTCTTCCGGCGGCAGGTGGTACAGGTCCTTCGTGGCGGCTTCGCCCGGATGGATCTTGTTTTCCACGCCGTCCAGACCGGCCATCAGCAGCGCGGCGAAGGCCAGGTACGGGTTGGCCGAGGGATCCGGGAAACGCGCCTCGATGCGGCGGCCCTTGGGGTTGGCCACGTACGGGATGCGGATCGAGGCCGAGCGGTTCTTGGCCGAGTAGGCCAGCTTCACCGGCGCTTCGAAGCCGGGCACCAGACGCTTGTACGAGTTGGTACCCGGGTTGGTGATGGCGTTCAGCGCGCGGGCGTGCTTGATGATGCCGCCGATGTAGTACAGCGCGAAGTCGCTCAGGCCGGCGTAGCCGTCACCGGCGAACAGGTTCTTGCCGTCCTTCCAGACCGACTGGTGCACGTGCATGCCCGAGCCGTTGTCGCCGACGATGGGCTTCGGCATGAACGTGGCGGTCTTGCCGTAGGCGTGCGCGACGTTCTGGATGATGTACTTCTGCAGCTGCAGCCAGTCGGCGCGCTGGACCAGCGAGCTGAACTTGGTGCCGATCTCCATCTGGCCGGCGTTCGCGACCTCGTGGTGGTGGACTTCGACGGGGATGCCCATCTGTTCCAGGATCAGGCACATCTCCGAGCGCATGTCCTGGCCGCTGTCGACCGGGGGCACCGGGAAGTAGCCGCCCTTGACGGTCGGACGGTAGCCGCTGTTGCCGTGCTCGTAGTCCTTGCCGGTGTTCCAGGCGGCTTCTTCCGATTCGATCTTGACGAACGAGCCGGACATGTCGACGTTCCAGCGGACGCTGTCGAAGATGAAGAACTCGGGCTCCGGACCGAAGTAGGCGGTGTCGCCCAGGCCGGAGGACTTCAGGTAGGCCTCGGCGCGACGGGCCAGCGAACGCGGGTCGCGCTCATAGGCCTTGCCGTCGGTCGGGTCGATGACGTCGCAGCTCAGGATCAGCGTCGGCTCTTCGAAGAACGGGTCGATGTTGGCCGTGTTCGGGTCCGGCATCAGCAGCATGTCGGAGGCTTCGATGCCCTTCCAGCCGGCGATCGAGGAGCCGTCGAAGGCATGGCCTTCCGAGAACTTGTCTTCGTCGAAATGGGAGACGGGCACGGTCACGTGCTGCTCCTTGCCGCGCGTGTCGGTGAAGCGGAAGTCAACGAACTTGACTTCGTGCTCCTTGACCAGGTTCATCACGTCGGCGACGGTCTTGGTGGCCATCAATCACTCCTAGAGGGGGCTGGATGAGAAAGAAAGAGTCGTGGGGCAACGGCCCAGCGGGGACGATTTAGCAGTTTGCATGCCAACAGATGGCGGCACGGTGACAGTCAGGCGCCAGAGCGGTGCATGACGCGCAAGCCCTTGATGCCCAACGCGCCAGACGGGGGCGGCGGTCGTCGATCAGAGAGGACCGCCGTCGGACCGTCCGTGACATCGTCCGGACACCTGTCCGAATCGGTGCATCATCGCACCAATTCAGTGCTGATGGAGGCACCAAACTGGACGACGCCCGCTCGCAGGGCGGCGTAGGCGGCGTCCATGGCGGCCGCGTCGCCCTTGACGCCCAGCTCGATGTGGCGCCCCCACTGCGGGTGGTCGACGCTGGGCAGCGAGAAGACCTTGATGCCGGGGAAGTCGGCCTCGACGCGTTCCATCAGCGGCGTCAGGCTGGCTTCCATCGCGCCCTGCACGATGAGCGAGCGCTCGCGCGTGCCGACCTCGCGGTGCAGGTCGGCGTGCAGGTGGTCCAGGACCCACTCGATCATCGGATGCGCCATCACCGGGAAGCCCGGGACGAAGTAGGCGCGGCCGATCGAGAAGCCGGGGATCTTGTTGTACGGGTTCGGGATGATCGCGGCCCCTTGCGGGAACACGCCCATCTCCATGCGGCGCTGCGTGTCGGGGTGGTCGCGCTCGGGCGTGGTGCCCTGCTCCGCCGCCATCTGCTGGACACGTTGCCAGATCAGCTCCGCGGCCTCGGGATGCAGTTCGAGCGGCCGGTCCAGCGCCGCCGCCGCGGCCTGCCGCGTGTGGTCGTCCGGCGTCGCGCCGATGCCGCCGCAGCTGAAGAACAGGTCGCCGCTGTCGAAGGCGGCGCGGTACTCGCGGATCAGCTGTTCGCGGTCATCGCCGAGGTACTTCGCCCAGGCGAGCGACAGACCGCGCGCGCTCAGGAACTCGATCACCTTGGACAGATGCTTGTCCTGCCGCTTCCCGGACAGGATCTCGTCGCCGATGATGAAGAGGCCGATGTTCATGCGGGATTCCTGCGGGGTTCCGGATCGTCGACGCCATCGTCGGCGTCGTTCGTGATGAGCGGCGGCACGGTCGCGTAGTTCGCCGGCAGCGCGTCCATCACCGGATCGGGCGCGCGGTCGGACACGGTGTCGGCGCGGCGCATTTCCTGCAGCGCGGCCAGCGCGTAATGCGCGAACCACAGCGAGCTGAACGCGAAGACCAGCGTGTACAGCCACACCGAGACCAGGATCAGCACCGGCGCGAAGGCGATGGTCAGCGCGCCCAGCGCCCAGATCGCGGCGGGGGCCGCGCCGAGGTAGCCCGTCGCCAGACCGAGCACGAGCAGCGGCATCCGGTGCTCGCTGATGAGACGCCGGCGCTCGGGGCCGGACGCATGTTCGGCGAGCACGTCGAAGGTGAAGACGCGGTAGCCCAGCCAGCCCCAGATCAGCGGCGGCAGGATCAGTGCCAGCGGCGGGATCAGCCAGAACGGCAGCGAGGCGATCAGCAGCACGACGCACAGCACCGTGTGGCCCAGCGACCAGCTCAGGCTGGCGACGAAGCCCGCGCCGCGCTTGCGCTCCAGGCTGGCGAAGCGTCGCTGCGCCACCAGGTCCACCATGGACGGCGTCATCAGCAGCGCCACCAGCAGCAGGCTGAGCACGACCAGCGCCGGCACGGCCATCGCCAGCACGACAATGGGCGCGAGCACGGTGCGAAAGGACGCGGCGCCCAGGCTGTCCAGCCACTTCAGCATGCCGTCGATGAGGCTCCACGACTCCATCGTCGCGCGCACGCCGGCGACCGCCGCTTCCCAGAAGAAGTAGCCCAGGCCGAAGGCCAGCGCCGCCGAGACGATCAGCGGCAGCAGCGACAGGCCGATCACCCGCGGATGCAGGCAGTACGCGGCGGCACGCCAGAACGAGTCCGCGAGGCGGCTCATCGGCTTGATCATCAGTCGTTCCCTCCGGCCGGCGCGCGGCCGGCGATGTCCATGGGCGCGCCGCCGGACGGGCTGGAGCCATCGCCGGGCGCGGCCGCGATCTTGTCACGTCCGGCGAGCCGCTTGAGACCCAGCCACTGCTGCGCCCAGAAGCCGCGTCCGTAGTCGCGGCCGCCCTCTTCGGGCAACTGGTCGCGCACGCCGGTCGGGTCCCAGCGGTCCTCGAAGTTGGCGGTGCGGAACAGCACGTCCCAGATCGGGAACATCACCGCGAAGTTGTGGCCGCCCAGGGTGCCGCGGCCGAAGTTCTCGTGGCCGATGCCGATCGAGTGGTGCAGCCGGTGGAAGCGCGGGCTCACCAGCAGCCGCTCGCCGATCAGGCCGAAGGTCAGCCGCAGGTTGGCGTGCTGCAGGTTCTCCAGCAATTGCGAGATCGCGATCAGCGCGACGAACTGTCCGGGACCGACCCCGATCAGCCGCGCCGTGATCGCCACGGCGCTGTCGATGATCAGGTCGTCGAGCAGGTGGTTGCGGCTGTCGCTCCACATCGTCATCTGGCGCTGGCTGTGGTGCAGCGAGTGCAGCGCCCACCACCAGTTCCACGAGTGCTGCGCGCGATGTAGCCAGTACATCAGCAGGTCGAAGGCGACGAGGTAGATCACGAAGCTGACCCAGGCCACGTCGGTGACGCCGGGCCACAGTGCGTCGAGCTGGAAGGTCGGGATGCCGTGCATGCGCATCTCGCCGACGGCGCCGTCGAACAGCGGCTCCAGCGAGAAGAACATGACCAGCCGGAACAGCCCCAGCCGCTGGATCAGCGTGTAGACGATGTCGATGCGGATCGCGTGGCGGTCGGTGACGGCTTCGGCCGGACGCCAGCGCTGCAGCGAACCGATCACGGCCAGCATCACGACGATCTGGATCAGGCCGACCAGCAGCCAGCCGGTCGCGTCGAACGCGTCCTCGAGCAGGTTGCCGTAGCCGAGGTTGAACACGATCGGTTGAATGACGCTCTCGAACAGCGCCTGCTGCGCCTGTCCGAACAGATCGGTGAACCAGTCCATCACGCCGTCGGTCCTCCTGGAAAGCGATGCATCAGCGCCTCAGCGCGTCCTTGGTGCCCGGCACCGCGGTGCCGCCGCCGGATGCCGCCGTGGGCGTCGATGTCGATGCCGACGTCGCCTTCAGCGCGACCGCCTCCTGAGGCTTGCGCATCCACGCGACGTACTCCGGATGATCGCGCAACGGCGCGAAGCACATGCCCCGGTTTTTCAATCCCTGCAGCAGCGGCTCCAGCACCGTCGGCGCCCACGGATCCTGGCGCGACCAGATGCCCAGGTGGGCCATCAGGATGTCGCCCGGCTTGACGCGTCGCAGCGCCTGCTCCAGCAGCGCCTGATTGGGGAACTTGTCGCTCGGCAGTTCGTCGCCGAGGAAACCCGACGGGTTCCAGCCCACATGGCGGAAGCCGCAGGCCTGCGCCGCCGCGAGCAGCGCCGGCGACGTGCGCCCGGCCGGCGCGCGGAAGATCATGGACATCGGCCGGCCGGTCATCTCGAGGAAGCGCCGCGCGGGGCGCTTGAGTTCCTCGCAGTACTCCGACGCGCTCAGCACGACGTTCTGCGGCACCTGCTCGCCCGCGGCGCGCTTGAAGCGGAACCTCCCGTCGGGCAGGTCCGCCGACCAGGCGTCGTGGTACCAGGTGTGCGAGCCGAAATCGTGGCCCTGCTCGGCCAGTTGCTTCCACCACGGCGCCCACTTGTCGTCCAGCGTCTGCCCGCCGTCCATCGTCGGTTCCTGGGCCAGGAAGAACGTGGCCTTCGCGTCGAAGCGCTTGAGCGTGTCGACGATCAGCGGCGCGACGCCCATGTGGCCGGTGTCGAAGGTCAGGTAGACGGGCTTGTCGCAGGGCGCGCCGGTCGGTGCCGACGCGGACTGCGGCTGCGCCTGCACGACCGCGGTCAGGCCGACGAACAGCGCCGCGCCATGACGCAAGGCGCCGCGCAGCAGATGACGGCGCGCGGAGCGCGGAACGGGCGAAGTCTTCACGGGAAGCAGCCTGGGTGCGGTCGCACTCACTGGCGCGGCATCTGGTCGAGCGTCCAGACGCCGTGCGGCGACTTGCCGACCTTGACCTGCTGCAGGATCTGCTTGGTCTGCAGGTCCATCACCGTCAGCTTGCGGGCCCAGCGCGAGGTGAACATCAGCGTGCGGCCGTCGGTCAGGATCTCCATGTCGTCCGGACCGCCGGGCGCCTTGAAGGTGTCGACGACGCTGAAATCCGCCAGCGCGATCTTGCTGATCGTGTTGGCCGCGCGGTTGCTCACCAGCACGTGCTTCCTGTCGCCGAGCGCGCGGAACGAGTGCGCGCCGTCGCCGGTCTCGATGCGCTTGGCCAGCCTGGGCTGAGCGCCGCTGACGTCGTAGACCTCGACGCTGCGCTCGCCGGTCAGCGCGACCAGCAGGTACTTGTCGTCCGGCGTCAGGTACAGGTCGGCGGGCAGCTTCCCGACGGGGATCTTCCAGCGCACGGCCATGGTGTTGAGGTCGATGGAGAGCAGCTCGCTGCTGTCCTGCAGGCTCGCGTAGACGACGCTGCTCCGGCTGTCGATGGACAGGTGGCTGGGCGTCTTCGGCGCGGAGAAGCGCTTGAACAGCGCCAGCGGCTGCGCCGCGTTCTGCGGCTGCCACTTGTAGATGTCGACGTGGTCCAGGCGGTTGCCGGCCAGCACCAGCCACTTCATGTCGGGCGAGAAGCGCAGGTGGTAGGGATCGGGGATGCCGCGCACGGTGCGCTGCACCTCGGCCGTCACCGGATCGAGGAAGGTCAGCGAATCCCCCAGTGCGTTGGCCACGACCATGGTCTTGCGGTCGGGCGTCAGGTAGAGGTGATGCGGCTCCTTGCCGGTCGGGATGCGCTTGATCTCGCGGAAGCCCTTCGGGTCGATGACGCTGATGTCGGCGTCCAGCGAGTTCAGCACGAAGATGGGACTGCCGACGGAGGCGTAGGCGGCCGGGGCCGCGGTCAGCGCGCCCAGGCCGGCAGCGACCAGGGCGGTGACGACCAGGGCGGCCCGCACGGGCCGCACGAGGGAAGACAGCATGGAGATCCTCAACAGGAGATGCGCGACGCGCCCAGCGCCACGCAGCCCTCAAGTGTAGGCGGGTTCCCCCTGGGCGCCGGCCGGAACAGGGCCGCGCTGCCCCTGCTGATGCGGGCTTGGGCGCCTGACGGGGCCGCTCCGTGAGCCGTTCTTGAGCGTTTCGAGGCGCCGGCTTCACGTCGACCCGCGGACGGACCGCAAGTGCGGGCGCGAGGCGAGCCGGCGCAGGCGCCGGTTGCATTCAGTTGCGCCAGACTTGCCGCCAGCGTTGCAGCAAGTCTGCGCATGGCGAACTTTTTCGGGCAACTTTCCTGGCGTTTTTCTGACGCCTGGAGACGCCTTATTCGTCGTCGCCACCCAGCAGTCCGCCCAGCAATCCGCCGCCGGCCAGGCCGGTCAACAGGCCGCCCTCCTCCCGGGAGCCGCCGCGCTGCGGGGCTGCGGCGAAAACGCGCGAGGCCAGGCGCGAGAACGGCAGGCTCTGCAGCCAGACTTCCCCCGGTCCGGTCATCTTGGCCAGGAACAGACCTTCGCCGCCGAAGAGGGCGGTCTTGATCTTGCCTACGTACTGGATCTCAAAACTCACGCTGGGCGTGTAGGCGACGACGCAGCCGGTATCCACCAGCAGCGTCTGACCGGGTTGGAGCGTACGTCGAACCACGGTACCCCCCGCATGCACGAAGGCCAGCCCATCACCATCGAGCTTCTGCATGATGAACCCTTCGCCACCGAAGAAGCCAGTCGACAGGCGCTGCTGGAGAGCAATCCCCAGCGACACGCCCCGGGCCGCGCAAAGGAACGCGTCCTTCTGGCAGATGAGCGTGCCCCCGAGCTTGCCGAGGTCCATCGGCAGGATCTTGCCGGGATACGGCGCCGCGAAAGCGACCCGCAACTTCCCATGACTCTGGTTCGTGTAGACCGTGGTGAACAGCGATTCCCCGGTCACCAGCCGCTTGCCGGCGCCCAGCAACTTTCCGAAGAAACCGCCCTGGTTGGCGGACCCGTCGCCGAACACCGTGTCCATGCCGATACCGGCATCCATGAACATCATGCTGCCGGCTTCGCCGATCGCTGCCTCGCCGGGGTCGAGTTCGACCTCGACGAACTGCATCTCGGCACCCTTGATTTCGTAGTCGACAACATCCATGGCCATGGTCTTCACCTCTTGTCTCATCACTTGGAAACGGGCGCGATATTAACGTTTCGCGGCCATCCTTCACTGCGGTCATGACGTCCATGTCTCCTGACGAAAGCGCAATCAACGCCCCCCTGAAGCCCGGCGACAGCTACGTGCAATCCTTCGCGCGCGGCCTGTCGGTGATCCGGACCTTCGACACCCACCACGCCCGGCAGACGCTGACGGAAGTCGCCAAGCGCTGCGGGCTGACGCGCGCCGGCGCGCGTCGCATCCTGCTGACGCTGCAGACGCTGGGCTACGTGAGATCGGAGGGGCGGCTGTTCGAGCTGACGCCGAAGATCCTCGACCTGGGCTTCGCCTACCTGTCTTCGCAGCCGCTGTGGCGCTTCGCCGAGCCGGTGGCCATCCAGCTGGCCAACGACCTGCGGGAGTCCGTCTCCATCGCGGTGCTCGACGGCGACGACGTGGTCTTCGTGCTGCGTGCGCCGCTGCGCAAGATCCTGTCCGACCCGATGGGCATCGGCAGCCGCCTGCCCGCCTGGGCGACCGCGACCGGCCGGGTGCTGCTGGCCTCGCTGCCGGTCGAGGAACGCGAGACCCGCGTGGCGCAGGTGCAGCTGGCGCGACGCGCGAGCAACACAGTGCGCTCGCACGAGGAGCTGCGCGCCGCGATCGAACAGGCGCGGCGCCAGCACTGGTGCCTGGTGGACCAGGAGCTGGAGGATGGCGTGCTGAGCGTGGCCGTTCCCCTCACCGGGCGCGACGGCCGCGTGGTGGCGGCGATGAACGTCAGCACGCATGCGTCGCGCACCCCGCCGCAGATGCTGCTGGAGCAGTCGCTGCCCAAGCTGCAGGCGGCAGCGCAGAACCTGTCTCAGCTGCTGGTGCTGATGAAGAAGGACTGAAGCGCGGCTTGACCGACGGCCCCGACGGCCCGGGCCGCCGCAAGGCGGCCTGGGCGCTTGCGGACCGACGACCTGCGGTTCAGGCGCGAGCCTCCTCCAGCACGCGTCGGCCGGCGAGCGCCCAACGATCCAGTCGATCGGGATCGCGCCGCAGCCACTCGGCGGCGGCCGCTGCCGCCGGCTGCCCTTCCCGGCCGACGCGCTCGTCCAGCATCGCGACGGTCTCGTTGCCCAGCGACATGCCGGCCAGGATCGCGAGCGTCCGATCGGGAATCTTCGTGCGCGCGTCGCGCCGCAGGACCAGCGTCGCGTCGTCCACACCTCGCAGCAGGCCCTGCGGCTCGCGCAGTTCACGGATCCTGTAGCGCGCGTGGAGGTACTGCGGGCGCCAGAGCGGCACCACCACCCAGCGCTGTTGCGCCATGGCGGATTCGAATGCGCCGACGCACGCCTCCAGCGACCCGTTGGCGAATTCGTAGCCATGGGCGCCGAGGTCGTACATCCGCATGATCTCCTGCGAGAAGCGGCTGATGCCCGCCCCTGGCGCGATCCCTTGGATGCGCTTGATCATCCGGCCGGCGACCTCGGGGCGGCGCAGGTCCCCCACCGTCGCGAGTTCCACTGCCGGCACGTAGTCCGGCACGCCCCACAACGCGTAGGGCTGGTAGAGCACGCCCAGGCGGATCAACTCGTGCTCGTAGGTGCGCACGTAGTCGCCGTGGCTGCCTGGCATCCAGGCGGACACCGCCATGTCCAGTTCGCCGCGACCCAGCCGCTCGTAGAGGCGCTCATGCGGTGCGAAGGTGAATTGGTGGTCGACATCGCCCGCCTCCAGCACCTGAGCGACGACGCCGGCGCTGGCGCGGTGGAAGCTGAGATCAATCACGCCGACGCGCAGGGGTCGGGACTTGGCCACCGGGGCGCGGACGGGCGTCACGGCGCGGACGGACATCGCGGGCAGCGCCGAGGCGGCGGCTGCGAGCAGCACGGAACGGCGACCGACAGAAGATCGCGGGGTATGGGCCATCTGGAGTTCTCCGACAGAAACGGCAACGCCGGCAACCCGAGGGAGTTGCCGGCGTTGCGTCGGAGTTCTGAGGGAAAGGGTTCGCTTTCTCCTCGACCTCGTTCACCCCATGTGCAAGCCGCCGTTGCAGCTGAAGTCCGCACCCGTGGTGAAGCCGGAGGTCTCACCCGCCAGCCAGCCGACGATGGAGGCGATCTCCTCGGGCTCGCCGAGGCGCTTCACCGGGATGCCCGCCACGATCTTTTCGAGCACGTCGGGACGCACCGCCTTGACCATGTCGGTGCCGATGTAGCCCGGGCTGACGGTGTTCACCGTGACGCCCTTGGACGCCAGTTCCTGCGCCAGCGCCATCGTGAAGCCGTGCATGCCGGCCTTGGCCGCCGAGTAGTTGGTCTGACCGACCTGGCCCTTCTCGCCGTTGACCGAGGAGATGTTGATGATGCGGCCCCAGCCCTTGTCGATCATGCCCGGCACCACCTGCTTGGTGACGTTGAACATGCTGTTGAGGTTGGTGTCGATGACGGTGTCCCACTCGTCGCGGGTCATCTTCAGGAACATGCGGTCCTTGGTGACGCCCGCGTTGTTGACCAGCACGTCGATGGGGCCGTGCTCGGCGATCGCCACCTCGAACGCGGCGACGGTCGAGTCCCAGTCGGCCACGTTGCCGGCGGAGCAGAAGAAGCTGTAGCCCTGCTCGGCCTGCTCGGCCAGCCACTTGCCGCGATCGCGGGTGGGGCCGCAGCCGGCGATGACCTTGAAGCCGTCCTTGTGGAGGCGCTGGCAGATGGCGGTGCCGATGCCGCCCATCCCGCCGGTGACGTATGCAACTTTCTGGATCATGTTTGCCTCCTGTATGACGCCCCGGGGCGCCGCGTCCGCGGCCAGGGCGTCTGGAATGTCGAAACGGGAAAGACGCGAGAACGTGGAGAGGCCGACGCCGGAAAGCCGTCGGCGTTTCAGGATCCGGGTGTCAGCGCTCGACGCAGAGCGCGACGCCCATGCCGCCGCCGATGCACAGGCTGGCGATGCCCTTCTTCGCATCGCGCTTGATCATCTCGTGCAGCAGCGTGACCAGGATGCGGGCGCCCGACGCACCGATCGGATGGCCCAGCGCGATCGCGCCGCCGTTGACGTTGACCTTGCTGACGTCCCAGCCCATTTCCTGATGCACCGCGCAGGCCTGCGCGGCGAAGGCCTCGTTGATCTCCAGCAGGTCCAGGTCCTTGGGCTGCCAGCCGGCGCGCTGCAGCGCCTTGCGCGACGCGGGCACCGGGCCCATGCCCATGGTCTTGGGATCGACGCCGGCGCTGGCGTACGACGCCAGGCGCGCCAGCGGCGTCAGGCCCAGCGCCTTGGCCTTGGCGTCCGTCATCAGCACCAGGCCGGCGGCGCCGTCGTTCAGGCCCGAGGCGTTGCCGGCGGTCACCGAACCGGCCTTGTCGAAGGCAGGCTTCAGACCGGCCAGCGCCTCGGCGTTGGACTTGCGGTTGATGAACTCGTCGGCGGCGAACACCACCGGGTCGCCCTTCTTCTGCGGGATCGTCACGGGCACGATCTCGGCGGTGAAGCGGCCCGCGTCCTGCGCCGCCGCGGCCTTCTGCTGGCTGGCGAGCGCGAGCTCGTCCTGCTGCGCGCGGCTGACGTGGTACTCCTTGGCCACGTTCTCGGCGGTGATGCCCATGTGGTACTGGTTGTACACGTCCCACAGGCCGTCGGTGATCATGGTGTCGACCAGCTTCCAGTCGCCCATGCGCTGGCCTTCGCGCGAGCCCGGCAGCACGTGCGGGGCCAGGCTCATGCTCTCCTGGCCGCCGGCGATGATGATGTCCGAATCGCCGTCGCGGATCGCCTGGGCGGCCAGCATCACGGCCTTCAGGCCGGAGCCGCAGACCTTGTTGATCGTCATCGCCGGCACGGTCACCGGCAGGCCCGCCTTGATGACGGCCTGGCGCGCCGGGTTCTGCCCGACGCCCGCGGTCAGCACCTGGCCGAGGATGACCTCGTTGATCTGGTCGGGCTGCAGGCCGCTTCTGCGCAGCAGCTCCTGGATGACGATCGCGCCCAGCTCGCTGGCCGGCGTCTTGGACAGCGTCCCTCCGAACTTGCCGATCGGCGTGCGCGCCGCGGCGACGATGACGATGTCTTGCGGTGAACTCATGACTCGCTCCTCTTTCGAAACTGCTGAACGACGGACGTCAGCGGGTGAATGCGGGATCAACTCTGCGGAATCGACTCTGAACCGGTTGGGTTCTCACTGCGCGGGAGTGGGTTTCACGCGCGCTGCTTCACATAGCGGCCTGGCGCCGGTTCGATGGCCTCGTGGCCGCGGCCGCCCGGCTTGCGCGGCGCCGCCTTCTGCGGCCCCGCGTGGCCGGCCAGCCACTGCGACCAGTCGGTCCACCAGCTGCCGGGATGCTCGGTGGCGGACTGCAGCCACTGCTGGTGGTCGGCCGGCAGCGCCGCGCCCTTCCCCAGCCAGTGGCTGCGCTTCTTCTTCTCCGGCGGATTGATGACGCCGGCGATGTGCCCGGACGCGCCGAGCACGAAACGCTTCTTGCCCTTGAACACCTGCGTGCTGCGGTAGGCGGCGTCCCACGGGACGATGTGGTCCTCGCGCGAGCCGTAGATGTAGACCGGCGCCTGGATCGCGCCGAGGTCGATCTTCTCGCCGCAGACGGTCAGCTGGCCCGGGATGCGCAGCTCGTTCTGCAGGTAGGTGTGGCGCAGGTACCAGCAGTACATCGGGCCCGGCAGGTTGGTCGCGTCGCCGTTCCAGTACAGCAGGTCGAAGGCGGGCGGCGCGTCGCCCTTCAGGTAGTTGCCGACGACGTAGTTCCAGACGAGGTCGTTCGGACGCAGGAAGCTGAAGGTGGTCGCTAGTTCCTGCCCCTTGAGCAGGCCGGGACCGCTCACGGCCTGGTCGCCCAGCGTCATCTCGCGCAGCTGCACCGCCTGCTCGTCGATGAACAGGTCCAGGATGCCGTTGCTGCTGAAATCGATCAGCGTGGTCAGCAGGGTGACGCTTTCCGCCGGCTGCTCGCCGCGCGCGGCCAGCACGGCCAGCGCGGTCGCCAGGATGGTGCCGCCGACGCAGAAGCCCAGCGTGTTGATCGTGTCGGTGCCGGCGATCTCGCGCGTGACCTCGATCGCCTTGATCGCGGCCTGGCCGATGTAGTCGTCCCAGGTCCAGTGCACGCAGTCGGCGTCGGGGTTGCGCCAGCTCACCACGAAGGTGCGGTGGCCCTGCGCCACGGCGTAGCGGATCAGCGAGTTCTCCGGCTGCAGGTCGAGGATGTAGTACTTGTTGATGCAGGGCGGCACCATCAGCAGCGGGCGCGCATGCACCTTCGCGGTGAGCGGCTTGTACTCGAGCAGCTGGAAGAACGCGTTCTCGAAGACGACGTGGCCTTCGGTGGTCGCGACGTTGCGGCCGACCTCGAAGGCGGACTCGTCGGTCTGCGAGACGTGACCGCGCTGCACGTCGGCCATCAGCAGTTGCAGGCCGCGCGAGAGGCTCTCGCCCTGCGTGTTCAGCGCGCGCTGCTGCGCTTCGGGATTCAGCGCAAGGAAGTTGCTCGGCGACGCGGCGTCGACGAACTGCTGCACCGCGAAGCGGACGCGGGCGCGGGTCTTGTCGTCGGCCTGCACCTGATCGGCCATCCGCTGCAGCGTCTTCGCGTTGAGCAGGTAGAGCTGCGAGGTGAAGTGCGCGAGGCGGTTGTCGTTCCAGGACGCGTCGGCGAAACGGCGGTCCTTGATCGGCGGCGCGGTCGCGGTCGCGGTCGCGGTCGAGGCGAGCGCCTGGGAGTCACCGAGCGCGGTGTTCCACAGCGCGCTGGCCTGGCTGATGTACTCGGACTGCAGCTGCGACCACGCGTCGGGCGGGATCTGCATCGCCTGCAATTGCTTGAAGGCGTCGCCGAAGCCGTGCGACAGGCTGCTGGCCGCCTGCTGGGCCTGCTGAGCCCAGTGTTCGAAACCGTGGACCGATGTGCCGGGGAATCCGGCGGCGGCGTTGTTCGCGCTCATGTGTCTCCTCATGCCGACCTGAGCAAGAAGCTTGCCACAGCCGACCACGCGCCAGAGGCGGATCGACGGGGAGGCTTCGCATATGCTCAGGCGCTTTGTAGCTCGACCAGCTTACCCCCGCGTGACGCTGCTGTCGCGAAGACCCGAGGAAATCGTTGATGTATCTGGTGGCCATCGCATGGATGTATGTGGTGCTGATGATGGCGATCGTCGAGGCCTTCAGCTCGCAGGGCTCGGTGCTGGGCGCGCTCATCACCTTCGTGTTCTACGGGGTGGTACCGCTATCGATCGTCATGTACCTGATGGGCACGCCCGGGCGGCGCGCCGCACGCCGCAAGGCCGAGGCGTCCGGAAGTCCGCATGACGACGGGGCGGACGCTGTTGCGACTATGCCGACATCGATGCCCGCATCAGCGCCGACGTTGACGCCGACATCGCCCTCGATCAGCGCATCAGCGCAGTCGGATGACGGCGGCCATGCGTCCGCTGCGCAGTCCGTCGACGCGTTCGTGGCGGAACGAAAAGAATCGTGACGGCTCGCTGAGCGTGCACCATCCGCCGCCGCTGACGGCACCGATACCGAGCGCTTCGAGCCGGCGTCGCGCGAGGCCGTAGAGATCGGCGCGCCAACGCGCCTCGCCCTGTTCGTTCCGTTGGAAGCGGAACATCGGTTGATCCTGATGAAGAGGCTCGGCGCCGAAGGCCGCGAGCACGTCGGCACCGACTTCGAACTGATCCGGTCCGATGCATGCGCCCATCCAGGCGCTGATGTCGCGAGGCACGCAGTGCGCCGCGTCGCACATCGCGGCGACGGTGTTTTCAAGCACGCCGCCGGCGAGTCCTCGCCAGCCTGCATGCGCGGCGCCCACCACGCCCGGACCGGCGAACAACACCGGCAGGCAGTCCGCGACCATCACCGCGCAGGCGAGCGCCGGGTCGGTGCTGATCGACGCATCCGCCGCCTCGGGAGCGGCGTCGGGGAGCGCGTGCTCGGCGCGCAGGCGCAACACGGTTGTCCCATGCACCTGCTTCAGGAAAACGGGATGACCGCCGACCGCGGCTTCGACGCGTCGACGGTTCTCGACCACGTTCGCGGGCTCGTCACCGACCGAGCGCCCGAGGTTGAGGCTCGCCAATCCGCGCTGCTCTTCCGACGCTTGCGGGCCTCCGCTGACGCCGCCGGCACGCGTGGTCATGAAGGCGTCGACGTGCGACGCGGACCACGCCGGTCTCAGCCAATCCTCATTCAGCATCGGGACACGCGCTCGGCTGCGTCTTGCTGAAGGCGTCGAGCGCCATGCACCGCTCGAAGATCTTCATGACCGTCGGCACGTGATCGAGCCGGCTGTCGAAGCGCTGCGCGTTGAAGATCTGCGGCACCAGCACGCAATCGGCCATCGTCGGCGTGTCGCCGAAGCAGAAGCGGCCCGATCGTCCGTCGGCCTTCAGGCGTTGCTCGACGACCGCCAGCCCGCTCTCGACCCAGTGATGGATCCAGCGGGTCTTGTTGTCGTCGCCGACGCCGAGGTCCTTCACCAGATAGCGCAGCACGCGCAGATTGTTCAGCGGATGGATCTCGCAGGCGATGTCCTGCGACAGCGCGCGGATGTAGGCGCGGCTCAGCGCGTCGCCGGGCAGCAGCGGCGGCTCGGGGTGCGTCTCGTCGAGGTACTCGATGATCGCCATCGACTGCGTGACGAGCGCGTCGCCGTCCTTCAGCAACGGCACCAGACGCGACGCGGACACGGCGGCGTAGGACTCGTTGAACTGCTCGTTCTTCGCGAGGTGGACCGGCTTGTAGTCGAAGTCCAGGCCCTTGAGCGCCATCGCGATGCGGACGCGGTAGGAGGCGGACGAACGGAAGTAGTTGTAGAGCTCCATGGCCGTCGATGATGCCACGGGGTCGGCGATGGAGGCCGGTACACTGCGGGCCATGTTCCAAGCGCGGCGCTTCCAGCATTGCCCCACCTGCGGCGGCCAGATCGAATACCGCATCCCGGCCGATGACAACCGGGAGCGCGCGACTTGCACGGCGTGCGGCGCGATCCATTACGAGAACCCCCTGAACGTCGTCGGCACCCTGCCGGTGTGGGGCGATCAGGTGCTGCTGTGCAAGCGCGCGATCGAACCCCGGCTGGGCAAGTGGACGCTGCCGGCGGGCTTCATGGAACTCGGCGAGACGCTGGCCGAAGGCGCGGCACGCGAGACGGTGGAAGAGGCCGGCGCGCAGATCGAGCTGCAGAACCTGTACTGCGTGATGAACGTGGTCCGCGTCGGGCAGGTCCACACCTTCTACCGCGCGAAGCTGCTGAGCCCGGAGTTCGATCCGGGCCCGGAAACCCTCGAAGCCAAGCTGTTCCTCGAACACGAAGTGCCGTGGGACGAGATCGCCTTCCACACGATCCGCGAAGCGCTGCAGCGCTTCTTCGAAGACCGCCGCAGCGGCAACGGGTATCCGTTGCATACGGCGGATATCGACTAGTCACTGCAGATCGTGTTGGTGTGGCTCGTCGCGTGCGGCGTGCCACAGACGCAGCATGTAGACGTCTTCATCTTCGACGCGGTAGATCATCACGTAGTTCGGATGAGTGACCCACTCACGCGTCCCCCTCAAGACCCCTTCCCGGGCGATTTGAGGATGCTTGCTGAGCAGTCGGGCGTCCTTCTTGAACCGCTTGACCATCTCCAACGCCGCCGATGGATTGCGCGCCGCGATGTATCCATAGATCCGCCGTACATCGTCACCGGCGCGTTCGCTCCAATGTGTGATCACTGGCCGCCTCCCACACGCTGACGAGCATCTTCAATCAGTTCGTCGAAGACATCGTCCATTTGTGCCTCGGTCAGCACGCGCCCCTCGCGAATGTCGTCGTAAGCCTCGCCGATGGCTTCGCGCAATTCCTGCTCGTAGGGCGTGAGCGCCGCCACATCGACGGCAGGCAAACGAAAGTCGGGGAAAGCTGGGCATCGAACCTGCGCCGAAGACACCGACGCGGAAGTTTCGAGGCTCGTGTTCAGGGGATCTGGCGAGCGCTTCATCGGGTACCTCTCCATCAAACATCAAGGGGAAAGGCGCGGATTCTCAGAGCTTCAAAACGCTTTGCAAGAGTGCTTGACGGAGGTCAAGCGATTCACCGACTTGGATGAGTCAGGGCTTGATTTCCTGTGCCGATGCCCACGGGCCGGTGATGCCGTCGAGTTCGCAGTCCCACAGCGCCTGTGCGTCGAGCGCATCGGTGACGCCTTCCGCATAGACCTTCAGAGAGAGACTGCGCAGCATGACCACCAGGCTGCGCACGAACGCCGCGCGGCCGACGTCCGCCGACACGCCGCTGACCACCGAGCTGTCGAGCTTCACGTAGTCCAGTCCGGCCTGGAAAAGACGATCAATTTGAGCCAGTCCGGCGCCCGCGTGTTCGAGGCCAAGTTGGACGCCGAAAGGCCGCAATTGACGGCCGAGTTCCTGCAGCGCTTCGAAGTGCTGCGCCGCCGCGGGCTCGGCCAGTTCCAGACCGATCTGGCGTCGCACCGCCGCCGGGGCCGCCTGCACCAGCTCGCGAGCGCGAGCGATGAAGCTGCCGTCGTTGAGCGATGCCGGCGCCACGTTGACGCAGCGCATCCGCGAGTCCCGTTGCGTGGCCTGCAGCGCCAGCGCGAGCGCTTGCAGGTCCGCCTCGGCGCTCAGTCGATGACGCAGCGCCAGCGGCAGCCAGCGCGCGGCCGGCTCGAATTCACCGACCGGGTTCAGCTTCAGCTGCAGCGGGCATTCCAGATGCAAGACCTGACGCTCGCGCCCGATCAGCGGGAACTCCAGCAGCCGGCTGCGTTGATGCGCCAGCGCGTCGGAGATCAGCGCGCGCCAGGCGCGCTCGCCCTGTGCGACCTCGTCCGACGGCGGCGCCTCGCGCAGCTCCAGCACGACGCCTTCGCCCTGCTCGGCCTTGGCCAGCGCCGCATCCGCCGCGGCGAACCAGGCACTCATCGGCTGGTCGCGCATCAGCTCGACCGCGCCCAGCGCGACGCCGACGCCCGGTCCCAGGTTCTGCAAACCGGCCCGCAACGCGTCGGCGAGCGCCTGCGCGGTGTCGCCCACGACGTTCGGCGCCGGCAGCCACAGCGCGAAGTCCGAGCCGTTGAGCCGCCCCGCGAGGCAGCCACGCACCTGCTCCGGATAGACCCGCAACGCCTGCGCGATCGCCATCAGGGCCTGGTCCGTCGCGCCGTGCCCGAGGCGCTGGTTCAGGCCCTGCAGGTCCCGCAGGCGCAGCAGCACCAGGCCCGCGCGCAGCGGGCCGTCGTCGCGCTCCAGCGCTGAATTCAACTCCGCCACGAATTGCCGCCGATGCGACAGCCCGGTCAGTTCATCGCACAGCAGCTGGTGATGCAGCGTGCGCAGCTGCTCGGCCTGGGCCTCGAACATCTGCCGCGTACGCAGCACCATCGTGTTCATCGCGCTCGTCAGCTTGCGCATCTCCGGCACGCGCGGCTCCAGCACGGTCTCGAAGCGACCTTGCGAGACGCCCTCGGCCTGCCGCACCGCCGTGTCCAGCGGCCGGCGCAGTCGCGCCAGCACCGCCGCCGCGGCCACTCCCGTCGCCAGGCCCACCGCCAGCAGCCACAGGGCCGTGCTGACGGTCGCCCGCCACAGCGCCTCGTGCACGTAGCCGGTCTGGCCGCGCAGCTCGATCTCGCCGGCGGCCTTCCAGCCGTCCGACACCTTGGCCACGCCCGGCGCCACGTCCAGCGGCAGCAGCGCCACGAACCAGCGCGGCGCATGCGAGGTCTGCGGCGTCTCCAGATGCCGCTCGAACACCGGCTTGCCGCTGCCGTCGCGCCAGCGCACGCTCTCGTACGCGCCTGCGTCGAACTGCGCCGAGATCAGCAGCGACATCAACTCCGCGTCGCCCTTCTGCTGCGACAGCGCCAGCGCCAGCGCGTTCGCGTTGTCCGCGTTCTTCAACTGCGCCTGCGTCTGCAGCAGCTCCCGCAGCGACCAGGTGCTCACCGCGACGCCGCCCAGCGCCGAGGCCAGCACCGCGCCCAGGACCAGCCACCAGATTTGTCTTATCAGGGACATGTCGTGAATTCTCCGTCGCCCATCAGAAGCCCTCCGCCTTCGCCTTCGCCAGCAGGTCGCGCCACAACGACAGCCGCACCAGCGGATTCCCCGCCGTCGTGCCGCCGACGCCGCTCCACAGGCCTTCCCCGTTGAAGCTGAACACGGGGGTCAGGTCGGGCCTCAGCGAGGCGGGCCGGATCTCCGGGTTGATATTGTCCAGAATCAAGGGCTCCGCCTCCGGCTGCGCATAGTAGGCCAGGACCATGTGCGCCTGAGGCCGGCCCTGGAACTGCGCCCGCACGTACACCATCCGCAGCTTGGCCTGCGGCACGCCGGCGCTGAGCAGACTCATGTACTTGGCGATCGCGTAGTCCTCGCAGTCGCCCGCGCCCTTGTCCAGCAGCTCCAGCGGCGTGGCCCAGTAGTCGATCTGGCCCCACACCTCGATGTCGTCCTTGAACGCCACCCGCTGGTTGAAGAAGCTGTTGACCGTCGTCAGCCGGTCGCGCTCCTCGGGCATCGCCGCAGCGCGGTCGGCCATCTGGATCATGGCCTTCACCGCGGCCTGCGTCTTCGGCGAGAGCTTCGCCGCAGACTCGGTCAGCTTGTCCTTGTCCCAGGCGAAGGCCAGCGCGGACCACAGGCTCGCCACGCACACCAGCACCGCCAACGCCCGTTGCGCCGGCCGGATTGTCCGGCCTGCGCTTGACGCTGTACGAGTGACGAAACGTGGCATGCGCTGCAATGTATCTGCCCCGGCGCTCCGCCGAGGGCGAAGTGCGACATGCGGGACGCGACCCGGAACGCGCCCGCGGACAAGCGGCAATTTGCCGCACCCCCTTCATGACCCGGGTGAGAGACCACCGGGATAATCCGGCGCTCACATGAAGACCCAAGCCATCCGCCAGGAACTCGATCAGGCCCGCGCCAACGGCCCGCTGCGCCAGATCCAGATTCCGCCCTGCCCCGAGCTGCTGCAGCGCCTGCGCGCGGCGATGGCACTGCCTCAACCCGACCTGAACGAAGTCGGTCGCGTCGCCGCCGCCGACGTCGCGATGTCCGCGACGCTGCTGCGCGTGGCCAACAGTCCGTTGCATCTCGTGGCAGGCCACGTGCCCTGCACCACCGTCGGCCAGGCGATGTATCGCCTCGGTCTGGACGAGAGTGTCGCGCTGATGCAGGCCTTCCTGGTCCGTCACGCGATCCCGGTCAACAGCCCGCATCTGCTGCGCTTCTGGCAACGCTCGACCAAGCGCGCGGTCGCGATGGGCTTCATCGCCGGCCAGTTGCCCGGCATGCGCGTGGACCTGGCGCAAAGCTACGGCCTGTTCTGCCACGTCGGCATGCCGGTGCTGCTGCAGAGCGTGCGCGGCTACGGCGCCACCATGGTCGAAGCCGGCGCCCGCATCGACCGCCCGTTCATCGCGACGGAGAACGCCAACCACCGCACCGACCACGCCGTCGTCGGCGCGCTGGTGATCAAGGTCTGGCACCTGGCGCCCGAACTCATGACGGCCATCCGGCTGCATCACGACTTCGAAGCACTGAAAGACGACAGCATCGAGCCGGAAATCCGCTCTCTGATCGCGGCCGGACTGATCGCCGAGCACCTGATGCGCCAGCATGAGGGGCTGGATGAGGACGCCGACTGGGCCGCCAACTGCGAAGCCGCACTGGCTTGGCTGCACCTGTCCGAAGACGAACTCGAACAGTGGGACGACGCGTTGCGGCTGTTGCTGGACGAGGCTTGAGCTCGGCTTGCGGGGCCAGGGGGCCGGCCCTCATACGTGTCACATGTTCCACAAATCGGGCCGGCCCCCTGGCCCCGCAAGCCTCCAACTCGTGGTGGGCGTCGAGGTGGACTGCGACGGTCAGGCGGCGCGGACAGCCACACGAGCAGCAGCCAGATCCCAACGCGCGCAACCGACACTCTTGAAGAGCCTCGTGCGACCGTCGTCGACAGGGCGCTGACCCAGTACGAGATCGTCGATCGCATCCTGAGGCTCGAAACGGCCGGCCGCCATCAGGTCACCCGCTTCGGCCTGCGCGCCGACCGGGTCGTCAACCCAGATCTGCGCGCCACGGACCAGCTCCTGCGGCAGCTCCACCATGTCGTCGCGGAACGCGCCGACACCGATCACCACCGCACCTTCACCAACGCCAGGACGCAGCACCGGCACACGACTGGTCGTCGCGCACACGATGACGTCCCAGTCATGACGCGTCTGGGATTCGGCCGGGAGCGGCTCGACGCCAAGCTCCTCGACAAAACCCGGCACCGTCTGATGCCCCTGCACATGGATGGTCGCCTGCGGATGCAGCGCCTGGAGCGCCTCCACGTGGGCTCGCGCCTGCACGCCGCCACCAACGACCAACGCGCGGCGAGGCGCCTTGCGGATCAGGTGCTGCAGCGCCAGCATGCTGACGGCAGCCGTGCGGCGCGCCGTCAGCGCGGGCCCATCGAGCACGGCGAGACGTTGACCGGTGCGACTGTCCAGCACGACCACTTCGCCCGCGATCGTCGGCAGGCCGAGCGCCGCGTTGAGCGGATGCACGCTGACGAGCTTGGTGATCGACAGCGTGTCGCTCAGGCAAGGCATCACCAGCAGCACGCCGTCCTGGCGCAACGGCAGCACCTGCCGCGGCGGGCAGGTGAGCCGGCCGTCGCGGTGCTCGCGGCACACCAGCGCGATCTCCTCCATCAGCGGAGACCACGGCAGCGCGCGAGAAGTGGCGGCGGCGTCGAGAACCAGCATCCGGTCGCGTGCTCCGTGGGTGGCCGGCTCCGCGCTTACTTGCGCGGCGGCGGCAGGTCGGTGCACGAGCCGTGCGCGACTTCCGCAGCCATGCCGATCGACTCGCCCAGCGTCGGATGCGGATGGATCGTCTTGCCGATGTCGACGGCGTCCGCGCCCATCTCGATCGCCAGGGCGATCTCGCCGATCATGTCGCCCGCATGCGTGCCGACGATGCCGCCGCCGATGATGCGATGGGTCTCCTCGTCGAAGATCAGCTTGGTGAAGCCCTCGTCGCGGCCGTTGGCGATCGCGCGCCCCGACGCCGTCCACGGGAACAGCCCCTTCTTGATCTTGAGGCCGCGCGCCTTGGCGTCGTCCTCGGTCACGCCGACCCAGGCCACTTCCGGATCGGTGTAGGCGACGCTCGGGATCACGCGCGCATCGAAGCGCGACTTGGCCAGCGACTCGTCGCCCTGCAGTTCGCCGGCGATGACTTCCGCGGCCACGTGGCCTTCATGCACCGCCTTGTGCGCCAGCATCGGCTGGCCGACGATGTCGCCGATGGCGAAGATGTTGGGCACGTTGGTGCGCATCTGCACGTCGACCGGGATGAAGCCGCGATCGCTCACGACCACGCCGGCCTTGTCGGCGCCGATCTTCTTGCCGTTGGGCGAGCGGCCCACCGCCTGCAGCACCAGGTCGTAGACCTGCGGCTCCTTGGGGGCGCCCTCGCCCTCGAAGGTCACCTTGATGCCTTCGGGCGTGGCTTCGGCGGCGACCGTCTTCGTGTTCAACATGATGTTGTCGAAGCGCGGCGCGTTCATCTTCTGCCAGACCTTGACCAGGTCGCGGTCCGCGCCTGTCATCAGCGTGGGCAGCATTTCCACGACGTCCAGGCGTGCGCCCAGCGTCGAGTACACCGTGCCCATTTCCAGGCCGATGATGCCGCCGCCGACGATCAGCATGCGCTTGGGCTGGCTGGTCAGTTCGAGCGCGCCGGTCGAGTCGATCACGCGCGGGTCGTTCGGCATGAAGGGCAGACGCACCGCCTGCGAGCCCGCGGCGATGATGATCTTGCGGAACTTCAGCGTCTGGGTCTTGCCGGTGCGCTCCTGGGCCTCGCCGCTGGTCTCCTCGACCGACAGGTGGTTGGCGTCCAGCAGCGTGCCGTAGCCGCGCACGACGGTGACCTTGCGCATCTTGGCCATCATCGTCAGGCCGCCCGTGAGCTTGCCGACGACCTTGGACTTGTGCGCGGCCAGCTTGGGCAGCTCGACCTTGGGGGCGGCGAACTCGACGCCCAGGTCGGCGAAGTGCTTGACCTCGTCCATCACCGCCGCGACGTGCAGCAGCGCCTTGGACGGGATGCAGCCGACGTTCAGGCAGACACCGCCCAGCGTGGCGTAGCGTTCGACGATCGCGACCTTCAGGCCCAGGTCCGCTGCGCGGAACGCGGCCGAGTAGCCGCCGGGGCCGCTGCCGAGCACGATCACGTCGTACTCGCCTTCGGCCGGGCCGGTGTAGGTCGCGGCCTGCGGAGCCGGCGCAGCGGGAGCCGCGGCGGGCGCGGGAGCCGATGCAGCCGGAGCAGGCGCAGACGCCGCTGCGGCAGGAGCCGGCGCTGCGGCGGCAGGCGCCGGTGCGGCCGCCGCGTCGCTCTCCAGCACGACCAGCAGGTCGCCCTGGTTGAGCTTGTCGCCCAGCTTGACCTTGAGTTCCTTGACCACGCCGGCGGCGGAGGACGGGATCTCCATCGAGGCCTTGTCGGACTCCACGGTGACCAGGCTCTGCTCCTGCTTGATCGTGTCGCCGACCTTGACCAGGACTTCGATGATCGCGACGTCCTTGAAGTCCCCGATGTCGGGAACCTTGACTTCAACTTGTGCCATGTCCGGTCTTTCCGATCAGAGAGCGATGCGGCGGAAGTCCGCCAGCAAGGACGCGAAGTACACGTTGAAGCGCGCGGCCGCGGCGCCGTCGATGACGCGATGGTCCCAGCTCAGCGACAGCGGCAGGATGAGGCGCGGCTGGAACTGCTTGCCGTCCCACACGGGCTGCGTCGAGGACTTGCACACGCCCATGATCGCGACTTCCGGCGCGTTGATGATGGGCGTGAAGTAGGTGCCGCCGATGCCGCCCAGGGACGAGATCGAGAAGCAGCCGCCGGTCATGTCGGCCGGGCCGAGCTTGCCGTCGCGGGCCTTCTTGGCCAGCTCCGACATCTCCTGGCTGATCTGGAAGATGCCCTTCTTGTCGCAGTCGCGGATCACCGGCACGACCAGGCCGTTCGGCGTGTCCGCGGCGAAGCCGATGTGGAAGTAGTTCTTCAGCACCAGCGTGCCGTCGCCGTCCAGGGACGCGTTGAACTCGGGGAACTTCTTCAGCGCCGCGACGGTCGCCTTGATCATGAAGGCCAGCATCGTGACCTTGATGCCGGACTTCTCGTTCTCCTTGTTCAGCTGGACGCGGAAGGCTTCCAGCTCGGTGATGTCCGCGTCGTCGTGGTTGGTGACGTGCGGGATCGTGACCCAGTTGCGATGCAGGTTGGCGCCGCTGATCTTCTTGATCCGCGACATCTCCTTGCGCTCGACCGGACCGAACTTCTCGAAGTCGACCTTGGGCCAGGGCAGCAGGCCCGGGAAGGCGCCGCCGCCGGCCGCGCCGCCGGCAGGCGCCGCAGCCTTCTGCGCGACGGTCTGCGCCGTGCCGGCCATGACGGCCTTGACGAAGCCCTGCACGTCGGATTCGGTGATGCGGCCCTTGGCGCCGGAGCCCTTGACCTCGTCGAGCGGCACGCCCAGTTCGCGGGCGATCTTGCGGATGCTCGGCGACGCGTGCGGCAGCTTGCCCGACGGCTTGGTCGGCTCATGCGGCGGCAGTGCGGCGGTCGGGATCTGGCGATCCGCCGGCGCGGCAGCCGGAGCGGACGCCGGTGCGCTGGCAGCGGCCGGAGCCGGCGCGGCAGCGCCGCCCGCGGCTTCGATCACGGCGATCTTCGAGCCCTTGGCGACCTTGTCGCCGAGCTTGACCAGCAGTTCCTTGATCACGCCGCCGTGCGACGACGGGATCTCCATCGAGGCCTTGTCGCTCTCGACCGTGATCAGGCTCTGTTCCTGCTTGACCGTGTCGCCGACCTTGACCAGCACCTCGATCACCGCGACTTCGTCGAAGTCGCCGATGTCGGGCACGACGATGTCCACGGCACCTGCCGGTGCGGCGGCAGCGGCCGGCGCGGCGGCCGGAGCCGCTACGGGCGCAGCCTGCGGCGCGGGCGCCGGAGCGGGCGCAGCGGCGGCCGGCGCCGGGGCACCAGCAGCGTCGCTCTCGAGCACGACGATCAGGTCACCCTGGTTGATCGTGTCGCCGAGCTTGACCTTCACTTCCTTGACGACGCCCGCCACGGAGGACGGGATCTCCATCGAGGCCTTGTCGGACTCGACCGTCAGCAGGCTCTGCTCCACCTTCACCGTGTCGCCGGGCTTGACCAGCAGCTCGATGATCGCGACGTCCTTGAAGTCCCCGATGTCGGGAACCTTGACTTCCACCAATGCCATTTGTGTTGTCTCCGGGTCCGCTGCTTAGGCGTACAGGGGGTTGATCTTGTCGACGTTGATGCCGTACTTCTTCAGCGCTTCGGCCACCTTGGCCTGCGGGATCTTGCCTTCGTCGGCCAGGCTCTTCAGCGCGGCGACGACGATGTAGTGGCGGTTGATCTCGAAGTGCTCGCGCAGCTTGGAGCGGAAGTCGCTGCGTCCGAAGCCGTCGGTGCCCAGCACCTTGTACGAACGGCCGGCCGGGATGAAGGCACGGATCTGTTCCGCATAGTTCTTCATGTAGTCGGTCGACGCGATCACCGGGCCCTGCACCTTGCTCAGCTGCTGCGTCACGTAGGGCACGCAGGCCAGTTCGGTCGGGTGCAGCAGGTTCCAGCGCTCGGCGTTCTGGCCGTCGCGGGCCAGCTCGTTGAAGCTGGGGCAGGACCAGACGTTGGCGCCGACGCCCCACTCTTCCTCCAGCAGCTTCTTGGCGGCCTGGCTCTCGCGCAGGATGGTGCCCGAGCCCAGCAGGTTCACCGTCAGCGGCTGCGCGCCTTGCGGCTGCACGGCCTCTTCGAGCAGGTACATGCCCTTGAGGATCTGCTCCTCGGTGCCGGCCTTCAGGCCCGGCATCGGGTAGTTCTCGTTGAGCAGCGTCAGGTAGAAGTACACGTTCTCCTGGTTCTCGACCATGCGCTTCAGGCCCGAGTGCAGGATGACGGCGACTTCATGCGCGAAGGTCGGGTCGTAGCTGATGCAGTTGGGGATGGTGCCGGCCAGGATGTGGCTGTGGCCGTCCTCGTGCTGCAGGCCTTCGCCGTTCAGCGTCGTGCGTCCCGAGGTGCCGCCCAGCAGGAAGCCGCGCGCCTGCATGTCGCCCGCCGCCCAGGCCAGGTCGCCGATGCGCTGGAAGCCGAACATCGAGTAGTAGACGTAGAACGGGATCATCACGCGGTTGTTCGTCGAGTACGACGTCGCCGCGGCGATCCAGCTGGCCATGCCGCCCGCTTCGTTGATGCCTTCCTGCAGGATCTGGCCGGCCTTGTCCTCGCGGTAGTACATGACCTGGTCCTTGTCGACCGGCGTGTAGTTCTGACCCGCGGGGTTGTAGATGCCGATCTGGCGGAACAGGCCTTCCATGCCGAAGGTGCGCGCCTCGTCGACCAGGATGGGCACGGTGCGCGGGCCCAGTTCCTTGTCGCGCAGCAGCGTCGTCAGGAAGCGGACGTAGGCCTGCGTCGTGGAGATCTCGCGGCCTTCCGCGGTCGGGTCCAGCACGGCCTGGAACGTGGCCAGGTCGGGCACCTTCAGGCCTTCCTCGGCCTGCGGACGGCGCTTGGGCAGGTAGCCGCCCAGCGTCTTGCGGCGTTCGTGCAGGTACTGCATCTCCGGCGTGTCGTCGGCCGGCTTGTAGAACGGGATCTTGGACAGCTCGCTGTCCGGGATGGGGATGTTGAAGCGGTCGCGGAAGGCCTTGATGTCCTCGTCCTGCAGCTTCTTGGTCTGGTGCGCGGTGTTCTTGCCTTCACCGATCTTGCCCATGCCGTAACCCTTGACGGTCTTGATCAGCATGACGGTCGGCTGGCCGACGGTGTTCACCGCCTTGTGATACGCCGCGTAGACCTTCTGCGGGTCGTGGCCGCCGCGGTTCAGGCGCCAGATGTCCTCGTCGGACATGTTCTCGACCATCTTCAGCAGCTCGGGGTGCTTGCCGAAGAAATGCTTGCGCACGAACGCGCCGTCGTTGGCCTTGTAGGCCTGGTAGTCGCCGTCCAGCGTCTCCATCATGACCTTGCGCAGCAGTTCCTGCTTGTCGCGGGCCAGCAGCGGATCCCAGTAGGAGCCCCAGATCAGCTTGATGACGTTCCAACCGGAACCGCGGAACTCGCCTTCCAGCTCCTGGATGATCTTGCCGTTGCCGCGCACCGGGCCATCCAGGCGCTGCAGGTTGCAGTTGACGACGAAGATCAGGTTGTCCAGCTTCTCGCGCGCGGCCAGGCCGATCGCGCCCAGGCTTTCCGGCTCGTCCATCTCGCCGTCGCCCAGGAAGACCCAGACCTTGCGCTTGGACGTGTCGGCGATGCCGCGGGCGTGCAGGTACTTCAGGAAACGCGCCTGGTAGATGGCCATCAGCGGGCCCAGGCCCATGGACACCGTCGGGAACTGCCAGAACTCGGGCATCAGCTTCGGATGCGGGTAGCTCGACAGGCCCTGGCCGTCGACTTCCTGGCGGAAGTTGTTCAGCTGGTCTTCGGTGATGCGGCCTTCCAGGAAGGCGCGGGCGTAGATGCCGGGCGCGCTGTGGCCCTGGATGTAGAGCAGGTCGCCGCCGTGCACGCCGCCTTCGCCGGTGTCGTCGCCGTGCCAGAAGTGGTTGAAGCCGCAGCCCAGCATGGTCGCCAGCGAGGCGAAGCTGGAGATGTGACCGCCCAGGTCGCCGCCGTCTTCCGGATGCAGGCGGTTCGCGCGCACGACCATGGCCATGGCGTTCCAGCGCATGAAGGCGCGCAGGCGCTCTTCCATCTCGATGTTGCCGGGGAAGCGCTCTTCCTTGTCGGCCGGGATGGTGTTGACGTAGGCCGTGGTGGCCGAGAAGGGCACGTCGATGCCGGCCTGACGCGCGTGGTCGATCAGGGTCTCGAGCAGGAAGTGGGCGCGATCGCCGCCTTCTTCACCGATGACGGCGGACAACGCGTCCAGCCATTCCTTGGTTTCGAGGGCGTCGGTGTCATTGGCTGCTGCGCCGAGGAACGACTGGGGCTGCGCGGACATGTCTTTGTCTCCTGTGTTCAATCACGGCCTTCCTGCGGGGCAATCGCCGCGCGCGGGGCTCTCTGCGGAACGGGCCACTGTGCCCGAACTCGTGAAAACCGTCATGCGTGCGCACGCGACTGCCCCTCCGGAAGGGCTATGGCGGCGGAGTGTCGCACAAGCCTTTCATTTTCCAAATAGCGCGATGCGTTTCCACATAATGAAAAGCAATGGGCTCTGGAGGCCTCGTTTCGTGACCGATGTCTTTCACGATGCGATCCGGGAATGCCCGGATCGGGAATGCCCCGGGGCCGCCCGGGCCGGGAGGGCTTGAGCGGGCCGGGATAATCGCGCCCATGTTGTCCCGCCTCGATGTCCAAGGCTTTGCGCGCCGTGCCCTGAATCCCGTCAAACGCCTGGTGTCGGCGTGGTGGCGCCGGCAGTCTCCGTCCCGTCAGGACCGCTTCGCGACGCTGGGGCCGCTGCTGTCGGTGGTGCTGTTCCTGGCGGCGATCGTTTCGGCCTTCTGGTACCTGCGCAACGAGGAAATCGAACGCGAGGCCGAGGCCGTCAAGCGCGACACCGAGATGGCGCAGCAGCAGATCCGCTCGCGGCTGGTCGACAACGAGGATTTCCTGATCCCGCTGCAGCGCGACCTGGCCAACCGCTCGATCGACAACCTCGAGTTCACGCAGCGCGCGATGGCGATCGCCCGCAACCGGCCCGAGATCACCCACATCACCTGGCTGAACGCGCGCCGCGAGAAACGCGTCAGCGTCGCGGCCATCGGCGAGCAGGCCGAGTCGCTGATGACGCTGGAGGGCAGCGACCCGTCCATGCCCAACGGCCACGCCAACAGCGAACCCGAGCGCGCCTTCCAGGCGGCGCGCGACCGTCGCACGCGGACCTACTCGGCCTCCTTCGCCGACGCCAACAACTCGACCGTTTTCCAGCTGCAGCTGCCGCTGAGCGACCGCGCCGGTTTCGCCGGCGTGCTGATCGTCGAGTACGCGGTCGAGGGCCTGCTGCGCTACTCGGTCCCGAACGAGCTGACCTCGCGCCACGCGGTCGCGGTGCTGGACCCGCGCGAGCAGGTCGTCGCCAGCACGGTGACGCCGATGCCGGGCAAGCGCATCACGCGCGCCCCGATCTATCACGAGGTGCCGATGACGCCCGCGCCCGGTCTGGTGCTGCGGGGTCAGGGCTATCGCACCTCCATCGGCCTGATCTCCAACACGCTGTTCTGGATGGTGATGGCGCTGTCGGTGCTGACCGTCTGGATGCTGCTGGGCACCTGGAAGCACATGCGCCGGCGCGCGCAGGTGCAGAACGCGCTGGCCGCGGAGACCAACTTCCGGCGCGCGATGGAGAACTCCATGCTGACCGGCATGCGGGCGATGGACCTGGAGACGCGCATCAGCTACGTCAACCCGGCCTTCTGCGCGATGACGGGCTTCGCCGAGTCCGAGCTGATCGGCCGCAAGCCGCCCTTCCCCTACTGGCCGCCCGACCGCTACGAGGAGAACCTGCGCCTGCTGCAGCAGGAGATGCAGGGCCGCAGCCCGGCCGGCGGTTCCGAGGTGAAGGTGATGCGCAAGGACGGCAGCATCTTCGACGCCCGCATGTACGTCTCGCCGCTGATCGACCCCAAGGGCAAGCAGAACGGCTGGATGACCTCGATGACCAACATCACCGAGGCCAAGCGCGTGCGCGACCAGTTGTCGGCCTCGCATGAGCGCTTCACGACGGTGCTGGAAGGCCTGGACGCCGCGGTGTCGGTGCTGTCGGTGCAGCAGGGCGAACTGCTCTTCGCCAACCGCAGCTACCGGCTGTGGTTCGGCGCGGATCCGAAGGGGCACGCGATGCTGGCGGGTTCGCAGCCGACCAGCCTGGCCGGCGCGACGAGCACGCAGGACGCGAGCTACACGGACGGCGGCAGCGCCACGGGACACGGTGATCACGGTGATCACGGTGACGAGGAAGACGTCGATGGCTACGGCGGCCTGCCCGCCCAGCACCTGACCGAGGTCGGCGGCGATTCGCGCGAGGTGTTCATCGCGCAGCTCGACATGTGGTTCGACGTCCGCGCGCGTTATCTGCAGTGGACCGACGGCCGGCTGGCGCAGATGCTGATCGCGACCGACATCACCGCGCGTCGCCATGCCGAGGCGCAACAGCAGCAGCAGACCGAGAAGGCGCAGGTCACCAGCCGCCTGATCACGATGGGCGAGATGGCGTCGAGCGTCGCGCACGAGCTCAATCAGCCGCTGACCGCGATCACCAACTACTGCAACGGCATGGTGTCGCGGGTGCGCGGCGACAACATCCAGAAAGACGACCTGATCGTCGCGCTGGAGAAGACCGCCAAGCAGGCGCAGCGTGCGGGGCAGATCATCCATCGCATCCGCGCCTTCGTGAAGAAGAGCGAGCCCCAGCGCCAGCCCGCGTTCGCGGCCTCGATCGTGGAGGACTCGGTCGAGCTGGCCGGCATCGAACTGCGCCGGCGCAACGTGCAGATCCACACCTACGTCGCGCAGCGGCTGCCGGTGATGCGCGTCGATCCGATCCTGATCGAGCAGGTGCTGCTGAACCTGCTCAAGAACGCCGCCGAGGCGATCGACAACGCGGCGCTGCCGCCCTCGCGCCGGCACATCGAACTGCGCGTGGTGCCCAAGCACACCGCCGAGCTGGGCGCCAACATCGAGTTCTCGGTGACCGACATGGGGCCGGGCCTGCCGGTCGAGGTCATCGAGCGCATGTACGAGGCCTTCTTCTCCACGAAGGCCGATGGATTGGGGATCGGCCTAGGGTTATGCCGGTCCATCATCGAGTCCCACCAGGGTCGGATCCGCGCCGAGAACCTCTACAATGGCCCGTCCATCGTCGGGTGCCGGTTCGCGTTCACGATCCCCGTGGACATTCCGCGTCCGGAGTCATCACTCGCCCCTCTCGCCACTCCGGCCCCTCTGGAGCAGAGCGGCGACGCGGGGACGGGCACAGCACACAACACTGCCGCAACACCATGAGCTTGATTCCGAAGAAGGGTAATGTCTACGTCGTCGATGACGACGAGGCCGTCCGAGATTCCCTGCAATGGTTGCTGGAAGGCAAGGACTACCGGGTCAAGTGCTACGACTCCGCCGAGAGTTTCCTGAGCCGCTACGACCCGCGCGAAGTCGCCTGCCTCATCGCCGACATCCGCATGGAAGGCATGAGCGGCCTGGAGCTCCAGGACAAGCTGATCGAACGCAAGAGCCCGCTGCCCATCGTCTTCATCACCGGCCACGGCGACGTGCCGATGGCGGTGCAGACGATGAAGAAGGGCGCGGTCGACTTCATCGAGAAGCCGTTCAAGGAAGAGGAACTGCTGTCGCTGGTCGAGCGCATGCTGGACCAGGCCCGCGGCGCCTTCGCCACGCAGCAGGAAGCGGCCAGCCGCGACGCGCTGCTGTCGCGCCTGACCACGCGTGAAGCGCAGGTGCTGGAACGCATCGTCGCCGGCCGCCTGAACAAGCAGATCGCCGACGACCTGGGCATCAGCATCAAGACGGTGGAAGCGCATCGCGCCAACATCATGGAGAAGCTCAACGCCAACACCGTCGCCGACCTGCTGAAGATCGCGCTCGGCGCGAACACGCAGGCCAAGGCCGGCTGATCCGACGACGACACCGAGAGGCCGCTGCGAAGCGGCCTCTTTGCATTCCGGGCAGAGTGATCCTCTGCCCTTGCGCTTTTCTGCATTCCCTGTTTTTGAGTCACTGAATCCGGAGCATCGACATGACCGCACAACTGATCGACGGCAACGCCCTGTCCAAGCAACTGCGCGCCGAAGTGGCGACGCGCGCCGCCGCGCTGACCGCCCAGGGCGTGAAGCCGGGACTGGCCGTGGTGCTGGTCGGCGACAACCCCGCGAGCCAGGTCTACGTGCGCAACAAGGTCAAGGCCTGCGAGGACGCCGGGCTGCACTCGGTGCTGGAGAAGTACGCCGACACGATGACCGAGGCGGAGCTGCTCGCGCGTGTCGAGGCGCTGAACAACGATCCGGCCATCCACGGCATCCTGGTGCAGCTCCCGCTGCCCAAGGGCATCGACGCGCACAAGGTCATCGAGGCGATCGCGCCGGAGAAGGACGTCGACGGCTTCCACGTCGCCAGCGCCGGCGCGCTGATGGTCGGCCAGGAGGGCTTCAAGCCCTGCACGCCGTACGGCTGCATGAAGATGCTGGAGTTCATCGGCTATGACACGAAGGGCAAGCATGCCGTCGTGATCGGCCGCAGCAACATCGTCGGCAAGCCGATGGCGATGCTGCTGCTGCAGGCCAACGCGACGGTGACCGTGTGCCATAGCGCCACGCCGGACCTGGCCCACTTCACGCGCCAGGCCGACATCGTCGTGGCCGCCGTGGGCAAGCGCAACGTGCTGACCGCCGACATGGTCAAACCGGGCGCCGTCGTCCTGGACGTCGGCATGAACCGCACCGAGGAAGGCAAGCTCTGCGGCGACGTCGACTTCGACGGCGTCAAGGAAGTCGCCGGCTGGATCACGCCGGTGCCGGGCGGCGTCGGTCCGATGACGATCACGATGCTGCTGGTCAACACGATGGAATCGGCGGAGCGCGCTGCGGCAGCTCGCTGATCCTGATCGCACCATGACAAACGGGCGGCCAGTGGCCGCCCGTTGTCGTTGAAGAGCGCTTGCGTACTTCCACCGCCGCTGGCCCTCACCCCTGCCCTCTCCCGCAAGCGGGAGAGGGGGTAAGAAGTAAGCCGGTCGGACTCCCTCTCCCGCACCGCGGGAGAGGGCGGGGGTGAGGGCCAGCAGACTTGGCAGTCAGCCAGGCCCAGCGGCCCTTCAGTTCGTGTCCGCCTCTCGCAGCGTTTGAACCACTGGCCGCTGCAGCACGCCGCGCAGTGCCCACCAGCCGGCAAGTTGCGCCAGCACGGCGCCGCCGATGGTGGTGCCGATCAGCACCCAAGGCTTGAACTGCCATTCGAACTCGAAGGCGTAGTGCGTCAGCGCCCAACCCAGCGCCTGCGCGGCGATCCCCGCGAGGAAACCGGCCAGCGCGCCCAGGCCGAGCAACTCAGCGCGCTGCACGGCCGCGAGCAACGCGCTCGACGCACCGAAGGCGCGCATCAACGCGAACTCCCGCGTGCGCGCATCACGTGACCCCACTGCGGCCACCAGCAACACCACCACGCCCAGCGCCAGCGCGACCGCGAACAGCAGTTGCACGGCCATGATCACCTGCTCCAGCACCTGCTGCACCTGCTTGAGCTCGGCGGAGACGTCGATCAGCGTGAGGTTGGGGAACTCGTTGACCAGCTTGCGGTCGAGCGCCGCGGCGGCGCCCTGCCCTTCCGGCGAGCGGTACGCGGAGATGTAGCTCACCGGCAGTTCCGGCATCTGCGCGCGCGGGTACAGCACGAAGAAGTTGACCCGCATCGAGCCCCAGTCGACCTTGCGCAGCGAGGTGATCTTCGAGTCGACCAGCACGCCCGCGATGTCGAAGCGCATCCTGTCGCCGAGCTTCAGCCCGAGCTGTTCCGCCAGGCCCTGCTCGACGCTGACGCCCTCCTTGTCCTCCGGCGTCCACTTGCCGCCGGCGATCAGGTTGTGCGAGGGCAGCTCCGCGCTGTGGCTGAGGTTGAACTCACGCTCCACCAGGCGCTGGGCGCGCTCCTCGGTGAAGCGGCTGGCCTTGATCGCCTCGCCGTTGATGGCAACCAGCCGGCCGCGGATCATCGGGTACCAGTCGTAGTCCTTGACGCCGGACTTGTCGAGATCGGATCGGAAGCCCGGGCCCTGTTCCGGCTGGATGTTGATGACGAAGCGATCCGGCGCGTTCACCGGGGTCGCGGCGCGCCAGCTCTCGATCAGGTCGGTGCGCATCAGCACCAGCAGCGCCAGCGCGAGCAGCCCCAGCGACAGCGAGCCGACCTGCAGCACCGCGAAGGCCGGCCGCGCGGCGACCTGGCGCGTCGCCAGCAGCAGCCAGCGCGGCGCGCCGGCCTGCGGCACGAGGCGCCTCAACGCCAGCACCGCGCCGTAGGCAAGCAGCGCGAAGAGCCCCAGCGCGACGGCGAAGCCGCCGGTGGCGAACAGTCCCAGGCGCCAGTCCGCCGACAGCGCCGTCAGCACCGCGGAGAAGCCGATGACGCCCGCCAGCAGCACGGCGATGGAGCCCATCTTCGGGCGGCCCAGCTCGCGCCGGATCACGCGCAGCGGCGGCACGGCGGCCAGTTGCAGCACCGGCGGCAGGCCGAAGCCGAGCAGCAGGCTCATGCCCATGCCCAGGCCCAGCAGCACCGGCCAGATACCGGGCGACGGCAGGTTCACTTCGATGAGTCCCGCCAGCATCGCGATGAAGCCGTAATGCAGCAGGAAGCCGAGCAGCACGCCGATCGCGCTGCCGATGAAGCCGACGGTGGCGAACTCCAGCGTGAACACCCAGGTGAGGCGGCGCTGCGGCTGGCCGAGCACGCGCAGCATCGCGCAGTCGTCGAGGTGGCGGTTGGCGAATTCGCGCGCCGCCAGCGCGACCGCGATGGCCGCCAGCAACGCCGCCAGCAGCGCGACGAGGTTCAGGAACTTGGTCGCGCGGTCCAGCGTCTGGCGCATCTCGGGGCGGCCGGTCTCCAGCGACTCCAGACGCACCCCGCGCCAGTTGCCGTCCTTCAGCTGCTGGCGGGTCTGCGTGTTGAACTGCTGCACGGCGGCCACCTCACCGATCACGGCGTAGCGGTAGGTGATGCGGCTCGCGGGCTGGATCAGCGCGGTGGCGGCGATGTCGGACTGCGCCAGCATCACGCGCGGCGCGAAGTTCATGAAACCGGCGCCCCGATCGGGCTCGTTCGAGATCTCGCCGGCGATCTTCAGCGTCGAATCGCCGAGCAGCAGCGGATCGCCGACCTTCAGACCCAGCGCGCTCAGCACGCCCGTATCGACCCACACGGTGCCGGCCGCCGGCGCGCCGACCTGGCGGCCGTCCTTCAGCGACAACGCGCCGCGCAGCGGATAGCGCGGGCTCACCGACTTCACCGCCACCAGCCGGCTGCCGCCGCCCTGGTCCTCGTTGGCGCGGGCCATGCTGGGGAAGTTCAAGGTCTCGACGCTGCGCAGATTCAGACGTTCGGCGAGTTCGCGGACCGGCGCGGGCGTCGGCTGATCGCTCGCGACGACTGCATCGCCGCCCAGCAGTTGCGCCGCGTCCCGGCGCAGACCCTGGTCGAGGCGGTCCGACAGGAAGGCCACCGCGCACACGGCCGCGACCGCCAGCATCAGGGCCAGGACCAGCAGATAGAGCTCGCCCGCGCGGAAGTCGCGCCAGGTCTGCAAACCCATCTGACGCCACAGCGACGGGGGTCGGCGGCCCGTGGAGGAACCGGAGGCCGGTCGGGCCGCGGGGGCCCCTGCGGGGGTGGCGGACGGGGAAGACGGATGCGCGCTCATGCGCGGACTGTAGCGAACCGCATGCCCGCGCGCTGGTACGGGGGTGCGGTCATGCAATCGGCTTGAACAGTCCGTGCAACCGGTTTTGACGATGCGCCGCGCCCGGAGGCGTTCAATGGACGTCATGAACACCCACTTCCCTCCCCTGTTCGTCTCGCATGGCTCGCCGATGATCGCGCTGGAGCCGGGCGAGGCCGGTGCCTTCATGCAACGCCTGGGCCGTACGCTGGACGCCGTCTGGGGCCGTCCGAAAGCGGTGCTGGCGATCTCCGCGCACACGACCGCGCGCGAAGCGGTGCTGCTCGGCACCGATCGCCATGAGGCGGTGTACGACTTCGGCGGCTTCCCGCCGGCGCTCTACCAGCTGCGCTACGACGCCCCCGGCGACCGGGCGCTGACCGCGCAGATCGGCGAGACGCTCGCCCTGCCCGTCTTCGACCACGCCGGGCTGGATCACGGGATCTGGACCTCGCTGCGATTCCTCTACCCGGACGCCGACGTGCCGGTCATCCCGCTCACGCTGACGGCGCACGCCTCACCCGCGCAACTGATCGAACTGGGCGAAAAACTGCAGGCGCTCTCGCGCGAAGGCGTGCTCATCCTGGGCACGGGCAGCATCACGCACAACCTGCGGCTGCTGATGCGCGCGGCGTCGGACGACGCACCGGAGATGGCCGAATCGGCCGCCTTCCGGACCTGGTTCGCGGAACGTTCCGCGGCTCGGGATTGGGAGGCCCTCGCGGCCTACCGCACGCAGGCGCCGAGCGCGGCGCTGATGCATCCGACGGACGAGCACCTGCTGCCCTGGTACGTCGCCGCGGGCGCCGGCGGTCGCGACGACGCGCCTATCCGCATCCACGACGGTGTCACCTTCGGTGCGCTGGGGATGGATGCCTACGCGTTCGGCCCGCAGGCGCAGCGCCTGTCCCAGGCGCTGGCGGGTTGAATCCTCAGCGGGCGTTCAGATGAAGATCGCGGCCAGGATGCCGAGGATCAGCGCCCACTTGACGACGTAGTAGCCGGTGCGCGACTTCGCCTTGAACGCCTTGAAGAACAGGCGCACCTTGTAGGCGTGATAGAAGAACTTGTTGAGGCCGCCGATGGGCTCGCTCTCCAGGTTCTGCGTCGCGGCGGAGGTCATCACCAGCTTGCCGAAGGCGCGGTTCAGCCAGCGGATCGGCGCGAAGTGGACCGGACGCTCCACGTCGCAGAACAGGATCACGCGCTGATGCGTGGTCGTGTTCTCGGCGTAGTGGATGAAGGTCTCGTCGAACATCACGTCCTCGCCGTCCTTCCAGTGGTACTTCTCGCCATCGACGTCGATGTAGCAGCCGGGGTCGTTGGGCGTGGTCAGGCCGAGGTGATAGCGCAGCGACCCCGCATACGGGTCGCGGTGGCGCACCAGCTTCGCGCCGGGCGGCAGCGACGCGAACATCGCCGCCTTCACGCCGGGGATCTGCTTGAGCAGCTCGACGGTCTTCGGGCAGAGCGCGTTGGCCGAGGCCATGTCCCGGTCGTACCACTTCAGGTAGAAGCGCTTCCAGCCGGTGCGGAAGAACGAGTTGAAGCCGATGTCGTTGTAGCCCGACGCGGCCTTGATGTAGCCCTCGTCGTTGAGCTTGAGCGCTTCCTCGCGGATCACCTGCCAGTTGTTGCGCAGCAGGCTGAGTTCGGGGAACTCCGAGGTCTTCAGGTAGGGCGTCGCCGGGGCGCGCGAGAACAGGTACATGACCGCGTTGATCGGCGAGATCAGCACGGTGAAGTCGGTCAGCGCGCGGGCCAGCTTGAAGCGGACGCGGCCGCGGAAGTGGGCATACAGCGCGGAGACGATGAAGATCGCCAGCACCCAGTAACGCGTGGGCGGCAGCCATTCGGCCATGTGCGGGACTCCTGCAAGAGAAGCGCGGGATTATCGGCGATCGAGGGCGAGCGACACGCCCCAGAAGATCAAGCCCCCGAACGCCAGGGCGACACCCACCCATCCGGTGGACGTCCAGCCGTGTCCGGCGGCGATCGCCAGCCCGCCCAGCCAGGGGCCGAGGGCATTCGCCGCGTTGAAGGCCGAGTGGTTGAGCGCGGCGGCGAGGGTCTGAGCCTCGCCGGCGACGTCCATCAGCCGGGTCTGCAGCACGGCGCCGAGCCCGCCGCCGCAGCCGATCAGGAAGACCACCGGCAGCAGGGTCCACAGGCTGCCGGCGGCGAAGGGGTACAGCGCCAGCGAGGCGGCGCTCCACAGCAGCAGGCCGCCGATGGTGGGCATCAGCGCGCGGTCGGCGGCCCAGGCGGAGACCAGCGTCCCCGCGGTCATGCCCATGCCGAACACGCTGAGCACGACCGGCAGCATGCCGGGGCCGGTGCGGGTGACTTCGAGCAGCGTGGAGCCGAGGTAGGTGTAGACGGCGAACATGCCGCCGAAGCCGATGGTCGCGATGCCCAGCGTCAGCCAGACCTGGCGCCGGCCGAGCGCGCCGAGTTCGCGCATGGCGCTGGCGCCTGGCTGGACGCGGTCGCGCGGTGCGTGCAGGGCGACCAGCACGGCGGTCAGCAGCGCCAGCAGCGTCACGACGCCGAAGCCCCAGCGCCAGCCGGCCCACTGCCCCAGCGAGTTCGCCAGCGGCACGCCGATGATGGTCGCGACGGTCAGGCCCAGCATCATGAGACTGACGGCTTGGGCGCGCCGCGCCGGTGCAACCAGTGAGGCTGCGACCAACGCGCCCACGCCGAAGTAGGCGCCATGCGGCAGACCGCTGAGGAAGCGGAACAGCAGCATCGCGTGATAGCTGGGCGCGAGCGCGCTCAGGCCGTTGCCGACGGCGAAGGCCAGCATCAGGAAGATCAGCAGCGTGCGTCGCGGGACCTTGGCGCCGAGGACGGCCAGCAAAGGCGCGCCGACCACGACGCCGAGCGCATAGGCGCTGATCACGTGACCGGCGGTCGGGGCGTCGATGCCGAGATCGGGCGCGAAGAACGGGACCAGGCTCATCGCCGCGAACTCGGTCGTGCCGATGGCGAAACCGCCGATGGCCAGCGCGAGCAATGCCCAGCCGGTGTGCGCGACGGGCGTCGGGTCGTCGGAGAGCTGGGGAGAGGCGATCGGAGAGGCGGCGGACATGTCGGACTGCTGAAAGCAAACGCTCAGTGAGCGTTCAGGAAACGTTCAGCATTGCAACACGGATCAAAGTGTCCAGCCCCGACGAGGGAGATGGAAAGCGCCCGCGCGGATCCGCTCAACGGCGCCGCGATCGCCTGTCGTTCCGGCCGATATCGGCCACGGAGGGCGCAGCCAGATCCTCCTCGCGACACAGCCATCTCGCCAGCCAGAGTTGACGGCGCATCTGCGTCAATTCCTCGAACCGACTCGTTGTGAACCGCAGGCCGTCACGGCGCTCCAAGGCTCGGAGCGCGAGTATGCGGGCCAGGGACGGACCAAATCCTGTCGCCAGGACATAGGTGACGGTAGCGCCGAGCACGGGCATGGCCAGCCACACGATGTCGTCGCCTCGCAACCCGTTCATCTGAAGCAGCAACGGCACGTTCAATGCGAGCGCGGAAAGGAACGCGATCCGGCCCATGGTGGGTTGAGTGCCCGAGGCGGGCGACGGATGCAATTGATGCCGCTGCAGATCCACCGTGGACAGCAGCGCCACTGGCACGCCATCCTTCTTCGGCAGCAGGCGTCGCCGCTCCGCGAGGAAGCCCAGCAGCAATGCGCCGCCTCCGATGAATGCGGCCAGGCCGACCGCGAGGCCTTGCAGATCGGGCCGCGCCATCCGCCACGCCAGCGACGTCGTGGACGCCACCAGCAGGCTGCCGAAGAAGATCAAGGCCAGAAGGAAACTCCACAGCGCCTCCCCCGGTGAAAATCGGCTGCGGTAGGTCATGTGGAGACCCGCCAGCAAGAACAGGAGGCCCGTGATCGGCGCCATCGTCAGGACGACGCCCGGCGCCAGCAGAAACGCCCACATCGCGGGAATGACCAGCACGCCCGCGCCGAACATGGCGATGGGTGTGCCCTTCAGGGAGTCCAGATTGTCAGGCGGCCTCACCGAGGCTCTCCGACGGCACTGATCACCAAGGTCATCTGGACAGCAACAGCGCACGAACGGCGCGGTACTCCTCCAGCCGGGCCAGATCGCGTTCGCTCAGAGGGCTCGGAAGCCTGGAAAGGTCCATGTTCTCGGCGTTGTCCGCGAGTTTCACCTCACGGGCGACTGGATCCGCGGCCGCACGCTCGGCGGCCTGGAGCCGCGATTCGCCAGGGCGCTTGGTCAACGCATCCACGGCGCTCAAGACCGCTTCGGAGAAGCCTTCGGCTTGAAGGTTTGCCAACGTGACGTCCGTGTCTTCGACGACGTCGTGAAGAACCCCTGCAATGCGTGCCTCCTCACTCTGCACGCGGAGCATCACGCGCAAGGGGTGGAGGATGTAGGGCTGGCCACCTTTGTCCAATTGCCCGGCGTGCGCCTGAGCGGCAATCTGGATGGCGCGTTCAAGAGTCGACATCCTCTGATGATAGAGGCGGCGTCACATTGAAACCTGGAGCGGGCGAAGGGAGTCGAACCCTCGTCATTGGCTTGGGAAGCCAAGGTAATAGCCGTTATACGACGCCCGCGGAGGAGGCGGATTATGACCCAAGCCCGGCGCAGGCTGGCCGGTCCGATCAGCGGCCGCGCTGACCGATCAACTGAGCCAGCAGGCGCTGGAGTTCCGCCTCCGCCAGCGGGTTCAGGCCCAGGAAACGGCAGCCGATGTGGACCTGCTCGCCGGCGAGGAACGATCGGAAACTGCGCCGGATACGCACCTCGAGGTCGGCCACCAGCACGAGCTGATCGCCCACCATCACCCTCGCCTGCTGGACCTTCTGGCCGAGGAACAGGCCCCGCCCTTCTTCCACCGAACCGCGCAGGCCGAGCCCGCCCAGCGACACGTCGTCGACGTTCAGGCTGCGGGCGCGGCCCAACAGCATGAACTCGACCCGCACCGCCGGCCCAAGCGGCACGTCGCGGCGCGGTGTGATGCGGCGCTCATCGCCATCGGCCTCGTCCGCCGCCAGCGCGGCAGCCGCATCGGCGACGCTATCCGCGTCCACCACGGCGGCAGCGTCAGCGGCGCCAGCGGCGGGCGCCTGATCGGCTGCAGTCGGCTTGGATCGGAAACGGAGACGGAACATGGGCAAGGTCGGAAAGCGCAGGCACCCGGGTTGTATGCGCTCCGGGTGAACGCCTTCATGTCTGGCAGTCCGTAAAGCGTGACCGATTTCACGCCGATGAACATCCGCTTACAGGGCCCGCCGCCGTTGGCGGCGGGCTCGCGGTCACCTTCAATCCCAGGCAGGTGCGAAGTCCGGATTCGCCAGCCGTTCTCCGCGATCCAACGTGGCGATGCGCGTCATGTCCTCGTCGCTGAGACGAAGCGTCGTGGCCGTCAGATTGGCCGCCTGGTTCGACGGCTTGGTCGACGACGGGATCACCGCAAGACCCTGCTGCAGCAGCCACGCCAGGGCGACCTGCGCCGGCGTGGTGCCGTGGCGCGTGGCGATGTCGATCAGCACCGGCTCGGTCATGACCTTGCCGTAGGCCAGCGGCATGTAGGCGGTCAGGTGCAGACCTTGCGCCTTCGCGAAGTCGACGACGCGGCGGTTCTGCAGGAACGGATGGATCTCCACCTGGTTGGTCGCGAGTTCGCCGACACCCACGAGCTCGATCGCTTCACGCATCTGCGCGACGGTGAAGTTGGAGAGGCCGATCGCGCGCGTCAGGCCCAGGCGCTTCGCCTCGATCAGCGCATCGAGCGTTTCCTTCAGCGGTACCGCATTGCCGGGCGACGGCCAGTGGATCAGCGTCAGGTCGACCGCGTCCATGCGCAACTTCGCCAGGCTCTCGCGCAGGCTGGGGATCACCCGGTCGCCGGCCAGTTGTTCGGTCCAGATCTTGGTCGTGACGAACAGCTCGGCGCGCGGCACGCCGCTCTCGGCGATCGCCTGGCCGACCTCGGCTTCGTTGCCGTAGATCTGGGCGGTGTCGATGTGCCGGTAGCCCAGCGACAGGCCGCTCTTGACGGCGTCGATGACGGTCTGGCCCTTCAGGCGGAAGGTGCCCAGACCCAGCACGGGCATCGGAATGAAGGCGGTGGCGTTGGAGGCGGTGGTGCTCATGAGGAACTCCTGGAAGTGGTCGGAGGAAACCGGAGGGAAATCGGGATCGTGCGCGCGCTTGCGCGCTCTTGCGGGGTGGTTCGCGGTCGTGCGCGATCAATGGCCCACGGCGATCGGGGCGGCGCCGGCGGCGCGCGCCGGCAGGGGGAAGCGTCGGTCGAGGCGTCCCGCCAGCACGGTGAGCGCGAAGGCGCCGAGCACGACGATGGCGCCGATCCAGGGCGTGTGGATCAGCCCTAGGCGCTCGACGATCAGGCCGCCGCCCCAGGCGCCGCCGGCGATGCCGAGGTTGAAGGCGGCGATGTTCAGGCCCGAGGCGACATCGACGGCCTTGGGCGCATGCGCCTCCGCCTGCTGCACGACGTAGACCTGCAGTCCCGGCACATTGCCGAAGGCGAAGGCGCCCCACGCGAGCACGGTCAGCACGGCGGCGATCGGCGACTGGGCGGTGACGCTCAGCACGAACAGCACGGCGGCGAGTCCGAGGAAGATCAGCTTGAGCGCGCCGATCGGGCCACGCTTGTCCGCAAGCTTGCCGCCCCAGACGTTGCCGACCGCGACGGAGATGCCGTACACGAGCAGCACAAGACTGACGCCGTTGGCGGAGATGCCGCTGATCTGCTGGAGGATGGGCGCGAGGTAGGTGAAGGCGATGAAGGAACCGCCGTAGCCGACGGCCGTCATGGCGTAGACGAGCAGCAGGCGCGGTTGACGCAGCGGCTCCAGCTGATGCAGCAGGCTGGCCGGCGCGGGCTGGGCGAGCTTGCGCGGCACGAAGGCCAGGCTGGCGACGAAGGCGATGAGACCGAGCGCGGCGACGGCGAGGAACGTCGCGCGCCAGCCGAAGTGCTGGCCGATGAAGGTGCCCAGCGGCACGCCGGTGACCAGCGCAACGGTGAGTCCGGAGAACATCGTCGCGATGGCGCTGGCGGCCTTCTCGCGCGGGACGAGGCTGGTCGCGATCGTCGAGCCGATCGAGAAGAACACGCCGTGCGCCAGGCCGGTCAGCACACGCGCCAGGACGAGCGCGCCGTAGCCAGGGGCGAGCCACGCGAGCAGGTTGCCTGCGGTGAACAGCAGCATCAGCGCGAGCAGCAGCTGCTTGCGCGGCCAGCGGCCGGAGAGCGCGGTGAGGACGGGCGCGCCGATGGCGACGCCCAGCGCGTACAGCGAGACCAGGAGGCCCGCAGACGGAAGGCTGACGCCGAGGTCGGCGGCCATGGTCGGGATCAGGCCCACGATGACGAATTCCGTGGTCCCGATGGCAAAGGCGCTGACGGTCAGCGCCCACAAGGCGATCGGCATGAGGAGGCTCCTGCGAAGCGGGGGAGGTGAAGGAATGGCCGCCAGTGTGCGCACCCGCCGCTTGCAGATAAAGCCTCGATTGGCCAAATGATTATTGAACCAGACGCAAATTAAACGAGCGCATCCATTCCGCGCTCCCGGATCAGGTGAAGCATTTTCAGCTCCGGCCCCCGGGGCCGCGCCAGACCTTGTTGCCAGCGCAGCACCAGGCGTGGCGGCGTGTTCAGCAACCGCGCGAAGGTGAAGTAATGAAGATTCGACTGCGCCACCAGTTGACGTATCTGCGACGGCGTCATCGGATCGGGCAGCGGACTGCAACCCCGCTCGAACTCGCGCCACTGTTCGTCGGTCATCAACCCATGCTCATGAAGGCGTCGCGACGACGCCAGAAGCTCTGCCAACAGACGTGATTTACGTTTACGCATCACAAGCAACCTCCGAAATGTCTCCGCGATCCACCGCTACCTTCAGGCCCATCGCATCCTGAATCAACCAGTGCATCGCAGCGGCGCGGCACATGGCGATTTCGTTGGGGTCCAGGCTGGCCCGACGGTTCTTGGCATAGCCATGGACAAAGAACCAGGGGCCCGCATGCCGGTTCGCGACGATGGCGCGATAGCCGCCGCGCTTTCCGGAGCCGGATCGTGCAATCCGCTTCTTCCTCAGTCCATGACCAAGATCTGCATCAATCAGTCCTCGTTTCATTTCGTCCACAGCCCTGCACAGATCACCTTCTGTCCAACGCCTGCTTGCGCATCCAACGACGAAACCCTTCGATCACGAACACCGCCATGCGGACCTCCACGCCTTGCTGCGATGACCATCAGTGCCAGGCCTTGCGTGGTTGTGCGTCACCCTGAAGTCGGCCCACCCTTGGGGGATACACGGAGGGGTGGGGATCCTCCGTCAGACTCCTATCATTCGCATCAATCTCGGCCGCCCATTGCGCTCATGAAAAGCTCCCTCGATGAACTCGCCGTCCTCGCCGCCATCGTCGACGCGGGATCCATCAGCGCGGCGGCGGAGCATCTGGGGCAGACGGTCTCCGCCGTCAGCCGGTCGTTGAGCCGGCTCGAGCACAAGCTCGGCACGACCTTGATGCGGCGCTCCACCAGACGACTCGAACTCACCGAGGAAGGCCAGTTCTTCCTCGCCCGCGCCCGCAGCGTGCTCGCCGCGGTCGAGGACGCCGAGGAGCAACTCGCGCTGCGCCGCGACCAGCCGGCCGGGCGGCTGCGCGTGAACGCGGCCTCGCCGTTCATGCTGCATGTGCTGGTGCCGCTGATCGGCGGCTTCCGCGAGCGCTATCCGCAGATCGAGCTCGAACTCAACAGCAGCGACCAGATCATCGACCTGCTGGAGCAGCGCACCGACGTGGCGCTGCGCATCGGCGCGCTCGCCGATTCCACGCTGCATGCGCGGCCGCTCGGCAGCTTCCGGCTGCGGGTGCTCGCGAGTCCCGCCTACCTCGCCGCGCGCGGACGCCCGACGAAGGTCGAGGCGCTCGCGAACCATTCGCTGCTCGGCTTCACCGCGCCCGAGAGCCTCAACACCTGGCCCCTGCGCTGGTCCGGCGGCGAGGGTTATCCGATCGAGGCCGCGGTGAGCGCGTCCTCGGGCGAGACGCTGCGCCAGCTGGCGCTGGCCGGCCAGGGCATCGTGGCGCTGTCCGATTTCATGACCGCGCGCGACCGCGCCGACGGGACCCTGGTGCAGGTCCTCGCGACGCACACCGTCGATACGCGCCAGCCGGTACATGCGGTCTACTACCGCAACACCGCGCTGGCCTCGCGCATCACCTGCTTCCTCGACTACCTCGCCGTCGAGATGGCGACGCTTACGGCCTGAGGCGTCCGACGCGGCCGGGGCGACCAGCCCGTCCGGCCGGCCCCATCGCCGCCGAGTCGCCTCACGAGCCGATCACTTGTTCACGTCGCCCACGCACAGGTACTTCGTCTCGACGTACTCGTCGATGCCCTGGTGGCCGCCCTCGCGGCCCAGGCCGGACTGCTTGACGCCGCCGAACGGCACCTCCGCCGTCGAGATCAGGCCCGTGTTGATGCCGACCATGCCGTACTCCAGGCCCTCGGACACGCGCGTGATCCGGCCGATGTCGCGGGCGTAGAAGTAGCTCGCCAGACCGAACTCGGTGGCATTGGCCAGCGCGACGCCGTCGGCCTCCGTGCCGAAGCGGAACACCGGCGCCACCGGGCCGAAGGTCTCTTCGCGCGCGCACAGCATGTCGGCGGTCGCCTCCGACAGCACCGTCGGCTGGAAGAAGCGATCGTGCAGCCGCGCACCGCCGACCAGCACCTTCGCGCCCTTCTCCACCGCGTCGGCGACGTGACGTTCGACCTTCTCGATCGCCGCATCCTCGATCAGCGGGCCCTGCGTCACGCCGGGCTCGAAACCGTTGCCGACCTTCAGGCCGCCGACCTTCTCGGCCAGCTTCGCCACGAACGCGTCGTACACCCCCGCCTGCACGTACAGGCGGTTCGCGCACACGCAGGTCTGGCCCGCGTTGCGGTACTTGCTGGCGATCGCGCCCTCGACGGCGCTGTCGATGTCGGCGTCGTCGAAGACCAGGAACGGCGCATTGCCGCCCAGCTCCAGCGACAGCTTCTTGATCGTCGGCGCGCATTGCGCCATCAGGATCCGGCCGACCTCCGTCGAGCCGGTGAACGACAGGTGGCGCACCACGTCGCTCTCGCACAGCACCTTGCCGATGGCGATGGAGTGCTCCCCGTCGCCGGTGATCACGTTCAGCACGCCGGCCGGCATGCCGGCGCGCTGCGCCAGCTCCGCCGCGGCCAGCGCGGTCAGCGGCGTCTGCTCCGCCGGCTTGATCACGACCGGGCATCCCGCCGCCAGCGCCGGCGCCACCTTGCGCGTGATCATCGCCAGCGGGAAGTTCCACGGCGTGATGGCCGCGCACACCCCCACCGGCTGCTTGATCACCATGTAGCGCTTGGTCGCGTCGGTGCTCGGCACGATCTCGCCGCGCACCCGCTTGGATTCCTCGGCGAACCACTCGACGAAGCTGGCGCCGTAGGCGATCTCGCCGCGCGCCTCGGCCAGCGGCTTGCCCTGCTCCGCCGTCAGGATGCGCGCCAGGTCGTCCGCATGCTGGGTCAGCAGGTGGAACCAGCGCATCAGGATCGAGGCTCGCTCCTTCGCCGTCTTGGCCCGCCACGCCGGCCAGGCGGCGTTCGCGGCGGTCACGGCCGCATCGGCCTCGGATGCGCCCAGGTTCGCCACGTGCGTCAGCAGCACGCCGGTCGCCGGGTCGGCCACGTCGAAACGACTTGATCCGCCGACCCACTCGCCGTTGATGAGCGCGTCGGTCTTGAGCAGGCTCGGGTCCTTGAGCTGCGCCAGCGGGGAGGTCTTGGGGTCCATCGTCGCCATGTCGTTTCTCCGTGGAAGGCCGGCATCCTAGCGGCGCCGGCGTGACCGCCATGTCAACACCGTGTCAACGGGCTCGGCTCCTATAATCGAAAGCTTCGCGAAATCGGGCGCCAGGCCCCGCCATTCCTCCAGCCACAGCGGAGGAAGAGCGGCAAACCGCGCACCCGCGAAGACACAAACTGATTCATGTCGGAGCCCCGGCTGCGACAGACCCGACCCGCCAGGCCCATCAAGCAAAGGACAGGCATGAAAGCCGCAGAGATCCGCCACACCTTCCTGAAGTTCTTCGAGTCCAAGGGCCACCAGATCGTCGCGTCCAGCCCGGTCGTGCCCGGCGACGACCCGACGCTGCTGTTCACCAACGCGGGCATGAACCAGTTCAAGGACGTGTTCCTGGGCTTCGACAAGCGCGCCTACTCGCGCGCCACCACGGCGCAGAAGTGCATCCGCGCCGGCGGCAAGCACAACGACCTGGACAACGTCGGCTACACGGCGCGCCACCACACCTTCTTCGAGATGCTGGGCAACTTCAGCTTCGGCGACTACTTCAAGAAGGACGCCATCGGCTTCGCCTGGGAACTGCTGACCGAGCACTTCAAGCTGCCGGCCGAGAAGCTGTGGGTCACCGTCTACTCGGAGGACGACGAGGCCTACGAGATCTGGAACAAGCAGGTGGGCGTGCCCGCCGAGCGCATCGTGCGCATCGGCGACAACAAGGGCGGCCGCTACATGTCCGACAACTTCTGGATGATGGGCGACACGGGTCCCTGCGGCCCCTGCACCGAGATCTTCTACGACCACGGTCCGGACGTGGCCGGCGGCCCTCCGGGCTCGCCCAACGAAGACGGCGACCGCTACATCGAGATCTGGAACAACGTCTTCATGCAGTTCAACCGGACTGAAGACGGCGTGATGCACAAGCTGCCCAAGCCCAGCGTCGACACCGGCATGGGTCTGGAGCGCCTGGCGGCCGTGCTGCAGCACGTGCACTCGAACTACGAGATCGACCTGTTCGTGAACCTGCTGGCCGCGGCCAAGCAGAGCGTCGACGCGGCCACGCCGAACGGCGGCGACTGCGACACGGAGTCGCCGTCGCTGAAGGTCATCGCCGACCACATCCGCGCCTGCTCGTTCACCGTCGTCGACGGCGTGATCCCGGGCAACGCCGGCCGCGGCTACGTGCTGCGCCGCATCGCGCGCCGCGCGATCCGCCACGGCTACAAGCTGGGCGCCCGCGCGCCCTTCTTCCACAAGCTCGTGGCCGCGCTGGCCAAGGAGATGGGCGAGGCCTATCCCGAGCTGCGCCGCGACGAGGCCCGCGTCACCGAGGTGCTGAAGCAGGAAGAGGAACGCTTCTTCAAGACCATCGCCACCGGCATGGAACTGCTGGAGTCGGCCCTGGCCGGCGGCGCGACGCAGATCGACGGCGACACCGCCTTCAAGCTGCACGACACCTACGGCTTCCCGGTCGACCTGACCGCCGACGTCTGCCGCGAGCGCGGCGTGACCGTCGACGAGGCTGAATTCAACCGCCTGCTGGAAGAGCAGAAGAACCGCGGCCGTCAGGCCGGCAAATTCAAGATGGCGCAGGGCCTGGCGTACGCCGGCGCCGCGACCACCTTCCATGGCTACGACCACCTCACGCGTGAAGACGCGAAGGTCGTCGCGCTGTACGTCGACGGCAGCGCGGTGCAGAGCGCCGATGCGGGCGACGACGTCGTGGTGGTGCTCGACCACACGCCGTTCTACGCGGAAAGCGGCGGCCAGGTCGGCGACGCCGGCGAGCTGCGCAACGCGACGACCCGCCTGGTCGTCGACGACACGCTGAAGATCCAGGCCGACGTGTTCGGCCACCACGCGCAGGTCGTCGAAGGCACGGTCAAGGTCGGCGACGTCTTCGCCGCCAAGGTCGACGCCGAACGCCGCGCCAAGACCATCCGCAACCACAGCGCCACCCACCTGATGCACAAGGCGCTGCGCGAGGTGCTGGGCGCGCACGTCCAGCAGAAGGGCTCGCTGGTCAACGCCGAGCGCACCCGCTTCGACTTCGCGCACACCGCGCCGATGACGGCCGAGGAGATCCGCAAGGTCGAGGCCATCGTCAACGCCGAGATCCTCGCCAACGCCGACACGCAGGCCGCCGTCATGGCGCTGGACGACGCGCAGAAGAGCGGCGCGATGATGCTGTTCGGCGAGAAGTACGGCGAGACCGTGCGCGTGCTGAGCATCGGTTCGTCTAAGGAACTCTGTGGCGGCACGCACGTGCGCCGCACCGGCGACATCGGCCTGTTCAAGATCGTCGCCGAGAGCGGCGTCGCGGCCGGCATCCGCCGTGTCGAGGCCGTCACCGGCGACAACGCGCTGCATTACCTGCAGTCGCTGGAGTCCACCGTGCAGGCGGTCGCCGGCACGCTCAAGGCCGCGCCCGCCGAACTGGAACCGCGCGTGCAGGCGGTGCTGGAACAGTTGCGCGCGCTGGAGAAGGAACTCACCGCCGCCAAGAGCAAGCTGGCCTCCGCGCAAGGCGACGAACTGATGGCGCAGGCCGTGGACGTCAAGGGACTGAAGGTGCTGGCGGCGACGCTGGTCGGCGCCGACGCCAAGACGCTGCGCGAGACCATGGACAAGCTCAAGGACAAGCTCAAGACCGCCGCCATCGTGCTGGCCGCGGTCGACGGCGACAAGGTCCAGCTGGCCGCGGGCGTCACCGCGGACAGCATCGGCAAAGTGAAGGCCGGCGAGCTGGTCAACTTCGTCGCGCAGCAGGTCGGCGGCAAGGGCGGCGGCAAGCCGGACCTGGCCATGGCCGGCGGCACCGACGCCAAGGCCCTGCCCGCCGCGCTGGCGAGCGTGCAGGCCTGGGTCGGCGAACGCGTCTGACACAGAACCAGGACAGACTCCGGGAACCCGGCGGCCGCTGCGCCGCCGTCGGGCGGCGATCGAACCGCCCGCCCCGGAGTCTCGACGAACCACCTCTTCAAGGGCCCCGGTCGGGCCCTTGTCGTTTCAAGCAACTGGAGCAAACATGACTGACACCCCGATGGACGACGACTTCGGCGACGCGATCGACGTCGAGAACGCGCAGCGCCTCGGCGAGCTGCTGGCCGTGCTGGCCGGGCAGGCCGATCCGGATGCGCCGGCGATCACGCTGGACACGATGGACGGCTACCTGACCGCCCTGCGCGTCGGCCCCACGGACGCCGCGCCCATCCAGGCGATGGACGCACTGTTCGGCGAGGACTGGCCCGCCGGCCTCGACGAGCAGGACCTGACCGATGCGTTCATGGAAGCGCTGCATGTGCGCTGGAACGAGATCGGCGACAGCCTGGAGCCGCAGCCGCTGCTCGAAGCCCCCGAGCAGATGCACCTGACGCCGCTGATCTCCGAGTTCGACGAGGAGACCAAGGCCGAGCTGGTCGCGCAGGGCTCGATCACCGCGGAACTGCTGGAGCGCATGCCCGCTCCGGGCGCGATGTGGGCGCAAGGCTTCCTGCAGGCGGTCGACGACTCGAACGCCTGGACGCTGCCCGCCGGCGACGGCGCCGACGACCTGCAGGCGATGCTGGAAGCGATCGAGGCCGTGACGCTGGTCGAGGACTCGACGCCCCGCACCGAGTACATCCAGCGCGCCTACGAAGAGCCGGAAGGCATCGACCAGAACGCGCTGATCGACGACATGCTGTTCACCGTGCAGGACCTGCGCCTGTTCTGGATGCAGCAGCGCGTGCTGAAGGAGGCGATCTCCGGCCTGACCTCGGATCCGGACGCGACGCACTGATCCGCGGATCACGCGGATCACGCGGATCGACGGCGGCATCAAGCCGCCTCAAGCCGCCTCAAGTCGCCTCTTCCGCCTCACCTGAACGCCGGCCTTGCGCCGGCGTTTCTCATTCAGAGCCGACCCTTGCAGTTCGGCGCGCCGCAGCGGCAGCGCAAACGGCCCTCGTGGTGGCTCTCGCCGTAGTCGGCGCAGATCTCCTCGCCGGGATCGATGTCGCGGATCGCATAGAACTCGGCCCGACCCTGGCGGATGCGCAGCACCGCGTTCGGCGCGCAGCTGTGGTTCACATGGCGCAGCGCGCAATCGGACTTGGTCGCATCGATCGCGGTCTTGTCCGTCACCTCGACCACGTGGATGCGGCGTCGACCCTCGATGCGACGACGCGCTTCGCGCACCGGCACGATCTCGCCGCGCATCTCGCCGATCTTGCGCCGCGCCGGAATCGATTCGGCGGCGAACACCCCGAGTCCGTCGATCGGACTCTTGTCCACGGCCAGCGCGAAGCGCTCGGCGGGCTGCGGCTCGCCCTTCGGGCGCGAGGGCGCTCCGGCGGCGGGAGCCGCGGTAGCGAGGTCGGCGACGGCAGCGACGGAACTCAGTCGAGGCATGAAGCGGCGCGCGGCGTCGGCCGCGACGGAATGGGGAAACGCACATTGTCGCGCCCTTGCCACTGGTGTGGCGGACGGCGGGCTTGACGCCTTCAACGCGTCGCCAAGATACTGGTCCGCATGTCCTCCGCGATCCGCTCTTCCGGCCACGTCCAGATGTGCTGCATGCATCCGCTGCAGGCGCACCTGTGCGCATGCGGCCAGGGACGGCGTCGAGCGCGGTAGACGCCCCCAAGGATCCAGGACCCACGGTCCCGAAGCGATCCCCGAACTCCCCCCCGACAAGGCCCGCGCAACCCGCGGGCCTTGTTCATTTCCGCCCTCGGTCCTTCCATCCCACCAGGAGAACCCCGATGCAGACCTCAACGAATCCGCCCCGCTTCCCCGACGATCGCGACCGCGGCCCGCGCACCGTGCGCGTCGCCGACGGCCTCACGCTGCGCCGTCCTCGGCCCGAGGACGCCCGCGCGCACGCCGAGCTGATGGGGCATCCCGGCGTGCAGCCGTCGCTGCTGCAATTGCCCTACACCTCCGAGCTGCTCTGGCAGGAACGTTTCGCGAAGGTGCCCGACACGAACAGCGGCGAACTGCAGCTGCTCGCCTTCGACGGCGAGCGTCTGGTGGGGTCCGCGGGCCTGCACCCGGTCGGACCGCAGGTGCGGCGCCGGCACGCCATGATGCTGGGCATCGGCGTGCATCCGGAGGCCCATGGGCGGGGCGTCGGCTCGGCGCTGATGGACGCGCTGATGCGTCAGGCGGACGACTGGCTCGGCGTGCTGCGTATCGAACTCACCGTGTTCGCCGACAACACGCGCGCGATCCGGCTCTACGAGCGTTTCGGCTTTGAGCACGAAGGTCGACTGCGCGGGTATGCGTTGCGCGACGGTCGCTATGTCGATGCGCTCACGATGGCGCGGCTGCACCCGCGACCGCCCATGATCGAGCGGACCGCAGCCTGAACCTGGGGATCAATCGACGGTCAGCGCAGGCGTCTGTGCTTCGACCACGCCGTTGACCAGGCGCCACAGGTCGTCGCCATCCAGCAGCGTGAGCATCTGCGGTCCATGGCCCTTGAGCAGATGCACCTGCGCCTGTGCGGCCCAGCCCGGACGTGTCGGGCTCGGCTGCAGTTGCTCCGCGCCCGCGACGAAGACCTGACCCAGTTGCTGCACCGCCAGCACCAGGCGCTGGCCCGCGCCGGTCTGGCAGACCATCAACGCGGCTTCGTCGCCGCAGGGGCGGTGGAACAGCAGTTGGCCCAGATCGAGTACCGGCAGCATGCGGCCTTCGAATCCCAGCATGCCGCGCACCGCGGCCGGCGCCGTGGGCCAGGCAGTGATGCGCTGCCGCTCCAGCGCTGCGACGACCTGCAGCGCGGGCAGGCCAAGCCACTGGTGATCGACGAGGAAGCTGGCCACGTCGACAGTCTTGACGCCCGCCGGCGGCATCGGCGAGAAGGCGACGGGCATGGCGCCGGCGCCTGCCGATTCGCCAGCCGCCAGACGTTCACCGAGCGGCAGCACCACGAGCGCCGCGAGATCGGTCGCATCGGGCGGCGTGAGGCGGCGGTACTCCCGGTAGCCGCCCGACATCGCCAGCCCATAGGCATGGACGCGGCCGTCGAACTCGAGCTCGCCGGTCACGTGCTGGTCCGCGGCCAACGCCGGGAGCGCAGGCAGCGGCATCGGCAGGCGATCGCCCGACGACCAGCGCGCGTCGCTGCTGGCCACGACCTCGCCCGCACGCGTCACAAGCAAGGCGGCCGCGCCGGCATGGTCGGGCAAGGCGGCACGGAGCATCGCGCGGAACTGCGGTGCGCCGTCGAACACGATCGCGATCCCGCCAACCATCGCAGCACCGTCCGGATGCGGCACGCCGGCCGCGTAGACGAGACAAGGCGCGTGACCGTCCTCGCCGTACAGACCGCTGGGTGCATGCGACGACACCACGTACTGGCCGGCGTCGCGCAATCCGAGCGCACCGGACACCCAGTCGCCCTGCAGCGAACGCCCGACATGATGGGCCTGGGCCGGGTCCGACACCGCGACCACGCGGCCCGCGTTGTCGAAGACCAGCAGCAGCGAATAGACGGTGTAGAGCGCATGGATGCTCGCCAGCACCGCTTCCGCCGAGGCGGCGTCGCCGAGCGCGAGCGCCCGCTGCAGGCGCGCATCGAGCGCCCACCAGCGGCAGTCGTTGGCGCGTTCGTAGAGATTGCGGTTGACGATGGAGATCGCCAGTTCCGCGCGGAAGCCGGCGCCGTCGAACACCGCGTCCAGTGCGCCGTCCTCGAGCTGCGCGATCGCGCGTTCGAACACCTGCCGCAGTTGATCGCCGGTGCGTTCGACTTCGTTGAGCAGGGTCACGGCGAAGGCGTTGCCGCCGCCTGGACCGGCCGCTGCCGCCGTTGCCGCGCCTTCTCCGGTGCGGACGCCCGGCTGGGCGTGCGCGCGGCTCTTGAGCTTGCCGTTCCACAAGGACCGCGACAGCTCGCGCTGGATGCGGCGCGCCTCGACGGGAATGCTGCGGAGCTCTTCGTCGAACAGCTCGCGCGTGTCGAGGTCGCGGGCGCGATCGCCCTGGCGTTCCGGCGGCGCGTCCGCGAAGGCGTGTTGCAGCGGCTGCAGCATCTGCGCGCGCCAGCCCGGTCCGAAATAGCCTTCGTAGCCACTGGCCGCGCTCTCACAGGCCAAGTAATCGCGACCGGCGAAATCCAGCCGCCAGCCCTGCGCTTCACCGGCATCCGCCAGCGGCGCGCCGAGCGGGATCTGCCAGGGATCCGAGGTCAGCAGCACGCGTCCCTGCGCATCCTTGAGCACCAGCACCGAGCGGGGCACACCGGCACACAACGCGCGGAAGAGCCCCAGCATCTCGTCTTCGAGCTTGAAGGACAGACACAGCAGACCGCGAACGCCGCCGTCGGCGCCGTCCTGACCGCTCACCGCCGCCGCGTAGATCAGGCCACCGCGACCGCCAAGCAGGCCGGTGGGACCGTGCACTTCGACGAAGGCGCGTCCGGGCTCGAAAGCCTCTCGCAGGCGCGGGTCGTCGACGACAGGTGCACAGCTCGATTCATCCAAGGCTGCGAGCCGGCGCCCGTCGGCGGCGAGCAGCACGACCTGGTCATAGACCGAATACTTGGCGACGTAGGCGGCAAAGCGGCGACGTAGCGCCTCGACCTCGCCGGGTTCGACCTCGCCGGCCGCATCCGCCTGCAGCAAGGCCCGGAGCGGACCGTCACTGGCCAGGAAACCGACGTCGGCGGTCCGTTCAAAGAGGTTGCGCACCAGGATGTCGATCGCCACCTGCGAGCGCCCCTGCAGATGTCCGACGGCATGCCGCAACTGTCGGCGCGCCAAGCTGTCCAGCAGGCGACCGGTGAGCGCCTCGAACGCGGTGCGGGTATCGGCCATGTCGGTGGCCGCGCCGCTCATCTGGCCCAGCAGCGCGAGGCTGTCCCAGGCGCCCTGCAGCCGCAGCAGCGGCTCGCGGTACTCCTCCAGCAGCGGCATGGCGGCCAGCAACGGGGCCACTTCGGCGCTGAACGGCAGGCCTTTCCGGTAGACCTTGTTCGAACCCTGAGTCATCTTCTTCCCTCCCAACGATCACACGCCCTCGTGAGGCGACGCGCGGCAGTGTGGCGCGCGTTGACGACGTTGTCAGGGGGAGAAACGCACGGTTTCCGAGACTAACTTCGTTGATCGCACGGCGATCAGGCACGAAGTGCCGGGCTGGTGCGGCGACGCTGCGAGTTGGGGAGGAATCTGCCGGCCATGCAGCAGATTGGTGCACTCAGTCCATCGAGACGGCCGCGCCGTCGGCGGTGCGGCGCTGCGTCTGGGCGTGGAGTTCGACGTCGGATGCACGGCTCTGGGGCTGGGCGCTCGCGTCGGTGCCGCGTTCCGGGGCGGCTGGTTGCGGCGCGGGCGGACGGCTCGGCTGGCGCTTGCCGGTGATCAGCAGGCGCGCCAGCTTGACGACCTCGCTGGCCTGCGCCGGCGCGGCCGGCAGCCACAAGGCGGCGCCGAGCATGGCGACGCCCAGCACCTTCCAAAGGGGCCGGTCGGCGTTCAGCGCTTGTTGTTGTCGGCTCTGCATGGTCTCCCCGCGCGAATCTGCATCTTAGCGACGATGGGAGGAGTATCGAAAGTCAGCCCTCCGGCCGCCAGGGGGTGGCGACGAACTGCGCCTTGGAGCGCTTGACTTGCGGATTGGGGGGACGGGACTCGGCGCTGGGTGACGGCGGCTGCTTCAGGCCGGCGCCCCGGACCTCGAAGCGCACCTGCTGGAGCACTCGTCCACTCGCGTCCAGCAGCGCCAGCTCGTGGCGCCCGGGCATCGGCAGCCAATCCAGCGTGGCCCCGCGCCCGATGACGCGGCCGTCGAGGCGCCAGGCCGCCACGCCGCCTCGATCAAGCCGGCCCTCGTGCGCGAAGCGCAGGCGCTGCGCCATCGGCGGGATGTCGGGGTCGAGCGCATAGATCGCGCCGTCGACCGGATTGCTGAGCGAGACGGACGTGCCCGCGGCGCGGATGACTGCCTGTTCGGTCCCCGCCACGAACCACTCCCGACGCGAGGGCTCCTGGCCAGGCTCGAAACGCGTCTCCTGCGCGACGACGCCTGCGGGCGGACGGGCGACCGGTGGAACGCCGCCCGCGTGCAGCGCCAGCATGACCTCGCGCCAGACCGGGGCCGCACCGCTCACGCCCGACACCTGATGCATGGCCTCACCGCTGGAGTTGCCGACCCAGACGCCGACCGTGTACCGGCTGGTCCAGCCGATGCACCAGTTGTCGCGCATGTCCTTGCTCGTGCCCGTCTTCACCGAGGCCGGGAACGGCAACGCCAGTGCGCTCGACAGCCCGAAGGTCAGCGCGCGCGCGTTGTTGTCGGCCAGGATGTCGCCGACGATGAAACTGGCTCTGGGATCCGCCACTTGACGGAAGTCCACCCGCCGTGGCCCCGCGTCCCGATTCAGATCACGCCGTGGCGTCGCGGCCGCGGCATATCGCCCGCCGTTGGCCAGGGCACGATACGCGTTGGTCAGCGCCAGCAGGGTCACGTCGGCGCTGCCCAAGGCGAGCGGCGGTCCGTAGAAGCCGCCCGTCTCCGGCAGTTGCAGGCCCAGGGCATTGAGGCGCTCGAAGACCGCCTCCGGCGTGAGCATCAGCGACAGTCGCACCGCCGGCACGTTGAGACTGTTGCCGAGCGACGCCCGGGCGCTGATCCAGCCCCGGTACTGCTTGTCGTAGTTCTGAGGAAGGTACAGCCCCGCCGCGGTCGCCACCTGCGCCGGCGAGTCGTCCAGCAGGCTCGCTGCGGTGATCAGGCGTCGTTCGATCGCCAGCTCGTACAGGAAAGGCTTCAGCGTCGATCCCGGCTGCCGCCGGGCGAGCACGTGGTCCACCTGCGCCGCTTCGGACAGCTGGCTGCCGCTCGATCCGACCCAGACGCGAACCTCGCCGCTGGCGTTGTCGAGCACAAGCACCGCGCCGTCCTCGACCTGCCGACCGGACAGCTCCGCCAGATGCCGCCGTAGCGCCTGCACGGCGACGCGCTGCCAGGTGGCATCGAGCGTGCTGCGTTGTGCCGCCGGGCCGTCCGCACGGAGCGCCAGGCGCGCGTAGTGAGGCGCCCACTGCGGCGCATCGCCGACCGACAAGGATTTTCGCCGCAACACGGCCCCCACCTCGTCGACCAGGCCGTCGCAGGCTTGCCCCATCGCCCGCAGCACCCCGCAGGCGCGCGTCGAGAGCGTCTCAGCCGATGCGTTGGGCCCCCGCAGCATCGCGGCAAGCAGCGCGGATTCGCGCGCATCCAGCCCGCTCGGCCGCTTGCCGAAAAACGCCTGCGCCGCCGCGGGCACGCCGACGAGCTCGCCGCGCAGCGGCACACGGTTCAGATAGGCCTCCAGGATCTGGGCCTTGGTCCACCGCTTCTCCAGCCGCCCCGCCACCCAGGCCTGCCCGAGCTTCTGCGTCACGCTGCGACCGCCGCGCCGGGCCAGGTCCTTGTCGAGCAGGCCGGCGAGCTGCATCGTCACCGTGGACGCGCCGCGCGTGCGCGTATTCCACAGGTTGGCCCACGCGCTGGCCGCGACCGCCGACCAGTCGACGCCGCTGTGCTCGTAGAAGTGCTGGTCCTCCGACAGCAGCATCGCCCGCAGCAGCGACGGGGACATCTGATCCAGCGGCACCCACGCCAGCACCCGCCGGCTGGGATCCACGCGCAAGGTCTGCAGCGGCTCGCCTCGTCGGTCGAGCAGTTGGACATCCGACAGCGGATGCGTCGCGCGCGTCTGCGCAAACGACGGCAAATCATCCGCGCGAGCCGAAATGACCGAACCCACCGAACCGACCGCGACGAGCGCCAGGACCGACGCCCTCGCCCATTGCGCGAAGGCGTGGCGGGTCGTCGACCTGGGCAAGGTCAAGGCTGCACCTCCAGCACCGCGTTCGGCACCTCACCGAAACGGTCCGGCGAATACATCGCCTCGGCGCGCGTGGTCGGCATCTGGAAGCGCCCCGCGTTGTTCAGCCGGACCGTGTATTCGAGGACATGCTTGCCGCGCGGCAGATGGTCGAAATAGGCGCGCCACGCCGAGAAGCTGCGCTCGATGAAGCTGGGCCAGGCCTGACCCTCGGCGCGCTCGCCCTGGGTGTCGATCGTGCCCTCGACGACCGCGGCGCCCGTAGGCAGCGGGTCACTGAGCACCACCCAGGTCATGTCGGCCGCCGCGTCGATCTCGAGCCGCACCCGCATCACGTCGCCCCGCGACCATCGCGGCGCGGCCTTCTGCGTCACGGCGGTGATCGTCCGCTTGATCGCATAGCCCGACGTGAGCGGCGCCTTCAGCGGGATCGCGGACAAAGCCTGCACGGTGGCCCAGGGCCGTCCCTCGCCGGCCTGCGTCACCGTCAACGTGCCGTTGCCGGCGGCAGGCCAGGGCAGACGCAATTCGCCGCCGTCCGGCTTGACCGCCCAGTCCAGCGCGACGCCTGCGTTGGCCAGCTTGGCCTCGGTCTTTCCCTTCACCGGCTGCGTTTCGAAACGGGCCGAGAACTTCTCCAGCGCCAGCGCGCCCCACAGGTTCGCGGTGGTGTTGAACCAGGCGCCCCGCTCCTGCCGGGCCAGGGTGCCGACAACCAGCCGGGGCAGGTCCTCCTTCCATCCCGCGTCGTCGACCAGGGCCAGGATCGCGCGTGCGGCCGTCGCGTCGCCGCTCCCCATCAGCCACCACCAGGCGTCCGACTCCTCGTTGACGAAGCGCAAGGTGGTGCCTGCGAAGCTCAAGCGGCTACGCAACTGGTTCTGTGCCGCGACGATCTGCGCGGCGCGGTCCGGTGCGTCGGCCATCCGCTGATGCAACACCAGCCAATCGATGACGACGGAAGTCGGCCAGGTGGTCAGGTTGCGGCCATCGACCGTCCCCAACTGTCGCGGCGTCGCCTTTCCATAGCGCGCCAAGGCGGCCAGCGCGGCGATGCGCCGCGGCTCGTCGTCGGGGCGTGGCGACCAGTAGCGACGCTCCAGCCGTCCTTCGACAAAAGCCGCCAGACCGTCGAGCGCCTTGCCCAGTTGCGCTGTCGGCAACGGCCGGCCGGCCTCCTGCGCCACCGACAGCAGATGGGCCGTCAGCACGTCGCTGCCCTGCGTCAGATGATTCGAGAGCGGGAAGTAGGCGAACAGCCCATCGGCATCCTGATACGTCGACAACTGCCCCATCAGCCCCTCCCACGCCGCACTGTCGTGCAGCGCGATGAACTTGGAGCTCTGCTGTTCGAGGCAGGTGTACGGATACTGCTCGAAGTAGCGTCGAATGCCAGGCAATGCCGTCGACAACTTCGGTTGCAACCCGATCTGGAGGCCTCCGCGCTTCACACCTTGCGCGGGCAAGGCGTCGGCGGGAACGGCAACCGGCATGCTGATCGGCGCGTCGAGCTGCCGCAGCGTCGCCTGCAGCACCCGCACCGGCACCGCCGGCTGCACCGCCTGCGTCGTCCGCATCGCGTCCTTGGCACTGCCGCCCTGCTCCTGGGCCTGGGCTTCCCAGACGATGCGCTGAGCACCCTCCGGCACCGTGACGTCCCAGGTCAGCTCCTGGGCCTGACCGGCGGCCAGCCTCAGCGCTTTCACATCGGTCGGTACGGCCTGTTCACCCGTCTCCAGGCTCGCCTTGCCGGTCAGCGACACCCGCAGGTCCATGACACGGTTCGTGGCATTGCGCAGCGTGAGCATGGCCTGCACGCGATCGCCCTCGCGGACCAGCGGCGGGAGGCCGGACAGCAGCTGCAGGTCCTGGCTCACGTTGATGCTGCCCTCACCCGTGCCGAAACGCTGCCCCGGGGCATCGGCCACCGCCACCAGCCGGAAGCGCGTGAGCGAATCGTTCAAGGGCACGCGCACGAGGGCCTCCCCCTGCGCGTTGACCGTCACCAGCGGTTGCCAGGTCAGCAGCGTGTCGAACAGCTCACGTGTTGCAAACCCGCCTCCGCCGCCTGCCGCCACGGCCTTGCGCCCGTAGTGCCGCCGGCCGATGATCTCGCTGTGTCCTGTCGCCGTCGTCACGCCCCACGGCCGGGTCTGGATCATGCCGTCCAGGAGCTTCCAGCTCGGGTTGGGCGCCAGCGCCAGCAGACCTTCGTCCACCGCGGCGAAGGCGACCTGCGCATCCGGCACGGGCTTGCCATCCTGCGTGACCCGCAGCTTCACTTGCGCGCTCTGCCGGACGCCGTACTGCGCCTGCTGCGGCACGACCTCGACCTGCAAGCGGTGCTTGGCCTGTCCGATCTCGATCGACGCCATGCCCAGCTTGAAAGACGGCTTGGACAGATCGACCATCGCGGTGGGCGCCTGGTAGTCACCCGAGGCGCGCCACTCCCGCCACCAGTTCGACGGCTCGCGCCAGCCCCAGGAGAAGAACGAGTACCAGGGCACGTCGCGCAATCGACCTCGCAGCACCATCACGCTGACGAAGGCGTTCGGCGTCCAGTCGCGGTCGATCTTCAACTCCAGCCACGGGTCGCGCCCCGAGAGACGTCGGACCTCGCTGTACAACACGCCTTCCCGCTCGACGGTGACCAGCGCCGTCGCATCGCGATAGGGCATGCGCACCTGGAACCTTGCGATCTCGCCCGGTTCATAGCGCCTGCGCTCCGGGACCACATCGATGCGGTCGTCGTTGTCCTGCGCAAACCAGGATTCGCCGGCCTTCGTTACCCACAAGGAACTGGCAGCGCGCGCGGTGCGACCGCCGTCATCCTTGGCTGAGCCGATCAATTCGATCTGCCCGCCCTGGCTCACCTTGATCTCGCAGCGCATGAGCCCCAGCGCATCGGTGGTGCCGCTGCACAGCTCGCCCAGATCCTTCAGGTTTCGTTGATGCTCGTAGGCATAAAAGCCTCCGACCAACCGCTTGCGAGTACTGAGCGTCTGGATCTGGCGCGCGCCGACGCTGACCTTCTGGTTGGCCACCGGCTTGCCCTGGAGGTCCAGCGCAACCGCCTGCACCGACAAGGGTTGGCCGTTGGCCACCCAGGTGGGTGCACGCAATCCGATGACCACGCCCGCGGGCCAGACAACCTGGGAGGCGGATCGCGTATGCGTCTGTCCATCGGGATCGCGATAGTTCAACTCCACGCGCAACTCCGTGGGACGATCGACGCCGACTTTCAAGGGCACCTTGAACGAGACGCCCCCCTTGGCGTCGGTCTGCAGCGCCAGCTTGTCCAGCACCAATCGGGCCGCGCCGGGCGAACTACCTGAGGACTCGCCGTCGCCCCCGTCCATCTCGCCATCCGGCCCTGTGTCCGTCGGCCCTTCAGGCGAGGGCGGCTCAAAGGCAAAGTCGTCGAGCCCAGGGAAGCTGGTCGTGCGCGGTTGCAGCATGGCGCTCAGCACTACCGGCGACTTCGCCATCGGCCCACCCGCCATGTAATTCAGTTGCGCCGACCAGGACTGCTCCTGCGCGCCCGGAGAGGGCGCCTTCGGCGGAAGGAGACGTGCGTCGACAAGCGGCACCCGGAACTCCTCGACGCGCACGCTTCCGCTGTCCCAGGTCCTTCGCCCGCCGCGCCCGTCGGCGCGCTCCATCACAAAGCGGTAACGCCCGAGCTTCGCTTCCGAGGGGACCTTCCAGATGCTCAAGGCGTAACGACCGCCTTGCCATTTCAGGTCCAGCGTCGCGACTTCCTCGCCAGTCCCTTCGAACACGACACGCATCTTGTCGGGCAACTGGTCCGGTGTCGCATCCGCCAGCCCCTGGACCGTCTCCAGGCGGAAGAAGTGCTTCATCGACAGGGTTTCGCCAGCGCGAAGCAGCGGCCGATCGGTGACGGTGTGGGCTCGGGCAGAGCGCTCGGCGCCCCAGGCGACCGGCACATTGAAACGCCAGGGCTCAATGCCGCGGCTCCAGCCGCTGAACATGAACGATTGATCCAAAGCCTTGCCTGGCTGCGCGAACCGCGCCGTGATGAAGAGGCCCGACTCGGCGATGCACTCCCCCGTCCCGCTCTCTCGATCCAGATTGGGTCGATCAATGCGTGCCAAGCCGCGTGCGTCAGTTCGCCCGTTCCACAGCGACTTGCCTCGGCAATCGTAGACCGCGATCTGAGCGCCCTCGACGGGTTGCCCCTTGTCGAGCGACGTCACCCACACCAGGCTGTCATCCTTCCCCAACTTGAAATGGACCCCGAGATTGGTGACCAGGGCCCCGGTCCGCACAAACATCGGCTGGACGGGATCGAGCAGCGACTGCCCCAGGCGCGGCGACTTCAGCTCCAGCACGTGATATCCCGGCTGGGCCAAGGGGACGCCGATCACGTCGATCACCTTGTCCGGATTTGCCGGAGGGACCGTCATGGACTGGAGATCCGGCGCATTCTTCAGCCACTCGGCCTTCCGGTCTTCCCACTCGTTCTGACGGTAGAGACGTCCATACCACCGCAGGATCTCGGCGTCGTCCGTCAAGCGCCTGATCCGCAAATGCCCGCTCGCCCGTGGCTGCAGATCCGATTGCACGTGGCGCAAGCTCAGAGGAATCAGGCTGGGGCCTGCGGCCTCCCACTCCACAATCCCGAAGGGCGCTGCTGCGAACTTCGCCAGCGGCGGCGACTCCGAGGTGCGGACCTTCATCGGGAAGCTGGCTGCATTGGACAGCGGCCTCCCGCTCTCGTCCTTGATCCCATTGGGAAGCTCCAGCAGATAGTCCTGCTGCTCAGCCAACGGTGTGGGGAAACGCACCGCCGACAGCCAGCCGGCAGACTGGGACTCCTGTTCCGACGCCGCCAACGGCGACACGCTGGCACCATGCGGCCCCTTCAGGCGCACCGCCAAGGCGAGCTCCCGCGAAATCGGCTCTGAGAAGCTCACCGAAATTGGACGAATGGAGAGGCATGGCGCATTTGCCCGCTCACGTTCGCAGGAGAGCTCGGCAGTCAGTGGCGCTCGGACCGTGAAGCGGAATCGCCGGTCCCCACGCGTCTGCACCGAATCGTTGGCGGCGGCCGCGATGCCAGCGCCCCACACCAATGTGGCGTCAGCGCCGGCGGGCAGAGGACGGGTGCACCCAACCAGGACCCAGCTCTGTCGCTTCGCCCCCTCGGCCTTGATCCCACGCAGCAGGACGTCGCGCTCCGCAGCGCTGCGAAGTTCAACAGGAATCCTCTCCCCAAGCGCCTTCGATTCACACCACATGTGAGGTGCGATCGTCTCGACCTTCGCATCACCGGAAAGCTGCAGAAGGAAACGCTGGTTCTCCTCGATCCGGCTGCCCTCCCACGGGCTGACACGACGAACCGTTGGCGCGCTCAATTGGAATGAAAACTCTCGCGGACCGCGCCAACCTACGGCTGCTCCAGGCGCTGTGGGCTGGAAACCATCGCTGGCGACTACCGTGCACTTTGCCCCCGCTGGCAGCGGAGTGGCGAAGTCGTAAATCCACTCTCGATCGCTCGTCCAACGGCCCTTGCCTTGTAGAGCCACGCTCCCGCAACGCAAGGCAACGGGATCAGGAACACGAGGATCTCCGAAGCGCGAGGTAGGTTCTTTGAAGCGAACAACGACGTTCTGAGCCTGCTCAACCTCTCCCTGCGGCGCGACCGATCCGATCTCTACAGCATGTGCCGCTGGACTCGTCAACAGCACGACAAGCGCCGCTTGGGTCGAAAACGAAGAAAACCTTGCGCCATTCCAGAACCGCTGCATACGCTCCCCGTCCCGAATCAATGATCGAGGCAGTCTATTCGGAGCTCCGCCGAAACACAGTCCCACAAAAGGGGCGAGGTTCTCGCAGTGCAGGGAATCGACGCTACTTGGATCAGCTACTGCCAATCGGAAACGATTCAGAAAAGACAAAACCCCTCGATCATTGCTGATCGAGGGGTTTGGCGGTGTATTAACCTGACGATGACCTACTTTCACACGGGAATCCGCACTATCATCGGCGCTGAGTCGTTTCACGGTCCTGTTCGGGATGGGAAGGGGTGGGACCGACTCGCTATGGTCATCAGGCTTGACTGGTTGGCTTGCTGAGGAGCTCAGCAGGCCCAATTCGGTAGAGTCAAATCAGCTTTGGTTTGATTGCGTCTTCAGGTTTGAAGAACGGTTTCGATCAGACATCCCGGGATGGGAGTTGATCTGCGTGACCACTCACCTTGACGTTTTGAGTGTCAAAGTTATAGGGTCAAGCCGCACGGGCAATTAGTACTGGTTAGCTTAACGCATTACTGCGCTTCCACACCCAGCCTATCAACGTCCTGGTCTTGAACGACCCTTCAGGGGGCTCTAGGCCCCGGCAAGACTCATCTTGAGACGAGTTTCCCGCTTAGATGCTTTCAGCGGTTATCTCTTCCGCACTTAGCTACTCGGCGATGCCACTGGCGTGACAACCGATACACCAGAGGTGCGTCCACTCCGGTCCTCTCGTACTAGGAGCAGGCTCTCTCAATCTTGCAGCGCCCACGGAAGATAGGGACCAAACTGTCTCACGACGTTTTAAACCCAGCTCACGTACCTCTTTAAATGGCGAACAGCCATACCCTTGGGACCGGCTACAGCCCCAGGATGAGATGAGCCGACATCGAGGTGCCAAACACCGCCGTCGATATGAACTCTTGGGCGGTATCAGCCTGTTATCCCCAGAGTACCTTTTATCCGTTGAGCGATGGCCCTTCCATACAGAACCACCGGATCACTTTGTCCTACTTTCGTACCTGCTCGACTTGTCAGTCTCGCAGTCAAGCACGCTTATGCCAATGCACTATCAACACGATTTCCGACCGTATTTAGCGTACCTTCGAACTCCTCCGTTACACTTTGGGAGGAGACCGCCCCAGTCAAACTGCCCACCATACACTGTCCCCAACCCGGATAACGGGCCAAGGTTAGAACCTCAAACACACCAGGGTGGTATTTCAACGTTGGCTCCACCTGATCTAGCGACCAGGTTTCAAAGCCTCCCACCTATCCTACACAGATCTGTTCAAAGTCCAATGTAAAGCTACAGTAAAGGTTCATGGGGTCTTTCCGTCTTTCCGCGGGGAGATTGCATCATCACAAACATTTCAACTTCGCTGAGTCTCTGGAGGAGACAGTGTGGCCATCATTACTCCATTCGTGCAGGTCGGAACTTACCCGACAAGGAATTTCGCTACCTTAGGACCGTTATAGTTACGGCCGCCGTTTACTGGGACTTCAGTCAAGAGCTTGCACCCCATCATTTAATCTTCCAGCACCGGGCAGGAGTCACACCCTATACGTCGACTTTCGTCTTTGCAGAGTGCTGTGTTTTTAATAAACAGTTGCAGCCACCGATTCTCTGCGGCCTCATTGGGCTAACCAAGTAAATGGATCACCTACTAAAGGCACACCTTCTTCCGAAGTTACGGTGTCAATTTGCCGAGTTCCTTCTCCAGAGTTCTCTCAAGCGCCTTAGAATACTCATCTCGCGCACCAGTGTCGGTTTGCGGTACGGTCGTCAATAGCTGAAGCTTAGTGGCTTTTCCTGGAAGCAGGGTATCACTCACTTCGTCTGCAAGCAGACTCGTTATCACCCCTCATCTAAGCCCGGCGGATTTGCCTACCAGGCACGACTACAGGCTTGAACCGGGACATCCAACACCCGGCTGAGCTAACCTTCTCCGTCCCCACATCGCACTATTGATCGGTACAGGAATATTGACCTGTTTCCCATCAGCTACGCATCTCTGCCTCGCCTTAGGGGCCGACTCACCCTACGCCGATGAACGTTGCGTAGGAAACCTTGCGCTTTCGGCGAGGGGGCTTTTCACCCCCTTTAACGCTACTCATGTCAGCATTCGCACTTCTGATACCTCCAGCAGGCCTCACGACCCACCTTCACAGGCGTACAGAACGCTCTCCTACCACGCACAGTAAACTGTGCATCCGCAGCTTCGGTAACTGGCTTAGCCCCGTTACATCTTCCGCGCAGGACGACTCGATCAGTGAGCTATTACGCTTTCTTTAAATGATGGCTGCTTCTAAGCCAACATCCTGACTGTTTTAGCCTTCCCACTTCGTTTCCCACTTAGCCAATTTTAGGGACCTTAGCTGGCGGTCTGGGTTGTTTCCCTCTTGAGTCCGGACGTTAGCACCCGGTGCTCTGTCTCCCAAGCTGTACTCTTCGGTATTCGGAGTTTGCATAGGTTTGGTAAGTCGCCATGACCCCCTAGCCTAAACAGTGCTCTACCCCCGAAGGTAATACTTGAGGCACTACCTAAATAGTTTTCGGAGAGAACCAGCTATCTCCAGGTTTGTTTAGCCTTTCACCCCTATCCACAGCTCATCCGCTAGTTTTGCAACACTAGTCGGTTCGGACCTCCAGCACCTGTTACGGTACCTTCATCCTGGCCATGGATAGATCACCTGGTTTCGGGTCTACACCCAGCGACTGAATCGCCCTATTCGGACTCGATTTCTCTACGGCTACCCTATTCGGTTAACCTCGCCACTGAATGTAAGTCGCTGACCCATTATACAAAAGGTACGCAGTCACCCTTGCGGGCTCCTACTTTTTGTATGCATGCGGTTTCAGGATCTATTTCACTCCCCTCCCGGGGTTCTTTTCGCCTTTCCCTCACGGTACTTGTTCACTATCGGTCGATTACGAGTATTTAGCCTTGGAGGATGGTCCCCCCATATTCAGACAGGATTTCACGTGTCCCGCCCTACTCTATTCGTGCCTAGTTCCACAATCGACATTTCTCATACGGGGCTATCACCCGCTATGGCCGGACTTTCCATTCCGTTCTGATATGCCAACTGCTAAAACACGAGGGCTACTCCGATTTCGCTCGCCACTACTTTCGGAATCTCGGTTGATGTCTTTTCCTCGAGCTACTGAGATGTTTCAGTTCACCCGGTTCGCCTCGCACACCTATGTATTCAGTGTGCGATACCTCTAAACGAGGTGGGTTTCCCCATTCGGAAATCTCCGGATCAAAGCTTATTTGCCAGCTCCCCGAAGCTTATCGCAGGCTATCACGTCCTTCGTCGCCTGTAATCGCCAAGGCATCCACCACATGCACTTAGTCACTTGACCCTATAACTTTGACATCCGCAGATGTCGTCAAGGACAGATGCTCAACAACTTGAGCATTTATTTGAGTATCACGCGTTCGCCGTTCTTCAATTTCTACTCTTTTCAGAGTTGAAGTTTGTTGACGCAATCAAATGTCGCTGGCGGCACGGTGCCGGTCACCCCTTTACGAGTGCCCAGGCTTTCCGCCAGCAACGCTGATTCGACTCTACGAATTGTTAAAGAACAACAGCCGACTTAAAAAGTCGAGACTGGCAAACCACAACAGCGCTTGTCCGCTGCTGTGGTTTGCCACCCTGTGAAGTGATTGGTGGAGGATGACGGGATCGAACCGACGACCCCCTGCTTGCAAAGCAGGTGCTCTCCCAGCTGAGCTAATCCCCCAGATCTTGACGATCATCGTGGTGGGTCTGGCTGGATTCGAACCAGCGACCCCCGCCTTATCAAGACGGTGCTCTAACCGACTGAGCTACAGACCCACGCGTTTCTTGCGTGCTCCTGCAATCGCGCCAACCGGCAAGGCCAGCTCGCCAGGCTCACGCGTTTTCTCACTCACTGTTGTGTGTCTACAGCCGATAAGTGTGGGCGCGCTGAACTCGCTTATGTGGACTCGACTCAATTCTCTGACCTAAGCCAGACAACGGTCTCGTCATCTCTAGAAAGGAGGTGATCCAGCCGCACCTTCCGATACGGCTACCTTGTTACGACTTCACCCCAGTCACGAACCCTGCCGTGGTAATCGCCCCCCTTGCGGTTAGGCTAACTACTTCTGGCAGAACCCGCTCCCATGGTGTGACGGGCGGTGTGTACAAGACCCGGGAACGTATTCACCGCGGCAAGCTGATCCGCGATTACTAGCGATTCCGACTTCACGCAGTCGAGTTGCAGACTGCGATCCGGACTACGACCGGGTTTCTGGGATTAGCTCCCCCTCGCGGGTTGGCAGCCCTCTGTCCCGGCCATTGTATGACGTGTGTAGCCCTACCCATAAGGGCCATGATGACCTGACGTCATCCCCACCTTCCTCCGGTTTGTCACCGGCAGTCTCATTAGAGTGCCCTTTCGTAGCAACTAATGACAAGGGTTGCGCTCGTTGCGGGACTTAACCCAACATCTCACGACACGAGCTGACGACGGCCATGCAGCACCTGTGTCCAGGTTCTCTTTCGAGCACTCCCACATCTCTGCAGGATTCCTGGCATGTCAAGGGTAGGTAAGGTTTTTCGCGTTGCATCGAATTAAACCACATCATCCACCGCTTGTGCGGGTCCCCGTCAATTCCTTTGAGTTTCAACCTTGCGGCCGTACTCCCCAGGCGGTCAACTTCACGCGTTAGCTACGTTACTGAGAAGAAACCCTCCCAACAACCAGTTGACATCGTTTAGGGCGTGGACTACCAGGGTATCTAATCCTGTTTGCTCCCCACGCTTTCGTGCATGAGCGTCAGTACAGGTCCAGGGGATTGCCTTCGCCATCGGTGTTCCTCCGCATATCTACGCATTTCACTGCTACACGCGGAATTCCATCCCCCTCTACCGTACTCTAGCCATGCAGTCACAAATGCAGTTCCCAGGTTGAGCCCGGGGATTTCACATCTGTCTTGCATAACCGCCTGCGCACGCTTTACGCCCAGTAATTCCGATTAACGCTTGCACCCTACGTATTACCGCGGCTGCTGGCACGTAGTTAGCCGGTGCTTATTCTTCAGGTACCGTCATGAACCCCCAGTATTAGTAGGAGTCTTTTCTTCCCTGACAAAAGCGGTTTACAACCCGAAGGCCTTCTTCCCGCACGCGGCATGGCTGGATCAGGGTTGCCCCCATTGTCCAAAATTCCCCACTGCTGCCTCCCGTAGGAGTCTGGGCCGTGTCTCAGTCCCAGTGTGGCTGGTCGTCCTCTCAGACCAGCTACAGATCGTCGGCTTGGTAGGCCTTTACCCCACCAACTACCTAATCTGATATCGGCCGCTCCAATTGCGCGAGGTCTTGCGATCCCCCGCTTTCACCCTCAGGTCGTATGCGGTATTAGCTGCTCTTTCGAGCAGTTATCCCCCACAACTGGGCACGTTCCGATATATTACTCACCCGTTCGCCACTCGTCGCCAGGTTGCCCCGCGTTACCGTTCGACTTGCATGTGTAAGGCATGCCGCCAGCGTTCAATCTGAGCCAGGATCAAACTCTACAGTTCGATCTTGAATAAACTCAACGGAATCGAACAAAGACTATTTTCATAGCTTCATTCTTTCTTCCGTGAGCATCTAGCGATTTAACCTTCTCAGGTCGCTCGTCCAGACGCCCACGCTTATCGGCTGTAAATTCTTAAAGAACATCGAAGCAGCTTTCGCTCAAGGCCTCAGCCCGTCGCTTGCTTTCTTCGTCGCGTCGCTGACTTGTCGTCAGCAGCGAAGAGATGAGACTATAAACGAGTTCGTTTGAACTTGTCAAGCGTCTTTCACAATCATTCTCATGATCAGATCGACACCGTCTCAGCCTCAGAGATCAACGCTCCGCGAAGCGCTGATCTCTGCAAGCAGAGAAAGGAACGCCCGGTCATCCGACCGGGCGTCTCCGGATATTAGCCTGACGATGACCTACTTTCACACGGGAATCCGCACTATCATCGGCGCTGAGTCGTTTCACGGTCCTGTTCGGGATGGGAAGGGGTGGGACCGACTCGCTATGGTCATCAGGCTTGACTGGTTGGCTTGCTGAGGAGCTCAGCAGGCCCAATTCGGTAGAGTCAAATCAGCTTTGGTTTGATTGCGTCTTCAGGTTTGAAGAACGGTTTCGATCAGACATCCCGGGATGGGAGTTGATCTGCGTGACCACTCACCTTGACGTTTTGAGTGTCAAAGTTATAGGGTCAAGCCGCACGGGCAATTAGTACTGGTTAGCTTAACGCATTACTGCGCTTCCACACCCAGCCTATCAACGTCCTGGTCTTGAACGACCCTTCAGGGGGCTCTAGGCCCCGGCAAGACTCATCTTGAGACGAGTTTCCCGCTTAGATGCTTTCAGCGGTTATCTCTTCCGCACTTAGCTACTCGGCGATGCCACTGGCGTGACAACCGATACACCAGAGGTGCGTCCACTCCGGTCCTCTCGTACTAGGAGCAGGCTCTCTCAATCTTGCAGCGCCCACGGAAGATAGGGACCAAACTGTCTCACGACGTTTTAAACCCAGCTCACGTACCTCTTTAAATGGCGAACAGCCATACCCTTGGGACCGGCTACAGCCCCAGGATGAGATGAGCCGACATCGAGGTGCCAAACACCGCCGTCGATATGAACTCTTGGGCGGTATCAGCCTGTTATCCCCAGAGTACCTTTTATCCGTTGAGCGATGGCCCTTCCATACAGAACCACCGGATCACTTTGTCCTACTTTCGTACCTGCTCGACTTGTCAGTCTCGCAGTCAAGCACGCTTATGCCAATGCACTATCAACACGATTTCCGACCGTATTTAGCGTACCTTCGAACTCCTCCGTTACACTTTGGGAGGAGACCGCCCCAGTCAAACTGCCCACCATACACTGTCCCCAACCCGGATAACGGGCCAAGGTTAGAACCTCAAACACACCAGGGTGGTATTTCAACGTTGGCTCCACCTGATCTAGCGACCAGGTTTCAAAGCCTCCCACCTATCCTACACAGATCTGTTCAAAGTCCAATGTAAAGCTACAGTAAAGGTTCATGGGGTCTTTCCGTCTTTCCGCGGGGAGATTGCATCATCACAAACATTTCAACTTCGCTGAGTCTCTGGAGGAGACAGTGTGGCCATCATTACTCCATTCGTGCAGGTCGGAACTTACCCGACAAGGAATTTCGCTACCTTAGGACCGTTATAGTTACGGCCGCCGTTTACTGGGACTTCAGTCAAGAGCTTGCACCCCATCATTTAATCTTCCAGCACCGGGCAGGAGTCACACCCTATACGTCGACTTTCGTCTTTGCAGAGTGCTGTGTTTTTAATAAACAGTTGCAGCCACCGATTCTCTGCGGCCTCATTGGGCTAACCAAGTAAATGGATCACCTACTAAAGGCACACCTTCTTCCGAAGTTACGGTGTCAATTTGCCGAGTTCCTTCTCCAGAGTTCTCTCAAGCGCCTTAGAATACTCATCTCGCGCACCAGTGTCGGTTTGCGGTACGGTCGTCAATAGCTGAAGCTTAGTGGCTTTTCCTGGAAGCAGGGTATCACTCACTTCGTCTGCAAGCAGACTCGTTATCACCCCTCATCTAAGCCCGGCGGATTTGCCTACCAGGCACGACTACAGGCTTGAACCGGGACATCCAACACCCGGCTGAGCTAACCTTCTCCGTCCCCACATCGCACTATTGATCGGTACAGGAATATTGACCTGTTTCCCATCAGCTACGCATCTCTGCCTCGCCTTAGGGGCCGACTCACCCTACGCCGATGAACGTTGCGTAGGAAACCTTGCGCTTTCGGCGAGGGGGCTTTTCACCCCCTTTAACGCTACTCATGTCAGCATTCGCACTTCTGATACCTCCAGCAGGCCTCACGACCCACCTTCACAGGCGTACAGAACGCTCTCCTACCACGCACAGTAAACTGTGCATCCGCAGCTTCGGTAACTGGCTTAGCCCCGTTACATCTTCCGCGCAGGACGACTCGATCAGTGAGCTATTACGCTTTCTTTAAATGATGGCTGCTTCTAAGCCAACATCCTGACTGTTTTAGCCTTCCCACTTCGTTTCCCACTTAGCCAATTTTAGGGACCTTAGCTGGCGGTCTGGGTTGTTTCCCTCTTGAGTCCGGACGTTAGCACCCGGTGCTCTGTCTCCCAAGCTGTACTCTTCGGTATTCGGAGTTTGCATAGGTTTGGTAAGTCGCCATGACCCCCTAGCCTAAACAGTGCTCTACCCCCGAAGGTAATACTTGAGGCACTACCTAAATAGTTTTCGGAGAGAACCAGCTATCTCCAGGTTTGTTTAGCCTTTCACCCCTATCCACAGCTCATCCGCTAGTTTTGCAACACTAGTCGGTTCGGACCTCCAGCACCTGTTACGGTACCTTCATCCTGGCCATGGATAGATCACCTGGTTTCGGGTCTACACCCAGCGACTGAATCGCCCTATTCGGACTCGATTTCTCTACGGCTACCCTATTCGGTTAACCTCGCCACTGAATGTAAGTCGCTGACCCATTATACAAAAGGTACGCAGTCACCCTTGCGGGCTCCTACTTTTTGTATGCATGCGGTTTCAGGATCTATTTCACTCCCCTCCCGGGGTTCTTTTCGCCTTTCCCTCACGGTACTTGTTCACTATCGGTCGATTACGAGTATTTAGCCTTGGAGGATGGTCCCCCCATATTCAGACAGGATTTCACGTGTCCCGCCCTACTCTATTCGTGCCTAGTTCCACAATCGACATTTCTCATACGGGGCTATCACCCGCTATGGCCGGACTTTCCATTCCGTTCTGATATGCCAACTGCTAAAACACGAGGGCTACTCCGATTTCGCTCGCCACTACTTTCGGAATCTCGGTTGATGTCTTTTCCTCGAGCTACTGAGATGTTTCAGTTCACCCGGTTCGCCTCGCACACCTATGTATTCAGTGTGCGATACCTCTAAACGAGGTGGGTTTCCCCATTCGGAAATCTCCGGATCAAAGCTTATTTGCCAGCTCCCCGAAGCTTATCGCAGGCTATCACGTCCTTCGTCGCCTGTAATCGCCAAGGCATCCACCACATGCACTTAGTCACTTGACCCTATAACTTTGACATCCGCAGATGTCGTCAAGGACAGATGCTCAACAACTTGAGCATTTATTTGAGTATCACGCGTTCGCCGTTCTTCAATTTCTACTCTTTTCAGAGTTGAAGTTTGTTGACGCAATCAAATGTCGCTGGCGGCACGGTGCCGGTCACCCCTTTACGAGTGCCCAGGCTTTCCGCCAGCAACGCTGATTCGACTCTACGAATTGTTAAAGAACAACAGCCGACTTAAAAAGTCGAGACTGGCAAACCACAACAGCGCTTGTCCGCTGCTGTGGTTTGCCACCCTGTGAAGTGATTGGTGGAGGATGACGGGATCGAACCGACGACCCCCTGCTTGCAAAGCAGGTGCTCTCCCAGCTGAGCTAATCCCCCAGATCTTGACGATCATCGTGGTGGGTCTGGCTGGATTCGAACCAGCGACCCCCGCCTTATCAAGACGGTGCTCTAACCGACTGAGCTACAGACCCACGCGTTTCTTGCGTGCTCCTGCAATCGCGCCAACCGGCAAGGCCAGCTCGCCAGGCTCACGCGTTTTCTCACTCACTGTTGTGTGTCTACAGCCGATAAGTGTGGGCGCGCTGAACTCGCTTATGTGGACTCGACTCAATTCTCTGACCTAAGCCAGACAACGGTCTCGTCATCTCTAGAAAGGAGGTGATCCAGCCGCACCTTCCGATACGGCTACCTTGTTACGACTTCACCCCAGTCACGAACCCTGCCGTGGTAATCGCCCCCCTTGCGGTTAGGCTAACTACTTCTGGCAGAACCCGCTCCCATGGTGTGACGGGCGGTGTGTACAAGACCCGGGAACGTATTCACCGCGGCAAGCTGATCCGCGATTACTAGCGATTCCGACTTCACGCAGTCGAGTTGCAGACTGCGATCCGGACTACGACCGGGTTTCTGGGATTAGCTCCCCCTCGCGGGTTGGCAGCCCTCTGTCCCGGCCATTGTATGACGTGTGTAGCCCTACCCATAAGGGCCATGATGACCTGACGTCATCCCCACCTTCCTCCGGTTTGTCACCGGCAGTCTCATTAGAGTGCCCTTTCGTAGCAACTAATGACAAGGGTTGCGCTCGTTGCGGGACTTAACCCAACATCTCACGACACGAGCTGACGACGGCCATGCAGCACCTGTGTCCAGGTTCTCTTTCGAGCACTCCCACATCTCTGCAGGATTCCTGGCATGTCAAGGGTAGGTAAGGTTTTTCGCGTTGCATCGAATTAAACCACATCATCCACCGCTTGTGCGGGTCCCCGTCAATTCCTTTGAGTTTCAACCTTGCGGCCGTACTCCCCAGGCGGTCAACTTCACGCGTTAGCTACGTTACTGAGAAGAAACCCTCCCAACAACCAGTTGACATCGTTTAGGGCGTGGACTACCAGGGTATCTAATCCTGTTTGCTCCCCACGCTTTCGTGCATGAGCGTCAGTACAGGTCCAGGGGATTGCCTTCGCCATCGGTGTTCCTCCGCATATCTACGCATTTCACTGCTACACGCGGAATTCCATCCCCCTCTACCGTACTCTAGCCATGCAGTCACAAATGCAGTTCCCAGGTTGAGCCCGGGGATTTCACATCTGTCTTGCATAACCGCCTGCGCACGCTTTACGCCCAGTAATTCCGATTAACGCTTGCACCCTACGTATTACCGCGGCTGCTGGCACGTAGTTAGCCGGTGCTTATTCTTCAGGTACCGTCATGAACCCCCAGTATTAGTAGGAGTCTTTTCTTCCCTGACAAAAGCGGTTTACAACCCGAAGGCCTTCTTCCCGCACGCGGCATGGCTGGATCAGGGTTGCCCCCATTGTCCAAAATTCCCCACTGCTGCCTCCCGTAGGAGTCTGGGCCGTGTCTCAGTCCCAGTGTGGCTGGTCGTCCTCTCAGACCAGCTACAGATCGTCGGCTTGGTAGGCCTTTACCCCACCAACTACCTAATCTGATATCGGCCGCTCCAATTGCGCGAGGTCTTGCGATCCCCCGCTTTCACCCTCAGGTCGTATGCGGTATTAGCTGCTCTTTCGAGCAGTTATCCCCCACAACTGGGCACGTTCCGATATATTACTCACCCGTTCGCCACTCGTCGCCAGGTTGCCCCGCGTTACCGTTCGACTTGCATGTGTAAGGCATGCCGCCAGCGTTCAATCTGAGCCAGGATCAAACTCTACAGTTCGATCTTGAATAAACTCAACGGAATCGAACAAAGACTATTTTCATAGCTTCATTCTTTCTTCCGTGAGCATCTAGCGATTTAACCTTCTCAGGTCGCTCGTCCAGACGCCCACGCTTATCGGCTGTAAATTCTTAAAGAACATCGAAGCAGCTTTCGCTCAAGGCCTCAGCCCGTCGCTTGCTTTCTTCGTCGCGTCGCTGACTTGTCGTCAGCAGCGCAGAAGCGAGATTATGAACGATTTCTTTCGAATCCGTCAAGCAGTCAGAGAAATTATTTTCATCGTCGACTGCGAGAATCTCGCCGTCAATTGAAAACCGGATCAAACCCGCCCTTCAATTGACATCCCCGACAGTTCCTTCGGGGACCGCTGCAAGACAGGTGTCTGTGCAGCGAAGACAGCGACTGTAGCACGGTCTTCGAGCGGCTCGCAAGAACTACAAGGGAAAGTTGTTGACAGCTGGCCGCGTCTCGCACGGAGCCACCTTAAGCCTTTGATTCTTTTGGAGGCATACCGGCGGCTCACCAAGAAAAAAGACCCGCCGAGGCGGGTCTTCGATGAGGCTAAAGCCAGAAATCTGGTCAGTCCGCGTCCTGGAACGCTTCCTCGCGCTTGTTCTTGATGGACGGCAGCATCACCACCACCACCATCAACGCCGCGGCGATGAGCAGGCCCGCCGACAGCGGCCGCGACATGAAGGTCGTCCAGTCGCCGCGGGACAGCAACAACGCGCGACGCAGGTTCTCTTCCATCATCGGGCCGAGGATGAAGCCCAGCAGCAGCGGAGCCGCTTCGCAGCTCAGCTTGTAGAAGAGATAACCGATCACCGCGAACGCCGCCGTCATGTAGACGTCGAAGTTGTTGTTGTTCAGCGTGTAGGTACCGATGCAGCAGAAGACCGCGATCGCCGGGAACAGGAAGCGGTAGGGCACCGTGAGCAGCTTGATCCAGATGCCGATCATCGGCAGGTTCAGGATCACCAGCATCAGGTTGCCGACCCACATCGACGCGATCAGGCCCCAGAACAGTTCCGGATTGCTGGTCATGACCTGCGGACCGGGCTGGATGCCCTTGATCGTCATCGCACCGACCATCAGCGCCATCACCGCGTTGGGCGGGATGCCCAGCGTGAGCATCGGGATGAAGGAAGTCTGCGCGCCGGCGTTGTTGGCCGACTCCGGACCTGCCACGCCTTGGATGGCGCCCTTGCCGAACTTCTCCGGCGTCTTGGAGACCTTCTTCTCCAGCGTGTAGGCAGCGAACGAGGCCAGCAGCGCACCGCCGCCAGGCAGCACGCCCAGCACGGAACCCAGCGCCGTGCCGCGAAGCACCGCCGGCCACGCGTCGTGGAAGTCCTGCTTGGTCGGCCACAGACCCTTCACGCTCTTGGTGAAGACCTCGCGGTGCTCGGCCGGCTGGCCGAGGTTCGCGATGATCTCGCCGAAGCCGAAGACACCCATGGCGATCACGACGAAGTTGATGCCGTCCGTCAGCTCTGGCACGTCGAAGGAGAAGCGGGGCGTCCCTGAGATCACGTCCGTGTTGATCTGCCCGAGCAGCAGGCCCAGCACGATCATCGAGATCGCCTTGATGAGCGAGCCCGAGGCCAGCACCACCGCGCCGATCAGGCCCAGCACCATCAGCGAGAAGTACTCGGCGGGACCGAACTTGAAGGCCAGCTCAGTCAGCGGCGGCGCGAAGGCCGCGATGATGACCGTACCGACGCAGCCCGCGAAGAACGAACCCAGCCCTGCGGCCGCCAGTGCCGGACCGGCGCGACCCTGACGGGCCATCTGGTAGCCGTCGATCGCGGTCACGACCGAGGAGGACTCTCCCGGCACGTTGATCAGGATCGCGGTGGTGGAGCCGCCGTACTGCGCGCCGTAATAGATGCCGGCGAGCATGATCAGCGCCGGCGTCGCGTCCAGCGAGTAGATGGACGGCAGCAGCATCGCGATCGTCGCGACCGGGCCCAGACCCGGCAGCACGCCGATCAGGGTGCCGAGCACCGCGCCGCCGAAGGCGTACAGGAGGTTCTCCGGCGTGAACGCCGTGCCGAACCCCAACATCAGGTTGTTGATCAGATCCATGCGTGACTCCTCAGCCGCCCAGGAAGGTCGGCCAGATGGGGATCACGAGATTCAGACCCCAGATGAAGATGGCGTAGCTGCCTGCGGTCAGGACCACGCTGCTGAGCAGCGCGTCGCGCCACCGGAATTCGTCGCTGGCAAAGGAGCACATCGTGATCAGCAGCGGCAGCGTGATGATCATGCCCAGGCGCGGCAGCGCGAAGCCGAACATCACGATCGCGCCGACGACGATCAGCAGCGGCTTCCAGGCGAAAGCGCCGACGGGCTGACCGCCTTCCGATTCAATGGTGAGCGCCTTGAACACCACCACCGCCCCCATGAGGGCGAGCAGGACGCCCAGCCCGAACGGGAAGTAACCAGGCCCGGGACGGGCGGACGTGCCAAAGCTGTAGTTGATGATCGAGCCAGCCGCGAACGCGGCGCCAACGACCAAGAACATCAGCCCTGACCAGAAGTATCGTTGACTCTTGATCTTCATGGAGGGACCCTCTATCGGCTTGAATGGCCGCGATTCTAGGAATCGGGTCCCCCTCGGTGTCTGTGGTTATCACGTAAGGGGAGACGCCGCGCATCGCACAGGGCGTATGGCGATCTTCACAGGCCCGGCGGGCACGGGCCTCAGGGCTTGTCTGCGCGGGCTTACCCGCCCCCTCGAGCCTGGGGGGCGGCAGACGGACGACGGAACCGGCGACCAGTGACGCTCAGGTTTCCCAGGTCGGCGTGCTGCGCAGCACCTCGTCCATCGTCGTGAGCCCTTCGGCGACCTTCATCGCGCCGCCCAGACGCAGCGGACGCAGGCCTTCCTGCACCGCTTGGCGACGCAGGGCGGTCATGTCGGTGTTCGGGTGCAGATGCTTGCGGACGCTGTCGGTCAGCAGCAGCAGTTCATACAGCCCGGCGCGACCACGGAAGCCGGTGTTGCGGCAATCGAGGCAGCCCACCGGGCGGTAGGGTTTGACGCCCCCGTTCAGGCGCCACGGCTTGAGCATCTCGTTGAGCGAGTCCCGCGTGACATCCGGATCGGGCTCCTTGCAGTTCGGGCACAGCGTGCGCACGAGGCGCTGGGCCAGCACGCCGATCACCGTCGCGTCGATCAGGTAGTTGGGCACGCCCAGGTCCACCATCCGAGTGATCGCGGAGGCCGAGTCGTTCGTGTGCAGCGTCGAGAACACCAGGTGGCCGGTCAACGAGGCCTGGATCGCCATCTCCGCGGTCTCCAGGTCGCGGATCTCGCCGACCATGATGATGTCCGGGTCCTGGCGCATCAGCGCACGCAGGCCTTCGGCGAAGTTGAAGTCGATCGCCGACTGCACCTGGGACTGGTTGAACGAAGGCTCGATCATCTCGATCGGGTCCTCGACCGTGCAGACGTTGACCTCCTCCGTCGCCAGGCGCTTGAGCGTCGAATAGAGCGTCGAGGTCTTGCCGCTGCCGGTCGGACCGGTCACGAGGATGATCCCGTGCGGCCGTGCGGTCAGGCGGTTCCAGCGCTCCGCGTCGTGGGTGGAGAAACCCAGCTGCGACAGGTCCTTGACCGCCGTGTCCGGGTCGAAGATCCGCATCACCATCTTTTCGCCGAAGGCGGTCGGCAGCGTCGACAGCCGCATTTCCACTTCTTCCCCGGCCGGGTTGCGCGTCTTGATGCGGCCATCGAGCGGACGGCGCTTCTCGACCACGTCCATGCGCCCCAGCAGCTTGATGCGCGCGGTCATCGCGCCCATCACCGTGGGCGGCAACTGGTAGACCGTGTGCAGCACGCCGTCGATGCGGAAGCGGATCACGCCCATCTCGCGGCGCGGTTCCAGATGGATGTCGCTGGCCCGCTGGTCGAAGGCGTACTGCCAGAGCCAGTCCACGACCTGCACGACGCCCTGGTCGTTGGCGTCGAGCTGGCGGCTGCTGCGGCCGAGCTCGACGAGCTGCTCGAAACTGGCCTGCTGGCTGGACTCGCCGGACTTCGTCGCGGCGCGCACCGAACGGGCCAGCGTGAAGAACTCGGTGGTGAAGCGCGCGATCTCCTGCGGATTGGCCAGGGCCAGCTTCACGCGCTTGCGGGTGTGCGATTCGATTTGCGGAATCCAGCCGACATCCTGCGGCTCGGCGACCGCGATGGTCACGTCGGTCAGGCCCACCTGGATCGGCAGACAGCGGCGCGACTCGGCGTAGCTGGCGGACATCACGTCGGCGACGCGACCCACGTCGACCTTCAGCGGATCGATGCGGACGTACGGCAGCTTCAGGCGTCCGGCGAGCCATTCGGTGAGCGCCTCGGCATCGAGCGGCTTGCCGTTGGCGACGCGCACCAGTCCCGCCGAGCCGAGTCGGGTCAACGGATGCTGGGCGCTGTGGCTCGCGCCGAAGCGGGCCTCGATACTCCGGACCTGCGCCTGGTCGATCACACCGTCTTCAGCAAGCCAATGCAGCATCTGACGCCATTCGAGGCGCGTGCCACCGCCTGCGGTCTTGGCCTGCCCCGCTGCGCCCCCCGGAGCCGACGCCTGTGCCGGCGTAGCCGCCTTGGCGGCAGGCGCCGGAACCGACGTGGCAGCCGTCGCGGGCGAGCCGCTCTTGTCCTTGGGAGGGGTCGACGTGTTGTGTTTCATGGTCACTCGTCGGAGTCGCCGGCCGCGGCCGCGTGGAGCTGTTGGATCACGTTCATCGGCAGCGGCCGGACCAGCTTCAGCCACTTCGTGGCGGGCAGGTCGTGGCGGGCCTCGATGTGGGCGGCGCGCTGCTCGAGCACCTCGCGCTCCGGCACCGCGACCCCGCGCCCGGCGACGACGATGGTATTGCCCTCGCGGGTCGGCGTCAGGTGCCAGACCTGGTCGGAGCCGAACACCTTCGCGATCCGCGCGGCGCTGCGGGTGAAGCTGGCGCTGCGGCCGAACAGGTTGACCGTCATCAGTCCGCCGTCGGCGAGTACGCGATGGCAGTCGGCATAGAAGGCTTCGTCGTCGAGGACCGGCACCGCCGCCTCGTGGTCGTAGAGGTCGACGTTGAGGACCTGCGCGCTGCCCCAGTTCGCCGCGTCGGCGACCCAGACGCCGGCATCCTCGTTGAGCACGCGCAGGCGTTCATCGTCGTCGGGCAGGTGGAACCAGTGCCGGTTGGCGCTGATGACGGTCGGGTTGATCTCGACCGCCGTGGTCTTCATCTTCAGCTGCTTGCGGCAGAAGCGCGTCAGCGCGCCCGCGCCCAGCCCGAGCTGCACCGCCTGGCCCTGCGTCATCTCGCGGACGTCGCGCCACAGCAGCCAGGCCATCATGCGCTGGACGTATTCCAGCTCCAGCTTCTCGGGCTTCTTCATCCGCATGGCGCCCTGGACCCAGATCGAGTCGAGGTGGAGGAAGCGCACCCCGTCGAATTCGCTCAGCGTGGCGCCGACCCACTCGGTCGTTCTGCCGCCCTTGTTGTCCTTCGAGTCCCGGTGCTTGCTCACGGCTGTCGTTCCCATGCCGGGTCCGCAAGGCCCGGTCTCGTCATCTGTCGTTCGAAGGCCCGGCGAGCTCCCGCCAGGCGCGAAGCTTGTCATCGTAGGGCATCGTGTACGCGGGGCTGGAGCTGGGCAGCCCCAGGACACGGTAACGGGCTGCAAGAGGTCCGAGCTGCTTCAAGCCGAAGCGCAGGGCCGTGCCGCCGTTGAAACCGATCGTGTGCAGCGCGGGCAGGTGCTGGAGCAGCCGGCCCAGGTCGCTGGCGAAGGGATTGCGGATCGCGCTGTCGAGGCTGCCTTCGCGCTCGGTCTCGGTGATGACGTCCCACACGGCGACGCGGTGGGCGCCCAGCGCGGCGAGGCGCTCGGGATACGCCATCCCGACCAGATCCACGCCGAAGACCTCGCCGACCAGCCGCCAGAACTGGTTGCGCGGATGGCCGTAGTACTGCTGCGCACGCAGCGATGCCACGCCGGGGAAACTGCCCAGCAGCAGCCATTCGGCGTCCGGCGCGTGGACGGGCGCAAGGCCCCGCCAGCGGGCGGGCTCGTCCGATGCGGACAGGTCGATCGGGTCAGCCATGCGCGCGGGCGGCTTCCAGGGCATCCAGCCGCGGCAGCGCGGCGCGCGCATTGCGCCCGGTGATCGCGGCCGTCTCCTGGACCGTCCAGCCGCGCAGTCCGGCGAGCACCTCGCCGATGCGCGGCAGCTCGCCCGGCTCGTTGCGCGAGGTGGCGCCCGCCGCGCGCTCCTCGGCGGTGCGGTACAGCCAATGCGGGGGAATGTCCGGCGCGTCCGTCTCCAGGACCAGCGCCTCGGCCGGCAGCTCCGCGGCGAGTCTGCGGATCTGCAGCGACCGGTCGAAGGTCAGCGTGCCGCCGAAGCCCAGTTTGAATCCGAGATCGATGAAGGCATCGGCCTGCTGCCGGCTGCCGTTGAAGGCATGACCGATGCCGCCGGTCTGCAGCCCGATGCGGCGCAGCCCGCCGAGCAACTGGTCCGCGCTGCGGCGCACATGGAGGATCACCGGCAGCCCATGCCGCTTCGCGAGCTTGAGCTGCTCCAGATAGAAGTGCTGCTGCGTCGCCGCGTCGAGGTCCTTGACGAAGAAGTCCAGGCCGATCTCGCCGATGCCAACCAGGCGCGGATCGTCGCGGCACTCGGCCAGCATCCGGTCCAGGCGCCCCAGGTCCTCGTCCCGTGCATGCATGACGTACAGGGGATGGATGCCCAGCGCATAGCTGAAGCCATGCGCATGCGCGAGCGCCCTCACCTGCTCGAAGTTCCCGGCGACGACCGCCGGGATCACGACCTGCGACACGCCCGCCGCCACAGCGCGCGCCACGACGGCATCGCGGTCGGGTTCGAACTCCGAAGCGTCGAGGTGGCAATGCGTGTCAGTCCACATGGCGACACCGGGCGGTGAAACAGCTGGCGTTCGCGCCGCTCAGCGGAAGACCACCGTGCGATGGCCGTTGAGCAGCACACGGTGCTCGGCATGCCACTGGATCGCGCGAGCCAGCGTCACGCATTCCACGTCGCGGCCAATGGCCACCAGTTGGTCCGGCGTCATCGAATGGTCGATGCGGGCGACGTCCTGCTCGACGATCGGCCCCTCGTCCAGATCCGAGGTCACGTAGTGCGCGGTCGCGCCGATCAGCTTGACGCCGCGCTCATGGGCCTGGTGATACGGCCGCGCGCCCTTGAAGCTGGGCAGGAAGCTGTGGTGGATGTTGATCGCGCGCCCTTCCAGGAAGCGGCACAGCTCCGGCGACAGGATCTGCATGTAGCGCGCCAGCACGACGAGGTCGATCTGCTGTTCCTCGATCAGCTCGCGGATCTTGCGTTCCTGCGCCTGCTTCTGCTCGTCGCCCGCCTGCAGCAGCGGCAGGTGATGGAACGGGATGTCATGCGACGCGGCCAGCTGATAGAAGTCGCGATGGTTGGACACGATCGCGGGGATCTCGATCGCCAGATGCCCGGTCTGCACGCGGAACAGCAGGTCGTTCAGGCAGTGCCCGAGCTTGGACACCAGCAGCAGCACGCGCGTCTTGCGCTGCGCATCGACCAGTTCCCAATCCATGGACAGCCGCGCCGCCAGCGGCGCGAACGCATCGCGCAACGCAGCCGCCGGACGGGCTTCGGCGCATTCGAACTCGATGCGCATGAAGAAGCGGCGGTGATCGGCGTCGCCATGCTGGGCCGAGGTCAGGATGTTGGCGCCCTGCTCCAGTAGGATGCCGGTCACGGCATGGACGATGCCGGCCTGATCGGGACAGCTGAGCTTCAGGATGAAGCGGGTGGACGGGGATTCCGAGGAAGGCTTCGATGCGGTCATGATGACCCGCATCGTAATCGAGCGCTCAGCGAGCCCTCAGCGACCGCTCAGGCCGAGAGCGGCTGCAGCGCGCCGCCGACCAGCCGGCGCTGATGCTCGCAGCGCGACGCCAGGTCCTGGTCGTGCGTGACCATGACGAAGGCGGTGCCCAGTTCGCGGGCCATCTCCAGCATCAGCTCGAAGACCGTTGCGGCCGTCGTGCGGTCGAGGTTGCCGGTCGGCTCGTCCGCCAGCACGCAGGCCGGGCCGGTGACCAGCGCGCGGGCGATCGCCACGCGCTGGCGCTCGCCGCCGGACAGCTCGCCCGGACGATGCAGCACGCGCGGACCGAGGCCCACGCGCGCCAGCACCTTCTGGGCCTGCTCGCGCGCCTGTTCCTGCGGCACACGACGGATGCGCAGCGGCATCGCGACGTTGTCCAGCGCGCTGAATTCCGGCAGCAGATGGTGGAACTGGTAGATGAACCCGAGGTGCTGGTTGCGCCAGTCGCCGCGGGCCTTCTCGCCGAGCTCGCCGAGGTGGCGGCCCATCAGCTCGACGCGGCCGGCGGACGGCGTGTCCAGACCGCCGAGCAGATGCAGCAGCGTGCTCTTGCCCGAGCCGGAAGCGCCCAGGATCGCCAGCGTCTCGCCGGCCTTCACGATCAGGTCCAGGTCATGGAAGACCTGCACGTCGAGCGGTCCCTCGACGAAACGCTTGCCCAGTCCCAGGCCTTGCAGCACGACCTGGCCGGGCGCGGCGCGGCGGTCGCCGTTGCGGTCATTCATAACGCAGCGCCTCCGCCGGTTGGACACGGCTGGCATTCCAGCTCGGATACAGGGTCATGACGAAGGACAGCGCCAGCGAGGTCACGGTGATCGGCAGGATGTCGCCCCATTGCGGATCGCTGGGCATGTGGCTGATGACGTAGATGCTGGCCGGCAGGAAGGTGGTGTGCAGCAGCTTCTCGATGGCCGGGACGATGACGTCCAGGTTGTGGGCGACGGCCAGTCCGAGCACCAGACCCCCGAAGGTGCCGATGATGCCGACCAGCGCGCCCTGCACCAGGAACACGCCCATGATGGAGCGCGGGCTCGCGCCGAGCGTGCGCAGGATCGCGATGTCGGCCTGCTTGTCCGTGACGGTCATGACCAGCGTCGAGACCAGGTTGAAGGCCGCGACCGCGACGATCAGCGTCAGGATGATGCCCATCATGCGCTTCTCGACCTGCACCGCGTCGTACCAGTTGGCATTGGTGCGGGTCCAGTCGCGGACGTAGACCTCGGGGCCCAGTGCGCGCTGCAGCTGGGCGCCGACCTCCCGGGCCAGCTGCACGTCGTCCAGCTTGAGCTGCACGCCGCTCGGCGTGCCGGTCCTGAACACCTTCGCCGCATCGCCGACATGGATCAGCGCCAGGCCGCTGTCGTACTCGTAGTGCCCCGCCTCGAACACACCCACCAGCGTGAACTGGCGCAGCGTCGGCTGCACGCCCAGCGGCGTCACCTGCCCAGACGGAATCGCCAGCGTGATCTTGTCGCCCTTCTGCACGCCCAGCTGGCGCGCCAGCTCGACGCCCAGAATCACGTTCCATTGCCCGGGCTGCAACCGCTCCAGCAAGCCCTGCTTCGCCAGCTCGGCCGCAATCGGCGTCACCTTCGGCTCGAATGCCGGATCGATGCCCCGCACGATCGTCCCGCGCATGTCCGAACCGCGCGCGATCAAGGCCTGACCCGACACGAACGGCGCCGCCGCCACCACATGCGGCTGCCCCTGCGCCTTCGCCGCCACAGCCTGCCAATCCGGCAGTCCATCGCCCGTCGGACTCAGCAGCTCCACATGCGCGATCACCGACAACATCCGCGCCCGCACCTCCTTCTGGAAGCCGTTCATCACCGACAACACAATGATCAACGCAGCAACACCCAGCGCAATGCCGAACATCGACACGCCGGAGATGAAGGAGATGAAGCGGTTGCGGCGCCCTCCACGCCCGGCTCGCGTGTAACGCCAGCCGATCTGCAACTCATAGGGCCAATTCATAGGGGGTGGATGCTAACCGCTCACCTTGGGGTCGCCGCTTAGGGCTGGCTGATGAGGCACCCTTCTTACTCCCTCTCCCGCTTGCGGGAGAGGGCTGGGGTGAGGGCCAGCGGCCGTGGCAGTCAGTGCGCCTCGTCCCAGTTGGCGCCAACGCCGACTTCCGCCAGGAGCGGCACCTTCAGCGCGGCAACGCCGGCCATCAAGGTCGGGATCTCGGCCTTCACCCAATCCAGTTCCTCATCCGGCACCTCGAAGACCAGTTCGTCATGCACCTGCATCACGATCTTCGTCTTCTTGCCCTGCTCATCCAGCGCCTGCTGCACCGCAATCATCGCCAGCTTGATCAGATCAGCCGCCGTGCCCTGCATAGGCGCATTGATCGCCTGACGCTCCGCACCGCTGCGACGCGGTCCATTGCCCGAATTGATCTCCGGCAGCCACAGACGCCGACCGAAGACGGTCTCGACGTAGCCCTTGTCCTTGGCGAACTGCTTCGTGTCGTCCATGTAGCTGCGCACACCGGCAAAGCGCGTGAAGTAGCGATCGATGTAGTCCTTCGCCGCCTTCTGCTCGATGCCCAGCGACTGCGCCAGCCCGAACGCGCCCATGCCGTAGATCAATCCGAAGTTGATCGTCTTGGCGTAGCGACGCTGCTCCGGCGTGACCGCGTCCAGCGCGGCACCGAAAACCTCCGCCGCTGTCGCGCGGTGAACGTCCTGCCCTTCCTGGAACGCCTTCAGCAGGCCCGGGTCCTCGCTCATGTGCGCCATGATCCGCAGCTCGATCTGCGAATAGTCCGCCGACACGATGTGATGCCCCGCCGGCGCGATGAAGGCCTCGCGCACGCGACGCCCCTCGGCCGTGCGGATGGGGATGTTCTGCAGGTTGGGCTCATTGCTGGACAGCCGTCCCGTCACCGCCACCGCCTGCGAGTAGGTCGTGTGCACACGCCCTGTCGTCGCATTGACCATCAAGGGCAGCTTGTCCGTGTAGGTGCTCTTGAGCTTGGCCAGCGAGCGGTATTCCAGGATCTTGGCCGGCAGCGGGAAGTCCGCCGACAGCTTCTCCAGCACCTCTTCGTCGGTCGACGGCGCGCCGGTCGCGGTGCGCTTGACCACCGGCAGGCCCAGCCGGTTGAAGAGGATCTCGCCGATCTGCTTGGGCGAGCCGATGTTGAACGGCTGACCCGCGATCTCGTAGGCCGCCTGCTCCGCCGCCACCATGCGCTGGCCGAGGTCGGCGCTCTGCGCCTGCAGCCGGCCTGCGTCGATCAGCACGCCGGTGCGCTCGATGCGCGCCAGCAGCGCCGACACCGGGATCTCGATCTGCTCGTAGATGAACTTCAGGCCGGCGTCCGCCTCCAGGCGCGGCATCAGCGTCTGGTGCACGTGCAGGCACATCTCGGAGTCCTCGCAGGAGTACTCCGACGCCTTGGCCACTTCCACCTGCGCGAAAGGGATCTGGTGCGCGCCCTTGCCACACAGGTCCTCGTAACTCAGGCCCTTGCGGCCGAGCACACGGTCGGCCAGCGCCTCCAGGCCGTGGCTGCGATGGGCCTCCAGCACGTAGCTCTCCAGCATGGTGTCGAAGGCCGTGCCCTGGACCGCGATGCCGTGGTTGGCCAGCACGTGGGTGTCGTACTTGACGTTCTGCGCGACCTTCTTCTTCAGCGGATCCTCGAGCCAGGGCTTGAGCTTCGCGAGCACCTCGTCCATCGGCAACTGCTCGGGCGCGTCCGGACCGTCGTGACGGATCGGGATGTAGGCGGCCTCGCCCGGCTTGACGCTGAAGCTGATGCCGACGATGCGCGCCTGCATCGGATCCAGCGAATCGGTCTCGGTGTCGAAGGCGGCCAGTTCCGCGGCGTTGAGCTGCTCGACCCAGGCGTCCAGCCGGGACATGTCCAGGATGGTCTCGTAGCGCTTGTCGACGGGGATCGCCGGGTGCTGGGTTTCCGCGTAAGGATCGGTCGGACTGGTCGCGCCGACGTCGGCTTCCGGCTTGGCGCGCTTGGGCGCGTCGCCGCCGAGCTTGCCTTCCAGGTCGCGCTTCCAGGTCTTGAAGCCGTTGCGCGTGTAGAAGTCGAGCAGCCCCGCCTCGTCCACCGGATTGAAGGCCAGCGCCTCCAGCGCGGGCCAGCCCGCGACATGGGTGCACAGGTCGCAGTCGACCTTGACGGTCACCAGCTTGCGGCCCATCGGCAGCCAGTCCAGCGCCTTGCGCAGGTTCTCGCCGGCGACGCCCTTGATCTGGTCCGCGTTGGCGATCACGCCGTCCAGCGAGCCGTGCTCGCCGATCCACTTGGCCGCGGTCTTGGGACCGACCTTCTCGACGCCGGGCACGTTGTCCACGGTGTCGCCCATCAGGGTCAGGTAGTCGATGATCCGGTCCGGCGGCACGCCGAACTTGGCCAGCACGCCGGCCTCGTCCAGCTTCTCGTTGCTCATCGTGTTGATCAGGGAGACGTCCGGCGTCACCAGCTGCGCCAGGTCCTTGTCCCCGGTCGAGATCACCACCTGGTGCCCCGCCTGCGCCGCCACCCGCGACAACGTCCCGATGCAGTCGTCGGCCTCGACGCCGGGCACCGTCAGCACGGGCCAGCCCAGCAGCTTCACGACCTCGTGGATCGGATCGATCTGCTCGCGCAGCGCGTCGGGCATCGGGGCGCGCTGGGCCTTGTACTCGGGGTACCACTCGTCGCGGAAGGTCGGGCCGGAGGCGTCGAAGACGCAGGCGGCGTGCTCGGCGCCGTAGTCGTCGCGCAGCTTCTTCAGCATGGCCACCATGCCGTGGATGGCGCCGGTGGGCTGCCCGCCGGGACCGCGCAGGTCCGGCATGGCGTGGAAGGCGCGATAGAGGTAGCTGGACCCGTCGACCAGCAGCATCAGAGGTTTGCTCATCCCGACATTGTTGCAGGCGCGCGGCACTCCGGCTGTCAGCAGGCGGAGCCTCAACCAGGCGCTCGTCCGGCGTTCGCCAGACGCCTGCCCGGGGGGACGGGCTTTCCCGGGGTCAAGACTAGAATGGGCATCACCATGAAAACCATCCGCCTCGCCCCTCTGTTCGCCCTCCTGGCCGCTGTCGCGTTCCAGGCGCACGCGGCCGACGCGCCCTCCGCGACCCCGGCCCCGGCCGAGTCCGCGAAGTTCCGCGACGTGCCCGAGGTGAAGGTCGAACAGATCGTCAACGAAGACGACAAGGTCCGCATCGAGGAAACCCGGGTGAGGGGCCTGACCCAAAAGGTCGTGGTCAAGAACAAGAACAGCAAGGCGCCCGAGTACGAGATCCTGCTCGGCGACACCGGCCGCGACCTTCCCACCCGCCAGGGCGACGACCGCGGCAATGCCGGCGCGCGCGTCTGGCGCCTCTTCAATTTCTGACCCGTCGCGGCTGACCCGCTCCGGTCGGCCCCCGGTCCGTTCCCCTTCCTTTTCATGGCCGTATTCACCGACGTCTCGACCGGGCAGGCGCAAGCGCTGCTGGACACCCTGGCCCTGGGCGACCTGCAGTCGCTCAAGGGGATCACCGCCGGCATCGAGAACACCAACTACTTCGTCACCACGACGCGCGACGGCCAGCAGCACGACTATGTGCTGACGATCTTCGAACGCCTGAGCTTCGAACAGCTGCCCTTCTATCTGGAGCTGATGCGCCACCTCGCGCGCAAGGGCATCCCCGTGCCCGCGCCGCAGCCCGACGCGCAGGACCGCATCCTGCACACCGTGGCCGGCAAGCCGGCGGCGGTGGTGGACAAGCTGCTGGGGGGCCATCAGCTGGCGCCCGACGTGTTCCATTGCGAGCAGGTCGGCGCCGGCCTCGCCCGCATGCATCTGGCCGGCCAGGACTTCCCGCTGCACCAGGACAACCTGCGCGGCCTGCCCTGGTGGCGTGAGACCGTGCCGGTCGTGCTGCCGCACGTCACGCCGGCGCAGGCCGAACTACTGACGGCCGAACTGGCGTTCCAGGAACAGCTCGCGCCCGGCGCCGCGGCGCTCCCGCGCGGGCCGGTGCACGCCGACTTGTTCCGCGACAACGTCATGTTCGACGGCCTGCCCGGTCGCGAGCGCCTGAGCGGCTTCTTCGATTTCTATTTCGCCGGCGTCGACAGTTTCCTGTTCGACCTCTGCGTCTGCCTGAACGACTGGTGCATCGACCTGGACAGCGGCCGCCTCGACGAGCAGCGCGCCGGTGCCTTCGTCAAGGCCTACGAGTCGGTGCGCCCGCTCACCGGCGCCGAGCACCGCCTGCTGCCCGGCCTGCTGCGCGCGGCGGCGCTGCGTTTCTGGATCTCGCGGCTGTGGGACTTCCACCTGCCCCGCGAGGCCAGCCTGCTCAAACCCCACGATCCGACCCATTTCGAGCGCGTCCTGCGCGAGCGCATCGCCAGGCCCTGGCATGCGCTGGAGTCCCTGCCATGATCCTGCACCTGCAAACGGTCCCGCCGCGCAACGGCCTGCTCTGGGTGCGCCACGGGCTGAAGGTGCTGCGGCGCAAGCCGATCGCGCTGATCGGCCTGTTCGCGACGGCGATGCTGGTGTCGGCGGTCCTCCAGCTGGTGCCCTTCCTCGGGCAGCTGGTCGTGATGAGCGCGCTGCCGCTGATCTCGCTGGCCTTCATGCTGGCCGCGCACCAGGTGCTGCAGTCCCACACGCCGACGGCCGCCGTCTTCCTGCAGCCGCTGCAGCTGACCAAGGAACGCCGCCGCGCCCAGATCGGGCTGGGCCTGCTCTACACCGGCTCCACCATCCTGGCGATGCTGCTGGCCCATCTGCTGGACGGCGGCGCGCTCGTACAGGGCATGGACCAGTTGGCAGCCGCCAAGGGCGATCCGAAGGTCATCGAGGCCATCGTCGCCGAAGGCAACCTGATGCCCGCCATGGCGCTGCGCTTCGCGCTGCTGGGCCTGCTCTCGATCCCGTTCTGGCATGCGCCGGCGCTGATCCACTGGGGCGGCCAGGGCGTGCTGCAGGCGCTGTTCTCCAGCACGCTGGGCGTGTGGCGCAACAAGGGCGCGTTCACCATCTCCGCGCTGGTCTGGATGGGCCTGAGCACCGGCGTGCTGATGGTGTTCTCCATCCTGGGCATGCTGCTTGGCCTCGTGAACCTGCTGCCCTTCATCCTGCTGCCCACGATGATGGCGCTGCTCACGGCGTTCTACTGCTCGCTGTACTTCACCTTTATCGACTGCTTCATGTTCGGTGCGCCGAAGGACCTGCCCGAGACGCCGGTCACGCCCGCCTGAGCGCAGCTCCGAGCGCGCTCCTGCGCGCAGGTCGCACCGCGTCACCTGAAAGCAGGTGCCAGGTCTTGCGGCTGCGCCTGCCCGCAAAACGCTTCGCCATTCGCACCGGCATTTCTCGAAGGTTTTGCTAACGGCTTTTTCACGTCAGCGTCACTTGTCCTTCGCAGAATCCGCCCGCCTTTACATCGCAGCGGAGCCTTCCCGAATGAGCAAGCAGCACGACATCGTTGCCAGCCAAGACAACGCCAACGAGTACGACGAAGACGTCATCGTCAACCCGTCCGCCAACCCGCATTTCGAAGACATCCTCGCCGCGCGCCTGTCGCGGCGCGTCGCCCTCAAGGGCGGCATCACCACGGCGGCCTCCGCGCTGCTGGGCGGCTCGATCCTGAGCGCCTGCGGCAGCAGCGACGACGCCCCCGCGCCGGCGCCCGCCCCGGCACCGGCGCCACAGCCGGCGCCGCTGAAGATCGGCTTCAACGCCGTCGCCAAGAACAAGAACGACCTGGTGACGGTGGCCGACGGCTACAACGTCAGCATCCTGCACGCACTGGGCGATCCGCTGCACTTCGGCGACGAGTCCTGGAAGGACGACGGCTCCGAATCGGCCGAGTCCTACAACCGCCGCGTCGGCGACGGCCATGACGGCATGTACTACTTCGGCATGAGCGATGCCGGCGCGTTCGACGTCAAGCGCTCGGACCGCGGCCTGCTCGCGGTGAACCACGAGTACGTCGTCGCCCCCTACGGCCTGCACCCGGCCGGCCGCGCCACCGGCGCCGCCCGCAACGCGACCGAAGTCGAGAAGGAGATCTACGCCCACGGCATCTCCGTCTGCGAGGTCAAGCGCGACGCCACCGGCACCGCCATGAGCATGGTGCGCGGTTCGAAGTACAACCGTCGCGTGACCTCGGCCACGACGATGGACTTCACCGGCCCGGCCAAGGGCAGCGCCCAGCTGCAGACGCTGTTCAGCCCGACGGGCGTGCAGACCCGCGGCACCAACAACAACTGCGCCAACGGCTACACCCCGTGGGGCACCTACCTGACCTGCGAGGAGAACTACCTCAACGTGATCAGCCGTGCCGCCGGCGACGACGCCCTGCGCAGCGGCGCCAAGGAAGTGGCCGGCCTGAACCGCTACGGCCTGCCGCAGAACCGCAAGAGCCCCTACCTGTGGGAGACGGCCGGCACCGCCGACCTGTTCGCCCGCTGGAACTCGTCGGTCACCGGCGCCGCCGCGACCGCCGACTACCGCAACACGATCAACACCTTCGGCTGGGTGGTCGAGATCGATCCGTTCGCGCCGGACTCCGTCCCCGCCAAGCGCACCGCGCTGGGCCGCTTCAACCATGAAGGCGCCTGGCCCGCCGAGGCGGTCGCCGGCAAGCCCATCGTCATCTACATGGGCGACGACTCGCGCAACGAGTACATCTACAAGTTCGTCTCCAAGGCGAACTGGGATGCGGCCGATGTCGGCAAGGGCATGGCCGCCGGCGCCAAGTACCTGGACGAAGGCACGCTGTACGTGGCCAAGTTCAACGCCGACGGCTCCGGCAACTGGATGGCGCTGACCTTCGGCGCCAACGGCCTCACCGCCGCCAACACGACCTATGCCTTCGCCGACCAGGCCGACGTCGTGATCAACGCGCGCATCGCCGGCGACATCCTGGGCGCCACCAAGATGGATCGTCCGGAATGGGGCGCCGTGCACCCGACCAACGGCGAGGTCTACATGACCTTGACCAACAACAGCAACCGCGTGGCCAACACCGCGACGCCGACCGGCAGCCAGCTCAAGCCGGACGCCGCGAACCCGCGCTACTACGTGGACATGAAGGGCGCGGCCTCGCAGACCGGCAACCCCAACGGCCACATCATCCGCTGGAAGGAAGACGCGGCCGACGTCACCAAGCTGACCTGGGACGTGTACCTGTTCGGCGCGCAGGCCGATGCGGCGGCGGACGTGAACCTGTCCGGCCTGGCCGACAGCAACGACTTCTCCAGCCCGGACGGCTTGTATTTCGACAAGCGCGGCATGTTGTGGATCCAGACCGATGACGGCGCCTACACCGACATCACGAACTGCATGATGCTGGCGGCCCTGCCGGGCAAGGTCGGCGACGGTGGGGTGGCGAACGCTGCGGGCGGCACGCAGACCATCGCGGGCGCCAAGGCGACCTCGGACACGCTGCGTCGTTTCCTGGTCGGCCCGAAGGAATGCGAGATCACCGGCATCGCGATGACGCCGGACTACAAGACGTTGTTCTTCAACGTCCAGCACCCGGGCGAGGAATCGACGCCGGACTGGAACGCCAAGACTTTCGGCAGCTACTGGCCGGCCAACCAGGCCGACCCGACGGTGAAGAAGCGTCCGCGTTCCGCGACCGTCGTGATCACCCGCAAGGACGGCGGCGAGATCGGCATCTGATTCGCCAAGGCCCGACGGCTCCGGTCTCACTGGGGCCGGAATGATTCGGGGGGTTCCCGGACGGGACGCCCCCCGAGTCGTGGAGAGCCCGCGCCAGGCGATGGCAGGGTTCTTCGAACGCCGCTACTTGGAGATGTCCGACGCGAGGGCGGCCTGACGGTCGCTCTCGCTGAGGAGGCGTCCGAGCAGACGCTCGATCACGGGCTGCGGCGCCTCGCCCGCGAGCTCACGAGCCACCGCTTCCGCCTGTGCGCGCACCAGCTCGCACAGGCGTTTCAATTCCAGCGTCAGGCTGCGCGGCGCGATGTCGCCGTCGCGGGCCAGGTCGGCCCACGCCTGCGCATCGAACGCGCGTGAGTTCGCGCCGTCATCGGCGCCATCATCGGCGTTGTCGTCCGTGCCATCGCCGACGAAGCCCTGCGCCGGCGCCACGCGCAGCCCGCCGTGATCGACGAAGAAGGACAGGTCCGCCGCTCCCGTGCCTTGGCTGCCGATGAGCTGGCGGAAGATCGTCCAGCGCAGCAGTGCGCGGCTGTCGACGAGCGGCGCGGGGCTGTGCGCCAGCAGCGAGAAGAGCTGCGCGAGCGACACGCCGTCCTGATCGGCTGGCGGTACGCCGAGCGCCTGGCAGGCGTTGATCACATGCAAGCGTCGAACGCGACCGTCGTCGAGTCGTTGCCGATCGACGCGCTCGACCAGCAGCACCGGCTCCGGCACGCGATGCAGCTGCACCGGCGCCACGTCCAGGCCCACGCGCGCGGCGAGCCGCATGCAGAAGTAGTCGTTGAAGGCCTGGTCGTCCGCCCCTTCCACCCCTGCCACGTCTTGCGCGAATGGCGCGGGGTGGAGCACATGCGTCGAGGCCATCTGCGGTCCGTCGGCGAGATGCCACCCACCGTCGCGCTCCACATAGACCGCGAGCTGGTCCCGGTCGCCGCCGAGTGCACCTCGTACCTGGCCGTCCCACACAGCGAAGGGCAACGCGTCGCGATGGCGGAGGCGTTCCGACAACTCGGCCCGGTCGATCGACCTTTGGACCGGACCGGCCGGACGTTGAAGTCCGTCCGCGATCAGGCGCACGGCGCCTGGCAGGTCGCGCCCCATCAGGCGCAAGGCGCCGTAGCGGTCGTCCTCCCGCAGGCCCAGCGCCGCAAAGGTCCGCGATCGCGCCTGGCCGGACGGCAGCAAGTGGTCGAAGAAGGCTTGCACCGCGTCGGTCATGGACTCGCTGCCGGGCCCGCCGCGCGGCGGCATCGGCAGCGACGGGGTCAGCGGAAACGCCAGCACCTCCGAGGTCCATCGTTCGAGATAGGCCAACGACAACCGGCGCGGTGAGTCCGTTGCCGCGGAGAGCGCGTCCGCCGGCTTCAGCCAGCCGACCTCATGCTCGTCGAGCCAGACCTCCACACCGTTCATGCGTCGTCCAGGTCGGAGAACTTCGAATCGCGCGCGGTGCGGATCGCGCGTCTGACGACCTCCCGCTGCTGCGACGGCACGGCGAAGAGGCTGACGCCGAGCGCCCTCGCCGCCTTGAGCACGGTGGACAGGCTGACGCCGCCCTGCCCCGTCTCGATGTTGATCAACGTCTGGCGCGACATGCCCAGCGCCTCGGCCGCTTCCACGAGCGGCAGGCGGGCGGTGGTCCGGGCGGCGCGGACGGCGGCGCCCAGCGCCAGGGCGTCCTCGACCATCGGGTCGTCGGGCGGATCGATCGGTACAACAGTGCGCATGGAGATTCCAGAATCAAAGACGTATTCGCCGGATCTCCCTCCCGGGCAATCGTGATTCCTGTTTGCTGGAATCTTTATCGCTCACCGCCCATTCTGCGCCCGGAGACACGCCTGGACGCGTGCTCCGTACGATATCCGCTCAGTCGATCGGGGTCAGCTTGGCCACGCTGAGCGCCAGCCACTTCGTGCCGTGCCGGCCGAAGTTCACCTGCGCGCGCGCATCCGGTCCGCTGCCTTCGAGCGTGAGCAGCACGCCCTCACCGAACTTGTTGTGGAACACGCCCTTGCCGACGCGCAGGCCGCCGTGTTCGGCGCCGGTCTTCTCGGCGGCGGACTGCTTCATCGCCTGGGGCACCGGCGCCTGCGGGAACGCGGACGGATCGACGCGACCCGCGCCCACCATCGACTTCAGCCCCGAGCCGCGCTGCCACGCCTGCTGGTAGTCCTTCGCGAAGCCCGAGCCGAAGCCCTGGTTGCGCGGCGTCAGCCACTTCAGCGTCTCCTCGGGGAGCTCCTCCATGAAGCGGCTCTTGATGTTGTAGCGGGTCTGGCCGTGCAGCATCCGCGTCTGGCAGAAGCTGATGTACAGCCGCTGGCGCGCACGCGTGATCGCGACGTACATCAGCCGGCGCTCTTCCTCCAGCCCGTCCGAGTCGGACATCGAGTTCTCATGCGGGAACAGGCCCTCTTCCAGGCCGGTGATGAACACCGCGTCGAACTCCAGGCCCTTGGCCGAGTGCACCGTCATCAGCTGGATCGCGTCCTGGCCTGCCTGCGCCTGGTTGTCGCCGGCTTCCAGCGAGGCGTGCGTCAGGAAGGCCGCCAGCGGCGACATGATCTCGCCGGTCTCGGCGTCCGGCGTCGCGGGCGCGGCCGGGGCGACGGCCGTCGGCAGTCCCTCCGCGATCGCGCCGGGCGAGTGCTCGTCCACCGGCAGCGCCACCGCGTCCTTGCCGAAGCCCTCCTGCGTCACGAAGGCCTCGGCGGCGTTGACCAGTTCGCTCAGGTTCTCCAGCCGGTCCTCGCCTTCCTTCTCGGCGCGATAGAAGGTCGTCAGGCCGGAGTGCTCGATGATGTGTTCGATGATCTCGCGCAGCGTGAGTCCGGCCGTGGCCTCGCGCATCGCGTCGATCAGACCGACGAAGCCCGCCAGGCTCGCACCGCCGCGGCCGCCGACCGCGCCGATGCTCTGGACCAGCGAACGCCCGCTCGGCCGCGCCGCGTCCTGCAGTTGCTCGATGGTGCGCGCGCCGATGCCGCGCGCCGGGAAGTTGACGACGCGCAGGAAGCTGGTGTCGTCGTTGGGGTTCTCGATCAGGCGGAGGTAGGCCAGCGCGTGCTTCACCTCGGCGCGCTCGAAGAAGCGCAGGCCGCCGTACACGCGGTACGGAATGCCGGCGTTGAACAGCGCCGACTCGATCACCCGCGATTGCGCATTGCTCCGGTAGAGCACCGCGATCTCCTTGCGGGCCAGGCCCTGACGGTGCAGCGCCTGCGCTTCCTCCAGCAGCCATTGCGCCTCGGCGAAGTCGCTGCTGGCCTCGTGCACCCGCACCGGCTCGCCGGGACCGGCCTCGGTGCGCAGGTTCTTGCCCAGGCGGTGGCTGTTGTTGCTGATCAGCGCGTTGGCCGCGTCCAGGATGTTGCCGAAGCTGCGGTAGTTCTGTTCCAGCTTCACGACCTGGCGCACGCGGTACTCGCGCTCGAAGTCGGCCATGTTGCCCACGCGCGCGCCGCGGAAGGCGTAGATGCTCTGGTCGTCGTCGCCGACCGCGAACACGCCCTGCCCGCGCCCCGGCGGCGCGAACATCTTCAGCCAGGCGTACTGCAGCTTGTTGGTGTCCTGGAACTCGTCCACCAGCACGTACTGGAAGCGGCGCTGGTAATGCTCGCGCACGGCCTGGTTGTCGCGCATCAGCTCGAACGAGCGCAGCATCAGCTCGGCGAAGTCGACCACGCCTTCACGCTCGCACTGGTCCTGGTAGGCCTGGTAGATCTCGACCAGCTTGCGGGTCTGCTCGTCGCGCAGGTCGATGTCCTTGGGACGCATGCCGTCCTCTTTCGCGCCGGCGATGTACCAGGAGACCTGCTTGGGAACGAAGCGCTCCTCGTCGAGCTTCATCGCCTTGATGACGCGCTTGACGGCGGAGACGGTGTCGCCCGAGTCCAGGATCTGGAAACCTTGCGGCAAGCCGGCCAGTTTCCAGTGCGCGCGCAGGAAGCGGTTGCACAGGCCGTGGAAGGTGCCGATCCACATGCCGCGCACGTTCACCGGCAGCATCGCGGACAGGCGGGTGACCATCTCCTTGGCGGCCTTGTTGGTGAAGGTCACCGCCAGCACCGACGCGGGCGTCGCGTGGCCCTGGCTCATCAGCCAGGCGATGCGCGTCGTCAGCACGCGGGTCTTGCCCGAGCCGGCGCCGGCCAGGATCAGCGCGGGCTCCTGCCCCAGCGTCACCGCGGCGTACTGCTCGGGGTTGAGGTTGTCCAGCAGGCCGCGCGGCGCGCGCGGCGTGAACAGGTCCTCTTGCGGCGGGGTCGGGCGCTCGTCGCCAAAATCCTGGGAATTCATCCAGCCATTCTAGAGACGCTGGCATGATGCCGCCTCCATGAAGACAGAAAAATCCAAGACTGCGGCGAACAGCGCGGCCGGCCAGTTGAATCGCGTGGGATCAGAAGCGGGCTTGTGCGCCTGCGGCAGCGGTCGCCCGTACGCCGCGTGCTGCGGCGCCCTGCATCAGGCCTTCGCCGAAAGCGGCGCGCTCATCGCGGCGGACGCGCAGGCGCTGATGCGATCGCGGTACACGGCCTACACGATGGACCTGATCGAGTACCTGCTCGCGACCTGGTATCCGAGCACCCGTCCGGCGTCGCTCGACCGGGGGGAGCAGGACCTGAAGTGGCTGGGCCTGGAGGTGCGCCGCCACACGCGCGAGGACGCCGACCACGAGACGGTGGAGTTCATCGCGCGCAGCAAGGTCGGCGGGCGCGCGCACCGCATGCACGAGATCAGCCGGTTCGTGCGGGAGCGCGGGGCGTGGCTCTACGTGGACGGCCAGATCGACTGACCAGCCGCACGGCCGGCGTGCGCCGCACGACGCCGCCCAAGGCCATGACGAGCCGGTCCAGGAAGGACCGGTGACCGATGTGAAACTCCTGAGGCATGGCGAACTCCTGCTGGCGACGACGACTGCGGGTGCGGACCGGGGGATCCCGCCACCGACATCGATGGCGCTCTTGCCTGCTGCGATGATGAGCAGGCCGCATGACAGGATTTTGGCGAACTACCCTGTGACTGTCCTCTCCCCCCAAACGGGGAAAAGAGGGCAAAAAGCGCTCCAGGCGTGCGCAGACCGTCCCCTTCAGCGATGACAGATCCCCTTCCGCTCCTTCCTCTCCTGCATCTGGACGACCACCTCGCGGTGATCGACAAGCCCGCCGGGCTCCTGGTCCATCGCACCGCCATCGACGCGCATGAAGAAGACGCCGCGCTGCAGCGTCTGCGCGACCAGCTCGGCCGGCCGGTCTGGCCGGCGCATCGCCTGGATCGCGGCACATCGGGCGTGCTCGTCTTCGCGTTGAGCGCCGAGGTGGCGAGCCTGCTCGGCGTGGCCCTCGCCGAGCGCCGCACGCACAAGCGCTATCTGGCGCTGGTGCGAGGGTGGCCGGCTGGCGATGCCGGCGTCATCGACCATCCGCTCGCCCGCGATCCGGAGCTGCCGTCCGCCGGGCAGCCGCATCTGGACGCGCAGACGGAGTGGACCTGCCTGCGTCGGCATGAACGGCCGGTCAGCACCGATCCGCGCTTCCCGACGACGCGCCTCGCGCTGCTCGCGTGCGAGCCGGTGCAGGGGCGACGGCACCAGATCCGTCGGCATCTGAAACACCTCGCGCATCCGATCGTCGGCGACGCCAACCACGGCAAAGGGCCGCTCAACCGCGCGCTCGCGGCGCACTTCGGCCTGCAGCGGCTGTGGCTGCATGCGCAGCGGCTGTCGCTGACGCATCCGATGACCGGAGCGGCGCTTGAACTCGAAGCGGCGCCCGGTCCGGAGTGGGCTCCGTTTCTCTGAGTCGGGAGCCTCAGCCGAAACGCAGCGCGTAGATCGGCGGCAGGTGTCCGGACACGAGCGACCAGCGGTCGCCGGCATCGCCGGTCGCCCACAGGTTCCCGGTGGTGCTGCCCATCAGCAGACGCCGGCCGTCGTCGTGCGCGGCCAGGCCGTGGCGATAGACGAGGTCGTAGCAGTTCGCCTGCGGCAGTCCGGTCCGCAGCGTCTCGAAGGTCTTGCCGCCGTCGCGCGTGCGGTTCACCACCAGCGCGCCGTCCACCGGCAAGCGCTTCTCGTCCTTGACGCCGGGCACGAACCACGCGGTGTCGGGATCGCCCGCATGCGCGGCCACCGCGAAGCCGAAGCCCGACAACGGCGGCTTGATCTCGCTCCAGTGCGCGCCGCCGTCGACCGAGCGCCAGACGCCGTTGTGGTGCTGGCACCAGAGCACGTCCGGATCGGCCGCGCTGGCGACGATGCGATGCGGATCCTGGGTGTTCTCCTCGCCCTGCTGCTCCGGCGGAAGGAAGTCGGCGCGCATGCCCTTGGCGCTGATGTGCCAGTTCGCCCCGCCGTCCTCGCTGCGCCAGGCACCGCCGCAGGAGATGCCGAGCAGCAGCCGCTTCGGATCGCGTGGATCGACGTTGATCGAATGGATGCCCGGCGCGTCGTAGCCGCCGCCGAACCAGCCCAGCCGCTCGGGCTTGTCCCAGAGCGTGTCGACGAGCTGCCAGGTCTCGCCCTGGTCGTCGCTGACGAAGAGGCCGCCGGGGATGGTGCCGGCCCAGAGCCGCCCGTCGCCGCCGCGCTCCAGCGCCCAGATCAGCTGGAGCTTCCAGGGCGGGCCTTCGGCGCCTTCCGGCTGCTCGGGGAACGCGGGCGCGGCGAGCTCGCGCCACGTGGCGCCGCCGTCGTCGGACGCCTGCAGCTTCGCGCCGAAGTGCCCCAGGTTGAGCGCCGCGAACATCCGGCCGCCGCCCGCCGGCGCGGGCAGCACCATGCTGACGGGGTCGCCCACGAAGCTGTGGCGGCCGATCGTCCAGCCGCCGCCGGCGGGATCGCTGCGAAGTTCGAACAGACCCTTGCGGGTCGCGGCCCAGGCGGTGGTGGTCATCGGTGTCTCCTTGCGATGGCTGGAATCCACTGACACGACGATCGGACGCCGCGTCTTTCGACAGTCCCGCGCGCTGGCGGGTTCGCTTCGCGGGCGGTCTATCCGCCGCTCAGCGCCTGCAGCACGTACACCTTCGATTGCGCGGTGAGCGGGTCGCTGAGCCCGGACCGGTCGCGCGCCCGCTGGCCGTCGATGAAGACGGCGACATGCGTGCGCAGATGCCCCTGGTCATCGAGGATGTAGGCGCGCAGCCGCGGGTTCTGGTCGAAGGCCTGGATCAGCGCCTCGCCCAGGGTGCTCGCGTCGCACGCGAGCCGGGGCGTGTCGACGTAGCGGTGCAACTGCGACGTGAATTCGAGATGAACCATGGGGCGATCCTGCGGCCAAGCGGGCCGCGTGAAAAGAGGGGCCGTCCGGACACGACGATCGACGAGACGCCGATTCGACAGAAGCATCGGACCGTCTTGGGCAGAATCGCTGGCCTCACGCGCCTGCCGCGCCCACCGGACCATGACCAACGACACCCGCACCGCCCTCCCCCACGACACCCGCAACGAGGGCGCCTCCGCGCAGGCCCGCACCGGCATGTGCTACGCCGCGCTCGCCTACATCGCGTGGGGCCTGTTCCCGCTGTACTTCAAGCGCCTGAGCGACGTCAGCGCGTTCGAGGTCATCGCGCATCGGACGCTGTGGTCCATGGTCTTCGTCGCGATCGTGCTGACGGCGCTGCGCCGCTGGGCGTGGCTCGGTCCGGTGCTGCGCTCGCCGAAGCTGCTCGGGACCTGCGCGGTGTCGGCGCTGCTGCTGTCGACCAACTGGCTGGTCTACGTGTGGGCGGTGCAGCAGGGGCACGTGGTCGAGGCCAGCCTGGGCTACTTCATCAACCCGCTGGTCAACGTGATGCTGGGCTTCGTGTTCCTGCGCGAGCGGCTGCGGCCGGTGCAGTGGCTGGCGATCGCGCTCGCCGCGGCCGGCGTGATCTGGCTGACGGTGACCGCCGGACGGCTGCCATGGATCGCGCTGGTGCTCGCGCTGAGCTTCGGGATCTACGGGCTGATGCGCAAGACGGCGCATCTGGGTGCGCTCGAAGGGCTGACGCTGGAGACGCTGATCCTCTCGCCCTTCGCCGCGGTCGCCCTGTTCTGGTGGACCAGCCAGGGCACCAGCGCGTTCGCGACCGGCGACGCCGGCCACATCGCGTGGCTGCTGCTCGCCGGGCCGCTGACGGCCGTGCCGCTGCTGCTGTTCGCCGCCGGCGCGCGCCGCATCACGCTGACGACGCTCGGCCTTGTGCAATACCTGTCCCCGACGATCCAGTTCCTGCTCGGGGTGTGGCTGTATCACGAGCCGCTCGCCGGCGCGCGACTCGCCGGCTTCGTGCTGATCTGGTCGGCGCTCGCGGTCTACAGCGCGGAGAGCCTCTGGCGCAGTCGGCGGTGATCAACGGCCGCTGGCCCTCAGTACTTACTTCCACCGCCGCTGGCCCTCACCCCCGCCCTCTCCCGCAGTGCGGGAGAGGGGCCACCCCAGTGCTCCTGAGTCGAATGGCTCGGTGCATTCTCACTCCCTCTCCCGCTTGCGGGAGAGGGCGGGGGTGAGGGCCAGCGGCCAATGCAGGAAGCCAGCCCCAAACGACTGACGCCCCTTTCGGGGCGTCAATCAGGTGGGTTGAACTGCGATCAGTTGCGGATGATGTGGTCGAAGGCGCTCAACGCCGCCTTCGCGCCGTCGCCGGCCGCGATGATGATCTGCTTGAACGGCACGGTCGTCGCATCGCCCGCGGCGAACACGCCCGGCACCGAGGTCTGGCCCTTCGCGTCGACGATGATCTCGCCGTGCTTGGACAGCTCGACCGTCCCGCGCAGCCACTCGGTGTTGGGCACCAGGCCGATCTGCACGAAGCAGCCTTCGACCTCGACGCGCTTGCTCTCGCCGGTGGCGCGGTCGATGTAGTTCAAGCCGTCGAGCTTGCCCGACGTGCCCGTGAACTCGCTGGTCTGCGCCTGCTTCAGGATCACGACGTTCGGCAGGCTTTCCAGCTTCCTCACCAGCACCGCATCCGCGCGCAGCTGATCGCCGAATTCCAGCAGCGTCACATGCGACACGATGCCGGCCAGGTCGATCGCCGCCTCGACGCCGGAGTTCCCGCCGCCGATCACCGCCACGCGCTTGCCCTTGAACAGCGGACCGTCGCAGTGCGGGCAGTAGGCCACGCCCTTGTTCTTGTATTCCTGCTCGCCGGGGACGTTGACGTTCCTCCAGCGCGCGCCGGTCGAGAGGATCACCGTCTTGCTCTTGAGCGAGCCGCCGTTGGCCAGCTTCAGCTCGATCAGGCCGCCCGGCGTGGTCGCCGGGATCAGCGCTTCACCGCGCTGCAGGTTCATGACGTCGACGCCGTAATCCTTGACGTGCGACTCCAGCGCCATCGAGAACTTCGGACCGTCGGTCGACAGCACGGAGATGTAGTTCTCGATCGCCAGCGTGTCGTTGACCTGGCCGCCGAAGCGCTCGGCCGCGATGCCGGTGCGGATGCCCTTGCGGGCCGCGTACACCGCCGCCGCCGCGCCGGCAGGACCGCCGCCGACGATCAGCACGTCGTACGGCTCCTTGGCCGACAGCTTGGCCGCGTCCTTCTGCGCCGCGCCGGTGTCCAGCTTGGCGGCGATCTCTTCCACGGTCATGCGGCCCGAGCCGAATTCCTGGCCGTTCAGGTAGATCGTCGGCACCGCCATGATCTCGCGGGCGTTGACCTCGTCCTGGAACAGCGCGCCGTCCACGACCACCGTCTTGACGCGCGGATTCAGCACCGACATCAGCGACAGCGCCTGCACGACGTCCGGGCAGTTGTGGCAGGTCAGGGACATGTAGACCTCGAAGAGGTAGTCCCCGTCCAGGCCCTTGATCTGGTCGATGGTGGCTTGCTCCACCTTGGGGGGATGGCCGCCCGTCCACAGCAGGGCCAGCACCAGCGAGGTGAACTCATGGCCCAGGGGAATGGCGGCGAAGCGCAGGCTCTGTTCCGTGCCCGTTCGCTTCAGGCTGAACGACGGCTTGCGCGCGTCGTTGCCGTCCAGGTTCAGCGTGATCTTCTCGGACATCGCGGCGATGTCCTGCAGCAGCTGCTTGAGCTCTGCGGCGCTCTCGGAGTCGTTCAACGAGGCTTCGATCTCGAACGGCAGCGTGACCCGCTCCAGGTAGGCCTTGAGCTGCGCCTTCAGGTTGTCGTCCAACATCGTTGCTTCCTTCCAATTTTCTTAAGCGACTTCGAGAACCGGCCTCCCTGTCAGATCAGAGGGACGGCCGAGCACACGCCCGCGGACCGGATCGGTCCACGCGCGGCGCTTTTGCAGTGAGGGGGAGAGGAACGTCCTCATCCGGATCACCGGTCCGGGGGAGAGAGACGATCCGGACGGACCGCCTCCACCCCCGTGAGGGCGAGATCCTCAGATCTTGCCGACCAGGTCCAGCGACGGGGCGATGGTCTTGTCGCCTTCGTTCCACTTGGCCGGGCAGACCTGGCCCGGGTTCTTGGCGACGTACTGGGCAGCCTTCAGCTTGCGCAGCGTTTCCTTGACGTCGCGGGCGATCGCGTTGTCATGCACTTCCAGGGTCTTGATGACGCCGTCCGGATTGATCACGAAGGTGCCGCGCAGGGCCAGGCCTTCTTCCGGGATGTGCACGCCGAAGGCGTTCGTCAGGGCGTGCGTCGGGTCGCCGACCAGCGGGAACTTGGCCTTGCCGACGGCCGGCGAGGTTTCGTGCCACACCTTGTGCGAGAAGTGCGTGTCGGTCGTGACGATGTAGACCTCGGCGCCCAGCTTCTGGAACTCGCCGTAGTTGTCCGCCGCGTCTTCGACTTCCGTCGGGCAGTTGAAGGTGAAGGCGGCCGGCATGAAGATCAGCACGGACCACTTGCCCTTGAGCGACTCTTCAGTGACCTCGATGAACTTGCCGTTGTGGAACGCTTGGGCCTTGAAGGGTTGGACTTGGGTGTTGATCAGGGACATTGCTTCGTTCTCGCTGTCTGGGGTTGATGGGATAGAAAGAATGATAGGGGGCGAAGGCTATCGGTGGGTTTGAATTCCCCAATGCGGCCTATTGCCAATCCCTATTGAGCCAAGCTATCAAAAATCATTTGTGCGATAGCAAAAACGTCATATCGGCGACAAACCGCTGTCAAAACCGCCCGATCGCCCCTTCCCCGCGTTCAAACCGGACGAACGGCGATCAGACCGCTTCCAGCGCCAGCAGTTCCTCGACGGTCTGGCGACGGCGGATGAGTCGGTCCGAAGCGCCGTCGACCAGCACCTCGGCGATCAGCGGCCGGCTGTTGTAGTTGCTGGACATGGAGGCGCCGTACGCACCGGTATCGTGGATGACCAGCAGATCGCCGACCTGCGCTTGCGGCAATTCCCGCGCCAGCACGACGCCGCCTTCGGCCTGGGTGAAGACATCGCCGGATTCGCACAGCGGACCGGCGACCACGGTCTCCTGGATCGGGCGGCGCTCGCCATCCGCAGGGATCAGGCTCATCGCGTGGAAGCTGCCGTACATCGCCGGCCGCATCAGCTCGTTGAAGCCGGCATCGACCAGCAGGAAATGCTGGCGTCCCTGAGACTTGACCGCGCGGACCTCCGCCAGCAGCACGCCAGATTCCGCCACCAGGTAGCGACCCGGTTCGATCTCCAGGTCCAGCGGATGGCCGACGACGTTCTCGGCCTCCTTGCGCGCGGCATCCCACAGGCTGAAGTAGTGGGCGGTATCGATGCGCTCGCCGCCCTCCTGATAGGGAATCGACAGGCCGCCACCGGCCGAGATCGCCAGCAGATCCAGGCCGCTGGCCTTGACGGTCCGGACGAGCTCGACCATGGCGCTGCCGACGCGGCCCAGATGCTCGTAGTCGACGCCGGAGCCGATGTGCATGTGCAGCCCGATCAGCGTCAGCCCGCGGCGCGCGATGACGGCCAGCGCGTCCTTCAGTTGCTCGTGCCAGATGCCGTGCTTGCTGTGTTCGCCGCCGGTGTTGGTCTTGTTGCTGTGGCCGTGGCCGAAGCCGGGATTCAGGCGCAGCCACACCGGATGGCCGGGCGAGACTTCGCCGAGCTGCTCCAGCATGTCGATCGAGCCGGCGTTCACCGGGACGCGGTGCTCGACGACCGTCTTGAGCGTCTCGCGGTCCAGCAGGTCGGCGGTGAACACGATGTCCGAATGGACCGCATCCGCGCCGGTGCCGACGGTGAATCCGGCGGCGAAGGCGCGCAGCAGCTCGCCGCGCGACACGGAGTCGACCTTCACCCCCTGCTCCCGCATCAGCCGCAGGATGTGGGTGTTGGAACACGCCTTCTGGGCGAACCGGATCGTGTCGAACCCGCCCAGCGCGGTGATGCGCTCGCGGATGACGGTGGCGTCATACACCCACAGCGGGGTGCCGTACTTGGCGGCGAGCGCCTGGAGCTGCTGTTCGCGGGCGGGGGTCAGGGCTTGCGGCATGTCAGAAATCCTTCGGGCAGATGCTGGAACTACCGCAAGCATCCATCGGACGATGTATTCAATCAAATGCTTTGTTTTGCAGATGGATTTCATTCCTGATATGCACTGATATCCTGCCGGGATGTCCCTGCCGATCACGCACCGCCACATCGAGGTCTTCCGCGCCGTCATGACCGCCGGCAGCGTGACCGGCGCCGCGCAGCTGCTGTTCACGTCGCAACCGACGATCAGCCGCGAGCTGGCGCGGATGGAATCGCTGCTCGGCTACGCGTTGTTCGAGCGCACGGCGGGGCGGCTGCGCCCGACGGCGCGCGCGCTGGCGCTGTTCGACGAAGTCCAGCGCGCCTATCAGGGTCTGGACCAGGTCGTCGCCCGCGCCCAGTCGCTGGGCCGCGCCGAGGACGAACGCCTGCGCGTCCTGACCCTGCCGGCACTGGCGCACGCGCTGCTGCCCGACGCGAGCGCCGACTGGCTGGCCCGGCACCCGCAGGCGGAACTGACGCTGACGCCGCAGGAATCTCCGCTGCTGGAGGAATGGATGGCCGCGCAGCGTTTCGACATCGGCCTGAGCGAGGTCCCCACCACCGTACCCGGCACGCGGAGCGAGATGCTGGCCGAGCTCGACGAGGTCTGCGTGCTGCCCGCAGGCCATCGCCTGCTGGAACGACAAGTCCTGACCCCGGCGGACTTCGAAGGCGAGCGCTTCGTCAGCCTGTCCGCCGAGGACCCCTACCGTCGCCAGTTCGACGCCATCTTTGCAAGTGCCGGCGTGCGTCGTCGTCTGCAAATGGAGACACACAGCGCGATCGCCGTCTGCGCGCTGGTTCAGAAAAACCTGGGCATTGCGCTCGTGAATCCGCTGACCGCGCGAGCCTGCGCCGGACCGGATCTGCACCTGCGACCTTTCTCGGTGTCGGTGCCTTTCCGCATCCAGGCGCTGTGGCCGCTGCACCGCGCCGCGCATGCGCTGACGCAGGACTTCATCGATGCGGTGAAGCGCGCGCTTGCGCCCGCGATGGCCGGTCAACAGGCGCCTGGAAAGGCAAAACGGCGCTGACCGCAAGGCCAGCGCCGTTCGAAGGAAAGCGCGTGGGGACGCTCGTGGGGCGCTCGTGAAAGAGCGCCCGCCGCTCAGGCGACCTTGATCGCCACCGGCGCCAGGGTCGACAGGAAGCGCTCGCGGATCGAGCGCTCGATGCCGGCGGCGTCCAGGCCGCACTGCGCCATGAGTTTGCCCGGCTCGCCGTGCTCGACGTACTCGTCAGGCAGGCCCAGCTGCAGCACCGGCAGCGACAGGCCTTCGGCCTGCAGCGCTTCCAGCACCGCGCTGCCGGCGCCGCCCATGATGCAGCCGTCCTCGACGGTCACCAGCGCGTCGTGCGTGCGGGCCAGTTCCTTGACCAGCTCCACGTCCAGCGGCTTCACGAAACGCATGTTGGCGACGCTGGCGTCCAGCGCCTCCGCGGCCTTCAGCGCCGGATGCAGCAGCGTGCCGAAGGCCAGGATCGCGACGCGAGGCGCATGGACGCCCGCGCGGCCGCCGGTCGACGGCAGCGACGAGGTCCGGCGCATCTCGCCCTTGCCCCAGGGCAGCGCGACCATCTCCTTCTGGATCTCCGCGCCGATGCCCGCGCCGCGCGGATAACGGACCGTCACCGGGCCGTTGTGCACGTGGCCGGTGTACAGCGCCTGGCGGCACTCGTTCTCGTCCGACGGCGTGATCACGCTCATGTTCGGGATGCAGCGCGTGAAGGCGATGTCGTAGTTGCCGGCGTGCGTCGCGCCGTCGGCGCCGACCAGGCCCGCGCGGTCCAGCGCGAACAGCACCGGCAGGTTCTGCAGCGCCACGTCGTGGACCATCTGGTCATAGCCGCGCTGCAGGAAGGTCGAATAGATCGCGACCACCGGGCGCAGGCCTTCACAGGCCAGGCCGCCGGCGAAGGTCACCGCGTGCTGCTCGGCGATGCCGACGTCGTAGTAGCGCGTCGGGAAGCGCTTGTGGAACTCCACCATGCCCGAGCCCTCGCGCATCGCCGGCGTGATGCCGACCAGCGTCGGATCGGCCTCGGCCATGTCGCAGAGCCAGTCGCCGAACACCGTCGTGAAGGTCTTCTTCGCCGGCGCGGTCGACGGCTTGATGCCTTCGGCCGGGTTGAACGGCGTCGGGCCGTGGTACTTCACCGGATCGGCCTCGGCCAGCTTGTAGCCCTGGCCCTTGCGCGTGACCAGGTGCAGGAACTGCGGGCCCTTCTTGTCGCGCAGGTTCTCCAGCGTCGGGATCAGCGCGTCCAGGTCATGCCCGTCGATCGGGCCGACATAGTTGAAGCCGAATTCCTCGAAGATGGTCCCGGGCACGAACATGCCCTTGGTGTGTTCCTCGAAGCGACGGGCGAACTCGTACAGCGGCGTGTGCTTGAGCACCGACTTCGCGCCTTCGCGCGCCGCGGCGTAGAACTTGCCGCTCATCAGCCGGGTGAAATACTTGTTCAGCGCGCCCACCGGCGGGCTGATCGACATGTCGTTGTCGTTCAGGATCACCAGCACGTCGCCGAGCAGGCCGCCGTGCGCCACGCCGGCGTTGTTCAACGCCTCGAAGGCCATGCCGGCGGTCATCGCGCCGTCGCCGATGATGGCGACCACGCGGCGCGCCTCGCCCTTGATCCGGGCCGCCATCGCCATGCCGTGCGCGGCGGAGATCGAGGTGCTCGAATGCGCGGTGCCGAAGGTGTCGTACTCGCTCTCGTCGCGGCGCGGGAAGCCCGAGATGCCGCCCTGCTGGCGCAGCGTCGCCATCGCGTCGCGGCGGCCGGTCAGGATCTTGTGCGGGTAGGTCTGGTGGCCCACGTCCCACACCAGGCGGTCACGCGGCGTGTCGTAGACGTAGTGCAGCGCGACCGTCATCTCCACGGTCCCCAGGTTCGACGACAGATGGCCGCCGGTCTTGGACACGCTGTTGAGGATGTGCGCGCGGACCTCGTCCGCCAGCTGCGGCAGCTGGCCACGCGACAGCCGGCGCACGTCCGCGGGGCTCTCGATGGTCGACAGCAGCGTCTGCGCGGTCGTCGCCGTCGTCGCGTTCGATGGGTTCTCGCTCATGGCGTCGCCTCTCCTTGTCGTCAGGCCCGGCACGGATCCTCGCGGATCCGGCCGGATCTCAGTTGTCTCGCTCGACGACCTTGTCAGCCAGCAGGCTGAGCCAGGCGGTGTCGGCCAGGCCGCTGCCGGCCAGCGCCTGATGCGCCTCGTCCCGCAGGCGGAGCGCGTACGCGCGGGCGGGCTCCAGGCCCAGCACGCTGACGTAGGTCGGCTTGTTGTTGTCCTGATCCTTGCCGGCGGTCTTGCCCAGCACGTCGCTGTCCTGGGTCACGTCCAGGATGTCGTCGACGACCTGGAAGGCCAGGCCGATCGCGGCGCCGTAGCGGCTCAGCGATTCCCAGGCCACCGGCGACAGCTCGCCGCAGGCCGCGCCCATCAGGACGCTGGCCTGCAGCAGCACGCCGGTCTTGCGGCGGTGCATGTCGCGCAGCGACGCCTCGTCCAGCGGCTTGCCGATGCTGGCCAGGTCGATCGCCTGACCGCCCGCCATGCCGTCGTAGCCGCTGGCGCGCGCCAGCAGCCGGCACAGCCTGGCCTGCAGCGCGGGCTCGACGCCCTCGTCCGGCGTCAGCACGTCGAAGGCCAGCGCCTGCATCGCGTCGCCGGCCAGCATCGCCTGGGCTTCGCCGTACTGCACGTGCAGCGTCGGCTTGCCGCGGCGCAGCACGTCGTTGTCCATGCACGGCATGTCGTCATGCGCCAGCGAGTAGGCGTGGATCAGCTCCACCGCGCAGGCCGCGCGCATCGCGGCTTCGCGCTGCCCCGCCGCGGCGTCGGCCGCGGCCAGCACCAGCAGCGGGCGCAGGCGCTTGCCCGCCCCGAGGACGGCATACCGCATGGCCTCGCCCAGACCCGCCGGGGCCCCTTCGGGCACCCAGGTCTCCAGCGAGCGCTCGACGTCGTCGAGGGACTGCTTCACCCAACGTTCGAAAATCCCTGCATCCACTTATTCATCTCCCCAAGCCTGCGCGCCGCCACCTTCAATGACCTGTACTTGTTGTTCGACGGCCTGAAGTCGCGCACGGCAGTATTTGAGCAAGGCGGCCCCGCGCTGGTAGCTGGCGAGCAGCTGGTCCAGCGGCAGTTGGCCGGCCTCCATGGCCTGAACCAGACGTTCCAGTTCCTCGACCGCCAGCTCATAGCTCGCGGGCTCCTCCTGGATCGTGGATGGCGCCGACTTGGCGCTGGCGGAAGGCTTGCTCATTTCAAAACGCGAAAAGGCTGATTGTAAGCACCGTCACTACCCCGTCCGTCCTCCGACCGTCGGGGGATGTGAGCGCGCCGCCACAGGCGTCAGCGGGTGTTTCGGTCGTTCGGTAAAGCTTGACACCCACCGATTTCCCCTCCGGAGAAGGGCCGGGTACAATCACCGGTTCCTTTGCCCGCCGCCATGCCCTAAAAGGGGTCCGGCGGGTTTTTCATTCACGGTTGACATTGGAGTCTTGGAGACCCTCTTGGATCATGTCCGACCTGAGCATCCCTCTCAGCGCGCTTGAACGCAGCGGCACGGGCGGCACAGCGCCCAGCCACCCCCAGCTACCGGTCACCTCCTACTTCGACGAGGACCTGTTCCGCCGCGAACAGGAACTGATCTTCCAGCACGGCCCCCGCTACCTCGGCCACGCGCTTGCCGTGCCCGAGGTCGGCGACTATTACGCCCTGCCGCAGGAAGGCGAGGGCCGCGCCCTCGTGCGCAGCGCGCAAGGCCTGGAACTGATCTCCAACGTCTGCCGCCACCGGCAGGCGGTGATGCTGCGCGGGCGCGGCAACACGCGGAGCAACATCGTCTGCCCGCTGCACCGCTGGACCTACGACCTCCAGGGCGAACTGGTCGGCGCGCCGCATTTCAAGCAGGACCCCTGCCTGCACCTGAACCGCTACAAGATCCGCGAGTGGAACGGCCTGCTGTTCGAGGACAACGGCCGCGACATCGCGGCCGACCTGGCGGGTCTGGGTCCGCGCGGCGCGCTGGACTTCAGCGGCTACCAGCTCGACAAGGTCCACGTCCACGAGTGCGACTACAACTGGAAGACCTTCATCGAGGTCTATCTGGAGGACTACCACGTCGGTCCGTTCCACCCGGGCCTGGGCCACTTCGTCACCTGCGACGACCTGGCGTGGGAGTTCGGGCGGGACTACTCGGTGCAGACGGTGGGCGTGAACAAGGCGCTCGAGAAGCCGGGCTCCGAGACCTACGCCAAGTGGCACGACCAGGTGCTGGGTTTCTCCGGCGGCCAGGCCCCGGACCAGGGCGCGATCTGGATGACCTACTACCCCAACATCATGGTGGAGTGGTACCCCAACGTGCTGGTGGTGTCGACGCTGTTCCCCAAGGGACCGCAGAAGACGACCAACATCGTCGAGTTCTACTATCCGGAAGAAGTCGTCGCCTTCGAGCGCGACCTCATCGACGCCCAGCAGGCCGCCTACATGGAGACCTGCGTGGAGGACGACGAGATCGCGCTGCGCATGGACGCGGGCCGCAAGGCGCTGATGGAGCGGGGCGACAACGAGGTCGGTCCGTACCAGACGCCGATGGAAGACGGCATGAAGCACTTCCACGAGTGGTACCGCGGGTTGATGAAGCGCTGACACCGCGCCGACGCTGCGCCGACCGAGCACCCACCCGGGTGCGCACAACGCCCCGCTCTTGCGGGGCGTTCGTTTTTGCGGCTCCCCGCAACAGGCCGGACCGACCTTCGGCGCGAGAATCCGCCGCATATGTCTGCCCCCCTGTTGATGGTCCTGGCGACCCTGCTGTTCGCCACCATGGGTGTCTGCGTCAAGCTGGCTTCGGCCTACTACGGCGCCGGCGAAATCGTCATGTACCGCGGCCTGGTCGGCACGCTGTTCCTGTTCGCGCTCTCGCGGGCGAAGGGGCTGTCGCTGAAGACCGCCGTGCCGGCCATGCACTTCTGGCGCAGCCTGTCGGGGGTGATCGCGCTGTCGCTGTGGTTCTTCGCGATCAGCAAGCTGCCGCTGGCCACGGCGATGACGCTGAACTACATGTCCTCGGTCTGGATGGCGCTGTTCCTGATCGGCGGAGCGGTGCTGATGGGCGCGGCCAAGGTGGATCCGCGGCTGATCATCACGGTGCTGCTGGGCTTCGTCGGCGTCGGGCTGGTGCTGCAGCCGGCGATGGAGGACCAGCAGGTCTGGCACGCGCTGGCCGGACTGGCCTCCGGGATGCTGTCGGCGATGGCCTACCTGCAGGTGACCTCGCTGGGGCGCGCGGGGGAGCCGGAGTTCCGCATCGTCTTCTACTTCTCGATGGGCGGCGTGGTCGCGGGCGCGCTGACGACGATCGTGTCGCACGGCGGCTGGCACGGCCACACCTGGACCGGCGCGGCGCTGCTGCTGGCCGTCGGCGTGCTGGCCACCGCCGCCCAGCTGCTGATGACCCGCGCCTACGGCACCGGCAAGCCGCTGGTGAACGCGTCGCTGCAGTACCTGGGCATCGTGTTCTCGGCGTTGTATGGTGTGCTGATCTTCGGTGACCTGCTGGGTCTGCTGTCCTGGATCGGCATCCTGCTGATCGTCGTGGCAGGGCTGGGGGCGACGCTGCTGCGCGCCCGGAACACGCCCAAGGACGCCCAGCATTCTGTCCAGGAATCTTGAACGGCCATGACGACTTCAGCGACGCCCCAACCGGTTTCTCCCTCGACATCCGCCCAGACCGCCCCCGCCGGGGCAGGTCTTGACGGTTTGATCACGGTCGGGCAGTTGCAGGCGTTGATGGGCTCGTCCGAGCCGCCGCTGATCGTCGACGTGCGCTTCGACCTGGCCGACACGGCGGCCGGCGAACGCGCCTACGCGGCCGGCCATGTTCCCGGCGCGTTCTATCTCCACCTGGACCGCGACCTCAGCGGTGCCAAGCAGGACGCGTTCGGCGCGTTCCGCGGCCGCCATCCGCTGCCCGAGCGCGACGCCTTCGCCGCACGCCTTCGTGAGCTCGGCATGACGCCGGGCCGACAACTCGTCGCCTACGACGCCGCCGACGGCATGTACGCGGCGCGTGTGTGGTGGATGCTGCGCTGGCTGGGTCATGCGCAGGTCGCGGTGCTGGACGGCGGATTCGCCGCCTGGCAACAGGCCGGCGGCGCGGTGTCCTCGGACGCGCCTTCTGCCGGCTCGGCGACGACGATCTCCGGCGCCGGCCCCTCCTTCGAACCCGCCGAGCCGCTGGAGACACCCTGGTCCGCCCAGGAACTGCTCGCCGGCCTCGGGCGGGTGCGCCTGATCGACGCCCGCGCCGGCGAGCGCTTCCGGGGCGAAGTCGAACCGCTGGACGCCCAGGCCGGCCACATCCCGGGCGCGACGAACCGCTTCTTCAAGATCAACCTGACGCCCGAGGGCCGCTTCAAGCCGGCCGCCCAGCTGCGCGAGGAATTCAGCGCGCTGCTCGGTCCGCAGGGCGCGGACGGCACGGTGCACCAATGCGGATCGGGCGTGACCGCCTGCCACAACCTGCTGGCGATGCACCACGCCGGGCTGACGGGGAGCCGGCTCTACCCTGGCTCCTGGAGCGAATGGAGCGCGAATCCGCGCCTGCCGCTCGCGAAAGGCTGAGCAAGAAGCCGGGCGGGAGGGTGCGCAAAAGGCTGAACCGTCGGCTGACAAAGGCTGACGCCGGCCCCAATTGACATTGCGCAAGGCGCGAGCACCATGAGAGGGTCAGACTGCGAAGGCAAGCCCTGACCCTACCCGCCGTGGTGGGGATCGGGTCCACCCAGCCCAACCCCGTTCGCTCGAAGGAGGCTCGCCATGTTCCAGCGCATCCTGATTCCCACCGACGGTTCCGACATCACCGCCAAGGCGATCTCCACCGCCATCCAGCTGGCCAAGTTCCACAACGCCCGGCTGTTCGCGATCAGCGTGAAGGAGCCCTTCCCCTACAGCGCCGTGTCGGAGATGCAGCCGACGCCGCCGCAGGAGTTCTTCGACGCCCAGGAGCGCATCGCGCAGGAGCGTCTGGCGCACGTGCTGTCGCTGGCCAGAGCCGAAGGCCTGGAGATCGAGGCCCACAGCGTGGAGGCGCTCCACCCCTGGGAAGCCATCATCGAACACGCCAAGCGCGTCAACGCGGACCTGCTGGTGATGGCCACGCACGGCCGGCGCGGACTGCAGGCGCTGCTGCTGGGCAGCGAGACGCAGAAGGTGCTGTCGCACTGCGCCTTCCCGGTGCTGGTGGTGCACGGAGAAGGCGCGCCTCAGTAAGCCGTCAGGCAGGTTGACCGGAGCGCCCTCCCGGGCGCCTCCGACGCACGTCAATGGGCGTGCTTGCCGCCCACGACGATGAGCACGAACACGATGCCCACGCCCAGCCACAGCAGCTGCAGCGCGGTGTCCTTCCACGGCAGCCGGCGTTGCAGCTGCGGGATCAGGTCGGCGACCGAGACATAGACGAAACTGCTCGAGGCCGCCACCAGCAGGTAGGGAAACAGCTGCTGCCACGGCCCCACCACGTAGTAGCCGACCAGCCCGCCGATCACCGCCGCCATCCCGGACACGGCGTTGAAGAACAAGGCCTTCTTGCGCGTGAAGCCGGCATTCAGCAGCACGATGTAGTCGCCGACTTCCTGCGGGATTTCATGGGCCACGATCGCCATCGCGGTGACCCAGCCCAGATGGTGATCCGCCAGGAACGCCGCGGCGATGATGATCCCGTCGCAGAAGTTGTGGATCGAATCCCCCACCAGCACCGACAACCCGCCCCGGCCCGCCTGCTCCTGGTCGAAGTGGTGGTGATGGTGATGCCCGTCCCCCTCATGATGGTGGGTGTGACGGTAGAGCTCGGCCTTCTCCAGCAGGAAGAAGAACATCAAGCCGCCCAGCAGCGCCAGGAACAGGTTGTGCGGATCCGCCCCGCTCTCGAACGCCTCCGGCAGCACATGCAGCAGCGCCGTCGACAGCAGCACACCCGTCGACAGACTCACCAGGTGCTTGACGATGCGGCTCAGCAAGCCGACCGTCAGCATCGCCGCGATCGTCACAGAGGCGAGACCGCCGGCGAATGTCACCAGCAGGATGTAGGTCAGGGTCATGGATAAAAAAGGCGCACCACTGAGGGTGCGCCGGTTGGGTTCCCAAAATTGTCTCAGACTCGTCAAGCCCCCGCCTTTGAAGGCGTCAAACCCCGTGTTGCTTGAACCAGGCCTGGCAGCGGGCCCAACCATCCTTGGCAGGCTCAGGCTTGTAGCTGGGGCGGTAATCGGCGTGGAAGGCATGGCCGGTGTCGGGGTAGACGACGAACTCGCTCGCCTTGGCGGCGGCACTGCCCTGCTTGAGCGCTTCCTGCATCGCGGCGACCGTGGACACGGGAATGCCGTTGTCCTGGGCGCCGTACAGGCCCAGCACCGGGGCGTTCAGTTGACCGACGACGTCGATCGGATGCTTCGGGGTCATCGCGTTGGTCTGGCCCTGCAGGCGGCCGTACCAGGCCACCCCAGCCTTCACCGCCTTGCTGTGCGCGGTGTACAGCCACACGATGCGACCGCCCCAGCAGAAGCCGGTGATCGCCAGCTTGGAGGTGTCGCCGCCCTGCTGCTTCGCCCAGGCGACGGCCGCGTCCAGGTCGTTCATGACCTGCGCATCGGGCGTGCGCTGGATGATCTCGCTCTGCAGCTTGGCGATGTCCGAATACACGGTCGCATTGCCCTGGCGCGCGAAGAGGTCGGGGGCGATGGCCAGATAGCCGAGCTTCGCGAAGCGGCGCGCGACGTCGGCAATGTGCTCGTGCACGCCGAAGATCTCGCTGATCACCAGCACGACGTGCGCATTCTTCTTGCCCGCAGGCTGTGCGACGTACGCCGGCATCTTGAAGTCGCCGACGGGGATGGACACCGGCCCCGCGTCCAGACCCTGCGTGTCGGTGGTGATCGTCTGCGCGGAGACCGGCAGCACGGCGGCGGCGAAGCCGCTGCCCACCGCGGTGCCGACGAAGGCGCGCCGGCTGAAGGCGCGGCCCGGGGCGAGGCTGTCGATGTCTTCGCGAATCGCGTCGACCAGTTCAGGGGACACGCCGGCGGCGCCTTCGTCGCGGGAATCGGAATTCGTCATCTGCGGCTCCTCGGTTGGGATGCGGGGTGGACGGAACGCCGGATGCTAGCGCGGGTGCCGTGCGACAGCGTGATGACGCGCGAGATGAAAGCACTTCGTTCCCGGGGGCGACCCCAAACACCGCGACAATCGCGCGCTATGACGCAAGCGCAAGCCCCCCTGATCCTGGCCGCCATCGACATGGGCTCCAACAGCTTCCGTCTGGAAATCGCCCAGTTGCAGCACGGGCAGTACCGCCGTCTGGACTACCTGAAGGAAACGGTCCGTCTGGGCGCCGGGCTGGATGCGATGAGCATGCTGACCGAGGAAGCCACCGAACGCGGCCTGGCCTGTCTGCGCCGTTTCGCCGAACGCCTGTCGGGCCTGCCCGGCCGCCAGGTGCGCGCGGTGGCCACGCAGACGCTGCGCGAGGCGCGCAACCGCAACGCCTTCCTCGCACGCGCGCAGGAGGTGCTGGGCCATCCGATCGAGGTGATCTCCGGCCGTGAAGAGGCCCGTCTGATCTATGCCGGCGTGGCCCGCCTGCAGACGGCCGAAGATCCTCGTCTGGTGATCGACATCGGCGGCCGCTCCACCGAGATGATCCTGGGCCGCGGCCCGCAGCCGGTGAGCACCGAATCCTTCCAGATCGGCAGCGTCAGCCTGTCGATGCGTTTCTTCCCCGACGGCCGCTTCACGCCCGAGGCCTTCCGCGCGGCGCAGGTCGCCGCCGGCGCCGAGCTGGAGGAAGCCATCACCCAGTTCTCCCGCCAGTCGGCGCAGCCGCGCTGGAAGCAGGCGCTGGGCTCGTCGGGCACGGTCGGCGCCGTGTCGCAGATCCTGGCCGCCAGCGGCGTGAGCCCGGACGGCTCCATCACGCTCGACGGCCTGCGCTGGTGCATCGAGCAGTGCCTGCTCGCGGGCCGCGTCGACGCGCTCAAGCTCGCCGGCCTGAAGGAGGACCGCCGCGCGGTCGTGGGCGGCGGGCTGTGCATCCTCTACACGCTGCTCACGCACTTCGACATCGACCGCCTGTACCCCGCGAAGGGCGCCCTCCGTCAGGGCGTCATCTTCGACCTGGCGGAGCGCCTCGATCCCCGCCTGCTCGCCGCCGGTCGCGACATGCGCGAGCAATCGGTCTCAGAACTGCAGCGCCGCTTCGCCGTGGACCGCGACCAGGCCGTCCGCGTCCAGTCGCTCGCCCAGCGCCTGCACGCGCAGCTGTCGCCCAAGGCCGAGGAAGAACACCGCCGCGAGCTCTCCTGGGCCGCCGCCCTGCACGAGATCGGCATGATGGTGTCGCACCACGATCACCATCGCCACAGCGCCTACCTGCTGTCGCACGTCGACGCCCCGGGCTTCTCGCAGAACCAGCTGCGCCGGCTCGGCGACCTCGCGCTCGGTCAGCGCGGCGGGCTGCGCAAGCTGGAAGAACAGCTGCAGGAAGAGCCCATGATCTGGCAGCTGCTGGCGCTCCGCCTCGCAGCGATCAAATGCCACGCGCGCAGCAACGTCGATCCGGCCGACATCAAGATCCGCCGCGATGGGATGGACGTGACCATCGAGATGCGCAAAGGTTGGGCGGACTCGCATCCGCGCGCGCACTTCCTGCTCCGCGAAGAGCTGGACGCCTGGGCCAAGATCGGGAAGGTCCAGCTGGCGCTGGACGCCTGAGGACTTCGGAGAGCGTCAGAGCTCTTCGCGGTACAGGCGCATCAGCGCCTGCTGGGCGCAGACGCCGTTCGGGTTGTCTTCGGTGCCGATGCGCTGCGAGGTGCCGTCCGGCCCGAGTTGCCACGCGTCCAGGCTGTCGTACAGGTAGGGCGTCAGGCCCTCGTCGATCACACGCTGACGCAGCTTCGCATCGGTGATCGGCCACGCGACCTCGATGCGTCTGAGCATGTTGCGCGCCATCCAGTCGGCGCTCGACAGGTAGAGCGCCTCCTGCTCGTCCTTGCCCCAGCGGAAGTAGAAGATCCGCGAGTGCTCCAGGAAACGCCCCACCACCGAGCGCACCAGGATGTTGTCCGTCTCGCCCGGCAGACCCGGCGGCAACATGCAGGCGCCGCGCACGATCAGGTCGATCTTCGCGCCGGCCTTGCCCGCACGGATCAGGCCGTTGATCAGCTCGGCATCGGTCAACGCATTGATCTTCAGCACCACGCGCGCGGTCTCGCCGCGCTTGGCCGCTTCCTCGACCTGCGTCAGCAGCTCGCACATCGTGCGGTGCAGGTTGAACGGCGCCAGCAGCAGCTTCTTCGGGGCCTTGAACTTTGACAGCGACGCCAGCTGGCTGAACACCAGGTCCATGTCCGCGGTGATCTCGGAGTCCGCCGTCAGGTAGCCCAGATCGGTGTAGAACCGCGCCGTCTTCGGGTTGTAGTTGCCGGTCGAGAGATGGCCGTAGCGGCGCAGCTTGCCGCCCTCGCGGCGCGTGATCAGCATCAGCTTCGCGTGCGTCTTCAGGCCGACGATGCCGTACACCACCTGCGCGCCGACGGCCTCCAGCCGCTCCGCCCAGTTGATGTTGGCTTCCTCGTCGAAACGCGCCTTCAGCTCGACCACCGCCAGCACTTCCTTGCCGCGGCGCGCCGCCTCGATCAGCAGGTCCGCCAGCACCGACTGGCTGCCGGTCCGGTAGATCGTCTGCTTGATCGCGAGCACGTCCGGATCCTCGACCGCCTCGCGCAGCAGTTGCACCACCGGATCGAAGCTCTCGAACGGGTGATGCAGCATCACGTCGCCCTTGGTCCGCAGCTTGTCGAAGATGGACTTGCCGCGCGGCAGCCGGCCCTTGGGCCAGCTCGGCTCGTAGGGCTGGAAGCGCAGGTCGTCGGCGTCGGTCTGATCGATCAGCTCGTTCAGGCGCACCAGGTTGACCGGACCGTTGACGCGGTACAGCGCCGCCTCCGGCAGGTCGAACTGCTCCAGCAGGAAGCGCGACAGCTCCTCGGGGCAGGTGTTGACCACTTCCAGACGCACCGCGCGCCCGAAGTGACGCGTCGTCAGGCCCGAACGCAGCGCATGGCGCAGGTTGGCGATCTCTTCCTCATCGACCTCCAGGTCCGAATCGCGCGTGACGCGGAACTGCGAGAAGGCCTCGACGTGCCGGCCCGGGAACAGCTCCTCCAGATGCGCGCGGATGACGCTGGTCAGCAGCACGAAGCTCTGCTTGCCGCCGCTGATCATGCTCGGCACCTTGATCACGCGCGGCAGCACGCGCGGCACCTTGACGATGGCGATGCGGTTGTCGCGGCCCAGCGCGTCCTTGCCGGACAGCCGCGCGATGAAGTGCAGCGCCTTGTTGCCGACCTGCGGGAAGGGATGCGCCGGGTCCAGGCCGACCGGGACCAGCAGCGGACGCACTTCGCGCTCGAAGAACTTGGCGACCCACGCGCGCATCTCGTCGGTGCGGTCGGCGTGGTTCAGGATCTGGATGTTGTGCTCGCGCAGCGCGGGCATGACCTGGTCGTTGAAGATCGCGTACTGCTCGTCGATCAGGTCGTGGGCGGCGCGGCCGACGCGCTCGACGTCGCGCGGCGTCACCAGTCCGCTGCCGTCGCGCTGGACGTCCAGCATGTCGGCGAAGCGCACCTCGAAGAACTCGTCGAGGTTGCTGGACACGATGCAGATGTAGCGCAGCCGCTCCAGCAGCGGCACGTCGACGCGCTGGGCCTGGGCCAGGACGCGCCGGTTGAACTCAAGGATGGCGTTTTCGCGGTTGAGCAGCGGGACGTCGGGCAGAGTCATGAACTCATTCTATGAAGCTGGTGTGACAGCCCCATGACCCTCTTTCGGGCGGGTGTCGCCCGGTTTCCGGGTGGGCGCTCGCCCGTGCCGGACTGGCGTTGCCCCGCTTCAGCCGATCAGGCCGACAGGGTGGATCACGCCGGCTGCCGCATCGCCGCGGCCAGCGCCTCGGCCGTGCCCTGCTCGGCGAGCAGGCGCTGGCGTTCGGCCCAGTCCAGGATCTCGAGGTGGCCGTCCGGATGCTCGACCAGGGCGGTGAGGCTCTCCACCCAGTCGCCGTCGTTGGCGTAGGTGATGCCGTCGATGTCGCGCAGTTCGGCGTGGTGGATGTGGCCGCAGACGACGCCCTGCACGCCGCGCTTGCGCGCCTCGCGGGCGAGCGCCTGCTCGAACTCGCCGATGAACGAGACCGCGCGCTTGACCTTGAGCTTGAGGTACTTGCTCAGGCTCCAGTACGGCAGGCCCATCCGGGCCCGCAGCGAGTTGAGGTGGCGGTTCAGCTTGAGGGTGAACTCGTAGAGCGTGTCGCCCAGATGGGCCAACCACTTGGCGTGCTGGATGACGCCGTCGAAGAGGTCGCCGTGGGTGACCCAGAACTTGCGGCCGTCGGCGGTCTCATGGATCCACTCGTGCGCGACCTCGATGCCGCCGAAGCTGTGCTGCAGGTACTTGCGGGCGAATTCGTCGTGGTTGCCCGGCACGTAGATGACGCGCGTGCCCTTGCGCGCCTTGCGCAGCAGCTTCTGGACGACGTCGTTGTGCTCCTGCGGCCAGTACCAGCTGCGGCGCAGTTGCCAGCCGTCGACGATGTCGCCGACGAGAAAGAGCTGCTCGCACTCGACCTCCCGGAGGAAGTCGAGCAGCGCCCGCGCCTGACAGCCCGGCGTGCCCAGATGCAGATCGGAGATCCACACCGTACGCACTCGGATCGAGCCCCCGTCGTCCGCCTCGGCCGGATCGGCCTTCGGCGGTTCGTTCGACAGAGCGGCGGCCATGAAGGTGTCGGTCAGCATGGCCCCACAGGTTGCCGACCCTGGATGAAAGCTTGATGACCGGACCGCCGATAATCCCCCGCCATGCACCTGATGATCCCCTTCGCCGGTTCGCTGGACCCTCATTTCGAGGCCGCCCTGCGCGAGCTGGAGCTGCCCAACCTGAGCCGCCTGCTCGGGCTGCTGGCGCCGGTGGAGGACGTCGGCGATGCCGACGAGACCTCCCCCCTGCCCCCCCACGACCACTTCCTGGCGCGCCGCCGCGGCGTCGCCGACGACCATCCGCCGGTCGCCGCCTGGCGCGTGCGCGCCGCCGGACAGGACCCCGCCGGCGCCGCCTGGGCGCTGCTGACGCCGGCCCACTTCGCCATCGGCACCGAGGGAGTCACCGCGCTCGGTCCCGAGACGCTGGGCCTGGACGACGCCGAGTCGCGCGCCTTTCTCGATGCGCTGACGACCGCGCTGTTCCCCGCCGCCGAAGGCTGGCGGACCGCCTGGCTGGCGAGCGGCGAATGGGCGATCGCACACGACGAACTCGACGGCCTGGAAGCGGCCAGCGCGGATCGCGTGCTCAACCGCGGCGTCGAGACCTGGTACCCGCGCGCCCGCCGCCTGCGCACGCTGCTCAACGAGGCGCAGATGCTGCTGCACGACCACCCGCTCAACCAGGCGCGCGAACAGCGCGGCCTGCGTCCGCTGAACGCCGTCTGGATAGGCGGCGGCGCGCGCGAGCGCGGCGACGCGCTGCCGGCCGACCTGATCGTCGACGACCGCTTGCGCACGCCGATGCTGACCGGCGACCTCTACGCGTGGAGCGAGGGCTGGAAAGCGCTGGACCAGGGCCCGATCGCGCAGGCGCTGACCGCGGCGCGCTCGGGCGAACCGGTCTCGCTGACGCTGAGCGGCGAGCGCCTGGCCCGCACCTGGAGACGGCAGCCGGCCGGCGCCTGGCAGCGGCTGAAGGACAAGTTCGCGTCGACAAGCGCGTCCGTCGCCACCGCCGTGGAGCCCCTGTGAGCAGCCCCCGCCTCCTGACCCGCGACGTCCCGCCGGACTCCGCCCACGCGCTGCAGGAAGCCGGCTTCTCGCCGCTGCTGTCGCGCCTCTTCGCGGCCCGCGGCGTGCTGTCGCGCGACGAGCTCGATCCCGACCTGAAGCACCTGCTGCCGCCCGAAGGGCCGCTGGGCATGCTCGGCATCGACAAGGCGGCGGTGCTGCTGGCCGACGCGATCACCGCGGGCGATCGCATCTGCATCGTCGCGGACTACGACTGCGACGGCGCGACGGCCTGCGCGGTGATGCTGCGCGGACTGGCGCTGCTGGGCGCGAAGCCGGGCACGGTCAGCTACGTGGTGCCCGACCGCGCAGTGCACGGCTATGGGCTGACGCCCACCATCGTCGAGCTGGCGCTGAAGCACGAACCGACGCTGCTGGTCACCGTCGACAACGGCATCGCCAGCCACGCCGGCGTGGCCTTCGCGCGCGCACTCGGCCTGAAGGTCCTGGTCACCGACCATCACCTCCCCGCGGTCACCGCCGACGGCCAGCCGACGGTCCCCGACGCCGATGCGCTGGTGAATCCCAACCAGCCGGGCTGCCCCTTCCCCGGCAAGAGCCTCGCGGGTGTCGGCGTGGCGTTCTACGTGCTGACGGTGCTGCGCGTCGAACTGCGCCGGCGCGGCGCTTTCGGTGAGGACGCGCCGCCTCGGCTGGACGGGCTCCTCGACCTCGTGGCGCTGGGCACCGTCGCCGACGTGGTGAGACTCGACGCCAACAACCGCCGCCTCGTGGCGCAGGGCCTGCGCCGGATGCGCGCCGGCCGGATGCAGCCGGGCGTGCAGGCGCTCTTCACCGCGGCGAGCCGCGACTCGTCGCGCGCCAACAGCTTCGACCTCGGTTTCGCCTTGGGACCGCGCATCAACGCGGCCGGTCGCCTCGACGACATGACGCTGGGCATCACCTGCCTGACGACGGACGATTCCGAGCAGGCGCTGGCGCTCGCACGCGAGCTCGACCGCATCAACCGCGAGCGTCGCGAGATCGAAGCCGGCATGCAGGAGCAGGCGCTCGCGCTGCTCGAACGCCTGATGACGGACCCGCGCCTGAACGGCGCGCCGCCGCCCGCGCTGGCGCTGTTCGACGCCGACTTCCATGAAGGCGTGGTCGGCATCGTGGCCTCGCGGATCAAGGACAGACTGCATCGCCCGGTCTTCGTCTTCGCCGAGGGCGCGGACGGCCAGCTCAAGGGCTCGGGCCGCTCGATTCCCGGGTTCCACCTACGCGATGCGCTCGACCTGGTGTCCAAGCGTCATCCCGAGCTGCTGAAGAAGTTCGGCGGCCACGCGATGGCGGCGGGCTGCACGCTGGGGCCCGGCGGTGTCGACGCCTTCCGCGCCGCGTTCGAGGACGTCGCCCGCGAGTGGCTGGACGAGGCCTCGCTCACCCGCACGCTGCGCACCGACGGTCCGCTGCCGCCGGAGGCCTTCTGCGCCGAGACGGTCCAGGAACTGGAAGCGCAGGTCTGGGGTCAGGCCTTCGAGGCGCCGCTCTTCTGCGACCGCGTGCAGGTCGTGAACCAGCGCATCGTCGGCGAGCGCCACCTCAAGCTGCGCCTGCGCCAGGGCGCCTGGATCCGTGACGCCATCTGGTTCGGCCACACCGAACAGCTGCCCGAGCAGGTCACGCTGGCCTACCGGCTCAGCCTGGACGAGTTCCAGGGTCAGCAGCGCGTGCAGATGGTCGTGGAAGCGATGGCGGAGTAGATCGCCGGGGCGCTCAGCCGAGCAGTTGCTGGCGCACCCATTCCACGATCGCCTGGGCCGGCATCGCGCCGGACTCGCGGGCGATCTCCTGCCCGTCGAGGAACAGCAGCATCGTGGGAATGCTGCGGATGCCGTAGCGCGCGCTCTGCTGAGGCGCGGCTTCGGTGTCGAGCTTGACGAAGCGCACCTCGGGCAGCATCGCGGCGGCCTTCTCGAACTGCGGCGTCATCATCCGGCAGGGGCCGCACCACTCGGCCCAGCAATCGACGACGACCGGCAGTTCGGTGCCGGCGATGAACTTGTCGAACACCTCCGGCGTGAGGTCCACGGCCTGCGCCTGCATCAGCGGCGTGCTGCAGCGGCCGCAGTCCGGCGATTCGCTCAAGCGCTCGCGCGGCACGCGGTTCTTCGCGCCGCAGGAGGGGCAGACGATGTGGAGGCTGACGGCGGCTGTGGAGGGGTCGGTGTCCATGGGCTTGCTCACTCGCGGAAAGGCTCGCGCCCGAGACGCGCAGGTGGGGCCGTCGGGCAAACCGCATGCCGGACGGTCCGCCCGCCTGGCCGCCCACAGCGTGCCCCTCGGTCAACGCATGACCGGCACGTAGATGGGGTCCATGCGCGTCTGGGTCGTTCCGCCGAAATTGTCGATCTTCGTGCCTGGCTGGATCGCGGAGCTGAATGGCGTGTCGGCCATGCCGGGATAGCGCTTGCGGAAGGCGACTTCATCGCGCTCGAACTTCTCCGTCAGCGTGACCCGTCCGCCGGAGATCAGGTTCATGAACTGCCGGTCCGCCACGAAGTGGTAGTTGCCCAGGTACACGGCCTTGCCGGGTTCGAGGTCGATCACGACGTCGTTGATGATCCCCGTCGAGCGGACGTGGACGGCGCCCACGTCGATGGCCCATTCCTCCAGCACATAGCGCCCCGCCGGCATCTCGACGGCGAACAGCGAACCGCGGGACTTGAAGTCGGGGTCGATCCGGTTCAGCTCGCGGATCTCGAACGGATTGATGATCATCGACTTGCCGTGGGCGATCTTGGTCGAGGGGCCGTTGCCCTCGACCGGCCGCATGGTGAAGCCATAGCTGCCCATCGGGCCCGTGTAGGTGATGGACCCCACGAGCACGCCCTTGCCCGACTCCACCTTGGGCGCATAGGTCGGCGCGACGTTGCTGGCCGCACAGCCGGTCAGCAGGGCCGTGGCGACCGGCAGTGCGAGCGCTGCGAGCCGTCCCAGCGCGCGGCGTCGATCGTTCTTGTTCGTCATGTTCCTCCCGATTTCCCGTTGCCTGTTCTTTGAACGGGGAGTGGACCATGACCGGGAAGACCCTTTCCACCGGTATTTCCCCAGCGACGCCGGTGATGGGTACGGCGATTGCCGCCCTGGTCTCGACGAGAACTCAATCGAAGGAATCAAGATGACCGCATACAAGGACGATGGGAAGCTGTGGGTGCTGGTGGCCGACGAAGGCGTGGCGCGTCTGCTGAAGCTGCCGGAGGAAGGCGGCGACCTGGAGGACGTCACGACGCTGAGCGACGCCGCCGCCCATGCGAACAACGCCGACCTGCGCCGCGACGCGGAGGGCCGTCGCGGCAACAGCGTGACTTCGTCGGCCAGCGTCGACGCGTCGCATCAGGAAGCGATCAGCTTCGCGGCGCGCGTGGCCAAGACGCTGGACGACGGCTACAACAACGGCGAGGTCACGCAACTGCGCATCGTCGCCGCGCCGCGTTTCCTGGGCCTGCTGCGCAAGGCGCTGAGCCCGCAAATCGCCAAGCTGGTCATCGACGAGACCAACGTCGACGTCGTCCACGAAAGCCTGGGCGCGCTCACGACCCGCCTGTTCCCGGAGCGGGACTTCAGCAAGCAGAAGCCGTGAAGCGCGCCAGACTTCACACCTGACCCCTGCTGTAACAGTTTGTCAAAGCTATGACATAGAGGCCACCCAGAATGGGGACACCACACGGCGCACCGTCCGTCGTGGTGTCTCCCCATGCCGACCACCCATCTGCTACCGCCCGACCCGCTGAGCATCGCCCTGTCCGCCATCATTCGCGACGGCGCGCTGGACATCCACTTCCAGCCCCTGGTCGAGGTCGAGCGCGCGCACATCCTGGGCTACGAAGCGCTGACGCGCGGGCCGGCGGATACGCCGCTGCATTCGCCGCTGGTGCTGTTCGAGACCGCCGCGCGGCTGGGCCGGCTCGTGGAGCTGGAACGGATCGTCGTGCGCCGCGCGCTGCGCCGATTCAAGGAGCTCAACCTCCCCGGCCAGCTCTTCCTGAACCTCACCGCCGATACGCTGCTGGCCACCAGCGACCGCGGCGCGCTGATCGCGCGCGAGTTCGCGCAGCTCGACCTCCCCGCCTCGCGCGTGGTCATCGAGCTCACCGAGACGCGTCCCATCCTCGAACCCGAACGGCTGCAGGACAGCATGCGCAGCCTGCGCGAACTGGGCTTCGTCGTCGCGCTGGACGACCTCGGCGAAGGCTTCGCCAGCCTCAAGCGCTGGATGGACATCCGCCCGGACTTCGTCAAGATCGACCGCCACTTCATCGACGGCATCGCGCAGGAACCGCTCAAGCAGCAGTTCGTGCGCTCCATCCTCGAGATGGCCGCCAGCTCCGGCTGCACCGTGGTCGCCGAAGGCCTGGAGCAACTGAGCGACCTGACCGTGCTGCGCCGGCTGGGCGTGCCGGTCTGCCAGGGTTACCTGCTCGCCCGCCCGAGCGCCGCCCCGCGCGCCGCGCTGCGGGCCGAGGTGGACGCGCTGCTCGCGCCCGAGCACCGCCGCCGCAACGCCGACTGGATGCGGCTGCCGCCCGACGCGATCACCACCGCCGCGCAACTGGCCCGCCGCAGCCACACCGTCACGCCCAAGCTCAACTGCCAGACCGTCGCCGACATGTTCCAGCGCGACGAACAGCTGTTCTCGATGCCGGTGCTGGACGATTCGAACCGGCCCATCGGCATCCTGCGTTCGCTGCAGGTGCTCAAGCGCAGCGCCGAGCGCTACTTCATGGACATCCACGAGAAGCGCTCCTGCACCGCGCTGATGGATCCCCAGCCGCTGATCTTCGACGCGAGCACCTCGCTGCGTGAGATGAGCGACGCGATCTCCAGCCTGGACGACCGGCTGATGGTCGACGGCTTCATCGTCACCCGCAACGGCGAGTACTTCGGCACCGGCCGCAGCACCGACCTGCTCAAGGCCGTGTCCGACCTGCAGGTCCACAGCGCCCGCTACGCCAACCCGCTGACGCTGATGCCCGGCAACGTGCCCACCGACCAGCACCTGGACGCGCTGCTGCACGAGGCGCGCGAGTTCGTCGTCGTCGCCTGGGACATCGACCACTTCAAGCCTTTCAACGACGTCTACGGCTACGCCGCCGGCGACGACATCATCAAGCTCTGCGCGCAGATCCTGCAGGACGCGGCCGACCCGGCGGTGGACTTCGTCGGCCACATCGGCGGCGACGACTTCGTGATGGTGCTGGGCTCGCCGGACTGGACCGCCCGCGTCACCCGCGTGTGCCGCGAGTTCGACCGCCAGATCCGCCCCTTCTTCTCCGCCGAACACCAGGCGCTGGGCGGCTATGTGACGCTGAACCGGCAGAACCAGGAATCCTTCAATCCGCTGCCGACCTTGAGCGCCGGCGTGATCCAGGTGCAGCCCGGCGCCTTCGAGAGCGTGCGCGCCCTGTCCGCCGCGCTGGCCGAGCCCAAGCACGTCGCCAAGTGCGGCACCGGCCCCAGCCGCTACTTCGTCGACCGCCGTCGATCCGGTGCTGGCGTCACGGACATGGCGCCGCTCCTAGAATCGGTGGGGTGAACACCCCTCTCGCCGTTCCACCGGCCCTGCCGGACTCCTCCGCCCCCACCGACACGCCGCCGGCTCGCGCCGCCGCGTCCGACGGCATCAGCCGGATCGCGCTGCACGCGCAGACGAACGCGGACCTGCACTGCCACTCGACCGTCTCCGACGGCACGCTGGCGCCCGAGGCCCTGGCCGCGCGCGCCAAGGCCAACGGCGTCGAGCTCTGGGCGCTGACGGACCACGACGAGGTCGGCGGCCAGACGCGCGCGATGGCGGCGGCGAAGGCGGCGGGGCTGCCCTACCTGACCGGGGTCGAGATCTCCGTGACCTTCGCCGGCAAGGTGGTGCACATCGTCGGCCTGGGCTTCGACCACGAGGACCCACGCATCGTCGCCGGCCTGCGCGCCACGCGCGGCGGTCGCGGCGCGCGGGCGAAGGAGATGTCCGACGATCTGGCCAAGGCCGGCATTCCCGGCGCCTACGAAGGCGCGCTCAAGTTCGCCGGCAATCCGGAGCTGATCTCCCGCACCCACTTCGCGCGCTTCCTGGTCGAGACCGGCCACTGCTCGGACGTGCCCGAGGTCTTCCGCCGCTTCCTCACCGAAGGCAAGCCGGGCTACGTGCCGCACCGCTGGGCGGCGCTGCGCGATGCGGTGGGCTGGATCGTCGATGCCGGCGGGCTGGCCGTCATCGCGCATCCGGGCCGCTACGGCTTCACGCCGACCGAGGAATACGCGCTCATCACCGAGTTCATCGCCCACGGCGGGCGCGGCATCGAGGTCGTCACCGGCAGCCACACCAGCGGCGACATGGTCCAGTACACCGACACGGCGCTGGAATTCGACCTGCTCGCGTCGCGCGGCTCGGACTTCCACAGCCCGGAGGAAAGCCGCGTGGACGTCGGCAAACTCGAGCAACACCTCTCCGGCCGGTTGAAACCGGTGTGGGGCGCGCTCGGACACCGCATCCACTGGCCGGACCGATAGGCGCACGCCGCCGCGAACGACCGTCCGCCACGCAGCGGGCGGCAACTCTCTCGGGAACCCTCCGCCGGCGCAGACCGGCTCACTGATCGGCTCGCACGCCGATTGCCACAGGTGAGGACCATGGCCCAGATCTTCGAAGTCCATCCCGACAACCCGCAGGCCCGTTTCCTGCGCCAGGCGGCGCAGATCCTGAGCCAGGGCGGCATCGGCGCGATCCCGACCGACTCCAGCTACGCGCTGGTCTGCCAGCTCGACGACAAGGCCGCCGCCGAAGCCCTGCGCCGCATCCGCGGCGTCGACGACAAGCACCACATGACCCTGCTGTGCCGCGACCTCAGCGAGCTCGGCAGCTACGCACGCGTCGACAACAAGCAGTACCGGATGATCAAGACGGCCACGCCGGGGCCGTTCACCTTCATCCTGGAAGCGACCAAGGAAGTGCCGCGGCGCCTGTCGCACCCGTCGCGCCGCACCATCGGCCTGCGCGTGCCGGACCACCGCGTCACGCAGGACCTGCTGGCGCTGATCGGCGGTCCGCTGCTGGCCACCACGCTGATCCCGCCCGGCGAGCACGAGCCGATCAACGACCCCGAAGAGATCACCGCCCGCTACGACAAGCTGATCCAGCTGATCATCGACGCCGGCGCCTGCCCGATGAAGCCGACCACGGTCGTCGACCTCACCGCGGAACCGCCGGTGCTCGTGCGGCGCGGCTGCGGCGATCCGGCCTGTCTGGGCCTGGAACTCGAAGAGGCGCAAGCCGACGAGTGACTGGAGCCCGGCATCGCGAGCGGGATCGACGCCCGTCGCCCATTCGAGGCCCCATGCAAAACGCCGGCACGAAGCCGGCGTTTTCATGAAGAGGCCTCAGGCCTCTGACCTCGACCAGGCTCAGACGGCCGCGGTGATCACGATCTCGATCTTCCACTCCGGCTTGGCCAGCTTGGCTTCGACCGTCGCGCGCGGCGGCGTGTGGCCGGCCGGCACCCAGGCGTCCCAGGCGGCGTTCATGCCCGCCAGGTCCTTCACGTCGGCGATGTAGAGCTGCGCGCGCAGGATCCTGGTCTTGTCGCTGCCGGCGCGGGCCAGCAGCTTGTCGATCATCGCCAGCACCTGTTCGGTCTGGCCCTTGACGTCGGCGGTGGCGTCCTCGGGGACCTGGCCGGCCAGGTAGACCACGCCGTTGTGGATGGCCATCTCGGACAGACGCGGGCCGACGTCGAAGCGTTCGATGTTGCTCATTTGCTGGGGTGCTTGGGTTTGTGGGAAGGCTTGGGGGAATGCTTGTGCTCGCGCTTCTCGCGCGACTGCTCATGGCGATGCGACTTGGCGGCCGGGACGGCGGGGGCCGGCGCCGACTTCTGGCCGAGCTTGCTTTCCGTGCCCGCCATCAGTTTCTTGATGTTGGCGGCGTGGCGCCAGATCAGCAGCAGACTCATCAGCGCGATGGCCGGCAGCTCGGGACCGACGTCCCAGACCAGCATCTGCAGCAGCGGCGCGGCGACGGCGGCGGACAGCGACGCGAGCGACGAGTAGCGGAAGACGACCGCCATCAGGATCCATACGCCGAGCACGGACAGGCCCAGCCACGGATTGATCGCGAGCAGCACGCCGGCCGCGGTGGCCACGCCCTTGCCGCCGACGAACTTGAAGAACACCGGCCACAGGTGGCCGATGAAGGCCGCCAGGCCGACCAGCGCGGCGGTGCCTTCCTCCATGCCGTACGGGCCGCCGAACTTCAGCACCAGCAGCACGGGGACGTAGCCCTTGAGGGCGTCGAAGACCAGCGTGAGGATGGCGGCGGCCTTGTTGCCGGAGCGCAGCACGTTGGTGGCGCCCGGGTTGCCGCTGCCGTAGCTGCGCGGATCGGACAGGCCCATCAGCCGGCTGACGATCACCGCGAAGGACAGCGAGCCGATCAGATACCCGGCCGCGACAGCCAACAAGGGGAACAGGACACTTTGCATGGGGCGCTATTCTGCCCCGGACTTCAGCGCGCACTCGACCGGGCGGGCCTCGAGCAGCTCCGTCAAAACCCGGGGTTCGAGGCTGATCAGGTAACCGCGGCGCCCGCCGTTGATCAGGATGCGGGGCAGCGCGAGCACGCTGGACTCGACGAAGACCGGCATCGTCTTGCGCGTCCCGAACGGCGACGTGCCTCCGACGAGGTAGCCGCTGTGGCGCTGGGCCACGTCGGGCTTGCAGGGCTCGACCTTCTTGCAGGGGATCTGGCGGGCGAGCTCCTTCAGGCTGACCGTGCAGTCGCCGTGCATCAGCACGATCAGCGGCTGCGCCTTCTCGTCCTGCATCACCAGGGTCTTGACGACCTCGTGCTCGGGCACGCCGAGCTGCTTGGAGGACTCGCCGGTGCCGCCGTGATCGACGTAGTCGTAGACGTGCTCGCCGAACGCGATCTTGTGCTGGCGCAGCATCTGCGTGGCCAGCGTCTCGCTGACATGGGCGGATTTCTTGCTCATGCCGCGATTGTCCGCGCTGGCCGCGGCGGCGGCTTGTACGAGCTTGCTGCGCGCGCCGCACGAGCGCCGCGCGGCCTCCCGCCTCCTGACACCCCATGGCGGCGACCGCGCTACGCTGCGGCGCACTTCGTGTTCACCGAGCCCCCATGACGGACGCCGCTTCGACCTCCAGCTACAACCTCAAGGACCTGATCGGCGAGACCGCGCTGCGATCGCTGGCGTCCGTGTTCGCCGAATCGACGCCGGGCTTCCAGCGCAAGCGCTTCATGGCCGTCGCGACCGACGGGCTGTCGCCGCTGTCGATCATGCAACGCGTCCATCGCGTGGCCGAGGCGCTCGATGCGGCCTTGCCCGGCAGCTTCGCGGACAAGCTCGACGCCGTCGTCGCGGCGGCGCCGAAGACCGGTGGGGCGTTCGTCAACATGGGGTTGTGCGACTTCGTCGCGAGCTACGGGCTGCACGATCCGGCGGCGTCGCTGAAGGCGCTCAAGCGGATGACCGCGCATGGCACCGCGGAATTCGCGATCCGCCCCTTCCTGCGTCAGGACCTGGCCGGCACGCTGAAGACGATGACGCGCTGGACAACGGATCGCGACGAACACGTGAGACGCCTCGCCAGTGAAGGCAGCCGACCGAGGTTGCCGTGGTCATTCCGGCTCGATGCGCTGGTCGCGGATCCGGCGCCGCTGGCGGAGATCCTCCAGGCGCTGCGCGCCGACGACAGCCTCTACGTGCGGCGCTCCGTCGCCAACAACCTGAACGACATCACCAAGGACCATGCGGACTGGGTCTTCGCGCACGTGGGGGATTGGGACCTCGCCGACGAGCGCAGCGCGTGGATCGTCAAGCACGCGCTGCGATCACGGATCAAGCAGGGCGACGCCCGGGCGCTGAAGCTGATCGGGGCGAGCGACGGCGCGCTGGCCGTCGTGGAGCGCCTGGCGATCGAGCCGTCGCGCGTGGCGATCGGCGGCGAGATCGAGATCGCCTTCGAGCTGCGATCGACCGCGGAGATCACGCAGCGACTGGTGGTCGACTATGCCGTGCACTACGTGAAGAAGAACGGCCGCGCGTCGCCGAAGGTGTTCAAGCTGAAGACGGTGGAGCTGGAAGCCGGCGCGTCGACGCCCATCCGCATCCGCCGCGCGCTGCGCAACTTCACGACGCGCACGCACTACGCGGGCACGCATGCGATCGAGGTGATGGTCAATGGTCAGCGGCTTGCTGACGGGACGTTCGAGTTGCTGGCCCGTTGACTGCCTAGACCCCGCGCGCTGCGCGCGCCCCTCACCCCCGCCCTCTCCCGCAAGCGGGAGAGGGAGCGAGAATGCACCGAGCTGACCGGATGGTTCTATTGCTCGCGAGCGAGAGTAGGTGCAAGAAGCGCCGCCGCTGCGAGGGGAGCCGGTCGGACTCCCTCTCCCGCTTGCGGGAGAGGGTGGGGGTGAGGGCCAGCGGCGGCGGCAGTACGGAAGCTCATTGCGCCGGGTCGCGGATTTCCCAGCGGATGCGGTCGATGCGGGCGAGCGTCTCGGCGTCGAGGGTGCGGCCGAACGCTGCGATGTTCTCGTCGAGCTGCGCCGCCGTGGTGACGCCGATCAGCGTGCTCGCCGTCTGCCAACGCGAGCTCACCCATGCGATCGCCAGCGTCGATGGCGTCATGCCCAGCTCCGCCGCCAGCGCGTTGTAGCGCCGCGCCGCGGCCAGCGTCTCCGGTCGAGCCCAACGCTGCTTCTTCATGCTCTCGAAGATCGCCAGCCGGCCCGGCTTGGCGGGATCAGCCAATCCGTGCTGGTCGTACTTCCCCGTCAACGAGCCGAAGCCCAGCGGCGAATACGCCAGCAACCCGACCTGATGCCGGTACAGCGCCTCGTCCAGCCCGTTCTCCACGATCCGGTTCACGAGACTGTAGGCGTTCTGCACGCTGGCGATGCGCGGCAGGCCGTGCTGAGCCGCCAGGTGGACGAACTCGCCGACGCCATAGGGCGTCTCGTTGGACAGCCCGATGTGGCGGACCTTCCCCGCGCGCTGCAACTGCGCGAGCGCTTCCAGCTGCTCGTGAATGGACGCGACCGGCTTGTCCTTCGCCGGCTCGAAGTAGACGCCGCCGAACATCGGCACATGCCGCGCCGGCCAGTGGATCTGGAACAGGTCGATGGTGTCGAGCTGCAGCCGCTTCAGGCTGTCCTCGCAGGCCTGCACGATCTGCGCGCCGGTGAGGTCCATGCTGCCGTCGCGGATCCAGTCGTAGCCGCGCGACGGCCCGGCGACCTTGGTCGCGACGACGACGCGTTCGCGCATCCCGGGCCGCGCCTTCAGCCAGCGGCCGATGATCTCCTCGGTCCGGCCGAAGCTGTCGGCGCGCGCGGGCACCGGGTACATCTCGGCGATGTCGAGCAGGTTGATGCCGGCGGCCACCGCGCGATCGAGCAGCGCCTGGCTGCCGGCCTCGTCGACCTGCTCGCCGAAGGTCATCGTGCCCAGGCCGATGCGGCTGACCGAGAGGTCGGACTGTCCGAGGGTGACGCGTTCCATCTTGTTCTCCATATCGTGCGCGGCTCGGTCGGGGACGGCGCGCCGCAACAGACCAGTGTGCATGAGCGGATGCGCCGTCGCCGCCGCCGGGCGCGATGGCCGGGCGATCGTCGCGCGGTGACCTGACGGGTGTCTCGCACCGCCTTTACACGCGCCGCCATTGCCGCCATGAAATTATTGTTTTACAGTAATTTCTTGCCACCCCACGGTAAGACCATGAGCGACACGACTTTCCCCGCCGGCCTGCGGCGCATCCGCTGGATCGCCCACTGCGTGCGTGCGATGGCGCTGTTCGCGATGGCGGTGGTGGTGGGTTTCCACGCGATCTTCTGGACCGACCGCGGCCTGGTCGAGCGCACCGCGCGCAAGGACTGGTGCCTGGACTGCCCCATGCAATTCGACGCCGTCTCGCGCGCCTGGGGCCTGGCGGTCAACCTGCCGCAGGCGCTGCTGACGCTGTTCGCGCTGCTGTGCCTGTTCCGGCTCTTCGGCGCCTACCTGCGCGGCGAGGTCTTCACCGACGGCGCGACGCGCCACCTGCGGCGCCTGGGCCAGTCGGTGACGGCGATGGCGCTGGTGATGCCGCTGACGGACACGGCCTCCATCCTCGCGCTGACCCTGGGCAACCCGCCCGGTCAGCGGATGCTGTCGGTGCACCTGGGCAGCCAGCACTACGTCGTGCTGCTGCTGGGCCTGGTGCTGATCGCGATGGCGATGGTGATGCGCGAGGCCCAGCGCATGGCGCAGGAGAACGCCGAGTTCGTCTGAACGGACCGGCCCAGGAACCCGCCGAGGACCCCGCCCCCATGCCCATCGTCGTCCGACTCGACGTGATGCTCGCGCAGCGCAAGATGCGCTCCAAGGAGCTCGCCGAAGCCATCGGCATCACCGAGGCCAACCTCTCGCTGCTCAAGTCCGGCAAGGTGCGCGGCGTGCGCTTCGACACCCTGTCGCGCATCTGCGCGGTGCTGCAGTGCCAACCCGGCGACCTGCTCGCCTGGGAGCCGGGCGACGAGCCCGAGGACGGAGGATCCGATGGCGGCGCTTGATGTTCCTGGTCCTCACGAACGCCGCGGATCGAAGCGTCGCTTCGGCCCCCGCGCGCTCGCGATCGGCGCGGTCCTGCTGCTGCACGTCGCGCTGATCGGCTGGCTGCAGCACGCGTGGCACCGGGCGGAGTCGCACCGCGAGCAGCGCCGCTCGTCGGTCCGGATGGTGACGATCCAGCTGCCGCCGTTGCCCAAGCCGGCGCCGACGACGAAGACGTCAGTCGCCCGAATTCCGGATCGCCCGGCAAATCCTGACCCCAAGGCGTCGCCGCGCGAGGTCGCGCCGTCGACACGTGCTTCCGCGCGTGTTCAAGCGCCCCGGCCCGACGTCGATCGTCATGAGGACGAGCCGCGCTCTACCGTGATCGTGGCCGCGCCCACGCCGGCGTCCGCCGCATCCGGTTCGACAGGTCCGACGGGTCGCGACCTGATGTACGGCTCGGCGACGCAGCGCGCGGTCCGGCAGTCGACGCAGGGCCAGCCCTTGCTTGCCGAGCGCGCGGACACCGCCAGCCTCGCGCCCGACAAGATCGACGCGTCGACCAAGCTGGGCAACGAGATGATGAAGGGCGCCGGCGGGGACTGCCTGAAGGGCGAATTCGCCGGCGCCGGGGCGGGCCTGCTCAGCCTGCCGTTCTGGGTGCTGGCCGAAGCGCGGGGCAAGTGCCGTCGATGACGCCTCGACGCGGGACACGCGTCGTCAACCCACACCGGCCGCGCACCGTTCAGCGCAGATCGCATTCGCGACATCCGCGACATCCGTTTCGCGACAGAGGGAGAGAGTCGAAGTGAAACCCCAGCAGTTCACCCGTGCGGCGCGCCGCTTTCCGGTCGCCGTGCTCGCCTTGGCCTTGATCGGCGCCTTGGCCGCCTGCGACCCGGTCGCTGCGGCGACGGCCGATCCGGCGCCGGCCGCCGCGGCCCCGCCGGCCTCCGAAGCGATCGCCCTGCCCTCGGTCCAGAGCGACATGAAGCGCGGCGCCTCCTTCCCCTACAAGCGGCTGAACGATCTGCTGTCGAAGCTGCGCACCGAGGGCGAAGGCCTGTTCGTGAGCCGCTTCGTGCTGACCGACGCGAAGGACTCGTCCAAGCCGCCGCCGGCCGGGACCAAGCTCGCGCTGATGAGCGACGACGACTACATCCCGATCCCCGTCGACGACAAGGGCCGCTTCGACCTGCCGACCTTCTCCGAGCAGAGGGTGAAGGACATGGACTTCGGCACCAACGTGCCCAAGGGCGACCTGGGCGTGCGGCTGAGCATCGACCTCGCGACGCCGCCGGAGATGCTGGACATGGCCACGGTGCGCCGCATCGTGTCGGTCGGGCAGCGGCTGCGCACGGAGCTGCTGCCCTGGTATGTGCGCTGGATGTTCCCGCAGATCGACGGCGTCATCGTGTGCAGCGACCAGGCGCAGTGGAACCTCGACTGGACGGAGGGCGGCCAGCGCCTGCGTCTGCCCTTGCCTTCCGAGGCGCAGCAGCGCGAGCCGGAGACGCCCAAGGGCAAGCCCTCGCGCGCCTGCACGGTGCTGACCGGCCAGGAGCAATGGCCCGACGCGGCGCTGCTGCAGCCGCAGCCGGGCGGCAACACCAAGCTCTACGTGAAGCTGCGCAACTCGCGCGCGAGTTGAGCGGCCGGGGGCCTGACTGCTGGTTCGTGCGTGAGGCTGCTGGCCCTCACCCCCAACCCTCTCCCGCAGTGCGGGAGAGGGGGCCACCCCAGTGCTCCTGCTTCGAATGGCTCGGTGCATTCTCACTCCCTCTCCCGCTTGCGGGAGAGGGCGGGGGTGAGGGCCAGCGGCCTGGGCAGTCAACGGATCAGACGGCGAGTCCTGAAGCGCGATCAACTTCGAGTTGCCGCAGCACGCGCCGCTGCACCTTGCCCGTGGTCGTCATCGGCAGCGCGTCGAGGAACTCGATCTCCTTCGGGTACTCGTAGGGCGCGAGCCGCTGCTTGACGAAGTCCTGCAGCTCCGCGGTCAACGCGGCCGACGGCTGCCGGCCCGGCGCCAGCACGACGAAGGCTTTCACCAGCGCGCCGCGCTCGGCATCGGGCTTGGGCACGACGGCGGCGTTGGCGACGGCCTCGTGGCGCACGAGGCAGTTCTCGATCTCGCCGGGTCCGATGCGATAACCCGCGACCTTGAACTGATCGTCGGCGCGACCCTGATACCAGAGATACCCGTCCTCATCGGCGCTCGCGAGGTCGCCGGTGCGGCACCAGCTGTCCATCGGATCACCGGTGAACTTCGCGGCCGTGGCCGCTTCGTTGCGCCAATAGCCGAGGAAGAAGATCGGATCCGGCGCGCCCTGCGCGTCGCGACGATGCACGGCCACTTCGCCAATCTGCCCGGGCGGACAGACCTGACCCTCGTCGTCGATGACGGCCACGCGGTGACCGGGATAGGCGCGTCCCATGCTGCCCGGCTTCGCCGGCCACAGCCGCGCGCAATTGCCGACCACGTAGTTGATCTCCGTCTGCCCGAACATCTCGTTGATCGTCACGCCCAGCTCGCGCTGCCCCCAGTCGAACACGGCGTCCCCGACGGCTTCCCCGGCGCTCATCACCGCCTGCAGATGCAGCGTGTAGCGCTCGGCAGGATGCGGCACGGCCTTCATCATTGCCTTGAGCGCGGTCGGGAACAGGAAGGTGTGGCTGACGCGGTAGTGCTGCATCAGCTCGAAGGCCTTCTCCGGCGAGAAGCGGCCCTGGTAGCCGAGGATGGGCCGGCCGAAGCACAGCGACGGCAGCAGCGCGTCCATCAGGCCGCCGGTCCAGGCCCAGTCGGCGGGGCTCCAGAACACGGCCTCGCTGCGCACGGACGGATCGTGAGGATCGAAGCCGAACCAGTTCTGGCTCGCAATGAAGCCGGTGAGGTTGCCGAGCAGCGCGCGCTGCGGCAGCAAGGCGCCCTTGGGCGCGCCGGTGGTTCCACTCGTGTAGATCAGGATCGCGGGGTCTTCAGCGGCGTTGTCGCGCGCGGCGAAGCGCGCATCCTCGGCCTGCAGCGCCGCCATCCAGCCGGCTTCGCCCTCGTGGGCATCGGACTCGCCGACGACCAGCACGTGACGCAGCGACGGGCAGGCGGCGCGCGCCGTGCGCAGCGCGTCGAGCGCGCCGCCCTCGACGATCGCGACCTTGGCCTCGCTGTCCTTGAGACGGTACTCCAGCGCGTCGGGACCGAAGAGCATCGACAGCGGCATCGCGACCGCGCCGAGCTGGTTGATGGCGATGTGCGCGACGGCGGTCTCGAAGCGTTGCGGCAGCACGAGCGCGACGCGGTCGCCGGCTTCGACGCCCAGTCGCTTGAGCGCGTTGGAGAGCCGGTTCGCCGCGCGCTGCAACTGGCCGAAGGAGTACTGGGCGCGGCAGCCGCTGTCGCTGTCGAAGAAGACGGCGGGCGCATCGGGCGTCTCGCGGGCCCATCGGCCGCAGCACAACTCGGCGATGGCCAGCCGCTCGGGCACCTGCCAGCGGAAGGCGCCGTGGATCAGCGCGTAGGCGTCGGGCGCGGCACGCGTCGCCGCGGGGGGCACGGTGATGCCGTCGGCCGGGCCGGCGTCCTTGGCGGTCTTGCCGGTCATCGTGTCTCCATCCTGGTCTGGAACAAGAGCGTGGATGCTAGCGAGCGGGTCCTGGCCGGTCGTCATGGAAAGCCCGTAGCGCCAAGTCGGTGCCTGGCGTGGACGGCGCCGCCCGTCAGAGGTGCATGGGACGGGCGGTGGGCGATCCGCATATCGATATCCGGATCGTGGCTCCTACACTGGTCCGCATGACGCTCAAGATCCTGCACAACCCCCGCTGCTCCAAGTCGCGCGAGGCGCTCGCACTGCTGGAGTCCCGCGGCCTCACGCCCGAGGTCGTCGAGTACCTGGAGACGCCGCTGACGCTGCCCGAGCTGCAGACGCTGCATCGGCAGCTCGGCACGCCGGTGCGCGCGATGGTCCGCGACAACGAGGACGACTATCGCGAGCTCAATCTCGCGGACGCCTCGCTGACCGACACGCAGCTGCTTCAGGCCGTCGCGGACCGCCCGAAGCTGCTGCAGCGGGCGATCGTCGTCCAGGACGACCGCGCGTTGATCGCGCGCCCGCCGGAGCTGCTGAACGACTGGTTGAAGTGACCGGCCGGCGCGCGGCCGGCTGATCCGATCAGCCCTTGAAGCGCGCCAGCGCGTCGCCCGCCAGACGGCACAGCCGCCAGTCCGGCATGATGGTCGCGCCCATCTTCTCGTAGAAGCGGATGGCGTTCTCGTTCCAGTCGAGCACGCACCATTCGAAGCGGCCGTAGTCGCGCTCGATCGCGATCTGCGCCAGGCGCGTCAGCATGCGCTTGCCCAGGCCCGCGCCGCGATGCGCGGGCTGCACGTACAGGTCTTCGAGGTACATCCCCGGCTTGCCGAGGAAGGTCGAGAAGTTGGTGAAGGTCAACGCGAAGGCGACGACCGTGCCGCTCTCGTGTTCGGCGACCATGGCCTCGCAGACGGGGCGCTCGCCGAAGAGATGCGGGAGCAGCTTTTCCGGCGTCACGTCCATCAGGTGCGTGAGGTGCTCGAAATCGGCGAGTTCGCCGATCAGGCCGACGATCGCGGTCAGGTCGTCGGGGCGCGCGGGGCGGAGGAGGTAGGCGTCAGGCGTGGCGGTCATTGAAACGTTCCGGACTCGGTGAAGATACGGGACTCATTTTCGCCAGCTTCGACCGCCGCCCATGCCTCTCGATCCCCTCCTGCGCGAAGTCGCTTCAGAACTGAAGACCGACCGGATGCTGCTTCGCACGCCCAGAGCCGGCGACGGCGCGCTGGTCCACGAGGCCGTCGTCGAAACGCTGGCCGCGCTGCGCGCCTGGCCGGCGTCGCTGCCCTGGGCGGTGTTCGAGCCGTCGGTCGAGGCCTCCGAGATGTACTGCAGGGAAAGCGCTGCGGCGTTCGTCAAACGCTCGTCGCTGGTGTACCTGGCGTTCGATGCGGAGGACGCGCTGGTGGCCAGTCTCAGCCTGCACTCGATCGACTGGACCATTCCCAAGTTCGAACTCGGCTTCTGGTGCCGCACCAGTCGGCAGCGCCAAGGTCTGATGGCGGAGGCCGCTTCCGAGCTGAAGCGCTACGCGTTCGACCGGCTCGGCGCACGACGCGTCGAGGCATTTCCTGATGAGGCCAATGTGGGAAGCCGAGCGGTCTGCGAAGCGATCGGCATGCAGTTCGAAGGGACGTTGCGCAACGATCGAATCACGCCGGACGGCGTGTCTCGAAGCACCAGCGTGTATGCGTCGGTGCGCGCATGACGTGCTGAGAGCTTTCAGTCGCCGCGCTTCTTCGACTCGGTCTGATAGAGCTCTTCGACCGGGTTTGCAGCCTCTTCCCACTTCAGCAGTCGACTGAGGGATCGCGCGTCCTCGCGACGCGGTCCGAACTGCACGAGATCTCGCGAGAAGGACGGCGGGGCAGAGAGAGGATTGCGGCATTCCGCATTCATCACGACCTTGTCGCCACGCAGCACCGACAGACGTCCATCGCTGACGCAGTTTCCGCCTGAACATTCGGTCATCAGATAGCGGACAGAACCGCGATCAAACCAGACCTGGTTGATCCGAGCTCGCGGATCGATCTGCTGCGAGAACGCGAAGAACGTCTTGCCGTTGTCCGGTGTAGCGGAGTATTCGAGCTCCACCTTCTCCTTGGTCCCGAATCGATAGGTCAACATCTGCGTCTCGCCGCTATCCGGTGCGGCGCACAAAGAGGCCACGTTTTCTCCCATCAGGCAGTTGTACTTGGTGGTCTCGTCGGCGCCGCAGAGCGCATCCGTCGATGCCATTGCGGAGAACGGCGCGAGCAGCACCATCGCGAGTCCGATCGTTCTACTTGAATGCTTCATAGGTCGGCCGAGTTTGCCTAAACTGCCGACTCCATGCTCTCCACATTCGAAGAATTCCTCGACGAGGTCTACCCCGTGGGCACAGCCGACGCCCAGGCGGCGCGCGATGCGGAGACCGAGGAACGCCGTCTTCGCTTGGCAGAGTTTCCGTACAGCGTTGTGCTCCAGGTGGCGTACCCGGAAATGGACTTCGCGAACCGCTGGTGCTGGGAGCAGTTCGGGCCGGCTCGTGGCCCGTGCTACCAGTACCAGTCCTACTATCCCGTGTGCCGCCAGACCGGCGATCACAGCCATGAAGGGGGATGGCGATCCCACTGGATTGAAAAGACCGACTACGACTTCGGCTTCAACGAGTGGCTCTTCGCCCAACGGGCCGATCGAGACAGGTTCCTGGCGTTCGTGCCGGACATCACCTGGGGTGAGGGCTTTCCCACGTGACAGTTCAGTGAGGGAAGTGCTCGAAGGGATTTCTAGAATCGCTCCATGAAGAAGATCCTGAAGCTCGTCATGCCCCTCGGCCCGATGTTCTCACGCACCTTGACCGCTTCAGTCATCGTCGCTGTTGCGCATTCGGCCAACGCTGCGCCCGACACGTGCAAGATGTCGGAGCCTCCGCCGACGGCAGGCGAGGAGGCGCACATGGGCGAGCTACTGCTTGTCTATCCGCGAGCGAAGGACGCCGGGGACCGTTTCTCCGGCTGCCAGTCCATCTGGGGGCGCACAAAGACCGGCTCTCAACTGATCGGGCGGTTCGAGTATTCGCGAGGGGCATTCGTTGCTGTCCATGACGGCGCCAAACGAACCCGATGCACATACAGCAACGACGAGCTGCGTGCAGGCTCGGATCCAGTTTGCCCCGGGAGCCTTCCATCGCTGATTCCCACATTGCCGCCGGGATGCTTTGCCAAATTTCAACGCCGAGCCGCCGGGGCGAATGAATCTTCCCCAGAGTGCGACACGTTTGAGTAGAGCGCTGCGGCACCCTGGCTGGGCTCAAGGCTCGCCATTGTCTCCATGGCGAAAGCGCGCCGACCCGCGTCGCACTAAAGTCGCCCCATGAGCACCGAGACGAGTTCCGCGCCCGCTTCCGAGTACACCGTCCGCCGTCCGCATCGCAGCGGGTCCATGCAGCTGCGCGGCCTGCGCCACCACGTGCTGCGCTGGGGTCCCGAGCCGGACGGGCAACGGCCGCTGCTCGTGATGGTCCACGGCTGGATGGACGTCGGTGCGTCGTTCCAGTTCATGGTCGACGCGTTCCGGGACGACCGCAGCGTCGTCGCCATCGACTGGCGCGGCTTCGGGCTCACCGACTCCAATGGCAGCGACGCGTACTGGTTCCCGGACTACCTCGGCGATCTGGATGCGCTGCTCGATGCCGTCAGTCCGGACGCGCCCGTGGACCTGCTCGGTCACAGCATGGGCGGCAACATCGCGATGACCTATGCGGGCGTGCGGCCGCAGCGGCTGCGCAAGCTCGTGAATCTCGAAGGATTCGGGCTGCCGGAGACGACGCCCGAGATGGCGCCGACGCGGCTCGCGAGCTGGCTCGACGAGCTCAAGGAGCCGCAGAGCCTCAAGACCTACGACAGCGTCCAGGGCGTCGCGCAGCGGCTGATGAAGACGAATCCGCGGCTCTCCTCCGACAAGGCCGCGTGGCTCGCGCCGCATTGGTCGAAGCTGGGCGAGGACGGCCGCTGGCACATCCTCGGCGACCCCGCGCACAAGCGGACCAATCCCGTGCTCTACAAGAAGGCCGAGGCCCTCGCCTGCTGGTCGCGCATCGAGGCGCCCACGCTGTGGGTCGAGGGTAGCGAGACCAAGCTCTCGCAGTGGTGGGGAGATCGCTATCCGCGCGAGGATTTCGAGAGCCGGCTCGGCGTCGTGAAGGACCTGCAGCGCGTCACGCTCCAGCAGGCGGCGCACATGATGCATCACGACCAGCCTGAGACGCTCGCCCAGGCGGTGCAGGAGTTTCTCGGCTAGCCGAGGGAAGGCGACCGGGTCTCCAGGTCAGCGCGGTGCATTCTCACTCCCTCTCCCGCTTGCGGGAGAGGGCGGGGGTGAGGGGCCCCGCAAGGGGCGGGGTCGGTGCAGTGCCACGGCCGCTGGCCCTCACCCCTACCCTCTCCCGCAAGCGGGAGAGGGGGCAAGAGCGAGGTTTGCGCCTAGTCTTGCGACACCACCGCTGCCTGATACGCCGCGATGAATTCCGGCGGCATGCGTTTCGGGCGGCCGCCGCTGATGTCGATGCAGACCAGCTCCCAGCGGCCGCGCATCAGCGTCTGGCCGTCGCTCGCGCGGCGCAGCTGGAAGCGGCGTTCCATCGCCAGCTTCCCGTCCCCGGACGTCAGCCAGGTGCCCAGCACCAGTGCCTCGCCTTCGAAGGACGGCAGCAGGTAGTCGTAGCCGCCGTGCCGGATCGCCATCGCGCGGTCGAGCCGCCGGTAGTCCTCGATGTCCAGCCCCAGCGCCACCGAGTGCGACCACGCCACCTGCTCGCACCACTTCACGTAGACCGCGTTGTTGGTGTGATTCAGACCGTCGATGTCCGCCGCCTGGGGGCTCACCGTCAGCCGATGGGGGGACGCGTAGTCCCAGCCGCTGGACAGCGGATCGGACGGCGCAGGGATCGCTTCGCTCATCTCGGTCATCTCGCTCATCGGGGGGCGCTCATCTGGGGGTGGGTTCCGTGGGATATCCGACGCTCGTGCTCGGGGTGCGACAGGTTAGCGTCGCGAGTTAGGCAGAATGCCGCCCTTTTCCGGCGTCGTCCGTCGCCCGCGCGACCTGCGCGCATTTCGCACAAACCGCCCCTCCTGAACACCTCGTCGACCGGGTCCCGCCCGGTCGGCTCCGCCTCCCCGCCGTCCCGCTGCCCGTCCCCATGAACATCATCGTCACCGAAGAACTCAAGGCCTACATCGATCCCCTCACCGAGGACGAACACGCCGCGCTGGAGCGCAGCATCCTCGCCGAAGGCTGCCGCGACGCGCTCGTGCTCTGGGGCGACATCCTGGTCGACGGTCACAACCGCCACGGCATCTGCACCAAGCACGGCATCCCCTTCCAGACGGTCCAGAACACCCGCTTCAAGTCCATGGAAGACGTCCACCTGTGGATGATCGACCAGCATCTGGGCCGCCGCAGCGTCTCCGACTTCCAGCGCGGCGTGCTCGCCCTTCGCAAGAAGGAGATCATGGAAGCGCGCCGGCTGGCCGTCCTCAACGACCCCGCGCCCGAGGCGCCCGCCGCCGATGCGTCCGCCACGCCCGTGCCCGACGCTCCGCCGCTGAAGAGCCGCGAAGCCATCGCGCGCGCCGCGCGCATCAGCAGCGCCACCGTCACGCAGATCGAGAAGATCCAGAAGGCCGCCGCGCCGGAACTCGTCGCCGCCGTGAAGTCGGGCGAAGTCTCGATCAGCGCGGCCGCCGTGATCGCCGACCTGCCCGCCGAGGAACAGGCCGCGGCCGCCGCCGGCGGCAAGAAGGAACTGCGTCAGGCTGCCAAGCGCGTGCGCGAGTCCAAGGTCGGCAAGAAGGCCGCGGGCGATGCGGTGGCCGAGGTTGCGGTCGCGCTGCTGGACGTGCCGACCAACGAGGATGGTGAACTCGAAGCCGATCCGGCGGTCGCCCTCCTGCGCGCGCAGGTCGGCGCGCTGCAGGACGAGAACATCAAGCTGCGCGCGCAAGTCGCGGAGCTGCAGGCGCAACTTGCCGCCGCCAAGCAGGAAGGCTCCCCCTTCTGACCCGCAGTCCTCGGTAGCAAAACCGGGGAAGGACGGCGGTGGTTGGGGACGGTGAGGTGTGAGGTTTCGGAGCTTGACTCCGGGGCCTCATACCTCGGCGGCCAACGCCCAGGCCCAGGCAGGTAGGCGGTCCCTCAGAACCCCGTGATCGGTCCCGAGCGCTCCTTCTCCGGGCGCTTCGCCTCCATCTCATCGAAATACGGTGCCGGGTCTTGCACCCCGGCGTCCGCCTCCCGGCGGTTCATGACGATCGCGTAGATGACGACGATTGCGACGTAGACCATCAGCGCGCCCTGGGATCCCACCCAGAAGCTGAACGGCCAGCCGAAGAAGTCGAAGCTGAGCGCGCGTGCGAAATACGCCACCGCGAACGTCACCAGCGCCCAGACGACGAGCAGCATCAGCGTCAGCCGCCAGTTCCCGCGCCGCACCCAGCGGCGCCGGGCGCGGAACATGCCGGAGGGGGTGCCGACGGGGGTACCGGGAGGGGTGCCGGACGGGTAACCCGCATCGGGGACAGGCGGTTTCTGGCGCATCCCGCCATCTTAGGGAGCCCCTCCGTCCCAGCATGAGAAAATACCCGGCTTCGGGCCCCCTGCCGGGGGCTCCACCTTCGAACGCTTCGAGCGAATCATGGAAATCGAACACATCAATGCGATCGGCAACACGCTGACCGATCTGCAAGCGCGTACCGACGCGCTAAGGGGGTACCTTTGACTACGACCGCAAAGCGCTGCGGTTGAATGAAGTCAACGCCGCCCTGGAGAACCCCAACGTCTGGAACGACCCCAAGCGGGCCCAGGAGCTCGGCAAGGAAAAGCGCACGCTGGAACAGGTCGTCGAGACGATCAACCACCTGACGTCCAACATCACCGACAACCTCGAACTGTTCGAGATGTCCAAGGACGACAACGACGTCGCCGGCATCCAGACCATCGAGGCCGAGTCCGTCAAGCTGGCCGAGAAGGTCGAGGAACTCGAGTTCCGCCGGATGTTCAGCAACCCGGCCGACCCGCTCAACTGCTTCATCGACATCCAGGCCGGCGCCGGCGGCACCGAAGCCTGCGACTGGGCCGGCATGCTGCTGCGCCAGTATCTGAAGTACTGCGAGCGCAAGGGCTTCAAGGCCGACGTCGAAGAGCAGACCGACGACGAGATCGCCGGCATCAAGAGCGCCACCATCAAGGTGGAAGGCGAGTACGCCTTCGGCCTGCTGCGTTCCGAGTCCGGCGTGCACCGCCTGGTGCGCAAGAGCCCGTTCGACTCCTCGGGCGGCCGCCACACCAGCTTCGCCTCGCTGTTCGTGTATCCCGAAGTGGACGATTCGATCGAGATCGACATCAACCCGTCGGACGTGCGCACCGACACCTACCGCGCGTCAGGCGCGGGCGGTCAGCACATCAACAAGACCGACTCGGCGGTGCGCCTGACCCACATCCCGACCGGCATCGTCGTCCAGTGCCAGGACGGCCGCAGCCAGCACAGCAACCGCGACGTCGCCTGGAAGCGCCTGCGCTCGCGCCTGTACGACCATGAGATGAAGAAGCGCATGGCCGAACAGCAGAAGCTCGAGGACAGCAAGACCGACGTGGGCTGGGGCCACCAGATCCGCTCGTATGTGCTGGACCAGAGCCGCATCAAGGACCTGCGCACCAACGTCGAGATCTCCAACACCCAGAAGGTGCTGGACGGCGACCTCGACGCATTCATCACGGCGTCCTTGAAGCAAGGCGTCTGAGAAAAACATTGAGACAAACGCCCCGGCGCGCCATCCCCGGCCCGGGGCTTCTTCATTCCTACAAGGAAGCCCGCCATGCGTGAAGGCACTGCCACCCTGATCCGCCGCGCCGACTACGTCGCGCCGATCTTCTGGATCCGCACCGTCGACCTGTGCTTCGACCTCGATCCGGTCAAGACGCTGGTCGCCAGCAAGATGCGCCTGGAACGCAACGCCGCGGTGCCTCACGGCCCTCTGCGCCTGCATGGCGAAGAGCTCAACCTGCTGCGCGTCCTGATCGACGGCGAGAGCGTGTCCTTCCGCCAGGAAGGCCATGAGCTGATCATCGACAACGTGCCCGACGCGGACTTCACGCTCGAGATCCGCAACACCTGCTGCCCCGAGAAGAACACGACGCTGTCGGGCCTCTACACCTCCGGCGGCAGCTTCTTCACGCAGTGCGAGGCCGAAGGCTTCCGCCGCATCACCTACTTCCTGGACCGCCCCGACGTGATGGCGGTCTACACGGTGACGATGCGCGCCGACAAGGCCAGATTCCCGGTGCTGCTGTCCAACGGCAACCTGGTCGAGTCGGCCGAACTCGACAACGGCCGTCACCTGGCGAAGTGGCACGACCCCTTCCCCAAGCCCAGCTACCTCTTCGCGATGGTGGCCGGCGACCTGGTCGCGCGCGAGCAGCGCATCCGCACCCGCGGCGGCAAGGACCATCTGCTGCAGGTGTACGTCCGCCAGGGCGATCTGGAGAAGACGGAACACGCGATGAACTCGCTGATCGCCTCCGTCGTGTGGGACGAGGCGCGCTTCAACCTGCCGCTGGATCTGGAGCGCTTCATGGTCGTCGGCGTGTCCGATTTCAACATGGGCGCGATGGAGAACAAGGGGTTGAACATCTTCAACACCTCCGCGCTGCTGGCCTCCCCCGCCACCGCGACCGACGCGGACTTCGCCCGCATCGAGTCCATCGTCGCGCACGAGTATTTCCACAACTGGACCGGCAACCGCGTCACCTGCCGCGACTGGTTCCAGCTCTCGCTCAAGGAGGGCCTGACCGTCTTCCGCGACCAGGAGTTCAGCCAGGACATGGCCGCCACGCCCAGCGCGCGCGCGGTCTGCCGCATCGAGGACGTGCGCGCGCTGCGCGCCCGCCAGTTCCCCGAGGACGCCGGCGCGATGGCCCACTCGGTCCGTCCCGACGAGTACGTCGAGATCAACAACTTCTACACCGCCACCGTCTACGAGAAGGGCGCGGAAGTCGTCCGGATGTACCAGACGCTGGTCGGCCGCGACGGCTTCGCCAAGGGCATGGCGCTGTACTTCGAGCGCCATGACGGCCAGGCCGTGACCTGCGACGACTTCGCGCAGGCGATCGCGGACGCGAACCCGGGCTCGCCGCTGACGACGCGCCTGGACGCGTTCAAGCGCTGGTACGCGCAGGCCGGCACGCCGCGCCTGCAGGCCCGCGGCGTGTACGACGCCGCCGCCCAGACCTGGACGCTGACGCTGACGCAATCGAGCGCTGCGGCTGCCGGTCAGGCCGCCAAGCTGCCGCAGGTGATCCCGGTCTCGCTGGGCCTGCTGTCGCGCGACGGCCAGGCGCTGCCGCTGATGCAGCAAGGTGAAGACGGCGCCGCCGGCGCCACCGACACCGAGCGCGTGCTGGTGCTGGACCAGGCTGAGCAGTCCTTCGTCTTCGTCAACGTTCCGTCCGAGCCGGTGCCGTCGCTGCTGCGCGGCTTCTCCGCCCCGGTGGTGCTGGACGACGGCCTCGGCGACGCCGAGCTGCTGGTCCTGCTCAAGCACGACAGCGACGCCTTCAACCGCTGGGAAGCCAGCCAGCGCCTGGCGCTGAACCGCATCCTGGGCGCCGTGCGCTCGGGCCAGCCGCTGGTGCTGGACGCCGCCTACATCGACGCGATGCGCGCCGTGCTGCGTCATCCGGAACTGGATCCCGCCTTCAAGACGCTGGCGCTGCAGCTGCCCGACGAGGCCTACATCGCCGAGCAGCTCGACGTCGTCGATCCGCAGGCCGTCCACGCCGCGGTCGAGGCGGCGCAGACGCAGCTGGCCTCGGCGCTGCAGGCCGACTGGGCCTGGGCCTTCGACGCGCATCAGGTGACCACGGGCTACAACCCGGATCCGGTGCAGAGCGGCAAGCGCGCGCTGGTGAACCTGTCGCTGGCGATGCTGGTCCTGAATGCCACCCGCGGCGGCGACGGCGTGTGGCCGGGGCGTGCGTACCAGCGCTTCAAGGACGCGACCAACATGACGGACCGCATGGGCGCGCTGTCCGCGCTCGTGAACGCGCATGCGGAACTGGCCGACAGCGCGCTCGCGCGCTTCCACGCCCAGTTCAAGGGCGAGGCGCTGGTCATCGACAAGTGGTTCGCGCTGCAAGGCCGCGCGGCCGAGCGCGACGGCAAGACCTTCGCCAAGGTCAAGCAGCTGATGAAGCACGCCGACTTCACGCTGAAGAATCCGAACCGCGCGCGCAGCCTGATCTTCTCGCTGGCGATGTTCAACCCGGCCGCCTTCCACCGCGCCGACGCGGCGGGCTACGTCTTCTGGGCGGAGCAGGTGCTGGCGCTGGACGCGATCAATCCGCAGGTCGCCGGCCGACTGGCACGCGTGATGGACCGCTGGACCGCGCTGGCCCAGCCGTACCGCAGCGCCGCCCGCGAAGCCATCGCCCGCGTCGCCGCCAAGCCGGACCTGTCCAACGACGTGCGCGAGATCATCCAGCGCGCGTTGGCGTCGGACACGCAGGCGGCCGCTCCGGCGCCAGCGTCCGAAGCGGCGACCGGCGAGCCGGCGGCGCAGCCCTGATTCCGCGCCCGGAGCGGTCCGCGCGCCGGGCCGTTCCGCGGCGCACGAGATTTGCAACCATCGGAGTCGTTTCATGAGTCAACGCGTCAGCCTGACCCAATACCTCGTCGAGCAGCAGCGTCTGCACGGCCACATCCCCCAGCAGCTGCGGCTGCTGATCGAGGTGGTCGCGCGGGCCTGCAAGCGCATCGCCATCAGCGTCAACAAGGGCGCGCTGGGCGACGTGCTGGGCACGGCCGGGTCCGAGAACGTGCAGGGCGAGGTCCAGAAGAAGCTGGACATCATCGCCAACGAGGTGCTGATCGAAGCCAACGAGTGGGGCGGCCACCTCGCCGCGATGGCCTCGGAGGAGATGGAGAGCATCCACCTGGTGCCCAACCGTTTCCCGCAGGGCGAGTACCTGCTGATGTTCGATCCGCTGGACGGATCGAGCAACATCGACGTGAACGTGTCGATCGGCACCATCTTCTCGGTGCTGAAGAAGCCCGAGGGCGCCAAGGGCATCAGCGAAGAGGACTTCCACCAGCCCGGCACCGCGCAGGCGGCGGCCGGCTACTGCGTCTACGGACCGCAGACGACGCTGGTGCTGACGGTGGGCGACGGCGTGGCCATGTTCACGCTGGACCGCGAGCAGGGCTCGTGGGTGCTGACCGCCGACGACGTGAAGATCCCCGCGGACACCAAGGAGTTCGCGATCAACATGTCCAACATGCGTCACTGGGACGAGCCGGTGAAGCGCTACATCGACGAGTGCCTGGCCGGCACGACGGGTCCGCGCGGCAAGGACTTCAACATGCGCTGGATCGCGTCGATGGTGGCGGACGTGCATCGCATCCTGACGCGCGGCGGCGTGTTCCTGTATCCGTGGGACAAGCGCGAGCCGAACAAGGCCGGCAAGCTGCGCCTGATGTACGAGGCCAACCCGATGGCCTTCCTGGTCGAGCAGGCCGGCGGCGCGGCGACCAACGGCCGCCAGCGCATCATGGACCTGCAGCCGGGCAAGCTGCACGAGCGCGTCTCGGTCGTGCTGGGCTCGAAGAACGAGGTCGAGCGGGTGACGCAGTACCACCTGGAGGCCGACAAAGCCAAGTGATGTGACGCGGTGATCCGGCCTGGGCCGGGTCCCTCATGTCCACCCTGCAGAAGGCCGCTCGATGAGCGGCCTTCGTGTTTCTGGTCGCCGTCGGCGCTCAGCCCTCAGAACAGACTGCCGTCGCCGCGTTTGTCGTCGCTGCTGTCGTTGCCGCGCTCGGCGGCCGCGGGCCTGTCGTCATTCCTGAGTTCGGCAAACTTCCCGGCCATCGTCGGATTGCCCTTGGTCAGCTTCTTGATCGTGACGTCCTGCGCCTTGTCGTTGGCCAGGCGCAGGTTGCGATCGGTGCCGAGCAGCGCTTCCTTGGTCTTCTGCAGGTGGTCGATGGACTTGTCGATCTCGTCGATCGCGGTCTGGAAGCGCCGCGAGGCCAGCTCGTAGTTCTTCCCGAACGCCGACTTGAAGGTTTCGAGCTGGGTCTCGAAATTGGTGATGTCGATGTTCTGCGCCTTCACCAGCGCCAGCTCGGTCTTGTACTTCAGCGAGTTCATCGCCGCGTTGCGCAGCAGCGTGATCATCGGCAGGAAGAACTGCGGCCGCACGACATACATCTTCGGATAACGGTGGAACACGTCGACGATGCCGGTGTTGTAGAGCTCGCTCTCGGGCTCCAGCAGCGAGATCAGCACCGCGTACTCGCAGCCCTTCTCGACGCGGTCCTTGTCGAGCTCCTTGAGGAAATCCTCGTTGCGGTTCTTCGTGGCGGTGCGGTCGTTCTCGTTCTTCATCTCGAACATGATCGAGACGATCTCGGTGCCCGCCTCGTCGGTGTCGCGGAAGATGTAGTCGCCCTTGCTGCCCGAGCGCGCGTCGTTGTCCTTCTCGAAGTAGGCGCGCGGGAATGCGGTGGCGCGGATGCGGTTGAACTCGGTCTCGCAATGCTGCTCGAGCGTCTCGCCGACCATCTTGGTCGACAGCCGCGCCTTCATGTCGCGCAGGCGCTCGATGGCGTCGTCGCGGTCCTTGATCTGCGTCTCGTACTTGTCCTTGAGCGACTTCTCGGCGAGCTGCTTCTCCAACGCCGCGCGTTCGAGACCGCTGCGCAACTGATCGCGTTCCTTCTCCACCGCGCCGACCGCCTGCGACATCGCCAGCTGCTGCGTCACGCCGGCCGCGTCGAGCCTGGCCTTCAGGCTCTGGATCTCGGCGTCCTTGGCCGCGGCGGACTGCTGCGCCTGCTTCTCCAGTGCCGCGAGCGCCTCGCTCACCGCCAGCTTGCGCTGCACCTCGCCGGCGTCGAGTCTGGCCTTCAGTTCCTGGATCTCGCCGTCCTTGAGCGCTGTGGCCTTCTGCAGCTCGCCGGCGGTCTTCGCCTGCGCGAGTTCCACGGCGTTGCGCTTGTCCTGCTCGGCCAGCGCGAGGCGCTCGCGCAGCTGCTTCTCGAAGTCGGTGTCGCGCACCTGCTTGAGGATGTCGGCGTAACCCGCCTCGTCGATCTTGAAGGCCTTGTGGCAGTGCGGGCAGATGATGTCATGCATGGGGACTCCCCTTCTCTTGTTCTTCAAAGACGTCGCCAATGGCTTGCGCCGCAGCGGCAGGCGCGCATTGCAACAGCATATGCGGCGCTTCGATATCGACGACGGCGCAACGGCGGTTGCGGCGGGCGACTTCAGTGGCCGCGCTGGCGGCGACGACGCGATCGCGCGATGCCCGCAGGCAGAGGATTGGCACGTCGATCTGTTCGACCGCCGCCGTCGCGTCGAAGGACAGCACCTGCCGCGCTCGACGCGCCATCACGGCGGGCGCCACGCGGCTCACCGCACGATGCAGCGCCTCCTGCCGCGCGGCGGTCGCGAAGCCGCCCAGCAGCGGCACGCTCATCGCGCCTCTCGGGAGCAGGTGCATCGGCATCCAGCTTGTCATCGGCCTGAACAGCGCCAGCGCTCGATTCGGATATCGCGCGAACGACGCGGCCAACACGACGCCGCGAAGGCCGGGCGGGTGCTCGGCCGCCAGCTTCAGCGCGACCGGTCCGGAGAACGATTCTCCGAGCAGGATGAACGGTTCGTCGTCAGGCAGCGCGTTGCGCACGTGCGCCAGAAGCGCGTCGTCATCGAGCCAGCGGTCCGCGGGATAGCGCACGACCACCGGTCGCAAGGTCGACGGCAGCGCATGCAGGAACGGCTCGAACAATTCCCCGGTCCCGTCCATGCCGGGCAGCATCACGAGCGCGGTCATCGATTCAGGACCACTTCAGGCGCACGCCAGGACGACTTCAGAAGAACGTCCGCACGCCGCCGATGACGCGGTAGCTGTCGTCGACCGTGTAGAGCAGCGGCCACTTGTCGAAGGTCGTGCACGGGTGGCCGACACCGAAGGCGATCAGGTCGCCGACCTGCAACAGCAGCGCCCCGCTGTCAGCGCCGTCCCCACCATTCGCGCCATTCGCGCCATTCGCGCCGTCGACCTTCGCATCGACATAGGCATGCTGGTCGTTGAGCTTCGTGACCGCCCAATGAGCCGGCGTCGCCCGCGGTGCATCATGCAGGCTCGGCCGGTACCACCACAGCGGCTGCGGCAGGCAGGCGTCGTAGCTGAGGTCGCGGCGCCCCGCCGTGCAGATCGCGCGGCCGGGCTCGGGCACCGACTGCACGTACGCCCAGACCTCGATGGCGTTGCGCAGGCCGGAGCCCTCGCCCCACAGCGCGCCGGCACGTTGGCGCATGCGGCCCTGCATGCGCTCGTACTGCAGGCTGTCGTGGCTGAGGTAGCAGCCGCTGCGCAGCACCACGCGCAGCGCGTGGCCGGTGCCGGCGGCCTCGACCGACGCCAGCGTCTTCGCCGCCATGTCGAAGAACGCCGAGCCGCCCGCCGTCAGCAGCACCTCGCCCGCGGCGAACCAGCCCTCGGCGCAGCCCAGGCGCGTCAGCTCCGCCACCGTCTCGATCATCGTCAGCGCGCCCAGTTCCACGCGCGCCGTGTCGTCCCCGCTGTAGACGCCTTCGAAGGCCTCCACGCCGCGCAGCACGATCGCCGGCGCGGCGTCGCGGATGAGGCGCCCCAGCGCGACCCCGTCCTCCAGCGTGCGCACGCCGGTGCGCCCGCCGGGCGTGCCGACTTCCAGCAGCACCTGGAGCGGCCGCGCCAACCCGCGTTCGGCGGCGGCGCGGCGGAGCACGTCCAGCCCCGCGGCGGAGTCGACCAGCAGGTAGAAATCGAATTCGGGCGACGCCTCCAGCTCGCGGAAGACCAGCTCCAGGTCCGCCTTGCCGATGAGCTGATTCGCGAGCAGCACGCGCGGCACGCCGAAGCGCCGGTAGGTGCGCACATGCGCCGCGGTCGCCGCCGTCATGCCCCAGGCGCCTTCGTCGAACTGGCGCTGGAACAACTGCGGTGCCATCGTCGTCTTGCCGTGCGGCGCCAGGCTGACGCCGGCGCGCGCGGTGAACTCGCGCATCCAGCGCGCGTTGTGGGTCAGCGCCGAGTCCTTCAGGATCGCCGCCGGCAGCGGCAGGTCGCCGGCCAGCAGCGAGAGCCCCAGCGCGCCCAGGCCGCCCAGCGGCATGCCCTCGGCGATCGCGGGCAGGCCCTTGAGCGTGCCCGGCAGCGGCTCAGCCTCCAGGGCGGCGAGCGCAAGCATCACCGGCGCGGCGCCGGGACTATCGTCAGGGTCGTGGTCGTGTGGGCTCATGGCGCGCCATGTTGCCACCGTCGGCGCGCCACGGTGGCGCGACGCGCCCGCCGATCGCAGCTCAGCGCGCCGAACGCTGCCGGCGTCGCTGCCAGAACAGCGCCCCGCCCGCGGCAAAAGCCAGTGCGAGCGAGCCGGGCTCCGGCACCTCGGCCGCGCGGAACGCGATCGAATCGACCTTCAGCGCGCTCCAGACATACGGGTCCTCCGTCTGCTGCACGCCGAAGAAGATCGACCACAGCCCGCCCTGCGCGAAGGTGTAGGACGAGACGTTGCCGCGCAGGTCGACCACGGCCTCGGTGCTGCCGTTGTAGGCCACGAAGAAGGCGTTGTCGACGTTGCCGGGATTGCCCACCGTGCCCGAGGCCACTTCGCCGAGCCGCTGCGACAGCCAGTCCAGCGTGTCGCCCGCGGCGACGTTGACGTCCTGCGCGATGAAGCCGCCGCGCAGGAAACGTCCGGCGACGTTCTGCGAGAAGAAGGTCGGCGCGCCCGCGCCCGACGGGCTGAACGGCACTGGCAGCGGACAGGCGACGTTCCAGATGTCGGACGCGCAGGTCACGTTCTGGCTCAGGGGCCAGGTCGACATCGCGACGATCAGCGCCGAGTTGCTGCCGGCCAGCGCCGGATAGCCGTTGCCGGCGTTGACGATGGCGGTCGAGGACCCGTTGACGTTGGCCCCGGTGGCGTACCACCCGTTCAGCGTGCCGCCTTCGAAGTTGCCGTTCACCACGGCGGCGCCGTGTGCCGACAGGGCCGCGGCCGCGCTCACCAGCGCGACGCCCAATGCTCGTTTCATGCCACTCCCCCTTGATCGCAACGCGCGACATGCGCGACGGCGGATGCTAGGAAGCGGGCCGGCGGCCAGGCATCCACAAAAGTGATGAGACCTGTCCCCGGAAATGAGAACGCAAAGGAAGAGGCCAGAGAGAAGGCCAAAAATGGGAAGGCCAAAGAAAAAGCCGCTTGGGAAATCCCAAGCGGCTTTTCAGATTGGTGCCGATGAAGAGAGTCGAACTCCCGACCTTCGCATTACGAATGCGCTGCTCTACCAACTGAGCTACATCGGCGCTGTCGCGAACAACAGAGTCTGCGACTATAGCGCAGATTTTCGACGTCGACAATTTCCGCGCCGACGTCGCACGCAGACAACGCCGCCGTCGATTCACTCCTCGCCCAGATTCGCCTGCACGCGCTTGAGCAGCGCGGCGAGCTGCGCCTGTTCCTCGGCGCTCAGTCCGGCCAGCGCCTGCACCGACACCTGCTTCGCCTGGCGCTTGAGTTCGCGCTGCACCGTCATGCCCGCTTCGCTGACGCTCAGCCGCACCTGCCGGCGATCCGCCTCGTCGGTCTTCGCGTCCAGCAGTCCCTTGTCCCGCAGCGTCTTGATCAGCCGCGCCAGCTGCGCCTTGTCCCGACCGCTGTGCTGGGCCAGGTCGCTCTGCGTGGCGTCCGGGTGCCGGTCGAAGAAGAACAGCACCTTGCCTTCCATGTGCGTGATGTCCTGCGGACCGTCGCGCAGGAAGCGGTACTGCAGCGAGCGGTAGCGGTGCATCACCGAATGCACCAGCTCCAGCACGTCCTCGTCCTTGCCCCTTCGGCCAGTGGTGTTGGTTGACATTGTCAATCGTTCCGTCGCAAGATGGATGACATTGTCAACGATATCAAACCTCACCGCAATGAAGCCCGATCCCCTGAACACCCCCGCCACGATCGCCACGAACACTCCGGCCGCCGAGCCCGCCGCGAGTCGCGTCCAGCGCGTGCGCCACGAACTCAAGCGCCGCGAGCTGACGGTGACCGGCGTCGACGACGTGACGCCCAACTTCCGCCGCGTCACGCTGACCGGCGAATCGCTGGTCGACTTCGTCAGCGCCTCCTTCGACGACCACGTGAAGCTGATCTTCGCGCCCGACGCCGACGGCGCGCCGGTGATGCGCGACTACACGCCGCGCCGCTTCGACAACGCCGCGCGCGAGCTGGTGATCGAGTTCGCCCAGCACGGCGACGGCCCCGCCGCCGCCTGGGCCGCGCAGGCGCAGCCGGGCCACACGCTGACCGTCGGCGGGCCGCGCGGGTCCTTCATCATCCCGACCGACTTCGCCTGGCACCTGCTGGTCGGCGACGAGACCGCCCTGCCCGCCGTCGCGCGCCGCCTGGAGGAACTGCCCGCCGGCACACGCGTCATCGCGCTGCTGAACGTGCCGGAGAGCGACCGCCGCGCGTTCAGCACGCCCGCCGCGCTCGACCTGCGCTGGGTCGACGGCGACGACGCGCTGCTGGCCGCCGCCCGTGCGCTGAGCCTGCCGTCCGGCGAGGGCTACGCCTGGTGCGCCGGCGAGGCCGCGGCGATGGCCGCGGTGCGGCGCATCCTCGTCGAGGAGAAGGGCCACGACCGCCACGCGATCCGCGCGTCGGCCTACTGGAAGCGCGGCGCGAGCCACCATCACGAGCATCTGGAGTGAGGCGGCCCGTGAGGCGGCCGTCGCCTCACTTTCGCTTCACACGTGCGTGGCACACTGCCCCGCATGTCTGAAGTCCTGCATGACCCGCGCTGGCGCAACGCCTGGCGCCTGCTCTTCGTCGCGGTGGTCGTCGGCGCCAGCTGGCTGGCGTTCTCGCCCCACCCGCCGCCCGCGGCCGACCTCGGCTGGGACAAGGCGAACCACTTCACCGCCTTCGGCACGCTGGCCTTCATCGGCATGCAGTGCCTGGCCGCCGGCCCGCGCCGCCGCTGGATCGTGCTGGCGATGCTGCTGGCCTACGGCGTGGGCATCGAACTGGTCCAGTCGCAGATCCCCGGCCGCGATGCCGACGCGCAGGACGTGCTCGCCGACATGATCGGCGCCGTCATCGGCGTCGCGGCGCACGCGCTGGTGCTGCGGCTGTTCACGCCGCGGGCGACTCCGGCTCGCTGAGCTCGCGGCGCGACATCGCGATCGCGACCGCCTGGGCGCGGTTGTTCGCGCCCAGCTTGCGCAGGATCTTGCGCACGTGGTTCTTGACCGTGAACATGCTGATGCCCAGCTGGATCGCGATCCCCTCGTTGCTCAGGCCGGCGCGCAGGCCCTCCACGATCTGCTGCTCGCGCGGCGTCACCAGCGAACCCGCGCGACGCGGCAAGGCCTGCCCCCGCGGCTGCAGCCGCGCCCGCCGCCACGCCGCATGCAGCGCCGGCGTCAGCAGCTCCAGGCGACGCAGGTGGTCGTCGCTCCATCCCTCCACCGCGAACAGGAACAGGCTCTGCGGCCGCTCGCCGTCGGCGGCGACGCCGTGCAACGCCAGTTCCCGCAGGCCCGCCTCCAGCAGCGGCTGGAACAGCGCCGTTTCCGATTCCCGCGCCAGGTCGACGTGCAGCGGCCGCCGTCCGTCGCCCCAGCGGCGGATCAGGTGCAGCCACAGGCCGTGGTCCGCCGATTCGAGCTGCGTCTGCAGCACCTCGCCGATCGGCTTCAGGTGGAAGAGTTGCGCCGCCAGCCGCGGCGACGGTGGCTGATCGCCGACGCAGACCATCAGGCGATGCGGCAGCAGCGGCTGCAGGCGGCTCTGGCTCCAGACGAAGAACTGCGCCGGGGTGGCGGGCTGCCGGGCGCTCCAGAGCGCTTCCAGCAGCCGCTCGGCGAGCACGCGGTCCTGCAGCCAGGACAACGGCAGACCGTCGACGTCGCCCAGTCCTGCGTGCAGCGGAAGGCCGGCAGCAGGCAGCACGGCCGGCGACACCGGAGATGCGGAGGCCGGATGCGGCAAGGGAGGCAGCGATGAAGACATCGAGGGCGGCGTCATGGTCATGGGAGGGGGCTGTGAGCCGTGTCGCCGTGAGCCTGCCCGCGCGGCGTGACGCCGCGATGAATCGCTCCCGCGGCGAGCTGGCGCGCCCCCTGGCACCTCGCCGCTTCTCGCCACTCGTGACGGCGCCTGTCGCACACGGCGCGGGTACCCGCCTTGCCCTACCTGACATCGGGTGGCAGTTGAGCCGTCCCGTCCGGGCCCGCCAGGCGGCCCGCGCCGGGCGTGGACACGGCAAATCGGCTACCGTTGTCGTCCGGCCCTTCCTCCCCCCGGGGCCGCAGGAGTTGCTTGCATGTCGGATCACGATCTGCCGCTGCCGCGGCGCGATCTCGCGCGCCGTTTCGAAGCGGTCCGGCGCCACACGCTGACGCTGGCCGAGCCGCTGTCCGCCGAGGACCAGGCCGCGCAGTCGATGCCGGACGCCAGTCCGGCCAAATGGCACCAGGCCCACACCAGCTGGTTCTTCGAGGCGCTGCTGCTGCGCCCGCATCTGTCCGGATACCAACCCCTGGACGAGTCCTTCCACTTCCTCTTCAACTCGTATTACGAGGGCCTCGGGCCGCGTCATCCGCGCCCCCAGCGCGGCCTGCTGACGCGCCCGTCGCTGGACGAGGTGCGCGCCTACCGGCGCCATGTCGACACGCACATCCAGCAGCTGATCGCGCGCTGCAGCGACACGGCGTGGGAAGAGATCGCCCCGACGCTGGAGCTCGGCCTGCATCACGAGCAGCAGCATCAGGAGCTGCTGTTGACCGACGCACTGCATCTGCTGTCCTGCCACCCGTGGCGGCCGGCGCTGATCGACGCGCCGCCTGCGCCGATCGCGCACGGCACGAGCGAATGGCTGCGCCATGACGGCGGTCTCGTCGAGATCGGCCGGGACGTCGACAGACAGGACGAGGCGGAGACAGGTTTCGCCTTCGACAACGAAGGCCCGCGGCATCGCGTCTGGCTCGAGCCCTTCGAGATCGCCAGCCGCCTGGTGACCTGCGGCGACTTCCAGCGCTTCATCGACGACGGCGGTTATCGCGAGCCGCGCTGGTGGCTGTCGGACGGCTGGGCCACCGTGCAGCAGCAGGGCTGGAAAGCACCGCTGTACTGGGTCGAGGACGGCGTCGACGACAGCGACGGCGCCGGCTCCCGCTGGTCGGTGTTCGGCCTGCATGGCCTGCGTCCGATGGATCCCGCCGCGCCGGTGATGCAGCTCAGCTTCTACGAAGCGACCGCCTACGCCGAATGGGCCGGCGCGCGCCTGCCGAGCGAGCCCGAATGGGAAGCGGCCTCGGCGTTGCCCGGCATCGCCCAACTTGACGACCAGGCCTGGCAGTGGACCCGCTCGGCCTACCACCCGTATCCGGGCTTCCGTCCGATGGAAGGCGCGGCCTCCGAATACAACGGCAAGTTCATGGTCGGCCAGCTGGTGCTGCGCGGCGGCAGTCTGGCGACGCCGCCCGGCCACACGCGCCGCACCTACCGCAACTTCTTCCCGCCGGCCGCGCGCTGGCAGTTCACCGGGCTGCGACTGGCCCGCGATGCGCGACCGCGCGCGGAGACCCACGCATGAGCAGTTTCGCCGAGGACCTTCACGCCGCGCTCGCCGGCCCCGACCACGAGATCTCGCCCAAGTATTTCTACGATGCCCAGGGCTCAACGCTCTTCGAACAGATCTGCGAACTGCCCGAGTACTACCCGACCCGCACCGAGCTCGCGCTGCTGAAACGGCACGCCGCCGAGTTCGCGACGCGCATGGGCCCGGGCGCGCAGCTGATCGAGTACGGCGCCGGCGCGCTGGTGAAGGTGCGCCTGCTGCTGGAACGCGCGCAGCAGCTGCACAGCTTCGTGCCGGTGGACATCTCCGGCCCGCATCTGCTGGCCGCCTGCGAATCGTTGCAGCGCGAACAGCCCGCGCTGCGCATCCTGCCGGTGGTGGCGGACTTCACCCGCATGCATGTGTTGCCCGACGCGCCGGCGGACGGCCGTCGCGTGGGCTTCTTCCCGGGCTCCAGCATCGGCAATTTCAACCCCGACGAAGCGCTGGAGTTCCTGCGCCTGCTGCGCGAGGAACTGGACGGCGGCGCGTTGCTGATCGGCGTGGACCTCATCAAGGATCCGGCGCGGCTGCACGCGGCCTACAACGACGCGCAAGGCGTGACGGCGCGCTTCAACCTCAACCTGCTGCGCCACGCGCAACGCGAGCTGAAGCTGGAGTGCGACCCGACCGGCTTCGACCATTACGCGTTCTACGACCCGCGCAAGCACCGCATCGAGATGCACCTGCTGCCGCGCGGCGAGCAGCACCTGCAGCTGCAGGGCCGCCGCTACACCCTGGTGCCGGGCGAGAGCCTGCACACGGAGAACTCCTACAAGTACAGCGTGGAAAGCTTCCAGGCGCTGGCGCGGGAGGCCGGCTTCAAGCCCTCAGCGCACTGGACGGACGAACAGCGCTGGTTCAGCCTTCATTGGCTGGAGGCTTGACGCCCGCTCGCGGGAAGCGTCCTCGCCCCGGGGATGATGCCGCTCGAAGTGATCGAGCGTTCCCCGCCAGGCGGTCGCCATCGCGCCCCGCACGGCGCTTGCGGTCTCCCGTTGGAACAGGCCCGCGACCCGGTTCAGATCCGCGACGGCCACACTGCGGTCCTCTCTCGGGTCGACCCGGGGGATGCCCAGCGTCGGCGCGAGACGCCCGCTGAGCCGATCGCCGACCCAGAACACCTCGAACAGCGAATGACCGCCGTCGTGGATCAAGGTCATCGCCGCGGCGAGGAGCACATCGGCGGCATGGACATCGCGCGCCAGCAGACCTTCGTCGCGCAGATGCGCGAACAGGTGCAGCAGCACCGACGTGCATCCGGACAACCCGCTGGCGAAGGGCTGACCGTGCCGGTGCTGGACATCGACCACCGGCGAGAACCTGCGCCCGCCGTCGGCCTGAGGCTCGCCCGGTCGACAGGTCCATGCGGCACGTTCGACCGCCCGGTACCGGGGATCTTGCGCGGCAGGCGGCTGGTGCGCCAAGGTGATGCCGATGCCGTGCCCCTTGCCCTGCGGGCCGCTGTCGGGCTCGCGCGTGCGCAGCGGAAGGATCAGGTCGACCATCCGGTCGGCGCTGGCGCCCAGGTAGGCCGGTAGAGCTCCGGGAAGTTTCAGCCGCGTCGCCACCCGCCCCCGCGCCACCGACAGGTACACGAGCAGGTAGACCCGGGCGACCACCTCCAGGCCGCGGTCCGCACCCCGGTCCATCGGACGATCCAGGTAGGCGAGCACCCTGCGCAACGCGGCAAGGGCGCCGTCCTGGCCGCCGAGCAGCGACGGCAATCCCGGGGCAGCAGGCATCCAGCCTCGAGGGTCGTGCCGCCAGTCCCGGCACAGTTCCAGACAGGCCTCGCCGGCGAGCGGATCCTCGATCAGCTCGCGTCCGAAGCCGGCGCACATCGTCGCGACCGCCGCCATCACGGGCTCCGGCGGCTTGCGGATCAACGCCAGTGCCACGAGGCTGTCGAAGACACGTCCGTGAGGGTTGTCGTGCAGCCGCCCGCGCTCGACACCCGCATCGCCCAGCCAGCCGGACATGTCCGTCAGCAGTCGCATGGTTTCGGTGATCGCCGCCGCCAGCGCTCGCTCCTCGGCGGGCAGGGTCGGTCGCATCGCCACCATCCCTTGCAAGGCATCGCGAAGCAGCCCTGCCACACGCGCCATCGACATCCGATGGTTCAGGAACAGGCGCGCCGCCCGCTGACTGAGCGCCGCCAGCCGGACATCGGCCAGCTGCACGCGCCGCACCCGCTCGATCAGCGCGGACAGATGCACGAGGAGATCCATCGCGGTGCGCGGCAGGTCGCCCGCCATGTCCGCGCACCGGGTCGACCGCTGGCCATCCATGGCGATATCCGCGAGCATCGCGCAGGCGACGGAGGCGCTGTCGCGGAGCCTCCTGCTCGGAAGATGCCGCGCCGCATCGAGCGCGTTCAGCGCCGCCGTCAGCGCGGGTGGATCGTCCGCCATCCAGCGGCCCAGCGTGGGCGGCCACGACGCCGCCGGAGGCCCGTCGTGCCCCACGGCCTCGATCAGGACCTCGGCGAACCGCTCGCGTGCGGTCCGCAGCGCGTCCGGGTCCGCCTCGACCAGACCGGCCGCCGCCCGTCCTTGCTGGATGTGCGCGCACATCATCTGGAGTTCAGCGCCCTGGGCCGCGCGCCATCGAGGCGCCGCCGGCGCGTTCAGGCGCCTGGACAGCGAGGTCAGCCAGGCCAGGCCGGCTTCACGGGTCGCCTCGGGCACGAAGGGGCCGAGTTGCCGCAATCCCGCGGCGACCCACGCAAGATCCACGCGCCTGCCTTCGTCCAGCGCATCGCCAGCGGCCGGTGTCGCCAACCGTTCTTCGGGAAGCATGCCGCGGCATTCGCCGCGCGAGGAAAGAGCACCCGTCTGACCGATCATCTCCACACACCTCCGCACGCACCGCCGGCGGCGATGTCATGCGACAAAGTGTCAGCCGATGACAGGCGGGAGGGGAGCCCTCAGACCGACAGCCTCACGGCCCGGGAAGACTCAGACAACATCACGCCCCCCCCTGCATGTGTCATGCAGGTCCGCATGGCGTCCTTGTCCGTTCGCGATCAGGCGTCGTAGCCGTACACGTCCGCGAGCTTTTCCAGCAGCGCGGGTTCGTCCTTCGTCGCGAAGAAGTAGGGGAACAGCGTGCGCGAGCGGTTGTCCTCGTTCAGCGAGCCGCCGTACTTCCTGACCTGCGTGGCGCCGTAGGCCAGCGACAGGCTCATCAGCACCGCCGGGGCGCCGACGCTGCGGTGCAGCCGTTCCTCGCCGTGCGGCTGGAAGTCCAGCATGCGGCGGTAGAAGGCCTTGTGACGCGGGTTGACCTCGATCACCAGGAACTCGGCACCCCAGTGGTGCGCCGCGTGCAGGTAGGCCAGATGGAACAGGCTGGCCAGGACCAGCTTGGACGGGCCGTCCGGATCGGCGGCCAGCCGGGTGAATTCGCACAGCTGCCAGCCTTGGCGGCGCATGCCGGCCATCTCAGCCGGGAAGCTCTGGTCCGCGGCCAGGTTGCCGCCGTCACGCCGCAACCCCAGCGTGGACACGAGACGGCCCTCGAAATAGGCGCCCAGCGTCACGTCCGCCGAGCGGCTCAGCCTGTAACCCCGTGACGCGTACCGGCGCTCCAGCAGGGCGTGGCCGGTGCCGTCCATCAGGGCACGGATCTCGATGCGTCCGAACTCGGTGTCGCGGGAAACGAGCTCCACGGAGTCGGAGCGGAGAAACGACATCTCCGAACCAATGGACTGCAGCGCCTGCAAGGGGCTTGCGGGCGCTTCCATTTCAATGTTCGACATGCGAGATTCGTCGCTCATTCCCAACTCCAGACTGCTTGGTTATCAAGGGCGAGTCTATGGCCCACTCAAAGTAATTACTGCAGGCCGCTACGATAGTTAACAAATGCGACCTTCGTCTTACGGGTCTGTCCCGGGTTCGAACAGGGGTCAATCCCTTGCGGAGTCCAAACCCCGCATTTGAGGGAATTCCGTTACATAAAGAGCCTGCTTGAGGTCCGCGACGCAGTCCCTCGCCACCACGTGCATTTCCCGGATTCCCCGCCCCACCGCGGCACGCCTCCCGGCGCCATACTTGTTGCAGGTGTAACCAGATGCATTGGGTTCAAATGCCGAATTCATGGGACACGTTTGCCCACTTTTTTGCTGAAATCCATACGCGATCTGGGGATATTTGTCGTTTCCCGGGCCGGATGTACGTAGCACGATCAACGAGTTCGTATCGCGATGCGTCAGGCGAGGCGCGTGAAAAGCATCACGCCAGGCTCAGGCACAGGGTCGGGCAGCCAGCCCGTCGATGCGCTCGCGCGCCTCGGTCATGAGCGTGTCGACGCGGCCATCCGCCTGCGCGGCGATGGCATCCAGGTCGAACATGGCAGAGAGTTCGACGGGCGAAATGGATGTCGCCGGCAGGTCGCCGACGTCCAAAGCGGTTCGCAGGAGCTGTTCCAGCGACCCCTCGCCCTGGCGCACCCGATGGATCAGGTCGCGGATCATCGCCCCGGTCCGTTGGCGGCCCAAGCGCGGCATCAGCAGGTGCTCCAGGCGCTCGCTGGCCACCAGCCCCTGACGTTCGAGCACATGCGCCCGCATCCGGTCGGCGCGGATGACGGGCTGGGCCAGCGCGCGGTTGAGCGCCTGCACCGCGGCGTGCGCGCCGCCCAGCAGGCCGCTCCATTCGGCCAGTTCGGCCTGGTGCTGGCCGAGGCCGCGTTCGTGTTCCGGCGTCATGCAGCCCATCAGCCCGGCGACCCGCTGCGGGGCGCGCTGCACCGCCGCCATCGCCTGCAGGGCCGCGACGGGGTTCTTCTTGTGCGGCATCGACAGGCAGGCGCCGAAGCCCTCGCCCGGCGGCTCGTTGAGCTCGTCGACCTCGGCCTGCGCCATCAGGGCGAAGTCCTGCGCCAGCTTGCCGAGGTTGCCGCAGAGCAGGCCGACCTCCAGCCCGAGACGAAGCCAGCGGTCGCGCTGCGTGTGCCAGCACATGTCGGGGCGCGGCAGCGACAGCTCGGCCGCGACGGCGGCGAGCATGTCGTCGGCGCGATCGCCCATCGCGTCCAGCGTGCCGACCGCGCCGCCCAACTGCAGCAGCAGCGAGGCCTCGCCCTGCTCGCGCAGGCGCTCGGCGCTGCGCAGCAGCGGCATCAGCCAGTTCATCAGCTTGAAGCGCAGGCTGATCACCTGCGCCGGCTGCATCATCGTGCGGCCCAGCATCGGCACCGCGGCGTGGCGCTCGGCCAGGTCCAGCAGCTTCCCGCAGAGCTGCTGCAGGTCGTCGTCGATCAGCCGCAGCGCCTCGCGGGTGCGCAGCACCATGGCGGTGTCGATGAGGTCCTGCGCGGACGCGCCGCGATGCACATAGACCGCGGCGGCGGGATCGAACAGCGCGACCGTCTCGCGCAGGCGCTGCACGACCGGCTGCGCCAGATTGCCGCTGTGCGGCGCGGCGGCGATCAGGGCCGGCACGTCGTAGAGCTCGGCGCGGCACAGGCTCGCGATGGCCTGGGCCGCGGGCGCGGGGATCAGCCCCGTGCGGGCCGCGGCGCGGGCGAGCGCGGCCTCCACATCCATCATCGACTGGACCACCGCGGTCGGCGAGAACACCGATTCCATCGCAGTGGACGACAAAAAAGCCTCGAACAGCATCCAACGTCCTTTAAGGACTTCGGATGCTATCGAGGCTCGCTCGTACGCCGTACTCAAGCAAACCCGCTTGGGGTTTGTCTCAGCCGGTGATCGCCCGCCGCAAGCCCCTCGATCAGAGGCGCTCCGGCAAGCCGTCCAGGCTCAGTTGGCCGGCACGTACATCTGGGCCAGACGGCTCATCAGACGCAGCGACAGGCGATGCATCGTGATGACCTCCAGCAGGCCGTTGCGGTGCAGCTCGACGATCTTGGCGTCGGGCAGCTCGGCCAGGGCCTTCTCATTGATGGTCAGGAAGCCGTCCACGTCCAGCTTCTCGCCGCTGGGCAGCTGCGCCTCGAAGCGCATGTCCTGCAGCAGGTCCAGGTCCTGCAGCAGCTCGCAGGCCTGACGGGTACGCTCGGCCTCGCGCTCGAAGTCCTCGCAGAACTGCTTGGCGTTGAGCAGCAGTTCGGTGGCTTCGCCGTCTTCCTTGAACAGCGGCTCGCCGTCGGTCTCGGAGAACGCGCCCGAGCCCATGTCCAGGCACAGCGCCATGTCGGAGGTGCTCTCCTCGATGCGGGCCATCGCGAAGGGCCAGCGGCGGATGTACGCGGGCACGTAGCGGCCGGTCCACTGGCCGTCCTTGATGAACAGGTTGCTGCCCTGGCGCAGGCCGAACACGGCCAGCGGCGCGACCGCCGGGCGCTGGCCGTCGACGGCCTGGCCGACGCGCACGAACACCACCGGGTACTCGAGGCTCGCGTCGGCGAATTCGGCCACGGCGACGAACAGCGAGTTCAGCTGCGTCACGCGGTCCAGCACCGGCGCGCCGACCTTCATGCGCGTGTTCTTGTGCTGCACCCGGTCCACGGGGACCAGGTTTTCATACATCGGGGGGTTGCTCATTGATTCACTCCATCGTCCGCCAGTCGCGAGACCAGCACCTTGTCCACACGCTTGCCGTCGAGGTCGACCACCTCGAATCTCCACGCGTCCCACTCCGCCACATCGGCCGTGCGCGGCAAGCGCCCCAGCAGCAGCATCACCATGCCGGCCAGGGTGTTGTAGCGTCCACGGTCCTCTTCGGGCAGTTCCTTCAAATCGAGGCGGTCCTTCAGTTCGGTGACGGGGATCAGGCCGTCCATCAGCCAGCTGCCGTCCTCGCGCTGGACCGCCCAGGCGTCCTCGCCGTCGGACGAGTTGAACTCGCCCGCAATCGCTTCCAGGACGTCGCGCATCGCGACGACGCCCTGCACTTCGCCGTACTCGTCGACGACGAACACCAGCGGCGTTTCCGCGCCGCGCATGTGCGCGAGCAGTTCCATGCCGGACAGCGTCTCGGGCACGAAGACCGGCGGCTCCAGGCCGGTCGACAGGTCCAGCGATTCGCCGGCCAGCGAGCGCGCCAGCAGGTTCTGGGCGCTGACCGTGCCGACCACGTCGTGCAGGCCGCCGCGGCAGACCGGGTAGCGGCTGTAGCCGTGCGCGCGCAGGATCTGCAGCATCTGGTCGGGACGGTCGGTGATGTCCAGCCATGCGATCTCGGCGCGCGGGATCATCATGGAGCCGATCTGGCGCTCGTCCAGGCGGAACACGTTGCGCACCATCTGGTGCTCGTGTTCCTCGATCACGCCGGCGTCCAGGCCTTCCTCGAGGCTGGCGGCGATCTCCTCTTCCGTCACCGCGCGGTTGGCGCGGCCGCCCATGCCGAGCAGCTTCAGCGTGAACTCGGTGCAGAAGCTCAGCAGCTTGACGAAGGGCCGCGTCACCAGCGACATGATCTCCATCGGCGGCGCGACCAGGCGGGCGACGTTCTCCGGGTACATCTGGCCCAGGCGTTTGGGCACGAGTTCGCCGAAGATGATGGTCACGAAGGTCAGCACCAGCACGACCAGGCCGGTGGCGGTGATGTCGGCGGCGCGGGAACTCAGCGGCGTGCTGGCGCGCAGCACGTCGGCCAGCGGTCCGGAGAAAGCGGCCTCGCCGACGATGCCGTTGAGCACGCCGATGGAGGTGATGCCGATCTGGACGGTGGAGAGGAACTTGGTGGGGTTCTCGTGCAGGTCCATGGCGGCCTGCGCGCCGCCCTCCCCGCTTTCCACCATCACTTGCAAGCGTGCCTTGCGGGACGCCGTGAGGGCCATCTCCGACATGGCGAACAGACCGTTGAGCAGGATCAGGAAGAGAACTAGGGCGGTATCCATTGACAGCGCGGACCGGGTACTAACCCCGAGTCGCGCCCAAAACACAAGGTCGGCAAGGTTAGCAGAGCCTGTGTGACATCGGCACCGCAAAATCCCGCTATGCATTACCTCATCGGCGATCTCCAAGGCTGTTGCGACGCGCTGGCGCGTCTCCTGGAAAAGATCGATTTCTCCCCGTCCCGCGACCGGCTCTACCTCCTGGGGGATCTGGTGAACCGCGGCCCCGATTCCCTGACGACCCTGCGTCGGCTGCAGTCGCTGGGCGACGCGGCGCAATGCCTGCTCGGCAACCACGACCTGCACCTGCTGGCGACGGCGGCGGCGGTGCGAGCCCCGCACAAAGGGGACACCCTGGACGCGATCCTGCAGGCGCCGGACCGCGAGGCGCTGCTGGAGTGGATGCGCCGGCAGCGGCTGGCGATGCGCTCGCAGGGCTGGCTGATGGTGCACGCGGGCGTGGTGCCGCAGTGGGACGCGGACCAGACGCTGGCGTTGGCGGAAGAGGTCCACGCGCTGCTGCGCGGGCCGGAGCTGGCGGAGTTCCTGCCGCAGATGTACGGCAACGAGCCGGATCGCTGGAAGGACGAGCTGACGGGCGTGCCGCGACTGCGCTTCATCATCAACGTGCTGACGCGGCTGCGCTTCTGCAACGCGAAGGGCAAGCTGGACTTCAAGACCAAGGAGGGCCTGGGCACGGCGCCGGAAGGCTTCATGCCGTGGTTCGAAGTGCCGGAGCGGCGCACGGCGGGGCATCCGATCGCGTTCGGGCACTGGTCGACGCTGGGGCTGGTGCAGCGGCCGGACCTGCTGGCGCTGGACACCGGCTGCGTCTGGGGCGGCCAGTTGACGGCCGCGCGCGTGGCGGACGGCCAGGCGCAGGAGATCATCCAGGTGGAATGTGTGCAGGCGAAGAAGCCGGGCGCGGACTGAGCGGCACTCGTCGGCGGCCTCTCCGGGCACGCTTAGAATGTCGACTTCTCCTGTGACAGGAGACGTGGCTCGATGTGTCTGTCGGCCGCACTGAAGGAAGCGTGGCCGAGTGGTTTAAGGCACTGGTCTTGAAAACCAGCGACGGGCAACCGTCCGTGAGTTCGAATCTCACCGCTTCCGCCACTCACTTTTCGAACGCGTCCCGCCTTCCAGCCCGCAGTTGAGGAGCTCATCGATGGCCTCCACATTCGACGTTGCCAAGTACATCACCGAGCAAACGGGTGAGGTCTCGGCCATGAAGCTGCAGAAGCTGATGTTCTACGCGCAGGCCTGGAACCTGGTGTGGGAAGAAGCGCCGTTGCTCGACGAGGATTTCCAGGCCTGGGCCAACGGCCCCGTCCTGCCGAGCCTCTATCAGAAGCACCGCGGCATGTTCAAGGTCGATGCCACCCTGTTCCAGACGGCCGACAGCGCACGGCTGTCGCCGGAGGAGCGCGGCAACATCGATCGGGTCCTCGCCTTCTACGGCGACAAGACCGCGCAGTGGCTCAGCAATCTGACGCACCAGGAAGATCCCTGGAAGAACGCCCGCGGCGACACGCCGGTCGGAGAGGCGTCCACCACGGTGATCAGCCAAGGCGCGATGCACGAGTACTACTCGTCCCTTTGATGGGTTGATGGCTCGATGGGCAAGAAAAGCGAGGAACGCGCCCGCAGGAAGGCCGCCGCCCAAGCCAGGTTCGAGGCAGGCAAACCGGCGATGCTCGCCCGGGTGCCGACGGCAGACTCTCCCCGTCATGCGGTGGCGCCGGCGCCCAATGCCGCGCCCCGCTTGGCGCCTCATCTTGCCCGCGCTGCGACGGTCGCTGCGCGCGCGCCGAAGACGCGCGAGGACGGCAGTCGCTTCCATGCCCGGATGACGTGGTGCACCACGCGCGCGGACAAGGACGATCACTGGTCCTGGGGTGAACCCCGCGCCTGGTCGGAGGAAGAGTGGGACGAGACGATCCACCCTCCGATGCGCGACCTCGCAGGACTCACGTGGGGCGAGATCGACAAGCTCGCTTCAGGCTCCGGTCACAAGATGCATCACCTGCACGAAGTGGGTGACCTGATTGAAGAAGCCCAGCAACGCTGGGTGAGCCTGGACCTGGATCAATTCGACTCGGTCTTCCGGTTCCGTCTCAGCGGCCAGAAGCGTCGCGCGTGGGGATTCATCGTCGACGCGCACTTCCACTTCGTGTGGTGGGACCGCGAACATTCCCTGTATCCCACCGAGCCCCATTGAGAGTCATGTCGACCCGTCCCACGCTCCACGCCCCTGCCCTGCTCGCCCTCATCGGCGGCAACGAGGACCGGCTGACGCCGGGGACGGTGCTGCGCGAACTGATCGCGGCGTGTCATGACGGGCGTTCTGCGGCCGAGCCGCTGCAGGTCGTCGTCCTCAGCACCGCCAGCGGCGAGCCCGATCTGCTCTGGTCCCAGTACGAACCCGCCTTCCGAACGCTCGGTGCGACGCCGCGCTGGGTCGATCCGCGCGATCGCGAAGCAGCTGGTGCCGCCGATACGCTCGACGCCGTGCGGTCAGCCAATCTGCTGTTCATGACCGGCGGCGACCAGGAACGTCTGGTCGACGTGATCGCCGACACGCCGCTGCATGCGCTCATCCGCGAACGCCATCGCGCCGGCGAACTCGCCATCGCCGGCACCAGCGCCGGCGCGTCGGCGCTGGGCGCGCACATGCCGGTCGGCGATCTCGACGAGCAGTTCGCCGGACCGCCGCAACCGCTGCATCGCGCGCTCGGGCTGATGCCCGCGCTCGTCATCGATCAGCACTTCGCCCAGCGCAAGCGCCATGCGCGGCTCCTGCGTCTGGTGTCGCTCGATCCGCGCCGGCTCGGCGTCGGCATCGACGAGGACACCGCCCTGCTCGTCCGCCCGGATGTCGGCCTGCAACTCGTCGGCAGCGGCGCGGCGACCGTCATCGACGTCGGCCGCGCCAGCGATCGACGCGAGCCCGCCGGCGTCATCGCGCTGGAGAACCTCGGCTTCTATCTGCTCGCCGCAGGCAGCTCGCTGCGCTTCGACGATCCGGCCGTGCCGCCGCATCTGCTGCGTGTGCTGCACGCGATCGCCGCCTCGGCGTCGCTGCGCGACTGACGAGCGCTCATGCGACAGCGGCCACGTGCGCCGCGAAGCCGGTGACACCCGGTGCCACCTCGACCCCCAGTTCGTGCCCGTCGGGATAGTCCCCGCCGTTCTGCGCGCGGAAGGCCACCGGCGCTTCATCGAAGACATGGGCCAGTCGCTCGCGCCAGGCGGTTGAGACCGCCTCGACCGCCTCCGGCGTCATCCGCCCCGCGCCGTGCACCGCGTGCGTCTTCAGCACCGACATGCCGGGATAGAACAAGGTGCCGTGCGTGATCGGGAACAGCAGCTGATCGATGGGCCCGTTGATGCCGCGCGGACCGTAGTCCGCCGCCGGACCGCCGGTCGTGACCGACACCATCGCGCGCCGGCCCTCGAAACCGCCTTCGCCGTAACGCACCCGGTTGCCCTGGCCGTTGCGGCCGTAGGCCAGGCCGCGCGCCCAGACCCGATCGATCCAGCCCTTCATGATCGCGGGCATGCCGAACCACCACAGCGGGAACTGCAGGATCACCAGGTCCGCGGCGAGCAGCTTGCGCTGTTCCTCCACGACGTCGGCCGGCTGGTGCCCCTGCTCGAAGGCGTGACCCGACTCCCGCACGAAGTCCAGGCGGTCGGCGTCGGTGCGCACCGGGAAGTCCTGCTCGTCGTAGACGGCCTTCCAGCCCATCGCGTAGAGGTCGGACTGAAGCACCTCGTGACCGGCGGCGCGCAGCGTCTGCTCGGCGACGTCGACCAGCGTGCGCGTCAACGAAGTCCGCTCCGGTTGGGCGTGGACGATCAGCACGGTCTTGCGCACGCTCTTGCGATCGGAGGTGTCGGCATCGGCGAAGTCGGTATCGGCGGAACGGGTCATGGAAGGCTCCAGGCAGTCGAAGTGGATCGGGAATGAACGCAGTCTGACGATCCGCGACTCATCCGTGAAATCACGTCTTCTCTGTCCTACTATCGATCGCATGGATACCAGCCGCCTCGACCTGAACCTGCTCGTGACGCTCGAAACGCTGCTCAACGAGCGCAACGTCACGCGCGCCGCCGCGCGGCTGAACCTCAGCCAGCCGGCCGTGAGCGCGCAGCTCGCGCGGCTGCGCGACGTCTTCGAGGATCCGTTGCTGCTGCCCGCGCAGCGCGGCATGACGCCGACGGCCAAGGCGCTGTCGCTGCTGGAGCCGCTGCGCCAGGCGCTGGACCAGGTGCGCGGCGTGGCGAGCTCGCATCTGAACTTCGACCCGGCCACCGCCGACCTCACGGTCACGATCGCAGCCTCGGACTACCTGCAGACCAGCGTGCTGCAGCCGCTGGTGCTGCGGCTGCGTCGGGAAGCACCCGGCGTGCGTATCGCCGTGCGCCACATGGACCCGGCCCAGCACGCCGCGCAGATGGCGCGCGGCGACGTCGACCTCGGCCTGATGCAGCCGATCGAGGCCGCGCCCAGCCTGCGCATGCGCGCGCTGTTCCACGAGCGCTACGTGCTCATCGCCCGCCGCGGCCATCCGGCGCTGGAGGGCAAGGCGGACGGGAAGGCGACGGCCAAGCTCAGCGCCAAGGCCTTCGCCAAGCTGGAACAGGTGATCGTCTCGCCCGCGGGCGGCGCGTTCTCGACGCCCGTCGACCAGGCGCTGGCCGGACTCCGCCTGAAGCGCCAGGTCGTGCTGTCCGCCGCGTCCTTCCTCTTCGTGCCCGACATCGTCAGCCGCTCCGACCTCGTGGCGCTGGTGCCTGAACGTCTCGTCAAGGGACGCGCCGCCGGCCTGCAAGTCCTGCCCCCGCCGCTGCCGATCGAGGGCTTCGACATCGCCATGGTCTGGCACGAACGCAACCAGGGTCACGCCGCCCAACGCTGGCTGCGCGAGCAGGTGCTGGCGGTCGTCGGCCCTCGCAAGGACGTGACGACGTCGTGAATCAACGACGCTTCGACGTCGTCAAAACACTCATACAACGTATGCCAAACAGATTCTTAACTTGAAGCTGTCTGAAAGCTGTCGAGCCCCCGTCGACAGCCCTGCGCTGCGCAGAAATGCGTACGACACGCGGGAGCCGCGCCGGAACCATGGGCACATCTCGATACCTCCCCGGTGTGCCATGACCCTCAACCGTTCGCTTGCCCGAGGCTTGTTCCTCGCCGCGGTGGCCCTGTTCTTCGGACTGGGCGCGCTGCGTTATCCCATCGGCCGCATGGACCATGCCGGCGCCGGCATGTTCCCGCTGATGATCAGCATCCTGCTGGGCCTGGTGGCCATCTCCACCATCGTGCGCGGCATCGTCGCCGGCGGCCCCGGCCTGGAATTCCAGGTCAAGAACATCGGCCTGATCCTGGCCGCGCTGACCGCGTTCTCGCTGACCTCGCGCTTCGTCAACATGTCCGCCGGCATCGTCGTGATGGTCTTCATCGCGACCGCCGCCGGCAGCAACTACTCCTGGAAACGCAACGTGGTGATCTCGATCGGCCTGCTGGCCATCGCCTTCGCCTTCCAGAAGTTCCTCGGCCTCAACCTGCCGCTGCTGTAAGGCACCGACGACCATGGAAATCCTCCACAACCTCGCCTTCGGCTTCGAGCACGCGCTGACCTGGCAGAACCTGATGTTCTGCGCGATCGGCTGCGTGGTCGGCACCCTCGTCGGCCTGCTGCCCGGCCTGGGCCCGCTCGCCACCATCAGCGTGCTGCTGCCGCTGACCTACTCCATCCCCGTCAACGGCGCGCTGATCATGCTCGCCGGCATCTACTACGGCGCGCAGTACGGCGACAGCGTCAGCGCCATCACGATGAAGATCCCGCATGCGAGCTCCATCGTGGCCTGCATCGACGGATACCAGATGACCTTGAAAGGGAAGACGGGCCTGGCCCTCTTCACCGCGGGCATCTCGAGCTTCATCGGCGGCACCGTCGCCATCGTCGTGCTGGCCTGCCTGGCGCCGACGCTGGGTGAGGTGGCCTTCCTGTTCGGCCCGGCCGACTACTGCTCGCTGATGCTGCTGGGCTTCCTCTGCGTCAGCTTCGTGACCACCGGCAGCCTGCTCAACGGCCTGGCGATGTGCCTGATCGGCGTGCTGTTCGGCCAGATCGGCACCGACGTCAACTCCGGCATGGAGCGCTACACCTTCGACATGCCCTTCCTCGCGGAAGGCGTGGGGCTGGTGAGCATCGCGCTGGGCTGCTTCGGCATCGCGGAGATCTCCAAGAACCTGGACGCCAAGAACGAGCGCACGCCCTTCAACGGCAAGATCCACCTGATGCCGACCTGGCCCGAGTTCAAGCGCATCATCCCGAGCGCCCTGCGCGGCAGCGTGATCGGCTCGGTGCTGGGCATCCTGCCCGGCGGCGGCCCGACGATCGCCCAGTTCGCGGCCTACGCCGTGGACAAGAAGGTCAGCAAGTACCGCGACGAGATCGGCGACGGCGCCATCGAAGGCGTGGCCGGCCAGGCCGCGGCCGACGAGGCCGCCGCCCGCACCAGCTTCATCCCGCTGATGTCCATCGGCATCCCGGAGAACCCGGTGATGGCGCTGATGATGGCCGCGTTCATCATCAAGGGCATCCAGCCGGGTCCCAACATGATCGGCGGACACCCCGACATCTTCTGGGGCCTGGTCGCCTCGATGTGGGTGGGCAACGTGTTCCTGGTCGTGCTGAACGTGCCGCTGGTGCGCTACTGGCTGTCGGTCTTCAAGATCCCGTACAACGTGCTGTTCCCGTCGATCCTGTTCTTCTGCTGCATCGGCACCTTCAGCGTCAACAACAACCTGGACGACATCTTCGTCACCGCGGCCTTCGGCCTGGCCGGCTACATCTTCATGCGGCTGGACATGGACCCCGCGCCGCTGATGCTGGGCTTCATCCTGGGCCCGATGCTGGAAGAGAACTTCCGCCGCGCGATGCTGATCAGCCGGGGACACTTCGACGTCTTCGTGCAGCGCCCGATCAGCGCGACGCTGCTGGCGATCATCGCCTTCTTCATCGCGTGGCAGTTCATCGCCTTCATCCTGGCCAACCGCAAGGGCGCGAAGTCCGCGGGCGGTCGCGACGACGACGACACCAAGGGCAAGGACGGCGGCGGGGTGACGCCGCAGGTGGCCTGATTCATCCCCATCGACGCGGCGCCCGCGCCGCGTTCGTGCGCATTCGGGCGCACCAGCCACCTTCAGCCGCCGGCCGCGATCGCGCCCGGCGGCTTTTTTACGGCGGTGTCGGACGGCGGAAGCCCGTGAGGGCGACCGCGCCGGCGTGCTCGTCCGTCGCGAGCGCCGGTTCGGCGTTGTTGCCCGCGTACTGGAGGGGCGGCCGCAGGCCGCGGCGGTGCTCGTCCAGCGTCTGCAGCTCCACGCCGTGGGAGTTCAGCGGATCGGTCCAGAACAGGTAGCTGAGCGCCGTGAGGGCGCCGACGATCAGCTCGGTCAACCAGTCCGCCGCGACCGCGGCATCGGCACCGAAATAGCCCCGGATCCAGCGCGCCAGCGTCCTGTCGTCCAGCAGGGAGTCGTAGAGCTGGTTGAGGGACGCGACGAAGCATCCCCGTGCGGCCATCGTGTCCCAGTGGAGGGTGGTGCGCATCGCCTCGGGCAGGCTGCCCCGGCCGGCGCGCATGCGGACCTGCGTCGCGGTGCCGTGGCGGCAGACGTGGTGCATCATCAGCAGGGTCCACAGATCGAGCGCCTCGCCGCCCCAGTTGGACAGGCCGCGCAGCGCGATGCCGCCCGGCAGCAGCGTCCGCGCCGCCAGATCCACGTCAGGCGCCGCGGAGAACACCCGGCTCACCAGCAGCTGGTTGACCGCGTAGGCGAGCCCCGCCAAGGCGAGCGAGCCGCGCGTCGGCCCGCTGTCGGGCTCGGCGGCCATGGGCCAGCGCGCCTGGATGCTGTCGCGCATGAGCGGATACAGCACCGCTTCCGCGAAGCGCGTGCCGGCGTAGAGCAGCGTGCCCGTCGTCGCGCCGAGCACGCAGGCGCCCGCCGGCACCGCCATCATCGCCACGCGCGTGGCGCGGGAGTAGCGCGTCGCCTCGCCGCGCGCCTCGTCGCGGATCAGCAGCAGCGCCTGCCCGACGACCGGCACGGCCAGCGCGCCACAGGACAGCCAGGTGCGCGCCGTCTCGGACGCGCCGTGGGTCAGCGCGACATCCAGCGCCCGGCCGATGGCCTGGCGCACCATCGTCGGCAGCGCGACCGAGGCGAAGTTGCGCGCGCCGCAGTGCGCCAGGTTGCAGGCTGCCCGGCCGATCGCCGCGATGAAGGCCCGCAGCCGGCCGCTCGGGCGGCAGCCGTCGCGCTCCTGGTCGAGCGCCTGCGCCGCGGCCTCGCGCAGGGCGGCCGGGAGACCGCGGCCGTCGCCGTCGAGGATGAAGCGATCCACGCCCTCGTCCGCGGTGCCGCGTCCGACGCGCAGGTCCAGGCCGTCGACCAGTTGACGCACGATCACCACGGCCGCCCCCGCGTCGCGCGGACCGAGGGCGTCGAGCGCGACATCGATCAGGGCGGCGTCGGACACCGTGGATAACGCGGATAGCGTGGACACGGGCGACAGCGGCGGGCTGCCGGCCTCGACACCGGATGTCGCGCGGCCGGGCGTCGACGGCAGGATCGGGCGGGTGTCGTCGCCCCATGAGGAACTCGACGACAGCGTCGACGCGAACGATGCGAACGATGCGGAAGGATGCATCGCCGTTCAGTCCGGCGGTCACCGGACGGGTTCTTCCCTCCTTCGGGCGTGGTCGGGCGACGGGCGCCGCCGGACCGACGCCGCGGGGGTCAGGTCGTGCCCAGCATGCCCTTGTGCTCGATGAAGGCGACCACCTCGTCCAGGCCGCTCAGCGTCTTGAGGTTGGTCATCACGAAGGGCCGCGTCGGCCGCATGCGCTGGGTGTCGGCACGCATGACGTCGAGGTTGGCGCCCACGTGCGGCGCCAGGTCGGTCTTGTTGATCACGAACAGGTCGCTCTTCGTGATGCCGGGGCCGCCCTTGCGCGGGATCTTCTCGCCGGCGGCGACGTCGATGACGTAGATCGTCAGGTCGCTCAGCTCCGGGCTGAAGGTCGCGGCGAGGTTGTCGCCGCCGGACTCGATGAACACGACGTCCGCCTCGGGGAACTGCGCCAGCATGCGGTCGATCGCCTCGAGGTTGATCGATGCGTCCTCGCGGATCGCCGTGTGCGGGCAGCCGCCGGTCTCCACGCCCAGGATGCGCTCGGCGGGCAGCGCGCCGCTGATGGTCAGCAGGCGCTGGTCTTCCTTCGTGTAGATGTCGTTGGTGATCGCGACCAGGTCCCACTTCTCGCGCATCGCCTTGCAGAGCATCTCCAGCAGGGTCGTCTTGCCCGACCCGACCGGGCCGCCGATGCCCACGCGCAACGGGGGCAGCCGCTTCGTGCGGCCAGGGATGTGATGGAGCGCGGAAGCGCTGGACGTGGCGGCGGAGGTGGTGGCGGAGGTCGTGCTCATGATCGGAACAATCGGGAGTACTGGGTTTCGTGGCGCGCCGCGAGGACGGAGAGCATGGGCGCGAACAGCTGCCGCCGCGCGGGCGGCGTGGCGATGGCCTCGGCCACCGCGGCAGGGATCTCGGAGGCCAGCCGCGTCAGCACGCGTTGGCCGGCCGTCTGGCCCAGCGGCACGGCCTTGAGCGCGGCCTGGACCTGGTTCTCGGCCCAGCCGAAGGCCTGGGTGTGGAGGGCCTGGTCGACGGGGACGTCGATCGTGGCCAGCGCCAGCGACATCACGAAGGCATAGGGCATCGGATGTCCCTCGCCGCAGGCCGTCAGCAACGCAAGCTGCGCGGGCGTCGCCATCGGCTGGCCGCGCAGCCAGACCAGCAGCGACTGGCCCATCTGCTCGCTCTGCAGACGCGCTTCGGCGCCGTCGCGCGTCATGCGCAGCCAGCGGGCGAGCTCGCGCAGCGCGGGCTCGTCACCGGCACGCCAGGCGTTGATGCCTTGAGCGATCGCCGCGAGGTCGCCGCGCGCCAGCAGCCGCAGCTGCTGGCTCAGCCACGCGCCGGCGCTGGCGTCGTCATGGACGAGGCCCTGCTCGACCGCCGCTTCCAGCACTTCCGAATACGAGAACGCCCCGATCGGCAGCGCCGGGGACGCGAGCCACGTCAGCCGCAGCAGCGGCGGAACGGGATCGACGACCGGTTCAGTGGTCGTGACCACAGCCCGGCCCGTGCACATGGGGCGCCGGAGCGGCCTGGATCGCGATGGTCTTCCTGGCCGCGGGCTTGTGATCGTGCGAGTGATCCTGCGAGTGGCCATGGCCCTTCTCGTGCGCATGAACGTGGTCGTGTGAGTGCCCACGGTCGTGCGAATGCCCGTGGTCGTGCGCATGGGCGTGGCCATGGCCGCCAGCCGCGTAGGCACCGGCTTCGGGCTCGAAACCCTCCTCGACCTCGTTCACGATCAGGTGCATCGCGCGGAGCATGTCGGCGAGCACGTGGTCGGGCTCGATCTTCAGGTGGTCCGGCTTCAACTCGATCTGCACGTGGCGATTGCCGAGGTGATACGCCGCGCGGATCAGGTCGAACGGCGAGCCGTGCGCCGTGCAGGCCGTGATGCGCAGCAGCGCCTGCGGCGCCGCCACGACGCGCACCAGCGAGCCGTCCTCGGCCACCAGCACGTCGCCGCCGCGCACCGTGGTGCCGCGCGGGAGGAAGACGCCGAGCGCGCGGCCCTGGCTGTCCGTGGCCTGGAAGCGGCTCTTCTGGCGCGTGTCCCAATCGAGCGTGACGGCGGCGGCGCGCTTGAGCAGCACGGGGGCCAGGCCGGCGCCCTGGGCGAGCAGTTTGGAGACTTGGATCATCCGGACGGATTATGCAGAAGCGACAGGCCGCTCGCGCGACCTGTCCGCTTCGATGCGCCGATCCGCCGATGCTCAGCGCTTGGCGGCCTTCAGCCGGGCCACGAACACGTCGCCGAACTCGGCGGCGGAGAACGGCTGCTGGGCCGTGATCAGCTCGCGGTCGACGATGACGTTCGAATGCCAGTTCGCGACCGAGTCCACGTGCGCGCCGGCTTCGGCCAAGGCGTTGACCGGATAGAACTGCACGTTGCCGCCCAGTCCGCCGGGGCCTTCGAGCGCCTGCTCTTCACCGGTCGAGAAGACCGTGACGCGATAGCCGGCATACGGCCAGCCCTTGGCGAACGAGTTGGCCTTGCCGTCGTTGGCGATCATCGACTTCACGAAGCCCTCGGCGTCGCCCAGCGCGGACAGCAGCACGATGGGGCCGTGGCAGATGATGCCGGTGGGACGTCCGGTGTCGTGGAAGCTGGTGAGGATCTTGCCGAGGTTCTTGTCGGTCAGCAGGTCCGCCATCGGCGCGTGGCCGCCCGGCACGAAAACGCCGACGTAGCCCGAGGTGCCTTCGGCCACGACGGAGGCCAGCGTCTTCGTCTTCTTCAGCAGGTCGACGCCCTGCGCGTACTTGAAGGCGTCCGAGCGGGCCGCTTCGTCGCCGCCGAAGAACATCTTGTTGTTGGAGTTGGGATCCATCACCGGCACGTCGCCCTTGGGGTTGGCGATGACCGGCTCGTAGCCCGCTTCCACGAGCTTGCGATAAGGCACGACGAACTCGTTCAGGTAGTAGCCGGTCGAGTACTTCCTGCCGTCCTTCAGGTCCAGCGAGTTCGCGCTGGACATGACGACGAGGACCTTGCCCTTGGACGCCGCGGTGGCGGCGCTGGCGGCATGGGGAACGGCGAAGGTGGTGAAGGCGGCCAGCAGCGCGGCACCGAGTTTGAACAGTTTCATGATGGGTCTCTCTATGGGTGGATGGCGAATGGACGGGAGGAACTGCGGGAACTTCCGGGAACTTCCGGGAACTTCCGGGGACTGCGGGGTCAGGCCTGTCCGCCGTCGACGTAGCGCGGCGCGGGCTTGGCGTTGGAGAACTTGAAGGTGCGGCGGTGCGCTTCCCAGCGCGCCCATTCCTCGCCCTCATGCAGCGTCGGGATGGTCACCAGCTCGCCCTGGTCCAGGCCGGCGAGTGCGGCGTCGACCAGGTCTTCAGCTGTCATCGTGGTGGGCGAGGCCTTCTGAGCCGCGTAGCCGGCGACGTCCCAGAACTCGGTCGCGGTCGCGGCCGGCAGCACCGTCTGGATGCGCACGCCCTTGCTGCCGAGGTCCTTCTGCAGCGAGTGTCCGAAGGCCAGCACATAGGCCTTGGACGCGCTGTAGACGCCGTTCAGCACTTCGGCCGCGATGCCGACGACCGACGAGATGTTGACGATCGTGCCGCTGCCCTTCTCGGAGAAGACGGGGCCGATGGCATACGTGAGACGCGTGAGGGCCGTGATGTTCAGGTCGATCATCGATTCCATCGCGTCCACGTCGGCGGTCTGCAGCGAGGCGACCGAGCCGACGCCGGCGTTGTTGACCAGCAGCGAGATGCTGCCGTCCTGCTTCAGCAGCGTCTCGATCCGGGCGAGGTCGGACTTGTCGTTCAGGTCGGCCGCGACGGCCTTCACCGAGCGGCCGGTCTCGGCGCTCAGCCGCGAGGCCAGCGCGTTCAGGCGGGCTTCGTTGCGGGCGACCAGGATCAGGTCGAAGCCGCGGCGCGCGAGGCGGTCCGCGTAGATCGCGCCGATGCCGGCGGAGGCGCCCGTGATGACGGCGGTGCCCTTGGAAGTGGTGCTCATGTCAGTGCTCTTTCAGGTGGGTTGGAGGCGACGGTTTGTCTGGCCCTGGGAAGAATTCTGGTGACCGGGGCTCATTTCCTCAATGTCATTGATGCAATGAATCCGGCCATGCCACCGGCATCACCCCCAGGCGGGACGGGGGCGATCTCTGCAGGCGTTCCCTGAGGGCTCAGCGGTGAAATACAGTGGCTGCTTTCATCGCGATTGATGGCTCATGCATTCCATCGGACTGCTCGTCTATCCCAACTTCCAGGCGCTCGGCCTGGCGGTGCTCACGGTGTTCGAGTACGCCAACCTGATGAGCGAAACGCCGGCGTATGAATTCACGCTGGTGTCGGAACGCGGCGGTCTCACGACCTGCTCGCAAGGCTTCTCGGTGCACACCGAGAAGCTGCGCGCGCGCACCTACGACACGCTCATCGTGACCGGCGACAACGAGTGCCGGCTGCCGCCGCAGAGCCTGCTGGACTTCCTGGCCACGGCGCCGGAGCAGTCGCGGCGCGTGACCTCGGTGTGCACGGGCGCCTTCGTGCTCGCGGCGGCGGGCCTGCTCGAAGGCAGACGCGCCACGACGCACTGGTACCACGCCCAGGCCTTCCGTCAGCAGTACCCCGACGTGCGGCTGGAGGAGGATCGGATCTTCATCGTGGACGGACCGATCTGGACCTCGGCCGGCATGAGCGCCGGCGTCGACCTGGCGCTCGCCATCGTCGAGAAGGATCTGGGATCGGAGATCGCGCGCTCCGTCGCGCGCAAGCTGGTCGTGTATCAACGCCGCGGCGGCGGCCAGTCGCAGTTCTCAGCCCTGCTGGAGCTGGATGCGAAGTCGGACCGCGTCCAGCTCGCGCTGAACTTCGTCAAGGAGAACCTGGCCGGCGATCTGTCGGTCGAGGCGCTGGCCGAGGCGGCCCGTCTGAGTCCGCGTCAGTTCAGCCGCGTGTTCCGCGAGGAGACAGGCCAATCGCCGGCGAAGGCGGTCGAGCGGCTGCGCGTGGAAGCCGCGCGCCTCATGATGGAGACGACCCGCCATCCGATCGAGGTGATCGCGCGCGAGACGGGTTTCGGCGATCGCGAGCGCATGCGCCAGGCGTTCCTGCGCGCCTTCGGGCAGCCGCCCCAGGCGATCCAGCGCCTGTCGCTCCCGCCGGAGATGACCGTCTGAAGCGGTGGTCTGAAGCGGTGGTCTGAAGCGGCGGTCTGAAGCGACGGTCGTCGCGATCCGATGCGACGGACCGATCAGGCCTCGTCCGGCGTCCAGTCCGGGCTGTAGCCGCCCAGTGTCGGGTGGTACATCTCATCGCCGGTGTGCTGCGTGAACTCGACGTTGAGCCGATCTTCCCGCAGCCCGAGGACCTCGATGCAATGGGCGCACAGCGCCTTGGCGACCTGCATCCGCAGTTCGGGCGGCCGCCCCTTGCGGATGTCCAGCATCATCAGCGCCACGGGCGTCGGCTCCTCGCCGATCTCGGGGATGCGCCAGACCCCGCCCTCGCCGAGTTCACGGATGGCGACGCTGATCCGCCGGATGTCGACGGACATCATCTCCGCGTAGGTTTCGCTCATCTTCCTGGCCAGCAGACGCTTGGTCTCGGCCGGGTAATGGTCGTTCACATCGAGCTGCAGATAGGGCATGGGTGTCTCCAGAGTTCAGACCTGCGCGACGCCGCCGTCGACGAAGAACTCGCTGCCGGTCACGAAACTGCTCTCGTCGGAGGCCAGGAAGGCGATGACCTGCGCGACCTCGTCGTCACGCCCGGTGCGCGACAGCGGCGTGATGGATGCAGCGTAGTCGAAGAAGCCGTCGAACTGCTCAGGCGCCAGGCCCGTCTTTTCATGGCCCGGCGTCTTGATGACGCCTGGACTGACGGCGTTGACGCGGATGTCGCGCCCCTTCAGGTCGGAGGCCCAGGTCCGGGCGAAGGACCGCACCGCGGCTTTCGTCGCGCTGTAGATGCTCCAGTTGGCGAAGCCCTTGCTGGCGACGATCGAGGCCAGAAGAATGATGGATCCGCCCGGACCCATCAGCGGCAGCGCCTTCTGCACGGTCCAGACCACGCCCTTGACGTTGGTGTCCAGCAGCCCGTCCACGTGCTCCTCGGTCAGGCCGCCCAGCGGCGCCACGCGGCGAAGCCGGCGTTGGCGCAGACGATGTCGAGACGGCCCGACTCCGCCTTCACCCGCTCGTAGAGCCGGTCCAGGTCGGCGGGCCGGGTGACGTCGCCGACGACGGCGACGGCGCGCTCGCCCAGGGACGCGGCCGCCGCTTCGAGTTCCTGCGCCCGCCGTCCCGTCAGATAGACGCGTGCGGCGCCCTGCGCGATCAAGGTCCTGGCCGTGGCCAGTCCGATCCCGGAGTTCGCTCCGGTGACGAGGGCGATCTTTCCTTCCAGCTTCATGGTTGCTTCCATTGGTCTACGTGAACAGCTTGATGACACCGGTCATGTTGTCGCGGCCGAGGCCCCTGGCCATCGCGGTGCGGAACACCTCGCCCGCTGCCGCGATCGTCGGCACGTCCGAGGTGTCGGCGGCGGCCGACAGCACATAGCCGAAGTCCTTGTCGATGAGTTCGATGGGGAACTGCGGGGCGTGGTTCTCGCCCAGCATGAGGTCGGATACGCGGCCCGCCACGGCGCTCCAGGCGGGCGTCCTGGACACGGCCGCCAGCACGCGCGACGCGTCGATGCCGGACCACTTCAGCAGCCCGATCAATTCGGCGATGGTCGTCACCTGCACGCCCAGCAGGGCGTTGGTGACGAGCTTCGCCATGGCGCCCGAGCCCAGGGGGCCGACGTGGTGGAGGCTGGATCCCATCGCCGTCAGGACGTCCTGCGAGCGCGCATAGATCGCGGCGTCCCCGCCGACGAGATAGATCAGCTGCGCCAGCTCTGCCTGGGGCGTGCTCCCGACGACAGGCGCGTCGAGCAGCGGAATCCCGCGCGCGGCCAGCGTCGCGCCCAGTTCCCGTGTCCATGCCGGGGTCAGCGTCGAGCTCTCGATGGCGATGCTTCCCGCCTGCATGCCCACCGCGGCACCGGTCTCCGGCTCGATCCAGACCTGCCGGGAGGCCTCGTTGTCGCGCACCATCGCGATGACGAATTCGGCGCCGGCAGCGGCGTCCTTCGGGGTTCCCGCCCAGCGCGCGCCGGCCTCGACGAGCGCCTTCGCCGCGGCGGGGCGGCGGTTCCACACGGTCACGCGATGGCCGGCTCTCAGGAGATTGAGGGCCATGCGCGATCCCATCGCGCCCACGCCGAGCAAGGCGATCTGTGACATGAAACGGTTCCTTGGCAATGACGATTGGATGCGGTCGAACTTATCGGACCCGATCCTTCCGGACCATGTCGCATCGACATGGTTTTCCGGCCATGCCGGCTCAGGCCGTCTTGGGCGCGTACTGCATCTCGCCGTTGCCGAAGGACCAGTCCTCGCGGGCCACGTCGACCAGGTTGATGACGACGTCCTGGATGCGCAGCCCGGTCTTCCCGGCGATGCCTTCGGCGACCGCCTTGTAGAAGGCCTGCTTCACCTCGACCGTCCGGCCGGCGTTCCAGGTGACCTGGATGAAGACGATGTCCGGCGTGTAGGTGATGCCGAGGTAGCCCTGCGCCGGATAGATCAGCTCGTCCTCCGCGTGCCGGGTGACGATCTGGAACTTGTCGTTGGCGGGGACGCCCGCGACGCGGGTCATCGCGTCGTAGACGACGGTGCTGATCGCACGGACGGTGTCGACGGAGGCCGTCCTGGCGATGTTGATTCGGACGAGGGGCATGGTGGACTCGATGCTGCTGAAGACCGCGTGGCGGGTCGATGGCTGAACCATACGCAGCCGCTTAGCATCGATCAATCGAATAGTTCTCATGCATAGAATGCGTCGCACGCATACTGCAGCGACACCGGGAACCGCCATGCTCGACGAACTCAAAGCCTTCATCGCCGTCGTGGACACGAGTTCGCTGACGAAGGCGGCGGACCGGCTGTCCCTCACGCAGTCGGCGGTGTCGCGCCGCGTCCAGCAGCTGGAGGACATGCTGGGCACGCCGCTGCTCGACCGGTCGACGCGACCGCCGACGGCCACGGCCGTGGGGCGGCGCATCCATCAATCGGGCGGGGCCATCCTGCGCGACATCGATCGCCTGAAGCGGATCGCCCGGGACGGCGAGGCGCCCACCGGCACCTTCAGGATCGGTCTGCCTCAGGTCATCGCGGACGTCGCGCTGTTCGAGATCGCCATGCGCCTGAGGACCAGCTTCCCGGCCCTGGATCTGAGGTGCCGCACGGACTGGAGCACGACGCTCCAGAAGTCGGTCGCACAGGGCGAGCTCGACGCGGCGGTCCTCATGCTGCCGGCGGGGAGCGTGCCGCCGGCGGGCATGGCCGCGCAACACATCGCCACCTTCGACGTGCTGATCGTGCAGAGCAAGGACGCGCCGGTCGTTCCGGACCGCTCAAGCATCGGCCGGTTGGCCGACGCCGAATGGATCCTCAATCCGCAGGGCTGCGGCTATCGCGCCGCGCTGCAGCGCGCGATGGAGGGCGTCGGAAAGCCCCTGCGCCTGGGGGTCGACGTGCACGGCACCGAAACGCAGCTGCGCCTCGTCGCCGCGGGGATGGGGCTGGGACTGGCGCCGCGCAGCCTGCTGGCCGCCAGCAGCCACCTGCCGGGGCTCTCCGTCGTGGAGGCGGCCGACTTCTCGTTGACGCTGGACCTGTGGCTGGTCCATGCGCAGGCGCTCGGCAATCTCGGCCAGGCGCTCGAAGTCTTCCACCGGGCGCTGGTGGAGCCGCCTCAGAACAGGAAGTAGCGCTGCGCCATCGGCAGCACCGAGGCGGGCTCGCAGTGCAGCAGCAGGCCGTCGGCGCGCACCGCGTAGGTCTGGGGATCGACCTCCATCCGCGGGGCGTAGTCGTTGCGGACCATGTCCTTCTTGCCCACGCCGCGGATGCCCTTCACCGCGACCGCGGTCTTGGCCAGACCGTAGCGCTGCGGCGCGCCGGCCGCGATCGCCGCCTGCGACACGAAGCTCAGCGAGGCGCGCGCCAGCGATCCCCCGAAGCTGCCGAACATCGGCCGGTAGTGCACCGGCTGCGGCGTCGGGATGGACGCGTTGGGATCGCCCATCGCCGCCATCGCGATCACGCCGCCCTTGAGGATCAGCGAGGGCTTGACGCCGAAGAATGCCGGCTTCCAGATCACCAGGTCGGCCCACTTGCCGACCTCGATGCTGCCGACCTCGTGGCTGACGCCGTGCGCGATTGCCGGATTGATCGCCAGCTTGGCGACGTAGCGTTTCACGCGGCCGTTGTCGTGGCGATCGCTGTCGCCGGGCAGCTGGCCGCGCTGCTGCTTCATCTTGTGCGCGGTCTGCCAGCAGCGCAGCACCACCTCGCCCACGCGGCCCATCGCCTGCGAGTCCGAGCTGAACATGCTGATCGCGCCGAGGTCGTGCAGGATGTCCTCGGCCGCGATGGTCTCCTTGCGGATGCGGCTCTCGGCGAAAGCCAGGTCCTCGGCGATCGCGGGGTCCAGGTGGTGGCAAACCATCAGCATGTCGACGTGCTCGTCGAGCGTGTTGATCGTGTAGGGCCGCGTCGGGTTGGTCGAGCTGGGCAGCACGTTGGCCTCGCCGACGACCTTCAGGATGTCCGGCGCATGGCCGCCGCCGGCGCCCTCCGTATGGAAGGTGTGGATGGTGCGCCCCTTGAAGGCGGCCACCGTGTCCTCGACGAAGCCGCTCTCGTTGAGCGTGTCGGTGTGGATCGCCACCTGCGTGTCGGTGACCTCGGCCACGTCCAGGCAGTTGGAGATCGCCGCCGGCGTCGTGCCCCAGTCCTCGTGCAGCTTCAGGCCGATCGCGCCGGCCTCGATCTGCTCGACCAGGCCTTCGGGCCGGCTGGCGTTGCCCTTGCCGAGGAAGCCCAGGTTCATCGGGAACGCGTCGGCGGCCTGCAGCATGCGCTCGATGTGCCACGGTCCCGGCGTGCAGGTGGTGGCGAAGGTGCCGGTCGCGGGACCGGTGCCGCCGCCCAGCATGGTCGTCACGCCGCTGGCCAGCGCTTCCTCGATCTGCTGCGGGCAGATGAAGTGGATGTGCGAATCGATGGCGCCCGCCGTGACGATCGCCCCCTCGCAGGCGATGACCTCGGTACCGGGGCCGATGACGATGTCCACGCCCGGCTGCGTGTCCGGGTTGCCGGCCTTGCCGATCGCGACGATGCGGTGGTCCTTCAGGCCGATGTCGGCCTTGACGATGCCCCAGTGGTCGAGGATCAGCGCGTTCGTCATCACCGTGTCGACGGCGCCCTGCGCGCGCGTGCGCTGCGACTGCGCCATGCCGTCGCGGATGGTCTTGCCGCCGCCGAACTTCACCTCCTCGCCGTAACCACCGGCGCGCAGCGTCAGGTCCTGCTCGACCTCGATCACGAGCGCGGTGTCGGCCAGCCGGACACGGTCGCCGACCGTGGGGCCGAACATCTCGGCGTAGGCGCGTCTGCCGATGCGGGCCATCAGAGCGCTCCCTGGATCAGGCCGCGGAAACCCCAGACCTCGCGGCTGCCGGCGTAGTCGACCAGCTCCACGGTGCGTTGCTGGCCGGGCTCGAAGCGCACGGCGGTGCCGGACGCGATGTTCAGGCGCATGCCGCGCGCGGCTTCGCGGTCGAAGACCAGCGCGCCGTTGGTTTCGGCGAAGTGGTAGTGGGAACCGACCTGGATGGGCCGGTCCGCGCCGTTGACCACGGTCAGCGTCAGCGTGCGGCGGCCTGGGTTGAGCATCAGCTCGCCGTCGTCGACCAGCAGCTCGCCAGGGGTCATGCCGGGCATCATGCGACCACCATGCGGGCGAGCAGCCCCAGGCCAAGCAGCGCGATCGCGCCGCCCGCGGCGCGCGACCAGACCGGCGCGAGCGAACGCAGCTTCAAGCCCAGGGCGAGACCGCCCGCATGCAGCAGCGCGGTCGCCAGGACCATGCCGGCGAGCGCGGCGCCGCCTTGCAGCTCGGCGCCATGCGCCAGGCCGTGGAAGACGGCGAAGGCGCCGACCAGCGCGGCGGACATCGTCGCGCCCAGACGCCAGCGCGCGGCGGCGACCAGGCCCAGCACGAGGACCGAGGCGGCGACCATGGGCTCAACACCTGGCACCTGGAAGCCTTCGTCCGCGAGCGCGAATCCGACCAGCGCGCCCGCCAGCAGCAGCCCGGCGAAGGCGAACGGGGCCGCCAGCATGCGGCGGCCGGTCTGCGTCAGCGCGCTCCACAGGCCGACGGCGAGCATCGCGGCGAGGTGGTCGAGGCCGGTGAACGGATGGGAGAAGCCGGCGCCGAACGCGGCACCGGTGCTCAGCGTGCCGTGGTCGTGCGGGACGCCTTCGCCGGTGTGGGCGAAGACGAAGACGGGCAGCACGGCGGCGACGGTCAGGGCGAGCGCCTGGACGGCGGTCACGGCGGCGTCGGTGAAGGACACGGGAAGGAATCGTGCGGTCATCGCTGTCCTCAGGGGAGTCGGTGGGTCAGAGGCTCGGAGATCGGAGATCCGGGATCAGGGGATCGGCTGGTGGACGGTGACGAGCTTGGTGCCGTCGGGGAAGGTCGCCTCGACCTGGATGTCGGGGATCATTTCCGGCACGCCGTCCATGACGTCGTCGCGGGTGAGGAGCTCGCGGCCTTCCTTCATCATCTGCGCGACGGTCTTGCCGTCGCGGGCGCCTTCCATGACGGCGGCGCTGAGGAAGGCGACGGCTTCCGGATAGTTGAGCTTCAGACCCCGCGCCTTGCGCCGCTCAGCGAGCAGCGCGGCGGTGAAGATCAGCAGCTTGTCTTTTTCGCGAGGCGTCAGTTCCATGGTCCTGCTGCTCTAGCAAGCCCCATGCCGGTGCGGGCACGCTTCATGCGTTTCCTGGTGGCCCATGGACGCGCCGCTTCCCTCCCAAGACGCCCCGCAGCACATCATCAAGCTGCGGCGGGACTACAACGCCTGGGTGGCGAGGGAGACGCTGGAGGACTACGCGCTGCGCTACACGCCGCACCGGTTCCGGCGCTGGTCGACCTGGCGGGTGGCCAACACCGCTTTCGGGGCGGCGTCCTTCCTGATCCTGGAGGCGGTCGGCGCGACGCTGCTGCTGCAGTACGGCTGGACCAACGCGGCGCTGGCGATCATGGCCACGGGGCTGATCATCTTCCTGGCCGGTCTGCCGATCAGCGTCTACGCGGCGCGCCACGGCGTGGACATGGACCTGCTGACGCGCGGCGCGGGCTTCGGCTACATCGGCTCGACGCTGACCTCGCTGATCTACGCGAGCTTCACCTTCATCTTCTTCGCCCTCGAAGCGGCGGTGATGGCCTATGCGCTGGAGCTGGCGCTCGACATCCCGCCGCAGTGGGGCTACCTGATCTGCGCGCTGGTCGTCATCCCGCTGGTGACGCACGGCATCTCGGCCATCAGCCGGCTGCAGCTGTGGACCCAGCCGCTGTGGCTGGCGCTGCTGGTGCTGCCTTTCGCCTGGGTGGGCTGGCTTCATCCTGGTGCATTCGACGGCATCACGACCCAGATTGGGTCGCAGTCGGGCACGGCGGCCTTCGACCTGCACGCCTTCGGTGCGGCGCTGACCGTCGGCGTGGCGCTCATCACCCAGATGGGCGAGCAGGCCGACTACCTGCGCTTCATGCCCCGCCAGACGAAGGAGAACCGGTTCCGCTGGTGGGCCGCCGTGCTGGCCGGCGGGCCGGGCTGGATCGTGCTGGGCGTGCTCAAGATGCTCGGCGGCGCGCTGCTGGCCTACCTCGCCGTCAGCCACGCGGTGCCCGCCGAGCGCGCCGTCGACCCCAACCAGATGTACCTCGCCGCCTACGAGTACGTGTTCCCGCAGTACGGCTGGGCGGTCGCGGTGACGGCGCTGTTCGTCGTCGTCTCGCAGCTCAAGATCAACGTCACCAACGCCTACGCGGGCTCGCTGGCGTGGAGCAACTTCTTCTCCCGGCTGACGCACAGCCACCCGGGCCGCGTCGTCTGGGTGGTGTTCAACACGCTGATCGCCTTCATGCTGATGTCGATGAACGTGTTCGAGGCGCTCGGGCACGTGCTCGGCCTCTACGCCAACATCGCCATCGCCTGGATCATGGCCGTCGTCGCCGACCTGGTGATCAACAAGCCGCTCGGGCTCTCGCCGCCGGGCATCGAGTTCAAGCGCGCCCACCTGTACGACGTCAACCCGGTCGGCGTCGGCGCGATGGCGCTGGCGTCGGTGCTGTCGGTGGCGGCGCACCTCGGGCTGATGGGCACGCTGGCGCAGGCGTGGTCCGCGGCGATCGCGATGGTGACCGCGCTGGTCACCGCGCCCCTGATCGCCTGGGCGACGAAAGGACGCTACTACCTCGCGCGCCCGCTGTCGGAGATCCAGGCCGCCGGATTCCAGACCGAGGGCGCTGGCGCCGTGCGGCGCTGCGTCATCTGCGAGCGCGACTACGAAGGCCCGGACATGGCGCACTGCCCGGCCTACCGCGGTCCGATCTGCTCGCTGTGCTGCACGCTGGACGCGCGCTGCGGCGACCTGTGCAAGCCGCATGCGAGCCTGTCCGCGCAGTGGACCGCCGCGCTGCGCCGCGTGCTGCCGCAGCGCAGCTGGCGCTACATCGACACCGGCCTCGGTCACTACCTGCTGCTGATGCTCGTGCTCACGCCGCTGCTGGCGACGCTCTTCGGGCTGCTCTACCACCAGCAGCTGCAGCAGCTGCCGCAACTGCCGCTGATCGACATCGCCGCCCAGGACGCGCTGCGCGCCAGCCTCAAGGCAGGGATGCTGAAGGCGTTCTTCGCGCTGCTGCTGGTGGCGGGCACGGTCGCGTGGTGGCTGGTGCTGGCGCACCAGAGCCGCGAGGTCGCGCAGGAGGAATCCAAGCGCCAGACGCAGGCGCTGATGCGCGAGATCGCCTCCCACCGCCGCACCGACGAGGCGCTGCAGGGCGCCCGCCTGCAAGCCGAGCGCGCGCAGGCCGCGGCAGAGGCCGCCAACCAGGCCAAGAGCCGCTACATCAGCACCATCAGCCACGAGCTGCGCACGCCGCTGAACAGCATCCTCGGCTATGCACAGCTGATGGCGGCGGACGCCTCGCTGCCGCCGCAGCGGCGCCAGGCGGTGCAGGTCATCAAGCGCGGCGGCGAGCACCTGATGCAGCTGATCGACGGCACGCTGGACATCGCCCGCATCGAGGCCGGCCGGCTGAGTCTCGAACCGGCGCCGGTGCGTTTCGACGAGCTGCTGCGCGAGCTGGCCGACATGTTCGAGCCGCAGGCCGCGGCGAAGGGCCTAAGCTTCCGCTTCGAGCCGCAAGGCACCTTGCCCGAGTGGGTGCGCGCGGACGAACAGCGCCTGCGCCAGATCCTCATCAACCTGCTGGGCAACGCGATCAAGTTCACCACCGAGGGCGAGGTCACGCTGCGCGTGCGGCACGGCCGCGAGATGGCGACGCTGGAGATCGCCGACACCGGCCCCGGCATGGACGCGGCGGAACTGGAGCGCATCTTCGAGCCCTTCGCCCGCGGCTCGAGCGGCGCCGGCGGCGCGCCGGGCGCGGGGCTGGGGTTGACGATCTCCAAGATGCTGACGGCCCTGATGGGCGGCGAGATGTCGGCGACCAGCGAGCCCGGACGCGGCTCGACCTTCCGTGTGCGGCTGTTCCTGCCGGAGTTGCACGGCCGCATCTGGGACACGCCGCGCATGCGTCGCGCGGCGAAGGAACGCCTCGGCCTGGACGGCGTCTCGCCTCGGGTGCTGATCGTCGACAACGAATCGGACGACCGCCAGCTGCTGATCGAGCTGCTGGAGCCGCTCGGCTTCACCGTGCGCGACGCGTCGAGCGGCCACGACGCGCTGGACCTCGTCGCGGCGGGATGGGTGCCGGACGCGGTGCTGATGGACCTGGCGATGCCCGGCATCGACGGCTGGGAAACGATCCGGCGGCTGCGGCGCATGCTGGGCGATCTCGGCGTGAACGCGCCGGCGGTGGCGGTGGTCTCGGCGAACGCCTTCGAACGCGGTCAGGACAACGATGCCGGCATCGCCGCGCGCGACTTCATCCTCAAGCCGGTGCGGCACGAGCTGCTGCTGGACTGGCTGACCGAGCAACTGTCGCTGTCCTGGCGCGTCGGCCCCGAACGCGCGGCGCCCGATCCGCAGCCGGCCGCACCGGTCGAGACGCCGCCGGCCGACCGTCTGACCGGACTGCGGGAAGCGTTGCAGCTCGGCTACTACCGCGGCGTGCTGCAGCAGCTCGACGCGATCGAGGCGGCCGACGCCGTGTGGACACCCTTCTGCGAGGCCCAACGCGCGCTGGCGCGGCAGTTCCAGTTTGAAGCGATGCTGCGCGCCCTCGCGCGCAGCGAGAACCCCGCGTGAGCACGGGCATGACGACGCGCGCCATGCCCGCGGACCCGACCGCGACCGATGTTGGACGATCTGCGATGAATCCTCCCCTCCCCTCCGCCGTGGCCGCGCTGCTGGACCAGCAGCAAGGCGATCGCGTCCTGATGGTGGACGACGTGCCCGACAACCTGTCGCTGCTGCACGATGCGCTCGACGAGCACGGCTACATCGTGCTGGCGGCGACCAGCGGCGAGGCCGCGCTGGCCTGCGTGCAGCAGGGGCGTCCCGACATCGTGCTGCTGGACGCGATGATGCCGGGCATGGACGGTTTCGAGGTCGCACGGCGGCTGAAGGCGGATCCCTCGACGGCGCACATCCCCATCATCTTCATGACGGGGCTGACCGAGACGGAGCACCTGGTCGCCGCGCTGCAGGCCGGCGGCGTCGACTACGTGACCAAGCCGCTGGATCCGCGCGCGGTGCTGGCGCGCATGCAGGTCCACCTGCAGGGCGCGCGGCAGGCGCGGCAGACGCGCCAGGCGCTGGACGCCTTCGGCTACGCGAGCATCGCGGTGCGCGCGTCCTCGGGCCGGCTGCTGTGGCAGACGCCGCTGGCGCGCGAGCTGCTGCAGCTCTACTACGGCACGATCGCGCCGCAGACGCCGGCGCCGGTGCTGGCGTGGCTGCGCAGGACGCTCGACGAGATGGCGGCCCATTCCCCCGCGGACGGCATGCCGCCGCAGGAGCCGGCCCGCCTGTGCGCCGAGCTCGGCGCGCGGCGGTTGAGCTTCCGGCTGCACCACTGCATCGGCGAGGAGACCTCCGGCGGAGGGACTGCGGCAAGTCCAGCAAGTCCAGCAAGTCCGGCTGGTCCGGCGGGTCCCGCGGTCGGCGCGGCTGCCGGCGGCGACTGGCTGATCGTGATGCGCGAGGTGTCGGACGTCGCGGTGATCCGCTCGCTGGGGCTGGCCTTCAGCCTGACGGCGCGCGAGGCCGAGGTCCTCTACTGGGTCGTGAAGGGCAAGATCAACCGCGACATCGGCGAGATCCTGGGCGCCAGCCCGGCGACGGTGAAGAAGCACCTGGAGCGCATCCATGCGAAGCTGGGCGTGGAGACCCGCACGGCGGCCGCCTCGATGGCGCTCACACGGGTGAGGGAGATGCATCCGCAGTGGGAGGTGTGACGAAGGTCGTGGGGTGATCGGTCGGCGCGATCGGCTGGCGCGATCGGATGACAGGCTGGCGGGATCGGATTGGCGCGCGGGTCGTCGCTCGCGGACCATGGCGGCACGTCAACCTCCCGTCCCTCGACATGCGTCCCCAACAACAACCCGTCGCCCTCGTCACCGGCGCTTCCTCCGGCATGGGCAAGGATTTCGCCCTGCGCCTGATCGCCGAGGGCTACCTCGTCTACGCCACCGCCCGCCGGTTCGACCGGCTTGAAGCGGTCCGCGCGGCCGGCGGCAGGACGCTGACCATGGACGTGACCGACGACGACTCGATGTCGTCCGCGGTCGAACGGATCCTCGCGGAGCAGGGGCGCATCGACGTCCTCATCAACAACGCCGGCTACGGCCAGTACGGCGCGCTCGAAGACGTGCCCCTGGCGGAGGGACGCCGTCAGATGGAGACCAACCTGTTCGGCGCGGCGCGGCTGGTGCAGCTCTGCCTGCCCGCCATGCGGGCGCAGGGTCGCGGGAAGATCATCAACATCTCGTCGATAGGCGGCAAGCTCGCCTCGCCGATGGGCGGCTGGTACCACGCCTCGAAGTTCGCGCTGGAAGGCTACTCCGACGCGCTGCGCAACGAGGTGGCACAGTTCGGCATCGACGTGGTCGTCATCGAACCGGGCGGCGTGGCTTCGGAATGGGCCGGCATCGCTTCGGAAGAAGCGCTGCGGCACTCCGGCACCGGCGCGTACGCCGGGCTCGCCAACAAGTTCAACGACCTGCAGAAGCAGATCACCAACAACCCCGGACCGAAGGTGATCAGCGACCTGGTGATCAAGGCGCTCAAGGCGAAACGCCCGAAGGCGCGATACCACGGCGGCTTCCTTGCCGCACCGATGCTCTTCCTGCGCTATGTCCTGTCCGACCGGCTCTTCGACCGCATGATCAGGATGGCGATGCGATGAGAGAGATCCGATAGGAGAGATCCGATGAGGCAGATGCGATGAGGCAGGTGCGATGAGAGCGACCCACATTCCGATGGTGGCGTCCGTGTCGGCGCGGCTGGCGGCGCTCGGCCTCGACGTGGACGTCGTCGCGGCGCGGGCGGGCATCCCGGCGGGATTCAACCGGCGACCTGGCACCAGCCTGGACACGCGGCAGTTCTTCGCCTTCTGGCGCGCGGTCGCGGAGCTCTCGGGCGACCCGCTCATCGGATTGAAGATCGGCGGCGAGGTCGGTCCGTCGCAGCTGGAGGCCGTTTCGGTGGCGGCGCTGCATTCGGCGACCTTCGGCGACGCACTCGCTCGGCTCGCGCGCTACAAGGGCCTGTGCTGTCCTGAGGAAGTGCGCGTCGAGCGCGATGGCGACAACGATCTGGCCCGCCTGAGCTTCCACTGGATCCTGGCGAAAGAGCCCTGCCCCCAGATCATCAGCGATGCGGCCTTCGCGGCGGCGCACGCGCTGGCGCGTGTGGGCACCGGCCGGACGGTCGCGCCTCGCCGCTTGGAGCTGGTCCGGACGCCGCCGGATATCGGGGCCTACGCCGCGTACTTCGGTTGCGAGGTGCGGACCGGCTGCGTGGGCGACGCGCTGGTCTACGACACGGCGGCGCTGGATCTCCCCTTCGTCACGCGCAACGAGGACCTGCTCGCGGTGCTCGTACCGGCGCTCGACGCGCAGCTCGACGCGATGGGCGAACCCGACATCGAGACGCAGGCCCGCTCCGTGCTGATGAGGATGATGCGAGGCGATCGCCCCACCATCGACACCCTCGCGCGCGAACTCAACATGAGCGCCCGCTCGCTGCAGCGCCGCCTCGGCGAGGCCGGCACCAGCTATCAGACGGTGCTGGATCACGTCCGCCTCGAAACCGCGCGACGCCTGCTTGCGGACACCGCGTTCACGCCCGGCGAGATCGCGTTCTTCCTCGGCTTCGAAGAAGCCAATTCGTTCCAGCGCGCGTTCCGACGGTGGGAGGGAAGGACGCCGGCGCAGTGGCGGGAGCAGACTCAGCAGCAGGAGTGAAGGACGCGCCTCCCCGGCGCACCTCCGATCAATAGGGCGAGTTGGGAATCTCCACCGTCTTCATGCGTTCCTCGGAGAACCAACCCATGGCCATCCCGTCAATCCTGCCGGACCTGACGTTGGCGTAGTCCTTCGCTTGCTTGGCACGCTTGTAAGCCCACATCTCCTCTTCACTGACGATGGTGACCCTGCAACGGAGTTGCGGCTCTTCCGTTCCCTTTGCTTCTTTCTTTCGTTGATTGCGCTTCATACCCTGGTTCCTCAAGATTCGGATCAAAGAAGTCGTCGATTGCCTCATGCGCACACTCGGAAAGAAATAGCAGATTTTTGGGAACTGCAGCGCTCGCGTTTAGTCCCCACTGACGACTATGACTTCATCATGCAACTCATAATGTTGCATGAAATCCAACAGCCAGCTGTCCGACGTCCTCCACGTGCTGCTGCACATGGCCGAGGGCGACGGGCCGTCGACGTCCGAGGCGCTCGCCGCCGCGATGCAGACCAACCCCGTCGTGCTGCGCCGCCTGATGGGCGGCCTGCGCGAGGCGGGTTTCGTCGCCTCCGCGAAAGGCCACGGCGGCGGCTGGGTGCTGTCCTGCCCGCTGGAGCGCATCACCCTGCGCGACGTGCATGAAGCGCTCGGCGGCCCGTCGTTGGTGTCCCTCGGCTTCCGAGAGGAACACCCGGAGTGCCTCGTCGCCCGCGCCGTCAACGACGCGCTCGGCACCGCCGTGCAGGAAGCCGAAGCCCTGCTGCTGAAGCGGCTGGGCGCGGTGACCCTCGCCACGCTGTCCCGCGACTTCCACCAGCGCATGGTCGAACTCGGCCATGCGCCTCATCGCCTAGAGGAGCACCACCATGAAGATTGATTTCGCCGTCATCGGCGGCAGCTACGCCGGCATGGCCGCCGCGCTTCAACTGGCGCGGGCGCGCCGGCAGGTGCTCGTCGTCGACGCGGGGCAGCGACGCAACCAATGCGTCGACGATCACGACGGACAGGCGCACGGTTTTCTGACACAGGATGGCCGCGCGCCCGGCGCGATCGCCGAGGAGGCTCGCCGTCAGTTGCGGCTCTATCCGACCGTGCAGTGGATGTCCGGGCTCGCCGACGACGGTCGCGTGGCACCGGATGGCCGGATCGAATTCCGTGTCGGCGACGTCGCCGTCAGCGCGGGCCGGCTGATCCTCGCCACCGGCGTGCGCGACGAGCTGCCTCCCGTGCCTGGACTCGCCGAGCGCTGGGGGCGCAGCGTCTTCCATTGCCCCTACTGCCACGGCTACGAGCTGGACCAGGGCCGGATCGGCATCGTCGCCGCATCGCCGCTGGCGCAGCACCACGCGATGATGCTGCCGGACTGGGGCGTGCCCACGCTGTTCCTGAACGGCAATTACGAGCCCAGCGCCGACGACCTCGACGAGTTCGCCCGCCGCGGCACGCGTGTCGAGCCCACGCCGATCGTCCGCATCGACGGCTTCGCCGATGTGGTGCTGCGGGACGGCCGGACGCTGACCATGGACGGCCTCTTCACCCAGCCGCGCACGACGCCGTCGAGCACGATCGCCGCGCAGCTCGGCTGCGTGATGGAGGACGGCCCGATGGGCCCGTTCATCAAGGTCGGCCCGATGCAGGACACCAGCGTGCCCCACGTCTTCGCCTGCGGCGACGCCGCCCGCGCGGCTGGCAGCGTGACCCTCGCCGTGTCCGACGGCGCGATGGCCGGCTTCGGCGCGCACCGCTCGACGATGTTCTGAAACGCCGAGGGCCCCTTCCGGGGCCCTCGTCACTCATTCGCGATCCATGGCGCTCAACAGGCGCTCAACAGACGCTCACGGCAACCGGATCCGATCGCCCTCGCGCACTTCCCGGGTCTGCTCCCGGCTGCGACCGACCGTGAAGGTCACGCGCAACGTCTTCTGCTCGCCGTAGGCCGGATCGCGACCCACCAGGTCGTTGTCGACGCGGACGTCGAGCACGCCGCCGCGGCTGATGTTGCGCAGGCGGTCCGTCACGTCGACCGAGCGCCCGCCGGCGCCGTAGGTGGCGCGCACGATGTTCAGCCGCTGATCCTGTGCGGGACCCTGACCGCCGGGGTTGTAGCCGCCGGGGTTGGTCGGGCTGCCCGGACGGCCGTCCCAGCCGCCGTTCCAACCGCCCTGGCCCCAGTCGCCGCGGCCCCAGCCGGTGAACTGGCCGCCGTCGATCCACGAGCCTTCCCGGTAGTCGAAGGTCCGCACCTGGCCGCTGCGGTCGCGGGCATAGATGCGCAGCGTCTTCGTGCGGCCCACCGCCGGGTCGTCGCGGAACAGGTCGTTGGTCACGCGCACCTTGGCGTCGCGACGCGCGAGCTCGCGCAGGCGGCCGGTCACGTCGATGCTGCCTTCCGCCGCGCCGTAACGCGCACCCAGGATCGCGTACGCGCCGTCGTCACGACCGCCGCCGCCTTCCCAGTTGCCGCCGCCGCCCTGGCCCCAGTCGCCGCCGCGCCAGCCGGTGAAGTCGTTGCCGTCGATGACGCTGCCCTCGCGGAACTCGAAGGTGCGGTTGTCGCCGTTGCGGTTGCGCGCGTAGATGCGCAGCGTCTTCGTCTGGCCGTAGGCCGGATCGTTGCCGAACAGCTCGTTGGTCACGCGGACCCGGTCGTCGCGCCGCGCCAGTTCCCGGAGCGTGCCGGTCACGTCCATGTTGCGCTGCGACGTGCCGTAGCGCGCGTTCAGGATCTGCCACTGGCCGTCGTCGCGCGCCGCCCAGGCCGAGGTGCCCGTCAGCATCGCCACCAGCAGCGTCAGCGCCGCCAGCACCACCTGGGCCATCCGCGCGATCGCACGGGTCGTTGTTGTTCCAGTCATCGCAGTCATCGTCATTGCGGTACCTCCTGGTTCTTTCCTGTTGTTCGGAGTTGTTCTTCAGCCTTCGTTCCCCGAGGTCTCGACCTCGTCCCGGGAAGGGGCAGCATGTTGCATCAACGACATGACGTGTCCGGCGGTGCACGCACACTTCTTAGAGGTGTTACGAGCGGTCACCACCGCCGACACTCCCGCCGACATCCCCGCGATCGCTCCCGCCGAAGGTCGAATCGAACCGGGAGTCATACCCGGAGTCGTACTTCGAATCGAACCTCGACTCCGCGGCATCGACCTTGGGCGCGTACATCACGTCCGAGCGAAGCACGTACTTGGTGCCCGAGGTGACCGGCGCGCCCTCATGCCAGGTGTCGTGGACGAAGACCAGCGCGCCGCCGGTCTTCGGCCGCACCGCGAAGTCCCGGAAACCCGTCTCGCCGCCTTCGAAGCCTTCGTTCAGATAGACCAGGAAGCTGAGCCGGCTCACCAGCCCGTCCTCGCGCCACGGCCCGTCCTTGTGCATCCGGAAGCGCTGACCCGCCGTGTACTTGTAGAAGCGCAACGCCCGCGGCAGCCCCACCGCGCGCGCGCCGTCGAGCTCGGGCAGCGGCAGCTGCCGCAGCCGGGCCCACAGCCGGTCGACCCAGGCGGCGCTGGCCACCGTCGTCCGCTCGTTGTTGCGGATGTGGGCCAGCAGCTGCTGCCCCGCCTCGAGCCGGACCGTCGCGGCGTCGAAGCCGCTCTGCTCCGCCAGCGCGATCACCTCGGTGCATTCCTCCGGGGAGAGGAAACCCGGAACGGTGAACACGCGATCGTTGTGGGTCTGGATGTGCATGACCCATTCTGACCGCATGTACGCCATGTGCCGTATATGCCCCGCGTCCCCTCCTTCCTAGCATCCGGTCACTTCCTGAAGTCCTGCGAAGTCCGTCGAAGTCTTCCTTCATCCACCGGAGCTCCCCATGTCCTCGCACCCGAAATCCCCGCGCCCGCAGCGCCGCCTTGCCCTGAAGACCCTGGCCGTGGCCGGCGCGCTGACCGGCCTGAACCTCGCCGCCCTGCCCGCCTTCGCCGCCGACACCATCAAGGTCGGCGTGCTGCACAGCCTGTCGGGCACCATGGCGATCTCGGAGACGGTGCTCAAGGACACCGTCCTGATGGCCATCGACGAGATCAACGCCAAGGGCGGCGTGCTGGGCAAGAAGCTGGAGCCGGTGATCGTCGACCCGGCCTCCAACTGGCCGCTGTTCGCGGAGAAGACCCGCCAGCTGCTGACCCAGGACAAGGTCGCGGTGATCTTCGGCTGCTGGACCTCGGTGTCCCGCAAGTCGGTGCTGCCGGTGGTCGAGGAACTCAACGGCCTGCTCTTCTACCCCGTGCAGTACGAGGGCGAGGAACTCAGCAAGAACGTCTTCTACACCGGCGCCGCGCCCAACCAGCAGGCGATCCCCGCGGTCGACTACCTGATGAGCAAGGACGGCGGCGGCGCCAAGCGCTGGGTGCTGCTGGGCACCGACTACGTCTACCCCCGCACCACCAACAAGATCCTGCGCGCCTACCTGAAGAGCAAGGGCGTGAAGGACTCCGACATCGACGAGAAGTACACCCCGTTCGGCCACAGCGACTACCAGACCATCGTCGCCGACATCAAGAAGTTCTCGGCCGGCGGGAAGACGGCGGTGGTGTCGACGATCAACGGCGACTCCAACGTGCCGTTCTACAAGGAGCTGGGCAACGCCGGGCTGAAGGCCAAGGACGTGCCGGTGGTGGCGTTCTCCGTCGGCGAGGAAGAGCTGCGCGGCGTCGACACCAAGCCGCTGGTCGGCCATCTGGCGGCGTGGAACTACTTCATGTCGATCAAGAATCCGACCAACGACGCGTTCATCAAGAAGTGGTCGACCTATGCGAAGGCCAAGAACCTGCCGGGTCACAAGGACAAGCCGCTGACCAACGATCCGATGGAGGCCACCTACATCGGGATCAACATGTGGAAGCAGGCGGTGGAGAAGGCCAAGTCGACCGACACCGACAAGGTGATCGCCGCGATGGCCGGCCAGACCTTCAGCGCGCCGTCGGGCATCACGTCCAAGATGGACGAGAAGAACCATCACCTGCACAAGTCGGTGTTCATCGGCGAGATCCGCGCGGACGGGCAGTTCAACGTGGTGTGGAAGACCCCCGCGCCGGTCAAGGCCAAGCCGTGGAGCCCGTACATCGCCGGGAATGAAGGCAAGCCCGACGAGCCGGCGAAGAAGTGATGCGGCGCGCCCTGCTCCTCGGATGGATCCTGGCGCTGAGCGGCCTCGCGCCGCTCGCGCAGGCGCTCACGCAGCCGCAGGCGCTGTCCGTCGCGCAGGGCGAGACCGATGACCGCATCGCCGCGCTCGGCAAGCTCGTCGCGGCGCCGGACGCGCGCACCGCCGTGCTGCTGCAGGCGCTGGCGGACGAACGCGTGAAGCTCGGTCCCGATCAGCGCGTGCTGATCGCGACCGACAACGGCGTCGTCGACGCCGCGACCGGCGCGGCGGTGACGCTGACGCCGGATGCCCAGTCCTCGCTCGAGGACGTGATGCTCAACAACCGCCTGCGCGGCGAACTCGACGGCGCGCTCGCCGCGCTCCATCTGTCGAGCGCCGACAAGACCGAACGCCTCGCCGCCGCGAAGGCGCTGATGGACGCCGGCGGCGACGACGCCCGCGTCGCACTGCTGGAGACCGCGATCGCGAAGGAGCAGGACGCCGCCGTCCTCGACGCGCTCAAGCTCGCCCGCGCCGCCGCGCTCGCCGCGAGCCCGGATGCCGCCAAGCGCCTGGCCGCCGCGAAGCTGCTCGGCGAATCGCACAGCCCCGAGACGCGGCTGCTGCTCAATCAACGCCTGTCCGACGAGCAGGACCCCGACGTCAAGCGCGCGCTGCAGCGCTCGCTGCGCGACGTCGAGGACACCCTCGCCTGGGGCGAACGTCTGGGCGCGCTGTTCACCGGCATCAGCCTGGCCAGCATCCTGCTGCTGGTCGCGCTCGGCCTGGCCATCACCTACGGCCTGATGGGCGTCATCAACATGGCGCACGGCGAGCTGATGATGATCGGCGCCTACGCCACCTACCTGGTGCAGGTCGCCTTCCGCCAATGGCTGCCGGGCTGGTTCGACGCCTACCTGATCGTCGCCATGCCCGCCGCTTTCCTCGCCTCCGCGCTGGTCGGCGCGGCGCTGGAGCGCACCGTCATCCGCTGGCTCTACGGCCGGCCGCTGGAGACGCTGCTCGCCACCTGGGGGCTGAGCCTCGTGCTGATGCAGGCGGTCCGCTCGCTCTTCGGCGCGCAGAACGTCGCGGTGGAAAGCCCGTCGTGGATGGGCGGTTCACTCGCGCTTCTGCCGGGACTGGCCCTGCCGGCGAACCGGCTCGTCATCATCGTCTTCGCGCTCGTCGTGCTGGGCGGCATGTCGCTGCTGATCGCGCGCACGCGGCTGGGCCTGTTCGTCCGCGCCGTCACGCAGAACCGCCCGATCGCTTCCTGCATGGGCGTGCCCACCGCGCGCGTCGACACCTACGCCTTCGCGCTCGGCTCCGGACTCGCGGGCCTGGCCGGCTGCGCGCTCAGCCAGGTCGGCAACGTCGGCCCGGACCTCGGCCAGAGCTACATCGTCGACGCCTTCATGGTCGTCGTGCTGGGCGGCGTCGGACAGCTCGCCGGCACGGTGCTCGCGGCGCTCGGACTGGGCCTGGCCAACAAGGCGCTGGAAGGTGTCGTGGGCGCCGTGCTCGCCAAGATCGCCGTGCTGCTCTTCATCATCGTCTTCATCCAGAAGCGGCCGCAGGGCCTGTTCGCGGTCAAGGGCCGCGCGCAGGAGTCCTGAATGCGCAGGGATCCCCTCATGACCGCGACGTCTTCCGCTTCCGCCACATCGCATGCGGCGCCCCCCGTGACGCTGCTGCTGCCGCAACGTCCCGCCCTGCTCGGCCGCACCGGCTGGATCGCCGTGCTGGCCGCGCTGACCGTCGCCTGCGTGCTGCTTCCGTCGCTGAACCTGCTGGTGCCCGCGGGCCATGCGCTGCATGTCGACGGCTACTGGATCAGCCTGCTCGGCAAGTTCTGCTGCTACGCGATGTGCGCGCTGGCGATGGACCTGATCTGGGGCTTCGCGGGCATCCTCTCGCTGGGCCACGGGCTGTACTTCGCGCTGGGCGGCTACGCGATGGGCATGTACCTGATGCGCCAGATCGGCACCGACGGCCAGTACCGCAGCACGCTGCCGGACTTCATGGTGTTCCTCGACTGGAAGGAACTGCCCTGGCACTGGGCCTTCAGCGACAGCTTCCTCGCGACGATGCTGCTGGTGCTGCTCGTCCCCGGCGGCATCGCCTTCGTCTTCGGCTTCTTCGCGTTCCGCTCGCGCATCAAGGGCGTGTACTTCTCGATCATCACGCAGGCGATGACCTACGCCGCGATGCTGTTCTTCTTCCGCAACGAGAGCGGCTTCGGCGGCAACAACGGCTTCACCGACTTCAAGCGCCTGCTGGGCTTGTCGATCACCACGCCCGGCATGCGCATGACGCTGTTCGTGCTGAGCGCGGTCGCGCTGGTCGCTTGCTATCTCGGCCTGCGCTGGCTGACGCGCGCGAAGTTCGGTCGCGTGCTGAGCGCGGTGCGCGACGCGGAGTCGCGGCTGATGTTCTGCGGCTACTCGCCGCTGCCCTACAAGCTGGCCGCGTGGGTGCTGTCGGCGCTGATCTGCGGCCTGGCCGGCGCGCTGTACGTGCCGCAGGTCGGCATCATCAACCCCGGCGAGATGAGCGTCGCCAACTCGATCGAGATCGCCGTCTGGGCCGCGGTCGGCGGACGCGGCACGCTGGTCGGTCCGATCGTCGGCGCCTTCGCCGTCAACGGCGCGAAGAGCTGGCTGACCCAGTTCGCGCCCGAGTACTGGCTGTACCTGCTGGGCGCGCTGTTCGTCGCGGTCACGCTGTTCATGCCGGACGGCATCGCGGGACTGGTCAGGCGCAAGTTCGGCAAGAAGACCGTGGAGACGAAGGCATGAGCCCCGACCTGCTCGAACAAGGCCAGGAGCGCTTGCGCGCCGCCAGCGGTCCCGGCTACGGCCGCGTCGTGCTGCCGGGCCAGCTGGACCTGGCGCACGGCCGCATCCTGTACCTGGAGGACGTGTCCGTCAGCTTCGACGGTTTCCGCGCGATCAACGGCCTGTCCATCGACATCGCGCCCGGCGAGCTGCGCTGCATCATCGGACCGAACGGCGCGGGCAAGACCACGATGATGGACATCATCACCGGCAAGACCCGGCCCGACTCCGGCACGGTGTTCTTCGGCGGAACGATCGACCTGCTGCGCCACAGCGAGGCCGAGATCGCGCAGCTCGGCATCGGCCGCAAGTTCCAGCGCCCGACGGTGTTCGAGGCGCTCAGCGTCTACGAGAACCTCGAACTCGCGCTGCAGGGCTCGCGCGCGCTGCGGGCGTCGCTGTGGGGCGTGCTCAGCGGCGCGCAGCGGGACCGGCTGGCGGAGGTGCTGACGCTGATCCGCCTCGACGACCAGATGACGCGCCCGGCCGGCCTGCTGAGCCACGGACAGAAGCAGTGGCTGGAGATCGGCATGCTGCTGGTGCAGGACCCGAAGCTGCTGCTGCTGGACGAGCCGGTGGCCGGCATGACCGACCAGGAGACCGAACGCACCGCGGAGCTGATCCTGACGCTGAAGGGCAAGCACAGCATCATCGTCGTCGAGCACGACATGGGCTTCGTCGACCGGATCGCGGAGAAGGTGACGGTGCTGGCCGAGGGCTCGGTGCTGGCCGAGGGCACGCTCGCTCAAGTGCAAGCCGATGAACGTGTGATCGAGGTGTACCTTGGGAGATAGGGCCCACCCCCCTACCGGCTTCGCCGGCCCCCTCAAGGGGGCGCCCCCGATGGCCCGGCAGAGCCGGCTCCATGGGGTCCGCTTGGTTTGATAACGACGAGATGCCTTTCCATGCTCATCGCTGAGTCCATTCAACAGTACTACGGCGGTTCGCACATCCTGCGCGACGTGTCGGTGAGCGCGTCGCCGGGCCGCATCACGGTGCTGCTCGGCCGCAACGGCGTCGGCAAGACCAGCCTGCTGAAGAGCCTGATGGGCCTGGTGCCCATCCGCGCGGGCAGCGTCATGCTGGCCGGTGCGGACATCACGCGCGCGACGCCGTACCAGCGCGCGCGGGCGGGCATCGGCTACGTGCCGCAGGGGCGCGAGATCTTCGCCCGCCTGACCGTCGAGGAGAACCTGCGCATGGGCCTGGCGGGCAAGCCGGGCGGCACGCCCGTCCCGGAGCACCTGTACACGCTGTTCCCGGTGCTGAAGCAGATGCTCAGGCGACGCGGCGGCGACCTCTCCGGCGGTCAGCAGCAGCAGCTCGCGATCGCGCGGGCGATGGCGGCGTCGCCGAAGCTGCTGATCCTCGACGAGCCCACCGAAGGCATCCAGCCCAGCATCATCAAGGACATCGGCCGCGTCATCCGACGCCTGGCCGACGAGGGCCTCGACGGCCATCCGGTCGCGATCCTGCTGTGCGAGCAGTACTACGACTTCGCGGCGGAACTGGCCGACGAGTTCCTCGTGCTCGAACGCGGCAGCGTCATTGCCCGGGGGAACAACGCGGACATGCAGACGGCGGAGATCCGGGGCTTGGTGGCGATCTGAGGTCCATCGGATCGACGATCGAGACAGGATTTCTTTTGAGCGTCGCAAGGACATCGGGCAAGACCTGACGCCCTCGAGGGCACTGAAGGGGCTCCACAACGACCGAGCCCGCCATGCCCGCCAGCTCCCCGATCCTGTCACGTCTGCTCGATGCCCTGCCCCGGGTGGAGCCTGTCAAGCGGTCCCTGCCTGATACCGCACTCGATCCGCACGGCGGACTGCTGCTGCTGTTCGCGCGCGAACACCTGCCCCGCGGCGACGGCACGCCGCCCGACGGGATCAGCTTCGCCGACGGCACGAAGGACGCGCTCGTGAGCTGGGCCATCGACTTCACGATGCGCGAAATGCCGCCGGTCGCCGGCTTGCCATCGGAAAACTTCCGCGACATGTGGACGGCGCTGTTGACACCCGTGGTCGACTCGATCATGACCGCCGTCCGCAGCGGCGATTTCTCCCACGTCGCAATCGCGGCGCGAATGCTCGACAGCATGCTGCGGCTGCGCGAGAGCGGCGACAAGAAGCCGCGGGTGTGTCGATTCACATCGGACAACACACTGTCCCTGTCCCTGTCCCGGGCCCAACCCACCCAGGTGATCCTGCCGCTGTCCGAAGGCATGCTGCTGAAACTGGTCAGCGCGGCCACGGCCTCCGCCATCCGGGCCAGTCCCGCTTCGGCGACCGCGGGCATGGGCGAGCGCCTCCAGGCGCTCAAGGCAACGCTCTGCGAGCAACCGTTCACCATCGATGTCGCGCGTGCACGCCCCCTTTGGCAGTCCAGGTCGCCGGCGCAGGCTGCGGAGTTCGAGTCGCTCCGGGCCGCGTACCGGGCACAGCGGCGCCTGGCAGGTCTCGGCGTGGTCCCGCTTCCTCGACTGATCGATTCGGACTCGGTCCCGGGATCACCACAGGCGCCGGATGGGCCGGCCTTGCGCTCCGCCTTGGGTGCGACAGGCGGGAACAAGACACCCATCGCCGCCTCGGAACTGCTCGAGCAATCGCTGAAGCCGATCGACCCGACGCCCGCGGAGCGGGAGGCCGGACGTTGGTCGTTCGCATCCGGGCCCCGCGAGTCCACGGCCGACCTTCACGTCGCCCCCTTGCCCGCGACCCACTCGACAGGGGAACTCGCCGCCCAGGACAAGCAGTTCCAACTGCTGCGCGACTTCGTCCTGGGTCGATTCTTCCTCGCCCGGCGGCCCGTCCACCGGCTCGATGTCAGCCTGGACGGCGACGCGATCCGGGTCGGCCGCCTGGTCGTCGCCCGGAAATCGACCACGGGGGCCTGGCTCGCCGATCGCCCGGCCATCCAGGAGGTGCTGTCGGCGACGGTCGTCAGCCGTTCTCCCGATAAAACACCCGTCGATCAGTGGTGGGACGCCAGCGCCTACCGATTCCTTGAGCCTCGCGTGCGCGCGGCGACGGTCCGCACGTTGCGCCTTTACCTGCAGATGGAAGCGGACGGCGCCGAGTCCTGGCTGACCCGATACCGCTATCCCGACGAGGCCGTCTGGATCCAGATCGACCGGCAGGGCGGTCAGCGCATCGTGGCCGGCGAGGCCGTGCTCGCGCGACTGGCGCCTGACCACCAGGTGAAGCTCGAGATTGCCGGTCACGGCCATCTGGGAGAGTCAGGCGCCCGGGAACTGTCCCACTATGCCCCGTCCGAACTCGTCGGGCGCGTGAAGAACGCGCTGGACGCGCTGGGCCTCTCCCGACCGGCCGGCGCGGTCACCCTGATCTCCTGCGCGCTGGAGACGCCCGCCGTCCGCGACTCCTATGCGGAGCTGCTGCTCAATGCCGGCATCGAACAGGGCGTCTTGACACCGCGCGCGCAGGTGACGGCGTACTCGGACATCCTCAGCTTGAGCACCAGATTCCTGCTGCTGGCGCCGAGGGTGTTCATCCGCCCCAGGCTCGCGCGGAAGACCTTTCGCTTCGACGGCGCGCCGTTGAAGCGGCATGCGCCCGAGACGACCTGGATCTACAGCATCGATCCCGCGACCGGCCGCGTCGCACGCCGCGACAAGTATCCCGCCGCACCCGGCCAGACCGAGGCGGACACGACCGTGCTGGAGTACTTCGCCGGCGGCAACGAGGGATGCGCGATCCTCGGCCGCGCGGGTCGCATCGCCGATCGCCTGCGTCCCTCGGCCCGACACCATCTGATGCCCTCGCGCATCGACCTCGGCCGCCCGTACCTGAGCTTCTTCGATGAACGCTCCGGCGCGATGACCACGCGCGCCCTGGACGTCGCGGATGACGCCCGTCTCATGGCGGCCTACATGACGGGCCTGTCCGGGCTGGTCGAGGGGGCCTCGGGCGCCGGCGCGACGGCGTACGTCGACCCCTTGGGCGCCGAGGCGCCCGACGGTCTCAACATCGGTCTGCTCGCCCTGGCGTTCAGTCAACTGTCGCGGCAATCGCGCGGCGGCACGGCCCATCAGGCCGCCTTGATGTACATCGGCCTGTCCCAGGGCGGCGCCTTCCTGACGGCGGACGTCACGACGCTGGCGGAGATGGTCCATGCGGCGATGCGAAGCGCCGATCCGGCCGTCGCCTCCGGCGTGGCTCAGGCCGGACGCGCGCTGGCGCGGGGACTGCGCGGCCTGGGCGCCCTGGCTCAGGGCGCCATGGTGGGGATGGACGTCGCCACCCTGATCGACGCCGTCGATTCGACGGACGCTTCCGCCGTCACCGCCGCCGGCGTCCAGCTCGGATTCGACGGCGCCGGCCTGCTCCTGATGGGAGGCGGTACGGTGGCCGGTCTGGCGGGCGTCGGCGCCCTGGGCGCGGTGCTCTCCGACCTCGCCACGCCGGTCGCGGGGATCGCCATCGGCGTCACGGGCCTCGTGCATGCCGTCGGCACCGAGAAGGATCGCCTGAGGCACAACCTGCAGCCGCTGCACAGGATCGACGCCGGCTACGACACGCCCTTGCAGCCGATCCGGTCGCCGGGCTCGTCGACGCCGTCCCGCCTGCTCCACGTCGCGCCGTGGGCCCCCGTCGATCGCATCGATTTCGTCCGTGGCGAGGTCGGCTTCGCCAACGCCACCATCGGCCAGTCCTCGGCCAGGCGGGTACTCAGCGTCTTCTCCGACGACGACGCCGACAAGCAAGGCTCGTTCTGGCGCCACGGCGAGAACCTGGACCTGTGGACCATGCTGTGGAAACCCGGCCGTCAGGCCGACCCGGTCGCGACGCTCACCCAGGCGCAACGCGACCCGGCGAACATCCTGCTGCTGGCGGCGCCCCCCGTGGTCGACATCGACTTCGAAGCCTATTCCAATGGCCGTCCGGGCGCCGCGACGCTCGACGACGCCCTGCTGGACCGCCTCCGTCAGCGCAGCGGCGACCGGTTCATCGGCGACTACGTCGCCTCGATGAGCATGGCCAGGTCAGCCGATGTCTGGCACTACGCCTATCGGCGCCACACGGTCACGGTCGTGCTGGACGACGCGACGCGCACGCTCGCGCTGCCATCGCGGACGCAGCTCGACGCCATGACCTTCACCTTCAAGAACAACGACGGCGTGGCGGATCGGACGATCCATCCGATGGATCCGTCCCTGGTCGACTACCGCATCGTCGGCGGCGGCGGAGCGACCGTGCTGGCGCTGCCCGGCGACGGCCTCGCCCGTCCCCCGATCACCCTCATCCCTTCCGGGCGCCCCGGCGAACAATGGACCTTCGTCCTCGACGGCGCGCTGAGCGACGGCGGCAAGCCTTTCGAGTTCCTCGACGGCGACGCGGCCGGCACCGGGGCGGGCTTGCGCCTGGACGGCCAGACGTTCCGGTTCGAGTCGATGCCCGACGCGCCCGTGGCGATCGTCGACACCCGGTTCCCGACACTGAGCGTGCGCGTGGACTTGCGTCGCCAGAGCGCCGCGCTGGTCGTCGACGTGGGGCGCAACCCGTCGCCCCAGGACCCGTTCGTCGAAGCGGCCACCCACCTTCACGCGCTGCGCAAGACGGCACGCGAAGGCGGATTGACGTCGCTGGCATTGCCGCAGCAGCCCGAGGGCATGGTGCTGTTGGCGGCACGGGGCTTCGCCTGGGGACCTCCGGGTCCCGGCGAAGCGAAGATCACGCCGACGGACCTGCCGCCGGATACGCAAGGCCGCTACGTGCCGCTGGACGGCTATGTGGACCTCGGCAGCGGCCGTGCCGTCCTGCGGGGAGAACAGAACCTGTGGATCCACGATCCCGATCCCATGAGTCCGATCGGGGCGGATCGCTGGCTGCGGATGACCGACCCGGCGACGATCGATCCGTGGGGCCGACCCGTCGTCCAGGGGGCGGGCAACCACCATGTGAAGGCCGTCAGTTTCACCTTGAACTGGGACACCGGCGTGTTCGAGCGCAATGCGCTGCAGCTGACCGATGCAGGGGCTGACTGGGTCAGCCGATGGATGGCGCACCGCGACGCCTGGACGCCGGCGCAGCTGATCGGCGATCTCCGCGCGCAGGGCCTGCTGGACGGTCTTGATCTGCAGGGGCCAGGCGGTTCCCGCTCGCCGGAGGATCCCCTGTCGGTCTTCCATGTCGCGCCGGACCCGTCCGACGTCAGTACCGCGGACGGCCCGGTCGCCCGCCGCCCCTACGCATCGTTCAGCATCGCCGGAGAGGCGCAGACCCTCGTCGATCTCGAGGGCAACCGCTTCGAGCAGCGGGGACGCATGCTGCTCGTCTCATTGAAGGAACATCTGAACACGATGTTCCATCTGGGCCGGCGCCACGGCATCGATGCCGGCGACGTGCAGTCGCTGAACTTCCTCTCGACATCGCCCCGCCGCATCCTGCTCCAGGGCAACGGTCGAGACGTCGACCTCTCGGCGGCCCTCGGGATGCAGGGGGTCGATGAGGTCGTCATCCTGCCGGAAGGCGATGACGCGCGTCGCCGTCTGCATGTGGACGAAGGGACGGACGCCGACCTCCGTTCCGCGTTCAACGGCCGCGACCTGCTGCTGTTCGACGCGGCTCGCCCGTCCTCACCGTTGATCCGCGTCCGCGACGCCTTGCGGGTCGGCGATCACGCGTCGGGGCACGCCCTCATCGCGGATCCGCGACTGACGGTCCTCCTGCACCGTTCCGGCAGCGGACAGCCGCTGCCCACGACACACCAGTGGCTGGACACGCCGATCCTGACGCTGCACGCGGGCAGGATGGCCCTGCAGCGCGACGGCGGCGATCTGGTCGCCCGCAGCAGCGACGGCTGGGACGAGGAACGGCTGTCCGGGTTCTTCGATCCGGACGCCCCGGGCAACGACGCCGCCAAGGCGCCGCAGGACGCGGCGCTGATGGTCCGCCTGCGTGGCGATGCGGGAGGCTGGGCGTTCGGCAGGCTCAACAACAACAATCTGCTGGACATGATGGCCGCGCAGGACGCCTTCGGCACGCCATCATCGTTCGACTGGTCGATCGACGAGCGCGCGGACAGTCGTCTCCGCGTCCCGAACCTGACGACGGACGCGCAGGGGCGCGTCACGGCGGGGACGTTCAAGCTGCAGGCCGCCCTGCTGAGCGACTACGTCGCCGCCATGCCGCCCGCCGCATCGACGGATACGGTCTTGCGCTTCCTGCCGGAGCAGGAACTTCCGTCCTGGGCGGGCGCCGGTCCGGACTTCCCGTCAACGAACCGGCACAGCTTCACCGCCTCATGAACCCTCATGGGGGGAGTGCTGGGCGACGCCCTCCCCTCAGGCTGGACTCAGGCTGGATCAAGCCGCGTCACGCCGCCTCAATCCGCCTGGATCTTCGCCGACGAGATCACCTTGCCCCAGCGCTGGAACTCCGCGTCCGAATGCGCCTGCAGCTGCTGCGGGTTCATGTAGTCCGCGGTGGCGCCCAGCTCCGCCGCCTTCTTCTTGAACTCGGGCGTGGCCATGATCTTCTGGATCTCGCTGGTCAGCTTGTCGACGACTGCCTGCGGCGTCTTGGCCGGCGCGAACACGGCGAACCACGAGCCCGCGTCCAGGTTGGGCAGGCCGGCCTGCGTGGCGGTCGGCACGTCGGGCAGCGAGGACAGACGCTCCTTGCCCGTCACCGCGACCGCGCGCAGCTTGCCCGCCGCGATGAAGGGCATGAACGGCGGCGGCGTGCCGAAGGTCAGGTCGACCTGGCCGCCCAGCAGATCCTGCAGCGCCGGGCCCGTGCCCTTGTACGGCACGTGGATCATCTGGATGCCGGCCTGCTGCTCCAGCATCACGCCGGTGACGTGCTGCAGCGAGCCGTTGCCCGAGGACGCGAACGACAGCTTGCCGGGGTTCTTCTTGGCGTAGGCGATCAACTCGGCGGTGGTCTTCGCGGGCACGCCCTCACGCAGGACGATCAGCTGCGGCGCGGTCAGCACGTTGGCGACCGGGCGCAGGTCCTTCAGCTCCCACGCGCCCTTCTGGATGTGCGGCGTGATCACGTGGTAGCCGGAGTACTGCATCAGGATGGTGTAGCCGTCGGGCTCCGCGCGCTTGGTCGCGACGGCGGCCAGCGCGCCGCTGGCGCCGGAGCGGTTGTCCACCACCACCGTCTGTCCCAGCGCCTTGCCCAACGGCTCGGCCAGCATGCGCGCGGCGATGTCGGTGGTGCCGCCGGGCGCGGCGCCCACCAGCATCGTGATCGGCTTGTTCGGATAGGACTGCGCGTGCGCGGCGGTCATCGGGGCCAGCGCGGCGGCGGCCGTGGCGATCAGCGCTACGGCGGGAGCGGCCACGGCGAGGCGGCGGCGGATTCGGTTCATGGTCTTGTCTCCGGGGAAGCCGCTCGTGGCGGCGTTGTCGTTGGGGTGAGGCGGGAAAGGGTTCAGGCGTCGCGGGCGAGCGCGCGTTCGCGGATCGCGTCGAAATCGCGCGGCCGCGGGTGCAGGTCCAGCCGGCGGCCGGCGCTGACGATCTGGCTGGGCACCGGATGGCCGATGAGCGGGGGCAGACGCTTGGCCGCGGCGATCAGGCGCTCCAGGTCCACGCCGGTGTCGCAGCCCATGCACTGCAGCGCATGGACGATCTCCTCGGTGCAGACGTTGCCCGTCGCGCCCGGCGCGTACGGACAGCCGCCGATGCCGCCCAGCGATGCGTCGAAACGGTCCGCACCGGCGTCGATCGCCGCGATCACGTTGGCCAGGCCCATGCCGCGCGTGTTGTGGAAGTGCAGCGTGAGCTGGGCCTCGGGCCAGCGCTCGCGGAAGGCGCGCACCAGCGCGACGACCTGCGTCGGGTAGGCCATGCCGGTCGTGTCGCACAGCGTCACGCCGCGGGCGCCCAGGTCCTCGAGGAAGTGGCCGCACCAGCCCAGCACCGTCTCGAACGGGACGTCGCCCTCCATCGGGCAGCCGAAGGAGCACGACAGCGACACGTTCACCGCGATGCCGGCCTGGTGCGCCATCGCGGCAACCTCGGCCAGCCCGGCGAAGGACTGCTCGCGCGTCATCCGCAGGTTGGACAGGTTGTGGCTCTCGCTGGCGGACATCACCAGGTTGAGCTCGTCGGCGCGGGCCTCGATGGCGCGCTCCGCGCCGCGGACGTTGGGCACCAGCACCGTGTAGATCACGCCCGGCTTGCGGACGATGCCGGCCATCACCTCGGAGGCGTCGGCCAGCACGGGGATGGCCTTCGGCGAGACGAAGGCCGTGACTTCGACCTTGGCCAGGCCCGCCTCGGACAACGCGTCGACCAGCGCGATCTTGTCGGCGGTCGGCACGAAGGTGGTCTCGGCCTGCAGGCCGTCGCGGGTGCCGACGTCCTGCATGAAGATGCGCCGGCCGGCGCCGGTCCAGACGTCGGAAGGCACGCGGGCAGTGGCGCCCGCGATGGCGCCGGATGCGGAGGAAGAAGAGGAAGCGGTCATCACGGAGCCTTCAGGAAACGATCTTGCGGTCGCGGAGCGCGGCGATCTGCTCGTCGGTGAGGCCGATCTCGCGCAACACCTCGTCGGTGTCGCCGCCCAGTCGCGGCGCGGGGCGGCGCACGGCGCCGGGGGTGCCCATCAGCTTGGGCACGATGCCGGGCACGTCGAGCTCGTGGCCGTCGCGCGTCTGCTGCTTGATGATCATGTCGCGGGCGCGGAAGTGCGGGTCCTCGACGATGTCCTTGGCGGTATAGACGCGGCCGGCGGGCACGCTGGCTTCGCCCAGCGGCGCGAGGACTTCCTCGACGGTGCGCGTCGCGGCCCAGGCGCCGATGGCGGCGTCGATCTCCTCGACGCGGGCGACACGGCCGGCGTTGTTGGCGAGCGCCTCGTCGTTGGCGAGGTCCTCGCGGCCGATGACCTGCATCAGCCGCTTGAAGATCGAATCGCCGTTGCCCGCGATCAGCACCACGCCGTCCGCGCAGGGATACGCGTTCGACGGCGCGATGCCGGGCAGCGCGGAGCCGGCCGGGCCGCGCACGGCGCCGAAGGCGCTGTACTCGGGGACCAGGCTCTCCATGACGTTGAGCACGGCTTCGGTGAGCGCCACGTCGATGACTTGGCCGCGGCCGCCGTTGACCTTGCGGTGATAGAGGGCAGTCAGCACGCCGATGGTGCCGTGCAGTGCGGCGAGCGTGTCGCCGATGGAGATGCCGCAGCGCACGGGCACGCGGCCGGGTTCGCCGGTCAGATGGCGCAGGCCGCCCATCGCTTCGCCGATCACGCCGAAGCCGGGCAGGTCGCGATAGGGTCCCGTCTGTCCGTAGCCGCTGATGCGCAGCATGATCAGGCCGGGGTTGGTCTTCGCGAGTTCCTCGTAGGACATGCCCCAGCCTTCGAGGGTGCCAGGTCTGAAGTTCTCGATCAGGACGTCGGCCTCGGCGATCAACGCGCGGGCGACGTCCTGGCCGTCCTTCTGGCGGAGGTCGAGGGCGATGGAGCGCTTGTTGCGCGACTGGACCTGCCACCAGACGGAGGTGCCGTCCTGGATCATGCGCCAGTTGCGCAGCGGGTCGCCGCTGCCGGGGGCTTCGATCTTCACGACGTCGGCGCCGAAGTCGCCGAGCGTCTTCCCGGCGAACGGACCGGCGATGAGTTGCCCCATCTCGACGATGCGCAACCCGTGCAGGGCCTGCAGACCTTCCATGGCTCAATGTCTCCTTGTAATGGAGACGGATTCTGGGAAGGACCGCCTCCGGTGGGAATGCCGGAGTGACGGCGCCAGCTTTCACGGATCGCGAAAGCGGGCTGGGGTTGCCACCTAGGTCAGCTGGGCGAACCTACTCGCGTCTGTTCTTGCTCCCTCTCCCGCTTGCGGGAGAGGGTGGGGGTGAGGGGCGCGCGCAGCGCGCGCGGTCTGGGCAGTCAGCAAGAAGGCTTTGGTACTTCCACCGCCGCTGGCCCTCACCCCTGCCCTCTCCCGCAAGCGGGAGAGGGAGTAAGGGAAACGCCGAGCGGTGACTACAAGCACAGGTGATCGATGAACACCCGCACATGCCTCGGGAGCGCATCCAGGTCGCGCACCCCGATGAGCAGCGTGCGGTCGGACCAGGTCTCGTCGAGCCCCACGCGTCGCAGGTTCAGCGGCTTGAGCAGCGGTTCGACCGCCACGTCCGGCAGCACGGCGATGCCCATGCCTGCAGCCACCATGCGGCACATCGCGTCGAAGCTGCGGACCTGGATGCGGTTCTTCAGGCGTCGGCCGAGCTTCTCGGTCTCCATCTCCAGGCGCTTCTGCAGCGAGGTCGCCTTCGCCAGCGTCACGAAGTCGTGTTCGACGGCCTGCTCCCAGCGCACCGTCCTGCGTTTCGTCAGCGGATGTCCGACCGGCGCCACCAGCACCAGCCGGTCGTGCCGGTAGTTCAGGACGTGCAGGCCCAGCGCCGGCGTGCGGTCCGCGAAGATGCCCAGGTCCGCGCGTCCGTCCAGCACCGCCACGACGATCTCATGGCTGTCCGCCTCTTCGAGCTCGATCCGGATGCGCGGGTTGTCGCGCACGAAGGCCGACACCTGCTCCGGCAGGAACTGCGTCACCGCCGAGGTGTTGGCCCACAGGCGCACGACGCCGGTCAGGCCGGACGCGTAGTCGGACAGGTCGGCCGTCATCTGGTCCACGTCGCTCAGGATGCGCTGTGCATGCTGCTGCAGCGCAAGGCCCGCCGCCGTCAGCGTGACGCCGCGCGAATGGCGCTCCAGCAGCGTCGTGCCCAGCGAATGCTCCAGGTCGCTCAGGCGCTTGCTCGCGGCGCCCACCGCCAGCGCAGCCAGTGCCGCCCCCTTGCTGATGCTGCCCGTGCGGGCCACCAGGCTGAAGAGCGACAGCGAGACGAGATCGACACGATGCAGATTCATGGCCGGCGAAGTATCCGTCCGGCGGGCGTCCCGGGGCGACGGCTAACATGCCGCCCGATGCTGAACCGCATTTCCTTCCGCCAGATGCTGCTGATCGGCTTCCTGTCGATCGCCGGCCTGCTCGCCGCCGCGTCGCTGGGCGGCCTGCTGACGCTCGAACGCCTGACCGTGCAGAGCCGCGAGGCCGTCGTGCGCGCCGCGCGCATGAGCGCCGAGGTCCAGCAGCTCGGCGACCGCGGCGTCAGCATGGAACGCGCCGCCCGGCAGTACGCCGTCCTGGAGGACCACGTGCTCCGCCAGCGCTTTGCGGAGGACGCCGACGACGCCGAACGCCTGCTCGGCCTGCTGCGCACGCAAGGCCTGGCCCCCGCGCCGCTGGACGCGTGGAAAACCAAGCTCGACGAGATCCGCGCGCTGATGGACACGCCCCGCGGCGCCAACCCCCGCAAGCGCGAGACCGACCTGATGACGCGCTTCCGCGAACTGGGCGGCCTGACCGGCGGCCTCGCCGACGACGTGCGCAAGCACGCCGAGACCAGCAACCGCGTGCTGCAGGACAAGCTGGAGAACGGCCGCGTGCTGCTCGGCCAGCAGGTGCTGGGCGCCATCGGCATCGCCGCGCTGCTGTCGCTGGTGTTCGGCATCTTCCTGACCCGGCCGCTGCGCCACCTCGCCCGCGCCATCAAGGGACTGGGCGAGAACCGCCTGGACGACCGCATCGAGATCCGCGGCCCCGCCGACCTGCGCGTCATCGGCCAGCGCCTGGACTGGCTGCGGCTGCGGCTGGCCGAGCTCGATGCCGACAAGGCGCGTTTCCTGCGGCACGTCTCGCACGAGCTCAAGACCCCGCTGGCCGCCCTGCGCGAAGGCACCGCACTGCTGGAGGACGAGGTCGCCGGCCCGCTCAACGAGAAGCAGAAGGAGGTGACCCGCATCCTGCGCGACAACACCGCCGTGCTGCAGCGCCAGATCGAGGACCTGCTGCGCTTCAACGCCGCCGCCTTCGAGGCGCGCGACCTCAAGCCGCAGCGCACCGAGCTCATGTCCCTGATCCAGGGCACGATCGACCACCAGCGGCTGCAATGGCAGGCACGCGGATTGCAAGTGAGCCTCTCCGGCGGACCGCTCGAGGCGGAGGTCGACCCGGCCAAGATCGCGGCCGCCGTCGGCAACCTCCTCTCCAATGCGATACGCTTCGCCCCGCCCGGGGGGCGCGTGGACATCGCCCTCGCGCGCCAGGGCGGCCAGCTCACCATCGACCTGCGCGACAACGGCCCCGGCGTCGCGCCGACGGACCAGGCCCGCATCTTCGAACCCTTCTACCGCGGCGAACGCCAACCCGACGACGCGCTCAAGGGCACCGGCATCGGCCTGTCCATCGTCACCGAATACATCGCCGCCCACGGCGGTCACATCGACCTGCTGCCCGCCGACCAAGGCGCCCATTTCAGAATCACGCTGCCATGCGCCCACACGCCCCGGTTCCTGAAGTCCTCGAACGCATGACGTCCGCCGCCCGGGCCCTCCCGTTCGCCGCCGCCACGATCATCGCGCTGCTGGCCACCGGCTGCGCCCAGCAGCCGCCCAAGACCGTCATCAAGGAAGTGCGCGTCCAGGTGCCGGTGCAGGTGCCTGTCGTCGCGCCGACCGACAACGCCGCGCGCATCGTGCTCAACCTCAACGACCGGCTGCGCCAGATGAGCCCGCTGGAGCTCGCGCAGGAAGTCGCCCCGCGCGACGACGCCTCGCTGCCGCCCGGCACCGCCGTGCAGCTCGCGCTCGCGCTGATGTTCAGCCACGCCAACGGCGAGACTTTCCGCGCCCAGACGTTGCTCGACCAGGTCCTGCGCGACGCGCGCCCCGAAGCCGACGAATGGCGCCCGATGGCCCAGTTCCTCGTCGACCGCGTCGCCGAGCAGCGCCGGATGGAAGGCGAGCTCGACAAGGGCCGCCTGGCCCGCGAGGACCTGCAGCGCCGCCTGGACGACGCGAACCGCAAGCTGGAAGCGCTGAAGGCGATCGAACGCAGCCTGGGCGGCCCGCGTTCGGCGTTGGACAAGCCATGAGCGTCCCGGACAAGGACTGCGCATGAGCGGCGGGGCGAAACTCCTCATCGTCGACGACGACGCCGACCTGCTGAAGCTGCTGCAGATGCGGCTGGAAGCCGCCGGCTACGACGTCACCGCCGTCGGCAGCGCCGAGGCGGCGCTCGCCAAGCTCGACGTGCAGCGGCCCGCGCTGGTGCTCAGCGACGTGCAACTGCCCGGCATGGACGGCCTGGCGCTGTTCAACACGATCCGCGAGCGCCACCCCGCCCTGCCCGTGATCCTGCTGACCGCCCACGGCACCATTCCCGACGCCGTCGCCGCCACCGCGCAGGGCGTCTACACCTACCTGACCAAGCCCTTCGACGGCCGCGCGCTGCTCGACACCATCGCGCAAGCCCTGACCCTCACCGCCGTCCACCAGGACGACAGCCCCGACCAACTCTGGCGCGAGTCCATCGTCAGCCGCTCCAACGTGATGGCCGAGGTGCTGGCCGAGGCGCGGCTGGTGTCCGCCTCGCAGGCGCCGGTGCTGATCCGCGGCGAGAGCGGCAGCGGCAAGGAGCTGCTCGCCCGCGCGATCCACGCGGCCAGCCCGCGCGCCAAGCGGCCCTTCGTCGCCGTCAACTGCGGCGCGATCCCGGAGCCGCTGCTGGAGTCCGAGCTCTTCGGCCACGTCAAGGGCGCCTTCACCGGTGCGCTGGCCAACCATCGCGGCCTGTTCCAGGCCGCCGACGGCGGCACGCTGCTGCTCGACGAGATCGGCGACATGCCACTGCCGCTGCAGGTCAAGCTGCTGCGCGTGCTGCAAGAGCACCAGGTGCGCCCGGTCGGCGCCAGCGCCGCGGTGCCCATCGACGTCCGCATCCTGTCCGCGACCCACCGCGACCTCGAAGCCGCCCTGGCCGAGGGCCAGTTCCGCGAGGACCTCTACTACCGCCTCAACGTCGTCAGCCTGACGCTGCCCACGCTGGACGAGCGCCGCGAGGACATCCCGCTGCTGGCGCAGCACTTCCTGCAGAAGCTCGCGACCAAGTACGACAAGCGCCTCAACGGCTTCGCGCCCGATGCGCTGAAGGCGCTCACCATGGCCGCCTGGCCGGGCAACGTGCGCCAGCTCCACAACGTCGTGGAGCAGGTCAGCGCGCTGGCCACCTCACCGCTGATCCCGCTCTCACTGGTGCAGCGCGCGCTGCGCTCGCCCAGCATCGAAGTACTTCCTTACGCCGAGGCGCGACAGCGCTTCGAGCGCGAGTACCTGGTGGGTCTGCTCAAGCTCACCGACGGCAACGTGGCCGATGCCGCGCGGCTCGCCGACCGCAACCGGACCGAGTTCTACCGCTTGCTGCAGCGCAACGGGCTGGACCCCTCCATGTTCCGCGCCGACGGGCCTGTCGCTGAATAGCGACAAGAAAATCCCTTTCAAATCAAGCACTTGGAAGAACCGGCGGCAATCGCGTCGCCCTCCGGCGACAGAAATTCCCGTGTGCGGCACCGCACCAACGACGTAAGTTGTTGATTTAAAACAGATTTCCCATGTGGCACAGGCCTTGCAGTAGGTGTGTCACATGAGAAATATTCACACCCCCTCCTCTCGGATCCTCATCCAGGCGGCCAGTGCCCGCCTTCAGGCCGGCCAGCGTCGGTGGATGGGGTCGTTCTTCGGACTCGCGGTCGGCGCCGCGCTGCTGGCGGCCACCGCCGCGGCGCACGCCTTCGGCTTCGACGAGGTGGCCGAGCGCGCCAAGGCGCTCGCGGCCAAGCCCTACGTCGCGCCGCCGGACACGCTCCCGACCGAGCTCAAGAACCTGAACTACGACCAGATGCGCGACATCCGGTTCAAGCCGGCGCGCGCGCTGTGGCGCGAGGAGAAGCTGCCCTTCGAGCTGATGTTCTTCCACCTGGGCCACTACCAGACCCAGGCCGTGCGCATCAACGAGATCGTCGGCGGCCAGGCAAGACCTGTCCCCTTCAAGCGCGAGGATTTCGACTACGGCAAGAACAGCCAGCTGTCGCCGCAGAAGTGGGGCGACGTCGGCTACGCCGGGTTCCGCGCGCACTACGCGTTGAACAACGACAAGTACAAGGACGAACTGGCCGTCTTCCTGGGCGCGAGCTACTTCCGCGTCCTGGGCGCCAACCAGCATTACGGCCTGTCGGCCCGCGGCCTGGCCATCGACACCGTCGGCGGCAAGGGCGAGGAATTCCCGCGCTTCACCGAGTTCTGGATCGAGCGCCCCGCCGCCGATGCCAAGTCGCTGACCGTGCATGCGCTGCTGGACTCGCAGCGCGCCAGCGGCGTCTACACCTTCGTGATCAAGCCCGGCGCCGAGACCGTGGTCGAGACCCGCGTACGCCTGTTCATGCGCTCGCCGGTCGCCACGCTGGCGATGGCCCCGCTGACCAGCATGTACCTGTTCGGCGAGAACCAGCCGCAGAAGGGCGACTTCCGACCCGAAGTCCACGACAGCGACGGCCTGATGGTCGCGAGCTCGACCGGCGAATGGATCTGGCGTCCGCTGATCAACCCGAACGGCACGCTGACCACCTCGTTCACCCTGCCCGGCGTGAAGGGCTTCGGCCTGATGCAGCGCGACCGCAAGTTCGCCAACTACGAGGACACCGAGGCGCGCTACGAGATGCGCCCCTCCGCCTGGGTCGAGCCGACCAGCGACTGGGGTCCGGGCCGCGTGGAGCTGATGTCGCTGCACACGCCCGACGAGACGCACGACAACATCGTCGCCTACTGGGTGCCCGCCAAGCAGCCGGCCCCGGGCCAGCCGCTGGACTACTCGTACCGCCTGCACCTGCAGGGCGAGCAGCAGCAGCGCCCGCCCGGCGCCTGGGCCGTGCAGTCCCGCACCGGCTACAGCTACGCCAAGCTCGACAAGAACGAGCAGCAGTTCATCGTCGACTTCGAAGGTCCGTCGCTGGCCGCGCTGCCGGCCGGCGCCGAGGTCAAGGCTGTCGCCAGCACCAACGGCAACGGCGAGGTCACCGAGGTCAACGCCTATCCGAACCCGGTCACCGGCGGCTGGCGCATGGCCGTCCGCATCAAGCAGCTCCGCCCCGGTCAGTCGACCGAGCTGCGCGGCTTCCTCCAGACGAAGCAACAGGTCCTCACCGAGACCTGGAGCCTGATTCTTCCTCCCCAGTGAAGGAGCACGACATGATCGAATCCACGCACACCGCCACCGTGCACCCCGCCGCCGCCGCCCCCGGGCCGGTCGGTCCGAGCGCCCCGGCGATCAAGCGCGGCGCGATGGTGCCCCGTCCCTGGGGCCAGCGCAATCCGCCGGTCGACGCCCTGCCCGGCGCCGAGCCGCCCGAGGCCTGGGAGACCGCCGCCAGGAACCGCCGCAACGCGCTGAAGCTGTCGATCGTCGGCGCCACCGCGCTCGCGACCGCGGTGCTCTGGCAGACGCATCGCGGCTGGGCGTCCGATCCGTGGGCCTTCGCACTGCAGTGCGTGCACCTGGGGCTGTTCGCGCTGCTGTTCGCCTGGGTCAGCGCCGGCTGCGTCACCGCGGTCATGGGCTTCTGGGTCATGCTGCGCGGCGACAGGCACGCCATCAGCATCAAGGACGCCGGCAATGACGCGCTGGGCGCCGACGCGCGCACCGCGCTCGTCATGCCGATCTGCAACGAGGACGTCACCACCGTCTTCGCCGGCCTGCGCGCCAGCTGCGAGTCGCTCGCGGCGGCCGGCGCGCTGCGCCTGTTCGACGTGTACATCCTCTCCGACAGCTCCGACCCCGAGCGTCGCACGCAGGAGCTGGCCGCCTGGGCCGAACTGCGCGCGCAGTTCGCCGGCCGCGGCCGGATCCACTACCGCTGGCGCCAGCGCCGGGTGAAGAAGAAGGCCGGCAACGTCGCCGACTTCTGCCGCCGCTGGGGCCGCAACTACCGCTACATGGTGGTGCTGGACGCCGACAGCGTGATGAGCGGCGACTGCCTGCTGGGCCTGGTGCGCCTGATGGAGAAGCATCCGCGCGCCGGCATCCTGCAAGCCGCCAACCAGGTCTGCGGCCACGACACGCCGCACGCCCGCGCACAGCAGTTCGCGAGCCGCGTGACCGGTCGCCTGTTCGCCGCCGGCATGCAGTTCTGGCAGCTGGGCGAGGCCCACTACTGGGGCCACAACGCGATCATCCGCGTCAAGCCCTTCATGAAGCATTGCGCGCTGGCGCCGCTGCGCGGCAAGGACATCATGTCCCATGACTTCGTCGAAGCCGCGCTGATGCGCCGCGCCGGCTACCAGGTGTGGCTGGTGGCCGACCTGCCGGGCAGCTATGAGCAACAGCCGCCGCACCTGCTGGCCGAGCTGCAGCGCGACCGCCGCTGGTGCCAGGGCAACATCCAGAACGCCGGCCTGATCGCCGAACCGGGTCTGCACGGCGTCCACCGCGCGATGCTGGTGACGGGCGCGCTGTCCTACCTGGCCGCGCCGCTGTGGCTGCTCTACGTCGGCCTGGGCGTGCTGCTCTGGAACGTCGGCGGCAACGAGGCCTTCCAGCCCTTCCTGGAAGACGGCTCGCTGGCCCCGGGCGTGGCCGCGCTGTGGCTGGGCACGATCGGCATGCTGGTCCTGCCGCGCCTGCTGTCGGTGGCCGCGCTGATCCTGCGCGGCGAGCAGTCGCAGTACGGCGGCTCGCTGAAGCTGGTGGCCTCCTGCGCCACCGAAGCCGGCATGTCGCTGCTGCAGGCGCCGCTGCGGATGGTCGCGCATTCGATCTTCTGCGTGGTCGCGCTGACGGGCATCTCGCTGGACTGGAAGTCGCCCCCGCGGGCCGCCGAGGACGTGTCCTGGCGCGAGGCCTTCGCCGCCTACGGCCGCATCAGCCTGGTGACGCTGGCCATCACCGCGCTGATCGGCGCGCTGAGCCCGTCGACGCTGATCTGGATCGCGCCTATCGCCCTGCCGCTGCTGCTGGCCGCGCCGATCACGGTGCTGTCGAGCCGTGCCAGCCTGGGCGAGCGCATGCGCCGCGCCGGCCTGCTGGTGATCCCGGAAGAAAGCCGCACGCCGACGGTGCTGCGCAACGCCTGGGCCTATGGTCGCCAGGAGCGCCGCCTCCCCGGCTTCGCCGACCTGCTGGCAAGCCGCCGCCTGACCGCTCTGGCGGCCGAGGCGATGGGTCGCCGCGACGTCGGTCTGGGCAAGCGCGCCGAAGTGCGCGCCCGTCGCCTGGGCGAGCTGACGGCGCAGCCGGGCGTCGTCGACGCGATGAGCAACGCCGACCGCATGCGCTTCCTGAGCGAGCCGCACCACCTGCTGCGCCTGGCCCAGCCGCTGCGCCCGGCCACGTTCACCGAAGTCCGGCCGGACCTGCGTCTGGCCGCCTGATCGGAAACGAGGAACACAGGAACGCCCCATCGGCCCGGGCGCCCCGCCGACGAGTCATGGCGGAAGCGCGGCGCCCGGGACCGGTGGATGCGTACTGCCTCCGCCGCTGGCCCTCACCCCAGCCCTCTCCCGCAAGCGGGAGAGGGAGCAAGAAGGCCTCAGTACTGCCACGGCCGCTGGCCCTCACCCCAGCCCTCTCCCGCAAGCGGGAGAGGGAGCAAGAAGGCCTCAGTACTGCCACGGCCGCTGGCCCTCACCCCAGCCCTCTCCCGCAGTGCGGGAGAGGGAGCCTCCACCGCTCAGGAGTAGTCGATGGAGGCTCGGTGCCCGTTGGCCCCTCTCCCGCACTGCGGGAGAGGGGTTGGGGTGAGGGGCGCGCAAAGCGCGCGGGCTCTAGGCAGTCATGCGGCGCTCTTCGCCTGACTCTCCCCGCTACATCGTGTCCTTGTCATAGGTTCTGACCTCCTCCGGCAACCGGACCCAGCCGTGCATGCGGCAGGTGTAGACCGAGTCCTGGGGCGGCGGGAACGAAGGATCTCCGAACCCGCCGACGGCGACGCCGACGGAGCCTTCCACGCCTTCTTCCGTGTGGAAGACGTTGCTCCCGCAGACGGGGCAGAAGTGGAAGCGGAAGCGTGCGCCCTGGTCGCCGGCGCGCACGAACTCGGTGGCGATGCCGACGACCTCATAAGGTTCGGCGAAGGCCGCCAGCGTCGCGAAGACACTGCCCGTGCGACGCTGGCACGCCAGGCAATGGCAGAGGCCGGTTCCCAGCGGCTCTCCCTGCACCACGATCTTCAATTGGCCGCAACTGCACGAAGCGGTACGTGAAGCCATGCGATCACCTCCCTGGAGACCGTCTGTGGAGAGGCCATGCTAAGCGCTGCCCTGGTGCGCTGGCTACAACTCTGAGACATCGTTGCCACATCGACATCGAGGGGCGTCCCCAGAGTGGGGGATGCGTGCGGGCCGGGCAATTGCCCTGGCATGGTGAAGCGGTCGCGCCGGGCGCGCGGCCTACATCGCCCAGAGGCGCGGCGAGGTGCCGTCCAGACCCCACAAGACCTGACGCCAGGCCGCCCAGCAGCGGCGCAGCAGCAGCGACACCGGCTCGACGACCGGTCCCAGCGCGCGCACGACCAGCACGCCGTCCTGGGCCGCCGTCGCTCCGGCCGTGAGTCGCAACGGATCGGCGTCGATCAACGCACGGACGGCGTCGAGCGCCTCTTCGCGGCGGCCGCGTTCGATCGCGGCGCCGGCCGCGAACACCAGCGTCCCGAGGCATCGATGGCCGGCCAGGCCCAGTGCGCCGTCCATCAGCAGCGCGTCGCCCGCGTCGAGCAGTCCGCGTTCGAGCCAGACGTCCGGAATCTCCAGATGTTGCTGGAAACGTCCCGCCGAATACGGCTGACCCGCGCCGGGCAGCCCGAGCGCGGTGATGTCCCAGGCGAACAGCTCCGCCGTCGGCGCGAGGGTGAAGCGCGCCTCGTTGAGCGCCTCGCAGCCTGGATAGGCGATGGCCTCGAGCGGCAGCCACTCCAGGCGGGCGCGGTCGCCCAACGACGCCTGCACGCGCTGGGTGGCCAACGTCCTCGTCGGACTTCGATAGAAACGCGTCGCACCCGGCGTGGTCACCAGCGCGTGGGCGCCCTCGCCCACCGTCACCGCGATGTCCAAGGTGTCGCCGCCGACCAACCCGCTGGGCGGATGCACCAGCACGCTGTGGCAGATCGCGTCGCCTTCGGGATAGAGGCTCTTCAACAGCCGCAGCGGCCCTTCATGCTCGTGACTGACGACGCAGCGGCCTCGTTCGGTCCGGTAATCGGCGCGCAGACGCGCCAGCCATTGCTTCTCAAGGGTCCCTGTCATTTCGGCAGTGTCACCCAGGCGTAGTCCAGCCAGTTGTCGGCGCGGTGCACGGCCTTCACGCCTTGTCGCACCGCCCACGGCGCAGCCTGCCGATGGAGGGGGATCACATGGATCTGCTCGCGGTATTCCTGCAGGGCGGCACGGATCAGTTGCTCGCGCTTGACGGGATCCGCCTCCACCGACGACGCGCCCGCGAGTTGATCGAACTTCGGATTCTTCGACCGACCGTAGTTGTAGTAGCCCGCCCCGGAAGGCTTGTCGTCGCTGCGGTAGACCGGCGTCAGGATGGTCTCCGCGTCGGTGATCGCGCCGCCCCAGCCCATCAGGTAGAGGCTGGTCTCGTAGCGCTCCAGCTTGGGGAAGTAGAGGACGCGCGGCATCGCGTTGACCTTCACTTTCACCTTGATCTGCGCCCACATCGACGCGAGCGCGAGGCAGATCGCCTCGTCGTTGACGTAGCGGTTGTTGGGACAGTCCAGCGTCACCTCGAAGCCTTCGGGATATCCGGCATCGGCCATCGCCTTGCGCGCGGCGGCGAGGTCGAAGGGCAGGCGCGTCTCCAGCGCCGGATCGTTGAAGGCGCCCAGCGGCGACGGCGTCAAGCCGCCCGTGGGCTGCGACAGGCCGTTCATCAGGCGCTTGTGGATGGCCTCGATGTCGATGGCCTGGTACATCGCGCGCCGCACGCGCAGGTCCTGGAACGGGTTCTTGCCGTTGGGCGAGCGGCCGTAGACCAGCGTGTCGCGCGCCTGGTCCATGCCGACGAAGATCAGCCGGTTCTCCAGTCCCTCGATCACCTGCACGCCGGGCGTGGCGCGCAGCCGCGGCACGTCGCGCGGCGCCGGATCGAGCAGCAGGTCGACCTCGCCCGATACCAGCGCGGCGAGCCGCGTCGCGTCGTTGGAGATCGGCGTGAACTGCACCTCCTGCACGTTGCCCTCGAAACGGCCCCACCAGTTCGGATTGCGCTTGTAGACGGTGCGGATGCCGGGCTGGCGGCGCACCAGCATGAAAGGGCCGGTGCCGTTCATGTTGAAGCCGGCGAAGCTCTCCTCGTTGTCCTTGAAGCTGAGGGGCTTCGTCACCTTGTGCTGTTCGCTCCAGGACTTGCTCATGATGAAGAGCAGGTCCAGGTGCTGCAGGAAGATCGGATTGAAGCGCGGCTGGGTGATCTCGACGGTCAGATCGTCGATCTTGCGCGCGGTGCCGACGGCATTGGCGTAGACGGCGACCTGCGAGGTCGGCGCCTTGGCGCGCTGCAGCGAGAACACGACGTCGTCGGCGGTGAACGGGGAGCCGTCGTGGAACTTGACGTTGGGGCGCAGCTTGAAGCGCCAGACGAGCGGACTGACCTGGGTCCATTCGGTGGCAAGACCCGGCACGATGGCGAGCTGGCGGTCGCGGGCGGTGAGCCGCTCGTAGACCTGCGAGTTCATGCCGTTGGTGAGGCTCTCGTTCTGCGAGTGCGGATCCATCGTCTGGGCGTCGCCCTGGCTGGCCCAGCGCAGCGTCTGCGCGTGGGCCGCCGATGCCCCGCCGAGCGCGCCCACGAGGGTGCCGCCGACCACGCCGGCGCACAGCGCCAGCAGCATGAGCCTTCGTGTCATCCCGCGCTCCCCGACGTCGTGTGATGTCGGGGAGTGTAGGGAGCGCAGGCTCAGCGGGAGGTCGGGGTCTTTCCGGACGGGTCACTGCTCATCGGGCAGCACGCGAGAGGGGACAGCGAAATTTTGGGCGTAGTGCCAGGCCCTGCGCGCGGCCTCCTCCTCCGACCACGATCGAGCTTCCCACGGCGTCGGCGACGGCGCCGGCATGGGCGGCCGGGTTCGGTGCATGTCAAACAGACCGGGATACATCCTCAACATGGCTTCAAACATCAGCTGGCGCGAGCGGGCAAAAACCTCGTGCATGGGTTCCTTCGAGTACATGTGAATCCTCCTTGTCAATGAAAGGAAAACGAAACAGCTGGACCGTCGGCGCAGCAAGCGTGTTGAGCGAAGCCATCGAATGCCCGAGCCGTGTGGCAATCTCGGCGACTGCACCGATCGGCTCCCGGACGTCGAAGAACAGGCGCCGCGCCTCCTTGCGATCGATCGCGAACGCGTGCGATGGATATCGCCGCATCAGTTCATTGATGCCATCTGCATCGATGTTGCCGCCCTTCTGCGCCAGACGCTCGCCATACGCGGCGGCAATGGCCATCGCGCGCGTCACCTCGACGAGTCGACGAGGATCGACCTTTTCGAGCACCGGTCGGAACATGCGCGCAGTCATCAGTGAAGCTGCATTGACTGCCGCTTCGTTGGACAGGCCCTGGGCCGAGATGGCGCGCACCGCAATGGCGAAGCTTTGAATCTGATGCGGCAGCAACTGATCCAGAACGCCGCCGAACTCGAGTCCGGAGCCGCGAATCGAAAATTCACCCACCCTCGGAATCTGCATATCGATGGGGCCCAACTCGCCACGATCGCCCATATGCAACACCGACGCGCCGAGCACGATCAGCGTTCCCGCACTCTTGCAGTAACGCGGCACAAGGGCCTCGACACGTTGGTAGTGGAACCCCAGGGCCCTGGCGATGCGGAATGCCGCATGCGGATCACCGCCAGGCGTCTCAAGCACGACAAGGACTTGGTCGTTCGTGCGTTGCTGTTCGAGGACTGTGCTCAGTCGCTCATAGCCCTCGACGGTGACCGGACCCGCATAAGTCACGACATCAAACGGTGGTTGCAGCGGCTCGGATTTCCGCGGACGTGCCGGCACTTCGTCGGCGGGGCTCGCCTCTTTCAACAGGACTGCCATCAAGTGACCTCCAGCGCCATTCATCAGCGCGAGGTCTGCATCTTCCTGCGGACGGTTCAGGCGAACCATTGCCTGAACTAGGAGACTTTCGCCTCAGACATTGAGGAGCGCTACCGCTCTGAGTCATCGATGACTACCGAGACTTGCGGGGACTGCGCACGCAGCCTCTCCCGAGGCTGCGCGGCGTCCGTGTGGCGTCACTTCGCCGGCGCCTGCCAGAGCTCGTCGAGCCGCTGGAAGCCCCAGGTCGCCGGGTCCTCGCGGCCGACGATGCGGTCGCCGGCATTCTGCGCGGACAGGTCCAGCACCAGCGTCGGGATCGGCATCTGCGACTTGGTCGAATAGAACACCCGCACCCGCGGCGCCGTCAGCGCCGTGGCGTTCTGCTCCAGCACCACGCCCAGGCGGCCCGACTGCAGCTTCACCAGCGTCCCCACCGGATAGATGCCCACGCACTTCACGAAGGCCTGGAACACCCGCGGATCGAAATGCCCCGTCCACTGCGCCATGCGCGCCAGCGACGACGCCGGATCCCACGCGTTCTTGTAGGGCCGGTTCGAGGTGATCGCGTCGTACACGTCGCACACCGCGCCCATGCGCGACAGCAGGCTGATCTGCTCGCCCGCCAGCTTGCCGGGGTAGCCCGAGCCGTCCATCTTCTCGTGGTGCCGCAGCGCCACGTCCAGCGCCGCCTCCGGCACCGACGTGCCTTCCTTGAGCATCTCGAAGCCGCGCGTCGGGTGGTCGCGCATGATCGCGAACTCGTCGTCGGTCAGCGCGCCCGGCTTGTTCAGCACGTTCAGCGGCATCATCATCTTGCCGACGTCGTGCAGCAGCCCCGCCAGGCCGGCCTCGCGCGTCTGCGGCTCGTCCAGGCCCATCTGCCGGGCCAGCGACACCATCAACGCGCACACCGCCACCGAGTGCATGTAGGTGTAGTCGTCCTTGGTCTTGAGCCGCGCCAGGCTGATCAGCGCCGACGGGTTGCGGACCACCGAGCTCGCCACCTCCTCCACCAGGGGCAGGCATTGCTCCGCGTCGATCGCCTTGCCCAGCCGGGCCTCGCCGAACAGGTGCATCACCGCGCGCTTGGAGCGCTGCATCACCTGCGTGGCGCGCTCCAGCTCCTCGCCCATCGAGGCGGGCGCGGTGCTCAATTCAAGTCGGGGGGCGGCGGCAACGACCGCCGGCGCGGCGACCGGCTCCGGTGCGGCGGGCGCCACGGGCGCAGGCGCGGCCGCCGGCGGCGCCAGGGTCGCCTTCGGCACCTCGGGCGCATCGACATCCAGACCCTTGGACGCATCGATCCAGCAGAACGGCACGCCGCTCGCTTTCAGCGCCTTCAGATCCTCGGGATCGGTGAGGACGAATTTCGTCTTCCAGAAAGGGTGCGACAGCCACGACCCTTCCATCCCTTGCAGATACATGCCCAGCTTCACCTGGGCCGTGGGGATCTTCTTCAGCATGACTGGCGTTTTCGTCCAGGACAACACAGTATGGCGCCCTCCTTGGCGCACGCACAGTCAGATCAACCATGAAAAAACCGCCCCGGTGGGCGGTTTGGCTACTACTTTTCGCTGGAACCCGGGGCCGGCTGACAGCCTGCCACGTTTCAGCGGAACCGCGATTGCGGGACTGTACGTAGTTCGGACGGCAAACCCGCCAGATACTGTGACAGAAGCTTCAGTTCCGCGTGACTGAATTGCTTGACCTGGCCTGCCATCACCGCGTTGCTGCGTCCGTGATACGGCTTGCCCTCGATCTGGTAGGACTTCAAGGCCACGTAAAGATAGTCGGCGTGCTGGCCGGCGATCTTCGGATAGGTCCCGTCGATGGGCTTGCTGAAGTTGGCGCCGTGACAGCTCGCGCAGGCGCCCTTGTCCAGCAGCTTCTTGATGTCGGCCGGCGCCTCGACCGTCGCGGGCACCGGATCGACCTTGGCCAGGCCGGCGTAGTAGTTGGAGATCTCGGAGATGTCCCTCTCGCCCAGCGGCAGGGCGATGCCCCGCATCGTCGGGTGCTTGCGGTCGCCCTTGGCGTAAGCCGCCAGCGCATTGGCGATGTACTGGGCGTTCTGGCCCGCGATCATCGGTACCTTGTGGACCTCGGGGAAGGTCGCCTGATACCCGGGAATGCCGTGGCAGCCGATGCACATGGCCACCTTGGCCTGCACGTTGGCCTGGGGGCCAGGTGCGGCTTGAGGGCCAGGTGTTGCGGCAGGTGTTGCGGCGGCTGAAGCGCCAGGGTTGGTCGTCGACGGCGCTTGTCCCGGCGCGGGCGACGAAGAAGCGTTGGACTGAGCGGCTACAACAAACGCACTACCGGCCAGCATCAACGCGAGGGAGATCTGCAGTTGTCTTCTCATGGTCCCGATCTTCTAGGATTTGGGGCGGCGCGATTATAGGGGGGGCCCTATATACTGGTTTTCACCCCTGCGCTAGAGAAGCCCCTCATGAAATTCCAAGGTTCCCAGGACTACGTCGCCACGCCCGACCTGATGCTGGCGGTGAACGCGGCCATCACGCTGACGCGGCCGCTGCTGGTCAAGGGCGAACCGGGCACCGGCAAGACGCTGCTGGCCGAGGAGGTCGCGAAGGCCCTGGGGCTGCCGCTGCTGCAGTGGCACGTGAAGAGCACGACCAAGGCCCAGCAGGGCCTGTACGAGTACGACGCGGTGAGCCGGCTGCGCGACAGTCAGCTGGGCGACGACAAGGTGCGCGACATCGCCAACTACATCGTCAAGGGCACGCTGTGGGAAGCGTTCGCGTCGGACACCCCGGTGGCGCTGCTGATCGACGAGATCGACAAGGCCGACATCGAGTTCCCCAACGACCTGCTGCGCGAGCTCGACCGGATGGAGTTCTACGTCTACGAGACCCGCGAATGGGTCCGGGCGAAGCACCGGCCGCTGGTGTTCATCACCTCCAACAACGAGAAGGAGCTGCCGGACGCCTTCCTGCGCCGCTGCTTCTTCCACTACATCAAGTTCCCCGAGGCGGACACGATGCAGGCCATCGTCGACGTCCACTTCCCCGGGCTGAAGAAGGACCTGCTGGCCGCCGCGCTGAAGACCTTCTACGACGTGCGCAAGCTGCCGGGGCTGAAAAAGAAGCCCTCGACCTCGGAACTGATCGACTGGCTCAAGCTGCTGCTGGCCGAGGACATCCCGCTGGAAGCCCTGCAGACGCAGGACGACAAGGTCGCGATCCCGCCGCTGGTGGGCGCGCTGCTGAAGAACGAGCAGGACCTGACCCTGTTCGAGAAACTCGTCTACATGCAGAGCCGCAACCGTTGACCGCCGCCCGTACGATCCGCGCATGAGTCAAGACTTCAACACCGCCTGGCGCGCCGCGCTGGCCGATGCGCTCGGGTTCGTCGGGGGCGGCGTGATCGGCCTGCTGGCCGGTCGCGCGCTGGGCTGGGAATTCATCGGCGAACCCGGCTGGGGACCGACGCAGATCCTGGGCCTGCTGACGATCCTCGTCGGGATGGGCGGCTGCCGCTGGGCGCTGCGCCGGCTGCTGCTCGGCAACAAGGGCTGAGGATTTCCTCCCCGTCCTTCCCTGCACCGCACCTTCTTCCTCGCACTGCCGGCCGAGGGTCGGCGCCATCCATGACCGCACCCAACCCCTTCACCGCGCCGGCTTCGCTGACCGGCCCGCATGCGCGGCTAGAGCCGCTGTCGCAGGACCACCGCGAGGCGCTGGTCGACGCGGTCGCCGACGGCGAACTCTGGAAGCTCTGGTACACCACCGTGCCCGCCCCGGACCGCATGGGCGCCGAGATCGACCGCCGGCTGGGCCTGCGCGACGCGGGCTCGATGAACCCGTTCACCGTCTTCGACGCCGACGGCCGCGTCGCCGGCATGACCACCTTCATGAACATCGACGCGACCAACCGCCGCGTCGAGATCGGCTCCACCTGGACCCGCGCGTCCAACCAGCGCAGCGGCCTGAACACGCAGTGCAAGCTGCTGCTGTTGCGGCATGCGTTCGAGACGCTGGACTGCATCGCGGTGGAGTTCCGCACCAACCGCCTGAACACGCAGAGCCGCCGCGCGATCGAGCGCCTGGGCGCGCAACTCGACGGCGTCCTGCGCTCGCACGTGCTCATGCCCAACGGGCTGCCGCGCGACACCGCCGTCTACAGCATCACCGCGGCCGAATGGCCGACCATCCAGACCCACCTGCAATGGCAACTCGACAAACCCCGGAGCGCTTGATGGCCACCTCGAAGAAGACTCCCGCGAAAGCGCCCGCCAAGGCGCTCGCGAGAAGGCAATCCACTGGACTGAAGACCTTCGACGTCGACGCGCTGTGGGCGCTGGCGCGCATCGGTGCGCCCAGCCTGTCGCCGGACGGCGCGCAGGCGGTGGTGCCGGTCACGCGCCACGACATGGAGAAGAACAAGGGCGCGACCTCGCTGTGGCTGCTGTCGACGCTGGGCGGCGAGCCGCGTCCGCTGACCTCCGCCGGCGAGAAGGACGGCCAGCCGCGCTGGAGCCCGACCGGCGACGCCGTCGCCTTCATCGCGCGCCGCGAGCAGGAAGGCGACAAGGACGAGGCGCCGCAGCTCTACGTGATCCCGCCGGACGGCGGCGAAGCGCGCCGCGTCACGCAGCTGCCCTTCGGCGTGGAATCCTTCAAGTGGTTCCCGGACGGCCAGCGTCTGGCCTTCGTGTCCTGGGTCGACCCGGGCCTGAAGGGCCAGGCCGCGCAGGCAGAGCGCCGCAAGGCGGACAAGGACCGCAAGGACAGCGCGTATGTGACCGAAGAGGGCTTCTACCGCTTCTGGGACCACTCGCTGCCGATGAACCGCGTGCCGCACCTGCACGTGCTCGACATCGCCAGCGGCGAGGTCCGCGACCTGTTCGAAGGCACCGACTTCGAACTCAGCCGTGCCGAGCCCGACGCCGACACCTTCGACATCTCGCCCGACGGCCGTCGCATCGTGTTCAGCTTCGATCCGATCACGCCCAAGACGCTGGAACACCGCAACGCGCTGGCCGAGATCGACGTGCGCTCCGGCCGCACGCAGGTGCTGCTGCACGAGCCGGGCTGGGACCTGGTCGCACCGGTCTACAGCCACGCGGGCCAGCACATCGCCTTCATCGCGACCCACCAGGGCCTGAAGCACACGATGCCGCAGCAGCTGGCGGTGCTGGACACGCACGGCAACTGGGCCGTGCTGTCGGAAGAATGGGACCAGGACGTGGCCGCGCCGCTGCGCTGGGATGAAGACGACCTGGGCGTGCTCTTCTGCGCCGAGGAGCAGGGCCGCCGCCACCTCTACCGCTTCGACGTGAAGACGCTGCACGCCTTCCCGCTGTGCGAAGGCGGCCATGTCGGCGCGTTCGCGCTGGAAGCCGGCACGCTGGTCGTGCTGCACGACAGCGCGTCCTTCCCGCCGCAGGTGTCCGTCGTCGATCGCGAAGGCGACGCGCAAGAGCAGGTGCTGCACCGCATCGAGTCCTTCAACGACGCGGCGCTGGCCGGCGTGCGCTTCGGCGAGGTCGAGGAGCTCTGGTACGAAGGCGCGCTCGGCGAGCTGGTCCAGATGTGGCTCTACCACCCGCCGGGCTTCGATCCGAAGCAGAAGACCAAGGTCCCGCTGATGCAGCTGATCCACGGCGGTCCGCACACGGCGATGGGCGACAGCTGGCACTGGCGCTGGAACCATCAGGCGATGGCCGCGCAGGGCTACGTCGTCGCCTGCGTGAACTACCACGGCTCGTCGAGCTTCGGGAACCGTTTCGCCGACTCGATCACCGGACGCTGGGGCGAGCTGGAACTGCAGGACGTGGAGATCGCGACCGATCTGCTGCTCAAGCAGCCCTGGGCCGATCCGGCGCGGGTCTTCGCCACCGGCGGCAGCTACGGCGGCTACATGGTCGCGTGGATGAACGGCCACGTGCCGGCCGGCCGCTACCAGGCCTACATCTGCCACGCGGGCTGCTTCGACTGGACGGCGATGTTCGCGAACGACGCCTACCTGTGGCACGCCAAGGAACTGGGCACGGCGTACTGGAAGGATCCGGCGAAGGTCTCGGCGCAGAGCCCGATCGGCTACGCGCAGCACTTCAACACGCCGACGCTGGTCATCCACGGCCAGCTCGACTACCGGGTGCCCGACGCGCAGGGCCTGGCCTACTACAACACGCTGAAGGCGCAGGGTGTCGATGCCCGGCTGGTCTGGTTCCCGGACGAGAACCATTGGGTCATGAAGCCGCGCAACTCCAAGCTCTGGTACGGCGAGTTCTTCGATTGGCTCAAGCGCCACGACACGGCAGGCAGCAAGACGCGCGTCAAGGCGAAATCCAAGGCGGTCACGAAGGCGGTCACAAAGACCGTCGCGAAGAAGAAGCGCGCCTGACGAGCCACGCCAGCAACGCGAGACCCGCCGCCGCCATCGCGAACGTCGAGGGCTCCGGCACCGCCGGGGGCGGGACCTCCGTGACGCGCGGCGGCAGCGTGAACAGCGGCGGCGCGGGCATGAACGGAGGCGGCGGTCCTGCGGACGGCGGCGCGAACGAGACCGGCGGACTCGCGAACGCCCCCGGCGGCACGGCGGGGACGCCGGTCAACAGCGACGGGGGCAAGGTCGTGAGCGGCGGCACAGCCTCCGGCACCGGCGTGGGTGCGCCAGCACCCGGCGGATCGAACGGCAGTTCGCCTTCCCCCGGCGGCGGCACAGGACCTCCCCCGCCGCCCGGCACCCGCGCGATGCGGCTCACGTTGCGGCACACCGTCGGCACCATCACGCAGGCCGTGCCCTCGCAATAGACCAGCGCACGCTCGCGTTGCTCGTCGGACCAGCGATCACGACTCACACTCGCGCAGACACGGCCCTGGCCGAAATGCATGTCGCGAATCTCCGGCTCGTAGCCGGCGTTGCCCGCGATGCGATCGCGCGAGATCTCGACAATGTCGTCGTAGTCGTGCGCCCGCATGCGCGCCTTCAAACGCTCACGCACCTCCGGCGCGATGTCCTTGTAGCGATCGACCGCCGACGGCACGTCCCCCATGAAGCTGTCGTGCCCCGGCCGGTCCCATGAACAGGCGGCAGGCGCCGCAGCCCTCGCGGGCACATGGGCGAGGAGCGCCCCAGCCGCGAGCGCGGCCAGCAGGTACTGCAGTCGTGACATGGGAGGACAGCGGCCCCGCAGGACCTCGCCGAAGTTGGACCCGCCCTACTTTGGCAAGTCCCGGACCCGGGGACAGGCCTTGCCTCAGCCGTACTGCGTACCGTCGGGGACGCTCGACTGCGCGTCGCCAAGCGCGGGCACTCCACGGGGCAGGGGGCATCGCGTCCGCGAACCCCCAGCCCCATTCCGGCCCCACACTCACCCGCTGACTGCGGGCCTGGGGAGTGCGAGTGACTTGCGGGGCTAGACCTCGTCCCAGTCCAGATCACCGCACAGGACGCGAAGGCGTCCGTCCTGCCAGTAGGCGACAGACACCGTCACGCACATCCTGGCCCCATGCAGGCTCAGGTAGGGACGCGTGGTCTGGATCTCGCCGACCGTCTCGACGGCACGGCGGAAGTAGGGCCGACGCGCCCAGCGCGCATCGCCCGCACGCTCCATCGGCAGGAAACGCGGATCGATCGCCGCCGGACCCGAGGCCGGCACCGCACGCGCGCCGATCTCACGCCCATCGTCGTCAAGCAGGTAGCACATCTGCGCGCCGTCCAGCTGAAGGAAAGGCTGGCAGGCCTCGGCCAGTGGCCGGCCCTGCTGCACCGCCTGCAGCGACAGCGCCAACGCCGTGCGGAACGGCGTGAGCCGGTCCAGGTGATCGCGGCGCAGCTGCGCCTGGCGCTCGTTGAAGAGGCTCCAGACGTCCTCGAGCGCGGAGACGCCCTCCCCGTCGCGCAGGAACGGCGCCGGATGCCCGAAGGCGAAACCCTGCACCAGATCCACGTCGGCATCCATGGCGAGCTGCGCATCCTCGACGGTCTCGATGCCCTCCAGCAGGACCAGCGAGCCGCACTCGTGCAGCAGCGCCACCATCTGCGAGAGCACCCGCGCCATGCGCCGCGATCCGCGCGACCGCATCAGCAGGGAACGGTCCAGCTTGACGATCTCGGGACGGATCCGCCAGATGCGGTCGAAGTTGGAATGCCCCACGCCGAAGTCGTCCAGCGCCAGCAGGCAGCCGGTGGCGCGCGCAGCCTCGACCGCCTCCTCGAAGCTGTCGTCGCGCGCCATGACGGCCTCGGTGACCTCGAAGACGAGGCGGTGCGTGGGCAGGCCGAGCTGATGCACGACCTCGACGGCGCGCGCGAGCATGCGTACCTGCAGCGCCGCATGCATGAAGACGGCAGGGTGGATGTTCAGGAAGAGCCAGCAGTCGGGCTGCCGCTGCGCAACGAAGTTGTGCACGTGCAGCAGCCGGCACAGGCGGTCCAGCCAGATCTGCTGCTCGAAGTTGCCGACACCCTCGAAGGCGGTGACGGGGGCGATGGGGCGGCCGCGTTCGTCCTCGACGCGGATCAAGCCCTCATAACCCACCGGCCGCCGGTGCGGATAGCTGTAGACCGGCTGGAACGCGCTGGTCAGCCGGTAATTCTGGAAGCTGCCGACCCAACGGCCGCGTTCCTCGCCGATGGCGCCGTACAGCGCCTCCAGCATGCCTTCGACCTCGGCGTTGTCGTCGCCGCTGCCCTGCCCGTGATCCATTCGCCCGACCCCAACGTTGGAGGCTCCGCGGTCCCGCGACCGCGGGCCCGTATTTGGTGCCGATGCTACGCCTGCGGCCCGCCGGTCGGCATGGATAATGCCCTGATGCCCCGGAGTCTAGGGGGAGGCCCATGCTGATCCAGTTCTTCTACACGCTGCGCGCCGCCAAGCTGCCCGTCTCCGTCAAGGAGTACCTGACCCTGCTCGAAGCGATGAAGGCCGGGGTGCTCGACGACACCGACGTCGGCGGCAGCGGCCCGACGGTGGACAAGTTCTATGCGCTCGCCCGGACCTCGCTGGTCAAGGACGAAGCGTTGTTCGACAAGTTCGACCGCGCCTTCGCCGCCTATTTCAAGGGCGTCGAGCTGATGGGCGACCTGTTCAAGGCCTTGCCGCAGGAATGGCTGACCAAGCAGCTCGAACGCGAACTGACGCCCGAGCAGCTCGCACAGCTGAAGGCGCTGGACTGGGACGAGCTGATGGACACGCTGCGCCAGCGGCTCGAGGAACAGCAGGAACGCCATGAAGGCGGCAGCCGCTGGATCGGCACCGGCGGCACGAGTCCGTTCGGCAACGGCGGGGCCAATCCCCGCGGCGTACGCATCGGCGGCCCCGGCGGCCAGCGCAGCGCGGTCAAGGTCTGGGACCAGCGCGCCTACAAGGACTACGACGACAACATCGAGCTGGGTACCCGCAACATCAAGGTGGCCCTGCGCCGGCTGCGCCGCTTCGCGCGCGAAGGTTCGGAGCTGGAACTCGACCTGGACGACACCATCCACAAGACGGCGGCCAACGCCGGGATGCTGGACATCCGGATGATCCCGGAGCGGCACAACAAGGTGAAGCTGCTGCTGCTGATGGACGTCGGCGGCACGATGGACGAACACGTGCATCGGGTCGAGGAGCTGTTCTCCGCGGTCAAGAGCGAGTTCAAGCACCTGGAGTTCTTCTACTTCCACAACTGTGTCTACGACTTCGTGTGGAAGAACAACCGGCGCCGCTTCAGCGAGAAGACCTCGACCTGGGACCTGATCCACAAGTACAACCGGGACTACAAGCTGATCTTCGTCGGCGACGCCACCATGAGCCCCTACGAGATCCTCCAGCCCGGCGGCAGCGTCGAGTACAACAACGAGGAAGCCGGTGCCGAATGGCTGCAGCGGCTGACCGCCCATTTCAACAAGCACGTCTGGATCAATCCGGAACCGGCCGGGGTCTGGCAGTACCGCCAGAGCATCTCCCTGATCCAGCAGTTGATGCAGCAACGCATGATGCCGCTCACCATGGGCGGCCTCGAACAGGCGATGCGCGTGCTCAATCGATGACGGCGACGACCCCGAGGCCCCTCCTGGTGAGTCGATGGTCGCGATGCGGGCGGCCGATCCTGGCGGCAGTCGCGGCGCTCGCGCTGCTCAGCGGCTGCTCGCTGCTGCCCACCGACCGCAAGGCGCAGGTGAAGGTCGCCGTGACGGAAGAGGCCGACGCGAACAACCCGTACGTGACCAGCACGCGCAAGATCTCGGCCTATGAGCTGACCATCGAGGCCCCGCCCGAGCTGCGCTCGCTGCTGATGGAACACCTGGACCTGGCGCGCTTCCGCGACACGCCGGAAGACATGCGCCTGACCGCCGGCGAGCTGCGCCGGCTGGCCGCCGTCGCGCCCGAGCAGGCGACCAAGCTGCTGGAGACCGCCGGCTACTTCAACGCCAAGGTCCGGACCGAGGAAGTGGGCGACCTGTCCGACGGCGTGCGCAACCTGCGGCTGATCGTCGAGACCGGCCCGCGCGCGCTGGTCCGGCAGATGGACCTGCGCGTCGAAGGCCCGCTGAAGACCGCCGCCGAGCGCGGCGACAAGCTGGCGACGGCGCTGGACCGCACGCTGACGCAGAGCTGGCTGCTGCCGCCGCAGACGGGCTTCAGCCAGGGCGACTGGGCCGCGGCGAAGAACGCGCTGCTGACGCGGGCACGGGCGCAGGGGTATCCGCTGGCCCGGATGACGCACAGCGAGGCCGTCGTGCAGGCCGACGACAACCAGGTCGACATCGCCGTGACGCTGGAGAGCGGGCCGCTGTTCACGCTCGGCGAACTGACCGTCGAAGGCCTGAACCACCAGCCCGAGGAAAGCGTGCGCCGGCTGGCCGGGTATCAGCTGCACCAGCCCTACAACGAGCGGCTGCTGCTGGACTTCCAGGAGCGGCTGGTGGGCACGCAGCTGTTCGACAGCGCCAGCGTCGAGATCCAGCCCGAGAGCGTCACGCCGCCGCCCGGCGCCGAGACCGTGGAGGTGCCGGTGACCGTGAAGATCCGCGAGGCCGCACGCCAGCAGGTGGTGCTGGGCGTCGGCTACCGGACCGTCGACGGCCCGAGCGCCAACATCGAATACACGCACCGCAAGCCCTTCGGCCTGAACATCCGCGAGCGTAGCAAGCTGGAGCTGTCGCGCGTGCGCCAGGCGCTGGACACGGAAATCAGCTCGCACCCGCAGCCCAACATGCAGCGCAGCCTGGCGCTGGTGAAGGTCGAGCGCATCGACGACAACGACCAGGTCAACCTCAACCTCAGCACGCGCTTCGGTTACGCGAAGGAGACGGATCCCGAGGACCGGCTCACCTACATCGAGGTGATACGCGCCTGGGAACACAAGCCCGAGACGCCGACGACGGTGGCAGGCGCGGTGTCGCTGAACCAGCAGATGACCTGGCGGCGCCTGGATTCGCGCGTGCTGCCGACCAAGGGCTGGAGCGCCACCGCCACGGTCGGCGGCGGCTGGGCGGACAGCTCGTCGGAGAAGAACGGCCCGTTCGCGCGGGCGACCGGCAAGGTGTACTGGTACACGCCGCTGTCGGGACGCTGGCTGTTCTCGACACGGCTCGAAGGCGGACAGATCCTGGCCAAGGGCAAGCTGGGCCTGCCCGAGGCGCTGCGCTTCCGCACCGGCGGCGACGACAGCGTGCGCGGCTACGGCTACAACGACCTGGGACCGGTGAACTCCACCGGCGCGCAGACCGGCGGCCGCGTGATGCTCAACGGCAGCGTCGAGGTCTCGCATCCGCTCACCCCGCGCATCCCGCAGCTGATGGGCGCGGTGTTCATCGACGCCGGCCAGGCCGCGCAGAACTGGGGCGACTACCACCCCGCCTGGGCCTACGGCACCGGCCTGCGCTATCGCAGCCCGGTCGGCGTGCTGCGCTTCGACTTCGCCAAGGGCAACCTGGTCGACAAGTGGCGCCTGCATTTCAGCGTCGGCATCAACCTGTAATCCGATGAGCGACCCGCGCGACGATTCCTCTTCACCTCCGGCTGACGCGCCGCCGCGCCGTCGTCGTCGCGGCCGCGGGCTGCTGTGGGTACTGCTCGCGGTGCCGGTGCTGATCGGCCTGGTCGCGCTCGCGCTGACCTGGGCGCTGAAGACCGAAGGCGGCACCGCCTACGTGCTGGCCAAGGTGCCGGGCCTGTCGCTGCAGAACGCGCGCGGCCGCCTGCTGGGCGACTTCGACGTCGATCGCGCCGAGCTCGTCCTGCCCGGGACCGAGGACCGCATCGTCCTCGAACAGCTGCAGTGGCGGAACGTCCGGCTGGTCTGGAACCGATCGCCGCTGCTGTGGGGCGAGGTCCGGGCGGACCGGCTGGCCGTCGCGCGCCTGCGGGTGCAGGTCGCGCCCAGCACGTCGACCGAACCGGCCAAGCCGCCGCTGAGCCTGCTGTCGCCGGTCGCGATCACCATCGCGGACCTGGAGATCGGCGAAGTCTTCGCGCCCGGCCTGGCGCAGCCGCTGCGCGGCCTGCGCGGCAGCGCGTCGCTGGGCACCGACGGCGGCAAGCTGCATGCGCTGACCGTGAAGTCGCTGGGCTGGCAACAGCTGACCCTCGCCGGCGAAGCGACGATCGCGACGCAGGAAGACCTGAAGCTCACCAGCCGCTGGACGCTGAGCCAGCCGAGCGGCGAGTTGCCCTGGACCGCGCCGTTCCGGCTCGACGGTCCGATCGCGGGCCTGACGCTGAAGGGCTCGCTCGAAGCCGCGAAGCAGCGGCTGCAGGTGCAGGCGCGCCTGCAGGCGTTCGCGCCCTTCCCCGTCGCGCAGCTGGAGACGCAGGCGAAGGACCTGGACCTCGCCGCGCTGCTGCCCGGCACCGAGGGCGTGCCGCACACCGGGCTGACCGGCAAGGTCACGATGACGCCGAACGCGGACAAGTCGCTCAGCGTGAAGGCGGACCTGGACAACAGCGCCGCCGGTCGCCTCGATCAGGATCGGCTGCCGCTGCGTCAGCTGCAACTGGACCTGCTGCTGGATCCGTCGAACTGGACCCGGCTGCGCCTGCCGCGTCTGGACGCGCTGGTCGCCGGCGGTGGCCGACTGCAGGCGGTCGGCCAGACCAGCCAGGCCGACGGCAGCGTGCTGACGTTGAAGCTGACCGGCCTCGACAGCCGCCAGATCGACGCGCGCTGGCCGTTGGTCCAGGCGCGCGGCGAACTCAAGCTCAGCACGAAGGCGAGCATCGCGGCGGCCTCCAAGGACCAGTCCCTGCAGGTGGAAGGCGACCTCGCCGGCCAGCTCGGACAAGGGAAGCTGCAAGCGCCGTTGTCCGTCACCCTGGCCGCCGAGTTGCGCACCCGGTCGATCGACCTGCAGCGCCTGCAGGCGCGCTCCGGCCCCGCCACGCTGAACGCCGAGGGCGAGTTCACCTTGAACGAGGCGCTCGACTTCGCGTCGGGCTGGAAGACCCGCGTGGAAGCGTCGGTGCAGGGCCTGGACCCGCGCCGGCTCAGCCCCGATCCGCTGCCCGCTGGTGCGGCACCGCAGGCGCTCAACGGTCGGTTGAAGGCCGCGCTACAGTCGGTGCGCGGCAGCCTGTGGCCGCAAGGCAAGGCCGACGTCGACCTGCAGCCCAGCGAATGGCAAGGCCTGCCGCTCAGCGGCCAGATCCGCTACAGCCGCAACGGCACCGCGGCACCGGACCTGCTCGCCGACCTGCGCCTGGCCGACGCGACGCTGCAGGCGCGCAGCCGCATCAACGCCGCGGCGCGACGCGAGCAGGTCGACCTGTCGATCAACGTGAACGCGCCCAAGCTCGCCAGCCTGCAGCCGATGCTGCGCGCGCAGTTCCCGCAGGCCACCATCGTCGGCAGCGCTCAGGCGCAGGCGACCGTCGTGCTGATCCAGCCCGGCGCGCGTCAGGCGCAGTACGGCAGCGACGGCAAGTGGCAACTCCAGGGTTTCGGGCTCTCCGGCGTGCCGGGCTTGCCGGCGAACTCCGGCAGCCGGCCGGCGCTGCAGCTGGACAACGCCTCAGGCCAATGGACGCTGTCCAGCCTCAAGGACGCAAAGCTGGCGTGGACCACGCAACTGCGCAACCTGCGGCTGCCGCAGCAGAGCACGCGGCTCGACGAGCTGCAGCTGGAGCTTTCCGGCAGTTGGGCCCAGCACCGCCTGACGCTGACGATGCAGGGCCAGGTGCCGCTGCCACCGGTGCTGACGCAGCCGGCGCCGACCAAGGTGATGGCGCGGGCCCAGGCGGCGAGCGCGAACGGCTCCGCCCTCGCGCAGACGGTGCCGCTGGATCCGCAGGGCGCGCGGGCACGGCTCGCGCTGGACGGCGCGCTGGAAACCGATCCGCTGCAGGCCTGGCGCCAAGGCGCGGCCTGGCAGGCGCGCGGACTGACCCTCGCGCTGGAGGCCAGCCAGCAGCCCACGCCGCTGCTGAAGGCCGGTCCGCTGGCGCTCGCATTGCGACTGGATCCGGGACTCGCTCCACGTCAGGCGACGCTGGCGCCGGGACGGATGGAGCTGCTCGGCGCCGGCCTGCGCTGGGACCGGATGGTGTGGCAGAGCTCGACCCTGCCCCACCTGCCGTCCGGCGAGTGGGACGTGCAGGCCGCGCTGGAGCCGATCGCCGCCGCACCGGTGCTGAACAAGCTGCAGCCTGACTTCGGCTGGGGCGGCGACCTGCAGATCGAAGGCCGGTTCAAGTCGCGCCGCGACGCGCGCGGGCTGACGGTGGACGCGATGATCGAGCGCACCAAGGGCGACCTGACCGTCACCGACGAAGTGAGCACGCAGCGGCTCGCGCTGACCGACCTGCGCCTGGGCGTGCTCGCGGACCAGGGCGTGTGGCATCTGGTGCAGGGCGTGGCCGGCGAGAACATGGGCGCCATCGGCGGCGCGGTGACCTTCCGTACGGCCAACGCGCATGCGTTGCCGACGCCAGGCGCCAAGCTCGAAGGCGGCATCGAGGCCAAGGTGGACAACATGGGCAACTGGGGCCCGTGGCTGCCGGCGGGCTGGCGCCTGGGCGGCAGCCTCGCCGCGACGCTGAACTTCGGCGGCACGCTGGGCGCGCCGGAAGTCCGCGGCCAGGCCGGCGCGCAGAAGCTGTCGCTGCGCAATCCGCTGATGGGCGTGGACATGCAGCAGGGCGAACTGGCGCTCACGATGAGCGGCCGCGAAGCCAAGCTGGAGAAGTTCACTGCCCGCGCCGGCAACGGCACGGTCAACATGGACGGCACGCTGCGCTTCGGCGCGCAGCCGAGCGCGGAGCTGTCGCTCAAGGCGGACACCTTCGCGCTGCTGCAGCGGGTGGACCGGCGCGTCGTCGCGACCGGCGCCGCGCAGCTCAAGGCCAGCGCGCAGCTGCTGGACCTGAAGGGACAGTTCGTCGTTGTCGAAGGCCTGTTCGACTTCTCGCGCGGCGACGCGCCGCAGCTCGACAGCGACGTTCAGGTGGTGCGCCAGAACGCGCCGCCCAAGGCCGTGGACGGCAGCGGCAAGCCGATGCGGCTCAAGCTCGACCTGGATCTCGACCTCGGTCGACGCCTGCAGCTCAAGGGCTACGGCATCGATACGAAGCTGCGCGGCCTGCTGCACCTGGCGCAGGACGGCCAGCCGCGGCCTCAGATGACCGGCGAGGTCCGCAGCGAAGGCGGTACCTTCAACGCCTACGGCCAGAAGCTGGTCGTGGAGCGCGGCATCTTCAGCTTCGTCGGGCCGCTGGACAACCCGCGGCTGGACGTGCTCGCGATCCGGCCGGACATGGAGAACGAAGCGGTGCGGGTCGGCGTGACGGTCACCGGCACGGCCAGCAGCCCGAGGATCAAGCTCTACTCCGAGCCCGACATGAGCGAGACCAACAAGCTGTCCTGGCTGGTGCTGGGACGCTCGCCGGACAACCTGGGCCGCAGCGACACCGCGCTGATGCAGCGCGCCGCGATGGCGCTGATCAGCGGCGACGGCGAGAGCGCCAGCGACAAGCTGATCCACAACATCGGCCTGGACGAGCTGTCCTTCAGCGGCGAAGGCGACGACGCGCGCGGCACCGTGGTGCGGCTGGGCAAGCAGGTCAGCCGCAACGTCTTCGTCGCCTACGAGCGCGGGCTGAACGCGACCACCGGCTCCTGGCAGGTGATCTACAAGCTGGCGCAGCGGTTCACGCTGCGGGCGCAGGCCAACGAGTACCAGCAGGGCCTGGACGTGATCTGGCAGTGGAAGTGGGAGTAGCGACGCGAGCCATGCGCCTGCGCGTTGTCGCCGTTCGCGCCACTGACGGTCGCGGCTTCCATGCGAGAATCCGCCGCTTTCGCGGACCGGCCTTTCTGAGGCCGGTTCACGCGGGCTCTCCGTAGTTCAATGGATAGAACGGCCGCCTCCTAAGCGGCAAATACAGGTTCGATTCCTGTCGGAGGGACCAACGCCTCGCGTTGGTTCCGGCGCGCTTCTCAGCGCTGCCGCTTCAGGGCTATCGCTTCAGAGCTATCGCTTCAGCACGATCGTCACCAGCGCCGACGCGTCCACCACGCCGGTCACCGCGTGCACGACGCCCCCTTCGAGATAACACAGCTGCCCCGCGCGCAGCGCATGGCGCTGCTCCGCGCCGTCGCGCTGCACGCTGAGTTCGAGTTCGCCTTCCAGGCAGTGCAGCGTGATCTCGCCGTCGACCTTGTGCGCCGGCAGCGACTTGCCCTTGGGCAGGACGATGCGCATCACTTCCAGGCCCTCCGACTTGAACAGCGCCGAGGACGGCGTGGTACTCAACGCGGCGCCCAGCGGCGCGACGTCGACAGGCTGGGCGGGGGCGGCATGCGGCAGGGCCATGGAACTCCTCCTGGTGGGCGGGCGACTGCGGCACGACAGGGTCGCGCCGCGGCTGGCGTTGCATCGATCATGGCACCGACCGTGCCCGATCGCACCCCCGACCCGGCACCACCCTGCCGGAAGTCATTCCCACGGTCACGAGCCGTTGCCATCGCGCGTGTCGGCGCTTGTCGAATGGGCGCAAGATGCCCGCGATACGCGTAAATGCGGGGTAAACCGGTTGTTGATGCCGGGCCGGATTTTTGCCGGACACATATACTGGGAACGCCTTTGTTCCGTCCCGCGCAACGGGGACGGACCATGCGGCGCCAAGCAGCCAGGCTGTACTGATTCAAGGTTTTTCATCATGGGCGCCAAACTGAAAGTCGCGGGCTGGGTCGCATTGGGTGCGATGGCCGGTGTCATGACGACAATGCAGCTGCAGGCCAATGCCCGCAGCACCACCAGCCCCCTTCCGCTCGAGGAACTGCAGCAGCTCGCCGCCGTCTTCGGGATCGTGAAGTCCGACTACGTCGAATCCGTCGACGAGAAGAAACTGATCAACGATGCCATCTCCGGCATGGTCAGCGGCCTGGATCCCCACTCCCAGTTCTTCGACAAGAAGAGCTTCAAGGAATTCCGCGAAAGCACCTCCGGCAAGTTCGTCGGCGTGGGCATCGAGATCGGCATGGAAGACGGCCTGGTCAAGATCGTCTCCCCGATCGAAGGCAGCCCCGCCTTCCGCGCCGGCCTCAAGAGCGGCGACCTGATCAGCAAGATCGACGACACCGCGGTCCGCGGCCTGACGCTCGACCAGGCGGTCAAGAAGATGCGCGGCGAACCGGCCACCAAGGTCACGCTGTCGATCTACCGCAAGTCGGAAAGCCGCACCTTCCCCGTCACCATCGCCCGCGAGGAAATCCGCGTGCAGAGCGTGCGCGCCAAGCTGGTCGAACCGGGCTACGCCTGGGTCCGCGTGAGCCAGTTCCAGGACCGCACCGTCGAGGACTTCACCCAGAAGCTGGCCGAGCTCTACAAGCAGGACCCCAAGATCAAGGGCGTCGTGCTGGACCTGCGCAACGACCCGGGCGGCCTGCTCGAAGGCGCGGTGGCGATCTCCGCGGCCTTCCTGCCCAAGGGCGTCGAGGTGGTGTCGACCAACGGCCAGCTCGCCGAATCCAAGGCCAGCTACCGCGCCGATCCGGACTTCTACGCCCGCCGCGGTTCCGGCGATCCGCTGCGCCGCCTGCCGGACGCGATCAAGAACGTGCCGATGGTGGTGCTGGTGAACGAAGGCTCGGCCTCGGCCAGCGAGATCGTCGCCGGCGCGCTGCAGGATCACAAGCGCGCGACCGTGATGGGCCTGCAGACCTTCGGCAAGGGCTCGGTGCAGACCGTGCGCCAGCTGGGCCCGGACACCGCGGTCAAGCTGACCACCGCCCGCTACTACACGCCGAGCGGCCGCTCCATCCAGGCCAAGGGCATCGTGCCGGACATCCCGCTGGACGAGACCGCCGAAGGCAACGTGTTCGCCGAACTGCGCATGCGCGAAGCCGACCTGGAGAAGCATCTCCACGGCTCGGACGAGAAGACGGAAGAGACCCGCTCCAAGGAACTGGAGAAGATCCGCGAGGAACGCCGCCAGAAGCTGGAAGCCGACTACGCCAAGCGCGCCGAAGCGCCGAAGCCGCTGCCCGAGTTCGGCAGCGCCGAGGACTTCCCGCTGCGCCAGGCCCTGAACCAGCTGCAAGGCAAGCCGGTCGCGGTCTCGAAGGTCGCGCAGGAACGCAAGGCGGAAGCGAAGACCGAATAAGTCTTCCCAGCCTCCAAGGACAAACGCCCGATGCTTGCATCGGGCGTTTTTTCTTGGCCCTCGCTAGAAGGCGCCGTTCAGATCAACCGGTGGTGCCGTTGCTCTCTTCAGCTTCAGCGTCAGGGGCCTTGGTGTATCTCGCGAAGGCGTTGGCGGCCCAGAGGCCGACTTCGTAGAGGATGCACATCGGGATCGCCAGCGCGAGCTGGGAGACGATGTCCGGCGGCGTGATCACCGCCGCGATGACGAAGGCCAGCACGATGAAGTAGCCGCGGAACTGCTTGAGCTGCGCCACCGTGACGATGCCCATGCGCGCCAGCACGACCACGACCACCGGCACTTCAAAGGCCGCGCCGAAGGCGATGAACATGTTCATCACGAAGCCCAGGTAGGCCTCGATGTCCGGCGCCGCCGTGATGCTCTTGGGCGCGAAGCTCTGGATGAAGGTGAAGACCTTGCCGAAGACGAAGAAGTAGCAGAACGCCACCCCCGCGAAGAACAGCAAGGTGCTCGACACCACCAGCGGCATCACCAGCCGCTTCTCGTGCGAGTACAGGCCCGGCGCGACGAAGGCCCAGACCTGGTAGAGCACCACCGGCAAGGCCACCAGGAAGGCCGCCAGCAAGGTGATCTTCAAGGGCACGAGGAACGGCGACAGCACGTTGGTCGCGATCATCGAGCTGCCCTGCGGCAGGTGCGAGACCAGCGGCACCGCCAGCAGGTCGAAGAGACCGCCCGGACCGGGCCAGGCGCACAGGACGCCGAAGGCCACCGCGACCGCGAGCAACGCCCGGATCAACCGGTCGCGCAGCTCCATCAGATGGGAAACAAAGGGCTGTTCGGTGCCGGCCAGTTCGTCTTCTTGGGGGCTGCTCATGGGGCTCGGCGGGAAGGACGGAAGCGCGCCACGCGGGCCGCGCCGGATTGGGCGTGGCGACGCACGCCCTGCTGCTGCTTGAACCAGACCGGCGTGGCGCCGCGCTTGAGGCGCCAGTTCTTCTTGGGACGTTCGTAGACCGGCACCGGGCTGGCGTAGCCGCCGATGCTGCCGTCCGCGTTCGTCCCGTCCACGGACAGGTCGGACCAGGTGGACTGCAGCGACTGGTTGGCCGCGTCCATCTGCTCCTGCACGCTGGACTGCACGTCGTTGACGGCAGTCTGGAACTGGCCCTTCATCTTCTGGAGTTCCTCCAGCTCGATGGACCGGTTCACCTCCGCCTTGACGTCGGACACGTAACGCTGTGCCTTGCCCAGCAGCGTGCCCACCGTCCGCGCGACGCGCGGCAGGCGTTCAGGGCCGAGCACGACCAGCGCCACGGCGCCGATCAGCACCAGCTTGTCAAAGCCGAAATCGACCATGCGGGCCGCGCTCAGTTGCGCGTCTTGGCGTCGACGTCGACGGTGTTCGGATCAGCCGCCTTGTTGGCGTTGGCCACCTGCTGCGGCGGCGCGTCGGACGAGGTGCCGTCCTTCATGCCGTCCTTGAAACCCTTCACGGCAGCGCCCAGGTCGCCGCCCACGTTGCGCAGCTTCTTGGTGCCGAAGACGGCGATGACGACGACCAGCACGATCAGCCAGTGCCAAATGCTCAAACCACCCATGACAATCTCCAGAGTCGGAAGCCGAAATTCTACGGTGCGCGCATGACAGGCATGTCGGCAAACAACGCCCGCCCCTCCCCGCTTCAGCGGCTTATGGGCCCGTAACCAACCGCTGGACGAACGTCCGGGATCGGAAAACCGATCGCTCCGGCCCTCCCGGCCCGCAGCGGCAACACACAGTCAGGCCCCCAGATGAGGGCGGCGCTCAACCTTTCAACCAGGGACGCGGGCCGCCGACAGCGTGCATGTGGAGGTGGAACACCTCCTGGCCGCCATCCGAACCCGTGTTGATCACGGTCCGGAAACCGTTGGTGACACCGAGTTCCTTCATCAGCCGGGGCACCAGCACCGACATCTTGCCCAGCAGCGGCGCGTGCTCCGGCTGCAGGTCGGCCATGCTGGCGATGTGCTGCTTGGGAATCAGCAGGAAATGCACCGGCGCCCACGGATGGATGTCGTGGAAGCCGACCACATCGTCGTCCTCGTAGACCTTCTTCGCGGGAATCTGGCCCTGGACGATCTTGCAGAACAGGCAGTTGGGGTCGTGGCTCATGGTCGGAGACGCTGAAGGGTCGATGAAGATCCGCGGGATCGGTCAGCGCGGCATGGGCCGGCGGTCGTTCATGGCCAGCCAGCCGCGCACGATGCGGTAGAGGAACCAGATCGAGATCAGGCACCAGGCGATCCATCCGGGAACGAACAGCAGGAACCACAGCGGGATCGTGACGACGTACAGGATGCCGCACCACAGCACGCTGCGCAGCCGCCAGGAGAAGTGCGTGGCCTGCCAGGTGCCGGCGGCCTCGTCGCGCTTCACCAGGTCGACGATCACCGCGACGATCAGCAGCACGATGCTGGCCTGCACGCCGGGCAGCAGCGCGCCGATAGCCACGACCGCGTGCAGCGCGTAGCTGATGATGCCGATGGTGCGCAGGCTGGCTTCGCGCTCGGGATCGAGCACGACGTCGGGCGGGCGCGGCGGATCGAACGATTGGGTCATGCGTGCTCCTTCATGCGGCGCCCGGGGAGGGGCTACGGCGGGCGAATTCCTCGAGACCGGACAGGCCTTCGCGACGGGCCAGCTCGGCCAGCACCTGCTCGGGTCGCAGGTCCAGCGCCGCCAGCGCGACGATCGAATGGAACCAGAGGTCGGCAACCTCGTAGACCAGCTTGTCCGGCGCGCCGTCCTTGGCCGCGATCACGACCTCGGTCGCTTCCTCGCCGACCTTCTTCAGGATCTGGTCCAGCCCCTTGGCGAACAGCTTGGCGACGTAGCTCTTGTCGGGATCGCCCTCGGCGCGGCGCTGGGCGACGACATCGCCCAGATGCGCCAGGACGTCCGTGCCGTTCAGCGGCGCCTTGGCCGGATCGGTCAGCGGCGCCGTCACGGCGGGGGACGGGCTGTCGGGCGGGAAGACCGAGTCGGGCGAGTCAGACGAGTCGGACGAACCTGCAGTGGCGGAAGTGTCTGAGGAAGCCATGTCGCTCACGCCTTGTAGATGCTCGCCGGGTCCTTGAGGACCGGCTCGACCGCCGTCCACTGCCCGTTCTCCAGCTTCTGGAAGAAGCAGCTGTGGCGGCCGGTGTGGCAGGCGATGCCCGGCTCATGGCCGTGCTGCGTGACGCTCAGCAGCACCACGTCGTTGTCGCAGTCCAGCCGGATGCCGTGGACCTGCTGCACATGGCCGGACTCCTCGCCCTTGTGCCACAGGCGCTGTCGCGAGCGGCTCCAGTAGACCGCCTCGCCGACCTCGGCGGTGCGGGCCAGCGCCTCGCGATTCATCCACGCGAACATCAGGATGTCGTTCGAGCCCTGCTCCTGGGCGATGACGGGCACCAGCCCGTCGCGGTCCCACTTGATCTGATCCAGCCAGTCCATCGCGGCAGTGTAGTCCGCGGTCGCCGCGGCGACATCGGTCACGCCATCGGTCGTGCCTTCAGACGACATGGGTCGCCCCGACATGGAAACGCTCGGCGGCGAACCACTGCAGCACCGGGATCGTGCCCGGCAGCACCGGCTGCACCTGCACCGGCAGGTGCTGCCAGCTCATGGCCTGACCCTCGCGCATCTCGAACTCGCCCTGCCACTCGTACACCTTGCAGAAGTGCAGGCGCACCTTGGCATGCGGGTACTCCATCAGCTCGATCTTCCAGGGCGTCGCCGCGCCGATGGTGATGCCGAGTTCCTCGTGCAGCTCGCGGCGCAGCGCCTGTTCGACGGTCTCGCCCGCTTCGAGCTTGCCGCCCGGGAACTCCCAGTAGCCGGCATAGACCTTGCCTTCGGGGCGCGAGGTCAGCAGGAATTCGGTCTCGCGGCCGTTGGGTTCGCGACGCACCAGCACGCCGACGGCCACGTCCACGGGGACGCGATCGCTCGCGGCGGAAGGGCTGTGCGGATTCGCGGATTCGTTCTTGTCAGTCATGAACTTGCCCCTGCCCCGCCAGATCGCGGGCGAACTGGTAGGCGACACGGCCCGAGCGCGATCCGCGCTCCAGCGCCCAGACCAGGGCGGGCTGGCGGGCGGCCTCGATGCGGGCCGCGTCCAGGCCGAAATGCGTCAGCCACTGCGCCACGATGGCCAGGTATTCCTGCTGGCTGAAGCTGTAGAAGCTGATCCACATCCCGAAGCGCTCGGACAGCGAGATCTTCTCCTCCACGGCCTCGCCCGGATGCACCTCGACGTTGCCGTCGCGCTCCGAATAGGTCGTGGCCAGGTTGTCCTTCATCTGCTCGGGCAGCAGGTGACGGCGGTTGCTGGTCGCGTAGATCAGCAGGTTGTCGGTGGCCGCGGCGACGGAGCCGTCCAGCATCGACTTCAGCGCCTTGTAGCCGGCCTCGCCTTCGTCGAAGCTGAGGTCGTCGCAGAAGATCACGAAGCGTTCCGGCCGGTCGGCGATCAGGTCGGCCAGGTCCGGCAGGTCGACCAGGTCGCCCTTGTCGACTTCGATGAGACGCAGCCCCTGTCCGGCGAACTCGTTGAGGCAGGCCTTGATCAGCGAGCTCTTGCCGGTGCCGCGCGCGCCGGTCAGCAGCACGTTGTTGGCGGGCTGGCCCTGCACGAACTGGCGCGTGTTGCGCAGCAGACGCTCCTTCTGCGGCTCGACCTCCTTGAGGTCGGCCAGGCGGATCGCGGAGAGGTGCTTCACCGGCTCCAGCCGGGCGCTCGCACCGCGCTTGCGGTAGCGGAAGGCGACGGCGGCGTCCCAGTCGGGCGACGTCAGGGGCTGGGGCAGCACGGCCTCCAGGCGGGTCAGCAGCGCGTCGGCGCGCCGCAGCAGGGCATCAAGGGCGTCGGACATGACGCCGAGTGTAGGTCGAGGCCCGAGGCGTTCCGGGCGGCTGGCATCGCGAAAGCTCAGGCGAGCATTCGCATCGCGGCATCCAGCTGTTCAGTCGGAAGGCGCTTGAAGCCGGAGCGCGCATAACGCTGCAGCCGGCCGATGATGAAGCTCACCAGCACCGAGGCCTGCGCCTGCGCCTCGACGGTCGGCGTGGTCGACCCCGAGGCTTCGGCGGCGGTTCTGAGCCCCTGCCGCAGCGAGGACTCGACCTTGTCGAAGAACTGGTTCATGCGCGCGACCAGGCGCTCGTTCTCGTAGACCAGCGCGTCGCCCACCATCACGCGGGTCATGCCCGGGTTGCGCTCGCCGAACTGCAGCAGCACCGCGACGATGCGCTGCGCCTGCGCCAGCCCGTCCGTCTCGCGCTCGGCGATCTGGTTGAGCAGCGAGAAGATGCTGGTCTCGATGAATTCGATGAGGCCCTCGAACATCTGGGCCTTGCTGGCGAAATGGCGGTAGAGCGCCGCTTCGCTGACCTCCAGCCGCGCCGCCAGCGCCGCGGTGGTGACCCGCTCCGCGCCGGGCTGTTCCAGCATGCTGGCCAGCGTCTGCAGGATCTGCACCCGGCGCTCGCCCGGCTTGAGCCGCTTGCGAGGCAGCTCCGCCGGCTTGGCGGCGGCGGAGTCCGGGGTGTCCGAGGAGCTGGGGTGCATGGAGGGGGCCGAAGTGTGCGGCGATTCTGGCACAGCCGGAACACCGTCTTGACGGCGATGCCGGACGCCGTACGGCGCCCTGCCCCCTGGCTCCCGGTTGCTCAGTCCCTGAGCCAGCCGAGGCGGCGCGCCTCGTAGATCGCCTCGACCTTGGAGCGCACCTGCAGCTTGCGGTAGGTGCGCTTCACGTAGGTCATGATGGTGTGCGGCGACACGTTCATGAACTGCGCGATCTCGTCGAAGGTGAAGCCCTTGGCGGCCAGGTGCAGCACGCGCGATTCCTGCTCGGACAGCGCGACGACCTGCTCGTCGACCAGCGGCATCGGGGCCGAGTCGCCGAAGCCGCGCGGATGCGCGCCCGCGCCCTGCGGCGCCAGGCGCAGCAGCAGCCGGCGCGCGATCACCGGGGAGATCGGGCTGCCGCCCGCGCGCAGCGAGCGCAGCTGACCCGGCAGGTCCAGCGCGAGCGAGTCCTTGAGCAGGTAGCCGGTCGCGCCGGCCTCGATGCTGGACAGCACATGCTGCTCGTCGCCGAAGACGGAGATGACCATCACCTCGCACTCCGGGGCGACGTGGGCGGCGTGGCGGATCAGCTCGATCCCGCTGCCGCCGGGCAGGTCGAGATCGACCAGCAGCACGTCGGGACGCGTCTGGTCGAACATCTTCCGGCCCTGCTGGAGATCGGTGGCCATGCCCACCAGACGGATGTCGGGTGCTTTCTCAAGGGCATGGGCAAACGCTTCGCGGAAACGAAGCTGATCCTCGACGATCAAGACGCTGAAAAGTGACATGCAATCCCTCACGGCCTGAGCAGCCGTTTCGTGGCGCATTCTGGGATGTCGCGTGTTTCAGCGGCAATCCCCAGCTTGCAGTGGTATGACCTTCGACCAAGCCGGGCGGCCAGCGGGTCAGCGAAGGGCAAGCATCGATCCTGCACGCCCGCCCGAAACGACCGAGCCCCCTCGTTCGGAGGGGGCTCGGTACGGGATTCCACCCTTCAGGGGGATCCGAGGGCGCAGTCACGGCCCGTTCGGCGACGGCAGCCGACGCTTTGGCGCGGACGGCGGAGGCTTCAGGAAGGGGCCGGGAGGCGCTCCGCTCAATGCGAGCGGATCATCGTGCCGTAAGCCTGTTCGGAAAGGATTTCCAGGAGCATGGCGTGCGGGACGCGGCCGTCGATGATGTGGACGGCCTTGACGCCGCTGCGGGCGGCGTCCAGCGCGGAGGCGATCTTGGGCAGCATGCCGCCCGACAGCGTGCCGTCGGCGAAGAGCTCGTCGATCTCGCGCGCGGACAGGTCGGTCAGGAGCTGGCCCTGCTTGTCGAGCACGCCCGGGGTGTTGGTCAGCAGCACCAGCTTCTCGGCCTTGAGCACCTCGGCCAGCTTGCCGGCGACGACGTCGGCGTTGATGTTGTAGCTCTCGTTGCTCTCGCCGAAGCCGATCGGGCTGATGACGGGGATGAACTGGTCGTCCTGCAGCGCCTTCACGACGCTGGGGTCGATGGACACGATGTCGCCGACGGAGCCCACGTCGTGTTCCTTGGCCGGGTCGTCCTTGTCGATCAGCTTGAGCTTCTTGGCGCGGATCATGCCGCCGTCGCGGCCGGTCAGGCCCACGGCCTTGCCGCCGGCGACGTTGATCAGGCCGACGATGTCCTGCTGCACCTCGCCGGCGAGCACCCATTCGACGACGCTCATCGTCTCCTCGTCGGTGACGCGCATGCCCTGGATGAAGTGGCCCTTCTTGCCGAGCTTGTTGAGCGCGTCCTCGATCTGCGGGCCGCCGCCGTGCACGACCACGGGATTCAGGCCGACCAGCTTGAGCAGCACCACGTCCTCGGCGAAGTCCTGCTGCAGCGCGGGATCGGTCATCGCATTGCCGCCGTACTTGATGACGATGGTCTTGCCGTGGTACTTGCGGATGTAGGGCAGCGCCTGGGAGAGCAGCTCCGCCTTGTCGCGCGGCGGGATGTGGCTCAGGTCGGCGTCGTGGACGGGCGGGGTGTTGCTCATGGTGCTGTCCGGAGGAGGCTGAGGGGTGGGACGAGGTGGGATTCGGGACTTGGAATGAATCGGGCGCCATTCTAGGACCGGCAAAATCGACGCCATGCAAGTGCAGCAATACCTGAAGCTCTCGGCGGTCGTGGCCGTGCTGACCATCGCCCTGAAGACGGCCGCCTGGTGGTGGACCGGCTCGGTGAGCCTGGCCTCCGACGCGCTCGAATCGGGGGTGAATCTCGCCGGGGCGCTCTTCGGACTGGCGATGGTGACCGTCGCGCGGCGGCCGCCCGACGAGGACCACCCCTTCGGCCACCACAAGGCGGAGTACTTCTCCAGCGCCTTCGAGGGCGCGCTGATCCTGATCGCCGCGCTGGGCATCGGCTGGGCCGCGGTCGAGCGGCTGCGCGCGCCGCAACCGCTGGAGCAGCTCGGCCTCGGCATGGCGCTGTCGCTGGTGAGCACCGCCATCAACGGCGCGCTGGCGTGGAAGATGCTGCAGGCCTCGCGCGAGCACCGTTCCATCGCGCTGGAGGCGGACGCGCGCCACCTGTTCACTGACGTCTGGACCTCGGTCGGGGTCGTCGCCGGCCTGATCGGCGTGATGCTGACCGGCTGGACCTGGCTGGATCCGCTGCTGGCCATCCTGGTGGCCCTGAACATCCTGCGCGAGGCGGTGCACCTGATGTGGAAGTCCACCGGCGGGCTGATGGACATGGCGCTGGAGCCCGAGGACCAACGCACGATCGCCGAGGTGCTGACGCGCTTCGAGTCGCCCGAGCTGCGTTTCGACCACGTCGCCACGCGTGTGGCCGGGCAGCAGCGTCACGTCGATTTCCACCTGCATGTGCCGGCGCGCTGGACGCTGGGCGAGGCGGCCGCGCTGCGGGGTCAGGTCGAGCAGGCGCTGATGCGCGCCCTGCCCGGCCTGCGCGCCAGCATCCAGCTGCTGCCGGTGAACGTCGAGACGCGCTTCGCCGAGCTGGCGGCGCGCGAGGACGCGTTACCCGGCGCGGCCACCGCGACCGCCGCCCAAGACAACGCCAAGGAAGGACAGGAATGATCGCGCTGCTTCAACGCGTCAAGGGCGCCCGGGTCGACGTCGGCGACCGATGCACCGGGAAGATCGACCAGGGCCTGCTGCTGCTGATCTGCGCCGAACCGCAGGACAACGAGGCCGTGGCCGAGAAGCTGCTGCAGAAGATCCTGAAGCTGCGCATCTTCAGCGACGAGGCCGGCAAGATGAACCGCAGCGTGCAGGACGTGGGCGGCGGTCTGCTGATCGTCTCGCAGTTCACGCTGGCGGCGGACGTCTCCGGCGGCAACCGGCCGAGCTTCACCGGCGCGGCGCCGGCGGAACTCGGCCGGCGGCTCTACGACCACGCGGTCGCGTTCGCGCGGACGCAGCATCCCGTCGTCGAAACCGGGGAGTTCGGCGCGGACATGCAGGTCAGCCTGGTCAACGACGGGCCGGTGACGATTCCGATGCGGATGTGATGGGGCCGCCGCGGCCGCGACTCAGGGCGACTGACGACCGTCGACGGTGGCACGTTCGCCCGAGATCGAGACGATCTCTGCACGATCGATGTGGGCGGGCCCGGATGACCCACGCGATGCCCAGCCTGGATTGGCTCGGCTGCAGGCGTCCCGGGCCCGGTCCAGCAACCGCTTGCGCTTGGCGGCATCCGCGCCGGACCACTGTTGTTCGATGGTCTCCAGCAATTCCCGGAAATTGACATGCCCGGTGTCGTCGACGGGGTAGGGGTTCTTGGCCTTCATCTGCTGGATGGCCTTCAACTGCCGGTCGGCCGTCCGGCTCGAGGCCGCGTCGCCCTCCCGCCGCTTCGCGACCTTCTCCTCCAGCGTGCGTGTGATGGCGGCGATTGCCGCAACCTGCGCATCGAGGACCCGGGGATCGACGATATCCAGGTTCCGGAGTCGCTCCAGATGCTCCTTGGCGTTGCTGACGCAGGTTGCGGCCATCTTCCGGAAATCGTGGGGCACCCGTGCCGCCAAATCCTGCAGGGCATGGAAGCCGCGCTCCCCCTCCTTGCGAGCGTCGCGCGCGTCACGACGGGACGGCCCGCAGCGCGGCGGTTGGCCATCCACAAAGGCCACCGAACTGGCGTCGGCAAGGTTGTTGATAAAAACGATGTTGTAGGACACAGGCCACGCCGATGAATTGAGAAGCCAGGTGAGTACGCCTGCGGCCTCAATGTGCAGACATCACCCACCCACTGTTTCGAGTTCAGCCTCTCAAAATCATCTCCGGGAATGGCGAGAATGCGAGTCACGCATCCTCATTCGAAGCCAGGACTTCATCATGATCAGCTACGTCACCCTGGGCAGCAACGACCGCCGCGCGGCCAAGGAGTTCTACGATGCCGCGCTCGCGCCGCTGGGCCTGAAGCCGGGGTATTCGGACGACGAAATGGTCGGCTACGGCCCCGAGGGCGGCGAGACGCAGCTATGGGTGGTCCAGCCCTTCAACGGACTGGATGCCACGGTCGGCAACGGCACGATGGTGGCGCTGGCGGCGTCGACGCGGGCGCAGGTCGACGCGGTGTACGCCGCGGCGATCAGCGGCGGCGGCAAGGACGACGGCCGCCCCGGTCCGCGCGAGAACTACGGACCGAACTTCTACGCGGCCTACTTCCGCGATCTGGACGGCAACAAGGTGGGCGTGGTGTGCCGATCGCCGGCGTGACGATGGCGGCCTGAGGCTGCCCCCCCCCGGCCAGGCCGACGACCGGACGCCAATGAAAAGGCCCGCCGGAGGCGGGCCTTGAGGCGGAGCGGGAGGTCCCGCTCCGGGTGACGTCGGCGATCAGGCGCCGATGCCGCGCCGGTCGGCGATCAACCGACCATCAATCGGCGTACTGACCCGCCGCCTTGATGATCGGCGTCCACTTGTTGATCTCGTCGGCGACGAACTTCTTGTGCTCGGCCGGGTTCACGCGGTTGTCGGTCACGATGACCGCGCCCAGCGCTTCCTCGCGCTTGTGGAACTCGGGATCCTTCAGGGCCGTCTTCAGCGCCGTGTTGATCTTGTCCAGCACCGCCTTCGGCGTGCCCTTGGGCGCGTACATGCCGTGCCAGATCGTCACGTTGAAGCCCTTCAGGCCGGACTCGTCCAGCGTCGGCAGCTTGGCCAGCGAGCCGCCCAGGCGCTTGGTCGTCGACACCGCGTAGGCCTTGACCTTGCCGCCGTCGATCTGCGTCGTGGTGTTGGTCGTCTGATCGCACATCAGGTCGACCTGGCCGCCGATCAGGTCGGTCATCGCCGGGCCCGTGCCCTTGTACGGGACGGTGGTCATGTCGATCTTGACCGTGCTCATGTACAGCAGGCCGCACAGGTGCGAGGCCGATCCCAGGCCGGCGTTGGCCAGGTTGATCTTGCCCTTGTTGGCGCCCAGCCACTTCACCAGGTCGGCGTAGTTGTTCGCCGGCAGGTTGGGACGCGCGATCAGCGTCATCGGCACTTCGTTGACCAGGCCCAGGTACTCGAAGTCGTCCAGCGTCTTGTACTGCAGGTTGCGATACAGGGCCGGCGAGGTCGAGATGCCGATGTGATGCAGCAGCAGCGTGTAGCCGTCCGGCGCGGCCTTGGACACCTTGGTGGCGCCCAGCGTGCCGCCGGCGCCGCCGACGTTCTCGATCACGATCGTCGCGTTGAGCGGCTTGCGCAGCGCCTCGGCCAGGTCGCGGGCGACCTTGTCGGTCGGGCCGCCGGCGGCGAACGGGACGACGATGGTCACCGGCTTGTCCGGGTAGTCGGCCCAGGCGGCGCCGACGCTCAGCGCCGCGACGGAGGCGAGCAAGATCTTCTTCATGGTGTCTCTTCCTCGTTGGAGGTGTGGGTGATGGCGCGGATGCTAGGTCGCCGCCCCACATCGCAACTTACGGAAACTACGTAAGCCGGGATACCCCCAAGGGATGGCACCGCTGCCATCCCCGCCTCCTGCGGGATTTCAGTCGAACTTCCGCAGGTCCTCGATGACTTTTCCGTCGTTGGGCAGCGAGCCCGCCGCGACGAACACCACTTCGCCGCGCAGCTTGGTCACGTCGCGCAGGGCGGCGGCCAAGCCGTCGGCCAGGTCCTCGGGAACGCCGCCGTCGCTCTCGACGTGCAGCGTCATCCGATCCTGGGCCATCTCACCCTCGACGACCAGCCGCCCGCGCCGCGCCTGCGGGAAGCGGCGCAGCACCTCGGCCACCTGCCCGGCGTGCACGAACATGCCGCGCACCTTGGCGCTCTGATCGGCACGCCCCATCCAGCCCTTGATGCGGACGTTCGTGCGCCCGGTCGGGCAGGTCCCGGGGAGCACCGCCGACAGGTCGCCGGTGCCGAAGCGGATCAGCGGATAGTCGGGGTTGAGCGTCGTCACGACGACCTCCCCCACCTCCCCGTCGGGCACCGGATCGCCCGTGCCGGGTCGCACGATCTCGAGGATCACGCCCTCGTCGACGACCAGTCCCTGACGCGCCGCGGTCTCGTAGGCGATCAGCCCGAGGTCCGCCGTGGCGTAGCACTGGAAGCCGGACACGCCCCGTTCGACGCACCAGTCGCGCAGCGCGGCCGGGAAGGCCTCGCCGCTGACCAGCGCCTTGCGCACGGACAAGGGCTGCCCCTGCTCCGCCGCCTTGTCGAGCAGGATCTTGAGGAAGCTCGGCGTCCCGACGTAAGCCTGCGGCCGCAGTTCCGCCATCGCCTGGAGCTGCAGCTCGGTGTTGCCGACGCCGCCGGCGAAGACCGTGCAGCCGAGCGCTTCCGCGCCGCCTTCCATCATGGCGCCGGCCGGTGTCAGGTGATAGCTGAACGAGTTGTGGACCAGATCGCCCGCGCGCAGGCCCGCCGCGTGCAGCGCGCGGCCGACGCGCCAGTAGTCGCGCCCGTGTCCTTCGGGCTCGTAGATCGAGCCCGGCGACTGGAACACGCGACGCGCCCCGCCGTCGCGCTTCAGACCGCGCCAGCCGATCGTCGAGAAGCCGCCGAAGGGCTCGAAGGGCACGCGCGCCGCGTCCGCGCGTACCGCCTGCTGGCGCGCCAGCAGCTCCGACTTGCGCGTCACCGGCAGCCGCGCCAGCGCGTCGCGGGTGCGGACCAGGTCCGGCTCCACGTCGGCCAGCAGTTCGCCGAAGGCATCGGTGTTCTGACGCGCGTTCGCCACCTGATGCGGCAGCGCCGCCAGCAGCGCGGCCTCGCGCACGGCGGGGTCGCGCGTCTCCAGCGCATCGTAGAAGTCGCGATCGGCGGCGCCCATCACTCCTCCGCCCACTGCGCCAGCCGACGCTTGAGATCGTCCTGCAGCTTGCGCACGTCGGCCGCGTTGCGGCACACGCGCGTCTCCCAGTCGGGGCTGCGCGCCGGCTTCTTCGCCAGCTTCGCGGTGATCTGCCCCTCGGCGGCGGCGAGCTGGAGGACCTCCTGGTTCTCGAAGCTCCAACCGGTGCCGCGCTCGGTCAGCGCGCGCAGGTCGCGCAGCGCGCGCTTCAACTGCACCAGCGCCTCCTCGGCCTTGAACGGCGGAGGCGCGAAGAAGTCGTTGTCCATGAACTGCTCTCCCATCAATCCTTCAATTCAAGCCAACCAGCGCTTGCGGCGCTTGTAGCTCTTCACGTCGCGGAAGCTCTTGCGGTCGGTGCCGCCCATGCCGAGGTAGAACTCGCGCACGTCCTCGTTGTCGCGCAGCGCCTGGGCCTCGCCGTCCATGACGACGCGGCCGTTCTCCAGGATGTAGCCGTAGTCGGCGTAGCGCAGCGCCATGTTGGTGTTCTGCTCGGCCAGCAGGAAGGTCGTGCGCTCCTTGCGGTTGAGGTCGCGCACGATCTCGAAGACCTCCTCGACGATCTGCGGCGCCAGCCCCATCGAGGGCTCGTCCAGCAGCACCATCTTCGGATCCGCCATCAGGGCCCGGCCGATCGCGCACATCTGCTGCTCGCCGCCCGAGGTGTACGCCGCCTGCGAGGTGCGCCGCGTCTTCAGCCGCGGGAAGTAGGCGTAGACCTTCTCCAGCGTCTGCGCCACCGCCGCCTTCCCGTCGGTGCGGGTGTAGGCGCCGGTGAGCAGGTTCTCCTCGATGGTCAGGTGCGCGAAGCAGTGCCGCCCCTCCATCACCTGGACCACGCCGCGGTGCACGAGGTCCGCCGGCGTGAGCCGCTCGATGCGCTCGCCGCGCAGCTCGATCGATCCCTTGGTGACCTCGCCGCGTTCGCCCGCGAGCAGGTTGGACACCGCGCGCAGCGTCGTGGTCTTGCCGGCGCCGTTGCCGCCGAGCAGGGCCACGACCGCCCCTTCGGGCACGCGCAGCGAGACGCCTTTCAGCACCAGGATCACATGGTGGTAGATGACCTCGATGCCGTTGACGTCGAGCAGCGCGGGCGCCGCCGTCGCGGTGGCCGCGACGGAAGGCGGAGGAACGGAAGTGGCTTGCATGGCAGTCGTGCTCAGGCGGGGTTCAAGCGGAGTTCAAGCAGGCGTCAGCTGCAGCTGCGCGGCTTCAGGTTCTTGTCCTTGGCGTACTTGGCCGCGTACTCCTTGACCATCGGATCGATGTGGGTCTTGTCCGAGGTGTACCAGTCGGACGCGAGGTTCCATTTGGCGCCGTCCCATTGGACGATGCGGGCCCAGTCGTTGCCCATGTGGTTGGCGCAGCTGGTCTGCACCGGGCGCATCACCTCGCCGAAGCCCAGCGCCTTGAGGCGGTCGGCGGTCAGGTTCAGGTTCTCGAAGCCCCAGCGCACCTGCTCGGGCGTCATGACCTTGCCCTTGCCGAACTTCTCCTGCGCGGTGCGGATCGCCTCGACCTGCAGCATCGAGATCATCATCCCGCGCGTGTGTGCCAGCGCGCCGATGCCGGTGGCCGGACCGGTGCCCAGCCCCTTGTCGTAGACGAACTTCTTCAGCTCGTCATGGACCTTGTCCTTCGCCGAGCTGTTGTGCAGCGTGATCGCGTTGTAGCCCTTGGCGCCGGCGCCGATGTCCTTGACGTCGTGGTCCGAGCCGGCCCACCAGATCGCGTAGATCTTCTCGCGCGGATAACCGCTGGCCTGCGCCTCGCGGATGCCGGCCGGCGTCATGACGCCGGCGGACCAGAACAGCACGTAGTCCGGCCGCTGCTGGCGGATCTGCAGCCAGGTCGACTTCTGCTCCACCCCGGGCGGCGTGACCGGATACAGCACCAGCTCGAAGCCGTCGGCCGCGGCGCGCTTCTGCAGCAGCGGGATCGGCTCCTTGCCGTAGGGGCTGTCGTGATAGACCAGCGCGATCTTCTTGCCCTTGAGCGAGCCCTTCTCCTTCTTCGAAATGTCCTGCAGCATCACGTCGGCGGCGGTCCAGTAGGTGCCCAGCAGCGGGAAATTCCATTCGAAGACGGTGCCGTCGGCCGACTGCGACAGGCCGTACCCCGGGGTCTCCACGACCACCTTGTCGACGAAGGCCTTGTCCGTCACCGCGAAGGTGATGCCCGTCGACTGCGTGTCGAAGCCCGACGCACCGCCGCCCTTGCCCTTCAGGCGCTCGTAGCATTCGACGCCCTTGGCGGCGTCGTACGCGGTCTCGCATTCCTCGAAGGCGAGCTTGACGCCGTTGACGCCGCCGTCGCGCGCGTTGATCAGCTTCAGGTAGTCCTGCTTGCCGTCCGCCCAGGGCATGCCCAGCGGCGCGAACTGGCCGGTGCGGTACACCAGCAGCGGGATGAACTGCTCATTGGCCGCCTGCGCCTGCACGGCGACGGGCAGCAACGCGCCCGCCAGTGCCGCGAGGGATAGCGCGCCACGCGCCAGGGTCTTCAAGCTCATGGTGTCGTCTCCTGATGGTGCACTCTGCGGTGCGGTTTGAAATCTCGTAGGTCCTGCGAGTTCAATGCGGGAAGGGCCACAGCCTCAGCTTCTGACGGGCGGTGGACCACAGGCGAGCCAGGCCGTGCGGCTCGACGATGAGGAAGAACACGATCAGCGCACCGAAGATCATGTGCTCCAGGTGCGAGGCCGTGGCCGTGGACAGCGGCAACCCCAGCCAGTGCGGCACATGGTTGAGCAGCAGCGGCAGCAGCACGATGAACGCGGCGCCGAAAAAGCTGCCGACGATCGATCCCAGCCCGCCGATGATGATCATGAACAGCAGCTGGAAGGACTTGTCGATGCCGAAGGCCGCCGGCTCCCACGCGCCCAGGTGCACGAATCCCCACAGCGCGCCGGCCACGCCGACGATGAAGCTGCTGACCGCGAAGGCCGTCAGCTTGGCGTGCACCGGCCGGATGCCGATGACGGCGGCGGCGACGTCCATGTCGCGCATGGCCATCCACTCGCGGCCGATGGCGCCGCGCACCAGGTTCTTGATGAGGACCCCGCACACGACCACCAGCGACAGACACAGCAGGTAGCGCTGCGCCGGCGTCTCCAGCGGCAGGCCGAACAGCTGCAGCGTGCCGACGCTGACCGAGCCCGACGAGGAGTTGTTGGTCACCCACGGCACGCGGTTGGTGAACCAGTCGATGAAGAACTGCGCCGCCAGCGTCGCCACCGCCAGGTAGAGCCCGCGGATGCGCAGGCTGGGCAATCCGAAGATCACGCCGCAGACCGTCGCGGCCAGGCCGCCGCCGATCAGCGACAGCAGCAGCGGCATGCCGTCGATGCGCACCTGCAGGTTGTAGGCCGCGTAGGCGCCGACGGCCATGAAGGCGCCGGTGCCCAGCGAGATCTGCCCGCAGTAGCCCACGAGCACGTTCAGGCCCAGCGCCGCCAGCGACAGCACGAGGAAGGGGATCAGCACCGCGCGGAAGGTGTAGTCGCTGGCCAGCCAGGGCACGGCGACGAAGGCGACCAGCGCCAGCGCGATCACCGCGCGGCGGTCCTGCGCGACCGGGAACAGCGCCAGGTCCGCGCGGTAGGAGGCCTTGAACTGGCCGTTTTCACGATAGAACACGGTCGTTGCTCCTTACACGCGGTCGATGATCTTGTCGCCGAAGAGGCCCTGCGGCCGCACCAGCAGGAAGCCCAGCGCGAGCACGTAGGCGAACCAGTTCTCGATGCCGCCGCCGACGGTAGGACCGAGGTAGATCTCCGACAGCTTTTCGCCGACGCCGATGATCAGACCGCCGACGATGGCGCCCGGCACCGAGGTCAGCCCGCCGAGGATGACGACGGGGAAGGCCTTCAGCGCGACCAGCGAGATCGAGTACTGCACGCCCAGCTTGCTGCCCCAGATGATGCCCGCGACCAGCGCGACCAGCCCGCCGACGGACCAGACGATCACCCAGATGCGCGACAGCGGGATGCCGATGGACTGCGCGGCCTGGTGGTCGTCGGCGACGGCGCGCAGCGCGCGGCCGGTGCGGGTCTTCTGGAAGAACAGCGACAGCACGCCCACCAGCGCCGCGGCGATCACGGCCGAGTACAGGTCTTCCTTGTTGAGCAGCAGCCCGCCGGGGAAGCTGTCCTCCAGCACGAACAGCGGATCCTTGGGCAGGCCCACGTCGATCTTGTAGGTCGCGCTGCCGAAGAGCAGTTGGCCGGCGCCGTCGAGGAAGTAGCTGATGCCCAGCGTCGCCATCAGCAGCGTGATCGCCGGCTGGTTGACGAGGCCGCGCAGCGCGAGCCGTTCCACCAGCCACGCCACGACGACCATGCAGGCCGTCGCGGCCGCCAGCGCCAGCAGGTTGGCCAGCAGCAGGCTCTCGAAGCCGAACCACTGCGGGAACCATTCGGCGAAGCGCGCCATCGCCAGCGCCGCGAACAGCACCATCGCGCCCTGCGCGAAGTTGAAGACGCCCGAGGCCTTGAAGATCAGCACGAAGCCCAGCGCGACCAGCGCGTAGAGCATGCCGGCCATCAGGCCGCCGAAGACGGTTTCGAGGAAGAAGCCCATGATGTTTGCCTTTGCCCGCTTGCTGTCTGCTTCTTCCTGCCGTCACTCGCCGGCGCCGAGGTAGGCGCGGATCACTTCGGGATTGGCGCGCACCTCGTCGGGCGTGCCGTCGCCGATCTTCTTCCCGTAGTCGAGCACCACCACGCGGTCGCTGATGTCCATGACCACGCCCATGTCGTGCTCGATCAGGACGATGGTGGTGCCGAACTCGTCGTTGACGTCCAGGATGAAGCGGCACATGTCCTGCTTCTCCTCCACGTTCATGCCGGCCATCGGCTCGTCGAGCAGCAGCACCTTGGGCTCCATCGCCAGCGCGCGGCCCAGGTCCACGCGCTTCTGCAGCCCGTAGGACAGGCCGCCGACGGGCGTCTTGCGGTGCGCCTGGATCTCGAGGAAATCGATGATGCGCTCGACCTTCTCGCGGTGCTCGATCTCCTCGCGCGCCGCGGGACCGAGGCGCAGCGCCTGCCACAGCAGGTTGCGCTTCATGTGCAGGTTGCGGCCGGACATGATGTTGTCCAGCACGCTCATGCCCTTGAACAGCGCCAGGTTCTGGAAGGTGCGCGCCACGCCCTGCTCGGCCATGCGGCGCAGCCGCGTGCGCGGGCTCAGGCGGCGCACGTTCTCGCCGCGGTAGCGGATGTCGCCCTGCTGCGGCTGGTAGACGCCGTTGATGCAGTTCAGCATCGAGCTCTTGCCGGCGCCGTTGGGGCCGATGATGGCGCGGATCTCGTGCTCGCGGACGTCGAAGCTGATGTCGTTGAGCGCCTTCACGCCGCCGAAGGACAGGGTGATGTGCTCGACATCCAGGATCACGTCGCCGATGCGTCTGTCGCTCATCAGGCGGCCTTCCGGGTGTGGGGGAAGGTGGCGGCCTCCTCGATGCGCAGCTCGGCGGACACGCTGCCGCTGCGGCCGTCCTCGAAGCGGACGGCCGTCTCGATGTACTGCGAGGCCTTGCCCGCGTAGAGCGCGTCGATCAGCACGGCGTACTTGTCGGCGATCGCGCCGCGGCGCACCTTGCGCGTGCGGGTGAGTTCGCCGTCGTCCGCGTCGAGCTCCTTGTGCAGCACCAGGAAGCGCGTGATCTGGCTGCCGGCCAGCAGTTGGTCCTGCGCCAGGTCGGCGTTGACCTTCTCGACGCAGTCCTTGATCAGCGCCAGCACCTCGGGCTTGCCCGCGAGATCGGTGTAGCCGGCGTAGGCGAGGTTGCGGCGCTCGGCCCAGTTGCCCACGGCCTCGAAGTCGATGTTGACGAAGGCGCAGACGCGGTCGCGCCCGTCGCCGAAGGCCACCGCCTCCTTGATGAAGGCGAAGAACTTCAGCTTGTTCTCGACGTACTTGGGCGCGAACATCTCGCCGTCGTGCGCGCCGCCGCGCAGCCGGCCGACGTCCTTGGCGCGGTCGATGATCTTCAGATGGCCGCCGGCGTCGAGGAAGCCCGCGTCGCCGGTGCGGTACCAGCCGTCGGCGCCCAGCACCTCGGCCGTCGCCTCCGGGTTCTTGTAGTAGCCCTGGAGCAGGCCCGGCGACCGCACCAGGATCTCGCCGCTGTCGGCGAGCCGGATCTCGACGCCGTCGATGGGCACGCCGACGGTGTCGGACTTCGCCTCGTGGTCCGGCTGCAGGCAGACGAAGACGGCGGTCTCGGTCGAGCCGTAGAGCTGCTTGAGGTTGATGCCGATCGAGCGGTAGAAGCTGAAGAGGTCGGGCCCGATCGCCTCGCCCGCCGTGTAGGCCACGCGCACCCGCGAGAAGCCCAGCGCGTTGCGCAGCGGCCCGTAGATCGCGAGGTCGCCGAGGCGGTACTTGAAGCGCTCCCAGGCGTCCACCGGCTTGCCGTCCATCAGCGCGGGGCCGACGCGGTTCGCCAGCGCCATCGCCTTGGCGAAGAGCCAGCGCTTGGGTGCGCCGGCGTCCTCCATGCGGATCATCACGCTGGTCAGCAGGCCCTCGAAGACCCGCGGCGGCGCGAAGTAGTAGGTCGGGCCGATCTCCTTGAGGTCGATGCTGACGGTGCTGGCCGACTCGGGGCAGTTGACGACGTAGCCGCAGGCCAGCCACTGCGCGTAGCTGAAGACGTTCTGGCCGATCCAGGCGCAGGGCAGGTAGGCGAGGACCTCCTCGTCGGCGCTCAGCTTGTCGAAGCGCGCGCCGGCCTGGGCGCGGTCGATCAGCGAGGTGTGCGTGTGCACCACGCCCTTCGGGTGGCCGGTGGTGCCGGAGGTGAAGAACATCGCCGCCACGTCGCCGGGGCGGCCCGCCTCGACCTCGCGCTCGAACCAGCCGGGATGGCGCATCGCATGCCCGCGGCCGTCGTCGCACAGGGCGTCGATCGAGGCCAGTCCGTCGGCCGCGTAATGGCGCAGGCCGCGCGGGTCGTCGAACCAGATGCGCCGCAGTGCAGGGCAGGACGCGCGGATCTCGAGCAGCTTGTCGACCTGCTCCTGGTCCTCGACGACGGCGAAGGCGACCTCCGCGTTCTGCAGCGGGTAGGCGAATTCGGCGGCGACCGCGTCCTGGTACAGCGGCACGGGGATGGCGCCCAGCGACTGCGCGGCGAGCATCGAGGCGTAGAGCCGGGGCCGGTTCTCGCCGATCACGACGAGATGCTGACCGCGCGTCAGGCCGGCCGCGGCGAAGCCGTGCGCGAGATCGCGCACCAGCGCCGCCAGCGCCGCCCAGTCGAGCGTCTGCCAGATGCCGAGCTCCTTCTCGCGCAGCGCCGGCGCACGGGGGCGTCGGGCGGCGTGATCGAGCAGCAGGCGGGGGAAGGTCTGTTCCACCGTCGTCTCCTTTGTGCTCCCCGCTGTCGCCGTCTCTGGTGGAGGCGCTCTGGTCGCGGGGTTGCGCCGACTGTAGGCCGGCTCATTGACGTCGTGTTGTCATTGCGACGACAGTCCTAGGGAGACTTCGGGGAAGCGTTTTCCCCAGGGGGCCGCGTCAGGTTCGTGTCATGCACAGGCGCGATGAACGGGGGATGGCCCCGACCACCGACACCGTTGTCCACGCCGCGCCGGGTTCGCCCCCGCCCGCGGCCCTGCAACCGCCCCTCGCGGGGGCCGTGCCGACGCAGCCGATCCGGCTGCGCGCGCGGGCCGCGAGTGCGCAGGAGATGGGCGCCATCCCCTGGCTGAAGGCGATCGAACCCGAGCTGCGCGAGCGGGTCGCGTCCAGCATCCAGGTCGCGGAGGTCGAGGTCGGCGAGCGCATCTGCCGGATCGGACGCGAAGCGAATTTCTGGTTCGGCGTGATCGACGGGTTGCTCAAGATGAGCAACGACGAGGCGGCGGCGCGGCAGGTCACCTTCACCGGCGTGCCGCCGGGCGGCTGGTTCGGCGAGGGCACGCTGCTCAAGCGCGAGGCCTACCGCTACAACATCCAGGCGCTGCGGCGCAGCGTGGTCGCGGGGCTGCCGCTGGAGAGCTTCCACGAGCTGCTGGCGACCAGCCTGGCCTTCAACCGCTACGTGCTCAACCAGCTCAACGAGCGGCTGGGGCAGTTCATCGCCGCGCGCGAGATCGACCGCCAGAGCGACCCCGACCTGCGCGTGGCGCGCAACCTCGCGGCGCTGTTCCACCCGCAGCTCTACCCCGGGGTGAACGGGCTGCTGCGCATCACGCAGCAGGAGCTGGGGCATCTGGTGGGACTCTCGCGCCAGCGCGTCAACGAGGCGTTGCGCCACCTGCAGGAGCAGCGCCTCATCGCCGTCGAGTATGGCGGGCTCAGGGTCCTCGATCTCGCGGGGTTGCGGGTCTATCCGCAGCAGTAGCGGGTCGGGCTCACGCGCCGAAGGGCGTCGCTTCCGGCGGCTGCTGCGGCAGCGCCGCGTACTGGCCGGCGTTGATCTCGTAGAGCAGGCTGGCGGCTTCGCCGGGGCAGTCGGCGACCGAGCCGGTCAGGCGCAGGCCGACGCGCTCCAGCGTCTTGCGCGCCGCCGTGTTACCCGGCGCCAGCAGCGCGTGCACGGACGTCGCATGCAGGCTGTCGAAAGCCAGCGCCAGCGCGGCCGTGGCCATCTCCGCCGCATACCCTTGGCCCCAGTGGTTGGACAGGAAGTGGAACTCCAGCAGCAGCGCCGGCGCGCCGCAGATGCGGCCCCGGCTCAGGCCGCCGAAGCCGATCGCGCCCAGCGCAGGCTGGTCGCGCAGCGCCACCGCCCACGGCCCCAGACCGTCACGGGTCCAGAGCGCGCGCCACAGCTCCAGCCGCTCCGACGCGGCCGGACCGCCCGTGTCGAACCGGCGGTTCGCGGGATCGGTCAGCAGGTCGCGGAAGCTGCGGGCATCCGCCGCGGCGGGCGGACGCAGGCTCAGCCGGCGGGTCGCGGTGAGCCGCTCGACGGCGGGGATGGAGATGAAGGGCGCAAGCATAGGGTTAACCCGCAAATTATGCGCCCAAGCCGGATTTCAAGTGCAGCCTCGACCGAGCGGTCGGTGACAGCCCCGGACTTGCGTCACGAAATGTGACGAAGCGGAGGGAACCGGAGAAGCATTGGGGACGTCGCTCGCCAATCGCCCGTTCGCCGGACGATGTCCCTCGCCCGGGCGGTGCCGACAGCCCGCGGACAGGTCGGAAGGGCCCCGCTCGCATAGCATTCCCGACATCCGCGGGCCTTGCGGGGGAACTGCCTCCCCGTCGAGTCCCGTCCCCCAGGACGACGCGGCGCTCCGGCGCCGCAGGAACGTGAGCCTCGCCATGAAGCTGCTGGTCATCGAAGACAACCCGGACATCGTCGCCAACCTGTTCGCCTACCTGGAGCCGATGGGCTACGCGCTGGACGTGGCCCGCAACGGCCTGGGCGGCCTGGCGCAGGCCGCCGCCGGCTCCTACGACGCGATCGTGCTGGACCTGACCCTCCCCGGCCTGGACGGCCTGGACGTCGCCCGGCGCCTGCGCAAGGACTTCCGCCGCCCCACCCCCATCCTCATGCTGACCGCGCGCGACACCATCGCCGACAAGGTCACCGGCTTCGAGAGCGGCGCCGACGACTACCTCGTCAAGCCCTTCTCGCTGGTCGAGCTGGAGATCCGCCTGAAGGCGCTGATGCGCCGCTCCCACGGGCTGAACCTGAGCTCGGCGGTGAGCTACGCCGACGTCAGCTTCGACCCCGACACGCTGGAAGCCACCCGCGCCGGCAAGCCGCTGCAGCTGACGCCCACCGGCTACAAGCTGCTGTCCGCGCTGCTGCGCGAGGCGCCCAAGCTGGTCCGCCGCGAGGACCTCGAACGCGAGGTCTGGGGCAACGACCCGCCCGACAGCGACGCGCTGCGCACCCACATCCACGCGCTGCGCGCGGCGCTGGACAAGCCCTTCCCCGTCCCGCTGCTGAAGACCCATCCGGGCATCGGCTACCGGCTGGTGTCGCCCGATGCGGGATGAGCCGGCACGCGAGCGCGACACCCTCCGCCCCCCGTCCCGCGCCGGCCGCTCGACTTCCGCGCCCACGACGCTGCGCACCCGTGTCGCCGCGGCCTTCCTGCTGCTGACGCTGCTGGTCTGCGGCGCCTTCGCGGTGGCCGCGGTGCGCATCGCCTCCAGCATCGAGGACCGCCTCGTCGACCAGCGCCTGGACCGCACCGCCGACGAGCTGATCGCGCGCGAGAAGCAGGGCCTGGAGGCCGACCTGCCGCCCAGCGTCACGCTCTACCGCGGCGACGCCATCCCGCAGGCGCTGCGCGGCAAGCCGCCGGGCAAGTACACGCTGCCGCAGGACGACGCCACCTTCACCGCGCTGGTCCGCGACGACCTCGGAACCGTCTTCGTGCTGACCGACCGCGACGAGGACTTCGCCAAGATCGAGGCCGGCGTCTACGGCCTGCTCGGCCTGGCCTTCGTCTGCTGCCTGGGGCTGGCGCTGTTCCTGGCGCAACTGACCGCCAGCCGCATCGTCGCTCCGGTGACGGCGCTGGCCCGCGCCGTCGAGACCGACGCCGCGCCGCGCGAGTACCCGCTGCTGGACTCGACCGACGAACTGGGCGTGCTGTCGCGCGCCTTCGCCGCCAAGACCGAGGCGCAGCAGCGCTACCTCGACCGCGAGCGCTGGTTCACCGGCGACGTCAGCCATGAGCTGCGCACGCCGCTGGCCGTGATGCTGGGCGCCGCCGAGATCCTGAAGGCGAGGCTGCACGACCGCGGCGACATGGTCGAGCTGGCCGAACGCATCCGGCGCACCGCCGCCGACACCAGCGAGCGCGTCGTCGCGATGCTGCTGCTGTCGCGCGATCCGGCCAGCATCGGCGCGCCGCCGACCGCGCTGCTGCCGCTGCTGCGCCAGGAGATGGAGCGCTGCCGGCCGCTGCTCAAGGGCAAGGAGGTCGAGATGACGCTGCACGCGGCGTCCGACGACGCCGGCCTGGAAGTGCCCGCGCGACCCGAGCTCGCCGCCATCGCGCTGGGCAACCTCATCCGCAACGCCTGCCAGTTCACCGACCAGGGCCGCGTCGACATCCGGCTGGAGGCTGGCCGCGTGGTCATCGAGGACACCGGCATCGGCATCCCGCCGGCCGTGCGCGACCGGATCTTCGACCGCTTCATGCAGGTCGACCCGGCCGGCGCCGGCAGCGCGGGCCTGGGCCTGGCCATCGTCAAGCGCGTCGCCGAGCACCTGGGATGGACCGTCAGCCTGGAAGCGCCGGTCAAGGGCGGGACGCGCTTCGTGCTGACGTTCGGGGCTACGCCGCCAGGCACACCCCCCTCGCCGTTCAACTGAAGCCGCGGTTCTGCACCTGCGCCTGCGCCTGCAGGTCCGCATACTTGCGCTGAAAGCGATCCAGGCACTCCGGGTCCTCCATCGCCGCTTCCGTTTCCCGGAGCGCGGTTTCGCAGTGCGCCCTGACCGCGCCACAAGTCTTCTGGTGCAGGGAAAAGAAGGCCCGCTGGAGATCCAGCAGATTGCCAGGCGCCACATCCGGCGCCGCCTCCAAGGACATCACTTCCACCACGTAGCTCGGCTCGCGGTCGTAGGACTCCACCGCCTCATAGGCGGCCTGCAGCAGGGAGCGGGATTCCGCACAGCAGGACTCCAGCCGGCGGGACTGCGTCTGCTCCGTGGGCCCGGCGGCGGGGGAAGCCAGCTGCTCCTGGGCCGACTTCAGCAGGGCGTCGACGCGCCGCGCCGCATCCTCGTCTTGCCGCTCGAACAAGGACACGCCCTGTCTCAACGCGTCCTTCATCAGAAACACCTCGTCCCGCATCTGCTGGAAGCGTTGCTGGGGCGTCGCGGTCGGCGGGAGCGCCTGCCCGAGCTTCAGCAGTTCGTCCGCGGATCGGCGGAAGGCCTCCACCCGATGGGTGTGCGCGCCCGTGCCCGGGGTCGTCCGCGCCTGTGACGCCTCTTCCGGGGAAGTTCCTTCGTACCACCGGGTGAACCATGATCTGATCCTGTGCATCGCCAATCTCTGGAAGAGGAAAGTGACGGAGTACCGGCCGCCGCAGCCCAGGTTCCCCGATCCATGCGCATGAGTTGAAAGAGACCTGGACGAGCCCGTCGTCGCCCTATACTGTATGTTCATACAGTCATTCCGCGCCGGTTCATGGACCGGCGTTTCCGTCTCCGACGACGCATCGCCATGTCTCCCCTGTCCACCCCTCTTGTCCCGCTTCCGCCGGCCGTGGCCGACGCGCTCTGGCGCGGCGACGAACTGGGTCGCGGCACCGACACCGTCTGGCCGAGCGGCTTCGACGCGCTCGACGCCGAGCTGCCGGGCGGCGGCTGGCCCGGGCGCCAGCTGACCGAAGTGCTGCTGCCGCAGTTCTCGCTGGCCGAATGGCGGCTGGCGGGACCGGCGCTGCGGCGCGTGGTCGCCGACGGCGCGGCGGTGGCGATGGTCGGTCCGCCCAAGCGCCCCCACCTGCCCGGCCTGATGCACCTGGGGCTGGACGAACGCCATCTTGTCTGGATCGACGCGCGCGCGCCGTCGGAGCGGCTCTGGTGCGCCGAACAGCTGATCAAGTCCAACGCCGCCGGCGCGGTGCTGGCCTGGATGCCGCAGGCCGCGCCCGAGCAGTTGCGGCGGCTGCAGGTGCTGGCGCAGTCGTTCGAAGGACCGGTGTTCCTGTTCCGGCCGCTGTCGGCGCGCCATGACCCGTCGCCGGCGCCCCTGCGGCTGCTGGCGACCATCGATGTCGACTGGGCCCTGGACGTCCGCATCCTCAAGCGCAAGGGCCCCGCCCACGACACCCCGCTGCGGCTGGCCTCCATCCCCGGCGGGCTGGAACACGTGCTCACGCCGCGCGTGATGCAGCCCAGCACGATGCGGCCGGTGGCGCCGGTGCCCGTGCCGGCTCCTGTGTCGATGTCCGAATCCCTCCACGAGCCCGTCGCGCTCGCCCTGTTCCCGGAGTTCTCCCATGTTGTGGGTCGCGCTGATCCTGCCGCCTCGTCCGCCGGCACCGTTTGAGGACCCGACGACCGCGCCGCCGCAGCATCCCTGGGGGATCTGCGCGGAGACGCAGGCCGGGCTCGCGGTCTGGTGCCTGCAGTTCACGCCGCGCGTGGCCTTGATGGAGGACGCCGTGGTGATGGAGGTCGAGGCCAGCCTGCGCCTGTTCCGCGGCCTGCCCGCGCTCAAGGCGCGGCTGAGCGACGAGGCGCCCGACCTGGGCGCCGTCGGCATCGGCTGGGCGCCGTCGGCCACCGCCGCGCTGGTGCTGGCGCGCTGCGGCGTGCTCGACCTGGGCGGTCGGCTGCTGCAGGCGGTGCTGGATCCGCTGCCGCTGCAGGCCTTGAGCGCCGGCGCGGAACACGCCGAGCCGCTGAGCCGCGCCGGCATCAACACGCTGGGCCAGTTGCGGGCGCTGCCGCGCGGCGGCATCGGCCGGCGCTTCGGCGCGGCGCTGCTGACGATGCTGGACCAGGCCTACGGCCTGCGGCCCGAGGCGCACGCCTGGGTGGCCCTGCCCGAGGACTTCCATGCCCGCATCGAACTGCCCAGCCGCGAGGACCACGCGCCCGCGCTGCTGCTGGGCACGCGGCCGCTGCTGATGCGGCTGTGCGGCTGGCTGGCCGCGCGCCATGCCGGCGCCACCGGCGTGACGCTGCACTGGGTGCACGACTCGATGCGCGCCAAGGACGCCGGCGAAGGCGGAAGCCTCACGGTGCGCACCGCCGAGCCGATCCGCGAACTCGAACACTTCTGCCGGCTGATGGCCGAGCACCTGGCCAAGACCGAGCTGCTGGCGCCGGTCGGCGAGCTGCGGCTGGAGGCGGTCGGCGTGCAGTCGCTGGTCGAGGACAGCGGCTCGCTGCTGCCCGACGTCGTGCGCACCGGCGAGACGCTGTACCTGACGCTGGAGCGCATCGCCGCGCGGCTGGGGCCGGAGCGCGTGCTGCAGCCGATCCTCGCCGACGACCACCGCCCCGAATGGATGACGCGCTGGCGCACCTGCGGCGACGGCCGCACGCCGTCCCGCCGCAAGGGCCGGCAGGCGGCGGTGCGTGCGCCGGCGGTGCCGGAACCGGCCTTCCTGCTCGACCCGCCGCTGCGGCTGGCGGTGCGCGAGCACCGGCCCCATTACCAGGGCCCGCTGACCCTGCTGATCGGCCCGGACCGCGTCGAAGGCGGCTGGTGGGACCGCGTGCCGGCCACGGAACAGCGCACGCAGCATCACCGCCAGGTGACCCGCGACTACTGGATCGCCGTGAACGAGAACGCGGGCGTGCTGGCCGTCTATCAGGAACGGTTGACCGCAGCGGGGAACGAGGGCGAAGAGAAGGTGGCCGTCGAGGCGTGGTACCTCCACGGCATGTATGCCTGACGCCGCATCGACCGACGCCTCGGCCCTCCCCGCCTCGGTCCTCCCCGACTACGCCGAGCTGCGCTGCCTCAGCAACTTCAGTTTCCTGAAGGGCGCGAGCTGGCCGGAGGAACTGGTCCTGCGCGCCCGGGAGCTCGGCTACGCCGCGCTCGCGATCACCGATGAATGCAGCATGGCCGGCATGGTGCGCGCGCACGTGGCGGCGAAGCAGCATGGCATGACGCTGCTGGTGGGGAGCCAGTTCCTCATCGAGCCGGCCTCGGACGACGACGGCCCCTTCACGCTGGTCGTGCTGGCCTGCAGCATCAACGGCTACGGCAACCTGTGCCAGTTCATCTCGCGGCTGCGGCGTTCGTCCGAGAAGGGCACCTACCGCTGCACGCTGGCCGACATCGGCCCGCAGACGCTGGACGACTGCGTCGTGATCGCCTGCCCGGACCGGCATGCGATGCCGGTGCAACTGCTGGCCATGTCGCGCTGGCTGCTGTCGCGCTTCACCGGGCGTTGCTGGCTGGGCATCGACCAGCCGCAGCATGCCGACGACGAGATCCGCCTGCTGCGCCTGCGCGAGGCCGGCGCGCTGACGGAGATCCCGCTGGTGGCCGTCGGCGACGTCACCATGCATGTGCGCAGCCGCAAGCCGCTGCAGGACGTGCTGACCGCGACCCGGCTGGGCAAGCCGCTGACGGACTGCGGCCAGGCGCTGGACCGCAACGCGGAGCGCCATCTGCGCCACCGCGGGCGCCTCGCGCTCAGCTTCCCGGCGGACCTGCTCGCCGAGACCCTGCGCGTGGCCGCCTGCTGCGAGTTCAGCCTCGACGAGCTGCGCTACCACTACCCCTCCGAGGTCGTGCCCGACGGCCAGACGCCGGCCAGCCACCTGCGACGGCTCACCTACGAAGGCGCGGGCCGGCGCTGGCCGGCGGGCGTGCCGGCCGCGGCCGGCGAGCAGATCGAGCGCGAGCTCGCGCTCATCGAGGAACTGCGCTACGAGCACTACTTCCTGACCGTGGCCGACATCGTCCACTTCGCGCGTTCGCAGGGCATCCTGTGCCAGGGTCGCGGCAGCGCGGCGAACTCCATCGTCTGCTTCTGCACCGGCGTCACCGAGGTCGATCCGGACCGGATGCAGGTGCTGTTCGAGCGCTTCATCAGCAAGGAGCGCAACGAGCCGCCGGACATCGACATCGATTTCGAGCACGAGCGCCGCGAGGAGGTCATCCAGTACCTCTACCGCAAGTACACGCGCGAACGCGCGGCGCTGGCGGCGGTGGTGATCTCGTACCGGGTGAAGAGCGCGCTGCGCGACGTCGGCAAGGCGCTGGGGTTCGAGCCCGAGGTGCTGGACACGCTGTGCAGCAACCACCAGTGGTGGGACGGCCAGACCATCGATGCGGAGCGGCTGCGCGAATCGGGGCTGGAGGCGGACGACCTCGCGGTGCGCCAGCTGGTCGAGATCACGTCGGAGCTGCTGGGCTTCCCGCGACACCTGTCGCAGCACCCGGGCGGCTTCGTGCTGACGCACGGCCCGCTGACGCGCATGGTGCCGGTGGAGAACGCCTCGATGCCGGACCGCACCGTCATCGAGTGGGACAAGGACGACCTCGACGCCGTGGGTCTGCTCAAGGTCGACGTGCTGGGACTGGGCATGCTGACGGCGATCCGCAAGACGCTGGACTTCGTGGGCAAGCGGGAGCGGTATCCGTTCGAGCTGAAGGACATCCCGGACGGGGACGACGCGACCTACCGGATGATCCAGCGCGCCGAGACCATCGGCGTGTTCCAGATCGAGAGCCGCGCGCAGCGCAGCATGCTGCCGCGCCTGAAGCCCAGGACTTTCTACGATCTGGTCATCGAGGTCGCCATCGTGCGGCCGGGGCCGATCCAGGGCGGCATGGTGCACCCCTATCTGCAGCGCCGCCAGGGCTTCGAGCAGGTCGTGTATCCGCAGGGGCTGGAGTCGGTGCTGGAGCGCACGCTGGGCGTGCCGGTGTTCCAGGAACAGGTGATGCAGATCGCGATGATCGCGGCCGGGTTCTCGGGCGGCGAGGCCGACGAGCTGCGGCGCTCGATGGCGGCGTGGAAACGCAAGGGCAGCCTGGAGAAGTACCGCGCGAAGCTGGTCGACGGCATGCGGGAACGGAACTACCCGGTGGCCTTCGCCGAGCAGATCTTCGAGCAGATCAAGGGCTTCTCGGAGTACGGCTTCCCGGAGTCGCACGCCGCCTCGTTCGCGCTGCTGGTCTACACGAGCAGCTGGCTGAAATGCCACCGTCCGGCGGAGTTCCTCGCGGGTCTGCTGAACGCGCAGCCGCTCGGTTTCTATTCGCCGAGTCAGCTGGTGCAGGAAGCCAGACGCAATGGGGTCGAGGTGCTGCCGCCCGATGTGACACACAGCGACTGGGACTGCACGTTGGAACGCGCGGACGGACGCGTCATCCGGCCGGCGCGCCGCGGCCAGGCCGCGGACACGATCGATGCCTTGCCGCTGGACGAGGACGGCATCGTCGTGGAAGACGACGGCGATCCCTTCCTCGATGCGGACGAAGCGCTGGCGGCGGATGCGGCGCCGGTCAAGGTGCGATTGGGTTTGCGGCTCGTCAAGGGACTGCAGCAGAGTTCGGCGGGACTGATCTGCCGGGAGCGCCGGAACGGCCCGTTCAACGATGCCGAGGACCTGGCGCGACGCACGGGGCTGAACCAGCAGCAGATGACGATGCTGGCCTCCGGCGATGCGCTGACCAGCATCAGCGGCCACCGCCGCCAGCAGATGTGGGACGCGGCCGCGCAGCACGCGCCGCCGCCGCTGCTGGCCTCGGCGCCGGTGCAGGAGGATTTCCTCGCGCTGCCGCTGGCGCCGGAGGGCGAGGAGATCGTCTTCGACTACGCGTCGCTGGGTCTGACGCTGCGCCGCCATCCGCTGGCGCTGCTGCGGCCCTTGCTGCGCGAGCAGCGCTGGATGTCGGCCGAGGAACTGAACGCGCTGCCCGACGGCCGGCCGGCGCGGGGCTGCGGCATCGTCACGGTCAAGCAGCAGCCGGCGACGGCCAAGGGCACGATCTTCATCTCGCTGGAAGACGAGACCGGCGACATCCAGGTCATCGTGCACCGCGCGCTGTGGCAGCGCCAGCGCCACGTGATGCTGCATTCACGGCTGATGGCGGTGAAGGGCAAGTGGCAGCGCAGCGGCGACGTGCGCAACCTCATCGCCGGACACCTGGAAGACCTGACCCCGATGCTGGGACGGTTGAGGACGGAGAGCCGGGATTTTCATTGACTCGGCTCCGGCAACGTCTCCGCGTCGAGAGGCCTGCCGACGGCATTGCCCAACAGGATCAGTTTGCGCATGGCTTCCTTGTCAAACGTCATGAACACCTCTCCGCCGGCCATACGACCTTCGCAAGCCATGGCCCCATCGGCGAAGTCCCCGCCAAGATCGAGCATGGACAGCCCTGCGGCAACTGCCACCCGATCGACCCTGACGGCGGGTTTCCCCACAACGGTCCGAATCGCCCTGGCGATGTCCGCGCAGGCATACCTGTAGGAACGACCCAGCACCCAAGAAAATTCGCACAGGCATGCGATGGTCACGACGACCAGTTGCGCTTCGCTGAGCAGTTTCGCGGCGGCACGAGCCTGATCAAGGTCATCCAGAACGGCGACCCTCACCAGCACATTCGTGTCCACCGTGACCTTCATTTTTCACCCGCCCATCCACGAGCGATGGTCTCGTTCATCTCCTCGATGGACACCGGCCCCTCCCGTCCACGCGGAACGTTGGCGAGAATTCCGTACAGATCGCTGATGTCTCCGGAGCGCGGACCGCGCAGTACGCAGCAACCGTCGAGCAGAAAATCAATCTCTATCTTTTCGCCCGGCTTCACCTTCATCTGCTGAAGGACCAGCGGGTCGAACTGGATGGTCCGCCTCTGCGTCACCGTCATCGGCAACAGGTCGATCGTCAAGACGCTCATGAAACGCGCTCCTTCAAAGTCCGTTTGAGAGCTGCAAGACTAGTCCTCGACGATGCCCAAAAACCGCCTCTCCCTCTGACTTCCGTCAATGGTGGGAGAGATCTCCGGACCTCCCCCGGATGTAGGTCCCGTCCGACGATCACATGCGACCTTGTGGGGATGCCCGTGAAACGCGGCTTGCGGAAAGATGGACTCAACTGTCCTTCTGCCGACCTTGCCGCCGACCTCGCAGGTCACGTCGGAAAGGCGGCCTCAAGACCATGAAGAAGATCGCCGCCCTTCCCGATGCCGCGCCCCTGCCGGCCCCCGTCATCTGCTCACCGTCGTGGGCCCTGCTGGGCATCGAACCGCTGCGCGCGGCAATGGAGTACGCCAGCTGCCGGATGATGGATCGCAGCGGTCATCCGCCAGGCGACGGACATCCCGTCATCGTGTTCCCCGGCCTCGCGGCCGACGCGCAGTCGATCGCCCCGCTGGTGGGCTTCTGCCACGGGCTCGGTTATGCGGCGCGCGACTGGGGCCGCGGCATCAACACCGGTCCGACCGTCGACATCGACCTGTGGCTGGACACCCTGGCCGCCGACATCGAGGCGCTCGTGACCGGCGAGTCGCAGCCGGTATCCCTGGTGGGGTGGAGCCTGGGCGGCATCTACGCGCGCGAGATCGCCAAGCGCATCGCGTTGCCGGTCCGGCAGGTGATCACGATCGGCACGCCCATCACCGGCGAAGCCACGCAGACCAACGTCAGCCTGATCTACCGCTGGGTCAACGGCACGCTGCCGGTGCTGGACGACGACTTCAAGTCGCGCCTCATCGCCGCGCCGCAGGTGCCGACGACCTCGATCTACAGCCGCAGCGACGGCGTCGTTGCGTGGCAGGCCTGCGTGCAGCCCGAGGACCATCCGATGATCGACAACGTCGAGGTCGACGGCAGCCATTGCGGACTGGTCTGGAATCCTGCCGTGCTCAAGGTCGTGGCGGATCGACTGTCGCACGCATCCGGCTCATGGCGGCCCTACGGCGCCGCACCGGACGTCGCGATGTCCTGATCGACCCAGGCGTCGCCCCCATGTCGCCTGGCTCGCGACGCCGCCGGGCGCGAACCCTGACGCGTAGCGAGGGACTGACAGTGCCCGCCACTTCCACTTCCGCCTATGACGCTCTACATGCTGCCCTACGTCTCGGCCTATGCGCACCGTCTCACGGAACAGCAGGCCGCCGACGGCGCCGACCCCCAGCTCGCGATCTACAACGCCGCCGAAGTCATCGCGATCGATCTCTTCCGCCGCCCGATGCCCGTGCCGCTGAAGGAGTGCAGCGCCTACTTTGACGCATGCGAGCAGTTCGTGCGGGACCACTTCGACTCGATGGGGAGAACACGCCTGCAGTCCCACCTGCCGTCGCGTCTCGACCATTTGTGGAAGCAGCTCAGAGGCCCCCTCGACGAATCAAGTGCGCAGGCCATTGCGGAAGAGGCCCGCTCCATCGTCGCCACCGTCCTCATGCATCTGCATCCCCTGCTGGAGGCCTTCAAGCTGGCCGATCCGCCACCCGGCAACATCCCGGCGCTGCTGGCCGGGCTCTACAGGCTCGGTGGCTGCACACTCGAGGTCAATCCCATGGACCCCGATGCGCGCGAACTCATCACGGCCAACTATGTGAAGGAGATAAGTTTGGTGCGTCAATCTCGTCCTGAACCGGATCGGGAACTGGGTCCTCCAGCGGATGCGCTCATCGATGCCGCTCGACAAGGCCAACCCCTCAACCCCGTGCTTCGGAGCATGGTTCATGGCCCATTGATGGATGACCTGGGCACCTTCGAGTCGATCCAGAAGATCGGCCGATGAGGTGCAGATGGGGTGCCGCTGCCGGGCCGCCCAGACGCGGACCGGCAGCTCCTGGATGATCAGCGGATCAACGCGATCAGGATGATGATGGGGATGGGCACGCCCAGCATGTAGAGCAGGATCGATCGCATGTGAGTTCTCCTTGTCTCAGTCGATGAGGTCGCGTTGCCGGCCGCCGACGGTGGCCAGCAGGCTTGCGGTAAACGCGCCGATCAACAGCGCGACGAACATCCACAAGGCCGTCGTCAACGCCGTCTTGCGCGCGGCATCCGCAGCCTCGCGGGCCTTGGTTTCCAGCGCCTGCGCCTCGGCACGGGCGCGCTGCAGCGTCTCGGTGACACGGCGCTCGGCGTCCGCCTGGGTCAGGCCGGTGCGTTGGGCGACGAGCTGCGAGGCGGCTCGCGTGTCCTCCGGCGACAAGGTGCCGCCGTCACGGACCGCGCGCACCAGCAGGCGGTTCAGCGCCGCCGAGGAGTGCTCGTCCGCATGGACCATCGAGGCATCCGGCCAGGCACGCAGCGTCGCCGGGTTGGCGCCGGCCGGTGCGGTGGACGGCGTCGCCGTCGTGGCCGGCGCGGTTGCCGCGGGACGCAGCAGCGTGTCCACGTAATAGCCGAAGTCGCCGCTGCCGAGTGAGGTCCGGGCCGTCGCGCCGGAGGCACCGCCCTTCGCGCCGGACTCGTCGGCGGTGGCTCCGGCGGCCGCAGTGACTGCCGCCGCACCGGTCGCCGCCGTGCCGGCCGCCACTGCCGCACCCTTCACACCGATCCCGGCGATCGCACCGACCGACGCGGACAGCACGGCCGCCGTGAACAGGGTGGCCACGGCCCAGGACAGCAGGCCGTGCGCCGTGTCGCGGAAATGGACCTCGTCCGCGTCCGTATCGCGCCATCGGACGCGCAGGCGACCGGCGAGATACCCGCCGAGACCGGACGCCGCCAGCTGCGTGAACGCCAGCCACACGATGCCCGCCACGCCCAGCGTCGCGGCGCTGGCGCCGTCGTTGGCCCACGGCGACGCAGCCGCCAGCCCCAGCCCCACGCCGAGCAGCAAAAGGATCAGCGACAGCGCCGCTGCTGCTGCGGCACCGGCCAGCACCGCGCCCCATGACACTGCGGACGCCGACGCGCGCGGGGCCAGCACCCCGCCGACGGCGGTCTCGCCCGCATACCAGGCCTCATTCTTCGCCACCATGGCAGTCCCCTCGAGTTGTGATGACGAGCTACAGGCAAGAGGCGGACCCGACGTTTCGTTACCTGTCCTCACGACGGGACGCGCCCACGCGCGCCGCGGACGCCTTAACGATTGCTTTGCGTCGCGGCCGTAACCGATGCGCGTAACGCCCGTTACGGCAACGCCGTCACACCGCAAACGCACCCGGCGCAGAATGCGCCTCCGATGACCGCTTCCACCGTTCCTGCCTCTCCCGCCTCTCTTGCCATGCCCGCCGTCAACGCCCCCGCGCATTGCGTCCAGCTGCTCCCGCAGGGATTGCGCATCGACGGCCTGCCCGAGCTGCGCAACCGGCTGCTGCCGCGCCTGATCGCCGCGCTGCTGCAGGCGCACGAGCAGGGCCTGGCCCGCGTCGACAGCCCCTGCTCGCGCGCCGAACTGCGCGAGCGCATCGCCGGCATGGCCGAGCTGCACCGCACGCAGGTCTGGCGCGCGCTGGCGCTGCTGGACGACAGCCCGCTGGCCGCGCTGATCGAGGCCAGCGCCCGCAGCAGCGGTCCGTTCTGGCTCAACACCGCGCTGCTGCCCGCCTGCCGCTTCGAGATCGACGGCGCACCCGCCACCGGCGAGGCGCTCGCGCAGTGGCTCGGCCAGCAGCGCCCGGTGCGCGCGCCGGTCGCGGCGCCGCTGCTCCCGCTGGCCTATGCCGAGGCGCTCGCCCGCGCCGACTACCTGCTCGACCGCGGCGAGCTCTACCCCGCCCGCCTCGCGCTGCAGCAGGCCGCGCCGCACGTGCCGCCGGGCGACGACGCCGCGGCCGCCGCACTCGGCCTGCGACGCGCCCGCATCGCGCGCCGGCTCGGCGACTGGGCGGCGCTGCAGGACGAACTGCGCGACCTCGGCCAGACGCTCAACCACAGCCGACTGCCGCGCCTGGAACGCCGCCAGCTGCGCGCCCGCGTCGCGATCCTCGCGGCCTGGCACTGGTTCGGCAGCCTCGGCCAGGCCGCGCCGGCGCTGGACAAGCTCGACGAGGTCGATCCCGACGTGCTCGCCGCCGACTCCACGCTGCGCTGCGACCACGGCAACCTGCGCGGCATCGTCCTGCGCGACCTCGCCATCGCCCGCGGCGACGCGGCGCTCGCGGCGCAGTCGCTGGCCAGCCTCGGCGACGCGCTGCGCAGCGCCTCGCTGGCCGGACTGCCCGACGCGCTCCAGGTCTGCGCCGCCAACCTGTCCAACGCGATCGGCCGCCTCGTCGAGGCCGAGCTGCTCCCCGCCGCCGGCCCGGACAGCGCCGACAGTCCCGGCGTGGAGGACGCCCTGCGCTGGCTGCTGCTCAGCGACGCGCTCTGCGCGCGCTGGCAACTCGGACGCAGTTCGCTGCTGAACACGATCTTCCTGCTCCGGCTCGCAGCGCTGGGGCGCCTGGACTTCGCGGCGCTGCAGCGTCTGGCCACCGCGCAAGGCCTGCCCCTGCCCGCCACGTCCTTCGGCGACCTCGCCGCGCAGCGCTGGGCCTCCTGCCGCGCGAGACAGTCGCAGATCCCGGCCGACCAGCGCTGCGCCTTCCTGCTGCTCTGGGCCCGGCACGCGCTCGCCGAAGGCGATGCGTTCAGCGCGACCGACCTGGTGCGGCAGGCCCGACTGCAGGCGCGCAAGCTGCGCGATGAGGAAGCGCGGCGGCGCTATCTCGATGAGGCCGACGCGTTGATGCCGCGCGCGCAACGGGCGTAACGGCACTTCGACGACTGACGGCGAGGGGGACTTCGCACACTGGCGACATCCCTCATCGACTGGAGACCGCCATGTCCCTTCCCCGTCTGATGGCGAGCGCGCTGCTCGCCTGCCTCGTGCTCACCGCGTGTCGCGCCTCGATCGCGCAGACCACGCCCGCCGATCAGCGCGAGCGCTGGGAGACCCGCCCCGAGCTGCAACGCCCCTTCGACGAACTGGGCACGAAGGGCACGCTCGTCGTCCTCGATACCCGCGCGCATCGCTGGATCGCGTCGGACAGCGTGCGTGCGTTCGAAGGCTTCCTGCCCGCGTCGACCTTCAAGATCCCGATGTCGCTGATCGCGCTGGAGACCGGCGCCGCCGTCGACGAGACGCAGCCCTTCAAGTGGGACGGCACGAAGCGCCGCATCGAGGACTGGAACCGCGACCAGACGCTGGGCTCGGCCTACAAGGTCTCTGCGGTCTGGGTGTTCCAGTCGCTGGCTCGGCAGATCGGCCAGCCCACGGTGCAGCAGTTCGTGCGCGACTTCCGCTACGGCAATGCCGTGGCCGGTCCGATCGGCGACCGCTTCTGGCTCGACGGCAACCTGCGAATCTCCGCCGTCGGCCAGATCGAGTTCCTGCGCCGCGTGCACGACCGTGCACTGCCGCTGTCCGACCGCACCTACGACATCGCCCGCAAGGTCCTGCTGCGCGACCAGGGTCCCGGCTGGCGTCTGTACGCCAAGACCGGCTGGGCCGACAACGCCGAGCCGGGTCTGGGCTGGTTCGTCGGCTGGGCGGAGCAGGACCGCGACGCGCGCCCCGTCTACTTCGCCCTCAACATGGACATGAAGGATCCGGCCTTCTCTCAGAAGCGGGTGGAGATCGTCCAGCAGGTGCTGCGCAAGATGGGTGCCATGGGCGCGATCGAAGAGCGATGACCGATACTGCCGATCCGTCATAGTTCCAGGATTGGACACCCCGATGAAGTTCCGTTCCCTCGCCCGTCTGGCCGTTGTTCCCGCCCTGCTGCTGACTGCCGGTCTGGCGCAGGCCCAGGTCGTCGTCGCCGACGCCTGGGTGCGTGCGACGGTGCCGCAGCAGAAGTCGACGGGTGCGTTCATGCAGATCAAGTCGCCGACGGACGTGAAGCTGGTGTCGATCAGCACGCCGGCGGCCGGCGTGGCCGAGGTGCACGAGATGGCGATGGACGGCGACGTGATGCGCATGCGGCCGGTGGCGGCGTTGGCGGTGCCCGCGGGCAAGCCGGTGGACCTCAAGCCCGGCGGTTATCACGTGATGCTGATGGACCTGAAGGGGCCGTTGAAGACCGGCGACGCGGTGGCGTTGACGCTGGTGTTCGAAGGTGCGGACAAGTCCCGCTCGACCGTCACGGTCCAGGCCCCCGCAAGAACTGGCCCCGTCGCGTCGCCCGACGCCAAGGACCCGCACGCGGGTCACGGCGACCACAAGCACTGAACGGCGCCTCCCGGCGCCCCCAAAGGCGACTCGGCGACTCGGCGACTCAGCGACTCAGCGTCTGAGCCCTTCCGCCAGGTGATCCACCAGCGCCTTCAGCCGTTGCGGCAGGAAGCGCTGGCTGGGCATGAGCGCGTGCAGCGGCATGGTCCGCCCGACCCAGTCCGGCAGCACCTCGACCAGCGCCCCGCTGGCGAGGCTCTCGCGGATATCCAGGCAGCTCTTGTAGGTCAGCCCCCGCCCTTCGAGGGCCCACTGATGGGCGATGCCGCCGTCGTCCGCCGTGCGGCGCCCCTGCACGGTCACGTCCACGGGCGCGGCCTGCATCGCATCGCGGCGCCAGAAGCGCCACTCGCGCTCCAGCCGGTCGCCGATCTTGAAGCGGATGCACTCGTGCTGCGTCAGCTCGGCGGGATTCGACGGCCGACCGTGCCGCTTCAGATAGTCCGGTGACGCCACCAGCAGCCGGCGTCCGTCGTGCAGCTTGCGCGCCACCAGCCGCGAATCGGCCAGCTCGCCGTAACGCAGCGCCAGATCGACCTCGTCGCGCACGACATCCTGGAGCGCGTCGCCGACGTTGAGCTGCAGTTCGATCCCCGGATGGCGATCGAGGAAATCGTCCAGCAGCGGCAGCACGATGCGGCGCGTCAGGTCGCTGGACGCGCTGACACGGATCCGCCCGCGCAGCGCCGTCGCGCCGCGACCCTTGGCCGCCGCGTCGTCGCCGCCCTCGGTGACCAGCGCGAGGCCTTCGTCGAGCAGCTCCAGCGCGCGTTGCGCATAGTCCCTCAGCCGCTCGCCGGCGGCCGTCAACCGCAGCGCCCGCGTGCTGCGCTCGGCCAGCCGCACGCCCAGCCGCGCCTCCAGCTTCTTCAGCATCGCGCTGGCCGCCGCCGGGGTGATGCCCATCTCCCGCGACGCCGCCGTCAGGCTGCCACCGCGCGCGCATTCGATCAGCAGGCGCAGTTCGGCGGTGTTCTCGATGTCCATGGCGGCCCTCCTCTGGCGATCCTCAATGCGATCTTCAATCCAGCGTTGAAACTGATAGCGATTCAGCGCTCTTCATTGATTCTGCCGGAAGCCCCACCATTCGTCCCCACAGCATCCCGCTACGTCTGCCTGTCCCTTTCTCCAGAACCCCGAGGAGTCCCGCCATGAAAGCCGTCGGCTACTTCAAGTCCCTGCCCATCAGCGAAGCCGAATCGCTGATCGACCTCGAGCTGCCCACCCCCGCCCCGGGTCCCAAGGACCTGCTGGTCGAGGTCGGCGCGATCGCCGTCAATCCGGTCGACACCAAGATCCGCGTGCGCCGCGCCAGCGCCGACGGCACGACGCCGGTGGTCCTCGGCTGGGACGCCGTCGGCACGGTGCGCGCCATCGGCCCGGAGGTCTCCGGCTTCGCCGTCGGCGACCGTGTCTGGTACGCCGGCGACATCACCCGCCCCGGCAGCAACGCGCAGTTCCAGTGCGTCGACCACCGCATCGTCGCGAAGGCGCCCGCCTCGCTCAGCGACGCCGAGGCCGCCGCGCTGCCGCTGACCGCCATCACCGCCTGGGAACTGCTGTTCGACCGGTTGCAGGTCCAGCAGCAGCCGGAACGTCCGGTCAGCCTGCTGGTCACCGGCGCGGCCGGCGGCGTGGGTTCCATCCTGGTCCAGCTGGCGCGCCGCCATGCGCACCTGACCGTCATCGGCACCAGCTCCGAGCCGGACGGCGAAGGCGGCAAGTGGCTGCACGCGCTGGGCGCTCACCACGTGATCAACCACCGCGAACCGATCGCGCCGCAGATCGCCGCGCTGCAGCAGGCCGGCGTGCCGCCGCTGCGCTACGTGACCAGCCTGACCCACACGCCGCAGCACTTCCAGGGCTTCGTCGACGCGCTGGAGCCGCAGGGCAAGCTGGCCATGATCGACGACTTCGGCCCGAACGACCTGGATGTGATGGCGCTCAAGGGCAAGTCGCTGTCGCTGCACTGGGAGCTGATGTTCACCCGCAGCATGCATGCGACGCACGACATCGCCGCGCAGGGCCGCCTGCTGACCGAGGTCGCCGCACTGGTCGACGCCGGCACGATCCGCACGACGCTGTCCGACGTCGTCGGGACGATCTCCGCCGACAGCCTCAAGCGCGCCCACGCCCTGCAGGAAAGTCAGCGCCAACGCGGCAAGCTTGTGCTGCAGGGTTGGCCTGCCTGAGCTTCGTGCGCTGTACGGCTCACGTTGCGCGCTTGCCGCACTTTCCGTCACGACTGTGACGTCTTACCGCCCCGGCCCGCCGGGGCGTTTTCATTCGTGGGGTCTCCCGGGAAAACCTCCAGTGCGCGCGCCCTCCGCGCAAGCGATACCTCGGGACTCGGACGCCACAAAGCAGTTCGGGCGACAAAGTCAACGCACGGCCGACCCCGGCCACGAAGAAGAAGAGGGATCGTCATGAACATCCGCCAGGTCCTGGCCATCGTCCTGCCAGCCGCCCTGCTCTGCGCCGCCGCGCCGGCCGCCGCCGCCACCATCGGCGTCATCCTGCCGGGCAGCTATCCCAGCACGACACAGGCCGAGGAGCTCCAGCTCGGCATGACGCTCGCGCTCAAGACCTGGCCCGGCGACGCCGCGCCCAAGCTGATCGTCAAGGACAGCGGCTGCGACGCCCGCAAGGCGCTCGCCATCTCCCAGGAATTCATCGCGGCCAAGGTCGACGTCGTGCTGGGCAACTGGTGCGAGATCAACGCCGGCGCGGACGCGCTGCGCGTCGCGGGCATCCCGTTCATCTCCAGCAACGCGGAACGGATGAAGGACCAGGACCTGCAGCTGCAGCTCGGACGCATCGAGCTCAATGCCGGCGAGAAGATCGCCGCCGACCTGCGCCGCCAGACCGGCCTGCGCATCAGCGCGCGGACCTCGTGCTGGATGGACTTCGACGCGACCTTGTCGGAACGCGTCGACGCCGTGCTGTGCCCCGTGCTGACCATCGACCGCGGTCGCTGGGACCAGGTGGCCAACACCTACGGCGCGGCGTTCCGCAAGCCGTTCACGGCCTCGGCCGCGCGCGGCTATGCGGCGATGGAGGTGGCGCTGAACTACCTGCGTCGCGCCAAGGGCATGAAGCCCGCCGCGGCGCTGAAGGAAACGCAGTCGATGGCGACGCTGCTCGGGCCGGTGCCCGCGCTGGACGCGCCGGCACCGACGACGGCGCTGCAGCTGGTGTTCCGCCACGACCTGCCCAAGCTCAATCCGCAGCAGTCGCAGACGCTGGACAAGCTGGTCAAGACCAAGGGCTGCGGCTGCCCGGGCGGCACGCTGCGCAACGGCTGCCCTCGCGATTCGGGCCCCTGGGGCGAACTGCCCTTCGTCGTGCGCGGCGGCGGCACGCCGGCCGCCTGCGCCAAACCGATCGGGGTGCTGGAACTCTGACCCGAGGGCGCGACGGCGCGACGTTCCACGGCGCGCCGTGCCCGCCATGCCCGCCGCTCCCGTCTCAGGGGCGAATCAGCGCAGCAGCTTCGCCGCGATGCGCAGTGCGATCTCGATCAGCGTGGGCGCCTCGTCCGCGGCCTCCGCCCAAGCGCCCCACCCGCGCCGTCCGCCCCGCTCGCGACGATCGTTCTCCTCGTCGTAGCGCTTCTCGAGTTCGCCCTTCCAGAACAGGCCGTGCTTGCCGCCGGCCGGGTCGCGGTGCTCGAAGTTGTAGGACCGCAACCGCTCGCGCCGCTCGCGCTCCAGCTGCGCGTCGGCCTCGTGCCCGTCATGTTCGAGGGCGTCCAGCAACGGCCCCAGGTCGTCCATCGACGGCGCCACCACCGTGTGGTGACAACGCCCGCAGCGCGTCTCGCGTGTCGGGTCCATGGGCGCGCCGCAGCCGCGGCAGGCCCAGCCCACCGGCTTGCCGCCGTTGGGCATCAGCAGCGGCTCCGACGGCGAGCGCCGGCGCAGCGCATTCGCCAGGCGCGGCATGTCCACCATCAGCAACGGGCTCTTGCACCAGGCGCAGTCCTCGCTGCGGCCGTCGGCGGGACCGCCGCAGCTCAGGCAGAGGAACTCGCGCTTCTCGGCCTGCAGCGCATAACGCTCGCCGGGCAGCAGCGGGCGGACCAGGCCGCGCTCAGCCAGCATCCCGGCCTGGCTGTGCAGATGGCCGCCGCAGTGGCCGCATTCCAGCACCGGGAAGCGGCCGAAACGCGTGAGGTTCCTGACTTCCTTGAGCGTCTTCGCGCACAGCGGACAGGCGCGGTTCGGCTGGTGCGGGCGGTCGCTCTGGCGCAGCCGGTTCAGGTCGCGCAGCAACTGGATCCAGGCGGCTGGAGAGAGTTGCACCGACTCACGCGCATCGAACCAGACCAGGCCGCAGGGCTCGCAGTGATCGATGTCGACGGTCGCCGGCGCATGGTGCCCGGGCAGCGTCACATGGCGCATCGGCGAGCGGCACTGCGGGCAGTCGATGAACGCGCCCTTGCGCAACGGCAGGTCGCGATCCATCGCCAACGGCGGCAGCGCCGGGGGTTGGTCGGGCACGGTATCGGGGAACTCGTCGCCCGGCGGGCGGCCCCGCGAAGAGGTCGAAGTGGTCGGCAAGGACATGCCTGACATTCTGGTCCCTGCGCGGATCGCCCCGATGGGGGGTTGCGAGACATGGCGACCTCGGCGTGGCGCACCGCACACGGTCGGTCCGCCGCCTATAGTCCGGTTTCCGGAGAGCGTCGGGCGTCAGGCCCCCGCCCCGTGACGACAAGGAACGCCCATGGTCAAGAAGCAACAGAAGACGGCCGCGCCCCAGCCGGCGCAAGGCCGCCGCAAGAACGCCGCGTCCGCCTCGCCCGCATCGTCGAAAGCGGCGGACACCCCGTTCGCGGAACAGGTCCGGACCTCGGCGCAGCAGATCTGGTCGGCCGGCCTGGCCGCGTTCGCCAAGGCCCAGGACCAGGGCGGCGCGGCCGTCGGCAAGGCCGAGGCCAGGATCGACACCGCCGCGCATCGCATGAGCGATCTGGCCGGCGAGGTCGGCGCCCGCGCGGGCCAGCATTGGGACAAGCTGGAATCGATCTTCGAGGACCGCGTGGCGCGCGCGCTCACGCGGCTGGGCATGCCGGCGGCGGACGAGGTCGCGCAGTTGAAGGCGCGTGTCGAGGCGCTGTCCGCGGAAGTCGCGATGCTGCGCGCCGCGCAGTCCGGAGCCGCCCCGCAGAAGCCGGTCGCGAAGAAGGCCACCACGAAGAAGGCGACCTCGACGAACACAGCTTCAACAAAGGCGCCCGTGACGACGACGGCTGTGACGAAGACGGCCGTGAAGAAGGCCGCTGTGAAGAAGCCCGCGGCGAAGGCGGCCAAGCCCGCCAAGGCCGCCCGGGGCGGCAAGCGCACCACCTGACCCTCTGCCGCCGTCCGGCGGCGTGCACTGCGTCACGAAACGTATCGCCATCCCCATCGCCCAGGGGGATGGCACCCGCGAGGCGGTCTCGAACAATTCGACACAAGCGCAGACGCTCCTGCGCACCTCCTGTCGAACTCCCGAGCCCGCCCCATGAAGCGCCTGATCACTGCCCTCCTCGTCGCCGCCCCGCTGTTCGCTTCCGCGACTCCGGTGAACCTGGTCGCCAACGGCAGCTTCGAGACGCCGGCCGTCGGCCCGGGCACCTGGACCATCGTCAACAGCGCGGTCGGCTGGACCGTCGGCCCGAACGGCCTGGAGATCCGCAACAACGTCGCGGGCAGCGCCTACGTCGGCAGCAACTTCGCCGAACTCGACACCAGCGCCAACAGCTGGATCAGCCAGGCGCTGAACACCATCGCCGGCCAGACCTACTCGCTGAGCTTCGCCTACGCGAATCGCCCGGACAACCTGGGCGCCGCCAGCAACGGCCTGGCCTGGAGCATCGGCGGCCTGAGCGGCACCGTCGGCGACAACACCAACACCTCCTGGGCCACCTTCTCGACCACCTTCGTCGGCACCGGCAGCCCGATGACGCTGCGCTTCGCCGCCGTCGGCACCAGCGACGGCTACGGCACCTCGCTGGACGCCATCACCGTCAACACCATCGGTGGCGGCGGCAACGCCGCGGCCGTGCCGGAACCGGAAAGCCTGGCGCTGATGCTGGCCGGCCTGGGCGCGATGGGTGTCGTGCTGCGTCGCCGCAAGACGGCCGGCAAGGCCTGACCCCACGCCAAAGGAATTCGAGTCCTCGAAGACTCGTTGGGAGCGCCGTGGGTAGAGACCGCGGACGCGCAAGAAGAAGAGGGCACCCCTCGCGGGGTGCCCTTTTTTCATCCGCCGCGCCTGCCCGGTGAACGGGCGGCGCTTCGGTGCTCAGCCGAGGTAGCGCGATTCCAGATGCCGGCGGAAGTGCGCCGGGTTCAGCGCCTCGCCGCTGGCGCGCTGCACCAGCTCGGGCGTCTCCCAGCGGCTGCCCTGCGTCCACACGCGCGTCTTCAGCCAGTCGAAGACCGGCGCGAGTTCGCCGCGCGCGATCTCCGCGTCCAGCGCCGGACGTTCGCGGCGCATCGTCGCGAACCACTGCGCCGCGTACATGGCGCCCAGCGTGTAGCAGGGGAAGTAGCCGAAGAGCCCGCAGCCCCAGTGCACATCCTGCATGCAGCCGTCCTTGTAGTTGCCGCGCGTGTCCACGCCCAGCAGCTCCTGCATCTTGGCGTCCCACAGCGCGGGGATGTCCTCGACCTCGATCTGGCCCTCGATCAGCGGGCGTTCGATCTCATAGCGCAGGATCACGTGCGCCGGGTAGGTCACCTCGTCCGCGTCCACGCGGATGTAGCCCGGCGCGACGCGCGTCATCAGCTTGTGCAGGTTGTCGGCGGCGAAGCCGCGCTGCGTGCCGAGGTGGCGTTCCACCAGCGGCTGCAGCAGTCCGGCGAAGCCGGGATGCGAGGCCAGCTGCATCTCGAAGGACAGGCTCTGGCTCTCGTGCAGGCCCATCGAGCGCGCGCCGGCCACCGGCAGGCCCAGCCACTCGCGCGGCAGGTTCTGCTCGTAGCGGCCGTGGCCGGTCTCGTGGATGGTGCCGGTGAGGCTCTGCAGGAAGCTGTCGTCGCGGTAACGCGTGGTCATCCGCACGTCTTCCGGCACGCCGCCGCAGAAGGGATGGGCGCTCTCGTCCAGGCGACCCGCCTCGAAATCGAAGCCCAGCAGCTTCATCGCGTCCAGGCCCAGCGCGCGTTGCGACGCGGCGGGGAACGGTCCCTGCGGATGGATCACCTGCTCGTCGGCCTGACGCGCCATCACCTGCCGGATCAGGCCGGGCAGCCATTGGCGAAGATCGCCGAAAACGCGGTCGATGTCGGCCGAACGCATGCCGGGTTCGTACTGGTCGAGCAGCGCGTCATAGCGGCTCAGGCCGGAGTCGTCGGACAGATACTGCGCCTCTTCCCGTGCGTAGCGGACGACGGGGCGCAGGTTCTCGACATAGCCGGTCCAGTCGTTCGCGGCGCGCTGACTGCGCCAGGCGTGCTCGCAGTGCGAGTTGGCCAGCGACCGCGCTTCCACCAGCCGCTGCGGCACCGCATTGGCCGAGCGCCACACGCGGCGCATCTCGCGCAGCGAGGCGCGCTGGAAGTCGTCCAGCGGCTCCAGCGCGGCGTCGTCCAGCAGCTGGCGAAGCGCCGGATCGGTGCCGAGCTGATGGAGCAGTCCGCCCATCTCGGCGAGCGCCTCGGCGCGCGCCTGTGCGCCGCGCGTCGGCATGAAGGCGGACTGGTCCCACGACGCGATCGACTGCAGGTGGGACAGACGGTGGATGCGCTGGTGGCGCTGGCACAAGGCCTCGTAGGCCGGGGTGCTGGGGATGCTCATGACGGGGTCTCCTCTCGAGTGCCCCGTGATTGTGCAAGCTCAGACCTTCGACGCCAGCGGTCACCCCCGAAGTGGCGAGAACGTCCGTGCGCTCATTCAAAAATCGCGACGCCGATGGCGGTCATGAGCAGGTAGCGCAGGAATTTGCCCACCGCCATGTAGGCCACGCAGGGCCAGAACGGCAGGCGCAGCCAGCCGGCCAGGGCGCATAGCGGATCGCCGACGATGGGCAACCAGCTCATCAGGCAGGTCTTCGCGCCGAAACGGCGCAGCCAGCCGAGCACGCGCTGGTCGCGCGGCGTGTGGTGCACGGCGGCCTCGTACGCGCGTTCCGCGCCGTAGCCCATCCACCAGGTGATCGCCCCGCCTATCGTGTTGCCCGCGGTGGCCACGAGGATCGCGGGCCAGAACAGCTCCGGCTTCGCATGCACCAGCAAGAGCACCACGGGCTCCGAGCCCATCGGCAGCAGCGTCGCCGAAATCAGCGCGACGACGAACACCGCGCCCAAGCCCACCTGCGGGAGAGATAGGGTCTCCAGCATCAGGTGAATCATCTGTTGCAGCCAAGCTTCCATGCGTGGGATTATCTGAAGACCATGTCCTTGCGCCGCCTAGCCGTTTCGTCGTTCGCGTTGATCGGCCTGGCCGTCGCCGGCCCGGCGTCGGCGCAGACCGCGCCGCCGCCTTCCTCCGTGCAGGCAAGCGCGGCGCCCGGCGCCTTGCCGAGCCCGCAGGCCGCTCCCCAGACCCCGCCCGCGCCGATCGCCGGCTGCCCGATGCTGGTCGCCTCCGGCAACCCGCAATATCCGCCCTACCTGTGGCGCGATCCGGCGGACGAGCAGAAGCTGGTCGGCGCCAACGCGGACCTGATGCAGTGGCTCGCGGCGGAGATCGGCATCCCGATCGAGACCCGTTACGTCGGCCCGTGGGGCCGCGTGCAGGAGGAGATGCGCGCGGGTCGCATCGACCTCATCGCGGGCGCCTTCTTCACGCTGCCGCGCACCGAGTACATGGACTACTTCCATCCTGCGTTCCGCGAGACGCGCAGCGTCATCTGGACGCGGACCGCGGCGCCGGTGACCTACAAGCGCTGGAGCGACCTCGCGCCCAAGCAGGGCGTGACGGTGATCAACAACAGCTTCGGCGTCGAGTTCGACAACTACGCGCGCCAGTCCTTGAAGATCAGCCAGGTGGCCAGCATCGAGCAGGCGATCCTGATGCTGCAGCGCGGCCGTGCCGACTACCTGATCTACGAGGACACGCCGGCCGAGGCCTACGCGGCGCGCAACGGCGGTCCGGCGATCCAGCCGCTGATGCCGGCGATCGCGCGCGAGGGCCTGTACCTGACGCTCTCGCACCGTTCCCGCTGCAACTCGCCTGAGTTGAGGGGTCGCATTGCGCGGGCGGTCTACAAGCTGTCGCAGGACCGCGTGATGAACCGTTTCGTCGACCAGGGTTTCGTGCTCTGGCGCAAGCAGCCTTCCCTCTGACAGGGGCCACGGAGCGGGCACGCCGGGGGCGGTATACTTCTGCCTCTTTTTTGTGCAACCGCCTCACTGTTCCCGATGTTCACGCCGTCCCCCGGCCCGTCATCCAGCCCGCTTGCGCTGGGTCCCTACCTCCTGCCGAACCGTCTGTTCGTCGCCCCCATGGCGGGCGTGACCGACCGGCCCTTCCGCGTGCTGTGCAAGAAGCTCGGCGCGGGGTATGCGGTGAGCGAGATGGTGACCTCGCGCAAGGATCTGTGGAACAGCCTGAAGACCTCGCGCCGTGCGAATCATGAGGGCGAGTCGGCCCCGATCTCCGTGCAGATCGCCGGGACCGATGCGCAGATGATGGCCGAGGCCGCGGCGTACAACGTGGATCGCGGCGCGCAGATCATCGACATCAACATGGGGTGTCCGGCCAAGAAGGTCTGCAACAAGTGGGCCGGTTCGGCGCTGATGCAGGACGAGGCGCTGGCGCTGGAGATCGTGGAAGCCGTGGTCGCCGCCTGCGCGCCGCGCGGCGTGCCGGTGACCTTGAAGATGCGCACCGGCTGGTGTCAGGCGGAAAAGAACGCGGTGGCGCTCGCGCGTGCCGCCGAGTCCGCCGGCGTCGCGATGGTCACCGTGCACGGCCGCACGCGCGAGCAGGGCTACAGCGGCCACGCCGAGTACGACACCATCGCCGCGGTGAAGGCCGCGCTGCGCATCCCCGTGGTCGCCAACGGCGACATCGACACGCCGCAGAAGGCCCGCGAGGTGCTGGCCGCCACCGGGGCGGACGCGATCATGATCGGCCGCGCGGCGCAGGGTCGTCCGTGGATCTTCGCGGAGATCGCGCACTTCCTGGCCACCGGCGAGGAGCTGCCCGCGCCGCGCATCGCCGACGCCAAGGGCTGGCTCATCGAGCACCTGCACGACCACTACGCGCTGTACGGCGAACTCACGGGCATGCGCAGCGCGCGCAAGCACATCGGCTGGGCCGTGCGTTCGCTCCCCGGCGGCGAGGATTTCCGCCGCCGCATGAACACCCTCGAGAGTTGCGACGGCCAGGTCCGCGCACTGACGGACTGGCTGGACGCGCTGGCGGACGACCATGACCGCCTGCCCTACCTGCCGCCCGCCGACGACGCCCTCGACGACGCAGACCCTGACGCAGCCGCCGCCGCGAACGACGAACACCAAGACCAAGAAAGAAGGCTCACGGCATGACGCCCAAACCGATCGACTCCTGCATCCGCGAAAACCTGGAGGTCTACTTCAGAGACCTGGGCGGCGAAGTGCCGCATTCGATGCACGAGATGCTGATCCGCCTCGTCGAGAAGCCGCTGCTGGAAGTGGTGATGCAGCACAGCGACGGCAACCAGAGCAAAGCCGCCGAATGGCTGGGCATCAACCGAAACACCCTGCGCCGCAAGCTCGTCGAGCACAAGCTGATCTGAGCGCCCGCGCCGAACCGAATCCCCTTTAGAGAGCTCCCATGGCACAACTCACCGCCCTGATCTCGGTCTCCGACAAGACCGGTATCGTCGACTTCGCCAAGGCGCTGCACGCGCTGGACGTGCGCCTGCTGTCCACCGGCGGCACCGCCAAGCTGCTGGCCGACGCCGGCCTGCCGGTGACCGAAGTCGCCCAGCACACCGGCTTCCCGGAGATGCTGGACGGCCGCGTCAAGACGCTGCATCCGAAGATCCACGGCGGCCTGCTGGCCCGCCGCGACCTGCCCGAGCACGTCGCCGCGATCGAGCAGCACGGCATCGACACGATCGACATCCTGGCGGTCAACCTCTACCCGTTCGAATCCACCGTCGCCAAGCCCGGCTGCACGCTGGAGGACGCGATCGAGAACATCGACATCGGCGGCCCGGCGATGGTCCGCAGCGCGGCCAAGAACTGGAAGGACGTGACCGTGCTGACCGACGCGTCGCAGTACGCGCAGGTGCTGGAGGAACTGAAGGCCCACGGCAAGACCAGCGACAAGACGCGCTTTGCCGCGTCGGTGGCCGCGTTCAACCGCATCGCCCAGTACGACGCCGCGATCAGCAACTACCTGAGCGCCCGTCTGGAAGACGGCTCGCTGGCCGAATACCCCGCGCAGATGAACAGCAGCTTCATCAAGGTGCAGGACCTGCGCTACGGCGAGAACTCGCACCAGACCGCCGCGCTCTACCGCGACCTGTACCCGGCGCCCGGTTCGCTGGTGACCGGCAAGCAGCTGCAGGGCAAGGAACTCAGCTACAACAACATCGCCGACGCCGACGCCGCGTGGGAATGCGTGAAGAGCTTCGAGGCACCGGCCTGCGTCATCATCAAGCACGCGAACCCCTGCGGCGTGGCCGTGGCGGCGAACGCCGCCGACGCCTACGCCAAGGCCTTCAAGACCGACCCGACCAGCGCCTTCGGCGGCATCATCGCCTTCAACCGCGAGGTGGACCGCGCCGCCGCGGAACTCGTGTCCAAGCAGTTCGTCGAAGTGCTGATGGCACCGTCGTTCAGCGCCGAGGCGCGTGAGGTCTTCAAGGGCAAGGTCAACGTGCGCCTGCTCGAGATCGCGCTGCCGCCGGGCGGCGCGCGTCCGTGGGACCAGGGCCGCAACGCGCAGGACGTGAAGCGTGTCGGTTCGGGCCTGCTGGTGCAGACGGCCGACAACCACTTCCTGACCAAGGCCGACCTGAAGGTGGTCACCACGCTGCAGCCGACCGCGCAGCAGCTGGACGACCTGATGTTCGCGTGGACCGTGGCCCAGTACGTGAAGAGCAACGCCATCGTCTTCTGCGGCGGCGGCATGACGCTGGGCGTCGGCGCGGGCCAGATGAGCCGCATCGACTCGGCGCGCATCGCGTCGATCAAGGCGGAGAACGCCGGCCTGACGCTGACCGGCTCGGCCGTGGCGAGCGACGCCTTCTTCCCGTTCCGCGACGGCCTGGATGTGCTGGCCGACGCGGGCGCCTCCTGCGTCATCCAGCCGGGCGGCTCGATGCGCGACGAGGAGGTCATCGCAGCAGCCAACGAACGCGGCATCGCGATGGTGTTGACGGGCGTGCGCCACTTCCGTCATTGAAAGGCGTCGCGCGGTCACAACTCCCGGAATGAGTTGTGACAACTCCGTGGCGGGAACGATCGGGTTTTCCCGGGTCCGGATGCTACCTTGCGCGCCGGCACCGTTCTGGTGCTGTTGTTCAAGACCAAGCAAACATGACCAAGATTTCCGCCATTGCCGCCGTTGCCCTCCTGCTGGCCGGCGTCGCCCAAGCACAAGCCGTCAAGCCAGCGCTGTACGGTGAGGTGGGCTACAGCTTCATCACCATCGACGCCGGCGGCCCGGACCTGGAGCCGGGCCTGCTGCGCGGCATCGTCGGCTGGAACGCCCATCCCTACCTCGCCGTGGAAGGCCTGCTGGCCACCGGCGTCAAGGACGACAACACCGACGGCGTCAAGACCAAGGTGTCGAACGCCTACGGCTTCTACCTGAAGCCCAAGTACGACTTCGGCAACGGCATCCAGGTGTTCGGCCGCCTGGGCTACGTGCACACCAAGATCAAGTCCAGCTTCGGGGGCCTGTCCGCCTCCGGCAGCGACGACGACGTGTCCTACGGTGTCGGCGTGAGCTACGCCTTCAGCAAGCAGTGGTACGGCGCGCTGGACTACACCAGCTACTACAACAAGGACGGCGTCAAGGCCTCCGGCGTGACGCTGGGCGCGGGCTACCGCTTCTGATCGCCGGGATCGCCTCGCGGCGATCCGGCCGGGCTCTTCGGAGCCTCTCCAACAAAGCCCGGCCTTGGCCGGGCTTTTGCGTTGCGGCCCAGCGTTCTGCTAGTCGGACCTCTCTAGTCCAGGGTCGCTTCGCTTGGCCCGGTGTCCGAATGCGCATAGCCTTCGTCTCCACAAGAGCAACAGCGGAGACATCGATGGACCAAGCCCTGCACGAACGCCTGCACCTTGTGTTGGAGCAGCAGCGCGCCGCGTTCGACCGCGAGCGGACGCCGACGCACGCGCAGCGCAAGGACCGTCTGGCGCGGCTGCTGCGCATGACCGCCGACCACGCGGAGGCGCTCGCCGACGCGATGTCCCGCGACTTCGGGCATCGCTCCCGGCATGAGAGCCTGCTGGCCGACCTCTTCACCGTGCAGTCCGGCGCCCGGCATGCGATGCGCCATCTGAAGCGCTGGATGGCCGTGAAGCGCGCGCCCACCGCCCTGCACTTCCTGCCCGCCGGCAACCGGCTGATGCCGCAGCCGCTCGGCGTGGTCGGCATCGTCGCGCCGTGGAACTATCCGTACTACCTCGCGATGGCTCCCGCGCTGGCGGCGCTGGCCGCCGGCAACCGCGTGATGATCAAGCCGTCCGAGTTGACGCCCGCCACCTCCGAACTGATGGCCCGGCTCGTCGCCCAGCATTTCTCCCCCGACGAGATGACCGTCGTCACCGGCGACGCCGAGGTCGGCAAGGCCTTCACGCAGCTGCCCTTCGATCACCTGTTCTTCACCGGATCGACGCCGGTCGGTCGACTGGTCGCGCAGGCCGCGGCGCAACACCTGACCCCGGTCACGCTGGAACTCGGCGGAAAGTCCCCCGCCATCGTGGACCGCAGCGCCGACATCGCCCGGACCGCCGAGCGCATCGCCTTCGGCAAGCTGCTCAACGCCGGGCAGACCTGCGTCGCGCCGGACTACGTGCTGGTGCCGGAGGAGCTCGTGACGCCGCTGGCCGATGCGATCGTCGCCGCCGTGCGCCGGCTGTATCCGCGCATCGACGGCAACCCGGACTTCACCGCCATCGTCAGTCCGCGCCATCACGCGCGCTTGAAGGGCCTGCTCGACGACGCACGCGCCCGCGGTGCGACCTTGCGTCCCACCCACGACGATGCGCCCACGGACCGTCGCATCGTCCCGACGCTGGTGCTCGGCACCTCGCCCGAGATGACGGTGATGCGCGAGGAGATCTTCGGCCCGCTGCTGCCCATCGTGCCGTACGGCCACCCGTCCGAGGCGATCGCGCAGGTCAACGCCGGCGACCGGCCGCTCGCGCTTTACTGGTTCGGCAAGGACAAGGCCGCGCGCGACGACGTGCTCGCCCGCACGCATGCCGGCGGCGTCACCGTCAACGACTGCATCTGGCACCTCGGCCAGGAGGAGCAGCCCTTCGGCGGCGTCGGCGCCAGCGGCATGGGGTCGTACCACGGCGTCTGGGGCTTCAACACCTTCAGCAAGCTCAAGCCGGTGTTCCTGCAGTCGCGCTTCGCCGGCACGAAGCTGTTCCATCCGCCGTACGGCGCGACCTTCGACCGCCTGCTCGGCCTGCTGAAGAAGATCGCATGAGCGCGACGGACGGGTTCGATGCCGACTTCGTGATCGTCGGCGGCGGCTCCGCGGGCGCGGTGCTTGCGAGCCGACTCAGCGAGGACCCGGGCTGCCGCGTGCTGCTGCTCGAAGCCGGCGGTCGGGGCGACGGCTGGGTCACGACGACGCCGTTCGCCGGCGCGCTGCAGGTTGCCGCGAAGATCAACAACTGGGGCTTCGAGACCGCGCCGCAGCCCGGCCTGAACGGCCGTCGCGGCTACCAGCCGCGCGGCAAGGCGCTGGGCGGATCGTCGGCGATCAACGCGATGGTCTACACGCGCGGGCATCGCAGCGACTACGACGCCTGGGCCGCGGCCGGCAACGTCGGCTGGGGCTACGACGACCTGCTGCCCTTCTTCATCAACGCGGAGCGCAACGAACGCCTGGGGGCGCCGTGGCACGGCCAGGAGGGTCCGCTGCGCGTCGGCGACCTGCGCACCGACTCGCCGATCCACGCCGCCTGGCGGACGGCGGCGCGCGAGTCGGGTCATGCGATCCTCGACGACTTCAACGGCGCGGACATGCAGGGCCTCGGCGTCTACCAGGTCACGCAGCATCAAGGCGAGCGCTGGAGCGTCGCGCGCGGGTATCTGGAACCGCATCTCGGACGACGATCCAACCTGCGCGCGGAGACAGGCGTGCGCGCGTTGTCACTCGTGCTGGAAGAGCGACGGGCCGTCGGCGTCGACATGCTGCAACGCGGTCATCGCCGCACGGTGCGGGCGGCGCGCGAGGTCATCGTCTGCGCCGGCGCGCTGCAATCGCCTCAACTGCTGATGCTCTCGGGCATCGGCGACGGCGCGCAGCTGCAGTCGCACGGCCTCGCGGTCCGGCACCACCTGCCCGGCGTTGGCCGCAACCTGCACGACCATCCGGACTTCGTGTTCGGCTACGAGTCGGACTGCCTCGAACTTGCCGGCATCTCCGCGCGCGGGAGCGCCCGCTTCCTCGGACAGCTGCAGCGCTACCGGCGCGAGCGGCGCGGGCTCGTCACCAGCAACTTCGCCGAATGCGGCGGGTTCCTGGCGACGCGTCCGGATCTGCCGGCGCCCAACGTGCAGCTGCATCTGGTGGTGGCGCTCGTCGAGGACCACGCACGCAAACTTCGACTGGGGCACGGCCTGTCGTGTCACGTGTGCCTGCTGCGGCCGCGCAGCCGCGGCGCGTTGACGCTGACCAACGCCGACCCGCTGACCGCGCCGCGCATCGATCCGGCCTTCCTCCAGGACGCCGAGGACGTGCGCGAACTCATCGAGGGCTACAAGCTGACGCGCGACCTGATGCGCGCGCCGGCCATGAAGGCGTTCTGGAAGCGGGAGCTCTGGAGCGCGGGCGTCGACGCGGACGCCGACATCGAGGCGCTGCTGCGCCGTCGCGTCGACACGGTGTATCACCCGGTGGGCACCTGCCGGATGGGCAAGGACGCGCAGGCGGTCGTGGACGACCGCCTGCGCGTGCGCGGCATCGAGGGGCTGCGCGTCGTGGACGCGTCCATCATGCCCAGCGTCGTCAGCGGGAACACGAACGCGCCGGTGGTGGCGATCGCGGAGAAGGCCGCCACACTGCTCCGCGCTCAATGAAAGACGCCCCGCACGGCGCGGGGCGTCTATCGATGATCGGAGAGGTCGGGCTCAGATCACTGCCGAGTTGAGCGTGAACTGGAGCGATTGCGTGCCGCCGTAGTTTCCCGCCGCGTCGACCTGCTGCACCTGCAGATCCTTGAGCCCGTCAGCGCCGAACACCGCGCCCGCGATTTCGGCGCCCGATCCCCAGGTCCAATGCTGGCCGGCATCGGTGCTGTAACGCCAATAGGCCCCATTCTCCAGACCGGAAACGTTCACCGTGGCATCGGAGGTGATCCGGTCCGTGCTGCTCGCGCCCGTGTCGTTCTTCAGCGTCAGGCTCGGCTCGCCCGGGGCGGAGGTGTCGAGAATGACCGTGAAGCTCTGGTCGAGGCGATTGCCGGCCTCGTCGACGGCGATCACGCGAATGCTGTTGAATCCTGAATGCAAGTAGCTCGCCGCCCAGGTGGCTGCGGTCCCGTGGCCAAAGGAATCTGCCCCCAGGTCATAGGGCATCCCGTTGAAGAACACGGTCGAGGACTGATTGCCGTGAACACGCACCGAAAAATCGCTGTTCGCGTTGACATACCCATTCTGAGCCCCATCGGGAGAGGCGCTCTTTGTGTTCACCTCAGACCATGGAGGCACGGTGTCCAGCGTGAACTGCAACGAACGGTCTGCGCTGACATTGCCCGCCGCATCGATCTGATGGATGTCGACAGTGTTGGTGCCATCGTCGAAGAACCGCGTGCTGAGTTGCGTCCCGACACCTTGCCGCCAGTGCTCGTCGCCGGGCCCCTTGAACTCCCAGACGGCGCCCGGTTCCAGGTTGTCGATGGAGACATAACCGCTCGCATTGATCAGATTGCCATGCGCCGCGGCGCCTCCCTGCATGTGGACGCTGGCCGCCACGGCGTCCGGCGCGATCGAGTCCAGCGTCACTGTCATCGACTCGATGTCGCTCACATTGCCGGCCAGATCGGTCTGACGCACATCGACAGTCTGCAGGCCTTCGTGCAAGGCGCCCGACGCCAGCGAGTCGCCCTTGCCCGCGAGCCAATCGCCGCCGTCGATGCGGTACTCCCAGCTCGCGGCCTCTTCCAGGCGATGGACCAGCAGGCCGCCCTGCGCATTGATCAGCGGCAGGCCGTTGCTGGTCACCAGCTCGGGCCGGTCCGGTGCGACGCTGTCACGCGTGACGGTGATGGCCGTGGCGGCACTGTCATGGCCGGTGCTGTCCGTCTGCATCAGCGTCACGTCATTGCGACCTTCGAGCAGACGGGTCGCCGACAGTTGCGAGCCGTCGCCCACGTGCCAGCCGTTCTCGCCGTTGATGCGGTACTTCCAGGTCGCACCGGCCTCGATGTTGTCGAGGACGATCGCCCCCTGCAGGGACACGAGGTTGCCGCGCCCGCCGTCTACGTGCGCCCGCAAAGGATCGGGCGCCTCGAGGTCCTGCCGGACCGTCAGCGTCGCCGCGGCGCCGACGTTGCCTGCGGCATCGACCTGCACGACGTCGACATGGTTCTCTCCGGCCGCCAGTGCGTCCGCCGGAATGCGGCCGTCGTGGCCTTCGATCCAGTCGCCCTGCCCGTTCACGCGGAAGCGCCAGCTCGCGCCGCCTTCGATGCCGGACACATTGATGAAGTCGTGCGCGTTCAGCAGGTCGGTGCCGTTGCTGGTCTGCAGCAGCGGCGCTTCCGGCGGCGTCAGGTCCAGCGTCACGGCCAGACTGGTCAGCGGACCGTGTTCGCCGCCAGCGTCCACCTGGTAGGCCTCGATCCGGTTCTGGCCCGCAACGAGCGCGCCGGCCGGCACCTGACCGTCCTTGCCCTCGATCCAGTCGGGGGCGCCGTTCACGCGATAGAACCAGCTCGCGCCGGACGCGAGGCCGGAGACGGCGATCGTTCCGTCGTTGGTCAGCGCGTCCGTGGACGAACTGCCGTTGTCGTGCGCCAGTGCCAGCGTCGGCGCGAGCACCTCGTCGTGGACACGGACCGCCAGCGTGGCGATGTCGCCGGGCCGGCCCTGGTCGTCCAGCTGCGCGACCATCACCGCGTGAACACCACGGTCCAGCGTGCCGGCGTCGATGCGGGTGCCCTGACCGGGGTGCCAGGTGTCGTCGCCGTCCATGCGATAGACCCAGGAGGTCCCCGGTGAGGCAAGCGCGACGTCCACATGGCCGCCGCCGTCGATCGTGTCCTTGCCCGTGCTGGTGGACAGATGCGGCGCGGCGGGCGGCACGGGTGCCGGTGCCGGTGCCGGTGCCGGTGCAGGCTCAGGTGCAGGCTCAGGCGCGGGTGCGGGCGCAGGTGCAGGTGCAGGTGCAGGTGCAGGTGCAGGTGCAGGTGCAGGTGCAAGCGCGGGTGCGGGCGGAGGTGCCGCTGGCGTCGTGGGCGCTGCCGCCGAGGCGTGGCTGTCGCCGCCATGGCCGCCGGCTCCCGCCGCGCCGGCCAGCAGGACACCAGCGCCAGCGATCATCCACGGCCACACCGCAGCAGACCGATCGCAGTCGTCTTCGCTGCCGTCGCTGTGGATCTCCCGGCAGGACTGGTCTTCTGACTGTCCACCGCCCTGCGCATCGATCCGTTCACCGTCCGTCGAACTGCCGCGCCCCGCATCGTCCGGCAACACCGCGTCCGGGGCGCCACCTGCGGACGGTTCCGACGGCGACGCTTCGGCGTGACGGTCGTCGCCGGGCTGTACCGTCGCGACCATGTCGCCCGGTCGACGGGCCTGCGCCACGCGCTTGCCGAAGGACGGCGGCGCGCCGGGTTCGCGACCCGGCGCGGCCGTGGTCCGCACATTGACTTGATCTGAGGTCTGGCTATTCATCGAAGGGATCCTTGACGAGAAAACGTACTGCCCGCAGTGTCCCGGCACACACCTTTCGAACGCCATGACCCATCAACGCCTGAACCTCAACATTTATGACTCGTTTGAATGATCGAATCGTTAAATGAGTAGCACGCCGTCCTCCGGGATAATCGCGCCATGGTCCTTGCCGAAATCACCGGCCTGTTCCTGTCCTCACTGGCACGCCTGATCACCGGCGCGCAGGGACACTGGAAAGGCTGTCCCCCGACGTCCGAACAACGCATCTACTTCGCCAACCATCAGAGCCACTTCGACTGGGTGCTGATCTGGGCCTCCCTGCCCGGCGAACTGAGAGCGCGCACCCGACCGATCGCCGCGCGCGACTACTGGACGAGCTCCGCCCTCAAGACCTGGATCACGACGGCCGTGTTCAACGCGGTCTACGTCAGCCGCACGCGCGCCACGCCCGACGAGGATCCGCTCGAGCCGCTGGTCGACACGCTCCAGGGCGGCGACTCGCTGGTCATCTTCCCGGAGGGCACGCGCTCCAACAAAGGCGCGCCGCAGGCCTTCAAGGCCGGCCTTTACCACCTCTCCGAACAGTTCCCCGACGTGCAGCTCATCCCCACCTGGATCGACAACGTCCAGCGCGTCATGCCCAAGGGCGAGGTCGTGCCGGTGCCCATCCTGTGCACGGTCACCTTCGGCGCGCCGATCCGGATCGAACCCGGCGAGGACAAGGGCGCCTTCCTCGAACGCGCCCGCGCCGCGGTGATGGCGCTGCGTCCGGGAGGGTGGAAGGAATGAGGTGGCTCAAATCCCTGAACAGCAGCGAGCAGGTGGCCTTCCTGTTCGTGGTGCTGTTCGGCGCGCTGCTGCTGGTCAGCATCGGCTCGGTGCTGTGGTCGCTGCGCGACCGTCCCGACGACGAACAGGAAGCCTGGCAGGCGCGCTGGGCGCGCTTCCGGCACGAGCTCAACATGGTCTGGGTCGGCGCCTGCCTGTTCTGGGCCGCGTGGGTCTCGGGGCCGGTCGGCGCGACGCTGCTGTTCGCGGTCTTCTCGTTCCTGGCCTTCCGCGAGTTCATCACGCTGCTGCACACCCGCCGCGCCGACCATCGCGGGCTGATCATGGCCTTCTTCGTGATCCTGCCGCTGCAGTACGTGCTGGTGGGCACGCGCCACTTCGACCTGTTCTCGGTGCTGATCCCGGTCTACGGGTTCCTGGCGATCCCGGTGGCCAGCGCGCTGGCGGACGATCCGCAGCGCTTCCTCGAACGCAATTCGAAGATCCAGTGGGGCATCATGGTCTGCGTCTACGGCCTGTCGCATGCGCCGGCGCTGCTGCTGCTGGAGTTCCCGAAGTACGAAGGCCGCGGCGCCTTCCTGCTGTTCTTCCTGGTGGCGGTGGTGGCCTGCGGGCAGATCGCGCAGGCGGTGGCGACCAGCCGCTTCCGCGCCAAGCCGGTGGCGCGCCGCATCAGCCGCTCCTTCACGATGAAGGCCTGGTGGATAGGCGCGTTCGCGGCGGCACTGGCGGGCGCGCTGCTGTACTGGATCACGCCGTTCAAGGCCGGCCAGGCGGCGATCGCCGCGTTCGTCGCGGCGGGCTGCGGCAGCTTCGGCGTGTTCGTGATGCAGGCGCTCAAGCGCGACGCCGGCATCAACGCCTGGGGCAACCGCAGCGCGATCACCGGCGCGGTGGGCCTGCTGGACCGCATCGCGGTGATGTGCTTCGCGGCGCCGGTGTTCTTCCATTCGGTGCGGTGGTACTTCCGCGCCGGCACCTGACGCGCAGGGAGGCGACGGCATGCGCATCCTCGGCATCGACCCCGGCCTGCAGACGACGGGCTTCGGCGTCATCGACGCGGACGGCCCGCGCCTGTCGTACGTGGCCAGCGGCACGATCAAGACCAACGCGCTGCCGACCGGCGACCTGCCGGGTCGGCTGAAGATCCTCTTCGACGGCATCCGCGAGGTGGTGTCGCGGTATCAGCCGACCTGCGCGGCGGTGGAGATCATCTTCGTCAACGTGAACCCGCAGTCCACGCTGCTGCTGGGACAGGCGCGCGGCGCGGCGCTGACGGCGCTGGTGTCCTGCGACCTGCACGTGTCGGAGTACACCGCCGTGCAGATGAAGAAGGCCATCACCGGCCACGGCGGCGCCGCGAAGGCGCAGGTCCAGGCGATGGTGGCTCGGCTGCTGAAGCTGCCCGGCGAACCGGGCAAGGATGCGGCCGACGCGCTGGGCATCGCGATCATGGACGCGCATGCGCGCGTGTCCTTCGAGGCGATGGGCAAGCAGACGACGCTGCAGCGGCGCCAGCACGCGCAGTTCAAGGGCTCGCGGACGTACTGAGCGCACGGGTGCATGCCGCGCGCTACGCGCGCTTCGGCGGGCCTCTTCAGGGCTCGTCCTGCCAGTAGTCGAGGTCGCCCTCGCCCACCTTGCGGATGGCCTCGAAAGGGCGGGTCGCCTTGTCGGGGCCGTGCTCGGCCATGAACTTGTTCGAGTCCGGATAGACGCAGACTTCCGGCTGCTCCATCGTGCTGACGGACAGGTACTTCAGCGGCGCATCCGAGGTGTTGATGATGTGATGCGGGTACTCCGGCCCGGCGGGGATGAAGATCACGTCGCCGGCCTTGATCGGCAGGCGCTCGCCGGCGACGCGCAGCGTGCCGGAACCTTCGAGGACGATGAACATCTCCTCCTGCGCGTAGTGCAGGTGGTAGGGGCAGGTCGTCTTGCCGGGCTCGACGATGTCGTAGGACGCGCCGAGCTTGCGCGCAGCGGTCCCGCGGGCGAGGCGCGCGAAGCGCGACTCGTACAGCGGCTCGCGTTTGAACGAGGTCAGCTCGGCCTCATGGAAGTTGCGGATCAGCTCGGCGGCAAGCGCCTGGGCGCGGTCGGTCATGCTGGGGTCTCCTGGCAGCGCAGTCAGAACCCGCAGGCTAGTGCTCGGATCGTCATCGAGCAAATCGCGCTGTTGTCCCCGCTGCTGCGCGCCCTTGTCGCCCCTGCTGTTGCAACGGAATGTCTCACGATTGGAATAAGCTGCCCCTCTGCCGTGTTTCTTCAGTACCTATCCACCAGGAGACCCCATGAAGATCACCCTGAAGCTCACCGCCGCCGCCGTCCTGATGGCGGCTGCCGGTCTGGCCGCCGCGCAGACAGCCCCTGCGACCGCCAAGGACGGCGCGCTGGTCGGCCCGAACGACATGACGCTCTACACCTTCGACAAGGACACCGCCGGCAACGGCAAGAGCGTGTGCAACGGCGGCTGCGCCACCAACTGGCCGCCGCTGATGGCCCGCCCTGAGGACAAGGTCTCCGGCGACTGGTCCATCATCACCCGCGACGACGGCTCCAAGCAGTGGGCCTACAAGGGCAAGCCGCTGTACTTCTGGGCCAAGGACGCCAAGCCCGGCGACAAGACGGGTGACGGCATCAATCAGGTCTGGCATACGGCCAAACCTTAAGGGCTGAGCTCCCGCAGATCGACCCGCCCATGCCCCTGGTCCTCGACGAAGCGCTGCCGCTGCTTCCCCGTCTGCGCCGCCATGCGCGGCTGCTGTGCGGCGACCATGCCCGGGCGGACGACCTGCTGCAGGACACGCTGGAACGCGCCGCCCGCAAGGGCGCGCTGTTCCATGCCGAGGCCGGACCGACGCGCCAGGATGCCCTGCGCAACTGGCTGCTGACCTTGATGCACCGCCTCTACCTGAACCAGCGGCGCGACGCCCGCGAGGCGCTCCACGATTCGCTGGACGAGGACGACGCGCCGCAGCCCGCGATCGAGGAACCGCAGCAGCGCGTCGCCCTGCGGCTGGATCTCGAACGGGCGCTGGCGGCGCTGCCGGCCGCGTCGCGCGAGATCCTGCTGCTGGTCTGCGTCGAGGAACTGAGCTACCAGGACGCCGCCCGCGTGCTGGACGTGCCTGTCGGCACGGTGATGTCGCGGCTGTCCCGCGCCCGCGAACGGCTGCGCCTGTCCATGGACGGCGCCGCGCCGGGTCGCCCGCCGCTGCGGGTGGTGAAATGAGCGCCGCACCATGACCCACGACGAGATCGACATCGACGACCCCACGCTCCACGCCTACGTGGACGGACAACTGCCGCCCGAGCGCGCCGCGCAGGTCGCGGACTGGCTGCTGCGCCACCCGCGCGCCGCGCAGCAGGTGCTCGGCTGGCGCGAACAGCGCGAGTCGCTGAAGGCCCTGCATCGCGACTGGCTCGACGAGCCCGTGCCCCCGTCCCTCACCACCGCCTTGCGCCCCCCCGCCGCAAATGCCCCGCGCTGGCCACGCGCCTGGGCGGCGGCGTTGCTGCTGGCGGTCGGCCTGGGTGCCGGCGTCGCCGGCGGCTGGGGCGGCCACGCCTGGTGGTACGGCAAGAAGGAAGCCGCCGAGATGGCCGCCGCCGCGGCGGCCGCGCGCGCCGCCGGCCGCGATCCGTCCATCCCCGAATACGTCCGCGACGCCGCCATCGCGCATGCCGTGTACCAGCCCGAGAAGCGCCATCCGGTGGAGGTCGGCGCCGACCAGGCCGATCACCTGATGCAATGGCTGAGCAAGCGGCTCGGACAGCCGCTGTATGCACCCGTGCTGCGCGACTACGGCTGGAAGCTGGTCGGCGGCCGCCTGCTGCCGGCGGGCGACGACGCTGCGGCAGGCACGTCCGCCGGCGCCTCCGGCGGCGCAGCGCTGGCCCGCGCGCAGTTCATGTACGAGAACGAGGCCGGCGAGCGCTTCACGCTCTACGTCAGCACCGGCGCGAGCTCGCCCGAAGCGCCCGTGGCCTTCCGCCTGATGCAGCGTGTCGAGGCGGGCCAGACCACGCGCAGCCTCTTCTGGATCGACGGCAAGCTCGCCTACGCGCTCAGCGGCAACTTCGACGAGCGGCGCCTGCGCGTGCTGACCGACCTGGTCCACGCGCGCATCGGCATGATCGCGCGGGCGTCCTCCGCGCCTTGAGGTCGCCGGGCGCGCGGTCGTCGCGCCGGCCATCGCCCTGACCTTCCGACGGTCGGAACCCGGCGGGCACAATGGCCGCCCTATGTCTCTCACTCGCCTGATCCTCGGTCATATCCGCGGCCATTGGCGGCCCTATGCGGCCAGCGCACTGATGCTCAGCACCATCGCGGTCCTCACGGTCTGGATCCCGCGACAGGTCGGCCACGTCGTCGACGCGCTGGTGTCGCACCGCATCGCCGGCTGGGACCTGGTCGGCCAGCTCGGCCTGCTCGTGCTGGCCGGCCTGGCGATCTACCTGCTGCGCGTGGGCTGGCGCCTGGCGCTCTTCCGTACCGCCTACGAACTCGGCCGCCAGCTGCGCATGCGGCTGTACGCGCAGCTGACGAATCAAGGCCCCGCGTTCTTCCACGCCCAGCGCACCGGCGACCTGATGGCGCTGGCGACCAACGACGTCGACGCCATCGAGATGGCCGCCGGCGAAGCGCTGCTGGCCGCCTTCGACGGCTCGCTGACGCTGGTCCTCGTGCTCGGGATGATGACCATCAGCGTCGACTGGCGGCTGGGCCTGGCCGCGCTGGTGCCCTTCCCGCTCATGGCCTACGCGTTCTGGCGCATCTCGACGCGCATCCACGTGGCCTCCGCCGATTCGCTCAAGCGCTTCTCGACGCTGAACCAGCAGGTGCAGGACAGCCTCGCCGGCGTGCGCACCGTGCGGGCGCTGGGCCTCGTGCGTCGCAGCCGCGAACAGTTCGGCGAACTCGCCCGCGAAGCCGGCGACGCCTCCTTCCAGGCGCAGCGCTGGGAAGCGATGTTCGAACCCGCCGTCGGCCTGTCGCTCGGCGCGGCGACGGTGATCGCGCTGGGCGTCGGTGCGTGGCTGGTCGGCACGAACGTCATCAGCATCGGTCAGTTGACCGCGTTCACGATGTACCTCGGCCAGCTGATCTGGCCGATGTTCGCGGCGGGCTGGGTGCTGTCGCTCCTGGAACGCGGACGCGCCGCGTGGTCGCGCCTGCAGCCGGTGCTCGACGCGCCGGTCAGTCTGGTGGACACGGGCACCCGCGACCTGCCGGCGAACGCCGACATCGCCTGGGACCGCGTCTCCTTCCGCTATCCCGGCATGTCGCAGCCGACGCTCGAAGACATTGCGCTGACGCTGCCGCCGGGCCGCACGCTGGGCATCGTCGGCGCGACGGGTTCCGGCAAGTCGACGCTGCTGCGGCTGCTGCTGCGCCAGTACGAGCCCGACGCGGGCGCCGTGCGGCTGGGCGGCGTCCCCGCGCCGGAGATCCGCCTGGCCGCGCTGCGACGCACGCTGGCCTGGGTGCCGCAGGAGCCCTTCCTGTTCTCGGCCTCTGTGGCGGACAACATCGCCCTCGCCCGCCCGGACGCGACGCGCGAGCAGATCCGCGCGGTGGCGGAGCTCGCCGCCGTGCACGACGACATCGCGCGGCTGCCGCAGGCCTACGACACGCTGGTCGGCGAGCGCGGCGTGACGCTGTCCGGCGGCCAGCGCCAGCGCATCGCGATCGCGCGGGCGCTGCTGGCGGAAGCGCCGGTGCTGCTGCTGGACGACGCTCTGTCGGCCGTGGACAGCGGCACGGAGACGCAGATCCTCGACCACTGGCGCGAACTGCGCCAGCGGCACCCCGAGCGCAGCCTCGCGGTCGTCAGCCACCGGCTGTCCGCGGTGATGGAGGCGGACGAGATCGTCGTGCTGAAGCAGGGACGCATCGTCGAGCGCGGCCGTCACGACGAACTCCTCGCACTGGGCGGCTGGTATGCCGGCCAGTGGCGCTACCAACAACTGGAGGCCAGCCTTGACGCCGCCTGAGACCGCGTCCGGCAAGGACGGCAAGAAACCGACGAACCCGCAGAGCGATCACTCGCCGCGCGAAGCGCTGGCGCTGCTGGCGCAGGCCGCCGCGCCGGAGCGCCGCGGGCTGGTGAAGGGCCTGGGCTGGCTGGTCGTCGCCGCGTCGCTGGAGGCGATCGGCCCCATCCTGGGCAAGCACTTCATCGACGCGCACGTGCTGCCGCGCCACTTCGAGCTGGGCCCGATGGCGCTGCTGCTGGGCGCGATGCTGCTGGCCGGCTGGACCGCCAGCCTGCTGCGCTACGCGCAGCTGCGCCGCATGGCCTCGGTCGCGCGGCGCTCGGTGCTGCGCCTGCGCGAGCAGGTCTACGCGCACGTGCTCGCGCAGCCGATGGCCTTCTTCGACCGCAGCATCACCGGCCAGCTGCTCAGCCGCATCACCAATGACACCGACGCGGTCAACAACCTGTACCGGCAGGTGCTGTTCGTGATGCTGGACTCGACCATCGTGGTGGCCGGCGCGCTGGTCGCGATGGCGTGGCTGGACTGGCGGCTGATGCTGATCGTGCTGGCGCTGGTGCCGGCGAGCTCCGGGATCATCTGGCTCTACCAGCGCGCCAGCAGCGGCCCGGTGCAACGCGCCCGCGCGCTGCGGGCCGAGCTCAACGCGCAGATGGCCGAGAGCATGGCCGGCATGGCGATGCTGCAGTCGGCCGGCGCCGCGCAACGCTTCGCCGCGCGCTACGAGACCGCCAACCGCGCGCAGCTGGAGGCGCGCGTGCAGGAGCTGCGCGCCAACGCCTGGCTGTTGCGCCCGGCGCTGGACCTGCTCAACGTGCTGCTGATCGTGACGGTGATCTACGGCTTCGGGCTGCGCGAACTGTCGGGCCTGGAGGTCGGCCTGCTGTACGCCTTCCTCGCCTACATCGCCCGCGTCGTCGAGCCGCTGATCCAGATCACGATGCAGTTCAGCCAGCTGCAGCAGGCGCTGGTGGCCGCGTCGCGCGTGCGCGCGCTGCTGCGCGAGCCCTGCGAGCCGCGCTCGTATCGGCCGGACCTCGTGGTCGGCGCGGGCGCGATCCGTTTCGAACACCTGCAGTTCGCCTACAAGCCGGAGCAGCCGGTGCTGCGCGACCTGGACCTCGAGATCCCGGCCGGCAGCTTTGTCGGCATCGCAGGGCACACGGGCTCGGGCAAGTCGACGCTGCTGGCGCTGCTGCTGCGCTTCTACCAGCCGCAGCAGGGGCGCATCCTGATCGACGGCCAACCGCTGAACCAGCTGCCCGACGAGACCTTCCACGCCGCGCTCGGCCTGGTGCCGCAGGAACCCTACCTGATCGCCGGCAGCGTGCGCGAGAACATCCGCATGGGTCGCGCGATCTCCGACGAGAAGATCGAGGCGGCGGCCCGCGCCTCACGCGCCCACGAGTTCCTGAGCGTGCTGCCGCAGGGCTACGACAGCCGGCTGGGCGACGGCGGGCTGGCGGTGTCGACGGGGCAGAAGCAGCTGATCGCGCTGGCCCGCGCGCTGGCCGGCGATCCGCGCATCCTGCTGCTGGACGAGGCGACGGCCAACATCGACAGCGCCACGGAGGCGCAGGTCGGCGAGGCGCTGCGCGCGCTGCGCGGCCAGGTCACGGTGATCGCGATCGCGCACCGGCTGTCGACCATCCGCGAGGCCGACCAGATCGTGGTGCTGAACCACGGCCATCTGGACGAGCGCGGCACGCACGACGAGCTGATGGCGGTCGAGGGCGGGATCTACCAGCGGCTGGTGCAACTGCAAGCCTTGGAGGAGTGACCCGACGGGTCGCAGATCGCACAGGCATGAACTGACCCTCCTCGAATGGGGGATCAGAACAGCGTTGAGGAACGGGCGAATGACGCCCGATTCCCTAGAATCCGCGCGCCCTGGACGCCAGATCCTGCGGCATCCAGGGAGTTCTCCTCATGCATCGATTCCTTCGCGGGGCGCGTCGCGCCCTGCTGTCCGTCGTCGTCCTGTCCGCGCTGAGCGCGTGCGGAGGCGGCGGAGGCGGTGGCGGCGGCTCGACGCCGGTCACGCCGGTGGCGACCAACAATCCACCGCGCGCCAGCATTCTGGGCGGCGGCGATGTGCGGCCCGCTGCCGACGGCGCCGCGGGACTGGCCGCGACCCTGGGCGGACTCGTGCGTCTGGACTCCGGAAGCAGCACCGATCCCGACGGCGATCCGCTCAGCCAGGAATGGAGCCTCGTGGCCAAGCCGACCGGCAGCCAGGTGACGCTGACCGACACGCAAGCGCGCGCGCTCCAGTTCCGACCGGATGTGATGGGCGTCTACACGGTCGCGCTCAAGCTCTCCGATGGCCGGGGAGGCGCCACGACGCAGCAGGTCTCCATCAATGTGGACAACCGTGCGCCCTCGGGCAACGTCGTGGTCACCCCGGTCTTCACGGCAGTGCCGACCGAGCAGCCCCAGCAGTCCATGAGCATCGGCGGCACGGCACTGTTCGACGCGGCGCAAAGCAGCGATCCGGACGGACACCCCGTCTCCATCCGCTTCGAACTGACGAGCCGGCCCGACGGCAGCGCCGCCCGACTGACCGTCGACGGCAAGCAGGCGAGGCTCGAAGCCGACCTGGGCGGCCTCTACCGGGTCAAGGTGATCGGCAGCGACGGCCGCGCCAGCTTCGAGACCACCTACCCGATCCTTGCCGACCACCGCGCGCCTACGCCCACCGTCACGGTGCAGACCGAATTCAAGCCGGTGCCGACCGAAGAGCCGCCGCGCAGCATCACCGTCGGCGCCACGGTCGTCGTCGACGCTTCCGGGAGCATGGGCTCGGACGGACGGCTGGCGGACCTGCGCTTTGAACTGGTGGGCAAGCCGGCGGGCAGCGCCGCCGTCATGGCGCCGGACAACCGACGCATCTTCCTCGGCACCGATCTCGCGGGCACCTACAAGGTCAAGGTCACCGGCACCGACTCGCGCGGCGCCAGCTTCGTGAACACGCATGTCTTCGTCGCCGACAACCGTGCGCCCCTGCCGGTGATGGTCAACTCCATCCTCGTCAGCGAGCAGTTCACCGCGCCGGTGACGCTGGACGGCACGGTGGGCTACATGGCCCAGCTGGACAGCAGCAACTCGACCGACCCCGACAACAACATCACCGGCCGGACCTGGAACCTGACCAGCCGACCGGCAGGCAGCGCGACCGCGCTCTCGGCCACGACGGGCGCGTCGATCAACCTGTTGCCCGACACGCTCGGCGACTATGTCGTCTACCTGACCGTCACCGACGCCCTGGGCGCGCGCAGCAGCAAGGTCATCACCGTGCGCGTGGGCAACCGCCGCCCGGTCGCCGAGATCGGCACCAACTCGACGCCGCAGGCGCTTCCCGCCGCGCCCGTGCAGAACCTGGCCAGCGGCACCCAGATCACGCTGCGCGGCGGCAACAGCGTCGATGCCGACGGCGATCCGCTGACCTATCTGTGGACGATCGACAGCCGGCCCGCAGGCAGCACCGCCGCCCTGTCTTCGAGCAGCGCCGTCAACCCGAGCCTGACCGTGGACCGGGATGGGACCTTCGTCATCCGCCTGCGGGTGACGGACACCGCGGGCGCCTATTCGGAACGCACGATCCAGTTGAACGTCGGCCCTCGCGGCCCGGTGGCCCTGGTCGATCGCGCCCGCGTGACCATGGTCACCGGCGACACGGCACGCGCCACCGGCGCGCTGAGCTTCGACCGCGACGGCGGCAGCCTGAGCTATCAGTGGACGCTCGACGTCCGGCCGGCCGGCAGCAGCGCCACGATCCCGACCCCCAACCAGGCCGCGCTGAGCCTGGTGCCGGACGTCGCCGGCCAGTACGCGGCCACCGTCACCGTGTCCAACGGCCAGCAGAGCGCCAGCGCCACGGTCGAGCTCAACGTGATTCCCGCCATCGGCGCCAGCGCGACGCTGGCCTTCACGCCGCTCGAGGCGCACTACAGCGCTTCGCTCGACAAGCTGGTCCTGTCGACCGCGTCGCCGGACGCCTTGCGCGTCGTGGATCCCTTCAGCGGCTCGGTGCAGACGATCGCGCTGCCCGCCCCGCCCTACAATTTCAGCGTGAGCCCGAACGGGCGTCTGGCAGCGGTGATCCACCAGGGCGGCCTCGCCACCCTGGTCGACCTGGTCACACTCACGGCGATCCGGACCTCGCATACCGGAGGCAGCCAGTACGAGGCGCTCGTGGACGACGAGGGGTTCATCATGCTGCTCGCCGGCGGCGCGAATTCCCTGCTGATCACGATCAACGGCTACACGGGCGCCTACGTGATCGACCACGACTACGCCCTCGGCAGCTACGACGTGGGCAGCAGCCGCGGCGGCGTCGTGGCGGGTCGACTGAACCGCGTCTTCTCGGTGGATAGCATGTCCTCGCCGGGCGTCACCGGCTTCTCCTACCGCTCGCCGACGCCGGCCACGGTGCCTCCGCCTCCCAGCAGCGTCCCGCAGAACAACACCTACTACGCCGAGGCCCCGTTGTCCCTGACGGAAATCCAGGATGTGGTGGTCTCGACCAACGGACGTTATTTCCGTACCGCGGACCGGCAGTACGCCGGCGCGCTCAACGGTGTCGTGAACGGCGTCGTCAGCTTCAGCAACTTCGCGGCGACCGGAGAGTCGCTGGTCGTGGAGCCCACGACGATGCAGTACGGCAGCGGCTGGTGGTACGGCGGCGCCTACGACCTGCCCACCACCTACAAGCGCTTCACGACCGGGCTCTTCCTGCCCGACGCCGCGCCGCTGCCCGCGCCGGTCATCGCCGGCCAGCAGAGCCGCCTGCTGCGGGTGTTCCACAGCACCGCGGGTCGCCACGTGCTGCTGCTGCAGACCGGCGGCACCACGCCGCGGTCCTCGGGCACCAGCTACTACGTGGTCGCGCGCTGACGCGCCGATACAGGCAGCGCCATGACAAAGGGCCGCCGGATCACTCCGGCGGCCCTTCTTCATTCTGGCGTCGCGGCGTGCGCGGCGGGCGCCACACCAGCAGCGCGACCTGCTCCGGGATCGACGGTCCGGCTCAACCCAGACGGATCTCCACGATCGTGTCGAGATCGCGCAGATAGCTCGCCAGGTCCTTTCGCAGCGCCACGATCCGAGCCTCGGTGAAATAGGACCGATCGATCACGACACAGAGGCGATCGCCTTCGAGAAAGATGTCGTACATGCCGTCCGGCTTCAGGTCGGTGAGATCGAATTTTCCAGGGTTGTACTGGACGTCGCGATCCCAGTTCTGAAGCGCGTCGCAAAGCAGCGCGATGTACGTGAACGCGTGACTGCCGATGGCGTGCTGCAAGTGGCGATGCGCCAGCGAGAGCTTCGGATAGAAGTTGTGCAGCGCGATGCTCCGATAGCACAGATCGGTGGCGCTTCTCAGCGCTTCCGATTCTGCTTCCGAGTCGGCGAATGCCCCTTGCCCTTGATACGCGGCCGCGGGATTGAAAGTCATCAGGCAGGCCAGTCGGCTCCGTGCTTCCGTGTCCGGCGTCCCTGAACCGTCTCGACTTGCCCGGATCATCGACAACCGCAAGCAACTCGACCAGAGCGCGATGGCGGCCGCATAGAAGCCGTGATCCACGCGCCACGTCGGCTTGTAGTCCTTGCCGATGTCGGCCAGCAAGGCCCTGTCCTGCTCCGTCAACATGTCGACCGAACGGCCGAAGGCATGGTCGACGAAGAGTTCCCGGATCAATCCAGGAGAGGCAGGATCCGCCTTCGCAAGTCCCGCGACGTCGGCCATGTCGACAGAGGTCGTCGCCTGGTCGACGATGGCCTGGACGGCGGGCATCAGCAAGGTGAAGGTCCGGTTGATGGCGCGCTCGCGAGCCACGGCCTCTTCCAGCATCGGCTTGACGGCCGCCTGCAGCGACTTCGCCATCGTCCCCTGCATCCGGCTGTCCTCTTCAAAGCGCTCCCGTACTTCCTCGACGGCCGCCCGGAGCTGACCCGCACCACGCAAGGCGCCCCCTCCGGAGGCGGCAAGCCGACGCGACAGGGCCAGCATCAGATCGTCGTGCTCGAGGGCCTGTCGCGTCAGCTGTTCATAGGCTTCGGACGCCTTGGACGTCGACAAGACGTCTTCCAGGGGGAACACCTTGTCCTTCCAACGCTGCCGCAAGGCCAGCTCGAAGCTCCTGGCCAATTGCTCGATCACCTCCCCGGCGTGCCGTCCGACGGCGGCGCGTGCGACCTCGGCGCCACGCTCGTCTTCAAAACGCCCGTCCAGGGAATGGCTCATGAAGTCGGTGCCGCACAAGGCGCCGTAGGCCACGCTCGACAGTCCCACCGTCAAGGCTTCGGCCGTGCGGGCGCCGCGGCGGAAATCGTCCCGTTTCAGCAACTCCTTGCAGATCTGCTGAATGTCCGCGTTCGCGCCGGGGCGCGCCGGCAGTACGGACGCCACCACTTCGCGCGCAGTGAGCGACGCACAGGGGTAGTACTTGATGCTGTACCCGCTCAGCGGTTCCGGTCCCGCGGCGTAGGCCTGTTGCCACGCCGCCCGCGCGTCGACCGCGCCGTCGCAATGCAGATCGATGGACCGGTCTTGATTGCCCATCCACACGATCCGGCCGGTCGCCTCCGACTCCATCACGGCCAACAACGCGCGACGCCCGATGAGCGCGCCCACCAGTCGCGCATAGGGCGGACTGAACAAGGCGATCGGCTTGGCGCGTCGCACGCCGTCATAGCTGACCTTGGAGGTTTTGAGCGCCTTCTTCAGGTCATCGACCTTCGCGTCGTCGAGATGGGGGAGAACCAGATCGCCGAACTCGTGATCGTCGAACTCCAGCAGTGCGACCAGTGCGCAGAGGTTGGCGACGGCACGCACCGTGTATTCCTCGCCATAGGCCTTTCCGAGGTCCTGATAGCTGCTCAGCGTGTTCCTCTCGATGGACGCCAGCACCTCGGGGTTCTCCGCGCTGTGCAGGCGTTCGATCGGGTACCCGATGTCATGGAAGATGCAGAACGCCAGCCAGGACTGCACGAACAGATCGATATTGTTGAAAGCACCCACGCGGTGCCGTCGCTTCTGATGCGTCGCCTGTCGATCGAATCGGCGTTGCAGGTTGGCGTCGATCGAGAACAGATAGATGCCCAGGATGGACAGATAGATCAGATGCCGGATGTGATCCCGGGAACGGTGTCCGGTGCCTGCATCCAGCCCTTTCTCCTCCGTCTGCAGCGACAGGATCCGCCGGAACAGCGATGACGGCGGGAACAGCGGCGAATTGAACGAGATCTTCCAGAGGCAGCGCTTCGCGATCTCCACCTGCTCGTCACCGCTGCTCTCCAGGAACTGGATCAGATCGCGGACCGGCAGGCGGCCGGCGCCGATGCGCAACTTGCGGCCGCGAGCGCCGCGAGGGGCCTCCAACTGGCGGAGGCAGAGCAGCATGCGCGCTCTCAGGCTACCCTTTTTCATGGAAGCTCCTGTCCGGAATGACCGACTGCTTCACGTGCCAGCACAACGCGAGCAGCGTGCCGAGGGGATAGTCTTTCCCTGCGGTGTCCGGCTCACACTCATCCTCGATATCCCGCAGGATCCCATTCACGCGAGCGGCTTTGTAGCTCGGCTTGAGGCGACGCATGCGGTTCTCGTTCCTCAAGAACCTGGCGGCCGAGAACTGGTCCCGGTCGCTGGGCGCGAGTGCGCCCCGCTCCGCGCGGGCGATGGACGCCTCTGGCCCCGAAGCATTGACGATATCGACGAACTGCCTCAGTTCATCGACATCCAGACACCTTCCGTCGGCGCCAGGCTTGCAGGTCTGCGCAACGGCCAGCAGCCCCTTGAGCTCGCGCTTCTTCTTCGGCTGAGGTTCCCTTGCGAGCGCCCGCTGCCGGCGTGCTGCCAGGATCGCCGCACAGGCGCCATGACGCCTCACCCGGACTTCAAGCGCCTCGATGTCGGCCGGGCTGGGGTGGGGAATCTTCATCCCCTTGGCGTCGGGCCAGAGACAGTGACGCAGGGCTTTGAGGAAGAACTCCACCACCTCGGGCGGGTCCAGGAAGATCGGGTAGTGCTGACCGATCTGGTAGTAGTCGTTGAAGACCCGTCTCTTTCGCGCGCTCATGCCCAAGGTGACTCCCTGTGAGGTTTGAGCACCGCGCACGCATGGCAGCGAGGCAGCACCTGCTTGTAAGAACGGATTGCAACGCCAAAACCCGAAGACGGCATCCCGCGCATTCGCGGGACGTGTTTTCCCGGCCGAGGGATTGCACCAAGCCCGTATGGGCCGGTCGTCACAGAAGACGGGTTGTCATGACGGGCCGGTGCGGCCGCAGCCGTCGGGCGCAGAAAGACGAAAGCCCGGTCATTCAACCAGGCTTCCATGGGAGAGGACAGGGGCTGGCGCTACGAGCTCACACCAGCAGCACCAGCCGCTCCAGGATCAGCACCGCGAAGAAGCCGATGCCGGCGATCACGGTCCACTTGATGAGCAGGATGCCGCGGCGGCGCCAGACCGGCTGCCGGGTGCCGATGTAGACGGCGAAGCACAGCAGGCCCGCGGCCAGCAGCAGCGCGAAGACGAGACGGAAGACCAGCACCTTCAGCGATCCGTCGGGCTCACCACGCGGGCGCCAGTTCGGCGAAGCCCGCCGGCGCTTCGCGCTCGTCCTCGAAGGTGACGATCTCGTAGGCCTCGGCGTCCGACAGCAGTTCGCGCAGCAGCAGGTTGTTCAGCGCGTGCCCGCCCTTGAACGAGGTGTACGCCGCCAGCAGCGGATGCCCCACGACCTGCATGTCGCCGATCGCGTCCAGGATCTTGTGCTTCACGAACTCGTCGTCGTAGCGCAGGCCCTCGGCGTTCAGCACGCGGTAGTCGTCGACCACGATCGCGTTGTCCATGCTGCCGCCCAGCGTCAGCCCGCGCGAGCGCATCAGCTCGATGTCCTTGGTCATGCCGAAGGTGCGCGCCCGCGCGATCTCGCGCTTGTATTCGCCGCTGCCCATGTCGAACACGTACTGCTGCCCCGTCGCCGACACCGCCGGGTTGTCGAACTCGATCTGGAAGCTCAGCGTGTAGCCGTGGTGCGGCGTCAGCTTGGCCCACATCAGGCTCTTGCCCTCGCCCTTGCGCACCTCCACCGGCTTCTTCACCCGCAGGAACTGCTTGGGCGCGTTCTGCAGCTCGATGCCCGCCGACTGCAGCAGGAAGACGTAGCTCGCCGCCGAACCGTCCAGCACCGGCACCTCGTCCGCGTTGATGTCGATCAGCAGGTTGTCCAGCCCCAGGCCCGCGCAGGCCGACAGCAGATGCTCGATGGTCTGCACCTTGGGCTGGCCCGGGTCGCCCTGCGGGCTGATCGTCGTGGCCATGCGCGTGTCGCAGACGCTGTGCGTGTTCACCGGGATGTCGACCGGCTGCGCCAGGTCCACGCGCCGGAACACGATGCCGGTGCCGGGCGCGGCCGGACGCAGCGTGATCTCCACCTTCTGGCCGCTGTGGATGCCGACCCCGACCGCGCGGGTCAGCGATTTGATGGTGCGTTGCTTGATCATGGGGCGTATTGTCCCAAAACGGGGTCAACCCTGCTGGGCGCTCGCCTGGACCACGGCCTCGCGATCGGCCCGCGACACCAGCAGGCGCAGCGTCACCACCGTGCCGTGTCCCGGACTGCTGTCGACCCGCAGCGAACCGCCCAGCACCTTCGCGCGCCGCTGCAGCCCGCGCAGCCCGCGGCCCTGGGCGATCGAGGCCACGTCGAAGCCCTCGCCGTCGTCCTCGACGCGGATCTCCACGCGCTTGCCCAGATCGCGCGTCACGACCCGCACCCGCGACGCCCGCGCGTGCTTCAGCGCGTTGGTCAGCGCCTCCTGCATCAGCCGCAGCACGTGCAGCGCATCGGGCGGCTCCAGCCACTCCAGCGGGGGCAGGTCGTGCACGTCCCATTCCAGCTTGAGCCCGCCCAGCTGCAGCCGCTTGCCCAGCCGGTAGCGCATGGTCGCCAGCAGCGACACGATGTCGTGGCCCACCGGCTCCAGCGAGTCGATCACCAGCCGCAGGTCGTCCACGCATTCGCGCAGCACGGTCACGACCTGCTCCTGCGGCATGGTGCCCTGCTCCACCGCCACCATCGCCGACAGCAGCGACGAGCCCAGCCCGTCGTGCATGTCCTGCATGATCCGCTGGCGCTCCAGCAGCAGCGCCTGCTGGCGCTCGACCTCGCGCAGCTTGTCGTGCTGCGAGCTCAGCTCCACGCTCTGCGCCTGCAGCCGCTGGCCGAGCTCCCCGTTGGCGCGCTCCACGCCGCGCAGCGCCTCGATGTAGCGGAACTGCACCGCGTAGAGGAAGCTGGCCAGGATCACCAGCGTGGCGAAGGGCATCAGGTAGATGTGCTCCGGCCACCACCAGCCCGCGAGCAGGCCCAGGTCGTGCACGCCCAGCACGACGCCGATCACCAGCGCGGCGGCCATCACGCGCAGCTCGCGCGTGCCCTGGCGCCAGGCGACGCTGGCGACGAAGCCGGTGCCCGCCAGGCCCACGACCGCGTTGCACAGGTGCAGCAGCACCAGCGCGTCGAAACCGTTGCCCCACATCGGCATCGAGGACAGGCTCGACACCAGCACGAAGAGCGCGACGCCCTTCTCGAAACGGGCGAAACGCTGGCGCGCGAAGCGCAGCGCGAAGAGGAAGGTGAGCAGCATCACCCACGACATCGACGCGTGGGTGACCCACCAGAACCATTCGAGCGCGTCGCGCGTGCGCGGCAGGTCGAGGTGGTAGTGCAGGTTGCGCACCAGCCAGGCGACGGTGGCCAGCGAGAACAGCAGGTAGGAGGAATCCTCGCGCCGCTTGGCCCACAGCACGAGTGCGAACAGACCCAGCGTCACCAGCGTCAGCCCGGTCGCCTGCGGCACGCCGATCTGCAGCACCCAGCGCCGGTCGTGGCGCGGCTCCAGGTCCTCGCGCGCGCCCAGCCACACGCTGGACACCGAGTAGTAGCCGGACTGCATCACCGGCACCGCGATGACGACCTCGATCTCGCGCGCCTGCTGGATCTCGGTCAGCGCGGCGGGCAGCACCACCCACAGCGGCCGCACCCACTGTTCGCGCGCGCCGGACTGGTTGTCGAAGACCGGCCGCCAGCCGTCGTCGGTCTTCACCAGCACCGCCGCCGCCAGCGCCACCAGGCGCGGCATGTAGAGCGCGACGCTGGTCGGCCAGCGGCCGTTCGGCGCGGCATAGCGGACGCGGTACCAGCGCATCTGGAAGCGCGCATCGCCGGTGCTGTTGGTGGCCTCGCGCTGGCGCACCTCGGGCAGTTCCACCGCCTGCCACGCCTTCGGATCGGACGGCGGCAGCAGATCCATGGGCAGGGCGCCGTCCGCGCCGTCCATGACCCGCAGCGCGCGCCACCAGGCCTTCAGCTGGTCCTGGGTCCAGTCGCTGGTGGCGACCTCCGCCTCGGTCGCGCGCTGCGCGCCGGCGGGCTGGACGGTCTCGGGCACCGGACGCGCGGGGCCGAGCGGCGACGCCTGCAGCACCTGCGCATGCGGGGCCGCGCCGGTGGCATGCGTGGGTTGCGCGACCTGCGCCACCTGCGCGCTCCCCACGTCGGGCGCCAGCACGAACAGCGCGAGGATCAGGCTGGCCAGCAGGGCGATCAGCAGCGGCGTGGACGGACGCCGCACCCACGCCCGCGCCCGAAGCGCGCGCGAGGCCGGTGCTGCCGACGCCGTTTCCCCAACCTCACCCTGGACCATGCATTCGCTCTGTCTTGTGATCGCGCGCCAGTGTGCCGAAGTTCACAGTCCGGGACGAGCCTTCAATTGCAACAAGAGCCTCCGAGCCCCTTGAATGCGGGCATCCGCGACCCCAGCGCCGGGACGAAAAAAGACCGTGGCCCTTTCGGGACACGGTCTTGAAGCTGATGGCGTTCGAGAGGTCGGTCTCGGGTCTCAGTCCGCCTGCTTGCGCAGGAAGGCCGGGATCTCGATCTCGTCCATGCCGTTGGACGACAGCGCCTCGACCTTGGCCGCGGCGGTGCGGCCGTGGCGCCAGACGCTGGGGACGCTCATGCCGCCGAAGTCGGAGGCCGACATCGGTGCGGCGGCGGGCGAGCCCTGCGCGGCGGCCGAACCCGGCATCACCACCGGCTGCGTCAGCACCGGCATGTTGTCGGTGCCGGTGCGCAGCTGCGGCTGCTGCACGACCAGCTGCGGCTGCTGGCGCGCCGCGGCGCGCTGGCTCAGGCCGGTCGCGATCACGGTGACGCGCAGCTGGTCGCCCAGCGATTCGTCGTAGGCGGTGCCGTAGATGATGTGCGCGTCTTCAGCGGCGTAGCGCTTGATCGCGGTCATCGCGTTGCGGCTCTCGGCCAGCTTGAAGTTGTTGCGGCTCGCCGCGATCAGCACCAGCACGCCGCGCGCGCCGGACAGATCGATGCCTTCCAGCAGCGGGCAGGCGACGGCGCCTTCCGCGGCCTTGGACGCGCGGTCCGGACCGGCCGCCACGGCCGTGCCCATCATCGCCTTGCCCGGTTCGCTCATCACGGTCTTCACGTCTTCGAAGTCGACGTTGACCAGGCCCGGCATGTGGATGATGTCGGAGATGCCGCCGACCGCGTTCTTCAGCACGTCGTTGGCGTGCGCGAAGGCCTGGTCCTGCGTGACGTCGTCGCCCAGCACTTCCAGCAGCTTGTCGTTCAACACGACGATCAGCGAGTCCACGTTCGCTTCGAGTTCCTGCAGGCCCAGGTCCGCGGCCTTGCCGCGGCGGTTGCCTTCGAACTCGAACGGCTTGGTGACCACGCCGACGGTCAGGATGCCCATTTCCTTGGCCACGCGGGCGATCACGGGCGCCGCGCCGGTGCCGGTCCCGCCGCCCATGCCGGCGGTGATGAACAGCATGTGCGCGCCGGTGATGGATTCGCGGATGCGCGCCTCGGCTTCCTCGGCGGCAGTTTTGCCGACCTCGGGTTTCGCGCCGGCGCCCAGGCCGGTATGGCCCAGTTGCAGGAGTTGATCGGCCTTGGAGCGATTCAGGGCTTGGGCATCCGTGTTGGCCACGATGAATTCCACGCCCTGGACACCTTGGCTGATCATGTGCTCGACCGCGTTGCCGCCGCCGCCGCCCACGCCGATCACCTTGATCTGGGTGCCTTGATCAAACTCTTCGATCATCTCGATCGCCATATCAAACCTCCTGTCCATATTGTGCAGTTGCCATCAGCAAAATAGAAGTGGGATCCACCCTTTTTTAGGGGGCAAAACCCTCAAACGTCGTAAAGAAAGCGTGAGCCGGTCGGTGCCGACTTCTTAGAAATTCCCCAGGAACCAGTCCTTGGCGCGACCGAACAAGGTCTTCACGGACCCCGCCTGCTGCGCCGCCTTGAATCCCCGTGTGCGCGACAGCCGCGCTTCCTCCAACAATCCCATCACGGTGGCCGAACGGGGATTGGCCACCATGTCGAACAATGCGCCGTTGTAGGTCGGATTTCCCCGACGTACCGGTTTCAGGAAAATATCCTCGGCCAGTTCCACCATCCCCGGCATGACCGAGGAACCGCCCGACAGGACGATTCCGGAAGAAAGCAGCTCTTCGTAGCCGGATTCCCGGATGACCTGGTGGACGAGCGAGAAGATTTCCTCGACCCGAGGTTCGATGACCCCGGCCAAAGCCTGCTTGGAGAGCATGCGGGGTGCCCGGTCGCCCAAACCCGGAACTTCCACCTGATCCGCCGGATCGGCCAGCAATTGCTTGGCCACGCCGTGCTCGACCTTGATTTCCTCCGCATCCTTGGTCGGGGTGCGCAGCGCCATCGCGATATCGCTGGTAATCAGGTCGCCGGCGATCGGAATCACCGCGGTATGGCGGATCGAGCCGCCGGTGAAAATCGCCACGTCGGTGGTGCCGGCGCCGATGTCGACCAGCGCCACGCCCAGGTCGCGCTCGTCCGAAGTCAGTGCCGCCAAACTGGAAGCGCTAGGATTCAAGACGAGTTGCTCGACTTCCAGTCCGCAGCGGCGCACGCACTTGACGATGTTCTCGGCCGCGCTCTGGGCGCCGGTCACGATGTGGACCTTGACCTCCAGCCGGCCGCCGCTCATGCCGATCGGCTCTTTCACCTCATGGCCGTCGATGACGAATTCCTGCGGCTCCACCAAAAGGAGGCGCTGGTCGTTCGGGATATTGATGGCCTTGGCGGTTTCCACCACCCGCGCGACATCCACCGGCGTGACTTCCTTGTCCCGCACGATCACCATCCCGGTCGAGTTCTGGCCGCGGATATGGCTGCCGGTAATCCCGGTATAAACCCTAGAAATCCGGCAGTCGGCCATCATTTCGGCCTCTTTCAGGGCCTGCTGGATGGACTGGACGGTGGCGTCGATATTGACCACGACGCCGCGCTTGAGACCGTGACTCGGCGCGACGCCCAGACCGGCGATGCGCAATTGGCCGTCCCCCATCACCTCGGCCACCACCGCCATGATCTTGGCGGTGCCGATGTCCAACCCGACGACCAAATCCTTGTATTCCTTGGCCATGCCTGTCCTCAATTCTTCTTGGCGCCCTTGGGCGCAGTGGTAACCGTCGTCACGCCCGCCAGCCGGACCGCATATCCGGATTCGTGGCGGAGGTCCGCCGATACCAGCGAGGTGCGGTAGCGGGCGGTGATCTGGGGAATGCTGGCGATGAATTGGCCATACCGGGCGACGACCTCGGCCTCGCTGCCGCGGCCGAGTTCCACGACGGCCCCCTTTTCCAGGGTCGCCTTCCAGGAGCCGCGACCCGACAAATCCAGCCGGGCGACGCCCTCGTCCAGTTTTCCGTGGGTCAGCGGATCGAGTTGCCGCCACATCGCCAGCATCGCCGCCGAGGATTTGGCGGGGCCGGCCAGGGTGGGCAGGTCCTCGTCCTCGACGTCGCCGAGATTCGCCTCGAAGACCTCGCCGAAACTGTTCACCAACCGGGTATCGACGACCGCCTCGCTGTCGGCGTCGGCGTTGTCGGCCTTGGTTTCCCAGTAGGCGGCGGGACGGTGTTCCTCGAGCGAGACCACGAGGTGCAGCGGCCAGACGCGGCGCACGGTGGCGTGGCGCACCCAAGGCACCGCCTCGAAGGCGGCGCGCGCCTGCTGGAGGTTCATCGTCAGGAAGTTGCCGCTCAGCCGGGGCAGCGCGTTCGCGCGCAGCGAGGCGCTGCTGTTGCGGCTCACGTCGCCCTCGACCGTGATCGACTTGATCGAGAACGCCGGTTGTCTGGCCAGCCAGTGCAGCCCCACGGCCCCGGCGGCCAGCGCCAGGACGGCCAGCAGCAGACCCGCGACGCCGTTCATCACGCGGATGTCCGGCGGCAGCGGGCTGGCAGTGTGGGTGAAGGTGGCGCCCATGGCGGTGGCTCGGGGTCTCGGGTGCGTGTCGGGGTCGTTCGGGGCCGACTCAGGCCTGGCTGTCCAGCCGCGCCTGCGACAGGAGGTAGAGGCACAGCTTCGGATAGGAGATGCCGACGGCGGCGGCCGCCTTCGGCACCAGCGAATGGGAGGTCATGCCCGGCGAGGTGTTGATCTCCAGCAGGAACAGTTGCCCGTCGGACTTGCGACGCATCACGTCGACGCGGCCCCAGCCGCGCGCGCCCAGCGAGCGGTAGGCGGCGAGCACCAGGTCCTGCACGCGGGCCTGCTCGTCGGCCGGCAGCTGACCGACCAGATACTGGGTCGTGTCGGTGAAATACTTGTTCTGGTAGTCGTAGTTGCCGCCCTCGGCGCGGATCTCGATGACCGGCAGCGCGATCGCGTCGGCACCCTCGCCCAGCACCGGGCAGGTCAGCTCGGCGCCGTCGACGAATTCCTCGCACAGCACTTCGGCGTCGTACTTCGCGGCGAGTTCGACGGCTTCCTGCATGTCGGAGTAGCCCATCACCTTGCTCGCCCCGATGGAGGAGCCCTCGTGCGGCGGCTTGACGAAGATCGGCAGGCCGAGCTCGTCCGGCACGGCGCGGACGCGCTCGCGCTGCAGCTCGCCGCGCTTGAGGCTGACCCAGCGCGGCGTCGACAGCCGGTCGGCCAGCCAGACGCGCTTCGTCGTGATCTTGTCCATCGCGATGGCCGAGGCCATCACGCCGGAACCGGTGTACGGGATGCCCATCAGTTCGAGCGCGCCCTGCACGGTGCCATCCTCGCCGTGACGGCCGTGCAGCGCGATGAAGGCGCGTTGGAAGCCTTCGGTCTTCAGTTCGAGCAGGTTGCGCTGGCCCGGATCGAAGGCGTGCGCGTCCACGCCCTCCGACTGCAGCGCGGCCAGCACGCCGCTGCCCGACATCAGCGAGACCTCGCGTTCGGCCGAGTCGCCGCCGAAGAGCACGGCGACCTTGCCCAGCGACTTCGCATCGATGCGGTCGATGGCCAGGTGTTGATAGAGCGCCGAATGCGCCGAATGCGCGGAAGGCCCAGCGGGCGCCGAGGCGTTGTTGAGGTCCGTGGTCATGCGCGGCCTCCCTTCGTCATGAGTTCAACGGTGCGCGCGGGGACGGCGGCGATCGAGCCGGCCCCCATCACGATCACCACATCGCCGGCGCGCGCCTGGTGGGCGATCGCCTGCGGCAGTCCCTGCCAGTCGCCGACGAAGCCCGCCGCAGTGCCGCGGTCGGTCACCGCGCGCGCCAGGCTTTCGCCGCTGATGCCGGGCAGCGGGGACTCGCTGGCGGCATAGATCTCGGTCAGCAATACGCCGTCGGCCTGCGCCAGGACGTCGGCGAATTCCTCGAAGCAGTCGCGGGTGCGCGTGTAGCGGTGCGGCTGGAAGGCCAGCACCAGACGGCGGCCCGGATAGGCGCCGCGCGCGGCCTTCAGCACGGCCTGCATCTCGACCGGGTGATGGCCGTAGTCGTCGATGAGCAGCGCGGTGCCCTCCGCCGTCGCGCCACTCGCGGGCGACACCGGCAGCTCGCCGTAGGACTGGAAACGACGACCCACGCCGCCGAAGTTGGCGAGGCCCTGGAGCAGCGCGGCGTCGTCGACGCCCAGCTCCATCGCCATCGCGATCACCGACAACGCGTTCAGCACGTTGTGCTGGCCGTTCAGGCGCAGCAGCACGTCCAGCGCGGGCAGCTCGCGACCTTGACGATCGCGGCGCAGCGCGACGAAGCGCATGCCGCCGCCCGCTTCGGCGGCGACGTCGGTCGCGCGCACGGCGTTGCCGGCTTCGAACCCGTACAGGATCACCGGCCGCGACAGCATCGGCACGATGCTGCACACGCCCTCATCGTCGCCGCACAGCACCGCCGCGCCCCAGAAGGGCATGCGGTGCAGGAAGTCGACGAAGGCCTGGCGCAGACGGGCCATGTCGTGCCCGTAGGTATCCATGTGGTCGGCGTCGATGTTGGTGACGATCGCCAGCTGCGGCAACAGGTGCAGGAAGGAGGCGTCGGATTCGTCCGCCTCGACGACCATGTGCAGCCCGCCGCCCAGCGCGGCATTCGCGCCCGCGGCCAGCAGCTGTCCGCCGATCGCGTAGCTCGGATCCAGCCCCGCCTGCTGCATCACCGTCGTCAGCAGCGAGGTCGTCGTCGTCTTGCCGTGCGTGCCGGCGACGGCGATCCCCAGGCGCGGGCGCATCAGCTCGGCCAGCATCTGCGCGCGCAGCAGCACGGGGATGCCGTGCTGGTGCGCGGCCATCAGCTCGGGGTTGTCGGCCTTGATCGCGCTGGACTTGACCAGCACCTGCGCGGCACCGACGTGCTCGGCGGCGTGGCCGATCATCACGTCGACGCCCAGCGTGCGCAGGCGGCGCGTGGTGTCGCTCTCGCCCTGGTCGGAGCCGCTGACGCGGTAACCCTGCGCGGCCAGCAGCTCGGCGATGCCGCTCATGCCGGCGCCGCCGATGCCGGTGAAGTGGATGCGTTGGAGGGCGTGCTTCATGCGCGCGCTCCGTTCTCGGACTTGGCGTCGCGGGCGTTCACGAGCGCTTCGAGCTCATCGGCGACGCGGCCCGCCGCGCGCGGACGCGCCAGCGAGCGCGCCTTGGACGCCATCGCCAGCCAGTGCTCGCGCGGCTGCTGCAGCAGGTCGAACAGCGCCTGCGCGCTGAGCTCGCCTTGCGGCAGGTGCGTGCCTGCGTTGTGCTGCGCCATGTATTGCGCGTTGTCGCGCTGGTGCGAGGTCGTGCTGACGACCAGCGGCACCAGGATGCTGGCGACGCCGGCGGCACACAGCTCGGACACCGTCACCGCGCCGGCGCGGCAGATCACCACGTCGGCCTCGGCCAGACGCTGCGCCATGTCGTTGATGAAGGGCACGACCTCGGCCTGCACGCCGACCTTGGCGTAGGCGGCCTGCACGAGCGGGAAGTTGGCCTCGCCCGTCTGGTGCGTGACCAGCGGCCGCTGATGCTCGTCCCACAGCGCGAGCGTCTGCGGCAGCACGTCGTTGATCGCACGCGCGCCCAGCGAGCCGCCGACCACCAGCACCTTCAGCGGACCGTTGCGTTCGGCGAAGCGCAGTTCGGGCGCGGGCAGGTCCTCGATCTCGACGCGGACCGGGTTGCCGGTGACCACGCTCTTCTTCTGCTGCGCGGCGGCGAGGCCGTCGAAGCCGAAGGCGATCTTCTTCGCGACCGGCGCCAGCGCCTTGTTGGACAGCAGCAGCGCGGCGTCGGCGTTCACCAGCATCAGCGGACGACGCATCACCCAGGCCATCAGGCCGCCGGGGAAGCAGACGTAGCCGCCCATGCCGAGCACCGCGTCGGCCTTGCGCGCGCTGAAGACGTGCGCGCTCTGGCCGAGCGCCTTGAACATGCGCACGACGCCCAGCAGCGAATGCTTGAGGCCCTTGCCGCGCAGCCCGGCGAAGGACAGGCGGTCCATCGGCAGACCGGACGGCGGCACGAGCTTGTTCTCCATGCCGGCTTCGGTGCCGAGCCAGGATACGGTCCAGCCGCGGCGCTGCATCTCCGCGGCGACGGCGAGTCCGGGAATGACATGACCGCCCGTACCGGCGGCCATCACGACGAGGTGACGCGTGCTCATGTGGACCCCTCGTCCGCGGCTCGCCGCGTCCGGTCCCCCGAGGGGACGTGAGCTTGCTTGGGGCGGCCCGGCGCTGCGCTCATGCCCGCCCTCCCCGCATCAGTTGTCTGTTCTCGATGTCGATGCGCAAGCAGATGGCCAAGGCAATGCAATTCAAAACGGTGGCGGAACCGCCGTAGCTCATCAGCGGCAGCGTCAGGCCCTTGGTCGGCAGCGCGCCGAGGTTCACGCCCATGTTGATGAAGGCCTGGCCGCCCATCCAGATGCCGATGCCCTGCGCGTAGAGACCGGCGAAGACGCGGTCCAGCGCCACCGCCTGGCGGCCGATGTGGAAGAGCCGGCGCGACAGCCAGAAGAACGCGAAGATCACGATGGCCACGCCGATGAAGCCGAGCTCCTCGCCGATGACGGCGAGCAGGAAGTCGGTGTGGGCCTCGGGCAGGTAATGCAGCTTCTCCAGGCTGGAGCCCAGACCCTGGCCGAAGAACTCGCCGCGGCCGAAGGCGATCAGCGAGTGCGTCAGCTGGTAGGCCTTGCCCTGCGCGTACTTCTCGTCCCACGGATTGAGGTAGGCGAAGATCCGTTCGCGGCGGAAGTCGCTGAAGGTGATCATCAGCACGAAGGCGCCGATCAGCACCGCCACGCTGAGGAAGAACATGCGGCCGTTGACGCCGCCCAGGAACAGGATGCCCATCGCAATGGCCGCGATGACCATGAAGGCACCCATGTCCGGCTCGGCCAGCAGCAGCATGCCGGTGAAGGCCAGCGCGGCGGCCATCGGCCACACGGCGCGGACGAAGTTCTCCTTCACCTCCATCTTGCGGACCATGTAGTTGGCCGCGTACATCGCGATGGCCAGCTTGGCCAGCTCGGAGGGCTGGAAGTTCATGACGCCCAGCGGCAGCCAGCGGCGCGCGCCGTTGACGCCCTTGCCGACGTGCGGGATCAGCACGATCATCAGCAGCGCCAGCGCGACGACGAAGAGCTTGGGCGCGTGACGCTCCCAGAAGCTCACCGGCACCATCACGGTGATCCAGCCCGACAACAGCCCGATCGCGATGAACAGGCTCTGACGCACGAAGAAGTGCATCGGCTGGTACTTCGCGAACTTGGGGTTGTCCGGCAGCGCGATCGACGCCGAATAGACCATCAGCAGGCCCAGCGCCAGCAGCGACAGCACGACCCAGATCAGCGTCAGGTCGAAGCCGAGCAGCCGCGTGGGCTGGCCGGCGGAGGTGGACACCCAGTCGCGCACCGGCACGTCGACGCTGCCCGCGCCGCCGGCGCCCGCGGCGGACGGACGGCGCGAGGCCAGCGCGCGCACGCGCTCGCTCACGGTCTCGAAGAAGGACGCGGCGCTCATCCGATGAGGCCCTCGTCTTCCGTCATCTCGCGCACGGTGGCGATGAACACCTCGGCGCGATGGGCGTAGTTGCGGAACATGTCCAGGCTGGCGCAGGCCGGGCTCAGCAGCACGCTGTCGCCGGCTTGCGCCTGCGCGAGCGACCAGTGCGTCGCGGCTTCGAGCGAGTCGTGGCGGTGCATCAGGACGCCGCTGTCCTGCAGCGCGGCTTCGATCTGCGGCGCGTCGCGGCCGATCAGCGCCACCGCGCGGGCGTGCAGCGCGATCGGCGTGGCCAGCGGGGAGAAGTCCTGCCCCTTGCCGTCGCCGCCCAGGATCATCACCAGCTTGGCCGGCGCACGGTCGGCGCCCAGCCCCATCACGGCGGCGACGGTCGCGCCGACATTGGTGCCCTTGGAGTCGTCGTAGAAGTCGACACCCTTGATGGAGGTGACGAACTCGACGCGGTGCGGCTCGCCGTGGTACTCGCGCAGGCCGTGCAGCATCGGCGCCAGCGGGCAGTCGATGGACGTGGCGAGCGCCAGCGCCGCCAGCGCATTCGCGGCGTTGTGGCGGCCGCGCACGCGCAGCGCGTCGGCGGGCATCAGGCGCTGGATGATGAGATCTTCCTCGTCATCCTTGCGCCGCTTCAGGCCCTTCAGTTCTTCTTCGGCCTCACGGGCGCGGACCAGCCACGCCATGCCGTTCTCGACCACCAGGCCGAAGTCGCCGGGACGACGCGGCGCGTCCAACCCGAAGCGGACGACGGTGCGTTCGACGACCTTCGCCGGGCGACCGCGGCCTTGCTTCACGGTGATCGGCGCCGGGATCAGCGCTTCGACCTCGGGGTCGTCGCGATTGATCACCAGCACGCCGTGCTCGCCGAACACGCGACCCTTGGCGCGCGCGTAGGCCGGCATGTCGCCGTGCCAGTCCAGGTGATCCTGCGTGATGTTGAGCACCGCGCCGGCGCTCGGCTCGAAGCCCTTCACGCCGTCGAGCTGGAAGCTCGACAGCTCCAGCACCCAGACCTGCGGCAGCACCTCGAATTCGGCCGGCTTGGGCGGCGGCGGCTTGATCGGCAGCGGCTGCTCGTCGAGCAGTTCGGCAACGGTTTCGAGCGCGGTGCGGTCATCCGTGGGCGCCTGCGCGGCAACGGACTCCACCACCGGTTCGGTCGGCTCGCTCGACTCCGCAGCCTCGCCCGGCTCGATCTCGTTCGCGTCGAACGACTCCAGCAGCACGTCGGCGTTCGGGACTTCGGGCACGTCGCCCACGTCCTCGACGGCGACGGTCTCTCCGGGCGCCGTCGACACCACGGATTCCACGGCCAGGTCGACGACGGCTTCATCCGCAGCGTCGGCCGCATCGGCCTCGGCGGCGATGTCGGCGGCGACCTCGTCCCCCTTGGGCTGCGGCATCGGCTCCTTGTCGAGCGCCTCGCTCAAGGTGCCCAGCAGCGTCGGGCCGATGTTGCCGGCCATCGCGACACGGCGGCCGGCGCGCTCGACCAGCAGCGCGGTCATGCTGGTGGTCGTCGTCTTGCCGTTGGTGCCGGTGATCGCGAGCACGCCGGGCTCGTAGCGGTACAGCGTCTTCAGCTCCGCCAGCGCCTGCGCGAACAGCTCCAGCTCGCCGCGCACGCGCAGGCCGATCTCCTCCGCGCGCTCGAACAGCGGCTTCAGCCGCGCGTCCAGCGGCGACAGGCCGGGGCTCTTCAGCAGCACCCAGCTGTGGTCGATCGAGGCCAGCAGCGCCGGCGAGAACTCGCCGTGCTCGAACGCGGCGTCGGGCAGGCGTTCGCGCAGCGCGGCCAGTTGCGGCGGCTGTTCGCGGCTGTCCCAGACGGTGACGCGCGCGCCCAGGCGCGCGGCCCAGGCCGCCATCGCGAGCCCGGAGTCGCCCAGGCCCAGCACGAACGCGTGCCGGTCCTGGAAGAGCGCCGGGAAGTGGAGGGAGGACATCGTCGTTCCGTTCCCGCTCAGCGCAGCTTCAGGCTGGCCAGGCCGACCAGGCACAGCAGCATGGTGATGATCCAGAACCGGATGACGACCTGCGTCTCCTTCCAGCCCGACTTCTCGAAGTGGTGGTGCAGCGGCGCCATCTTGAAGATGCGCCGCCCTTCCCCGTACTTCTTCTTCGTGTACTTGAACCAGGTCACCTGGAGCATCACCGACAGCACCTCGGCGACGAAGACGCCGCCCATGATGCCGAGCACGATCTCCTGGCGCGTGATCACGGCCAGCGTGCCCAGGCCGCCGCCCAGTGCCAGCGCGCCCACGTCGCCCATGAACACCTGCGCCGGATGCGCGTTGAACCACAGGAAGGCCAGCCCCGCGCCCGCGAGCGCGGCGCAGAAGATCAGCAGTTCACCGGCGCCGGGAATGTAGGGGAACAGCAGGTAGCGGCTGTACACCGACGAGCCCGTCACGTAGGCGAAGACGCCCAGCGCCGAGCCCACCATCACCACCGGCATGATCGCCAGGCCGTCCAGGCCGTCGGTGAAGTTCACCGCGTTGCTGGTGCCGACGATGACCAGGTAGGACAGCCCGATGAAGCCGAACACGCCCAGCGGGTAGCTGATCGACTTGAAGAACGGCAGCATCAGGTCGGCCTTGGGCGGCAGCTCGGTCGAGAAGCCGCTCGTGACCCAGCGGAAGAACAGCTGCACGACGCCAAGGAAGCTGGTCTCCGACACGCTGAAGGCCAGGTAGATCGCGGCGATCAGGCCGATGATCGATTGCCACAGGAACTTCTCGCGGCTGCGCATGCCCTCGGGGTCCTTGTTGACCACCTTGCGGTAGTCGTCGACCCAGCCGATCAGGCCGAAGCCCATGGTCACCAGCATCACCACCCAGACGAAGCGGTTGGACCAGTCGAACCACAGCAGCGTGGACACGCCGATGCCGATCAGCACCAGCACGCCGCCCATGGTCGGCGTGCCGCTCTTGGCCAGATGCTGCTGCACGCCGTACTCGCGGATCGGCTGGCCGATCTTGAGCTCGGTCAGGCGGCGGATCACCCAGGGGCCGAAGGCCAGGCCGATCAGCAGCGCCGTCAGCGCCGCCATCACCGCGCGGAAGGTGATGTAGTTGAAGACGCGGAGGAACCCGAGTTCAGAGTAATTGGCCTGCAGCCATTGGGCCAGACTAAGCAGCATGGGGGTCTCCTGGGCCGCCGGACTGCAAGGCGGCCACGATCTGTTCCATCTTCATGAAGCGCGAACCCTTGACGAGGATGTTCTGCACTTGCGGCGCGTCCTTCAGCGCGACGATCAGTTCGGCGACGGTGTCGAACGCGCGGGCGCCCGCGCCGTAGGCGGTCGCGGCGTCGCGCGCGGCGGCACCGGCGGTCCACAGCGCGGCCAGGCCCTGGTCGGCCGCATGCGCGCCGACTTCCTCGTGGAAGGCCGGGCCTTGTTCGCCCACCTCGCCCATGTCGCCGAGGATCAGCCACGACGCGCCCGGCAGCTCGGCCAGCACGTCGATGGCGGCGCGCACGCTGTCGGGGTTGGCGTTGTAGCTGTCGTCGATCAGCGTGATGCGACGGCCCTGCCACACCGCCGTCTGCAGCGCGGAGCGGCCCTTCACGGCCTTGAACGACTGCAGCCCGTCGCGGATCGCGGCGAGCGGCGCGCCCGCGGCCAGCGTGCAGGCCGCGGCGGCCAGCGCGTTGCGGACGTTGTGCTGGCCGGCCATCGCCAGCGCGACCGGGACGGACCCGGCGGGGGTGAGGATCTCGATCGCCCAATGGCCCGCACTGCCGGCGGCCGCGGTCGCATCGGTCGGCGCGACCCACTGCGCGCGGCCCATGACGTCGGCCTGTCCCTGCAGCGCGAAGGTCAGCGTCGCGCGGCCCACGGCCTGCGACTGCCACACCGGCGCGCACGGATCTTCGGCGGGGAACACCGCGACACCGGCCGTGCCGAGCGCGCCGATCACGGCGCCGTTCTCGCGCGCCACCGCCTCGACGGTGTGCATGAACTCCTGGTGCTCGCGCTGCGCGTTGTTCACCAGCGCCACCGTCGGCTGCGTCATCGCGGCCAGCGGCGCGATCTCGCCGGGGTGGTTCATGCCGAGCTCGACCACCGCCGCCCGATGCCACGCGGCCTCGTTCTGGCGCAGGCGCAGCAGCGTCAGCGGCACGCCGATCTCGTTGTTGAAGTTGCCTTCGGTCGCCAGCATCGCCGCGTCGCCCAGCCAGGCGCGCAGGATGGACGCGATCATCTGCGTCACGGTCGTCTTGCCGTTGCTGCCGGTGACGGCGATCACCGGCAGGTGATGCTGTTCGCGCCAGGCTTGCGAGAGCAGACCCAGCGCGGCCTTGGCATCGGGCACGAGCAGACCGGGCAGGTCGGTCTCGGCGAGGCCGCGCTCGGCGATGGCCGCGGCGGCGCCGGACGCCTTCGCCTGCGCGAGGAAGTCGTTCGCGTCGAAACGCTCGCCGCGCAGCGCGACGAACAGGTCGCCCGCGCGCAGCGAGCGCGTGTCGGTGTGCACGCGCAGCAGCGGCGTGGAAGGCTCGCCCACGAGCGTCGCGGCCGGCAGCAGCGGCGACAGCAGTTCGAACGCGCGGCCGAGCGTCATCATCGGCGCACCCGGCACGCCCGAAGCGGCGGAACCCGCAGTGATCGGCGTTGCGTCGTTCACAGCCCCGCCCTTTCGATCAGCGCGGCGCGCGCCGCCTGCACGTCGGAGAACGCACGGCGTTCGCCGTGGATCTCCTGGTAATCCTCGTGGCCCTTGCCGGCGACCAGCACGACGTCGCGGGCGCCCGCCTGATCGACGGCGCGCGAGATCGCCACGGCGCGGTCCGCGATCACTTCGCGCGCCACACCGGCCGGCAGGCCGGCCTCGATGTCGGCGAGGATCTTCAGCGGATCTTCGGTGCGCGGGTTGTCGCTGGTCAGCACGACGTGCGCAGCCAGCCGCGCGGCGATCGCGCCCATCAGCGGACGCTTGGTCGGATCGCGGTCGCCGCCGCAGCCGAACACGACGCGCAACTCACCGCCACGTGCGGCAGCCAGCGGCTGCAGCGCGCTCAGCGCCTTCTCCAGCGCGTCGGGCGTGTGCGCGTAGTCGACCACCAGCTGCGGCAGCTCACGGCCGCTGCCGACGCGCTGCATGCGGCCCGGCACCGGTGTCACCAGCGCGGCGACGCGCGCGATGTCTTCGAGCCCATGGCCCAGCGCTCGCAACCCGGCGATCACGCCGAGCAGGTTGGACACGTTGTAGTCGCCGATCAGCCCGGTCTGCACCGGCACCGACGCGGCGCCCTCGCGCAGCGTGAATGCGAGACCGCTCGCGTCATGGCGCAGGTCGACGGCGCTCAGACGCGCATCGGCGCGGTTGAGGCCGTAGGTCCACACGTCGAGCTTGCCGGCGGCGCTCAGCTCGGCGGCCAATTCGACGCCCTTCGGATCGTCGATGTTGAGCACCGCGGCCTTCAGGCCGTCCCAGTCGAACAGCTTGCGCTTGGCCACCCAGTAGGCGTCCATGCCGCCGTGGTAGTCCAGGTGGTCCTGCGTGAAGTTGGTGAACAGCGCAACCTGGAGGGCGGTGCCGCTGAGCCGGTGTTCCTCGATGCCGATGGACGATGCCTCGATCGCGCATGCGCCGAAGCCGTCGTCGGCCATGCGCTTGAAGGCTTCCTGCAGACGGACCGGATCGGGCGTGGTCAGACCGGTGGCTTCGATGGAGGCGGCGGTCGCCGAGCCGGGCACAGCACCGGGCACCGGCGGCTGGCCGACGCCCAGCGTGCCGATCACGCCGCAGCGCGAGCCCAGCAGCGTGAGCGCCTGCGCGATCCACCAGGCGCTCGACGTCTTGCCGTTCGTGCCGGTGACGGCGAGCACGTTCAGGCGCTTGCTCGGTTCGCCGTAGAACGCCGAGGCGATGCGGCCGCAGTTCAGCTTCAGGTCCGGCAGCGAGGCGATGCGCGCGTCGGTGAAGCCGTACTCGGCCGCGCCGGCGTGCTCGACCAGCGCGGTCGCCGCGCCGGCCGCCAGCGCGCCGGCGACGAACTGCCGCGCGTCCTTCGCATAACCCGGCCACGCGATGAACGCGTCGCCCGCGCCCACGGCGCGGCTGTCCGTGCGCAGCTGGCCGCTGGGCGTCCATTCCTGCAGCCAGCGGGCAGCGGCTTCGGGGGATTTGAGATGCATCAACATGATTCGTGCCCGCTCAGAAACTCTCGTCGACGGCTTGCAGCCGCTGCTGCGCCACGATCTGCGGCTTCACGTCCAGGTCCGGCGGCTCGCCCAGCAATCTGAGCGTCTGCGCCACGACCTGGCTGAACACCGGACCCGCGACCGCGCCGCCGAAGTACTGGCCGTTCTTCGGCTCGTCGACCATCACCGCCACGATGATGCGCGGCTTGGAGATCGGCGCGATGCCCACGAACCACGAACGGTATTTGTGGCTCGCGTAGCCCTTGCCTTCCTGCTTGTGCGCCGTGCCGGACTTGCCCCCGACGCTGTAGCCCGGGACCATCGCCTGCGGCGCGGTGCCGCCCGGGCCGGCCGCCATCTGCAGCATCCCGCGGATCTCGGCGGCGACCTTGGGGCTGAAGACCTTGATGCCGTTCACCGGCTGGTCGGCCGGGTGCTTGGTCATCGTGATCGGGATGATGTCGCCCTCGCGCGCGAAGACCGTGTACGCCCGCGCCAGCTGCAGCAGCGACGCCGACAGGCCGTAGCCGTAGCTCATGGTCGCCTGCTCGATCGGGCGCCAGCTCTTCCACGGGCGCAGCTTGCCGGTCACGGCGCCGGGGAAGTCGATCTGCGGCCGCTGGCCCAGGCCGATCGCGGTGAACATCTCGTGCATCTCGCGCGGCTGCATCATCAGCGCGAGCCGCGCCGCGCCGATGTTGCTGGACTTCTGGATCACCTGCTGCACGGTCAGGTCGCCGTGCGGGTGCGCGTCGGTCGGCGACCAGCCCGAGATCACCACGCTGCGCGGACCGGTGCTCAGCAGCGTGTCGGGACGCACGCGGCCGGTCTCCAGCGCGAGGCCGGCGGTGAAGGGCTTCATCGTCGAGCCGGGCTCGAAGACGTCGGTCAGCGCGCGGTTGCGCAGCTGCTCGCCGGACAGGTTCTGCCGGTGACCGGGGTCGTAGCTGGGGAAGTTGGCCAGCGCCAGGATCTCGCCGGTGCGCGCGTCCAGCACGACGACGGAGCCCGCCTTGGCCTTGTTCTCCGCCACCGCGTCGCGCACGCGCTGGTAGGCGAAGAACTGCACCTTGGCGTCGATCGACAGCTCGATGTCCTTGCCGTTGGTCTCGGGGACGCGTTCGCCGATGTCCTCGACGACGCGGCCCAACCGGTCGCGCACGACCGAGCGCGAACCGTCGCGGCCCTGCAGGTCCTTCTGGAACGCGAGCTCGATGCCTTCCTGGCCCTGCTCCTCGATGTTGGTGAAGCCGACGATGTGCGCGGCGGCTTCGCCTTCCGGGTACTGGCGCTTGTACTCGCGGTCCTGGAACACGCCCTTCAGGCCGAGTTCCTTGATCTTTCGGGCGGTCTCGTCGTCGGCCTGGCGGCGCAGGAAGACGAAACGGTTCGCCGGGTCGAGGCGCTTGTCGAGTTCCGCGCGCGACATGTCGAGGATCTTCGCGAGCTGGCGGCGCTTGTCGGGATCGGTGTCGACTTCCTTCGGGAAGGCCCAGATCGACGGCACGGCGACGCTGGCGGCCAGCACCTGGCCGCCGCGGTCGCTGATCTTGCCGCGGCTGGCGGGCAGCTCCATCTTGTGGGCGTAGCGGGCCTCGCCCTGGCGCTGGAAGAAGTCCTCGCCGATGAGCTGGATGTAAGCCGCGCGCGCCAGCAGGCCGGTGAACGCGAGGCCCACCAGCGCCACCAGGAAACGCGAACGCCACGGCGGCGTCTTGGACGCCAGCAGCGGGCTGCTCGAATAGCTGACGCCGCGCGTCGTGCCGTTTCTGGCGGCATTGCGCGAGGCGTTGCGGGCACTGTTGCCCAGCTTCTTGCGGAGCTTGCCGATCATCGGGCGGCTCCTTGCGTCGACGTCTGCGCCGACGTTTGAGCATTCGCCAGCGGACGGCCGCGCACGCCGCTGGCCTCGATCGCGGGCGCGTCGGGGTTGAAGGTGATCGCCGGCGAGATCGGACGCATCTTCAGCCGTTCGCGCGCGACCTGCTCGACGCGCAGGTTGGTCGCCTGCGCCTGGCGGTCGGCCATCAGCTTCTGGTAGTCGGCCTCGAGCCGGCGGCCCTCGGTCTGCGCGCGGTCCAGCTCGGTGAACAGGCGGCGCGAGTCATAGGCGCTGCGCACCATGTAGATGCCCGACACCATCACCGCGGCGATCAGCAGCAGGTTGAGGCGGCCGATCATCGACGGCCTCCCTTCTTGCGCTTGCCGGTGTCGGCCGCGACGGGCGGCGGCAGCGGCGCGTCGGTGCGCTCGGCCACGCGCAGGATCGACGAACGCGCGCGCGGATTGGCCGACACCTCGGCCTCGCTCGGCTTGATGCGCGCGATGGCGCGCAGCGGCTGCGGCTTGGGTTCGGCGAACGGGGCGCGGCGGTCGAACACTTCCTTGCTGTGCTCGGCGATGAAGTTCTTGACGATGCGGTCTTCCAGCGAATGGAAGCTGATCACCGCCAGCCGGCCGCCGGGCTTGAGCTTGGACAGCGCGGCGCTCAGCCCCTGCTGCAGCTCTTCAAGCTCGGCGTTGACGAATATCCGTAGAGCCTGAAATGTCCGCGTCGAAGGGTCCTTGCCCGGCTCGCGGGTTTTGACTGCACCAGCCACGACTTGGGAAAGCTCGGCGGTTGTGCGGACAGGGCGCCCGCCTTCCCGGCGAGCCACAAGCGCCTTTGCAATCGGGAGAGCAAACCGTTCTTCACCATAGTCGCGGATCACCTGTGCAAGCTGGTCCACCTCCGCGCGGGCGATGAAGTCCGCGGCGCTTTCGCCCCGCGTCGTGTCCATGCGCATGTCGAGGGGGCCGTCGAAGCGGAAGCTGAAGCCGCGCTCCGGGTTGTCGATCTGCGGACTGGACACGCCCAGGTCCAGCAGGATGCCGTCGACCTGGGCGATGCCCAGCGCGTCGAGTTGCGCGGCCATGTCGGCGAACGCGCTGTGGCAGATGTGGAAACGCGGGTCGTCGACCCGCGTTGGTCCGGTCGTCGCGGCCGCGACCGCCTCGGGGTCGCGGTCGATGGCGATCAAGCGCCCCTTCTCCCCCAGCCGCGACAGCAGCAGGCGCGAGTGGCCGCCTCGACCGAAGGTGCCGTCGACGTAGATGCCGTCGGGGGTCGTGAAGGCGCCGTCCACCGTCTCGTGCAGCAGCACGGTGGTGTGGGAGAAGACGGGGGACGCGGGGGCGTCGGCGGAGGGGGACTGCTCGCTCATGACGGTCAGAAGCTGAAGTCCTGGAGCACGGCCGGCATCTCGGACTGCATGACGGCGGCCTCGTGGGCGGCGTAGGCTTGGGCGTCCCAGAGTTCGAAGTGGCTGCCCATGCCGAGCAGCATCGTGTCCTTCTGCAGGCCGGCGGCGGTGCGGAGCTCGGGGGCGATCAGCACGCGGGCGGCGGCGTCGATCTCGACGTCCTGGGCGTTGCCGAGGAACACGCGCTTCCAGCCGGCGGCGGACATGGGCAGCGCGGCGACCTTGTCGCGGAACTGTTCCCAGGCGGGACGGGGGAAGACCATCAGGCAGCCTTCGGGGTGCTTGGTCAGCGTGAGCTGGCCGCCGCACAGCGCCTGGAGCACGTCGCGATGCCGCGCAGGGACGGTCAAGCGCCCCTTGGCGTCCAACGCCAAGGCACTCGCCCCCTGAAACACGACATTCGCCACTTTGCCCCACCGAATTGCACTTTCTCCCACTTTAATGGCGGGTCGGGCACCGGTCAAGGAAATTTGGCGTTTTTCCCAATCAAATCAATTACTTAGCCACCATTTTCAAGTCAGTGCATGAAATAAAAGTTGTTCAAAATGAAGGACTTAAGAACTGCAGTGCAAGTGATGGATCAACTCAAAGCGGCTGTCGTACCCACCCGAAACCGGGACACGGGCTTCGGACCGATCGCACCGAAATGGGGGCCGGAGTCGGCGCCATCCCCCCTTGAAGCGGTCTGAAACGGCCCCGCAGTGGTGGAAAAGTGGGAGCCATGCAAAAAGCCCGGCCAGGCCGGGCTTTTGGGGGGGGTGGGAGCGGAACTGAGGGAGGTTCGCGCAGACAAGCGGTGTCCAACGGCTGGAGTCTGGTTCGCCCCAACCCGAGACCTTGCGGCGACCTCTTCGGCCCGCATCCCGTTGGCGTATATTCATTTCCAGGGCCGAGCCCTTTTCCGGAGCGAATCGTGAAGAACGCCGACTTTGAACAACGTGCCATCGCCTTGGGCGAGAGCTTCGCCAACTCGGTCGAGTTGGGCGAGACGCTGTTCGCCGCCCAGCAATCGTGGGCTGCCGCGGTTGGCGGTACCGGTGGAACGAACTCGTCAGCTGCGTTGATCGAAAGACTGTGCGACCAGCCGTTCGCGTTGTCTCGCACGTACGACGACTTCTGAGCCCCGCGCCTCCACGATCAAGGCACGGTTCTCCGTGCCTTTTTTCTTGCCTGGACTATTACAGCGTCCCGGTGGACGCCGGCAGCCGCGTCCCAGGCGTCAGCCGACTCCCGCGCAGGTTCCAACGCCGCTGACGCTTCCGGTTGACACCTGGCTAGATGCTCAGCGACCAACCGCCGACGTCGCCGGCTCGCCGGCCATCCCGGCTTCCGGCGCGCTCACCGCGGCGCCCTGCCACCACTGCGGCGTCGGCCCCGGCTGCTCGATCGCCAGCGGCGCGCCGATCACCGGCGTCACCAGCTCCACGTTGCGCAGCCGCGCCAGCGCGCTGATGCGCTCGAACGGATCCTGCCAGCGGTGCATCGCCAGGTCGAAGGTGCCGTTGTGGATCGGCAGCAGCCGCTTGCCCTTCAGGTCGACGTGCGCCTGCATGGTCTGCTCCGGCTGCATGTGCACATAGGGCCAGCGCGGGTCGTAGGCGCCGGTTTCCATCAGCGTCAGGTCGAAGGGGCCGAAGCGCTCGCCGATCGTCTTGAAGCCGTCGAAGTAGCCGGTGTCGCCGCTGAAGAACACGCGCAGATCGTCGTCGATCAACACCCACGAGGCCCACAGCGTCGAGTTGCGGTCGCTCAGGCTGCGGCCGGAGAAATGCTGCGCCGGGGTCGCCGTCAGCTGCACGCCGGCGATGGAAGTGCCCTGCCACCAGTCGAACTGCTGCACCTTGGCCGCGGGCACGCCCCAGTCGATCAGGCGCTGCCCCACGCCCAGCGGCGTCACGAAGTGGCGCACCTTGGGCGCCAGCGCCAGCACGGTGTCGTGGTCGAGGTGGTCGTAATGGTCGTGCGACAGGATCACCGCCTCGATCTCGGGCAGTTCGTCGAGCGCGATTGGGGGCGCGTGAAAGCGCTTCGGACCCATGAAGGAGAACGGCGAGGCGCGCTCCGAGAACACCGGATCCGTCAGCCAGAAACGGCCGCGCAGCTTGAGCAGCACGGTCGAGTGGCCGAGCCGGAACAGCGTCCGATCGGGCGCCGCGAGCAACTGCTCCTTGGTCAGCGCCCTGACCTCGATCGGCGCGTCCGGTGCGGTGCCGGCCGGCTTGTGGAACATGAAGTCCCACATGATCCCCATCGTCTTCCAGAAGCCCTGTTCGGGCTCCACGGCGGGGTTGCGGAACTGGCCCTTCGCCCATTGGGGCGACTGCTCCAGAGACGGCTGGGTGCCCTCCGGAGCGGGAGCGGCGACGCCGCTGGCGGGCACCACGGCGGGGGAGGACATCACGCGGGAAGCGGTCATGGCAAGGGCTCCAACAATCAGGACGGCGGCCAGGCTGCTCAAGGCGGTGAGCGAGCGCGGCAGCGCGCGGGCGGTACGGGCGACAGGGTGTCGGGGAGGTTGCGGGCTCATCTGAAACTTGCACTACACAGTGTAGTTTTGCAGCAGTCTAGACGCAGGAATCTGAAAAGTAAACTCCCCGGTGTAAGATTGCTTTCATGACTTCCGACGCCGCCCTGCCCCACCCCGCGCCGACGCCCGAGGACCTCACCGCCTTCGGCGAGGCCGAGCGCGTGCGGCTCACCGATCGCAAGCGGCAGGCGATCGTCGACGCGGCGATCGCCGAGTTCCGCGAGCACGGCTTCGAGGTCGCGAACATGGACCGTATCGCGGGTCGCGCTCAGGTCTCCAAGCGCACCGTCTACAACCACTTCAGCGGGAAGGACGCGCTGTTCGACGCCATCCTGGAGCGGCTGTGGGTCGCGACCGAGGCGAAGCTCAAGCTGACCTACCGCGCCGACCTGCCCTTGCGCGAGCAGTTGCTGACGCTGGTTGAGCAGAAGCTCGCGATGAGCGACGATCCGCAGTTCCTGGATCTGGCGCGGGTGCTGATCGCCGAGGCGATCCATGCGCCGCAGCGGGCGCGGGAGATGCTGTGCCGGCTCGGCGGCCGGGAGGAAGCGCTGACCGTGTGGATCCGCGCGGCGATGGCCGACGGCCGGCTCAAGGTCGGGGATCCGGCCTTTGCCGCCTCGCAGCTGCAGGCGCTGGTGAAGGGCTTCGCCTTCTGGCCTCAGATCACGATGGGACAACCACCGCTGGACAAGGCGCAGCAGCGGCAGGTGGCCGATTCGGCGACCGACATGTTCCTGGGATTCCACGCGGTCGATCCGGCGCGCTGAGCGCGCCAGTTCTTGCCGTCCTGCGGCGGCCGCTGGCCCTCACCCCTGCCCTCTCCCGCAAGCGGGAGAGGGAGAAAGAGGCAGCGAGCCTGACGGGCGAGCTTTGAAGCTCAGAACGACGTCGTGGGCGTCGAGGACGAGCCGCTCAGGCGGAAGGTGCCGACGACGTCGGCCAGCTTCTGCGCCTGGTCCTTGAGGCTCTCGGCGGCCGCCGCCGATTCCTCGACCAGCGACGCGTTCTGCTGCGTCACCTGGTCCAGCTGCGCGACGGCCACGTTCACCTGGCCGATGCCGTGGCTCTGCTCCTGCGCGGTGTGGCTGATCTCGCCGATCATCTGCGCCACGCGCTGCACGCTGCCGACCACCTCGTTCATCGTCTCGCCCGCGGAGGAAACCTGGCGCGCGCCGGTGTCGACGCGCTCGACGCTGGCCGTGATGAGCGACTTGATCTCCTTGGCCGCGCCGGCGGAACGCTGCGCCAGCGCGCGCACCTCGCTGGCCACCACCGCGAAGCCGCGGCCCTGTTCGCCCGCGCGCGCGGCTTCCACCGCCGCGTTCAGCGCCAGGATGTTGGTCTGGAAGGCGATGCCGTCGATCGTGCCGATGATGTCGCCGATCTGACGCGAGCTGGTACTGATCTCCTCCATGGTCGCGACCACCTGCCCCATCGCCTCGCCGCCCTGGCGCGCCACGCGACTGGCGGTGTCGGCCAGCTGCCGCGCCTGATCCGCATTCGCCGCGCTGTTGGCGACGGTGCTGTTGAGCTCCTCCATGGAGCTGGCCGTCTCCTGCAGGTTGCTGGCCGTCTCCTCGGTGCGCTGGCTCAGGTCGTGGTTGCCCGCGGCGATCTGACGCGAGGCGACCGCGATCGACTGGCTGGTCTCGCGCACCTGCAGCATCACCTGCTCGATCTTGTGCACGAACTGGTTGAAGCCGCGCGAGATGTCCGCCAGTTCGTCCTCGCCGCGCACCTGCAGGCGCTGGCTGAGGTCGCCCTCGCCCGCGCCGATGTCGTTCATCGCGCGCTTGATGCCGGCGAGTCCCTTCAACAGCGCGCCCACCGCCGCCGCGGCCACCAGCGCCGCCACCGCCGTCACCACCAGCATCGTCAGGCCGGCGTTGCGCAGCACGTCGGACAACGCGGCCAGGGCCTCGTTGCGCTCGGCCGCGGCGACCAGCACCCAGTCCGTGCCGGGCACGTCCACGGCCTTCAGGAAGAAGCGGTCGGCGCCGACGTCGGCCAGTGTCGGCTCGACGCCGTGGGCGGTCGCCAGCAGCGCGCCGTCGATGGCGGCGGACAGGTCCTTCACCGGCTTCAGCGTCAGCGCCGCATCGGGATGCGCGATCACCGTGCCCTGCTTGTCCAGCAGCATCGCAAAGCCGCTCGCGGTCGGCTTGATGGACTTCATCGTCGCGACGATGTCGTCCAGCGCGACGTCCGTGCCGACCACGGCCTTGACGTCGCCGCCCGCGCGCACCGCGCTGGCGAAGGTCACGACCAGCTTCTTGCTCGACGCCGCCACGTAGGGCGCGGTGATCACCGGCTGGTCCGTGCCGGAGGCCAGCTTGTACCAGCCGCGGCCGGTCGGGTCGTAGTCCGCCGGGCGCTGGCGGTCGGGGATGGAGATCATCCGCCTGTCTGCGCCGCCGACGTAGGCCAGGTCCAGCCGGCCCGACTGCAGCGCCTGCGTCAGCACGGCGCGCGGGTCCTCCAGCTGCGCGGCCGGCGCCATCGCGGCGACCACGTCCTTCTGCGACTTCACCCAGGCGGCGACGCCCGCGGCGTTGGCCGTGGCCAGGTCGGTCAGTTGGGCCTGCACCTGGCGGCGCGCGTGATCGCGCACGGCCCAGTAGCTGGCGAAGGTGGCGAGCGCGACGGCCGCCACCACGATGAGGATGCTGATCGCGATCAGGCGCGACTTGATGGTCTTCAACACGGCGGAGTCCTGAGAGAGGTGAGGATTCGCCGCAAGTTCTTGATAAGAATCAAGAATCACGCAGATCGCGATCGCGGCGGCCCGGATTCTCCCGGCGTTCCGGCGGAAACCAAGGGTTTCCACCAAGAAGAAGGCCGACGCCGTGACGGTGGTCACGACGCCGGCCCGAAGCGGAACATCCCTCTTCCGCGGCTCAGTCGGTCAGCGTCCCGAGGGGCCTTCCCCTCGCGGCCCGCGTCAGTTCGATTCCTTGATCAGCCGGCCCGATTGCGCCTGCAGCGGGCGTGCGTTCATCGGGTACAGGTGCGAGAACACCGAGATCTGCTGCGACGACAGCTGCACCGGCTGGCGCAGCACCAGCCACAGCACGCCTTCGGTGCAGGGCGGCGTGGTCATCGATCCCATGTACGAGAAGTAGCCCTGGTCCTTGGGCAGCAGCTGGGTCAGGTCGATCGGGACCGGCGCGGTGTAGGTGTCGCCGCGTTCCAGCGGCAGGTAGTTCCAGACCGTCTGGATCAGCGCCTGGTCCTGGCCGCGCTCCAGCAGCACCGCCACCGTGGCCTCGCGCCCGCCGGCGTCCTTGTGGACCAGGTGCGCCACCATGTCGTACTGGCGGCCGTTGATGCGTTCCTCGCTCGGGCGATGGAAATGGAATTGCTGCAACTCGTACCGACGACCCATGATCGTCAGGCCGTTGCCCGGCGCCACATTCACCTGGATCGTGTGGCCGTTGTCGACCACCGAGAAGCTGCTGGGCTTGTAGTCGAACTGGATGCGCTCCTGGTCGACCTTGATCGTGTCGCGCAGGTCGATCGGGCTCTGGCGGGTGCCGATCGCGCACTGGCGGAACTCGGGCTGCAGCTGGCCCCATTTGTCGGGAGCGCCCTCGCCGGTGTAGGACCAGGGCGTCGACGACTTCGCGCCCGAGGCCGCCGCCGCGGGCTTGGCGGCGCGGCGTGCGCGCAGGTCCACCGGGTTGCTGGTCTTGACGTCCGCAGGCGCAGTGGCCGGCTTGGTGCTCAGCTTGAGCGCCGCAGCGTCTTCCTTCAGACGGTCCGCCAGGCGATCGCGCAGTTGTTCGCTGGACGCTTCCCCCTTCGGAGCGGGCGCGGACGCATCGGCCGCATGCGATGCCGCCGGCAGCAGCAGGAACAGGCAGAGGGCCGCCGGCAGCAAGGCGCCGGATCCGGGACGGTCAGACATGAAAGTGGGCTCCGGGGGACAGAAGGATCACCCTTCTATTTCGGAGCCTGACCCGTCATCTTGAGGGCGGCCCGGTGTCGCGATGTCACGCCTCAGGCGCCGGCGTCACCGGCGCAGGCTCGGCCGCCGCCGTGGACACCTCGCGCTTGACCCAGGTCCAGGCCACCAGCCCGATGCACATCATCGCGGCGGAGGTCACCGCCAGCGCCAGCATCGAATGCATCACCATCGGCACCAGCACCCCGGCGACCAGGCCGTTGGCCGCGCTGCCGATGCAGGCCTGCAGCGAAGACGCCATGCCGCGGCGCTCGGGCGCCTGGTCCAGCACCAGCAGCGTCACCACCGGCACCATCAGCGCCCAGCCGAACGCGAAGCTGCTGATCAGCGGGAAGGCCCAGAACGGGCTGTGCGGGAGGGTCAGGTTGCAGACGACGTTGGCGATGGACGTGAAGCCCATGATCAGGAACCCGCGCCGGATCTGCTTGCGCGGCGCGATCTTGCCGGCCAGCCGGCCGCTCAGCCAGGCGCCGCCCATGATCCCGCCGATGCTGAACAGGAAGAAGATGAAGTACTGCGTCGGCGCCAGGCCCAGGTGTTCGCCGAGGAACACCGGCGCGGCCAGCACGTACAGGAACATGCCGTTGAACGGGATGCCGCTGGCCAGCGCCAGCAGCAGGAAGCGGCGGCTGCCCACCAGCGTGCGGTAGCCCCGCAGCAGCGAGCCGACCCGGAAGGGCTGGCGGTGGTCACGATGCAGAGTCTCGGGCATCAGGCGCCAGGTGACCGCGAACAGCAGCGCGCCGATGAAGACCAGGAACCAGAAGATCGCGTGCCAGTCGGCGTGCACGTAGAGGAAACCGCCGATCATGGGCGCGATCGCCGGCGCCAGGCCGAAGAAGATCGTCACCTGCGACATCACCCGCTGCGCCTCGGACGGCGGGAACATGTCGCGGATGATGGCGCGCGAGACCACCACGCCCGCCCCCGCCGACAGCCCCTGCACCGTGCGCCAGAACACCAGCTGCCCGATGCTGCCGGCCAGCGCGCAGCCCATCGAGGACAGCGCGAAGACGGCCATGCCCCACAGCACCACGGGGCGCCGACCGAAGCTGTCCGACAGCGCGCCGTGGAACAGGTTCATCACCGCGAAGCCGAGCAGGTAGCCCGACAAGGTCTGCTGCATCTCGATCGGCGTGGCGTCCAGCGCCTGCGCGATGCCGGCGAAGGCCGGGATGTAGGTGTCGATCGAGAACGGCCCCACCGTGGCCAGCGCGGCCAGCAGAATGGCGAGGGCCCAGCGCGGGGCGCGCCACAGTTGGCTGGCTTCTGGGTTCATGCGTGGATGCGTTGCGAGCTTGCGGACGGGGAAGCCGCCGACGATAACCCCCGGCAAGCGGCGGGACCGGCGGTCATGCCGACCGGGAACGACGCTTGCGGGGAGAAGCGTGCGCGGGCCGCCCGGGCAGCCCGGTCGGCGGTCGCCAGTGTAGCGGGGCCCCTACACTGCGGGACTTTTGCGGAACTTCAGGCGGGGAACGTGGTGCCAGGCGTATTGAGCATTGGGGTGGTCGGACTGGGCGTGATGGGTCAGCGGATGCTGGCGCGTCTGGCCGGGCACGCCCGTCTGCGGGTGACCCGCGTGTGGGACGAGAACCCCGCGGTGCTGGCCCAGGCGCTGGCCCACTATCCGCTGCTGCGCGCGGCCGCCAGCGCCGAGGCGCTGATCCAGGAGCCGGGACTTCACGGCCTCTACATCGCGACCCCGCCGGGACCGCACATCGCCTTGACGGAACAGGCCTTCGACGCCGGCCTCGTGGTGCTGTGCGAGAAACCCCTGACCACCGATTTCGAGGCCGCGCGCGCCTGCATCGAGCGCATCGAGCGCGAGCGGCAGCGGGCGGCGGTCAACTATTCGCTGGCCTCGTCGACCGGTCTGGCGCAGCTGCAGCTGGCGTTCGGCGCGGGATCGCGCCGGCCGCTGGGCGCCCTCCACGGCGTCAGCATCGAGCTGCGCTTCGCCGCCTGGCCGCGGCCCTGGCAGTCCGGCGCCGGCGCCTGGCTGTCGCAGCGCGCCGAGGGCGGCTTCTCCCGCGAGGTGCTCTCGCACTTCGTCTTCGTCCTGCAGCGGGTGCTGGGTCCGGCGCAGGTCGTACGCAGCCGCGTGGACTATCCGGCCGACGGCGTCGGCTCGGAGCAGGCCGTGGAGGCCGAACTGGTCGCCGGCGGCGTGACCGTGTCCATCAGCGCGAGCGTGGGCGGCGACCGCGCCGACGACAACCGCATGCTGTGGCGCGCCAGCGAGGGCGAGATCGAATTGCGCGACTGGTTCGGGGTGACGCAGCAGCGTCAGGGCGAACGCGTGCAGAGCATGGGCGACGCGGAGACGCTGCGCATGAACGGCATGACGGACCAGCTCAGCCACTGGTCGGCGATGCTGGACGGCCATTCGCACAGCCTGCCGGGCTTCGCCGAGGCGCTGGCGGTGCAGAAGACCATCGAAGCGGTGCTGGCCGGCAAGGCCTGACCCGCCGGCGCTGCGCGTTGCCCGGGGCACTGCGGCCCCCGAGGTAAACTCGCTCCCGTGAAGCAAGCCAGACCGCCGCTGGTGCGATCGTGGAAACACGGCACTGGAGGAAGGTCCGGACTGCATAGAGCGGCGTAGCAGCTAACGGCTGCCCGGCGAAAGCCGAGGATCAGAGCAACAGAGACGAGTCGACGGCGGCGCAAGCCGGCGTCGGGTGAAACGGGCAATCTCTACGCGCAGCAACACCAAGTAGGCCAGCGTCGATGCGGCTCGCAGAGCTGGCGGGTAGGTGGCACCGAGCCGGGCAGCGATGCCCGGCCCAGAGGAATGGCGGTCACGCGGCGAATCGCAAGAGGAGCCGCGCACAGAATCCGGCCTATCGGCTTGCTTCACATTTATGACGACACTGCGAGCGAACATCGGCTTGCAGTTCTTTTCAGGGTCTTTCCCGGATCCCGCCCGGTTGGGCACATCGGTTGCTACCTTCCGGGCATGCAGATCGAACCCCTGGACCCCCACAGCCCCGCCGCGATGTCCCTGCTGGCGCAGTCTGACGCGTACATGGCGGCCCTCTACCCCGGCGAGAGCAACCACCTGCTGGACCCGCACGCGCTGTCCGAGCCGCAGGTGCGCTTCATCGGCGTCTGGCTGGCGGAGTGGCTGGCCGGATGCGCCGCGGTCAAGGTCGTCGACGACGCCGAGGGCCCGTACGGCGAGATCAAGCGGGTCTTCGTCCAGCCGCACTTCCGGGGGCGCGGGATCTCCAAGGTCCTGATGGAAGAACTCGAGTCCCACCTCAGGGCGAAGGGCATCGAACTGGCGCGTCTGGAGACCGGCGTGCACCAGCCGGAGGCGCTCAAGCTCTACGAAACACTGGGATACGACCGGCGCGCGCCCTTCGGCACGTATGCCGAAGATCCGTTGTCCGTCTTCATGGAAAAGCGGCTGACGGCCAACTGAAGGTCTGTCCCCTGGAGGGGTTCCCCCGTCCCGGGGGAACGGTGGTGAGCGGATTCGGCGGTGTCGCCGTACCGTGCGGGCTGCTCTGGTTTCCACCAACGCCCCGCCGCCATGGCCTCGAACGCCATCCCCCACCCTACCGCCCACGCCGCTTCCGCCACCGGCTCACCTGCCGGTTCTCCGGCAGGGTCCCACGCGCCGAGGCTGGCCGCCATCGAGGCGGCCCGCGCGCTCGCCGCGCTGGCGGTGGTGCTCATGCACACGACGCACCTGATGCGCGTGGAGCATTTCACCGGCCACGTCGCACTGGGCGGCATGTTCGACTTCGGCTACGTCGGCGTCGACTTCTTCTTCGTCCTCAGCGGCTTCATCATCACCTTCGTCCACCACGCCGAGCTGGGTCGCGGCGCCGCGCGCTGGCCGGGCTACCTGTGGAAGCGCTTCGTGCGCGTGTTCCCCATCTACTGGGTGGTGCTGGCGATGACCGCCGGCCCGTCCATCCTCTCGCGCCTCCTGGCCGGCCGCACGCCGGTCTCGGAACTCGGCGGCGACGACATCCCCGGCACGCTGCTGCTCTGGATAGGCGGCCATCCGCCGGAGTACGTCGGCGTCGCCTGGTCGCTGCAGTACGAGGTGCTGTTCTACCTGAGCTTCTGCGTGCTGCTGCTGCATCTGCGCGGCGGCCTCGCGCTGTACGGGCTGTGGGCCGCGCTCGTCCTGGCGCAGGCCTTCGGCGCGCTGCCGGGCCCCCTGCCCTTGAAGCTCGGCGAGCCGCACTGCCTGCAGTTCCTCATGGGCGTCGCGACCGGGCTGCTGGCGCGTCGCGTCACGCTGCCGCTCGTGCCTCGCCAGGGATGGATGGTCGGCGCGATCTTCGTCGGCGCGGTGCTCTACGAACGGCTCGGCCCGCAAGGCGCCCATGCCTTCGGCGGACGCGTCGCGCTGGGATTGGCCTCGGCCTTCGTGCTGGCCACGCTGGTGGCGATGGAACGGCGCCAGGCCGTGCGGGTGCCGAAGGCGCTCGCGCAGCTGGGCGCGGTGTCGTACTCGCTCTACCTCGCCCACTGCCTGCTGATCAACGTCGTGCTGACGCTGCTGGCGAAAGCCGGCGTGTATCACGCGCTGCCGGAGATCGTCACCTTCACGATCGCCGTCGCGACCGCCGTCGCGGGATGCTGGCTGATCGGGCGCCTCATCGAGCTGCCCGTCGTCGCCTGGCTGCGCCGGCGCACCGCGCCGCGCGCGGTGGCCGTTCCGACGGCGACGGCCTGAGCCGACTCGACTCGACTCGAATCAGATCGAGCCAAGCTGAGCCGAGGCGCTACTCCTCGTTGTCGCCGCTGCCGCCGGCCTGCTCGTTGCGCTTCTCCGCCTGCTTGAGCAGGGGCGCCTCGAGCTTGTCCATGCCTTCGATGAAGCTGTCGACGGGCTTGGGCGAGGCCAGTCTCAAGGACGGCGGCGCCAGCGTGGCCATGTAGTTCGGGCCGAGCCAGTACTGCTGCTCGGTCCGACGTCCGACGGTCAGCGCCAGGCCCACCAGGCACATCGCGCCTATGCCCACCGCCACGCGGCGCGAGGCGCGCGGCCACACCACCGTCGCGTGCCACCACAGCAGCAGCGCGGCGCCCACCGACATGATCACCGGCTCCAGCGCCAGCAGGCGCGGCGCGTTCACCATGTAGCCGAGCAACGGCAGCAGCAGATCCAGCAGCGTCATCGCCACGGTCGCGATCAAGGCCCGCCACAGGTGCGCGCCGAACGCGAACCAGTGCCGGAACAGCTGCGTGACGAGCGCCCAGAGCGCGGCCCAGATCAGCGCCACGCCGATGGGCGCGAGCAGCGCGCTCACGGTGTCGACCCAGCTCGCGGAGCCGTCGCTGGCCGCCCAGTTGGCGCCCCACAGCATCAGCGCCCAGAAGGCCAGCAGCGCCGGCAGCGCCCAGGACGGACGAGCGTCGCGCTTGACGGGCTCGTCGGCGCGGTTCATCGCCTTTTCGGCCGGCAGCGGATCCAGCGCCGTGCGCAGCCGCAGCCGCGTGGTGCCGATCTGCAGCAGCGCCGACGACGGCCAGGCCGCGCGGCTGCCCGCCGCCAGTCGGCGTCCGTCCAGCCACGCGCCGTTCTGGCTGGGCAGCAGCTCCAGCACCGGACCGCCCGCCACGGGCGAGGCGTCCTGGTCCAGGGTCTCGTCGCTGCGCTCGGCCGCGGGCTCGCCGCGGTCCCAGTGCAGCAGCGCGTGCTCACCGGCCAGATGCGGGTCCGACAGCACGAGGTCGCATGACGGCGACCGCCCGATGCGCAGCGGCCACGCGCGCACCTTGTGCATCTCCCGGCAATGACCGTCCCGGTCGACGATCTCGATTACCGCGGCGTGGTCCATGCGAATCCTTGCAGATAGTGACGCGTCAGCTTGGTGGCATTCGCGAAGCTGACGCCGCGGGCGTCGAAGCGGCCGAGGGCGCCTTCGGTCGGGGCGTCCACGTTGGTGACCAGCACGGTCAGGTCGAAGAGTCCCTCCAGCTTGCGGTAGGCGCGCAGGCAGGCGACCGCGCGCAGCGGCGGGCCGTCCTTCTGCTGGACGAAGTCCTCCTTGCAGTAGGGCGCGGTGCGGTCGCGGTCCGGGCCGCCCAGGCGCTCGTTGCGGAAGCTCGCCGAATAGATCGCCGAGAAGCGCAGCGCGCCCAGCTTGCTGCCGTCGTAGACCTCCTCGGTGACGCCGAAGTAGCCGGTCTGCAGCGACTCGCTGATGAACAGCGCGTGCTCCATCCGGCATTGCGTGCGCTGCATCTGCAGGCCCTGCTCGTCGGCGGAGGAGCCGCTGCCCCAGCAGCGCATGTATTCCTCCTGCGGGATCGGGAAGCGGTAGCGCGGATGCGTGAGCGTGCGCCACGGCTGCGCCAGGAAGTTGCGCGAGAGCTCGTCCTGGTAGGCCATCAGCTGCTGGCGCAGCTTGGGCCAGGCGGCGCCCTTGATCGGCGCGGCGTTGCGGCTGCGCGCGAGCAGCGCGGCGGCGTGCTCGCCCGGGACGAGGAAGCTCATCTGCTGCGCGAAGATCATCGTCGACACGTTGATGCCGACGATCTCGCCGTCCTCGTCGATCACGGGACCGCCGCTCATGCCGGGGTTGATCGAGCCGGAGTAGTAGATCAACGGGTCGAAGCTGCGCTCGACCAGGCCGTTGTAGGTGCCCTCGACGACGGCGAAGGCGACGTCGTGCGGGTTGCCCATCGAGTAGATGCGCTCGCCCTTGGCCAGCGGCTGGTCCGCCTTGCGGAACACGAGCGGCGTGGCCGTCATGCGCGCCACGACCCCCTTGGGGTCGGGCGTGTCGCCCTTGCGCACGATGCGCAGCAGCGCCAGGTCGCGACGGGCGTCGAAGTCCAGCAGCTCGATGTCGCCGCCGTCGCCTTCGGGCGTCTGGTACTGGAGGTGGTAGCGCTCCGGTTCCAGCGCGTGCTGGCTGATGACGTGATAGTTGGTGATGACGTGGCCTTGGTCGCTGACGACAAAGCCCGAACCCACCGAGGCCTGGCTGCCGTTGTAGAGCGTGCGGACCTGCAGCAGCTGTGCGCGGCTGCGGTCATAGAGCCGGCGGGCGCTGGCCGAGACCGGCGCGGACGGGAGCGCCTGGCTGGCGGCCGCGGCCGGAACGCCCGGCGGGACGGACGGCTGGGTCGGCACGGCGGGCGATGCCGGCGAAGCCGGCTTTGAGGCCGGCAGCGGCGCGGGGCGTGTCTGCGCCGCGACGGGCAGGCCCAGCGCCGCGCTCAGCAGCAGCAGGACCGCCCCGACGGCGGCACGCCCAGGGGTGAGAGGTTTTCGCGACAACGCAGGAGACTCCAGGAGAACAGCTGGGGGGAGCTGGGGAAGAGCAGGCTCGCGCAAGAGCGGGCGGACGCCGCATGCTAGCGGCTTTGCAGAGGCCGCCAGCAATCGGAATGCCGGACGGCCTTGCCGATCGCCCGGGCGGCGGCCATTCCGGCCCGCCCTGCGATCGGTTCGGCGCTCTTCACTGCTGCGGGCGCTCGCCGGCGGGAGGCTCCTCGGCCGCGGCCGGCTTCTTCGGGCGGGCCTCGCCGGGCCAGGGCCCGAACAGGGGCAAGGGCATGCGCACCGGGGTCACGTCGAGGTAGAGATTGACCACCGTGTAGTCCTCGGGACCGAGTTCGTCCGTGCTCCAGCCGATGCTGCCCGGGCCCTTGTAGAGCCGGAACAGGAAGCCCAGGTCCGCCAGCGTGTCGCCGGCCTTGGGCGCGGCTTCGAAGCTCAGGCCGCGGAACTCGGGCTGGACGCTGTCGATCAGGATGGACATCGCCGTGGAGATCGTCGAATCGCCCAGCATGTCCGTGTAGAACTGTGGCAGCGTGTAATAGGGCTTGTAGTCGGGCGCGCCGGGCTCGAGCTTCTGGCCGCGCAGCTTCACCGGCGAGGGCGTGACGCCGCGCGTGCGCAGGTTCATGCGGTCGCCGTGGTCGAGGTAGGTCAGCCGGGCGTTCTTCAGGTTGAAGACGCCGAGACTGCGGTCCGAGGACGCCTCGCTCAGGTCGACCAGCAGCGCGCCCTTGTGGCCGAGGATCTCGACCTCGTCGCCGCGGATCACGGCGGCGGAGTTCTCGTCCACGCCCAGTCCGAGCTTGTAGCCCTTGGCCAGCATCAGCGGCACCATGCGGCCGAAGCGCCCGCGCTTGAGGAAATGCTGGTCGACGAAGAGCTCGGGGCCGACGAAGCCCAGGCCGCGGTCGATCTGCTTGCCCTCCTCCCACTGGCCCTTGAGGATGCTGATGACGCTGGGGGCGTCGCGGAACATGACCGTGCTCATCACCGCCGCCCCGGCCGAGGTGCCGGCGACCACGCCGCCCTTGCGATAGACGTCCCAGATGGCGTCGAGCATCGGCGTCGAGTGCCCGCCCGGGTAGAGCACGTCGACGATGCGCTCCTGCGAGCCGCCGGTGAAGAAGATGCCCTTGGCGTTGCGCACCTTGGCGATCAGCGCGGCGTCGCGCACGACCTTGTTGAGGTCGACCCACGAGAACTTCGGTGCCACCGGCAGCGCCTCGGCGAAGGCGCCGCGGCGCTGCAGCTGCTCGACGACCTGCTTGGCGCTGGCCTCGGGGTCCTCGGCCGCGGTGCCGAAGACGACGAACCGCGCGCCGCGTCCGCCGGCCAGGGCGATCAGCCGGTTCCAGACCTCGTCGTTGTCGGCCTTCAGCGCGCCGCCGATGGCCATGGCGTGGCCTTTAATGGGGACATCCGATGGGGGGGCAGGCGTTGCCTGGGCCGCAGCAGCGGAAGGACTCGCTGAAGGACTTGCGGTAGGACCGGCGGACGGGACCACGGGTGCGGCGGCGGGAGGCGGCGCGGGCTTCGCGGCCGCCGTGGACCGGGACGGCGCCGGCGTGGTGGGCGGGACGGTGGGCGGAGCGGCGAACGCCGGCAGCACGGACCACGACACCAGGAGCGCGCCGACGGCGCGGCGCAGCAGACAGCGATCGAACATCGACAGGGCCTCCCGCCGCGCGGGGCGGCTTTTCACACCACCATAGCCTCACCCACCCTCCAACGGGTGACCATTGGTCACAGCTCAGTTGCTTCGTCGCGACTGTCGCGGGGTATCACCCTTGCCCGTGACGGTCCGCTCCCTAGACTGGTCCGACAGAGCCACCCCCTATCGGCCTCCGGGAGCCCCTCATGACCGTCCGTTCCACGCGCGCCTCGCTTCGCCCGCCGTTCGCCCCGCGTGCCTGCGCGGCCGCGGCCCTGATCGCGCTCTGCAGCGTCGGACTGACGCAGGCCACGTACGCACAGGTCACGCCGCCGGAGTCGGCCGCCTCCGCGCCCGGCACCCCGACGGCCACGCAGAAGCTGCAGCGCGTGGAGATCACCGGCTCCGCGATCAAGCGCATCGCGGACGAGGGCGCGCTGCCCGTGCAGGTCATCAACCGCAACGACATCGTCAAGGCCGGCGTCACCACCGCAGCCGAGATCATGGCGACGGTCTCGGCCATGAGCAACGCGCTGACCGACGGGGTCAGCATCGGCACGGGCGGCGTCAAGGACCAGATGGGCTTCAACTCGGCCAACCTGCGCGGGCTGGGCACCTCGTCGACGCTGGTGCTGCTGAACGGCCGGCGCATGGCCAACTTCGCCTCGCCGGGCGACGACAACGGCGTCGACCTCAACAACATCCCCGCCGCCGCGATCGAGCGCGTGGAGGTGCTGCTCGACGGCGCCTCCGCGATCTACGGCACCGACGCGATCGGCGGCGTCGTCAACTTCATCACCCGCAAGGACTACCAGGGCGTGCAGCTCGACGTCTACGCCGGCAAGACCGGCGAAGGCGGCGCGGGCAAGCGCACCGCGTCCATCGCCGCCGGTCACGGCGACCTGGCGCGCGACGGCTTCAACGTGATGGGCGTGCTGGACTTCCAGAAGACCGACGCGCTGCGGACCTCGCAGCGCGACTTCATCTCCGACCTGCGCATCCCCGAGCGGCTGCCGCACCTGCTGTCGGGCGTGACCTTCCCGGGCAACATCCGCCTGAGTTCCGACCAGCGCGACTACCTGCAGGAACAGGGCTTCCTGCTCAACGGCCGGCCCATCACGAACCGCACGATCAACCTGAGCATCCCGGACTGCCAGGCGCCGCATACGCTCTACCTGCCGGCCGGCATCGGCGGGGTCGACGCCTGCTCGTACGACTACATGCGCGACCTCGAGCTGTACCCCAAGACCGAGAAGGGCAACTTCCTCGGCCGCGGCGTGGTGGCGCTGGGCGGCAGCCACCAGCTCTTCGTGGAGGCCTCCTACTCGCGCAGCAAGAGCTGGTACGTGGGCACGAGCAACCGGATCGACGCACTGCTCGACGTGTCCATGATCCCGGCGCTGGCGGCGACCGGCCTGGCCGATGTGGATCCGGAGATCGAGGTCCGCACCCGCATGCTCGAAGCCGGCAATCGCGCCAGCGAGCTCACCAGCACCGGCAGCCGCGTGGTGCTGGGCATGACCGGCACGATCGGCGCGTGGGACTACGACTGGGGCCTCAACCACAGCGTGAACCGGATCTCGGACCGCGACGTGCGCGGCTACCTGCCCTACAACGCGACGATGCAGGCCTATGCCGACGGGATCCTGAATCCGTTCGGCCCGTCCAGCCAGGCGGGACTCGACTTCCTGCGCGACAACAACATCAACCAGGAAGTGCGCCGCGCGCGCGGCACCATGGACAGCCTGGACGTCAAGGCGACGCGCACGCTGAGCCGTCTGGCCGGCGGGGACATGGCGATCGCGGTCGGTGCGGAAATGCGGCGCGAGAAGTCCGAGTCGTCCGCCAGCGACCTGCTGCTGTCGGATGACATCCTCGGCGACCCGACGCCCGGCGACGCGCAGTTCACCAAGAACGCGCGCAACATCTGGGCCGCGTACGGGGAGCTGCTGGTGCCCTTCGCCAAGCAGTGGGAACTGCAGCTGGCGCTGCGTCATGACCATTACCAGAAGATCGGCGGCTCCACGAATCCCAAGATCGGCCTGCGCTTCGCGCCGATGAAGGACCTCACCTTCCGCGCCTCGGCGGGCACGGGCTTCCGTGCACCCTCGATGAACGACCTCTACCGCTCGGTGAAGACCAGCACGACCCCGGTGCTGGCCGACCCGGTCTGCATGCGCGAGAACGACAACGACCTGACCACCTGCTCGGACTTCTGGGAAACGCGCATCTACTCGAACTCCAAGCTGAAGCCGGAGAAGTCGCGACAGTTCTCGATCGGGGTGCTGACGGATCCGACGCCGAACTGGAGCCTCGGCCTGGACTACTGGAACATCGAGAAGCGCAACCTGATCAGCACGATCGGGGAGGACGTGATCCTGGCCAACGCTGACAAGTACGCCTCGCTCATCCACCGCTACAACGACGCGGTGCCGGTCGACGGCTGCGACTTCGACCCCGACGATTCGTCGATCTGCTTCATCGAGCTGCACAAGGAGAACCGCGGCAAGCAGAAGGCGTCCGGGCTGGACCTGACGCTGCAGTTCCGCTCGCCCGCCACCGATTGGGGACGCTTCGGCGCCCGGCTGGTGGGGACGCTGACGCTGTCGTCGAAGAAGCAGACCGGCGACGGCGATCCGTTCATCAGCAACCTCGGCCGCTTCGTCACCGACGGCGTCGTGCAACGCTGGCGCCATCGGCTGAACTTCGACTGGTCGCGCGGACCGTGGAGCCTCAACCTCGCCAACACGTTCTACAGCGGCTACGACGACCAGAACTCGGCCATCGACAACGACGCCGGGAACATCGTCTCGAAGAACAGGGTGAAGGCGTACTCGCTGTGGGACCTGGCAGGCGGATGGGAAGCCACCTCCGCCCTCACCCTCCGCGCCGGGGTGAAGAACCTGTTCGACAAGGCGCCGCCGTTCTCGAACCAGGCCTACTTCTTCATCTCGGGATACGACCCGAGCTACACGGATCCGCGGGGACGGTTCTTCTACTTGTCGGCGTCGTATCAGTTCAAGTGAGGGTCAGTCGAGCTTCCAGCTCATGACTTCACCGCCGCGCAGCGGCTTGAGCTGCGCGGCTTCACCGAAGGGGACGGCGTCGGGGAGCGTCCAGTCGGTCTTGCGCAGCGTGACCTGCGTGGTGTTGCGCGGCAGGCCGTAGAAGTCGGCGCCGTTGAAGCTCGCGAACGCTTCGAGCTTGTCGAGCGCGCCAGCGGCCTCGAAGGCCTCGGCGTAGAGCTCGATCGCGGACAGCGCGGTGAAGCAGCCGGCGCCGCACACCGAGTTCTCCTTCATCACCGACGCATGCGGGGCGCTGTCGGTGCCGAGGAAGAACTTGGCGCTGCCCGAAGTCGCCGCCTTGATCAGCGCAAGGCGATGCTCCTCGCGCTTGAGCACGGGCAGGCAGTAGTAGTGCGGACGCAGCCCGCCCATGAAGATCGCGTTGCGGTTGTAGAGCAGATGCTGCGGCGTGACGGTCGCGCCGGTGAAGCGGTCGGCACCGGTCACGTACTGCGCGGCTTCCTTCGTCGTGATGTGCTCGAAGACGACCTTCAGCTCGGGGAAGTCCTTGCGCAGCGGCTGCATCACGCGGTCGATGAAGAAGGCCTCGCGGTCGAAGACGTCGACGTCGCCGTCGGTCACTTCGCCGTGCACCAACAGCAGCAGGCCGGCCTTCTGCATGGCCTCCAGCGTCGCGTAGGTCTTGCGGATGTCGGTGACGCCGGCATCGCTGTTGGTCGTGGCACCGGCCGGATACAGCTTGAGCGCGACGACGCCAGCAGCCTTGGCGGCGGCGATGTCCTCGGGCGTGGTGCGATCGGTCAGATAGAGCGTCATCAGCGGCTCGAAGTCCACGCCGGCGGGTACCGCGGCGAGGATGCGCTGGCGATACGCGAGGGCCTGCTCGGCCGTCGTGATCGGCGGCTTCAGGTTCGGCATCGCGATCGCGCGCGCGAACTGGCGCGCGGTATACGGGACGACGCTCTGCAGGGCGGCACCGTCGCGCAGGTGCACGTGCCAGTCGTCGGGACGGGTCAGGACAAGGGTTTCGCTCATGGGGCGGGATTGTCTCACCGCCCCAAATGCTGCCCCGCCAGCAGCATCAACCTGACGACGTTCCTTAGTTGGTGCCAGGTGTTGCCGGGCGGATTCCCGCACGACGCCATCGCGCCTCGTGCGACTCGCCGCACAAGTTGATCGAATCGCGAAGACCTCGATGGTTGCCTCAAAGCAAAAGGCCCGCACCTTGCGGAGCGGGCCTTCTGGGCAGAACACGACGGAACGCGGGACGCCGGAGGCGTCGGGGTTCAGTGCTGCAGGATCTTCGCCAGGAAGTCCTTGGCGCGCGGCGAGCGCGCTTCCGGATCGCCGAAGAACTCGTCGCGGGTGCAGTCCTCGATGATCTTGCCGGCGTCCATGAAGATGACGCGGTTGCTGACCTTGCGCGCAAAGCCCATCTCGTGCGTCACGCACATCATGGTCATGCCTTCGTTGGCCAGCTGGACCATCACGTCCAGCACTTCGCCGACCATCTCGGGGTCCAGCGCCGAGGTCGGCTCGTCGAACAGCATGACGATCGGGTCCATGGACAGCGCCCGGGCGATCGCCACGCGCTGCTGCTGGCCGCCCGAGAGCTGACCCGGGAACTTGTCCTTGTGCGCCATCAGGCCCACCCGCTCCAGCATCTTCAGCCCGCGGGTCTTGGCGTCGGCCATGTTGCGGCCCAGCACCTTGACCTGCGCCAGCGTCAGGTTCTCCGTCACCGACAGGTGGGGGAACAGCTCGAAATGCTGGAACACCATGCCCACCCGCGACCGCAGCTTGGGCAGGTTGGTCTTGGGATTGGTCAGGCTGGTGCCGTCGACCACGATGTCGCCCGCCTGGATGGGCTCCAGCGCGTTGACGGTCTTGATCAGCGTGGACTTGCCCGACCCCGACGGGCCGCACACCACCACCACCTCACCCTTCTGGATGGTGGTGGAGCAGTCGGTCAGCACCTGGAACGGGCCGTACCACTTGGAAACGTTCTTGATGTCGATCATGGAGCGGACCTCAGCGGATGATGGCGATCTTCTTCTGCAGCCGGCGGACCAGCATGGACAGGCTGAAGCAGATCACGAAATAGACGACGGCGACGAAGAGATAGGTCTCCATCGGCCGACCGAAGTTCTTGCCGGCGACCTCGAAGCCCTTCAGCAGGTCGTACGCGCCGATCGCATAGACCAGCGACGTGTCCTGGAACAGCACGATGGTCTGCGTCAGCAGCACCGGCAGCATGTTGCGGAAGGCCTGCGGCAGCACCACCAGGCTCATGGTCTGGCGGTAGGTCATGCCCATGGCGTACCCGGCGTAGACCTGGCCCTTGGACACCGACTGGATGCCCGCGCGCATGATCTCCGAGTAGTAGGTCGCCTCGAACAGCGTGAAGGTGATCAGCGCCGTCTTCTCCGGCCCCAGCGGACCCGCGATGTACGGGATCAGCAGGAAGAACCACAGGATGACCATCACCAGCGGGATCGAGCGCAGCGTGTCGACGTAGATCGCCGCCGGCTTCTCCAGCCACCACCTGCCCGACAGCCGCATCAGCGCCAGCACCGTGCCCAGCACGATGCCGCCGATCATGGCCGAGAAGGTCAGCTGGATGGAGAACCACAACCCCTTGGCCACGAAGGACGTCAGGACGTCCCAGGTCAGGAACGAGAAATCGAGTTGCGTCATGTCACTTCGCCCCCAGGATGCCGGGCACGCGGACGTACCACTCGATGACCTTGGCCACGCGGTTGATCGCGTAGGCGGAGACGAAGTACAGGATCGTCACCGGCAGGAAGATCTGCACGAAGCTCGACTGCTCCGACGCCTGCAGCGCGAACTGCGCCAGGTCGGGAATGCTCACCGCGAACGCCACCGCCGAGTTCTTGACGATGTTCATGCTCTCGCTGGTCAGCGGCGGGATGACGATGCGGAACGCCATCGGCAGCAGCACGTGGCGGTAGGTCTGCGGCAGCGTCAGCCCCAGCGCCTGGCCCGCGTAGCGCTGGCCCTTGGGCAGCGTCAGGATGCCGGCCTTGACCTGCTCCGAGATCCGCGCCGACGTGAACAGCCCGATCGCGATCACCACCAGCACGCTGGGCGGCAGGTCCAGCACCGGGAACAGCCGCGGCACCACGTGGTACCAGATGAACAGCTGCACGATCAGCGGAATGTTGCGGAACAGCTCCGTCCAGGATTCCCCGAACATCGCCAGCTTCCTGTTCGGCACCGTGCGCAGCACGCCGATCAGCGACCCCGCCACCAGCGCGACCAGCAGGCCGACGACCGAGACGAACATCGTCCAGCCCCAGCCGTGGATCATCGCGTCCAGGTAAGTCTCATAACCGGGAGCGCCGAAACACTTCGGCGCGACCTCCTCGGTCACCATGTCTGTGCAGTACAACTGCCAATCCCAGCTCGCCATGGCGTGCTCCATCCTTCAAAACGAAGGCCTGTTGCGACAAGGCGCCCCGCGGGGCGCCTTGTGCTCAGGCGAGGCCGATTACTTCTTGAGGTATTCCTCGACCGGCTTGTCGTTCGGGTTCGCCCACGCGTCCTTGGTCGCGGCCGTCGCCGGCAGACCCACCTTGGTGTTGGTCGGCGGGATCGGCTGGATGAACCACTTGTCGTACAGCTTCGAGATCTCGCCCGACTTCATCAGGCCCTTGATGCTGTCGTCCACGGCCTTCTTGAAGGCCGGGTCGTCCTTGCGGACCATGATGGCGATCGGCTCGACCGACAGCACTTCGCCGACGATCTTGAAGCCCGCCGGGTTGCGCGACTTGGCGATGTTGCCGGCCAGGATCTGGCCGTCCATCACGAAGGCGTCGGCACGGCCCGACTCCAGCAGCAGGAAGCTGTCGGCGTGGTCCTTGCCCAGCACTTCCTTGAAGTCCACGCCGTTGGCGCGCTCATGCTTGCGCAGCAGCTGGACCGAGGTGGTGCCGGTGGTCGTCGCGACCGTCTTGCCGTTGAGCTGGGCGATCGAGGTGATGCCCGAATCGGCCTTCACGGCGATGCGCACTTCCTCGACATAGGTCGTGACGGCGAAGGCCACGTCCTTCTGACGGGTCAGGTTGTTGGTCGTCGAGCCGCACTCGATGTCCACGGTGCCGTTCTGCACCAGCGGGACGCGGTTCTGCGAGGTCACCGGCAGGTACTTGATGTCCAGCTTGGCCAGGCCCAGCTGCTTCTGCACGTCGGCCAGCACGCGCTGGCAGATCTCGACGTGGTAACCGACGTACTTGCCGTCTCCCAGGGTGTACGACAGCGCGCCCGAGGACTCGCGAACGCCCATGGTCACGCTGCCTGTGTCCTTGATCTTCTTGAGCGTGTCGGCCTGGGCCACGCCCACCAACGCCGCACCAAGGGCCAGTACCAGCAATGCCTTCTTCATAGATGCTCCTGCTTGTTCGGATTCAAAAAGCGGATTCGAGGGAGGTTCGACCGGTGAGCCTCCCAACCGGCAGAGCAGACCATGCGCGGTCGCTTTGCTGGGTAGGGAGTATCACGCATCTCGACTTGTTGCGTGGCTTACGTATGCAGGTTCCGTGCCCGGTTCAGGTCGGAGGCTCAAGCACCGACTCGACCGCCCCCTCAGGCGTCGATCTTCTCGGCGTGGGTCAGGAAGTTCCACAGCGCCTGCGCGACCGGCTTGACGCGCCGCGTCGAGCCCTGGCGCTCGCGGTACATGCGCAATTCCATGTTGAGCTCGTACTGGCCGGGCTCCGCGGCCCGCACCAGACGGCGCGCCTTCACTTCCTTCTTCACCGAGCTGGCCGGCAGGAAGGCCAGGCCGTGGCCCTCGATGGCCATGGCCTTGAGGCTCTCGGCCATGTCGGTCTCGAAGACGGATTCGAAGTTCAGCGGCTGCGCCGCGCCCTTGACGATCAGTTCCACCAATCGCCCGAGGTAGGCCCCCGAGGCGTAGCTCAGGAAGGGGATCTTCTGGCCCGGGTGTCCGGAAATCCGGAACATCGGCGCGCCGGTTGTGTCAGCTTTCGCATAGGCGGCCAGCGTCTCGTGGCCGAGCGAGACGGATTCGTAACGCTCCGGGTCCAGCTGCAGCGGCTGGCTGGGGTGGTGGTAGACGACCAGCAGGTCGCAGTTGCCTTCGCTGAGCTGCAGGGTCGCGTCGTGGACGTTGAGCGCATTGAGCCGGCACTTCACCTCGCCGAAGCGCTGGCGAAGCTCCATCAGCCAGTGCGGGAAGAAGCTGAAGGACAGCGAGTGCGGCACGGCGAACTCGATCATGTCCTGCCCCGCCGACTGATGGCTGCGCAGCATGTTGCGCGTGGCCTGCAGGTTGCCCAGCAGGTCCACGGCCTGGCCCAGCAGCGTCTCGCCGGCGGCGGTGAGCCGCGTCGGATAGGACGAGCGGTCGACCAGATCCACGCCCGCCCAGGCCTCCAGCGCCTGGATGCGGCGCGAGAACGCGGGCTGCGTGACATGCCGCAGTTGAGCCGAGCGGGAGAAGCTGCGCGTCTCCGCCAGGCTCACGAAGTCTTCAAGCCATTTGGTTTCCACGGCGCGGGAGTTTATCCCTGCGGATCGGAGCGGTCCTGACCATCCTGCTGGAGGGCCCACATCTGGGCGTACCGGCCGCGCTGCGCGAGCAGCGCGGCGTGCGTGCCGCGCTCGACGATGAGGCCCTGCTCCATCACGAGGATCTCGTGCGCGTCGACGACGGTGGAGAGCCGGTGCGCGATGACCAGCACGGTCTTGTCCTGCGCGGCGGCTTCGAGCTCGGCCTGGATGGCGCGCTCGTTGCGCGAGTCCAGCGCGGAGGTCGCCTCGTCGAAGATCAGGATCGCCGGATCCTTGAGCAGCGTGCGCGCGATCGCGACGCGCTGCTTCTCGCCGCCGGAGAGCTTCAGGCCGCGCTCGCCGACCATGGTCTGGTAGCCCTGCGGCAGGTGGCGGATGAAGTCGTGGATGTGCGCGGACTTGGCCGCGGCCTCGATCTCTTCCGTCGTCGCCTCGGGCCGGCCGTAGGCGATGTTGTAGGCGATGGTGTCGTTGAACAGCACGGTGTCCTGCGGCACGATGCCGATCGCGCGGCGCACGCTGTGCTGGGTGACCTCGGCGAGCGACTGGCCGTCGATGGCGATGCGGCCCGACTGCGCGTCGTAGAAGCGGTAGAGCAGTCTGGCCAGCGTGCTCTTGCCCGAGCCGCTCGGACCGACGACCGCGACCTTCTTGCCCGCCGGGATCTCCAGGCTCACGCCTTTCAAGATGGGGCGCTGCGGCTCGTAGGCGAAGTGGACGTCGTCGAAGCGCACGGCCGCGCCGTCCACGCGCAGCGGCTGAGCGCCGGGTGCGTCGGCGATCTCGCGCTCGCGGGCCAGCAGGCCGAACATCTTCTCCAGGTCGGTCAGGCTCTGCTTGATCTCGCGATAGATCACGCCGAGGAAGTTCAGCGGGATGTACAGCTGGATCATGAAGGCGTTGATCATGACCAGGTCGCCCAGGCTCATGCGGCCGTCGACGACGCCCTGCGTCGCGCGCCACAGCATGGCCACCAGCGCGACCGCGATGATCACCTGCTGCCCGCTGTTGAGCAGCGACAGCGTGCGCTGCGACTTCAGCTGCGCGCGGCGCAGGCGCTCCAGGCTCTGGTCGTAGCGGGCGGCTTCGAAGTCCTCGTTGTTGAAGTACTTCACCGTCTCGTAGTTCAGCAGCGAATCGATCGCCTTGCTGTGCGCGTGCGAGTCCAGCTCGTTGAGCAGCTTGCGGTACTTGGTGCGCCACTCGGTGACGACGATGGTGAAGCCGATGTAGAACACCAGGGCGGCGCCGGTGATCCAGGCGAAGAGCACGTCGAACTTGACCGCGAGCAGGCTGAGCACCAGCACGACCTCGACCAGCGTCGGGAAGATGCTGTAGAGCGAGTACGAGATCAGCGCATGCACGGCACGCGTGCCGCGCTCGATGTCGCGGGTCATGCCGCCGGTCTGGCGTTCGAGGTGGAAGCGCAGGCTGAGGTCGTGCAGATGGCGGAACACCTGCAGCGAGATGCTGCGCGAGGCGCCCTCGGTGGCCTTGGCGAAGATCAGCTCGCGGGCCTCGGTGAACAGCGAGGTGCACAGCCGCAGCATCCCGTAGGCGAGCAGCAGGCCGACCGGCACGACCATCAGCGCCTGCGCGCTGCCGGCGGGAATGTCGAGGCTGTCGACCAGCTTCTTCAGCAGCAGCGGCACGCCGACGTTGGCGAGCTTGGCCGCGACCATGAAGCCCAGCGCGATGCCGACGCGCCAGCGGTAGCGCCAGAAGTAAGGGAGCAGGCGGGCGATGGTGTGCCAATCGCCCCGCGCTTCAGGCGCAGACGCGGCGGCGCCGTCGGTGGAAGGAGCGGGGGGCGTCGGCGCGGTGCCGGCGAGTGTGGAACGACGCATGGAGAGGGAGCGTGGCCTTGCCGTGGAGTCGGGCACCCGCCCTGGCGAGGGCGGACATGCTGGACGACAATGCCGCTCATTGTCACCGTTTGGCCATCATGAGCGACTCCACCGATTCCAATGTCCCTGCCGGCGCTGCCAGCTCGGCCGCCGCCGCGCCTGCCCCGGGCTCCACGCTCCTGTCGCCCGAGACCATCGGTCCGCGCGAGCTGGTGATGCGCGTGATGCCGATGCCGGCGGATGCCAACGGCAACGGCGACATCTTCGGCGGCTGGATCATGGCGCAGGTGGACCTGGCCGGTTCGGTGCTGCCGGCGCGCATCTCGCGCGGCCGGATCGCGACGGTGGCGGTCAACCAGTTCATCTTCAAGCAGCCGGTGTCGGTGGGCGACCTGCTGAGCTTCTACGCGCAGGTCACGCGCATCGGGCGCACCTCGATCACCGTGCACGTGGAGGTCTTCGCCGAGCGCAACCCGGCCAATCCGCACGTGGTCAAGGTGACCGAGGCCAACCTCACCTACGTCGCGATCGATCGCGAAGGCAAGTCGCGCGTCTTCGGCCAGGAGGCCTGACCCGATCCGTGCACACGGGCCCCGGGATGGGGCCGTCCGGCTGGTGTGCGCCCCGGCGGGCGAATGGGCATTCGCCCACCAGGGTTTGTACGTAGATCCCGCAGCGTCGGAAAAACCTCGGGTGGGATACTGCCCGGCCAGGGTGCGCAGACACGCCGGTGACGGCGCCTGCGGCCACCCGCAACCGGAGCCGTACCCCATGCTGACCCCTTCCGCCTCCGCCGCGCCGGCCGTGCCCGTGCCGTGGTATCGCCATCTCTACCTCCAGGTCGTCATTGCGATCCTGATCGGCATCACGCTCGGTTATTTCGAGCCGGCACTGGCGGTCAAGTTCCAACCGCTGGGCGACGCCTTCATCAAGCTGGTGAAGATGATCATCGCGCCGGTGATCTTCCTGACCATCGTGACCGGCATCGCCAGCATGACGCAGCTGAGCGCCGTCGGTCGTGTGTTCGGCAAGGCGATGGCCTACTTCCTGTTCTTCTCCACGCTGGCGCTGATCGTCGGCCTGGTGGTGGCCAACGTCGTGCAGCCGGGCGCCGGCATGAACGTCAACGTGGCGGACCTGGACCAGAAGGAAGTGCACCGCTACGTCGAAAAGACGCATGACCTGACCCTGGTCGGCTTCCTGATGGACGTGATCCCGAAGTCGCTGATCGGCGCGCTGGCGGACGGCAACATCCTGCAGACGCTGTTCGTGGCGGTGCTGTTCGGCATCGCGCTGGCGCTGACGGGCGACCGCGGCAAGCCGGTGCTGACCTTCTTCGAGTCGCTGACCGCGCCGGTCTTCCGGATGGTGCACATCCTGATGAAGGCGGCGCCGGTGGGCGCGTTCGGCGCGATGGCCTTCACCATCGGCAAGTACGGCGTGGCCTCGCTGCTCAACCTGGGCATGCTGGTGGGCAGCTTCTACCTGACCTCGCTGCTGTTCGTGCTGGTGATCCTGGGCATCGTGGCCAGACTGTGCGGCTTCTCGATCCTGAAGCTGATCCGCTACCTGAAGGCGGAGCTGCTGCTGGTGCTGGGCACCTCCTCGTCGGAGTCGGCGCTGCCGTCGCTGATGGAGAAGATGGAGAAGGCCGGCTGCAAGAAGACGGTGGTGGGGCTGGTGGTGCCGACGGGTTACTCGTTCAACCTGGACGGGACCAACATCTACATGACGCTGGCGGCGCTGTTCATCGCGCAGGCGACCAACACCGAGCTGACGCTGACGCACCAGATCACGCTGCTGCTGGTGGCGATGCTGAGTTCCAAGGGCGCGGCGGGCGTGACGGGCGCGGGCTTCATCACGCTGGCGGCGACGCTGTCGGTGGTGCCGGAAGTGCCGGTGGCCGGCATGGCGCTGATCCTGGGCGTGGACCGCTTCATGTCGGAGTGCCGCTCGCTGACCAACTTCGTCGGCAACGCGGTGGCGACCATCGTCGTGTCGAAGTGGGAACGCGCGCTGGACCACGACGCGCTGGACCTGGCGCTGTCGGGCAAGTCGGGTGACACGGACGACCTGCCGGTCCGCGTGGCCGGACCGGCCGAGACCGCGTGAGCGATCGGCACCCATGAACGACAACGCGCCCTGAGGGGCGCGTTTTTCATTCTTCTTCGTGTGGTCGACGTCATGGCGAGGCCCTCACGCGAGGTTTGTTGGCAGTCCTGGCGCGGATGGCGCGAGCCATTGCCGCGTCAGCCTCGCGAAGCTCAGCCTCGCTGAGCAATGCGGATCCCACGCCTTCCGGCAGGAACCATCCGATGACGCATTGCGGGTCGCGGAGCGCGAGCTGAATATGCGTGCCCGCTCGGAACTCGCTTCCGTCCAGAATCGGACGCCCCTGATAAAACGCCGCCCGTAGCAGTTGAACCGGCCCCAGCCCTTCACGCTCCCGCATTTCATGACCCATGTTGAACACCGCGCAATCCAGACCGCGGATCAACGTCTCTTCGTCAAGGGCATCCGCGGGACGATTGGTTGGCATGGCCCGTCCAGTGGCGCTCACCACTTTGCGCAGCTCTTCATGCGCCTCCAGATAGTCCTGCCGCCCGCCAACCGTCGTCATGTCCCAGCATCGCCAGATGCACAAGATCACCCCGACCACTGAAGGCGTCACGATGGGTCGAGCCGACAACAGCTTGGAAGATTGCAAGCACGCTGCTTCCGCAAATTCCATCGCCCGCTGAGCATCGCCTTCGAAAAAGTAGACACCTTCGCCCAGCCAGTCGTATCGATTCGACGAAGGCGTCAAGCGAGGCAGAAGGCCTTTGACCAGCCGATCTCGCACGGTGATGTCGCACCCGTGGTACGCGAGGATCAATTGACCTTCGCTCATTGGTACCTCGGCATCAGATTTCCGTCGTGGTCGATGATCCCGGCGGCGATCGCGCATTCACGAGCCTCTTCCAGCGAGAGTGCACGACGCTTCGTCCGCAGCAGACTGAAATCTCCCGCCTTGTGCGCCCAGCTCGGCGGTTCAGTGACCTTCACCGACGCCTTGGCGACCTGCCCGCACCGCTCGCAGAGGCTCTTGCGCTTCGCCGGCTTGGCGGCTTTTCCGTTCGACTTCTTGCTCATCAGGAATCACTCCAATCAACAGAGGAGTCCTCATGATTCCGAGGTCGTGTGGCCGTGCCAATTACATGTTCTCGTGCAGTTGGCATTCGCGCTGACTTGGTCAAGTGGTGACCCCTGCGCGAATGAGGGTGGTCGGTCGACCAGGCGTTTCAGAAAGCAGAAAGGGCGCCCGCGGCGCCCTCTCCTTGACCGCGGCATCGCCGCGTCCGCTCAGAACTTCGAGAAGTCCGGCTGGCGCTTCTGGAAGAAGGCCTGGAAGGCTTCCGTGGCCTCAGGGCTGCGCAGACGCGCGCTGAAGATCTCGGCCTCGGCCTGGATGGTCGCCAGCAGCTCGTCCTTGGACGTGCGACGCATCAGCTGCTTGCTCTCGCGCACGGCGCTCGGAGGCAGCTTGTTGAAGCGCTCGGCGACGCGGCGCGCGTGCGCCACCACTTCCGACGCCGGCAGCACCGCGTTGGCGACGCCGCACTCGACCGCCTGCTCGCCGGTGAACGGATCGCCCAGCAGGATCTTCTCGGCGGCGCGACGCGGGCCCATCAGGCGCGGCACCAGCAGGCTGGAGCCGAATTCCGGCACCAGGCCCAGGCTGACGAAGGGCATCGCGAGACGCGCATCGTCGGCCACGTAGACGAAGTCGCAATGCAGCAGCAGCGTCGTGCCGATGCCGATCGCCGCGCCGTTCACCGCCGCCACGATGGGCTTGTCGCAGCCGATCATCGCGCGCATGAACTGGAACACCGGCGCGTCTTCATCGCGCGGCGGGCTGCCCATGAAATCCTCGATGTCGTTGCCCGAGGTGAAAATCTGCGGCTGGCCCTGGATCAGCACCGCACGCACGGCGTTGTCGGCGTTGGCCGTGACCAGCGCATCGGCCATCTCCTGGTACATCGCGCGGGTCAGCGCGTTCTTCTTTTCGGGCCGTGCGATCTCGATGGTCTGCACGCCGTTGACGATGGCGGTCTTGATGCTCATGGAGCACTCTCCTCGTTGGGACGGCCGGTCTCGCGACGGCCGATTGGGGGACGACCGTTTCTCAACGGCCGTCTGTTCGAATGAATGTCGCGATCATGCCAGCCACGCGCTGACCTGCGGCCAGAGGCTGCGCTCGAAGCGATCGCGGAAGAACCCGAAATGGCCGATGCGACGCTCGCCGATGTCCTTGGGGGCGATGCGGCGCATCTCGGGATGGGCGCCGGCGTAGAAGCCGTGCAAGGATTCAGTGTTGCGACGGGACATGAACTCGTCGTCGGTGAATGCCAGCGAGAGCATGGGCATCGACAGCGACGCGTACTGCGCGCGCAAGGCGTCGCCGCCCTCGCCCATCATGTACTCGCGATCCAGGCACCAGCGGCGCCACTGCGCCATCACGCCGCGCGGCAGGTCGCCGACCTTGCGCAGCTTGCGGCCCGGGAAGTAACCGAAAGCCGGCAGCGCCAGCGGGACCACGACGTACCAGAGCCACCAGACGTAGCGGCGCAGACCGATGGAGTTCTCGCGCCAGTAGCCGCTGCCGCAACCCACCGTCACGGCACGAGAGACGCGCGATCGGTTGGGGAGCATGCCGAGGATCTGGCCGCCCAAACTGTGACCCAGCCAGTGGATCTCGCGACGGTCGCCGAGCAGGCGGTCGAGGTGCGACAACGCAGCGGCGGCGTCGCGCTCGGCCCAGGTGTGGATGTCGGCTTCAAGCCCTCGCAAGGAGCGCTTCATCGCGTCCGGACGCGAGGCGCCCATGCCCCGGTAATCGAAGCTCAGCACCAGCCAGCCCTGCTGCGCCATCCAGCGCGCGAAGGCGGCGTAGTAACGCTGCTCCACACCCATCGCCGGAGCGATCAGCAATCCCGCCTTCGCGGTCGCCGCGTCGCCGTACAAATGGCCTCGAAGCTCGAAGCCATCCTCCGCTCGGAAACTGATCATCGCGATCTCCCCGGCAAGCTATTCGAGAGGGTCTCCGTACTTCCACCGCCGCTGGCCCTCACCCCTACCCTCTCCCGCAAGCGGGAGAGGGAGTAAGAGGCCTCATGACTGCGGCGAGCCCGCGCGCTGCGTGCGCCCCTCACCCCTGCCCTCTCCCTCAAGCGGGAGAGGGAGCCACCCCAGTGCTCCTGCTCCGAATGGCTCGGTGCATTCTCACTCCCTCTCCCGCTTGCGGGAGAGGGCGGGGGTGAGGGCCAGCAGCCGGCGAAGTACGCCGGCTGCGGCGTTTACAGACGCTCGATGATGCCGGCCGCGCCCTGGCCAGCGCCGACGCACATGGTGACCATGCCGTACTTTCCGCCGGTACGACGCAGGCCATGGATGACCGACGCCGCGCGGATCGCGCCCGTCGCGCCCAGCGGGTGACCCAGCGCGATCGCGCCGCCGTTGGGGTTCACCTTGGAACGGTCCAGCACGATGCCCTTGCTGTCCAGATCGTTCAGCACAGCCAGCGATTGCGCGGCAAACGCTTCGTTCAACTCGATCCAGCCCAGATCCTCGGCCTTGATGCCAGCCAGCTTGAGCGCCGCCGGAATCGCCTCGATCGGGCCGATGCCCATGATCTCGGGCGGCACGCCGCGCACGGCGAAGGACACGAAGCGCGCCAGCGGGGTCAGGCCGAAACGCTTGACCGCAGCTTCAGAGGCCACGATCAGCGCGCCCGCGCCGTCGGAGGTCTGCGAGCTGTTGCCGGCGGTGACGCTGCCCTTGGCGGCGAACACCGGCTTGAGCTTGGCCAGACCTTCCATCGACGTGTCCTTGCGCGGACCTTCGTCGGTGTCGACGATGCGGCTCTTGACGATGACGCCGTCGCCGTTCAGGTCGGGCTGACGGTCCTTCAGTTCGAACGGGGTGATCTCGTCCTTGAAGAAGCCGCCTTCGATCGCGGCCAGCGCGCGGCGATGCGATTCCAGCGAGAACTCGTCCTGCGCCTGGCGCGAGACCTTCCACTTGTCCGCGACCTTCTCGGCCGTCAGACCCATGCCGTAGGCCAGGCCGATGTTCTCGTCGCGCTCGAAGATCGCAGGCGGGAACGAGGGCTTGTTGCCGCCCATCGGAACCATGGACATCGATTCGACGCCGCCGGCGATCATCACTTCGGATTCGCCGACGCGGATGCGGTCCGCGGCCATCGCCAGGGCGGTGATGCCCGAGGCGCAGTAGCGGTTGACCGTCACGCCGCCGACCGTGTTCGGCAGGCCCGACAACACGGCCGCGACGCGGGCGATGTTCATGCCCTGCTCGCCTTCGGGGAAGGAGCAGCCGATGATGGCGTCCTCGATCACCGACGGGTCCAGGCCCGGCACCTGGGCCATGGCGGCCTGGATGACGCGCGACAGCATCTCGTCCGGACGGGTGTTCTTGAAGTAGCCCCGGCCCGACTTGCCGATGGGCAGACGGGTGGCGGCGCAGATGTAGGCGTCTTGAACTTGCTTGCTCATGATGGATTCCTTGTGTGCCGCTCGGATCAGTTGCGGACCGGCTTGCCGGTTTGCAGCATGCCCATGATGCGTTCCTGGGTCTTGGGGTGCTCGAGCAGGCTGCAGAAGTGCTTGCGCTCCAGCGACATCAGGTATTCCTCGGTCACCAGCGAGCCGGCTTCGACTTCGCCGCCGCAGACGACGTCGGCGATCAGCGAGGCCAGGTGGAAGTCGTGCGCGCTGATGAAGCCGCCGTCACGCATGTTGGCCAGCTGGGCCTTCACCGTGGCGATGCCGGAACGGCCCGCGACCGGGAACTTGGCCTTGAGCGGGGCGCGGTAGCCGGAGTCGGCCATCGCCTTGGCCTGGGCCGTGGCGACGTACAGCAGCTCGTCCTTGTTGGGGACGATGATGTCGCTGTCGAGCAGGTAGCCCAGCTTCTGCGCTTCCAGCGCGGAGGTCGCCACCTTGGCCATCGCGGCGTTGGTGAAGCCGTCCTTGAGGAAGGCGAAGATGTCCGCGTTGGCGTTGCCGGCCGAGGCCATCTCCGCCGCGCGACGCGCGATGTAGGTCAGGCCGCCGCCGCCCGGGATCAGGCCGACGCCCACTTCCACCAGGCCGACATAGGACTCCATGTGCGCGACGCGGCGGGCGCAATGCACCGCCAGTTCGCAGCCGCCGCCCAGCGCCAGGCCGCGCATCGCGGCGACGACCGGGACGTTGGCGTAACGCACGCGCAGCATCATGTCCTGCAGCTTCTTCTCTTCCGGCGCGATGCCCTTGGCACCCTTGCTCATGAAGACGGGCATCAGCGCCTCGAGGTTGGCGCCGGCGGAGAACACGTCGTCCGGCGACCAGATGACCAGGCCCTTGTACTTGGCCTCGGCGATCTCGACGGCCTTGAGCAGGCCTTCGGTCACGGTCGGGCTGATGAGGTGCAGCTTGCAGTGGATCGAGGCGATCAGGACTTCGCCGTCCAGCGACCAGACGCGGACTTCCTCGTTCTTGAACTCTTCGGTGCCGGCCTTGAGCGGCTCGACGGCGCCTTCGCCGACCAGCGACTCGGGGAAGGCCTGGCGCTCATAGACCGGCAGCTTGGCGCGCGGCTTGAACTTGCCTTCGGCGGCGCTCCACGAGCCGTCCTTCGAGTGCACGCCGCCGTTCTCGGCGACCGGGCCTTCGAAGACCCAGGCGGGCAGCGGCGCGCTCGACAGCGTCTTGCCGGCGTCGATGTCGGCCTTGACCCACTCCGCGACCTGCTTCCAGCCGGCGGCTTGCCACAGCTCGAACGGGCCCTGCTGCGAGCCGAAGCCCCAGCGCATGGCGAAGTCGATCTCGCGCGCGGTGTCGGCGACGGTGTCCAGATGCACGGCCACGTACTGGAAGGAGTCGCGCAGGATGGACCACAGGAACTGCGCCTGCGGGTTGCTCGATTCGCGCAGCAGCTTGATGCGGTCGGCGGCCGGCTTCTTCAGCATGCGTGCGACGATCTCCTCGGCCTTGCCGCCGCCGGCGACGTACTCGCCGGTGGCGAAGTCCAGGCGCTGGATGTCCTTGCCGACCTTCTTGTAGAAGCCCGCACCGGCCTTCTGGCCCAGCGCGCCCTTCTCGATCAGGCCCGCCAGCACCTTGGGCGTGGCGTAGGTCGAGTAGAAGGGGTCGTCCTTCAGGTTGTCCTGCATCGTCTTGACGACGTGCGCCATCGTGTCCAGGCCCACCACGTCCGCGGTGCGGAAGGTGCCCGAGGAGGCGCGACCCAGCTTCTTGCCGGTCAGGTCGTCGACGACGTCGACGGACAGGCCGAACTTCTCGGCCTCGATCATCGTGGCCATCATGCCGGCGATGCCGACGCGGTTGGCGACGAAGTTGGGCGTGTCGTTGGCGCGCACGACGCCCTTGCCCACGGCCGAGGTCACGAAGCTTTCCAGCTGATCGATGACTTCAGGATTGGTGGTCGGCGTGTTGATCAGCTCGACGAGGTACATGTACCGCGGCGGGTTGAAGAAGTGGATGCCGCAGAAGCGCGGCTTGATGGATTCCGGCAGGACTTCCGACAGCTTGGTGATCGACAGGCCCGAGGTGTTGGACGCCACGATTGCGTGCGGCGCGACGAACGGCGCGATCTTGGTGTACAGGTCCAGCTTCCAGTCCATGCGCTCGGCGATGGCCTCGATGATCAGGTCGCAGTCCTTGAGCAGCTCGAGGTGCTCTTCGTAGTTGGCCTGCTGGATCAGCGCGGCGTTCTCGGCCACGCCCAGCGGCGCCGGCTTGAGCTTCTTCAGGCCTTCGACCGCCTTGGTCACGATGCCGTTCTTCGGGCCTTCCTTCGCGGGCAGGTCGAACAGGACGACCGGCACCTTCACGTTGACCAGATGGGCGGCGATCTGCGCGCCCATCACGCCGGCGCCGAGCACGGCGACCTTGCGAACTTGGAATCGACTCATGGTTTCTCCGATGAACATCCCGAGGATGTAGGAATGTGGTTTGTACGGCGCGCTCATGTCGGCGCGTCCATCGATGGCTTTATTCGACGCGGATCCAGGTCTGCGTGCGGCCCAGCATCGGCATGCCGATGAAACCGCGGACCTCCAGCTTCTTGCCTCCGTCGACCGGACGCAAGCGGACGCGATAGACCTTGCCGTTGCCCGGGTCGAGGATGTCGCCGCCGTCCCAGAGCGCGGCGTCGCCGGTGTTCTTCTTGACGCCGCGCAGGATGGTCAGGCCGAGGATGGGCTGACCCTTGCGCTCGTCGCTGCATTCGTCGCACTTGGCGTCCTGCTTGCTGGCGTCGGTGATCTTCTCGATCTTGCCGGTGAGCACGCCGTTGACCTCGCTGATGCGGACCGTCGAACGCTCCTGCTTGGTGTCGTCGTCGATGGTCTTCCAGACGCCCACGGGGGTGGTGACCGTCGCGGCGGGCGCCGAGGCCTGCGCGAGCGCGAGATTGGCGGACATGCCGAGGCCCAGGGCGACGGCGGTGGCGAACAGCGGTTTCATCGTGTCTCTCTCCGGTTTTTTATGGAATGCGGGTGGCGACGTCTGCCGGTGAACGCGGGCGCCCCGCTCGAGGGGGCGCCCGTGACGCTGTCTTCAGAACAGCGCCTCGTCCATTTCCATCAGCGGGTTCAGACCGGCGCGCGCGGTGCGGATCAGGCTCGCGGTCTCGGGCAGCAGCTTGGCGAAGTAGAAGCGCGCGGTCGCAAGCTTGGCGGTGTAGAACGGATCGCCCGAGTCCTTCTTCTCCAGCGCCAGCTTGGCCATGCGCGCCCACATGTAGGCGAAGCACAGGTGACCGACGACGCGCAGGTAGTCCACCGCGGCGGCGCCGACTTCGTCGGGGTTCTGGAAGGCCTTCATGCCGATCTCGGTGGTCAGCTTGGTGACCTTGTCGCCGATGTCGGCCAGCGGGTTGATGAACTCCTGCATCGCTTCGCTGGTGCCCTCTTCCTCGACGAACTCGGCGATCTTCTTGCCGAACTTCTTCAGCGTCGCGCCGTTGTTGCCCAGGATCTTGCGGCCCAGCAGGTCCAGCGACTGCACGGTGTTCGTGCCTTCGTAGGTCATGTTGATGCGCGAGTCGCGCACGAACTGCTCCATGCCCCACTCGTGGATGTAGCCGTGGCCGCCGAAGACCTGCATGCAGTGCGAGGTGGCGATCCAGGCGTTGTCCGAGATGAAGGCCTTGATGATGGGCGTCAGCAGGGCGACTTCGTCCTCGCAGGCCTTGGCCTCGTCGGCGTCGTCGCTGGCCAGCGCCTTGTCCAGCTGCAGCGCGGTGTAGGCCGACAGGGCGCGGCCGCCTTCGGCGTAGGCGCGCGCGGTCAGCAGCATCTTGCGGACGTCGGGGTGCACGATGATGGGATCGGCCGGCTTGTCCGGCGACTTCGGACCCGACAGGGCGCGCATCTGGATGCGGTCCTTGGCGTAGACGACGGCGTTCTGGTACGCGACTTCGGTCAGGCCCAGCGACTGGTTGCCCACGCCCAGGCGGGCGGCGTTCATCATCACGAACATCGCCTGCAGGCCCTTGTGCGGCTGGCCGACCAGCGTGCCGACGGCGCCGTCCAGCACGATCTGCGCGGTGGCGTTGCCGTGGATGCCCATCTTGTGTTCCAGGCCGCCGCAGTAGACCGGATTGCGCTCGCCCAGCGAGCCGTCGGCCTTGACGTTGAACTTGGGCACGACGAACAGCGAGATGCCCTTGGAGCCTTGCGGCGCGTCCGGCAGGCGCGCCAGCACCAGGTGGATGATGTTCTCGGCCAGGTCGTGCTCGCCGGCGGAGATGAAGATCTTCTGGCCGGTGATCTTGTAGCTGCCGTCGGCCTGCGGTTCGGCCTTGGCGCGCAGCAGGCCCAGGTCGGTGCCGCAATGCGGTTCGGTCAGGCACATGGTGCCGGTCCACACGCCCGAGGTCAGCTTGGGCAGGTAGGTGGCCTTCTGCTCCGGCGTGCCGTGCGCGTGCAGCGCCTCATACGCGCCGTGGCTCAGGCCGGGGTACATCGTCCAGGCCTGGTTGGCCGAGTTCATCATCTCGTACATGAACTGGTTGAGCAGGACCGGCAGGCCCTGGCCGCCGTATTCAGGATCGCACGACAGCGCGGGCCAGCCGCCCTCAACGTACTGCGCGTAGGCTTCCTTGAAGCCCTTGGGCGCCTTGACCTCGTGCGTGGTCTTGTCCAGCGTGCAGCCTTCCTGGTCGCCCGACAGGTTGATCGGGGTCAGGACTTCCGAGGCGAACTTGCCGCCCTCTTCCAGCACCGCGTTGATGGTGTCCTCGTCGATCTCGGCATGCGCGGGCAGCAGCTTCAGCTCGTCGACCGCGTGCAGCAGCTCGTGCAGCACGAACTGCATGTCGCGCAGGGGCGGGTTGTACTGGGGCATGGGGGCTCTCCTGAGGAATGGTTCTATGAAAAGGATCGGAAGGCGATCGGAAGTGTCCCGCCCCGCTCAGGCGCGCTTGCGGCCGGGAACCGGAGTTCCTGCGACGGCAGCAGCGGCGGTGGCGGGATGAGGAAGGGTCTGCCGCGTCTCGGCGTCGGCCTTGCGGCCGGCCGGCGTGGCGAAGCTGCCGAGGATGCGCTCCAGGCCCGTGCGGGCCCGGGCCAGCGCGCCGTCGCTGCGCAGGAAACGCGCATCGTGATGCAGCGAGAGGATCAGGCCGTGCATCTCGAAGAGCACCTGGTCCGGATCGGCGTCCGGCGCCAGGTGGCCGACTTCCTGCGCCAGCAGGATGGCCTTGCGGATGGCGGCGTGCCAGTCGCGCACCATGCCGACCAGCGCGTCGCGCACCGGACCGGGCCGGTCGTCGAATTCGACCGCGCCGCTGATGTAGATGCAGCCCGAGTCGACCTCGACCGAGGTGCGATGCACCCAGCGCTCGAACAGCGCGCGCAGGCGCGGCAGGCCGCGCGGCTGGCGGATCGCGGTGTAGAAGACTTCTTCTTCGAACTTGGCGTGGTACTCGCGCACCACGGCGATCTGCAGTTCCTCGCGCGAGCCGAAATGGGCGAACACGCCGGACTTGCTCATCTTGGTCACATCGGCGAGCGCGCCGATGGACAGCCCCTCCAGCCCCATGTGCGAGGCCAGACCCAGCGCCGCGTCGAGGATCGCGGCTCGGGTCTGGGCGCCCTTGTGCAGCGAGCGCGAGCCGCTGCGCGACGAGGCGATCGGCTTGGCGCCCGCAGGCTTGGCGGAGGTGAAGGAGGAGGTGGACACGGTGCCCGGAATAATAAAACGAACGATCGTTCTATTTTGAGCAGTTCCGGGCCGGAAACGCAATCCTTGACCACCCCTTTTTAGTGATGACCGACTAAAAAACTTCCCCGGGTTTACCCGCACCCGTGAGTGCCGACTTCTCTGCGACGCTGGGTCACCCGCGGGACGCGGGCGCCCGAGTGACCTTGGGCGATGCGGGCCCGCCGGATGCCGGCATAGACTGGCACAAACAGGGAGCCAGAAGAATGCACAAGCCATCGAATGGCGCGATGGGCGTGAATGGCACGAGCGGCGCGGCTGGAACGGCTGGAACGGTCGGCGCGGCTGGCGCGATGGGCGTCCTCCGGGTGCTGGTGTGCCGGGTGCAGTCCCGGCTGTGCGGCCTGCCCCTGGACGCCGTCGAGGAGACCCTGCGCCCGCAGCCCCTGCGACCGCTGGCGTCGCCGGTCGTCCATGTGCCGGGTCTGGCGCGCATCCGCGGCGACTGGGTGCCGGTCGTCGACCTGACCGGGCTGCTCGGCCTGGCCCCCCTCGCGGGCGCCAGCCAGGCGCGCCGCTATGTGGTCGTGCGCGCCGGCGAACGCCGCGTCGCGCTGGCCGTGACCGAGGTGCTCGGCCTGCAAGCCCTCCCCGCCGACGGCGTCCGCGCACTGCCCCCGCTGCTGCGGGATCGCGAACACGGCGCCATCGCCGCGCTGGCCGAGCGCGACGACGACCTGATCGCCGTCCTCGACCAGGCCCGGCTGCTGCCGGCGGACTCGCTGGCCTCGCTGCACAACGTCACCGGTCCGGCCGGCGACACGGGTTCGCCGCCTCGCGCAGAGGCGGGCCCATGACGCGCGCCGCGCTGGCCGCGATCGACTTCTCCGCGTTGCTGCCGCGGCTGCGCGTGCTGCTCGCCGCCCGGCTCGGGCTTCACTTCGACGAACGACAGGATGACCGGCTCGCCGCGGCGCTCATGCGCGTCGCGGGGCCGGTCAGCCCAGAGCGCTTCCTCGACCAGATGGAGCTGGCGCCCACGCGCGCCCGGCTCGACGCGCTGGCGGCGGAACTGACCGTCGGCGAAACCTTCTTCTTCCGGCATGCGGAGCAGTTCGACGCGCTGCGTTTCGACCTGCTGCCGGCCATGGTGCGCAGCCTGTCGGGCGACGCGCACGCCGCGTCGGGAAGCGCCACCGCACAGGTCGGCGGGCAGAACGGCGGACAGCTCGGCGGCCCCGGACGGCGGCTGCGGGCGCTCTCCGCCGGCTGCGCCAGCGGCGAGGAGGCCTACACCCTCGCGATCACGCTGCACCGCGCCGGTCTGCAGGCGCAGGGCATCGACTGGGGCGTGCTGGCGGTGGACCTGAACCCGGCCGCGCTGGCACGCGCCGCGGCGGCCCGCTACGGCGAATGGAGCCTGCGCGCGACGCCGCAGGATCAGCGGGACTTCTGGTTCCACCGCGTCGAGCCCGGCGTGTGGACGCCGCTGCCGGCGATCCGCGAGCACGTGCGCTTTGCGCAGCGCCATCTCGGTCAACCCGACGCGATGTTCTGGGCGCCCGGCAGTTTCGACATCATCTTCTGCCGCAACGTGCTGATCTACTTCGAGCCCCAGGCGCTCCGCCAGGCGATCCGCAATCTCACCGGCGCGCTGGCGCCGGGCGGCGCGCTCTTCCTCGGTCACGCGGAAACCCTGCGCGGCAAGGACGTGGCGCAGGAAGCCGGTCTGGTGCTGCGGCAGGCGCACGGCTGCTTCTTCTACCGGCGCGAGGCGCCCGAGAACGCCCGCGCCTGGCCCTTGTCATGGTCTGCAGCAGCCGCCACGGCCACCGAGCCGGACGCCGGTGCCAGCGCCCGCGCCGCTGGACGTGATGCCGACGCCGGCCTCATCCCGCCGGGCGAAGCCTCTTCCGCCCGGGGGTCCGGCACGGACGACGTGGAGGCGTCCCGGGTCTCCGCCGGAACGGACAGCGACGCCGACCAGACCCTGCTCGACGAGGCCCTGCATCTGATCGAGGCCGGTCAGGTGGAGGACGGCCTGCGCCTCTGCGCGCGGCTGATCACGCCCGGCACACCGGCCGCGCTGCAGGCCGAGGGCCTGTTCCTGCACGGGCTGGCGATGGAGGAACGCGGCCAGTTGCCCGCCGCCGAATGGCACCACCAGCGCGCGGCCGCGAAGGACGCCTCCTTCGCGCTGCCGCACCTTCGGCTGGGCCTGCTCGCGCGACGCCGGGGCGAGATCATCGCCGCGCGCCGCGAGCTGCGCCGTGCGCTGGAGTTGCTGGACGACGAATCGACCGGACGCCTGCGCCGTTTCGGCGGCGGCTTCGACCGCGACGACCTGCGGCGCCTGTGCCGCGACGAGATGCAGGAGACCCGCGCATGACGCAAGCGTCCCGCGAGCTGCTCGCCGAATGGCGTGAGGCCTTCGACCGCTCCTTCGGCGAACCCCGCCGCCACGCCGACGACGAGGCGGTGCTCGACGTGCTGGGCATACGGATTGCCGGGGCCCCGTTCGCCCTGAACTTGGCCGACCTGGCCGGACTCACACCCGCCATGCCCGCCGCCCCCTATCCCGCCGCCGCCCCCGGGCTGCTCGGACTCGCCGGTCACCAGGGCCAGGTCTTGCCGCTGTACGACCTGCAGGCGCTGATCGGTCGCGGCCACGCGGGCGACGTGCGCTGGTGGGCCATCGCCCGCGCCGCGCCGCTGGCGCTGGCCTTCGAGGGCTTCGACGGGCAATGGCGGCTCGCCGCCGGCGACCGGCTGCAGCAGAACGACGCCGCCGGCACCGGCTGGGCCGTGCGCTGCGGGGGCGCGCTGCGCCCGCTGATCGAGCTCGACGGACTGATCGCGGCCGTCACCGCAAACTCGACGGCAGCGACGACCACATCGACATCGACATCGATGACAACAAGCGCCGGCGCCGCCGGCCGATGACAGGGAGACCCGTGCCATGTGGACCTTCGGAAGAAAGCTGTCGGTGGGCTTCGCGCTGTCCTTCGCGCTGCTGCTGCTCATCGGGATCCTGTCCTACCGCGGCGTGGACGTGCTGACGCAGACCAGCTACCAGGTCAGCCGCACGCACTCGGCGGTGGGCCACATCGGCGCGGTGATGAGCCTGATGAAAGACGCCGAGACCGCGCAGCGCGGCTACCTGCTGACCGGCGACGAGGCCTACCTCGAGCCCTATCGCGGCGCGGTCGCCAACGTGCCGCGCGCCTTGGCGGAGCTCAAGCCGCTGCTGCGCGACAACCCTGCGCAGCAGACCCGGTTCAGCCAGGTGGCCACCATGATCGACGGCCTGATGCAGCTGCACAAGGAGCGCATCGAATCGCGGCGGGTCAGCGGCCTGGAAGTCACCTTGAAGACGGTCGCGCTGGGCGAAGGCAAGCGTCGCATGGACGAGCTGCGCGCGGTCGCCGGCCAGATGGAGGAGGAGGAGAACGACGTCCTGCGCGAGCGCGCGAGGGACGTCGAGTCCACCGCCACCACGGTGCGGGCGGCCATCGTCTGGGGCACGGTGGCGGGCGCGCTGCTGGTGCTGATCGCGGCGCTGACGCTGAGCCGCGCGCTGAGCGGCCAGGTCGGCACGGCCGTGAAGCACGTGCAGCGCTCGTCGGCCGAGCTGCAGGCCGCGGCGAACCAGCAGGCGGCCGGCGCGCGCGAGACGGCGACCTCGATGACCGAGATCTCCACCACCATCTCCGAACTGCTCGCGACCTCGCGCCAGATCGCCGACAGCGCGCAGCGCGTCGTCGTGATCGCGGAGCAGACCGCCGGCCTGGCGCGCGGCGGCGACGGCACGCTGCAGTCGGCGCGCGAGAGCATCGCGGCGATGCGGCGGCAGATCGACCTCGTCGTCGACCACATGCTGGACCTGGGCCGCAAGTCGCAGCAGATCGGCGTGGTGCTGGACCTGGTCGGCGAACTGGCCGAGCAGACCAACATCCTGGCGATCAACGCCACGATCGAGGCCACCGTCGCCGGCGACGCCGGCCGGCGCTTCAGCGTCGTCGCGGACGAGATCCGCAAGCTCGCCGACCGCATGACCGCGTCGACCAAGGAGATCCGGCTGCAGATCGACGACGTGCGCGGCGCGGTCAACACCACGGTGATGGCGACGGAGACCGGCTCCAAGGCCGTCGACGCCGGCGCGCGCCAGTTCGACGACGTCGCCGCGAGCTTCGCCAAGATCGCCGGCCAGGTCGTCACGACCACCGACGCGGCGCGCGAGATCGAGCTCTCCACCAAGCAGCAGGCCACCGCGGTCGAGCAGCTCAACGTGGCGCTGTCCAACACCGCGCAGGCATCGCGCGAGACCGAGGCCAGCTCCGGCCAGACCTCGCAGACGGCGACCGAGCTGGCGGAGATGTCGCGCGACCTGCTCCGTCTGGTGCAGGCGCAGCCGACCTGATCGCCCGCCCCGCGAAGCCCTCCGAGCCCAGACCCCGAACAGAAACACCCGCGCCGTGGCCAAGGACCCCTACCGCTTCTTCCGCGTCGAAGCCCGCGATCTGCTCCGGCAGATGAGCGAGGCCGTGCTTGCCGCCGAGCAGGCGCCCGCGCCGGACCTGCCCGCGCGGCTGCTGCGGCTGGCCCACACGCTCAAGGGCGCGGCCAGCGTCGTGCGTCTGCCCGCGATCGCGGCGCAGGCGCATGCGATCGAGGACCTGCTGACGCCGCTGCGCGACAGCGGCGAGGCGCCCGGACGCGCCGAACTCGACGCGCTGCTCGCGCTGTTCGACGCCGGGGAGGAGTCGATCACGGCGCTCGATGCGCCTGCGACGGGCGCACCCGTCGCCAAGGACAAGGCGTCGCCTCCCGCTTCGATTCCGAAGACCGAGGCCACGACCCTGCCGGCACCCGCCACACTCGCCGTACCAGCCGCGCCCGACGCAGCAGGCGCAACAGCCGCACCAGGCTCATCCGAGCCGGAGCCGGTCGACGATCCCGTCGGCGCGATGCTGACGATTCCTCAATTGGTGCCTGAAGAGCTCGACGGTCTGCTCGCCGACATCGCGCGCACGCAGGGCCACCTGGCGCCGCTGGAGCGTGCCGGGATGCTGCTGCGCGAGTTGCGCGGCGCGCTGCAGGGTCAACAGGAGATCCTCGCCGGTCCGCTGGCGCGCATCGAAGACCAGATCGAGCGCGGCGCGCGGCAGCTCGCCCGCGAACTCGTTTCCCTGCGCGACAGCGCCGAGCAGTTGCGCCTGCTCCCGGCGTCCCAGCTCTTCGCCCCCCTGCAACGCGCCACGCGCGATGCGGCGCGTTCCCAGGACAAGCAGGCGCGGCTGACCGGCCACGGCGGCGACGTGAAGCTGGAGGCGGCGCTGCTCAATGCCATCTCCGCCGCGCTGGTGCAGATGGTGCGCAACGCCGTGGCGCATGGCATCGAATTGCCGGCCGATCGCGTCGCCGCCGGCAAGCCGCCGCAGGGCCGCATCGAACTGCGCATCGAGCGGCGCGGCCGCGAGGTGCTGTTCTGCTGCTCGGACGACGGCGCCGGACTGGACCTGGACGCCGTGCGACGCACCGCCATCGACAAGGGCGTCGCCGGCGCGGCCTATCTCGACGACGAGGCCCTCGTCGAACGTCTGCTGCGCGGCGGCCTGAGCACCGCGCGTCGCGTCGACTCGCTGGCGGGCCGCGGCGTCGGCATGGACCTTGTGCGCGACACGGCCGACCGTCTCGGCGGCCGGCTTTCGCTGCGCAGCCGGCGCGGAGAGGGCACCACCGTCGAGCTTTGCGTTCCACTTCAGCTGGCCGCGCTGCGCGCCATCCGCCTGTGTGCCGGCACCGTGTCGGCCTGGGTCCCGCTCGAAGCGGTCGAATGCGTGCTCCAGCGCCCGGAGTTGAACGGCTCGCATGTGGCCGTCGGCGACGAACTGCTGCCTCATCTCTCGCTCGCCGAAGCGCTGCGTCCCGGCGTCGCGGCTCCGCCGCCGCGCTCGGCGCTGGTGCTGCGCGCCGGCGGTCAACGCGCCGTGCTGGGCGTGGATTCGCTGGACGGCGTCACCAGCGTCGTGCTGCGGCCGCCGCCGGCGCTGCTGCCCGCGTCGCCGCTCATCTCCGGCCTGGCGCTGGACGCGGCGCAGCAGCCCGTGCCGGTGCTCGCGCCCGAGGGCCTGATCGCCGCGGCGCGCCAGTCCCGGCCCCGCCCGGTGGCGGCGCCGGCCCGGACCGGCACCATCCTGGTCATCGACGACTCGCTCACCACGCGCATGCTCGAACAGAGCATCCTCGAAGCCGCGGGGTACCGCGTGCACATGGCCGCCTCCGCCGAGGACGGCCTCGAAGCCGCCAAGCGCGAGCGTTACGCGCTGATCCTGTGCGACGTGGAGATGCCCGGCATGGACGGATTCGAATTCATGACCCGCATCCGTGCCGACGCCGCGCTGCGCGACATCCCGGCGGTGCTGGTGACCTCGCGCAACGCGCCCGAGGACCTCGCCCGCGGCAAGGCCGTCGGCGCGGACGGCTACATCGTCAAGGGCGAGTTCGCGCAGAACGAGTTCCTGGCGCAGGTGGCGCGGCTGGTCGCGCGCTCGTCGGGCGCGGCCCAGGCGGCCCAGGCCGCCGCGATCGCCGCGCCGGCGCAGGGAGCCTCGGCATGAGCGGCATCGGCGGCGGCAGCGCGGGCGGAGGAGCAGGCGGCGGTATCGGCGGTGTCGGCGGTGTCGGCGGTGTCGGCGGTGTCGGCGGCATCGGCGGCCTGGGCGGCAGCGCGCCGCCGTCGACGAAGACGCTGCGCGTGCTGGTGGTCGAGGACTCGATCACCGTGCTGGCCCACATCCGCGAGGTGCTGGCCGCGCAGAGCGACATCGAGGTCGTCGGCGAGGCCCACGACGGCGCGACGGCCGTGGCGCTGTGCCAGCAGCTGCGGCCGGACGTCGTCTCGATGGACATGATGCTGCCCGGCATGAACGGCCAGGAGGCGACCGAGGCCATCATGGCCCACTGCCCGACGCCCATCCTGATCGTCTCCTCGTCGACCAACCGCGGCGAACTGCTGCGCACCTACGAGGCGCTGGCCGCCGGCGCCGTCGAGGTGCTGGAGAAGCCCAACGCCAGCCAGCCCGAAGGCGAATGGGAACGGCGCTACGTGACGCTGCTGCGGCTGGTGGCGCGGATCCGCGTCATCACGCACGTGCGCGCGCGCATCGGCGGACGACCCGCCGCGAAGCCGCCGGCCCCGCCGCCGACGCCGCGCCGCGCCGTGCTGGCCCTGGGCGCGTCCACCGGCGGTCCCGGCGCGCTGATGAAGGTGCTGCAGGCGCTGCCCGCGCCGGCGCCGCTGCCGGTGCTGATCGTGATGCACATCAACGCCGTGTTCAGCCGAGGCTTCGCCGAATGGCTGGACGCGCAGACGCCGCACCGCGTGCGCTACGCCCACGGCGGCGAGCGGCTGCGCGACCTCGCGGGCCAGGTGGTGCTCGCGCCGCCGGACGTGCACATGATCGTGCGCGGCGGACAGATCGAGCTGGTCCACACGCCGCCGCGGCATTCGTGCCGGCCGTCGGTGGACGAGCTGTTCGAATCCTTGGCCGCGGAGAACGGCCCGGGCGTCGCGGCGGCGCTGCTGACCGGCATGGGACGCGACGGGGCCGCGGGCCTGCTCGCGATCCGCCGGGCCGGCGGCGCGACGCTGGCGCAGGATGAAGCCAGTTCGATGGTCTACGGGATGCCGCGCGAGGCTGCCCAGTTGGGCGCCGCCGAGCGGGTGCTGACGTTGACCGACATCGGCCCCGCCCTGTTGGGCTTGAGCGGTATGGCCTGGGGAGGAGCCCACACATGAACAAGAGAACCCTGATCGTCGAGGACAGCCTGACGGTCCGCATGGACCTGCGGGAAGCGCTCGAGGACGCCGGCTTCGACTGCGTCGAATGCGCGACGCTGGCGCAGGCCCGGGCCGCGCTGGCCGAGTCCATGCCGGCGCTGGTGCTGCTGGACAACCAGCTGCCCGACGGCGACGGCGGCAGCTGGCTGGCCGAGCTGCGCGCCACGCCGCAGGGCGGCGCCGACTGCGTCGTGCTGATCCTGTCCAACGCCTCGCAGGCCAGCGACCGGCTGCGCGGCATCGCGCACGGCGCGGACGAATACGTCGGCAAGCCCTACGACCGGGGCTACGTCGTCGACCGCGCCCGCGAGCTGGTGCGGCAGCGCCAGGCGCGCGTGCTGACGCCGGAGCCGCATGTCGCCTCGGTGCTGCTGATCGACGACAGCGAGACCTTCCGCGAGGCGCTGTGCGACGCGCTGGAGCCGCACGGCTACGACATCTACATGGCCGCGCACGGCGAGGAAGGCCTGCGCCAGGCCGCCGCGCTGCGGCCCAACGCGGTGATCGTCGACCAGCACATGCCGGGCATCGACGGCGCGGCGGTGATCCGCCGGCTGCGGCTGGATCCGGCGCTGCGCCACACGCCCTGCCTGCTGCTGACCGCGGACGAAGGTCCCGAGGCGGAACTGCGCGCGCTCGAAGCCGGCGCGGACGCCTTCGCGCGCAAGCAGGACGACGTGGACCTGATCCTGGCGCGCGTCGCCGCGATGCTGCGCAGCGCCAAGTCCAGCCTGCCGGAACAGGGCGCGAGCCTGTCGGGCCCCAAGCGGCTGCTGCTGGTGGACGACAGCGCCAACGTGCTGGCGGAGCTCGGCGCGACGCTGCGCGACGACGGCTACGACGTGATCGCCGCGGGCACCGGCGAGCTGGCGCTGGAGCTGCTCGCGGTGCAGCCCGTGGACGCCGTGCTGCTGGACGTGCAGATGCCGGGCATCGGCGGGCTGGAGACCTGCCGGCGCATCAAGGCCGCGCCGGCGCTGCGCGACATCCCGGTGGTGCTGCTGACGGCCTTCGAGGGACGCGCGTCGATGCTGGCCGGCCTGGAGGCCGGCGCCGACGACTACGTCGTCAAGGCCAACGGCGAGGTCGAGCTGCTCAAGGCGCGGCTGCGCGCGCAGCTGCGGCGCAAGCAGTTCGAGGACGAGGCCCGCCGCGTCCACGCCGAGCTGCACAGCAGCGCGATGGAGGCCGCGGAAGCGCGCGCGGCGCGCGACCTCGCCGACAGCCGCGCGGAGCTGCTGGCCGTGCTGCAGCAGCGCAACGACGCGCTGGAGCAGCTCAACGCCGAACTCAGCCGCGCCAGCAGCGCCAAGACCGCCTTCCTGTCGACGATGTCGCACGAGCTGCGCACGCCGCTGAACGCGGTGATCGGCTTCGCGCAGCTGATGCGCGACGGCGCCGCGGGCCCCGTCAGCGACCGGCAGTCCGAGTTCTGCAACCACATCCACAACGCCGGGCAGCATCTGCTGTCGCTGGTCAACGACCTGCTGGACATGGCCAAGATCGAGGCCGGCCGCGTCGACCTCGACATCGAGCCGGTGGAGCTCGACGAGCTGCTGCGCGACGCGCTGGCCATCGTCCAGGAACGCGCGCGGCTGAACCGCATCCAGATGGACTTCTTCGGCGTGGGCGGCGGCCAGCGGCTGTGCGTCGACCGCCGCCGGCTGCGGCAGATCATCTACAACCTGCTGTCCAACGCCGCCAAGTTCACGCCCAAGGGCGGCAACATCCGGCTCGAGGCGCGTCGCGTGACGCGGGTCCGCGCCCGCGAGGCGCTGCCGGGTTTCCCGGACGGCCGCCGCTCGGAGCTGCCCGACAGCGAGTACGGCGAGTTCATCCAGATCAGCGTCACCGACAACGGCATCGGCATCCCGCCGGAAGGTCTGGACAAGCTGTTCCAGCCCTTCAACCAGGTGCGCAACGTGCTGACGCACAAGGTCGAGGGCACCGGCCTGGGCCTGGCGACGGTGGCGCGCCTGGTGCAGCTGCACGGCGGCGCGGTGGCGGTGAGCAGCGCGCCGGACAAGGGCAGCTGCTTCACCTGCTGGCTGCCCTGGCGCGATCCGACGGTGCCCGACGTCATCCTGCCGGACGAGCCCAGCGCGAGCCCGCTGGCCCTGGTGATCGAACACCACGAGCCGGCCGCCGCGCTGATGCAGACGCAGCTGAACGCGGCGGGTTTCCGCGTCCGCCACGTGGCGTCGGCCGAGGCGGCGCTGGAACTCGCGCCGCAGCTGCGGCCCGACCTGATCACGCTGGAGGTCAACCTGCCGGGCGGCCTGGACGGCTGGGAGCTGCTCTCGCGCCTGAAGAACCTGCCGGGCTGGGCGCACATCCCGGTGGTGGTCGTGTCGGTGGACGCGGGACAGGAGGTGGCGCTGTCGCTGGGCGCGTCGGCGGTGCTGCACAAGCCGGTGTCGCGCAAGGCGCTGAGCAAGGAGCTGGAGATGCTCGGCTTCAAGCCGACGGCCACGCGCAAGTTCCTGGTGCTGGCGATCAGCGACGCGCCCGGGGATCTGCAGTCGCTCAGCGCGCACCTGTCGCAACCGGGCTTCTCGGTGCTGCGAGCGACCGGCGGCAAGGAAGGCATCGAGCTGGCGCGCCGCCACGTGCCCGACCTGATCGTGCTGGACCTGCTGATGACGGAGGTCGACGGCATCGGCGTCGTCGAGGCGCTGCAGCGCGATCCGCTGACGGCGGCGATCCCGGTGATCGTCGTGGCGGCCTCGCAGCTGACGACGCGCGACCGCGAGCTGCTGAACCGGCACGTGCAGCGCGCGACGCGCGATCCGGCCGTGGACGGCGTGTCGGCGGAGCCCGCCGCAGGATCGTCCGGCGCGCCTGGCGCCCGCGGGCCCGCGAATCCTCAGGGACACTTCATGGACGAGGTCAAGCGCGCGATCAGCCGCACGAGCTGGGGCGACCTCGATCCGCTGGACGAATGACCACGAACGGACCGTGTGACGAGGGAGACACGACATCACGATGCAAGCGACCGCGATTCCCATGACCATCGTCCTCGTCGAGGACTCGCTGACCATCCGCCGGCAGCTGCTGCAGCGGCTGGACACGGTGCCCGGGCTGCGCGTGGTCGGCGAGGCCGCCGACGAGAGCACGGCCCTCACGCTGATCGGCCACCTGCGGCCGGACGCCGTGCTGCTGGACCTGTCGCTCGCGCACGGCGGCTCGGGGCTGGCGGTGCTCAAGGCGCTGCGCAAGCAGGGCTATGCGGGGCAGGTGCACGTGCTCTCGCACCAGACCGACGCGTACCGCGCGGCGGTGCTGGCGGCGGGCGCGAACGGCTTCTTCGACAAGGCCGAGGAACTCGACGTGATGCTGCGTCACCTCACCGGCCAGCCCGAAGTGCCCGCGCCGGAGCCGCTCTCCCCCGCTGCGCTGCGGGAACGGCTCGACCAGACGGTGAAGCTCGCGATGCGGGACGGCTCGGAGGTCGTCGTGCACGTGATCGCGGGGCCGGCGGCCTCGCTGCCGCCGCTGGCGGCGCAACTGATCGTCGGACTCGAGCACGGCGATCTGGTCGGCTGGAGCGGCGCCCCGGGCGATGCGCAGCTCTGCGTCGTGCAGATCGACAGCGACGACGCGCCGTCGATGCGGGAGCGGCTGGACGCCCTGGCCCCCGACACGCGGCTCGGACAGGCCCGGCTGCCGGACGACGCGCTCTCCGCGGGCGGGCTGGTCGCGGTCGCGGAGCTCCGGGCGCTGGGGAAACTGCCGTCCTGACCCGGTGACGAGCGCATGACCGGGCGGGCTGACCCGAAAGAGTCAGCTCATCCTGGTCATTTCCCGACTTGAACCTCTGGCATCGGGCGCCTAAGTTCGGCGAACAGCTGAAATAACGTCTCGGCGGCGCCACCGTGCCCGTCGGGCACTTGAGTTGCCCCCTCCGACTGGATTACTCTCCGTCGCAGGAGGTCAACGACCGTGGACGTTCTCCAACTGGACATCTCGGGCCGACCGCAGGCCTGGATCTCGTCGAAGGAAGCGGCGGTGCTGTACGCCAGCGACGCCATCGCGTGGACGCTGGGCGAGCCCTTCCACGTCCTGCGCGGCGGGTACCAGCGGCTGACCGGCCTGCAATCGCGCATCGAACTGCACCCCATCGTCGCGGTCCGCGGCGCGGTCCCGAGCCGCGCGTGGCGCCAGGCGCCGGCGCTGTCCAACTTCAAGCTCTTCGCGCGGGACCGCCATGTCTGCGCGTACTGCGGGCACGTGCTGCATGCGGACCTGCTGACGCGGGAGCACATCCAGCCGGTGTCGCGCAACGGCCGGGACACGTGGATGAACTGCATCACCGCCTGCCGCGCCTGCAACGGCCGCAAGGGCAACCGCACGCCGGAAGAGGCGCACATGGCGCTGCTCTACCTGCCCTACGTGCCCAGCCTGCACGAGGACATGATCCTGCGCGGCCGTCGCATCGTGGCCGACCAGATGGAGTTCCTGCTGGCGAGCGTGCCCAAGTCGTCGCGGCTGTATCCCACGTAGGACGCCGCGGCGCGCCGTGACGCACTGCGGCAGTCCATTGCGCCGCTCAGGGGACCTGCAGGTCCTTGAGGTCCTTCATGCCTCGTAGAGGTCCTCCACGCGGATCGGCAGATGCCGCACGCGCCGGCCCGTCGCGTGGAACACCGCGTTGGCGACCGCCGCGGCCACGCCCACCATCACGACCTCGCCCAGGCCCTTCACGCCCTGCGGATTGAGCCTGGGATCGGGCTCGTCGATGAAGTCCACATCGATGCGGCCGATGTCGGCGGCGACCGGGATCACGTACTCCGCCAGATCGGCGTTGAGGAACCCGCCGTGACGCGGGTCCACTTCGCTGATCTCGCGCAGCGAGGCGCCGATGCCCCAGACCACGCCGCCTTCGACCTGGCTGCGCGCGGTGCGACGGCTGATGACGCGACCGCAATCGATGACGCTGGCACACCGCGCGACACGGATGCGGCGCGTGGTCGGTTCGACGTGGACCTCGATGAAGTGGGCGGCGTAGCTGAACGCGACGAAGTCCGGATACACCGGTCCCGCCGCCGCGGGCAGGCCGCCGTCCAGGCGACCGAAGACCTGCTCCGGCTGCCCCGGCGCGCGCGTCTGGCTGCGAGCTTCCGCGACCTCCTGTCCACTGGCCTTCAGCAGGTCGAGCAGGCTGCCGCCGCCGTTCGCACCGGCCTTGGCGCGCAGGTCCTCCATCAGCCGACGGCACGCCTCCTCGACGGCCGGCAGCGCGGTGGCCGTGCCCCACGACCCGGCCGTGACGTGCTGCGGCGCGACCTGCGTGTCGCCGATGCGGATCTCGATGGCACCGACCGGTGCGCCGGTCAGGCGCGCCACGCTGGTGGCGATCGCGGTGCGCATGCCCTGACCCATCTCATGGCCGCCCACCGACACCTGCAGGCGGCCGGAGGCCTCCAGCCGCACATGGGCCCGTGCGGGCGCGGAAGCGGCCTTGTAGGCGCCGATCGCCACGCCCAGGCCCACCAGCGTGCCGTCAGGCAGCGTCATCGAGCGCGGCGCTGCGCTGCGGCGTTTCCAGCCGATCAGATCGGCCCCACGTCGCAGGCAGGCACCCACGTGGCGCGACGAATACGGCTTGCCGGTCAGCGGATCGGCGGTGCCGTCGTTCAGCAGCCGCAGCGCGACCGGATCGATGCCGGTGGCGGTCGCCAGCTCATCCATGGCGAGTTCGAAGGCGAAGACCGAAGGATGCTCGTGCGGGCCGCGCATGAACCCCGGCGTCTGGACGTCGGTGCGGATCAGCCGGTCGGCGCTGCGGAAGTGCCTGATGTCGTAGAGCCGCGCGGTGGTGTCGCTGCCGGTCGAGGGGAAGAAGTCGTGACGCGAGGTCTGCTGGTCCGTCTCGTGGATCGCGGCCAGCACGCGCCCCTGCCGGTCGGCGCCCAGGCGCACGCGCTGCACGCTGCGCGGCCGGAAGGAGCTGTTGTGGAAGAGCAGCGCGCGCGGCACGACCAGCTTCACCGGCCGACCCAGCCGGCGCGCGGCGATGGCGACCAGCACCGTCTGCGATTGCAGCGAGTTCTTCTGACCGAAGCCGCCGCCAATCGTCGGCGACATGACGCGCACCGCCGACGGCGGCAGGCCGAGCTGACGCGCCAGGCCGTGGCGCACGGACTCGGCGTTCTGCGTGGGTTCGTGGACGACCAGCGTGTCGCCGTCCCACAGCGCCAGCGTGGCGATCAGCTCCATCGGGTTCTGATGCTGCGCCGGCATCTGCGCCGTGACGTCGATGCGCACCGGCGCCTGCGCGAAGGCCGCGTCCGCGTCGCCGAGGCGCTTGTCGGCGAGGAACGGGAGCGGCAGCGCCGCAGGCTGCCCGATCGTCTGAGCGCCGGGCGACTCCGGCGTGGCGGCGACCGGAGCCGGCGTGATGCGCGCCGAGACGCGCCACGCGCCTTCACGCGCGGCCTCGAGCGAGTCCGCGACGACCAGCGCGATGTACTGGCCGCGATAGGCCACGTCGGCGCTCGCCAGCGGCTGCAGGCTCTGGAAGCCGAAGCCGCCGCCCATCAGGAAACCGGCACCCTGCAAGGGCCCGATGTTGGCGTGCGTGAGCACGAGCCGCACGCCCGGCACGCGTTCCGCCGCGGCGATGTCGATCGCGTCGATGCGCCCACGGCCGACGGGCGCCGGCACCAGCGCGGCATGCAGCACGCCGGCGGGGACTTGATCGGCCGCATAACGCGTCGCGCCGCGCACCTTGTCGCGTGCATCGACGCGCTCGGGGCCTTCGCGGCGTCGGGAGGAGGAAGACGTCGCCATGTCAGAGCCTTTCCTTGGATTGCATCAGCGCGTCGGTGAGCGTGTCGATCCCGAGCGCGACCTTGAAGCGGTTGTGCGGCAGCGGCCGCGCGTCGGCGAAGACCAGCTCGGCCGCCTGACGCGCCGATTCGCGAGTCAGCGCGCGACCACGCAGGTGGCGCTCCGCCGCGACGGCGCGCCAGGGCCGCGTGGCGACGCCGCCCAGCCCGATGCGCACGTCGATGACCTGCCCCGCCGCCATCTGCAGGCCGACGGCGGCCGACACCAGCGCGAAGGCGTAGGACTCCCGGTCGCGGACCTTGTGATAGACCGAGGCCTTCATCGCCGGCGAGCGCGGGATGCGGATCGCCACGATCAGTTCATCGGGCGCCAGCTGCGTGTCCAGGTGCGGCGTGTCGCCGGGCTCGCGATGCAACTCGCCGAACGGGACGCTGCGCGCGCCGCGCGGGCTGCGCAGGTCGACCACCGCGTCGAAGGCGATCAGCGCGATGGCGAGGTCGCCGGGATAGGTCGCGACGCACTGGGGGCTGCCGCCGAACAGCGCATGGCCGCGGTTGGCGCCCTCCAGCGCCGAGCAGCCGGAGCCGGGCTCGCGCTTGTTGCAGGGATAGGCGGGCGTGCCGCGGAAGTAGGCGCAACGGGTGCGCTGCAGCAGGTTGCCGCCCAGCGTGGCCATGTTGCGGATCTGCTGCGACGCGGCTTTCCACAGCGACTCGCTGAGCGCGGGGAATTCGCTGCGCACGCGCTCGTGGTCGGCGATCTCGCCCATCGTCATGCCGGCGCCGAAGCGCCATTCGCTGCGGCCGAGGTCGATGGTGCGCAGGTCCTGGCAGCGCGTCACGTCGATCAGCGCGGTGGGCGCCTCGACGTTCAGCTTCATCAGGTCGAAGAGCGTGGTGCCGCCGCCGAGGTAGCGCAGGCCGGGCGCCTCGTCCGCGGCGCGGCGCGCCAGCACGGCGTTCGCGCTGTCCGGGCTGCCGTAGCTGAAGTCACGCATGGTCGCCTCCCTTCATCCGCTGGGCGCCGTCGCGCACCGCTTCGAGGATGGCGACATAGGCGCCGCATCGACAGAGGTTGCCGCTCATGTATTCGCGGATCTGGTCGTCGGTCTGCGCATGGCCTTCGCGCACGCAGGCGATGGCGGCCATGATCTGGCCGGGCGTGCAGTAGCCGCATTGCAGCGCGTCGTGATCGATGAAGGCCTGCTGCATCACGTGCAGCGCGCCGTCGGCGCGCTCCAGCCCTTCGATCGTGCGGACCTCGCGGCCGTCGCACTTCGCCGCCAGCGTCAGGCACGACGCCACGCGGCGGCCGTCGATGTGCACGGTGCAGGCGCCGCACTGGCCGTGGTCGCAGCCCTTCTTGGTGCCGGTCAGCTGCAGGTCTTCGCGCAGCACGTCCAGCAGCGAGGCGCGCGCCTCGATCCGCAGCGAATGCGGACGGCCGTTGACCACGACCTCGCAGCGCGGCGCACTCGTGGGCGGTGCCGCGGCGGGACCGGACGCGGCGCATCCAGCGGTCAGCGCTGGACCCGCAACGCTCGCGGTGGTTACCATGAACGCTCGGCGATCGAGGGTCGTGGCGGAGGAGGAGTCGCTCATCGGAGGGTCCTTCGACAGGGGGAATGCGCGAGCCTAGAGGCGCGTGAAGAGCCTGTGAAGTACGCACTTTTCGGGCGCCTGATTACCCGCCGGTAACCTTTGGACCCCGCCGTGACCACACCGACCTCCCCTGCCGCTTCCTCGCATCACTTCGTTCATCCCCACAGCGGCGAGCCGCTGGATCCCGAGATCGAGGCCGTGGTCCGCGACATCATCGGCAGGGTCGCGGACAAGTGGTCGCTCATCGCGCTGGAGGTGCTGACGGAGCATGGACGGCTGCGTTTCACCGAGGTCCGGCAACGCGTCGGGGCAGTGAGCCAGAAGGTGCTGACGCAGGTGCTGCGCGGGATGGAGGAGGACGGCCTGCTCACGCGCACGGTGCATGCGGAGGTGCCGCCTCGCGTGGAGTACGAGCTGACGTCGCTGGGACGCGAATTGAGCCGCGCGCTGTGTGGCGTGTGGCAATGGGCCGAGCGCCATCGGGACGAGATTGCACAGGCGCGGCAGCGCTTCGCATCGCGCACCGACGGCAAGGCCGCCCGGAGCGCCTGAGCCCGTCCTTCGCCGGGCGAAGGATTTGCCCGTGTCGACGGTGCAGTCGTCCGTCCCTGCTTAAGAGCCCCCAAAGCCGCCTGCGGTAGAGTCTCCCTGTGCCGCCTTGACGGGCGGCGGGGCCGATGGCGGCGAGGTAAAGACTTGTTGCGTGGTCAACCCGGACCTCCGGTTGTTCGTTGGCCGTGCATCGATTGGAGAACTGAGATGAAGAAGCTGCTGATTGCCACGATGGTGGTGGCCCTGGCCGCCTGCACGACGACGAATCCCGACGTGGTCCAGCGCGGCGACGCGCAGCGCCTGTCGCAGGTGCAGGACGCCACGGTGCTGTCCTGGCGTCCGGTGACGGTGGACGGCTCGCAGAGCGGCGTCGGTGCCGTCGCGGGCGCGGTGGCGGGCGGCGTGGCCGGCGGCAGCGTCGGCGGCAGCCGCGAGGGCGTGATCGTCGGCGTGCTGGGCGCGGTGGCCGGCGCGGCGCTGGGCAATGCGGTGGAGCGCAGCACGACGAAGGAACAGGCCGTCGAGATCCTGCTGCAGCTGCGCAACGGCGAACGCCGCGCGATCGTCCAGGCGCAAGGCAACGAGAACTTCGCCTCCGGCGAGCCGGTGATCATCGTCACCACCGGCGGCAAGTCGCGCGTGATGCGCGCGCCGGCGGCGACGCGCACGAACTGAGCGCTGCTCAGGCGAGCGTTGCTCGCTCATCACGACGAAGGGGCCTCGCGGCCCCTTCTGTCGTTTCTGGTTCTGACATCAGCGAGCTGATCGCGACTCAGACCTCCATTGCAGTCATCGCTCTTCCTTAGAAGTGTGGATGAAAGAGGTTCTTCAGCAATGCTTTGGGTTTGTTCTCGGAGAACCTCCTGCAGAACTTGGCGGGATGAACAAACGTACCTCCTTCATCCTGCCCCGCCATCCTGACCCCTGCCCCGGAATGCCCGTTGAACGCGGGCCCGCCGACGAGGGAGTGGGATGGTGGGTTCCCGAAATCAAGCACACCTGCCTGGCGAAATACATCGACGGCACGCGCAAGGCCCAGACGAAGTTCCCGCGTCGTGTCCTGATCGACCCGTTCTGCGGCCCCGGCCGCGTTCAGATAAAGGGGGAGCAGGACACTCGCGACGGCGGCGCGATCGTGGCATGGCGGCAGTCCGTCGCCTCGGGGTGTCCTTTCACGCATGTCTTCGTGGGCGATCTCGAGCAACTGAGCCGCTTGAAGTGCGTGGACTTCGCCGTGCACTTCAGCCTCATGGACCTGACACGCAATGTCGACATGGAACTCGATCCCAAGCGTGATCGGTTCGCTGAGGCCGCGCCCGATTGGCGCCTCAACATGCCGAACGGTTTGTCGAAAGCGAGCCTCAAGGACTGGTTCTTCGACTACTGGTGCGGGAAGATTCGTGGACTCGGCATGACGATCAGCGACGTGATGCCGCTGATCGAATCCGAAGGCCGAGCGATTTACCGCCTGGTCTTCTTCAGCAGGAATCCGTTCCCGGAACGGATCTGGAACGACGTCGCAAAGAGTCCCAACCTGTCGCTACCCTTCTGATCAATCGCCTGGACTGCTTCATGACCACTGTCAGCCGCATCGAATGGACCGAACGCACGTGGAATCCGACGGTCGGATGCACCAAGATCTCCCCCGGATGCAAGCACTGCTACGCCGAAGTGATGGCGCGGCGCCTGCAGGCCATGCGCGCATCGGGCTACGCCAACGGCTTCGAACTCACGCTGCTCCCCGATCGGCTCGAGGACCCTCTCGGTCGAAAGAAGCCGACGGTGTACTTCGTGAACTCGATGTCCGACCTCTTCCACGACGAGATCCCGGATGCGTTCATCACCCAGGTTTTCGACGTCATCGCCCGGACGCCGCAGCACACTTACCAGATCCTCACCAAGCGCGCCGACCGTCTGGCCGCCTTCTTCTCAACGCATCCGGTGCCGCGCAATGCGTGGATCGGCGTCTCCGTGGAGGACCGGAAATATGGTCTGCCGCGCATCGATCAACTCCGGAAGGTGCCGGCGTCGATTCGATTCCTTTCGGTTGAACCGCTGCTAGAGGACCTTGGTTCGATAGACCTGAGCGACATGCATTGGGTGATCGTCGGCGGCGAGTCGGGGCCGAAAGCCAGGCCGATGAAAAAGGCCTGGGCGCTGGCCGTGCAGCAACAATGCGAGGCTCAGGGGGTCGCCTTCTTCTTCAAACAATGGGGCGGTTGGGGCGCCGATGGGAAGCGGCGTGCCAAGTCGGCCAACGGTCGCGTGCTCGAAGGACGCACTTGGGACGAGATGCCCGCCACGGCGCCCTAAGATTCCGCAGGGACGAGGCGCTCGTCCTATTTCACCCGCTGCTTCTCCAGCTTGCGCGCCAGCGTGCGCCGGTGCATGCCGAGCCGCCGCGCGGTCTCCGAGATGTTGAAGTCCGTCGCCGCCAGCGTCTCGTGGATGTGTTCCCACTCCAGCGTCTTGATGGACGTGGTCGCGCGGTCGGTGACCTCGACCTCGGCATCGCCCTGCGCGCGCGAGAACGCGGCCTCGATGTCGTCGGTGTTCGCCGGCTTCGCGAGGTAGTGCCGCGCGCCCAGCTTGATCGCCTCCACCGCCGTCGCGATGCTCGCGTAGCCGGTCAGCACCACGATCACCATCTCCTGATCGTGCTCGTGCAGCGTCTGCACGCAGGCCAGCCCCGAGCCGCCGCCCGCCAGCTTCAGGTCGACGACCGCGTACTCCGGCGCCTCCTCCGGCCCGCGGTCGGCCAGCAGCTTCTGCACCTGCTCCACGCTGGTCGCGCGCAGCACCTGGTAGCCGCGGCGCTCGAAGGAGCGCGACAGCGTGCGCGCGAACGCATCGTCGTCCTCGACGATCAGCAGCAGGCGGTCGGTATCCGCGGCGAGGTCATCCGTGGTCATGGGCAGCATTGTCAGGCAGTCCCAGGGGCGCCAGCGCGGACAGGGGCATCCGGATTTCCACCTCGGCACCGCCGCCCTCCTCCGCCAGCCGGTTGCGCGCCTGCAGCTTCCCGCCCAGCGAGCGCACGACGTTCAGCGCGAGGAACAGGCCCAGCCCGCCGCCCGCCCGGCCCTTGCTCGATTGATAGGGCTTGCCGAAGCGCTCCAGCATCTCCGGCAGGAAGCCGGACCCGCGATCGCTCACGCGCAGCACCAGCTCGCCGTCCTCGGCCAGCGCGCGCAGCGACACCGGGCGACCCGGCGCCGCCTCCAGCGCGTTGTCCAGCACGTTGTCGATCATCTGCTTGAGCCCGACGTCCGACACGATGCGCACCTTCGGCAGGTCCGGTGACGGCAGGTACTCCAGGCCGTGATGCGGCCGCGTCGCGCGCCAGTGCTCGGCCAGTTCGTCGAGGAAGGCCTGCAGCGTCGTCACCGTCGGCGCCTCGCCGCGCAGCTCGCCCGCCGACATCAGGATCCCGCTGACGATCGCCTTGCAGCGGCGCAGCTGGATCTGCATCTCCTCGATCTCCTCGCGCAGCTCCGGATCGCCGGCGAACGGCGCCATCCGCGACCAGTCGCCCAGGATCACCGACAGCGTCGCCAGCGGCGTGCCCAGCTCGTGCGCCGCACCCGAGGCCAGCAGGCCCATGCGGACGATGTGCTCCTCCTCGGCCGCGCGCTGGCGCAGGTCGGCCAGGCGCGCGTCGCGCTGGCGCAGGTTGCGCCCGATGCGCTGGATGAAGATCACCAGCAGCGCCGCGTTGATCGCGAAGCAGATCAGCAGGCCGCCGATGTAGTGCGTCGGCAGCGCCAGCCCTTCCATGTCCGGCACCAGCAGCGGCAGGTGCCACTGCGTCAGCGCGACGAAGCAGCCGCCCGTCACCGCCACCGTGAACCAGATGTAGCGCGAGGGCAGCAGCACCGCGCCCACCGCGATCTGCAGCAGGAACAGGAAGATGAAGGGGTTGGTGACACCGCCGCTGTAGTACAGCTGGCCGCTCAGCACCGCGATGTCCACCAGCAGGCCGGCGAAGAGCTCGGCGTTGCGCACGCTCGGCACCCAGCGCGTGCGCAGCCAGCAGGCCACGTTGAACAGCACCAGGACCGCCAGCAGCGTCAGCATCTCCGGCATCGGCAGCCGGATGTGCAGCGCGAAGTGCACCGACAGCACCGTGCCGAACTGCCCCGCCGCCGCCAGCCAGCGCAGCTGCACCAGCTGCTGCAGGTTGTTGCGGCCGGCCTGCAGCGCGCCCTCGCCCGACGAGTCCTCGATGCCCAGCGCCCCCGCCGCGCCGTCCAGGTAGCGGCTGTCGTCGGGGTGGTCGTCGTCCGGATCGGGACGGCTCAAGGGCATCGTCGCGGCCTCAGTCCGTCGTGCGGCGACGATCAAAACGCCACAGCCAGAAGCCCACGCCCGCGAGCATCGCCGCCATGGCGAACCAGGTCAGCGCGTACTGCAGGTGATGGTTGTTGAAGCGCACCACCGTCAACCCGCCGCGCGGCCATTGCGTCTGGTCGTCCGCCGCGGCGGCGTCGACGAAGTACGGCGCCACCGGGCCCTCGACGACCTGGCGCGCCTTGGCGATCGCCTCGACGTCGCGCGAGTACCAGCGGTCCTGCGCCGGCTCGTTCTTGCGCAGCAGGCTGCCGCCCGGCTCCGTCAGCCGCAGCAGGCCGACGACGCGGTCCTCGCCCTGCGTCTCCGACGCCGTGCGCGACGCGCGGGTCTTGAACTCCGGCGGCACGAAGCCGCGGTTCACCAGCACCCAGTCGCCGCGCTCGGTGCGCAGCGGCGTGAGCACCCAGTAGCCGGTGCCCAACTCGGTGCTCGCGCCCACCAGCGTCTCGCGCGAATGGTCGAAGCTGCCGGTGAGCACGACCTTGCGGTACTCGTCGCCGTCCTTCGTGATCGCGTCCCAGCGGTCCGCGCCGGGCGCGCGCTCGGGCGCCGCCGCCAGGCGCTTGTCCAGCCGTGCGATCAGGTCTTCCTTCCAGGCCAGCCGCTGCACCTGCCAGACGCCAAGGAAAACGAACAACACAAACGAAAGGGCCGCGCCCAGCAGCAACGCCCAGAAGGCGATGCCGCGGCGCGGCCGCAGCGGTTCCGGGTGGAACTCGGTCATCAGGGCATGTTGCGCATGTCGTGGACCGGCATCATGTTGCTGTTCAGGTGGAACATCACCCAGATCGAGCCGGCCAGCATGATCACCACGACGGCGATCGTGAAGATCAGCGACAGCATGGACCAGCCGCCTTCGACCTTCGAGTTCATGTGCAGGAAATAGACCATGTGGACCACGATCTGCACGGCCGCGAAGCCCAGCAGCACGATGCCCATCGCCGCCGACGACGAGATCGACTTCGTCATCACCAGGAAGAACGGGATCGCCGTCAGGATCAGCGACAGGATGAAGCCGATCAGGTAGCCCTTGACGGTGGCGTGGTAGCCGACGTCTTCGTGGTCGTCGTGACCGTGACCGCCGTGGCCGTGGTCGTCATGACCGTGGCCGTGGTCGTGTTGGTGGTTGTTGCTCACGGCAGCACTCCCATCAGATAAACGAAGGTGAAGACACCGATCCAGATCACGTCCAGGAAGTGCCAGAACATCGACAGGCAGATCAGGCGGCGCTTGTTCTCCTTGGTCAGGCCCAGCTTGGAGACCTGGATCATCAGCGTCACCAGCCAGATGCAGCCGAAGGTGACGTGCAGGCCGTGCGTGCCGACCAGCGTGAAGAAGGAGGACAGGAACGCGCTGCGCTGCGGACCCGCGCCTTCATGGATCAGGTGCGCGAACTCATAGAGTTCCACCGCCAGGAAGCACAGGCCGAGCACGCCGGTGACCGCCAGCCAGGCCAGCGTGCCGGTCTTCTTGTTGCCCAGCATCTTGATCATGGCGAAGCCATAGGTGATCGAAGAGAGCAGCAGGAAACCGGTGTTCAGCGCCACCAGCGGCAGGTCGAAGAGGTCGGCGCCCGACGGGCCGGCCGCGTAGCTGCGGCCCAGCACCGCATACGTCGCGAACAGCACCGCGAAGATGAGGCAGTCGCTCATCAGGTAGATCCAGAACCCGAGCAGCGTGCCGTGCTGCGGGTGATGGTCGCCGTTGTCGTAGAACACCGGCGCGCCGGTGTTGTTCGTCAGGGTCGTTGCTTGCATTTGGAGTTCGCTCGCTGCGGAATCAGGCCTGGGCGGCCAGCACCTTGGTGCGGGCTTCTTCCGTGCGGGCCACTTCATCCGCGGGGATGTAGTAGTCGCGCTTGTAGTTGAAGGTGTGGACGATCGCGGCGATCACCGTCACCGCGAAGGCGACACCCGCCACCAGCCACATGTGCCAGATCAGGGCGAAGCCGAACAGCGTCGACAGGCCGGCCAGGATCACGCCGGCGCCGGTGTTCTTCGGCATGTGGATCTCCTTGAAGCCGGCGACCGGACGCTGGTGACCGCGGGTCTTCATGTCGTGCCACGCGTCGTGGTCGTGGACCACCGGCGTGAACGCGAAGTTGTACTGCGGCGGGGGCGACGAGGTCGACCACTCCAGCGTGCGGCCCTGCCACGGATCGCCGTCGAAGTCGCGCAGCTGGTCGCGCTTGAAGTAGCTCACCACCAGCTGGATCAGGAAGCTGCCGATGCCGGCTGCGATCAGCAGCGCGCCGAAGGCGGCGATCTGGAACCAGATCTGGAACGACGGGTCGTCGAAGTGGCTCATGCGGCGCGTCACGCCCATCAGGCCCAGGACGTACAGCGGCGTGAAGGCCACGAAGAAGCCGATCTGCCAGAACCAGAACGAGCACTTGCCCCAGAACGGATCCAGCTTGTAGCCGAAGGCCTTGGGGAACCAGAACGAGATGCCCGCCAGCAGGCCGAACAGCACGCCGCCGATGATCACGTTGTGGAAGTGGGCGATCAGGAACAGCGAGTTGTGCAGCACGAAGTCGGCCGGCGGCACCGCCAGCAGCACGCCCGTCATGCCGCCGATCACGAAGGTGACCATGAAGCCGACGGTCCAGTACATCGGGACCTCGAACTTGATGCGGCCGCGGTACATCGTGAACAGCCAGTTGAAGATCTTCGCGCCCGTCGGGATCGAGATGATCATCGTCGTGATGCCGAAGAACGAGTTGACGCTGGCCCCCGATCCCATCGTGAAGAAGTGGTGCAGCCACACGAGGTAGGACAGGATGGTGATCACGACGGTCGCGTAGACCATGGACGCGTAGCCGAACAGCTTCTTCTGACTGAAGGTGGAGACCACTTCAGAGAAGATGCCGAAGGCCGGCAGCACCAGGATGTAGACCTCGGGGTGGCCCCAGATCCAGATCAGGTTGATGTACATCATGGCGTTGCCGCCAAGATCGGTCGTGAAGAAGTTGGTGCCGGCGTAACGGTCCAGCGACAGCAGCGCCAGGGCCGCGGTCAGGATCGGGAACGAGGCCACGATCAGGATGTTGGAGCACAGCGAGGTCCAGGTGAAGACCGGCATCTTCATCATGGTCATGCCCGGCGCGCGCATCTTGATGATGGTCGCGATCAGGTTGATGCCCGAGAGCGTGGTGCCGACACCCGCCACCTGCAGCGACCAGATGTAGTAGTCCACCCCCACGCCCGGACTGGCCAGCAGTCCCGACAGCGGCGGATAGGCCAGCCAGCCGGTGCGCGCGAATTCACCGACGAACAGCGAGGCCATGCACAGCACGGCGCCGCCGGTGGTCATCCAGAAGCTGAAGTTGTTCAGGAACGGGAAGGCCACGTCGCGCGCGCCGATCTGCAGCGGCACGACGTAGTTCATGAAGCCCGTGATCAGCGGCATCGCCACGAAGAAGATCATGATCACGCCGTGGGCGGTGAAGACCTGGTCGTAGTGGTGCGGGGGCAGGAAGCCCAGCTGGTCGCCGAAGGCGATGGCCTGCTGCGCGCGCATCATGAGCGCGTCGGCGAAGCCGCGCAGCAGCATGACCAGGCCCAGCACGATGTACATGATGCCGATCTTCTTGTGGTCGATGCTGGTCACCCAGTCGCGCCAGAAGGGGCCCCACAGGCGGAACTTGGTCATCAGCGCGAGGACGACCAGGCCGCCCAGCGCCACCATGGCGAAGGTGCCGATCAGGATCGGCTCGTGCAACGGGAGTGCCTCTAGGCTGAGGCGCCCGAAGATGAGCTTTTGAAGGTCAATCATCTTGGATCTCGGTAGTGCTTGCGATCCCGGCGCCGCTGGTCACGGCAGTTCGCAGTCGATGCGCCGGGGACGCCGATCAGTTACGGGTGGCCGAGGCCTGCCACTGCGAGGCGTACTGCCCCGCGTTGTCAGGCGTGCACAGCGCGGCCACGAAGATCCGCTTCTGCTCGTTGCTCCAGGGCTTGCTGGCCAGGCCGTCGATGGCGCCCTTGCCGCCGCCGCCGGCCGCGTCGATGGCCATCATCTGGCCCATGCACATCTTGGAGCCGTCGACGCAGCGATTGACGACCGCGTCGAACAGGCCGGGCGCGACGCTGGAGAAGCGGCGCACCGGCTGACGCTCGGTCGGCTTCTCGAGGTCGAGGTACAGCTCCTTGGTCAGCGCGACGCCGTCGGCCTTGTTGCGCTCGACCCAGGCGGCGAACTCGTCGTTGCTCAGGCCGTGGAATTTGAAGCGCATGTGCGAGAAGCCGTCGCCGCTGAAGTTCGACGAGAAACCGTCATACACGCCGGGCTTGTTGATCACGGCGTGGAGCTGGCTCTGCATGCCGGGCATCGCGTAGATCATGCCGGCCATGGCGGGCACGTAGAACGCGTTCATCACGGTCGACGAGCTGATCTTGAAGTGGATCGGGCGATCCACCGGCGCGACGAGTTCGTTGACGGTCGCCACGCCCTGGTCCGGATAGATGAACAGCCACTTCCAGTCCAGCGCGACGACCTCGACGTTCAGCGGCTCGACCCCGGCGGGGATGGCGCGCTGCGCGTCCAGCCGCTCCAGCGGGCGGAAGGGGTCCAGCTTGTGGGTGCTGATCCAGGTCATCGCGCCCAGCGCGATGATGATCAGCAGGGGCGCGCCCCAGATGATCAGTTCCAGCCGCGTGGAGTGGTCCCACTCCGGCGAGTAGGTCGCCTGGGTGTTGGACGCGCGGTAGCGGAAGGCGAAGACCAGCGTGAGGATGATCACCGGGACGATGATCAGCAGCATCAGCAGCGTCGATGCGACGATGAGCTGCGCCTGCTGGTTCGCGATGTCGCCCGAAGGTTTCATCACGACCATGTTGCAGGCGGTGAGGGGCAGCGCCAGGGCCAGCAGCCCGAGACGGGCCAGTGACCGGATGGGGCCGGCGAGACTTGTTTTTGCAGATGCTTTGAGGTACATGGGACTCAGCAGACCATCAGGCGTAGTTCACGCGGAACCCCCTCCTCGCCGTGGGATCCCGTCGTCCAAAACCTGGTGGGGTTTCTTCCGAAGGGAAAGCGATAAAGGGGAAAACGACACTTGTCGACCGTTGCACGCCGGGCGCAGATTTTGCCCGATTGACCAAAGCTAACTATTGGACATTTTGTCCCAGGTAGGAGACGTATGAACAGCAGCACCCTTCCGACAGCCGGGCAACACCTGGCGACCGTGGGCCAACCGCTGCCGCGAGGCAACGGGGTGGCGACGAAAGAGGAGCAGGACGCGGTCGCCCCGGGCGACATCGCGGTGGGCGTGATCATCGGGCGGGCGTCGGAGTACTTCGACTTCTTCGTCTACGGCATCGCCTCGGTCCTGGTCTTCCCCTCGATCTTCTTCCCGCACATGGAGCGGCTGGAGGGTACGCTGTACGCCTTCGCGCTGCTGGCGCTGGCCTTCGTGGTGCGCCCGATCGGCACGCTGGTGGGGATGGAGATCCAGCGGCGCTTCGGCCGCAGCGTGAAGCTGACGGTGGCGCTGTTCCTGCTGGGCATCTCGACCTGCACGATCGCCGTGCTGCCCGGGTTCAACACCTGGGGCGGCGCGGCCATCGGGCTGCTGGCGCTGTGCCGGATCGGTCAAGGCCTGGCCCTGGGCGGCTCCTGGGACGGCCTGCCCTCGCTGCTGGCGCTGAACGCCCCGCCGGGACGCCGGGGCTGGTACGCGATGCTGGGGCAGCTGGGTGCGCCCATCGGCTTCCTGATCGCCGCGGCGCTCTACGCCTACCTGTGGAGCAGCCTGGCCACCATCGACTTCCTGAGCTGGGGCTGGCGCTTCCCGTTCTTCGCGGCCTTCGCGATCAACGTGGTGGCGCTGTTCGCCCGGCTGCGCCTGGTCGTGACGCACGAGTACGAGAAGAACCTCGAGGAGCATGAGCTCGACCCCTGCGACGTCGACGAGCTGTTCGAGCAGCAGGGCGCCACCCTGTTCATCGGCGCGTTCGCGGCGCTGGCCAGCTATGCGCTGTTCCACATCGTCACGGTGTTCCCGCTGTCGTGGGTGATGCTGTACGGGGACCAGAACGTCACCCAGTTCCTGGTCGTGCAGCTCATCGGCGCCCTGCTGGCGGCGGGGGCGATGCCGATCTCCGGGCTGATCGCCGACCGCATCGGCCGGCGCAGCACGCTGGGCATGCTGGCCACGACGATCGGGATCTTCAGCCTGTTCGCCCCCATCCTGCTGGACAGCGGCACCATGGGCCAGAACATCTTCATCCTGGTCGGCTTCGTGCTGCTGGGGCTGTCCTACGGCCAGTCCTCGGGCGCCGTGACGTCCAACTTCCTGCCCCACTTCCGCTACACGGGCGCGGCGCTGACCTCGGACCTGGCCTGGATCATCGGCGCGGCCTTCGCCCCGCTGGTGGCCCTGGGACTGTCGGCCAAGTTCGGGCTGTGGGCGGTCACCGCCTACCTGCTCTCGGGTGCGATTGTGACCCTGGTGGCGTTGCGCACGAACCGCATGCTCACGATGAAGGACAAGGACTGACACCCGAACTCGCGACACGGGCTTGACAGCCCGCGACGCGAAAAAGCAACGGCCGATCGAGAGATCGGCCGTTCTTCTTTGTGGGCGGCCTGAATAACCCCACTGAATTAGATAGCAAGCTACCTAATTAGAATGCGGGCCATGACGTCCTCGAACCCCAAGTCGCCGCGCGCCCTGACGCGCACCGCCCGCGAAACGGCGCTGATGTCGATCGGCATGACGCTCCCCGTGCTGGAGCGCGCCTACCGCGCCAGGGCCAACCTGGCCATGGCACACGTGGGGCTGTCGCAGGCGCTCGCCTGGCCCCTGGTGATGATCGGCCGCAGCGGCGACGGGTTGCGCCAGGGCGAGCTCGCGACGCTGCTGGGCATCGAAGGGCCGTCGCTGACGCGATCGCTGGACCAGTTGATCACCGGCGGTTTCATCGAGCGCCACGAGGATCCGGGCGACCGCCGCGCCAAGACGCTGCACCTGACCGCGCTGGGCGCGGGCGCCTGCGAGCAGATCGAGGTCACGCTGCGCGACCTGCGCAACGCGCTCTACGAGGGCATCGCCGACGCCGACATCGAAGCCGCGCTGCGCGTCTTCGCCACGCTGTCCGAACGCGTCGGCGCGCCGAAGGCGGTCGTGCCGCCGCGGCGCAAGTGAGGCCGAGTCGAGCAGTACAGCGGCCATGAAGTTCCCTGCCCTCCCCTTCGCCTCGCTCCGCGCGCCCTCACTGCGGTTGCCGAAGCTGCCCGCCGTGTTGCGCCCCGGCTTCACGGGCGCCGAGTGGCTCTTCTCGTTCAAGGCCTTCGCCGCGGCGATGCTGGCCGTGTTCCTCGCGAGCTGGGCCGGACAGCCTCGGCCCTTCTGGGCGCTGATGACGGCCTACGTCGTGGCGAATCCGCTGGCGAGCGCGGTGCGCTCGAAGGGTCTGTTCCGTTTCGTCGGCACGCTGATCGGCGGCGCGGCGGCCGTGCTGCTGGTGCCGCGCTTCGCCAACGCGCCGGAGCTGCTGAGCCTGGCGCTCGCGCTGTGGGTGGCGGGCTGCCTGTGCCTGTCGCTGCGCGATCGCACGCCGCGCGCCTACGCCTTCATGCTGGCGGGCTACACCGCCGCGCTGATCGGTTTCCCCTCGGTCGATTCGCCGCTGGCCATCTTCGATACCGCCGTCGCACGACTGGAGGAGATCGGCCTGGGCGTGCTGGCCGCGACACTGGTCCATAGCCTGGTGCTGCCCAAGAGCCTGTCGAGCTCGGTGATCGGGTTGCTGGACCGCACGCTCGGCGACACGCGCGCCTGGCTGTCCGACATCGCCGGTCGCCGCGACGGCGGCGCGGACCGCCGCCGCGTCGCCGGCGACATCACGCAGCTGCGGCTGCTGTCCATCCACATTCCGTTCGACACCAGTCATCTGCGCTGGACCGCCGACGCCGTGCATGCGATGCAGGACGGCGTGGCCGCGCTGACGCCGCTGCTGGCGGGCGTCGAGGATCGGCTGCAGGCGCTTGAAGCTCACACCGCCAATGCCGCCAATGCCGGCGGCAGCAAAGGCGATGCGCTTCCTGACGACGTGCGTGCGATGCTCGATGCCATCGGCCCGTGGCTCGCGTCGACAGCGGTCGACGCTGAAGCGCGACTGCCCGACCTGCGCGCGCAGCTGGCTGCGCTGACCGGCGACGCCGCACGCGAGCGCCTCGCCGACGATCCGTGGGCGCGCCTGCTGCGCGTCGCGCTGGCGGAGCGCCTGGGCGAGCTGCTCGACGGCTGGCTGCACTGCATGCAGCTGCGCGTCGACATCGACCGCGGCCTCGCGGGCGAGGCCATGCGCGCGCGGCCCGCGCCAGCGCTGAGCGGCCCCAAGCTCCACCGCGACATGGGCATGGCGCTGTGGTCCGGCGCGGCCGCGCTGATCGCGATCCTCGTCTGCTGCGCGTTCTGGATCCTCACCGGCTGGCCGATGGGCTCGGCCGCCGCGATGATGGCCGCGATCTTCTGCTGCTTCTTCGCGGCGATGGACGACCCCGTGCCGGCCATCAACGGCTTCCTCCACTGGACCGTGCTGTCGATGCCCTTCGGCGCGCTCTACGTGCTGGTGCTGCTGCCGCTGGTGCAGGACATGTGGACGCTGATGGCCGTCTGCGCGCCGATGTTCCTGATCGTCGGCGCGTACGTCGGCCGGCCGTCGACCTTCGGCGCCGCCCTGCCCTTCCTGTTCGGCGTCATCGGCACGCTGGTGATGCACGACACCGCGCAGGCGGACCTGACGAGCTTCCTGAACTCCATGTCTGGCCAGTTGGCGGGCGTGTTCGTCGCAGCGCGGGTCACGCGGCTGATGCGTTCCGTCGGCGCGGACTGGAGCGCCCGACGCATCCAGCGCGCGACCTGGCGCGAGCTGGACGAGCTCGCCCGTCTGCCGCGTTCGACGAGCCGCGCGCAGGCCTATCTGCTGCGCATGCTGGACCGCATCTCGCTGCTGGCGCCGCGCGTCGCGCAGGCGGGCGGCTCGGTGCCGGGTGTGCCCACCGACGACGCGCTGCACGACCTGCGCGTGGGCGCCGACCTGGTCGCGCTCCAGGGCGCACGCGGCCGTCTGCCGGTCGAAGCGACGCTGCCGCTGCAACCGTTGCTCGACGCCATCGGCGACTGGCAGCGCGCGCGCATCGCCGGCCGCACCGAGGCGATCGCGGCGCCGCCCGCCGTCTTGCTGGAACGGCTGGACGCCGCACTCGCAGCGCTCGTCGAGGCCTACCCCGCCTCGCTGCCGCTGCCCGCGGAAGCGATTCCTGCCGCGAGCGCGTTGATGGGTCTGCGCCGCAACCTGTTCCCGCGGGCCCCCACGCCGCAGCTTCCCGTGGATGACATCGATCTGGACAAGGAGATCTCGGCATGACCGGCGCAGTGGATTTCTTCGGGCTCTATCTGCCCTGGCTGATGCCGCTCGCGGCGCTGGCGCTGCTCGCCTTGTCCGCGGTGCGACGCTTGCTCGCCGCGGTCGGCGCGTATCGCTGGATCTGGCATCCGGCGCTGTTCGATCTCGCGGTCTACGTGCTGCTGCTGTGGGGCTTGAGCGTCGTCTCGCTGCACCTGCTGCACGGGCCAGGATGACGACGGCACCCTCCGCTCAACGATCAGCGAACGATCAACGAATGACTCTCTCCGGCAGTCCGGACCTGACGACATGAACACCTCCTCCTTCCCCCTTCGCCGCGTGATCTCGATGTCCGTCACCCTGGCGGTGGTCGGCGGCGCCCTGTGGGCGGCCGGCAAGCTCTGGGACCGCTACGAGCTCCAGCCCTGGACCCGCGACGGCCGCGTGCGCGCCAACGTCGTGCAGATCGCGCCGGACGTGTCCGGCCTCGTCACCGCCGTGCCGGTGCAGGACAACCAGCAGGTCGCCGCCGGCGCGCTGCTGTTCGAGGTCGACCGCGCCCGCTACGAACTCGCACTGCGCCAGTCGCAGGCGCAGCTGTCGGCGCAGAAGGTCGCGTTGGCGCAGGCGCTGCGCGAAGCCGATCGCAACCGGGGACTCGGCACGCTGGTCTCGCAGGAAGCGAGCGAGCAGACCCGCAGCCGCGCCGAGCAGGCGCGCGCCGCCGTCGCGCAGGCCGAGGTGGCCGTCGACAGCGCGAAGCTCAACCTGGCGCGCGCCGAGATCCGCGCGCCGTCCGCCGGCACGATCACCAACTTCGATCTGCGCCAGGGCGCGTACGCGACCGCGGGGCATCCGGTGCTCGCGCTCGTGGACGCGGGCTCGCTCTACGTCGAAGGCTACTTCGAGGAAACCAAGCTCCCCCGCATCCACGTCGGCGACGCGGTTGAAGTCAAGCCGATGGGCGCGAGCCGCGCGCTCACGGGCCGCGTCGAAAGCCTCTCTGCCGGCATCGCCGACCGCGACCGCAGCACCAGCGCCAACCTGCTGCCGAGCGTGAACCCGACCTTCAACTGGGTGCGACTGCCGCAGCGCGTGCCGGTGCGGGTGAAGCTCGATCCGCTGCCGGCTGGCGAGCGGCTCGTCGCGGGGCAGACGGTCACCGTGCAGGTGATACCCGCATCGACGGTCACCGCGGCAGCGAAGACGGAGTCGAAGTCATGAGCAGCGCGATGAAGCCCCTGCTGGCGGTGATCGCTGCGGCGGCGCTGGCCGCCTGCTCCACGGCGCCTAAGGGTCCGGACTATCAGGTGCCCGCCGAAGCCGTCGTGCTGAAGCCGCGCGCGTCGGCGACCTTCCTCGAACAGCAACGTGCCGCAGAGGCCGCGCAGGCCGTGAAGAGCGATGCCCACGCCAAGGGCAAGGGCTCGGCGTCGGCACCGTTCGACGCCGCGCCGCTGCCGCCGCACTGGTGGCGACTGTTCCAGGATCCGAAGTTGGATGGACTGGTCGAGCAGGCGCTCGCGCGCAACACCGACCTGCGCCAGGCCGTCGCGAACCTCGAACGCGTCCAGGCCCTGGAATCCGAAGTCGCCGGCGGCGAGAAGCCGACCGTCAGCGTCAACGGCGGGCCGAGCTACGGACATCCGTCGGGTCTGTCGATGCTGAAGAAGGACTACGTGCCGCCCGACACCTATCGCTACAGCGCGGGCGTGGGGCTGTCGTATCAACTCGACCTCTTCGGCCAGATCCGCCGTGCGATCGAGTCCTCGCACGCAAGCACCGAAGCGGCCGCGGCCGCGCTCGATCTCGTGAAGGTGAATGTGGCGGCGGGCACGGCGCGCGCGTATGCGGAAGCCTGCGCGACGGGCCAGCGGCTGGCGTCTGCGCAGCATTCGGTCGATCTGCAGCAGGAGGCCATCGATGTCACCGAGCGCCTGCAACGCGCCGGTCGTGTCGGCGAGATCGACGCGGCGCGCGCTCGCAGCCAGCTTCAGCAGTTGCGCGCAGCGCTGCCGCCGCTGCTGGCGCAGCGCCAGTCGGCGCTGTATCGCCTCGCGACGTTGACCGGCGAACTGCCGGAGGACTTCCCGCGCGAGCTGGCCGAGTGCCATGTCGCGCCGCAGGTGACCGGCACCATTCCGGTCGGCGACGGCGCCGCGCTGCTGCGTCGCCGTCCCGACATCCGCCAAGCCGAGCGTGAGCTGCACGCCGCGACGGCGCGCATCGGCGTCGCGATCGCGGACCGGTATCCGAAGATCAGTCTCGGCCTGTCGGCCGGCTCGGCGGGCACGCTCGCGGGCTTCGGCAAGAGCGACACGCTGAGCTGGAGCCTGGGGCCGCTGATCTCCTGGACGCTGCCGAACAACGGCGTCGCCGACGCGCGCATCGCGCAGGCCGAAGCCGGCACGCGGCAGGCCGCGGCGCGCTTTGACGGCACCGTGCTGAACGCGTTGCGCGAAACGGAGACCGCGCTCAACCAGTACGCGCGGGAGCTGGATCGCCGCGCGGCGCTGCAGGCTTCGCGCGACGAGGCGGCGATCGTCGCCGGGCAGGCGCGAAGGCTTTACCAGGGCGGCAAGGTCGCTTATCTGGACGCGCTCGATGCCGAACGCGCGCTCGCCGCGAGCGACGCCGCGCTGGCCGCTTCCGAAGCCACGCTGATCGACGAGCAGGTGCAGCTGTTCCTCGCGCTGGGCGGCGGGTGGGAGTCGTCCCGAGAGCCGCCCGGCACAGAAGCTCACGCCGCGCGCCAATGAAAAAAGGCGGCCCTTCGCAGGGCCGCCTTTCTCTGACTTCATCGGCTGCTGGCCCTCACCCCCGCCCTCTCCCGCAGTGCGGGAGAGGGAGCAAGAGAGCGCCAGTTCCTCCTCCTGGCCGCCCCTCAGCGGCTGTATGCCTTCATCACGGATAGCTGATCGTCAGCTTGTAGTTCGAGGTCGTGCTCGAACCCGCGTACGACATCACCTTGATGTAGACGGTCTGCGCGGCTGCGCCGTTCTGGTAGGTCAGCGACTCGCTGCTGCCGACGGCTTCCGAGCGGGCCAGGCCGGCGCCGTTGGACTTCACCACGTACAGGTCGTAGTCGATGCTCGACGAGGTCGGGCCGGTCATGTCGACGCGCAGACGCTGGTTCGCCGCCAGCGCGACCTTGTAGTAGTCGACGTCGTTGGCCGTGCTGATGAAGCCGGTCAGCTGGTTGCGGGAGCCCACGGCGTTGGCGGTCGAGATCGCGTTGTTCGGCTCGACTTCATCGGCCGTGTCGACCACGTTGGTCACGGTGAAGCTGACCGGCGCGGACGTCGTCGTGTTGCCTGCCGCGTCGTAGGCCTTGGCGACCAGGCTGTGCGTGCCGTTGGCCAGTTGCGCCGAGTTGACCGAGATCGAATACGGCGCGGTCGTGTCGATGTCGCGCAGCGCGCCGTCCAGCCAGAACTCGACCTGCGTCACGCCGACGTTGTCGCTGGCGGTGGCGGAGAACGTGATCGTGCCCGTCGTGCCGTTCACCGCGGCCGTGACCGACGGCGGCGTGGTGTCGCCGCCGCTGACGCCCTGGTTGACCCAGATCGGCGCGGACCACAGCACCTTGCCGTCGTCCTGCGTGACCTTGGCGTAGTAGAAGTGCTTGCCGTTGGCCGGCGTGACGGTCGCCGTCGGGTTGCTGCTCAGCAGCGTGACCGTGCCGTTGCGGCCGGGGACGCCTTCCCAGATCTCGGTCTGCACCACCGTGCGGCCGTTCGGGTTGTAGAACCCGACGTTGAGCGACAGCGCGCCGGCGTTGTCGAAGCGCTCGCCCATGATCTTGCCGTTGGCGCTGAAGATCAGCTGCGAGTTCTTGTCCAGCGTCGCGAAGACGCGGCGCGCCTTCAGCGCGTCGACCAGCGCGGCCTTGCTCAGCGGCGTGCCCGTCGGGATCAGCACCGCGGTGCGGTTGGTGTAGGACTTGCCCCAGTTGGCGCAGTGGTTGTCCTGGTTGGTCGCCGGCGCGACGTGGAATCCGCGCTCCAGCAGCTTCTTCCACGAGCCTTCATACGAGCTGCGCGAGGTCTCGCTCTCCGTCGTGTTGGACGAGAACGCGGAGGTGTTCATCACCTCGGACATCACCATCACCTCGTCGCCGTCGGCGCTGTAGGCCATGTCGGTGCCGTTGATGATGAACTGGCCGCTCGAGTCCGGATGGTTGAACTGGCCGATCAGGCCCTGCGCGCGCATCACCGAGTACAGCGTCGCGTAGTCGCTCTTGGCGATGAAGCGGTCGCCGAAGAGTTCGTTCTGCTGGTTGTACTCCCACGAGAACAGCTCGTTGCTGTTGAAGATGTTCAGGTGGCCGCCGTTGCTGATGACGCCCCACTCCATGCCGTACACCGCCAGGAAGCCGGGGTTGGCCGAGGTGTAGTCGGACGCGATCTGCAGGCCGCGCTGGTAGCGGGCCTTGGCCGCCGTGGCGCTGCCGCTGGTGTTGGTGCTCGACGAGCCGTCGTAGTAGTGGTTGTGGTCGGTGTTGGCGAAGATGTCCAGGCCCGCGCCCTTGGCATACGGGAAGGCGGCATCCGGGCCGAAGGCGCCGGTCTGCGCCGGCTGCGACGAGCTGCAGCTGCCGATCGCGCCGCCGCCGTCGGAGTCGTTGGTCTGGCCGTGGAAGCTGCCGTAGTAGATGGTGTAAGGCCAGGAGCCCGCGCCCACCGCCGCCGACTGCGCGCGCACGCGCTGGTCGGCTTCGCCCGAGGCGCCCGCGGCCAGCGGACGCAGCGTGCCCATCGCGATCTTGGCCGGCTTGCCGAGGGCGAAGTTCCAGCTCTGCTCGACGGCGTGGCCGCCTTCGCCGGGCTCGGCAGCCTGCTGCGCGGCGAGGAGTTCGGCGAACTGCGCGTCGGCGCCGGAGGTCTTGAGCTCGGTCTCCGCCTTGGCGCTGAGCGCCGTCAGCGTCGCGGTGTAGATGCCGTCGGGCAGGCTCGCGCTGCCGCGGCCGGCCCAGTTCAGCGCGACGCTCTTGACGTCGCCGGCGTACTTCTCGACGCCGGTCCAGTGCTTGATCACGGCGCCGGCGGGCGAGCGCAGCTCGACGCGGTAGGCCAGCAGCGTGCCGGCGGGCGCGCCGACGTAGTCGAGGTGGACCGCGAAGTCGCGCGCACCGGTGGCTTCCGCGCCGGTGAAGGGCACGTCGAGCGCGGCGTCGAACTCGTGGTGGTCCGGATACTTGGCCGCGGGATCGGCGACCAGGGCGCTGGCGCGGTCGTCAGGCGTGGCGGCCTGTTGCTGCGTCTGCGACTTCTCGCCGTTGAGGCCGCCGCCGCAGGCGGTCAGCACGACGGCCACGGCCGCGAAGGTGGTCACGCGCAGCACGGCGCGACCGGACAGCAGCAGGGAGGAAGGGATTCGGCTCATGAGAACCTCGCTGGGCGCGGCGGGCGCGCCATGGGATCGGTGGGGATCAGGTGCGGGAGGCGCCGCTGTCGACGCCTCGGGAACCCGACGCTGGATCGGACGGCAGGTCCGCGATCAGGCCTGACGCTGACGACGGCGCAGGACCAGGGCCATGGCGCCGAGGCCGGCCAGCATCAGCGCGTAGCTCTCGGGTTCCGGCACGGCGGCGGCGATGATTTCCGTGCCGGAGATGGTGACCATGTCGTAGCGGATGGTGCCGGCCGGGCCGTAGTTGCTGGTCGCGCCGGTGGCCAGGTAGCTGCTGGTGCCGGGGGCGAACATGCTGACCAGCTGGAAGGCGAAGTTGGTGTTGTCGGCGACGCCGGCGATGGACGAGAAGTCGAAGCTCAGGCCCTTGACGAAGTCCAGGTTGCCGGTGGCCATCTTGAAGGTGGTGGCCTGGGACCAGTTCTCGCCGTCGATCGTGTAGAGCAGCGCGGTCCAGGCGGAGGCCGTGGCGCTGTTGCGCTGGTCGAAGGTCAGGACGATGTTCTCGTAGGCGGTGGTGTCGACGCCGAACTGCACGCCGCGGGTCAGGCTGCCGGTGCCTTGCGCGGCATAGCTGGCGGTGTTCATCGCCTGGCCGGCGTTGGGGTCCGACGAGCCGGTCTGCGCGACGAAGGACGTCGTGACGCCGCCGAGCGTGGCGAACGAGGCGCCGTTCATGCTCTGCGAGTGCTTGGTCGAGCCCTTGTTGTAGTCCCACTGGGCGACGATGTCGGCGTGGGCGTTGAGGCCGCCGAGGGCCAGGAAGGCGCCGAGCGCCAGGGCGAGGGGTTGGAATTTCATGGGGGTGGCTCCGCTGTCGAGAAGGCCAACAAATGTTTGCGCAAACGTTTACGGCAAAACTTTGTCAGCAAATGTGTGAAGTTGTGCGCTTGACTTCGCGCTGGTAAGGAACGGTGCGGAGCGTAGGGTCGGTTCGTGACAAGCAGGTTGCGGGGAAGCCCGGAGGAGGGAATGCCGCACCCCGCGTTTGAGGGGGCTGGCTGCACGAAGGAGGTGCGGGTTGGGGGCTGCGACGGGGGGTCAGGTGCATCCCGCACCGACGTGGACCCGCGGCCGTCTGGGGCGTCAGACCGCCTTGGGCGAGACGCTCCGGGCGTCGCTCAGGAACTGCGCGGCATGGCGACGCGCGCCGCTGGCGATCGGCCGCCAGGTGGGCCCAGCTCACGAAGGAGCTGCGCGCAGATCCATTCGTTCTCCACCGATTCGGTCATGTCCGCCTTCATGTTGCCGACGAGACCGAGCGGGAGCTTCAGGATGTGCGTGGTCGGTGTCGCCCCGCGAGGCAGGTACCAGGTCTTGCCCATGCGAAGCAGCGCTGTCTTCTCCTGTGCGCCGGCGAGCGACACGCGAAGCTCATCGTCCTCGTCGACCCAACCCGGGCCGCGACTGGAAGTGGCCGCCCGGAGGACGCGTGCGACCGCGGGTTCGTCGAGTGGCTCTGCCTCGATGCGATCCCATCCATCCGGCGACTGCTCGGGAGGGAGGACCTGCAGCGCGCCAACGCAGTCGCGTCCGATGGCGGACAGCAGGTCGAACGGATCCTCGGTCGGTGTTGAAAAGCGCGCTTTCAACCGAGCTCGAATCACATGGCTGTCAGGCAGCAGGTTCTGGAAGTAGTTGTCCACCACCTCGCCGCGGTGCTCCAGCGGCGTGTTGAACGGCAACGAGAGCGACAAGGCTCGTCCGTGTGGCGAATCTCGCCAGGACGGGAAGTAACGCAGCACCGACGTGCCACCCCGCTGCACGGTCCAGACGCCGACGTGCAAGCCATTCATCCACAAATGCAGTTCTGCCATGACGCCCACTGTCGCTCAGCTACCAGGGCTCTTCCGTCGAGGGTCGTGGCGTCGCGGCGACAGAGGGCGGAAGCACGGGTCGCTCCAGCGCATCAGGAGTGCGCAGCACCAACTGCACGCCTAATGCATTCAAGTAGTCCTGCAACTGCTGGAAGTTGACGAGCAAAGGGTCGCGCTCAATCCGCGTGATGCGACTTTGACCTACGCCAATTCGCTCGCCAATTTCCTTCTGGCTGAGTCCGCTGGCGCGTCGGAGCGCGCGGAGATGTCCAGCAAGCTGTTGAGGCGTCTGCAGTGGGTAATCCATGCGGAGAAGAATATGACCTCAAGAGCATATTTGCAATAAATGTCTTTCAAGACATATTCTGAACTTATGCTTTATCAGGCATAAACAGCAAATATGCCTGATCCGGCATATTTGCAGCGTAGGACGACACCCTCCGGACAACCCGCCCTTGTCCGACGGTCCCGGCGAGCGGCCCCCCGAATACTGTCTCCACCGCCACCCGAGAGGCCGCCGATGACCGTGATCCGCAAGGGCCAGCAGCCTGCGGAGCTGACCCGAGAGCAGTTCCACGAACGCTTCATGCGTCGCTTCCAGGACCCGGCCTATCGCGCCGAGCATGAAGCCATCGCCCGCCTGGAGACCATCGCCTTCGAGGCGATGAAGGAAGGTCGCAAGGCGCCGATCACCCGCCCGGCGGGCAACGGCTTCAAGGACCCGTCGTACGAGACCGCGGTCGAGTGGCTCGACACGCATCAGCGGCTCAAGATGGCTCAGCAGCGCTGGAGCGATCCCGCCACCCGCTCGCGCGTGCTGCTGGTGTGCGGCAGCGACCGCAACGACGGCACCTGCCCGGGCGAGATGTCCAAGACCTGGCGCCTGACGCAGATCGCCAAGGAGCAGCTCACCCGCCACGACGTGATCGTCGATGTGCTGGACCTGAGCCTGATCACCTCGGAATACGGGCGCCAGATCCATCCCTGCAAGGGCTGCGTGTCGACCGCGATGCCGCTCTGCCACTGGCCTTGCAGCTGTTATCCGAACCACGCGCTCGACCAGTCCAGCGACTGGATGAACGAGATCTATGAGCGCTGGGTCTCCGCGCACGGCGTGATCCTGCTCACCCCCACCTACTGGTACCAGTCGCCCAGCGCGCTGAAGCTGATGATCGACCGCCTCGTCTGCGCGGACGGCGGCAATCCGGATCCGACCTCGACCCACGGCAAGAAGGTGGCGGAAGCCAAGGCCATCGAGGAGAAGGGCTGGGACTATCCCAAGCACCTCGAAGGCCGCACCTACGGCCTGGTGGTGCACGGCGACGTGGCCGGCGTGGAGGCGCAGCGACGCAATCTCGGCGACTGGCTGGACTGGATGGGACTGATCGATGCCGGCAACCTTTCGCAGCTCGACCGCTACATCGGCTACTTCGAGCCCTACTTCAACAGCCACGAGGCGCTCGACCGCGACGAGGCCCTCCAGGACGAGGTTCGTCTGGTGGCCGACCTCGTCGGCGACGCGGTCAAACAGTTGCGGGAGGGAAACCTGCCCCGTTCCAATCGCAAGGCCGTCCGCCCGAAGTGACGGCGGCCTCGCCATTCCGCACGACCTCCCCTCGACTTCATCGACTCAAGGAGCACTCCGATGGCCCACTCCCCGTCCCGTCCGACGCAACAACTCCGCCCCGAACTGCCGGCCGACATCCCACCGTTCCCGACCACCGACAGCGACATCGATGCCGATGACCTCGACAGCGTCTATGGCCAGCTCGTGAAGGGCGTCGGCCACGAGTACGTCACCGAAGGCAACGCGGACGAACTCGCCCGGCGTGCCGAGGCCGACGGTCATCCGATCCTCGCGACTGAACTCAGGGAGTGGAAGGCGCCCTGCTGACGCCGACCCGCTGATTTCCGTTCCCCAATGAGCCAGGGCCCCTCTCGGGGCCCTGCTTCATGGAGAGAACGCCATCGGGCGTTCCGTGCGCTCAGCCCCGGCTCAGCACTTGATCCCCGCGTGCAGCGCCACGACGCCGCCGGTCAGGTTGTGCACGTCCACGTGGCCGAAGCCCGCCGTCTTCATCATGGCCTTCAGCTCGGCCTGAGGCGGATGCATGCGGATCGACTCGGCCAGGTAGCGGTAGCTGTCCGCATCGCCGGCGATCAGCGAGCCGATGCGCGGCAGCACCTTGAAGGAGTACCAGTCGTAGGGCTTGCGCAGCGGCTCCGCGACCTGCGAGAACTCCAGCACCAGCAGCCGGCCGCCTGGACGCAGCACGCGGTTCATCTCGGCCAGCGCCTGGTCCTTGTGCGTCATGTTGCGCAGGCCGAAGGCCACGCACACCAGGTCGAAGGAGCCGTCCTTGTAGGGCAGCGCCTCGGCGTCGCAGAGGTTGGTCGGCAGGACCATGCCCTCGTCGATCAGACGCTCGCGGCCGGTGCGCAGCATCGCCTCGTTGATGTCGGTGTGCACGACCATGCCGCGCTCGCCGACCTTCTTCGCGAACAGCCGCGCCATGTCGCCGGTGCCGCCGGCGATGTCGAGCACGCGGTCGCCCGGCTTCAGGTTGGCCACGGCCAGCGTGTACAGCTTCCACGCGCGGTGCATCCCCATCGACATCAGGTCGTTCATGACGTCGTAGCGCGACGCGACCGAATCGAACACGCCGCGAACGCGCTTGGCCTTGACGGTCTCGTCGACGGATTCGAAGCCGAAGTGGGTGGAGCTCATGAGGGGGTCCTGCTGAATGGGGGAGCGTCGGGGGCGATGGCCGTGCGGGAGCGAGCGGTTGCGAGCGGTCAGGTCAATGGCTGCTGCAGCTGCCGCCGCCGTGCGAGTGGCCGCCTGCGCCCTTCGTCATCGGCGCGTCGCGGTCCAGGCCCGCGGCGGCCAGCTTCTCTTCGTAATCGCGCATCAGCGCGTCCTGATCCCGGCCCAGCTCGTACAGATAGGCCCAGGTGAACAGGCCGCTCTCGTGGCCGTCGGAGAAGGTCGGCTTCAGCGCATAGTGGCCGACCTGCTCGACCGCCACGATGGTCACGTCGCGCTTGCCGGTCTGCAGCGTCTCCTGCCCGGGGCCGTGGCCCTGCACCTCCGCCGACGGGCTGCGCACACGCATCAACTCGAACGGGATGCGGAACCGCGCGCCGTCGGTGAAGGCGAGCTCCAGCACCTTGGACTGCTGGTGCACCACGATGTCGGTGGGGAGCGGGGAATTGGGGGCGAGACCGGCCATAAACCGCGCGAAGAACGCGTTGGAAATCGAGGAGGCAGTGTAGCGGCCCGCTTCAAGGGGCGACGCCTCCCCCCTTTCATCACCCTCCAGGGGCCGAACGAAAAAAATCCCGCCAGCTTTCACTGGCGGGATTCAACGGGAGCCCCGTTCGGGCCCGAGGCACCCGGCTTACCAAACGAGGAGAGTGGCAAGTCCTGACGGGTTCATTACCAGCCCAGGGTCAGCGAGTACGTCCCGCTGGTGCCCGAGTAGTAATAAGCCCGCACATACACGACGACCGCGGACGTGCCGCTGTTCGTGTACGTGAAGCTGTCGACGGCGCCGGCGCCGTTGGTGCTGGACTTCAGCACCGTGCCGCTGCCGTTCACCAGTTGCAGGTCGAAGTCCTTGCCGGACGCCGGCGCCAGGCTCGCGCTCAGCGTCTTGCCCGCGGGCAGCGTGACCTTGAAGTAGTCGTTGGTGTCAGAAGTCGACAGGCTGCCCGTCACCTTGGTCGGCGCGCTGATCGTCTGCGGCGCGGTGCGGCTGTTGTTGGGCTCGACCTCGGGGATCGTGCCGCCGCCACCGCCGCCGCCCTTGATCGCGGTGACCGCGGCGTTGGCGTCCAGGATGCCCGAGCCGCACTGGCTGCAGGTGCCTGGGAAGGCCCGGGCGCTGCTCTTGAGCGCGGCCGTGATCTCGTCCGGCGTCGCCGTCGGCTTGGCGCTGTACATCAGCGCCGCGACGCCCGCGACGTGCGGCGTGGCCATCGAGGTGCCCTGGTAGTACGCGTAGCTGTCCGCACCCGGCGTGCTGGTGCCGGCGTTCAGCGTCGACAGGATGCCGTTGCTGGCGCTGGAACGCACGTCGCCGCCCGGCGCCGCCAGGGTCACGATCGAACCGTAGTTCGAGTAGTACGCCCGCGCGCCGTTGCGGTCCGTCGCCGCGACCACCACCACGCCCGAGCAGTTCGCCGGGCTGGAGTTGGAGGCGTTCTGGTTCTCGTTGCCCGCCGCGACGATGACGCTGGCGCCGCGCGAACGCGCGCCGTTGATCGCCGTCTGCGTCGTGGTGTCGCAGGCGCCGCCGCCGCCCAGCGACAGGTTCAGCACCTTGGCCGGCGTCGTGTTGGTCGGCAGACCCGACACCGATCCGCCAGACGCCCAGGTCATGCCGTCGGCGATGTCGGAGGTGTAGCCGCCGCACTTGCCCAGCACGCGGATCGGCTGGACCTTGGCGTTGAAGGCGATGCCCGCCACGCCCAGGTTGTTGTTGGTCTTGGCCGCGATCGTGCCGGCCACGTGCGTGCCGTGCCAGCTCGAGGTGGACGCCGGATCGCCGGCCTGGCATTCGTTGGCGGCGTTGAAGTCGCCGGGATCGCTCGGGTCGCTGTCGCGGCCGTTGCCGTCCACCGAGACCGTGGTGTCCACGATCATGTCGTAGCCCGCGACGATCTGGCCCGACAGGTCCGCATGCGGCCGGTAGCCGGTGTCGATCACCGCCACCACCACGCCGGTGCCGGTCGCCTGGTCCCAGGCCTGCGGCGCGCGGATGCCGCCGGCCGTCTCGGACAGGTCCCACTGCTGGCCGTAGCTGCTGTCGTTGGGCACCATCAACGCGTGCATCTTGCGGTCGGGCTCGACGTACTCGACGTTGGCGTCCTGCGCCTTGATGCGGTCGCCCAGTTCGCGCAGCTCCTGCAGGTTCATCCGGCGGTCCAGCCGGAACACGTGGGCGCCGGTGCCCATCTGGCGCACCAGCGACAGGCGGGCGCCCAGCGGCGCGGCCAGTTGCTGCAGGCGCTCGGTACGGGCGCCGATGGCGTCGCTCGCCACCGATTGCGCCTGGATCGCGGCGCCCAGGCGCCCTTGCACGACGGTGCTGCCGTCCTTGTATTTCACGATCAGCCGATCGGTCTGTTCGCTCAGTTGCCGCGGGGCCTTGTCGATGTCCACCGACGACACGCCCGCCTGGGCGGCGCCCATCGTGACGAGACCCACAGCCAGCGCGACGCTGAGCTTGTTCAATCGCAACATGCTTGTCATCTCCAGAGTTCCTCGAACGACGCCGGGTTCACCGACGCCTGCAAAGCCCCGAACGCCCTGGCGCGTTGGCACCTCTGGTGGGGCACGCCGACCGGCCTATCCGATTGGCGTGCGACGCAGTGTAGGAAGACAGTCGGGCGCCAGACGCCCCACCTGAAACAGTTAACAGGAAGGAATACCCCTATAACCTTTTTGTGTCAAAACGCAGACTTTGATCCGCCAATCGCCCCTTTCTTACGGCTAACGCGCTGATTCGTAAGGTTTGCGCGGTGTTTGCGAGGCCGCGCGAGCGGCGTGCCCGGGGTGCCGGAAGCCATGCGCGGGACGCCTCCGATGGCGGGTCGCCGGGGGCTCGATTAGCCTGTGGGACTTGTCGTTTTCGCCACACATTGGTGACAGATAACCATGTTCCCTCTACGCCTGATCGCCGCCGCGGCCGCCTCCACCCTGGCCTTGGCCGTCGCGCCGGCCCGCGCGTTGGACGTCGCGAGCTTCTCGCCCGACGTCGCGCCCTGCGCCGACTTCTATGACTACGTGAACGGCCCGTGGGTCGCCCGGACCGAGCTCCCGGCCGACCGCACCCGCATCGGCAGCTTCGACGCGCTGCGCGTGGCCAACGACCGGCTGCTGAGCGAGGCGCTGGCGGAGCTGCTGGCCAAGCCGGCGCTGCAGAAGTCGCCGGGGCTGAAGCAGGTCGCGGCGTACTACGCCAGCGGCATGGACCGCGCCGCCATCGAGGCGCAAGGCCTGAAGCCGATCAAGCCGCTGCTGGACCGCGTCGCCTCGATGAAGTCGGCCGAGGACCTGCCCTTCGCGCTGGCGCAGCTGGGCCGCGTGGGCATCGCCGCGCCGGTGGGCGCCGGCGTGCGCGCCGACGTCAAGAACACCCGCGTGAACGTGCTGACGCTGGGCCAGGCCGGTCTGGGCCTGCCGGACCGCGACGACTACTTCAAGGACACCGAGATCGCGAAGAAGCTGCGCGCGGCCTACCGGCTGTACGCGCAGCGCCTGCTGTCGTCGGCCGGCTTCGACGCCACGCCGGCGACGATCGACGCCCTGATGGCCTTCGAGTCCCAGCTGGCCGACGCGACGACGCCGCGCGCGCAGCTGCGCGATCCGCTCAAGGTCTACAACCCGATGACGACGCCGGAGCTGGGCGAGAAGGCGCCGGGCCTGGCCTGGGACGCCTATCTGAAGGCGCTGACGCGCAGCGACACGCGCGCCGGCGGCGTCGAGCGGCTGATCGTGGCGCAGCCCGACTTCCTGGCCCGCGTCGGCCAGATGGCCGGCAAGGTGCCGCTCGCCACCTGGCAGACCTACCTCCGCGTCCGGGTGCTGGAGAACAGCGCCGCACGCCTGCCCAAGGCCTTCGCCGATGCCGACTTCGACTACCGCGGCGTGGCGATCTCCGGCCTGGAACAGCCGACGCCGCGCAACGAGGAAGTCATCCAGCTGATCGGCGGCCGCACCGGCGGCAGCCCGCTCGGACTGGCGCTGGGCGAGCTGTTCGTCTCCAAGGCCTTCTCACCGGAGGCGCAACGCCGCGCGACGCTGCTGATCGGCGACGTCAAGGCCGCGATGAAGACGCGCATCCAGAACCTGGCCTGGATGAACCCCGAGACCAAGGTCAGGGCGCTGGAGAAGCTGGAGGCGATGCAGCCCAAGATCGGCGCGCCCGAGACCTGGCCGAAGTACGAGGGCATGACGCTGGATCCCAAGGACTTCGCCGGCAACCAGCTGCGCGCCGCGGCCTGGTTCCACGGCGAGCAGATCAAGGACCTGGACCGCCCGAGCGACCGCACGCGGTGGACGATGTCGCCGTACATCGTGAACGCGCAGGCCGGCGGTCTGAACGAGATCACCTTCCCCGCCGGCATCCTGCAGCCGCCGTTCTTCGATGCGAAGGCCGACGACGCGGTCAACTACGGCGGCATCGGCATGGTGATCGGGCACGAGATCGTCCACCACTTCGACGACCGCGGCCGGCAGTTCGACAGCATCGGCAGCCTCAACGACTGGTGGACCGCCTCCGACGCCGACAACTACAAGGCGCGCGCGGACCGCGTGGTGGCGCTCTACGAGAGCTACGAGCCGGTCAAGGGCACGCACATCAACGGCCGTCTGACGCTGGGCGAGAACATCTCCGACATGGCCGGCATGCCGATCGCCTTCGACGCGCTGCAGAACGCGCTGCGCCGCACGGGGAAGACGGACAAGATCGACGGCTTCACGCCCGAGCAGCGCTTCTTCCTGTCCAACGCCATGGTCTGGCGCAACAAGACGCGCGAAGCGGCGCTGCTGAACCAGCTGCGCACCGATCCGCATTCGCCGGGCAAGTTCCGCGTGCTGGCGCCCATGTCCAACATGCCGGAGTTCGCCAAGGCCTTCAGCTGCAAGGGCGGCGATGCGATGGTGGCGGCCGATCCGATCAAGGTCTGGTGACGCGCTGAACCCGCCGCGGCGCGACCCCGCCGCGGCCTCCGGGGCCTGCCCGCCGTGAGGCGCGGCAGGCCCCGTGCCATTCAGGACCCGTGCCTTTCGGGACCCGCGCGCGGAAGTCATGGACCGTGCGCATCACGTGCGGTGCCAGGTCTTGTCATCGCACCGTCACGCGACGATGCGCGGGAAGTCATGCATGACTTTCTACCCGATGGATACTGGGGAAAGTCGATTCACGGCTCGTCGCGGCGACGTGCGTTTCGTCGCGGATTTCCCGCGCTCCGCCCCCCGTCTTCGACGCTTGGTCGCTCGCCGCTTGGTCGACGACCCCGTGCTGCCTACGCTGAAAAAAGACCGATCGTTCCGCCACCTCGACGCGGGTCGCGACGGTTCCTCAGCCCTCAGGAGCACGACATGCACGCCACCACCGCCACCACCGCCACCACCCGCCGCACCATCCGCACCGTCCGCACCAACCTCCTCCGCGCCGCCACCGGCCTCGCCGCGGGCGCGGTCTTCGCCGCCCTGGCCGTCGGCACCGCGCAGGCCGCGCCCGACGACCTGCAGCGCGTCGAGATCTCCGGCCGCCGCCCCGGCGAGATCCCGCGCACCGACGTGCGCGCCACCTGCCCCGGCGTGGACAAGGCGCTCGGCGACCGGCTGGGCAAGGTCCAGTTCGTCGAAGGCAAGGAGGGCCTGTCCACGGTCAGCTTCCGCCTGAACGGCAACGTCGTCAGCGACGTGCAGGACCGCGGTCCCCTGGCCTACCGCACCGCGCTGCGCCGCGCCGTGCGCTCGCTGCAATGCCAGGGCGCCGCGCGCGACACGCTCTACGTGATGCAGGTGTCCTTCCGCAACGAGGACGCCCGCGACGACATGAGCGGCCGCGTCGCGCTGCTCGAGATGGCCCCGCCGGCGGCGGGCTCGTCCGCCGGCGCGGCGAGCGCGGCGATGGTCGACGGACGTTGATCGACGAACGTTGATCGACGGGCGCTGATCGGGTTGTTCCGGGAGGGGGCGCCTCGGGCGGCTGGCTAGGATGGTCGGCACGACAACCCGGAGACCCCTGCCATGCCCGTCCGCCCGACCGATGCCACGCGACGTTCCCTGCTGATCACGGGCACCCTGGGCGCCACCGCCGGCGCGCTGGGCTGGCCCTCGGCCGCGCAAGCCGACACCTGGCCCTCCAAGCCGGTCCGCTGGGTCGTGGCCTACCCCGCCGGCGGCGGCTCCGACTTCCTCGCGCGACAGCTGGCGCCGGTGCTCGGCAAGGCGCTCGGACAGACGCTGATCATCGACAACAAGCCCGGCGCCGCCGGCATCATCGGCACCGACAACGCCGCCAAGTCGCCGCCGGACGGCTACACCCTCCTCACCGGCGACAACGGCGCGATGGTGTTCAACAGCGCGCTGTACAAGAAGCTGCCGTACGCGCCGGCGGACTTCGCGCCGGTCGGCCTCATGGCGCGCTTCCCGCTGCTGCTGGTGGTCAATCCCAACGCCGGCTTCAGTTCGGCGAAGCAGTGGCTGGACGCCATCAAGGCCAGGCCGGGGAAGCACAGCTACGCCTCGCCCGGCGTCGGCAGCCCGCACCACCTGGCGATGGAGCTGCTGAAGGACCGCACCAACAGCTACATCGTCCACGTGCCCTACCGCGGCACGGCGTTCTCGACGCAGGACCTGATCGCGGGCGTCGTGCCCATGGGCATCCTCGACACCGCGGCCGCCCTGCCCCATCTGCGCGCCGGCAAGCTGAAGGCGCTGGCCGTGCTCGCGCCCAAGCGCATCGCCGCGCTGCCCGACGTGCCGAGCTTCGACGAGACCGGCGTCACCGGCGTGGAGGTCAGCGCCTGGCAGGGCCTGTTCGTCCCGAAAGGAACGCCCGACGCGATCGTGGCCCGCCTGGGCGCCGAACTCGGCAAGGCGCTCACGCAGCCGGACCTGAAAGCAAAGCTGGAAGACTTCGGCCTTGAAGTCGCACCGGGCGACGCTGCCTCGTTGGCCCGTTTCATCCAGGCCGAAACGACGAAGTGGCACGCCCTCATCCGCAGCCGCGGCATCTCGGCCGAGTGACCCGTCACCGGGGCTCGAAGGCGTTCTCGATGTCGATCTCGACGAGGTCGGCTCGCCATATTCCGGTGGATATATCGCGACTCCCGACCGTCCGGTCGGTCGTCCGATCATGGACTGATAGCGCTGTCCTCCTCTGAGGGGACGTGGGGGCGATTACTTCCGTTGTGCGTGAAATAGCCCCGGGTTATCCCTGGAAGGGCGATAAGCAAAACTGCCAGAAACGCTGTCTTACGCAATAAAGTTTGACCCAGCGCAAAGACAAAAACGATAACGACGCGCTAGGAGGCCTCTTCCCCATCACTTCCGCTCCGCCTCGTCGCGGAGCCGTCCCGTCATGAACAACAGCAACGCCGTGCGCGCGACGGTCGCCCGTCGCGTCTCCATCTGGTCCAGCGCCGCCATCGCGGTGCTCCTGATCGTCATCTGCGGCGCCCTGTCGTGGGTGCTCACGAATCAGGCGCAGCAGCGCACGCTGGACTACATGTCGGCGGAAGCTTCGTCGGTGGCGCGCGTCGCGGACGCCCTGGACCGCACGGCGCGGGATTCGGCCAACCGGCTCTACGACGTGCTGGCCGGCGATTTCGAAGGCGGCGCCTTCACGCTGGACGGCGACGGCGAACTGGCCTTCAACGGTCAGAAGCTCAACGGCAACTTCGACGCGGTCGACCGCTTCTCGCGCCGCACCGGCGGCGTGGCGACGATCTTTGCGCGCAAGGGCTCGGACGACTTCATCCGCGTCACGACCTCGGTGAAGAAGGAAGACGGCTCCCGCGCCGTCGGCACGACGCTGGACCGCGCCGGCGCGGCGTTCGGCAAGCTCTCCGCGGGCGACACCTACGTGGGCCCGGCGACGCTGTTCAAGGTGCCCTACATGACCCGCTACTCGCCGATCAAGGACGCGGGCGGCAAGGTCGTCGGCATCCTGTTCATCGGCTTCGACATGCGCGGCCTGCAGCAGGAGCTCGTGAAGATGGCCGACGCGGTCAAGCTCTACGAAACCGGCGGCCTGTACCTGCTCGACCCGGGCAAGACGCCGGCCGACGCGCTGCTGCGCGCCCATCCGCGCTCGCAGGGCAAGAAGCTGTCCGAAGTGATGCCGGCCGACCAGGCCGAGCAGTACGTGAAGACGCTGACCGAAGATCAGGACGGCGTGCTGGAGAAGGTCCAGGCCGTCTACGGCGACGGCTACAAGGACGCGTTCGCGGTGGCGCGCAAGTCGCAGGCCACCGGCTGGTGGGTGGTCGCCGAAGCCTCGCGCGCGCAGGCGCTGGCGGCGCACAACACCACGCTGTGGGTGCTGTGGGGACTGATCCTCGCGACCGTCGTGCTGCTGGGCCTGGGCGTGACCTGGATCCTCGGACGCTGGGTCGGCCGGCCGCTGGCGGACCTGAACGAGGCCGTCAGCGCCGTCGCCGCGGGCGACCTGACCCGTCCGGTGATCGTGCGCCAGCAGGACGACCTGGGCGCCCTGGCCGCCGGCGTCGAACGCATGCGTCTGCAGCTGTCGCGCACCATCAACGAAGTGCGCCAGGCCAGCGATTCCATCGGCACCGCCTCGGCGGAAGTCGCCGCGGGCAGCCGCGACCTGTCGGCACGGACCGAGCAGTCGGCCAGCCATCTGCAGGAGACCGCCTCCGCGCTGGAGGAACTCGCCAGCTCGATGAGCCAGACCGCCGCGTCGGCCGCGCAGGCCCATCAGCTGGTCGGCGAATCGGATCGCGCGGCCCAGCGCGGCGGCAACGTCGTCGCCCAGGTCGTGACGACGATGGACGAGATCTCCGCCGCCAGCCGCCAGATCGGCGACATCATCGGCACGATCGATTCCATCGCGTTCCAGACCAACATCCTGGCGCTGAACGCCGCGGTGGAAGCGGCGCGCGCCGGCGAACAGGGCCGCGGCTTCGCGGTCGTCGCGTCCGAGGTCCGCCACCTGGCACAACGCAGCGCGGAAGCCGCCAAGCAGATCAAGGGCCTGATCACCGCCAGCGGCGAGCGCGTCGAGTCCGGCGCCAAGCTCGTCGGCGACACCGGCGAGGCGATGCGCGACATCGTCACCAGCGTGAAGCGCGTGACCGACATCATCGGAGAGATCTCCACCGCGTCGCGCGAGCAGTCCCAAGGCGTGACGCGCATCAACGGCGCCGTCGCCCAGCTGGATCAAGGCACGCAGCAGAACGCCGCGCTGGTCGAGGAAAGCACCGCCGCCGCGGAAAGCCTGCGGGAGCAGGCGCACCGGCTGGTGGAGCAGGTCGGACAGTTCCGGGTCTGATCGTCGCGGCGGGCGGTACTTCCACCGCCGCTGGCCCTCACCCCCGCCCTCTCCCGCAAGCGGGAGAGGGGGCCACCCCAGTGCACCTGCCCCGAATGGCTCGGTGCATTCTCACTCCCTCTCCCGCTTGCGGGAGAGGGCGGGGGTGAGGGCCAGCGGCCGGGGCAGTACGGAAGCCCTCAGACCAGCACGCGCTCGATGCCGCCGTTGTTGGCCTTGGCGACGTACTCGGGCATCCAGTTCTCGCCGAGGATCTTGCGGGCCATCTCGACGACGATGTAGTCCGCCTCCAGCAGGCCGTTCTGCATGTCGTCGCCGTAGCGGCTGAGACCTTGCAGGCAGGACGGGCAGCTGGTGAGGATCTTGAGGTTCTCCTCGGCCCCGACCTTGCCCGCCGCGCGCAGCTGCGTCTCCGCCTTGCGCAGTTCCTCTTCCTTGCGGAAGCGCACCTGCGTCGACACGTCCGGCCGCGTGACGCCCAACGTGCCGCTTTCGCCGCAGCAGCGTTCGCTCTTCATCACCTCGGGGCCGACGAGCGCCTTCACCGTCTTCATCGGCTCCTGCAGCTTCATCGGCGAATGGCAGGGGTCGTGATAGAGGTAGGCCTGCTTGGTGTCGAGCTGGATGCCCTTCTCCAGCAGGTACTCGTGGATGTCGATGATGCGGCAGCCCGGGAAGATGTCCTCGAACTTGTAGCCCTGGAGCTGGTCGTAGCAGGTGCCGCAGCTGACCACCACCGTCTTGATGTCGAGGTAGTTCAGCGTGTTGGCCACGCGGTGGAACAGCACCCGGTTGTCGGTGATGATCTTCTCGGCCTTGTCGAACTGGCCCGAGCCGCGCTGCGGATAGCCGCAGCAGAGGTAACCCGGCGGCAGCACCGTCTGCACGCCCGCATGCCAGAGCATGGCCTGCGTCGCCAGGCCGACCTGGCTGAACAGGCGCTCCGAGCCGCAGCCCGGGAAGTAGAAGACCGCCTCCGCTTCCGCCGAGGTCTTCTGCGGGTTGCGGATGATGGGGACGTAGTCCTTGTCCTCGATGTCGAGCAGTGCGCGCGCCGTCTTCTTCGGCAGGCCGCCGGGCAGCTTCTTGTTGATGAAGTGGATGACCTGTTCCTTGATCGGCGCGGTCCCCACCGTCGCGCGCGGCGCGGCGGTCTGCTTGCGCGCGACGCGCTTGAGCAGGCTGTTGGCGATGCGCTGGGCCTTGAAGCCGACGCCGACCATCGCCGCGCGGGCCACCTTGATCGTCTCCGGATTGGTCGCGTTGAGCATCAGCATCGCCGCGGCGTTGCCGGGACGGAAGCTCTTCTTGCCCATCTTGCGCAACAGGTTGCGCATGTTCATCGTGACGTCGCCGAAGTCGATCTTCACCGGGCACGGGTTCACGCACTTGTGGCAGACCGTGCAGTGGTCGGCGACGTCCTCGAACTCCTCCCAGTGCTTGATCGACACGCCGCGGCGCGTCTGCTCCTCATAGAGGAAGGCCTCCACCAGCAGCGAGGTCGCCAGGATCTTGTTGCGCGGGCTGTAGAGCAGGTTGGCGCGCGGCACGTGCGTCGCACAGACCGGCTTGCACTTGCCGCAGCGCAGGCAGTCCTTGATGGACTCGCTGATCGCGCCGATGTCGCTCTGCTGCATGATCAGCGACTCGTGCCCCATCAGCCCGAAGCTGGGCGTGTAGGCGTTGGTCAGATCCGCGAAGGTCGTCTGGCCGCCCTGGCCGCCGGTACCCGGGCGCAGCAGCTTGCCCTTGTTGAAGCGGCCCTGCGGGTCGATGCGCGCCTTGTAGTCGGCGAAGCCCGCCAGCTCGTCGTCGTTGAGGAACTCGAGCTTGGTGATGCCGATGCCGTGCTCGCCCGAGATCACGCCGTCCAGCGAGCGCGCCAGCGTCATGATGCGCGCGACCGCCTCGTGCGCGGTCTGCAGCATCTCGTAGTTGTCCGAGTTCACCGGGATGTTGGTGTGCACGTTGCCGTCGCCGGCATGCATGTGCAGCGCCACCCAGACGCGGCCGCGCAGCACCTCCTTGTGGATGCGCTTGCACTCCGCCAGGATGGGCGCGAACGCCCCGCCCGCGAAGACGTCCTGCAACGGCTTCAGGATCTGGCGCTTCCAGCTCGCGCGCAGGGTGTAGTCCTGCAGCTGCTCGAAGTAGGAGCGTTCGCCTTCACGAGGGACGTCCAGTTCCTGCATCCAGGTGCGCCACTGCAGGCCGGTCTCGTCCAGCAATGCGAGCGCCTGCGCCACGCGGTCTTCGAGCAGTTCGGCGCTCGGGATCTCGCCGGCGTCGTCGCCCTTGCCCAGCGGCAGGTGGCCGTCGGCGAAGAAGGTGCGCAGCGCGTCGATCAGCGCGAGCTTGTTGCGCAGCGACAGCTCGATGTTGATGCGTTCGATGCCCAGCGTGTACTCGCCCATGCGGGGCAGCGGGATCACGACGTCCTCGTTCACCTTGAACGCGTTCGTGTGCTTGGAGATCGCCGCCGTGCGCTTGCGGTCCAGCCAGAACTTCTTGCGCGCATCGGCGCTGACCGCGACGAAGCCTTCGCCCGAACGCCCGTTGGCCAGGCGCACGACCTCGCTGGTGGCGCGCGCGACTTCATCGGCGTCGTCGCCGACGATGTCGCCGATCAGCACCATCTTCGGCAGCCCGCCGCGCTTGCTCTTGGTCGCGTAGCCGACGGCCTTCAGGTAGCGGTCGTCCAGATGCTCCAGGCCGGCGAGGATCGCCCCGTTCGGCTTCTTCATCTCGCCGAACATGAAGTCCTTGATGTCGACGATGGACGGCACGCACTCCTTCGGATTGCCGAAGAACTCCAGGCAGACCGTGCGCACGTGCGCCGGCATGCGGTGCACGATCCAGCGCGCGCTGGTGATCAGGCCGTCGCAGCCTTCCTTCTGGATGCCCGGCAGGCCCGCGAGGAACTTGTCCGTCACGTCCTTGCCCAGGCCTTCCTTGCGGAAGGTGCGGCCCGGGATGTCGAGGCGTTCCGTGCGCTCCAGCGTCTTGCCGGTCGCGTCGTAGTAGTGCAGGTCGAAGCTCGCGACCTCGACGTCGTGGATCTTGCCGAGGTTGTGGTTGACGCGGACGACCTCCAGCCACTTCGCGTCCGGCGTCACCATGCGCCACGAGGCGAGGTTGTCCAGCGCCGTGCCCCAGAGCACCGCCTTCTTGCCGCCGGCGTTCATCGCGACGTTGCCGCCTATGCACGAGGCTTCGGCCGAGGTGGGATCGACCGCGAACACGAAACCGTGCAGCTCCGCCAGATCCGACACGCGCTGCGTGACGACGCCGGCCTCGGTCCAGATGGTCGGGACGTCCCGGTCCAGGCCCGGCAGGCGCTGCATCTCGACGCCGCGCATGGCTTCGAGCTTCTCGGTGTTGATCACCGCGCTGTTCCACACCAGCGGCACCGCGCCGCCGGTGTAGCCGGTGCCGCCGCCGCGCGGGATCACCGTCAGGCCCAGCTCGAAGCAGCCGGCCACCAGCGCGGCCATCTCGGCCTCGGTGTCGGGCGTCAGCACGACGAAGGGGTACTCGACGCGCCAGTCGGTCGCGTCGGTCACGTGCGAGACGCGCGACAGGCCGTCGAACTTGACGTTGTCCTTGGCGGTGACCTTCGCGAAGACCTTGACCGCGCGCTTGCGCAGCTCGGCCACCTGCTCGAACTGGTGCGAGAACGCGCCCACCGCCGCTTCCGCCGCGGTCAGCAGCTCGCCGACCCAGGCGTCGCGCTTGGCGTCGTCTTCCGGATGACGACGGCGCTGCACTTCGCCCAGACGATGGCGCAGCGCGCCGATCAGCGCCTCGCGGCGCTTGGGGTTGTCCAGCAGGTCGTCCTGCAGGTAGGGGTTGCGCTGCACCACCCAGATGTCGCCGAGCACCTCGTACAGCATGCGCGCGGAGCGACCCGTCTGGCGTTCGGTGCGCAGTTGATCCAGCAGTTCCCACGACCGGGCACCGAGCAGGCGAAGGACGATTTCGCGATCGGAGAAGGACGTGTAGTTGTACGGAATCTCGCGCAGCCGGGCGGCGGGCGCGTGCGGCTGGCTCAGGTCGCCGGCCATCGCGGGGTCGGCGGGCATCAGCAGATGCGGTGCATTCATGGCGGCCAGGTGCTCGCGCACCGGGGTTGCGGCAGGCCGGCGTCCAGGGGAGCGGACACCGATGCCAGGCTGGAAAGACAAGCGGAGAGAGCTGTGGCCGTGGACCGGACAGCGCCCCGGACTTGTGGTCCCCGCGCCGGCTGGACACAGGCGTGGAAGTGGCGTTCGCGAATGGCCGCGATCGGCGGCCGGCCCGGTCTGGGCAATGGTGGGAATCGTACCGCAGCGCCAGAGGGCAATCCCCGGCGAGGGACTCTAGGGATCTGCCGCCGCCCACCCCTCGGCGAACGGTTCGCCAGTGTCACAATCCATCGATAAGCTCGCCGGCCCTCGGCGGACCGTCCACCCGACGATGTCCGCCGCGGACCGCAGAACCACCCTTCCCGAGCATCGGAGACCCATGAAGCACCTCCCGACTTCCCTGCTGGCCACGTCGGCCGTCGCGCTCGCCGCGCTGATCGCTCCCGCCGCCGCGTCGGCGCAGACCGAGATCCAATGGTGGCACTCGATGGGCGGCGCCCTCGGCGACTGGGTCAACGACCTGGCCAAGGACTTCAACGCCAGCCAGAAGGACTACAAGATCGTCCCGACCTACAAGGGCAGCTACGACGAGTCCATGGCCGGCGCCATCGCCGCCTTCCGCGCCGGCAACGCGCCGCACATCCTGCAGGTCTTCGAGGTCGGCACCGCCACCATGATGGCCAGCAAGGGCGCGATCGTGCCGGTGGGCCAGGTCATGCAGCAGGCCGGCGTCAAGTTCGACAACGCCGCCTACGTGCCCGCCGTGGCCGGCTACTACACCGCGCCGAACGGCCAGATGCTGAGCTTCCCGTTCAACAGCTCGACGACCGTCTTCCACTACAACAAGGACGCGTTCAAGGCCGCCGGCCTGGATCCCGAGAAGCCGCCCACCTCCTGGCCGGAAGTCGCCGCCGCCGCGGCCAAGCTGAAGGCCTCCGGCTCCAAGTGCCCGTTCACCACGAGCTGGGTCAGCTGGACGCAGCTGGAGAGCTTCTCCGCCTGGCACAACGTCGAGTACGCGACCAAGAACAACGGCTTCGGCGGCCTGGACACGCGCCTGGCGTTCAACACGCCGCTGCACGTGCGCCACATCGAGAACCTGGCCAACATGGCCAAGCAGGGCCTGTTCGTCTACAAGGGCCGCGGCAACAGCGCCGACTCGAGCTACTTCTCCGGCGAGTGCGCCATGATGACCGGCTCCTCCGGCCTCTACGCCAACGTCAAGAAGAGCGCCAAGTTCAACTTCGGCATCTCGACGCTGCCCTACTACCCCGACGTGCCGGGGGCGCCGCAGAACACCGTCATCGGCGGCGCCAGCCTGTGGGTGATGTCGGGCAAGAAGCCCGCGGAGTACAAGGGCGTGGCCGCGTTCTTCCAGTACCTGGCCCAGGCCCAGGTCGCGTCCGAGAGCCACAAGCGCACCGGCTACCTGCCGGTCACCAAGGCGGCCTATGAGCTGACCGAGAAGAGCGGCTTCTACAAGCAGAACCCCGGCACCGACGTCGCCGTGCAGCAGATGATCCGCAAGACGACGGACAAGTCGCGCGGCGTGCGCCTGGGCAACTTCGCGCAGATCCGCACCGTCATCGACGAGGAGCTCGAACAGGTCTGGGCCGGCAAGAAGCAGCCCAAGGAAGGCCTGGACGCCGCGGTCAAGCGCGGCAACGAGCTGCTTGAGCGCTTCCAGAAGGCCAACAAGTCCTGACCCCCGGTTGAGCGGCTGAATCTCCGGAGCGGCCCCGCCGCTCCGGGGCCGACGCTCCCGGTCCTTCCCCTTCCTCTTTCGGCGCCGACTCCGGATGTCCCAACAGAAACGCGTGGTGTTCCGATCGCGCTGGCTGCCCTGGCTGCTGCTGGCGCCGCAGGCGCTGGTGATCGGCGTGTTCTTCTTCTGGCCGGCGGCCCAGGCGCTGCTGCAGAGCCTGCAGCAGCAGGACGCCTTCGGCCTGTCGACCGAGTGGGTCGGCCTGGACAATTTCCGCACCCTGTTCAACGACGACAGCTACCTCGCCTCGTTCAAGACGACGGCGGTGTTCTCGCTGCTCGTGGCGGTGCTCGGACTGGCCGTCTCGCTGCTGCTGGCCACGATGGCCAACCGCGTCGTGCGCGGCGCGCCGGTCTACAAGACGCTGCTGATCTGGCCCTACGCCGTCGCCCCGGCGATCGCGGGCGTGCTGTGGCTGTTCATGTTCGCGCCGTCCATCGGCGTCGTCTCCTACGGCCTGCAGCGCCTGGGCGTCGACTGGAACCACCTGCTCGACGCCGACCAGGCGATGGCGCTGGTGGTCATGGCCGCCGTGTGGAAGCAGGTCTCGTACAACTTCCTGTTCTTCCTCGCGGGGCTGCAATCCATCCCCAAGTCGCTGCTGGAAGCCGCCGCCATCGACGGCGCCGGCCCGTGGCGCCGGTTCTGGACGATCACCTTCCCGCTGCTGTCGCCGACCTCGTTCTTCCTGCTGGTGATCAACGTCGTCTACGCGTTCTTCGACACCTTCGGCATCATCGACGCGGCCACCCACGGCGGCCCCGGCAAGGACACGGCGATCCTGGTCTACAAGGTCTACTACGACGGCTTCAAGGCGCTGGACCTGGGCGGCTCGGCCGCGCAGAGCGTGGTGCTGATGGCGATCGTGATCACGCTGACGGTGCTGCAGTTCCGCTTCGTCGAAAAGAAGGTGCAGTACTGACATGGTCGAACGCCGCCCCGCCCTGACGATGCTGTCGCACCTGATCCTGGTGCTCGGCGTGCTGATCGTCGCCTTCCCGCTGTACATCGCGTTCGTTGCGTCGACGCACACGGCCAACGAGATCGTCCAGGCCCCGATGCCGCTGCTGCCGGGTTCGCACTTCCTGGACACCTGGTCGGCCGCGCTGTTCGGCAACAGCGGCGGCGGCTCCAAGGCGCCGGTCGGGCAGATGATGTGGATCAGCTTCGTCTCCGCGATGGTCATCGCGGTGGGCAAGATCGCGATCTCGCTGCTGTCGGCCTTCGCCATCGTCTACTTCCGCTTCCCGGCGCGCAACTTCTTCTTCTGGGCCATCTTCGTCACGCTGATGCTGCCGGTGGAGGTGCGCATCGGCCCGACCTACCAGGTCGTCTCCGACCTGAAGATGCTCAACAGCTATGCCGGCCTGACGGTGCCGCTGATCGCCTCGGCGACCGCGACCTTCCTGTTCCGGCAGTTCTTCCTGACCATCCCGGACGAGCTGGTCGAAGCCTCGCGCATCGACGGCGCCGGGCCGCTGCGCTTCTTCCGCGACGTGCTGCTGCCGCTGTCCAAGACCAGCATCGCGGCGCTCTTCGTCATCCAGTTCATCTACGGCTGGAACCAGTACCTGTGGCCGCTGCTGGTCACCACCGACGAGAGCATGTACCCCGTCGTCATCGGCATCAAGCGCATGATCAGCGGCGGCGACGCGGCCAACGACTGGAACATCATCATGGCCACGGCCCTGCTGGCGATGATCCCGCCGGCGCTGGTCGTCGTGCTGATGCAGCGCTGGTTCGTCAAGGGCCTGGTGGACACTGAAAAGTAAAACGAGAGAAGACTCCGATGGCAAGCATCTCCCTGCGCAAGGTCGTCAAGCAGTACGGCACCGGCGCCAAGGCCAACCCGGTCATTCACGGCGTCGACGCGGAGATCGCGGACGGCGAGTTCGTCGTCATCGTCGGCCCGTCGGGCTGCGGCAAGTCCACGCTGCTGCGCATGGTCGCAGGCCTGGAGGAGATCAGCGGCGGCGAGATCGCCATCGGCGACCGCGTCGTCAACGAGATCGAACCCGCCGACCGCGACATCGCGATGGTGTTCCAGAACTACGCGCTGTATCCGCACATGAGCGTGTTCGAGAACATGGCCTACGGCCTGAAGATCCGCAAGCTGCCCGACGCCCAGATCCGCGAGCGCGTCGACAAGGCGGCACGCATCCTGGAGCTCGCCCACCTGCTGCAGCGCAAGCCGCGCGAGCTCTCCGGCGGCCAGCGCCAGCGCGTGGCGATGGGACGCGCGATCGTGCGCGATCCGCAGGTCTTCCTGTTCGACGAGCCGCTGTCCAACCTCGACGCCAAGCTGCGCGTGCAGACCCGGCTGGAGATCCAGAAGCTGCACCGCGAGTTGGGCGTGACCTCGCTGTTCGTCACCCACGACCAGGTCGAGGCGATGACGCTGGCGCAGCGCATCGTCGTCATGAACGGCGGCCGGATGGAGCAGTTCGGCACGCCCGAGGAGGTCTACGGCCGCCCGGCGACGACCTTCGTCGCGAGCTTCATCGGCTCGCCGGCGATGAACCTGCTGAAGGGTCGCGTCGAGGGCCGCCGATTCATCATCGGCAACGCGTCGCTGCCGCTGCCGCAACCGGCGCCGCGCGAAGGGGAACTGGTCCTCGGCCTGCGTCCGGAGCATGCGCTGCCGCACGACGGCCAGATCGTCGCCGGCGAAACGACCGCCTGGCCGCTGAAGGTGGAGATGGTCGAGATGCTGGGCGCGGAGCGGCTGGTGTACGGCCGGCTCGGCGACGCGGCCTTCACGTTGCGCATCGACGGGACGGACACACCGCCGCAGCCCGGCGACGAGGTGCTGCTGAAAGCACCGGCCGAGCGGCTGCACTGGTTCGATCCGACGACCGGGCAGCGCGTCGACTGAGCGCGACCGGCCTGAATCCGCCTCGAGGATCCTCGATCAGGGAGAACGACATGACGCTGCGGACACCCGTCCTCGACGACGAGAGCAACTGGCCCTGGTCGCTGCCCTTCTGGGTCGCGCATCGCGGCGCCGGCAAGCTGGCGCCGGAGAACACGCTGGCGGCTTTCCGCGAAGGCGCGCGCCACGGCTACCGCGCCTTCGAATGCGACGTGAAGCTGAGCGCCGACGGCGTGCCCTTCCTGCTGCACGACGCGACGCTGGACCGCACGACGAGCGCGCGCGGCCGCGCCGCGGACCGGACCTGGAGCGAGCTGTCGCGGCTGGACGCGGGCCGTTGGCACAGCCGCGCCTTCGCGGGCGAGCCGCCGCCCAGCCTCGAAGCCATCGCGGCCTTCGTTCGTCGCAACCAGCATGCGCTGAACATCGAGATCAAGCCCACGCCCGGCGACGAGTTCCGCACCGGCGAGGTGGTCGGCGGCGAGGTGCTGCGCCTGTGGGAAGGATCGGCGCCGGACACGGTGCTGTTCAGCAGCTTCCAGCCAGAGGCGCTGCGCGGCGCGCGCGAGACGGCGCCGCAGGTGCCCCGGGGTTTGCTGCTCGACAAGCTCGACGGCGACGGCTGGCTGCAGCTGGCGCAGTCGCTGGGTTGCCGCGCCGTCATCACGCACTACGCGTTGATGGATCAGGCGCTGGTGACGCGCCTGCACGAGGCGGAGATGAAGGCGCTGGTCTACACCGTGAACGACGCCGCCGCCGCGCAGTGGCTGATCGCCAACGGCGTCGACGGCATCATCACCGACGCGGTCGACCGCTTCAGCCCGACGGCCTGAGCGGCAGCTCAAGCAGCGGTTTCAGGCGGCGGCTCAGCGCGCGGGATCGATCAGCTCGTTGACCGAGATCATCCCGTAGATGCAGGTGTCGCTGAGCTGGCCGGCCACGTTGAGCGCGTCGTCTCTCAGCAGCCCTTCCAGTGAGAAGCCGCAACGCTCGGCGACGGCGCGGCTCGGCGTGTTGCGCGAATCGGTGCGGATTTCCAGCCGGCGCGCGCGCAGCGGGCCGAAGGCCATTCGCGCCAGCGCCACCACCGCTTCGGACACCAGCCCGCGCCCGGTGTGCGCCGGGCTGATCCAGTAGCCGATCTCGTAGCGACGCACCTTCCACTCCAGCGTGTGCAGCCCCGCGCCGCCGATCATGGCGCCGGCGCTGCCGTCGTCGGCGCGCTCGTGCACGTAGTACGCCAGATGCTGCCGCTGCAGGAACTGCGACTGCATGCGCCGCGCGATCGCTTCGGACTGCTCGACGCTGGGCTTCTCATGCGCCCAGGGCATCCACGGCTTGAGGTGCTCCTGCGCGTCGAGGACCGCCCGGTTGAGCTGCGCGCCTATGCCCGCGCGCGGCGCGAGCAGCAGGAGCCGCGACGTCTCCAGGCGTTCGGGAACGTCGATGAGGATGGGGTCGTCGGCTGGCATGACTCGCATGGTGGAGGGTGACCGCAATCAGTTGCCGTTGGCCGGCTGCAGGTTCGTGCCGTTCGCCTGACTCGCCGGAGGGATGCCCGGCATCGCTTCCACGCCCAGCGGGGGATCTTCCTCCTCGACCTTGGGCAGCACCGTCACCGTGCGGATGGCCCGGACCTGCCAGGCCAGCGCCGCCAGCAGCAGGGCGCCCACGCCGGCGAAGGCCAGCGCGGCGCGCAGGCTGACGTGTTCGCCGAGCCAGCCGCCGATCAGCGCGCCGGGGCCGGCGGGGATCAGGATCAGCCAGCGCATCGTGCTGGTCATGCGGCCCAGCAGCGGACCCGGCGTCACCGCCTGCCGCAGCGACAGGAAGTTGATGAAGATGAACACCGCGCCCAGGCCGAACATGAACAGCGTGAAGGCGAAGGCCGCCACGCCCCAGGCGTTGGCCGGCGCGACGCACAGCGCCGCCCAGCCGACGCCGCACAACGCGAAGCCGCTGACCAGGCAGGGACCGGGTCCGAGGCGCGCGCTGACGCGGTGGCCGATGGCGCTCGCCAGCACCGTGCCGGCGCCCAGCGCGATGTAGGACAGGCCGACGCTCTGCGCCGACAGCCCCAGCACGCGCGTCGCGAAGAGGATCTGCACCACCTGCGCCGCCTGGTTGAACATCTGCCAGCCGCCGACCGCGCAGGCCAGCGCGACCAGCATCGGCTTGCCGCGCACGAAGGCGACGCCGGCCTTCAGGTCGCGCCAGAAGTCGGCGCCGTCCAGGCGATGCAGGGTCTCGTTGACCTTGACGCCGCGCAGGATGGCCGCGGAGGCCACCAGCAGCAACGCGTCGACCGCCAGCGCCAGCGGCGCGCCGACCAGCTTGATGAGCGCGCCCGCGACGCCGGGACCGGCGACTTCAGCGCCCGAGGAGGCCAGCGCGTTCTTCGCATGCGCCTCGACCAGCCGGTCGCGGCTCACGACCTGCGTCAGCACGATCTGCGAGGCGCTGCCCGCGATCGTGTACACGGTCCCCAGCAGGAAGCCGACGAAGTACAGCCAGGGCATGCCCAGCCAGCCCATCCAGTGGGCGACGGGCACGCTGGCCACGGCGACGGCCAGGGTGAGCTCGCCGACGATGTAGACCGGCAGCTTGCGCACGCGGTCCAGCCAGACGCCGGCGGGCAGCGAGAACAGCACGAAGGGCGCGAGCTCCATGGCGGTCAGCACGCCCATCTGCGTCGGCGAGGCATGCAGCAGCACGGCCGCGGTCAGCGGCAGCGCCAGCAGCGTGATCTGCCCGCCCAGCGAGCTGATCAGGATCGAGGTCCAGAGACGCCGGTAGACGAGGTTGCGCAGCAGATCGCCGGCGGGGAGCTGGATGAGGTCCAGCAGGCGGTCGAGCAGACGGTCGACCCACGTGGTTGTCCTCTTGGGCAACATGATGAAACTCCGGATGCGGTCCGCGCGGGGCGTCGTGCGCCGGTTGCGGATCGGGCGAGCGGGACGCCGTGGGCGTCGGGCTCGCGGAAAGCCAAGGACCTGGGAGGCCGGCAGCATCGTGCCGGCGGGCGCCGTGAAGGCGCTACGGTCGTCGCGCCCAGCCGGCCCGGCCAAGCGCGCGCACCGACGCCGGGGCGTCGTCTTTGGTGCGGTCTAGCAGCTTGGTCATGGGTCGGCTCCGATCGTGGATCGTGGCGTGAGAGCTTCCGGGGAGGAAGAAGGCGCCGATGCTATCAGCGCCCCTGTGTCATCGACAAGTGAGGAAAGGCAGGGGACGCGGCGCGGACAGGGCGCGTGCCTCGACTCACCAGCCGGCGGCCGCGCCGTCGCGACGGGGATCGCTCGCGGCGACGTAGCCCTCCACCGCCGGATCGCCGAGGCGCCAGATGAACTGGCCCGCGCCGAAGTCCTGGTAGCTGTCGTTGATCTCCGCGATCTGGTGGCCCAGCGCGCGCAGGCCGGAGACGGCCTCGGGATTCATCGTCGACTCCACGTTGATCGACAGGCCCGCGTTGTAGCGCCAGCGCGGCGCGTCGCAGGCGGCCTGCGGATGCTGCCGGTGATCGACCATGCGGACCAGCGTCTGCAGATGGCCCTGCGGCTGCATGTTGGCGCCCATCACGCCGTAGCTCATCTGCGGCTGACCGTCCTTCATCAGGAAGGCCGGGATGATGGTGTGGAACGGCCGCTTGCCCGGCGCGACGACGTTGGCGTGTCCCGCCTCGCGCGTGAAGCCGTGACCGCGGTTCTGCAGCGACAGGCCGTAGCCCGGCACGACGACGCCCGAACCGAAGCCGTGGTAGTTGCTCTGAATGAAGCTGACCATCATGCCGTTCTCGTCGGCGGCGGTGAGATAGATGGTGCCGCCCTTGACCGGATTGCCGGCCTGGAAGTCCTGGGCCTTGCGGCGGTCGATCAGTTTCGCGCGCTCGGCCAGGTAGGCCGGGTCCAGCATCTCCGAGGCCTGGACCTTCATGGTGCGCGCGTCGCTGACGTAGCGGTAGGTGTCGGCGAAGGCGAGCTTCATCGCCTCGATCTGCAGGTGATGCGACTCGGCGCTGTCCACCGGCAGCGACGCGATGTCGAACTGCTTGAGGATGCCCAGCGCGATCAGCGCCGCGATGCCCTGCCCGTTCGGCGGGATCTCATGCAGCGTGTGGCCGGCGTAGTCCATCGAGATCGTGTCCACCCACTCCGGCGCATAAGCGGCGAAGTCGGCGGCGGTGATCGCGCCACCGGTCTCGCGCGCGAAGGCCGCGGTGGCTTCGGCGATCTCGCCGCGGTAGAAGGCGTCGCCGTTCGTCTCGGCGATCAGTCGCAGCGTGCGCGCGGCCGCGGCGAAGCGGAACACCTCGCCCACCTCCGGCGCGCGGCCCTTCGGCAGGAAGGCCTCGGCGAATCCCGGCTGCGACACGAGGTCCTCGACCTTCGACGCCAGCCGCCACTTGCCCTGCACGACCACCGGCACGGCGTAGCCGCGCTCGGCGATCTCGATCGCGGGCGCCATCAGATCGGCGAAAGGCAGTTTGCCGTAGCGCTTGCTCAAGGCGACCCACCCGCCCACCGCACCCGGCACGGTCACGGCGTCCCAGCCGCGCAGCGGGAGCGAGGAACCCGCGCCGTACTTGCGATCGAAGTACTCGGACGTCCACGCTTGCGGAGACAGGCCGGAAGCGTTCAGTCCCTGCAGCGTCTTGCCGTCCCACACGATCGCGAAGGCATCCGACCCCAGGCCGTTGCTGCAAGGCTCCAGCAGCGTCATGCAGGCCGCGGTCGCGATCGCGGCATCCACCGCGTTGCCGCCCTGCCCGAGGATGCGCAGGCCCGCCTGCGCGGCCTGCGGATGCGAGGTCGACACGACGTTGCGCGCGAAGACCGGGCTGCGTCGGCTCGCGTAACCGGTGGTCCAGTCGAAGGCGTGGTGGGGGGCGGTCATCGCTGTCTCCTGAAGGGGTGCGCGGCATCTTGCCCGATGCCCTGCCCGGGCGACAGCGCGCAAGACCTGACGCGTGAAGGACCCGTGCGGATTGCGTAACCCATTGCAAAGCAGCGTCGGGCTGTCAACACAAGGTGTCGCCGCGTCGTTGTCTGCTCACCTTGTTCAACCCGCTGGAGAAACCAGATGCAAGCCTTCAAGACCATCAAGACCCTGGCCCTGATCCCCGCCCTGCTGATTGCCGGCGCCGCGATGGCCCAAGGCACCGCCACCCCGGCGGCGCCGACGACGCAGGCCGCTCCCGCAGCGACCGCCGCGCCGGCGTCCGACGCCAAGGCCGAGCACAAGGGCGGCAAGCATCACAAGGCGACCGGCGACAAGACCGCCGCGCACAAGGCCGGCCACAAGAAGGCCGACAAGGCTGAGAAGCCGGCCGAAGGCGCTTCCGCCGCCAAGTAATCGGCGCGGAAGTGGGAGGCGCCACGGGCGCCCCCACGCCCCAAAAAAGAAACCGCAGTACCGGGTGACCGGTCTGCGGTTTTTCTTTGTCCAGCGCTCGCCTGGAAGCCGCTGAGCGGCTGGAGGAATCAGCCGGCCGATCAGGCAGCGAGTTGGGCGATCGGGATGACGCGCGAGGAAGTGGCGCAGGTCACGCCGTGGGCGGCGGCGCAGTGGCGCAGCGCTTCATTGAAGACGTCGCGCGCGCAGTCGTGGCAGCTGCCGCAGGCGGAGGCCACCTGGGTCTCGTCCTGGAGCACGTCGAAGTTGTGGACGCCGTCGGCCACGTTGCGGCGGATGTCGCGGTCGGAAACTCGATGACAGAGGCAGACGATCATGGCGGCGGCGAGTCAGGATGAACCTGGGATAGCCGTGATACTAGCGCAAACGCGAATTCCTCTCAATTAGATTGCAGAGCCCCTGCGACGCGTCGGACAACTGTCGGTGAACAACGACACGGAAGCTGACCCCTCGTCATCACGACGCAACCTTCCCGCCAAGCGGACGCAGCCTTCCCGCCAGGCGGACAAAAAAAAGCCCCGCAGAGCGGGGCTTGGGGTTCCTGGCGGCGGCTGGGGCCCCGGGATGGGCGGGCTGGCGTTCAGCTGGCTTCGCCCATCTGGCTTTGCAGCCAGTTCTGTTCGCCGATCTGCGCGATCAGCTCGATCTGGGTTTCCAGGTGGTCGATGTGCTCTTCCGTGTCGGCGAGGATCTCCTCGAGGACTTCGCGGGAGATGTAGTCGCGCACGCTCTCGCAGTAGGCGATGGCTTCCTTCAGCAGCGGATGGCTGCCCATCTCGATCTTCAGGTCGCAGTGCTGCGCCTCGACGGCGTTCTCGCCGATGTAGAGCTTGCCCAGGTCCTGCAGGTTCGGCAGGCCTTCCAGCAGCAGGATGCGATCCATCAGCTTGTCGGCGTGCTTCATCTCCTCGATGGACTCGGCGTACTCGTGCTTGGCCAGGCGCTCCAGGCCCCAGCTCTTGTACATCTTGTAGTGCAGGAAGTACTGGTTGATCGCGGTCAGCTCGTTCTTCAGCTGCGCGTTCAGATACTCGATGACCTTGGCGTCGCCCTTCATGTTCTTCTCCTGGGATTCGATGGAATTCGGTGGGATGGGGCGCATTGTCCTCATCCCTACGCCGAATGGGGACAAGACCCGGCACGCCCGCTCTGCATGCGAAGTATTCGCAGCCCGTTTCCATTCGACGGGCCTCTGGAAGCGACGCGATCCGGACCGCGATCCAGCGACGTTCCATCAAGAAAAAATCAATCGCTGCGATTCTTGGTTGCTATTGCGAATGGTTCTCATTAAGATGCTTTGCATGAACGCCCACCACCACCCCCATCTTGAAGCCCTGCAAGCCGTTGCGCTGGACAGCGCACGGGTCGCCGCAGGTTCGCCGCGCGAAGCGGTTCCGCTGGTCCAGCGCCGCCGCATCAGCAGCCAGGCGCTGATGGGCAACGACCGCGAGGTCGAGATCGAACACGCCGGCTCGCTCTACCGGCTGCGTGTGACGTCGCTGGGCAAGCTCATCCTGACCAAGTGATCGGGTGATCCGCTGAGCGGCGCGGCCGGCCGAGGACCGGTCCGCCCGCTCGCGATCCCCGTCCCTGTCTCCGTCTCCGTTTCCCCTTTCCGCCCTCTCTCTGCCGGCCGTCCGCGAGGACCGCCCGCCCGCACCAGCCCGCGTCGTGCCAGCCCGTGCGAGATCCAAGAACTACAAGGATTTCGTCACCATGCAACTGCGCCCGACGCCCGTCGCGCTCGCCCTGTCGTTGGCTTTCCCGCTGGCCTTCGTGCCGGCCTTCGCCCAGACCCAGCCGGCTTCCACGACCACCTCGACCGCCGCGAAGACCGCGACCGCCGAGAACCCCCAGCCACTCGGCGAACTGACCGTCTCCGCGACCCGCACCGAACGCTCGGTCGACGCGGTGCCCAACACGGTCACCGTCAAGAACCGCAAGCAGCTCGACCGCCGTGACGCGCGCGACCTGAAGGACCTGCTGTCCGACGAGGTCGATCTCTCGGTCAAGGCGATGACGCCGCGCTTCACGGCGGCCGGCGCGTCCACGGGCCGCTCGGGCAACGAGGGCATCAACATCCGCGGCCTGGAAGGCAACCGCGTGCTGATGATGGTGGACGGCATCCGCCTGCCGCAGAGCTTCGCGTTCGGCGCGTTCGCCAGCGGCCGGGCCGACTTCGTCGATCTCAACAGCCTGGTCAGCGCCGAAGTGCTGCGCGGCCCGACCTCCACCTCCTACGGCAGCGACGGCCTGGCCGGCGCGCTGAGCCTGCGCACGCTGTCGCCGGAGGACCTGCTGGTGAACGGCAAGACCTTCGCCGGTTTCGCCAAGTTGAGCGGCCTGACGGCCGACGACTCCACACGCGCCAGCGCCGCCGTCGCCTTCGGCGCGGGCGACTGGAGCAGCCTGGTGCAGGCCACCGTCCAGCGCGGCCACGAGACGAAGAACGAGGGCGACAACGACGCGCCCAACGCCACGCGCACCAAGCCCAATCCGACCGACGTCGAGTCCAGCAGCGTGATGGCCAAGCTCGGCTACCGCGTGAACGGGAACCACCGGCTGATGGGCACGCTCGAGTACCGCGAGCGCAAGGTCGACACCAACGTGCTGACGGCCGTGACCGCGCCGCCGGCGACCGGCACGCTGCCGGGGACGGCAGTGCTGGGGCTGGTCGCGCACGACAAGCTGGAGCGCACGCGGGTGTCGCTGGAGCACCGCTACGAGGACCTCAACGCCACGTGGCTGCAGCAGGCGACCACGCACGTCTACGTGCAGGACAGCGAGACGCGCCAGTTCGCCGCCGAGGACCGCAACACCTCGCCCGACCGCACGCGGCTGGGCACCTACAAGGAACGCGTGATCGGCCTGAGCTCGCAGGCGCAGACGCAGCTGGCCAACCAGCGCCTGAGCTACGGCGTCGATCTGAGCCGCAACACGATCGACGGCGTGCGCGACGGCACCGTGCCGCCGGCCGGCGAGACCTTCCCGAGCAAGGCCTTCCCCGACACGAAGTACACCTTGGCCGGCGCCTTCGTGCAGGATGAGATCGAGGCGGGCGACTTCACGCTCATCCCCGCGCTGCGCTTCGAGCACTACAAGCTGTCGCCCAAGCAGAACGGCTACACCGGCCAGATCGTCTCGCTGTCGGATCAGGCGGTGACGCCGCGGATCGGCCTGATCTGGCGCGCCACGCCTTTCGTCCAGCCCTACGTCAACTGGGCGCAGGGCTTCCGCGCGCCGACGCCGGACCAGGTCAACAACGGCTTCACCAATCCGATCCAGGGCTACCAGAGCATCGGCAATCCCGACCTGAAGGCGGAGCACGCGAACAGCTGGGAACTGGGCCTGCGCGGCAAGCTGATGGAGACGCTGCGCTGGCAGCTGAGCGCCTACGACAACCGTTACCGCGACTTCATCTCGCAGGAGATGGTGCGCGGCTCCTTCACGCCCAACGATCCGGCGATCTTCCAGTACGTCAACCTGAGCCAGGCCCGCATCAAGGGCGTGGAAGCGCGTGTCGTCTGGGACATCTCCTCGAGCTTCAACGTCAACGCGTCGGTGGCGAAGTCGCGCGGCCACAGCATCGAGAACGGCGTCGAGACGCCGCTGGACAGCGTGCAGCCGCTGCGCGGCAAGATCGGCGCGCACTACGAGTCCGGCCCCTGGGGCGTCGAAGCCACCTGGCTGCACAGCTCCGGCAAGAAGCCGTCGGACGTCAGCACCGCCGGCCAGTTCACGCCGAAGAAGTACGACGTCGTCGACGTCGGCGGCGGCTACCGCTTCGACAAGACCTTCTCGATCTCGGCTTACGTCACCAACCTCTTCGACAAGAAGTACTGGCGCTGGAACGACGTGACCGGCATCAGCTCGGCCACGCCCGCGGCGCTGGCCACGATCGACAGCTACACCGCCCCCGGCCGCGCCCTCCAGGTGACCTTGCGCGCCGATTTCTGACCAGGAGTTGTTCCCCATGCATGCCAGCTTCACCGCTCTGCGACAGGCCTTCGCCACGGCGCGCCAGGAGCGCAAGGCCCGCCACCGAGACATCGCCAGCGACCTGCGCATCTCCGAAGGCGAACTGCTGGCCGCGCACGCCGGCCCGTTCGCCGACGAGGAGTCCCCGCTGCGCGCGCGCCGCCTGCGCGCGGAGTGGCAGGACCTGATCGCCGCGCTGGAGCCGCTGGGCCCGGTCATGGCGCTGACCCGCAACGAGTCCTGCGTGCATGAAAAGGTCGGCGTCTACAGCGCCGTCAGCGCGATGGGGCCGCAGCGTCAGATGGGCCTGGTGCTGGGCGGCGCGATCGACCTGCGCGTCTTCTACAGCCACTGGCGTCACGGTTTCGCCGTCGCCGAGCGGCTGTCGGACGGCGCGTTGCAACGCAGCCTGCAGTTTTTCGACGCCGCCGGGCAGGCGATCCACAAGGTCTTCGTGAAGCCGGAGAGCGACCTCGCCGCGTACGAGGCGCTGGTGGAACGCTTCCTGGCCGACGATCAGAAGCCCGGCTTCGAGCCCGGCGATGCGTGGCAGGACCCGGCGGAAGTGCCGGACGCGCGCATCGACGTCGCGGCCTTCCGCGGCGAGTGGGCCTCGCTGCGCGACACGCACGATTTCTTCGGCCTGCTCAAGCGCCACGGCTTGACCCGCACGCAGGCGCTGCGCCTGGCCGAGCCGCGTTTCGCGCAGCCGGTGGCGCTGTCCAGCGCGCAGGAACTGCTGAGCCGCGCCGCGCAGGAGAACGTGTCGATCATGGTCTTCGTCGGCAACCCCGGGATGATCCAGATCCACAGCGGTCCGGTGAACAAGGTCGCGATGATGGGCCCGTGGATCAACGTGCTGGATCCCGGCTTCAACCTGCATCTGCGCGAAGACCACATCGCCTCCGCCTGGCTGGTGCGCAAGCCCACGGTCGACGGGCTGGTGTGCTCGCTGGAGTTGTTCGACGCGCAGGGCCGCACGATCGCGATGATGTTCGGCGAACGCAAGCCCGGGCAGGCGGAACGCTGCGACTGGCGCAACCTGCTGGAGAGCCTGGTCGAAGGCGCGCCGGCGGAGACCGTGCCGTGCTGAGCCGCCGCCACGTCCTGTCGCTGGCGCCTGCCGCGGCGCTGCTGTCGATCGGTGGCCGCGCGTGGGCCGCGCCGCAGCGCGTCATCGCCGTCGGCGGCGCGCTGACCGAGCTGATCTACGAACTGGGCGCGCAGGGCGAGCTTGTTGGCGTGGACAGCACCTCGCTCTATCCGTCGGCCGCGACCAAGCTGCCCAACGTCGGCTACGCGCGCACGCTGGCCGCCGAAGGACTGCTGTCGCTGGCGCCGACGATGGTCGTCGCCACCGAGGAAGCTGGCCCGCCGGCGGTGCTGCGCCAGCTCGAAGCCGCCAAGGTGCCGCTGCACGTGTTGCGCGCGGAGCATCGCTTCGAAGGCGTGCTCGAACGGACGAAGGCGCTGGGCGATCTGCTCGGTCGCCAGCAGCAGGCGACGGCCCTGTCGCAGAAGCTGCAGGCTGAATGGACCGCGAGCCGCGTCCAGGTGACGAAGCTCGCCGCCGGCCATCGCGCGCCGCGCGTGCTCTTCGTGCTGTCGAACGCGGCGAACCAGGCGCGCATCGCCGGTTCCGCCACGGCAGCGGACGCGATGATCGGCTACGCCGCCGCGACCAATGCGCTCGGCGATGCGCAGGGCTACAAGATGCTCTCGCCCGAAGCCGCGATCGCCGCGGCGCCGGACGTGATCCTCGCGACGACGCAGGGCCTCGAAGCCAGCGGCGGCATCGACGGTCTGCTGAAGCTGCCAGGCCTGGCGCAGACGCCCGCCGGCCAGAACAAGCGCGTGGTCGTGATGGAAACGATGGAGCTGCTCGGCTTCGGGCCGCGCACGCCGAAGGCATTGACCACGCTGGCGCAAGCCCTGCATGCGCCGGCGGTTGCGGGCAAGACGGCGTGAGCAGCGAGCGGCGTCCAGCACGACGTTCGGCACGACGCTCGGCACGACGGACAAGGCAATGAACCCGGTCGGATCCGCCCTGCCCTCGCCGCTCGCCGCGGTGCCGGCACGGCGCGCGTGGTCGCGCCCGATGCTGCTGGCGGCGGCGCTGGTGCTGACGGTGATCGTGGCGGTGCAGTTCGGCGCTGTGACCATCGCGGCCGCCGACTGGTTCAACGGACCGTGGAGCGACGCGCCCAAGACCGGCGGCGCCCACGTGCTGTGGCAGCTGCGGCTGCCGCGCCTCGGGCTGACGCTCGCGGTGGGCGCGGCGCTCGGCCTGGCCGGCGCGCTCAGCCAGGCGCTGTTCCGCAATCCGATGGCCGAGCCCAGCCTGCTCGGCGTCACCAGCGGCGCAGCCGCGGCGGTGGCGCTCACCCTCACCGTCTTCGCCGGCCTGCACACGGCGCTACCCGCGGACGTCCGCCTGTGGCTGCTGCCGCTGGTCGGCTTCGTCGGCGCGCTGGCGGTGTGCTTCTCGCTGGACCGCCTCTCGCGCTGGCTCGCGCCGGGCTCGATCGCCGCGTTGCTGCTGTGCGGCCTCGCGCTGCAGGCGATGACCTTCGCGGTCGTCGGCCTGTGCAGCTTCATCGCCAACGACGATCAGCTGCGCGCGATCAATTTCTGGACGCTCGGATCGCTGGCCGGCGCCAACTGGATCATGGCCGCGGTGATGAGCGGCGCGCTGCTCGTGCTGGGCACGCTGGCGCTGCGCGTCGCCCCGCGTCTGAATGCCCTCGCGCTCGGAGAAGCGGCAGCGGCCCACGTCGGCATCGACGTCGAACGTCTGCGCTGGCAGTGCATCACCATGGTGGCGCTGCTGTCGGCGCTGGCGGTGGCCTGGTGCGGGAGCATCGGCTTCATCGGCCTGATGGCACCTCACCTGGCGCGGCAACTCGTCGGCGCGGACCAGCGCCAGGTGCTGCCCAACGCGACGCTCGCGGGCGCCCTGCTGCTGGTCGTGGCGGACACCTTCGCGCGGACGCTGGCAGTGCCGGCAGAGATCCCCGTCGGCGTGTTCAGCGCGCTGATCGGCGCGCCGTGGTTCCTGTTCCTGCTGCGCGGCGCGGTGCGCCGCATGGGGAGCGCGTGATGGGATCGCTCCTGACTTTGCAGGACGTGCGCGTGACGCTGGGCGGCACGGCCATCGGCCCGCTGACGCTGCGCGTCGATCCGGGCGAACACGTCGCGATCCTCGGCCCGAGCGGCGCCGGCAAGTCGACGCTGCTGCGCCTCATCGCGCGCGAGCTGCGTCCGGCGGCGGGTGCGCTTCATTTCGATGGACAGCCGCTGGGCGCCTGGTCGTCGGCGGCGTTGGCGCAACGCCGCGCGGTGTTGCCGCAACAGCACGGTGTCGCGTTCGGACTGCCTGTGGAGCTGGTCGTCGCCCTCGGCCGCGTCGCGCGGCAAGGCGACGGGCGCCAGGACGCGATCGTGCGCGAGGCCTTGACGCAAGCACAGGCCGAGCATCTGCACGGTCGCCGCTTCGATACGCTGTCCGGCGGCGAACAGGCGCGCGTCCAGCTGGCGCGCGTGTTCGCGCAGGCCTGGGATGCGCGCGACGGGCTGCTGCTCGTCGACGAGCCGGTGGCGGCGCTCGATCCGGGACTGAGCGTCTCGCTGATGGCCGCGATGTCGGACTTCGCGACACAGCGCGGCCACGCGCTGGTGGCGGTGCTGCACGACCTCAACCTCGCGGTGAATCATTTCGACCGGCTCTGGCTCATGAAATCGGGCCGGCTGCTGGCCGACTGCGACGCGCTGCCGGCGACCTTGCCGTTGCTGGAACAGCTCTACGACACGCGCCTGCGGCTGCTGCGCGATGAACACGGTCTCGCGATCCTGCCGATGCTGGCCGGCGCGGTGGGAACGGTGGGAGCGCGCGCATGAGTCCTCGTTGGACCGGCTGGGCCGTGACGGGCGCGATCCACGTGGCGATGCTGCTGGCGCTGGCGAGCGCCTTCTCGCCCCAGCGCCCGCCCGCGCCCGTGCCGTTGACGATCAGCGCGCGCCTGGTGCCTTCGAAGCCCACGTCGGAAGCGACGCCTCCGTCGTCGATCTCCATCCAATTGCCCCGCTCAGCGTTGAGCGTTCCTCCGACGCCGGACATCCCGCCGCCGCCCGTGCAGATCGAGATCACGCCGCCGATCGCCGTCGCGGCGACGCCGCTGCGATTCGATCCTCCTGCAGCGGCGCAAGCGGATCAGGAATCGGCCTCGGCCCGTCCGGTCGCAGTCGCGGTCGCCGCCGTCTCGACCACGGCGACGGCGTCGCCGTCCGCCCCCACGACCACGCCAGCGCCGGCGACCACCGATGTCCCGGTCCAGATGCCTGCCGACCATCGCGCCTGCAGCGCCCGACAGATCGAGCGTCACTACCCGGGAATGCTGCGCGATCGCGGCATCGAGGGTCGGGTCGTGCTGCGCGTCAAGGTCGATGCCGACGGTCACGCCGCCGAGGTCGTCGTGGCCGGCGGCAGCGGCTGGCGGCTGCTGGACGAGGCGGCGCGCCGCGTCGCCGAAGCCTGTCCCTTCGTCCCTGCCCGACGCGGCGACCAGCGACTGGTCAGCTGGGTCGAGTACCCGGTGCGCTTCGCGCTCCAGGCGTCCCCCTTGCAGTAAGGAGTCCACTCCATGTGCGACAAGCCCACCTCCCCTTCGCTCCTGAGCCTGCTGGCGCGCGCCGACGCGGGCACTTCCGGCCTGCCGGGCGATTCCCCGTTGCTGGCCTCCGCCGCGAACGCGGTGACGGGCGGCGGCGTGTTCATGCAGGAGGGCGACACCGTGCCCGCCGCGGTGGCAGGTCTGCCGCTGGCGCAAGCCCTGGCACGCGGCGACGCACTCGCCTCTTCATCGCCCGCCTCGTCCTCGTCGCACGCCTCGTCCTCCTCCGACGACACGCCCGTGCCGCGCGGTTCGCGCCGTCGCCGCCTGTGGGAACTGCCCGCGCAGGCCCTGTGCCCGGTGATCGGCGTGTGCCTGCCGATGCCGGTGCTGCGTCGCAAGCTGGGCAAGATGCTCGGCGGCGAGGCGCTGGCCAACGACTACGAGATGCACTGCGGCGCGATCAACGAATGCGCGCGTCGCGGGCCGATCTCCGAGATGCTGCAGAAGGAACTGGATCAGCGCTTCTCGATCGCGCTGCGGCAGTCGTCGCAGCACAAGACGGCGGAGTCGCTGACGCGCTGGTGGAACGCCGCGCAACAGGGCAACGACGTCGGCGGCGCGCTGTGGGGCGCGCTGACGCATGCGCGGTGCGACGCGGCGCTGCAGGAGCAGGTCCTGCGCGACATCCACATGCTGCAGCACCAGGTCGGCGCGGCGAACCGCGCGGACCTGCAGCGCCTCGACGAGTTGCAGGACGAGCACGCGATCCTGACGCGCGAGCTGGCGCAGGCGCAGTCGCGCAGCACGCGCCTGCTCGCGGAGCGCGCGCGCGAGCTGGAGCTGTCGCAGGCCGAATGCCTGCGCCTGCGCGGTGAGCTGCTGGCGCGCGACACGCTGGCCGCGGGACTGCGCGAGGAGCTGCAGCAGCTGGAGGAAAGCATTCCCGGCCTGCGCCATCGCCACGAACAGGCGAAGCACCTGCAGACGCAGCAGGACCGCATCCATCAGCTGGAACGCGCGCTGCTGACCTCGCGCCAACAGGCCGAGCGCGAGCAGCGCCGGGCGGACGAACTGCAGCAGGCGCTGGCGCAGTCGGAGCGTCAGCTGGAGCAGCAGCAGACGCATTCGGCGCAGCAATCCGAATCGCAGCCGAACTCGGAGTCACTGCCGTCGCTCGACGAGCGCTCGGTGCTGTGCGTCGGCGGTCGGCCGGCGGTGGTGCCGATCTATCGCCAGCTGATCGAGCGCACCGGCGGTCGATTCCTTCACCACGACGGCGGTGAGGAAGACGCGGTTTCCAAGCTCGACGCCAGCCTGGCCGCCGCGGATCTCGTGATCTGTCAGACCGGCTGCATCAGCCACGACGCCTACTGGCGCGTGAAGGACCACTGCAAGCGCCACAACAAGAAGTGCGTCTACATCGAGTCGCCGAGCGCGAGCGGCATGAGGCGGGCGCTGGGATCGCTCAGCGGCTCCGACGGCGAGGAGTCCGCGGCATCGCCAGTCGCACGAGAAAGTTGATCCCGCCGTCCTGACCGCGCGCAGTCACTCCATGGTGACCGATCGAGCCGCCAGGATCCCCGGCATGGCATAGCCCCACGTCGGAAGGCTGAGTGCCTCTGCTTCGGCTGGCGCGCCGCCGTAATTCAATTGCTCGACCTGCCCGAGCACGGCGCCGCACGTTGTGATCGCCTTGATGTGGGCGAAGGCGAACGTCACGATGCTTCGTCCCGTCAGATCCGATGCGACGGGCGGTTGCTCACCGATCCAATCGATCACGCCGGCAACGAAGAGCCGCGTGCTGCGCTCACCTCTCATCGTGAGGTGAGAGCCGACCACGCAACCCGCGCCGAATCGACCGTCTGCCAACGGCAGCGCCCAGAACTGTCCTCGCTCCAGCCAGCGGGTGGATTTCGGAACGAAGGGAAAGGCAGTACTCGACATGCGGAGGGGCGTCATCTCGCCGCGCCGGCGCCGTCATGGCCGATGCTCAGCGGGCGATCCACCTCGATCACCAGCACCAGCATCTCTTTCATCGCCCCACCTCCAGCCTGATCCCATACAACAACACCGGCTCACCGCTGCTGGGCGAAATGAAGCTGGATTCCTCGCTCATGCCGAGTCGAGCGAGCACCCGTCGCGAGGCGGCATTGGCCGGCCGGACCGTGGCGACGACACGTGGCAGCCCGAGGCTTGCCGCGAACCCCAGGACAGCCGCTGCTGCCTCACCGGCATATCCGCCTCCCCGGTGCTCGGGGAGGAACGCGAATCCGATGTCCGGCGCATCGAGATGTGCGCGCCTGGCCAGACCGCAGACACCCACGGGGATCCGCGCCTCGTCCATTTCCACCGCGTAGAAGCCGAAACCCAGCGCGCGATACTGGGTCCAGGGACCTTCGTCCAGATACCCGCGCGCATCCTCCAGGGTGCGGATGCCGCGATCTCCGATGTTGGCGAGCCAGGCCTCGTCATTCATCAACCGCAGGATGAAGGCGTCGTCTGCCGGCGTCAGTTCGCGCAACAGGAGGCGATCGGTGCGCAGCACGGTCATGTCGCGGTCTCCAATGACGGGCACGACTTGCGCCTGACGACCATGTGCGAGGCGACCCCGATGCCGAGCTTGTCGTAGAACGCCGCCGCCCTGTCGTTACCCGCGGTCGTCAACAGCTCCAGGCGCGTCGCACCGTGCGCCTGTGCGATCGCCATCAAGTCGGCGACAGCGGCCTGCGCGATGCCTCGGCCTCGGAACGCCGGCTCGACGAAAAGCACGTGCAGGTACATGTCCAGTACGCCGCTGAATGCACCCCACTTCCACGAGTAGACGGCGAGGCCGCAGGCCAGCGGCGCCGCTTCGCCGGGACGCTGGTGGCAGATCAAGCGCGCGGTCGCGGCGGGAGACTCGCCGAAGAGCGTGCGCTGCAGGAAGTCGTCAGTCGCGCCGGCCCGCGGGACGGCCTCGTCCCTCGCCAATTGCTCAAGGAAGCTCCGGATCAAAGACACCTGCTCGGACGCAGGCGGGACCAGTGTGGTCTCGGGAACGGACATGACAGGACTCACGGTGACGAGACGGTCGGCAGCGTACCCGCTTTGCCTCGCCAAACCTCTCAGCCGTACACCGCTCGCCGCACGTCCTTGTGCAGCGCCTCGTCGAACGGGAATTTCTGGGCGAAGAACACCACCGCGAGCTGGTTGGCCGGATCGACCCAGAACAGCGTGGAAGCCGCGCCGCCCCACGAGAACTCGCCCACCCTGCCGGCCGGCTCGTCGGGCGTGGTCGGCGCGATGCGCACCGAGCCGCCAAGCCCGAAGCCGATGCCCGGGCTCTTCAGGAAGTGCCGCGGCGCGATCGCCGGATCCAGGTGATCGACGAGCATCAGCTTCACCGTCGCTGGCCGCAGCACGCGCACGCCGTCGATCTGGCCTTCGCCCAGCAGCATGCGGGCGAAGCGCAGGTAGTCGTCGATGGGGCCGATCAGGCCCGCGCCGCCGCTGGCGAAGAGGAAAGGCACTTCGGGCTCGCGCTGGGCCGGGCCCTCGGCGCCGAAGCGGTAGGTCGCCGCCCGCCGGTCCTTGACCGCGTCGGGCTGCGTCCAGTCCGTCTCCTTCATGCCCAGCGGCCGCAGGATGTGTCGACGCACGTGCGCATCGAAAGGCTCGTCGGCCAGCACTTCCACCAGGCGCGCCACGATGTCCGTCGAGGTGCCGTACTGCCAGGCCGTGCCCGGCTCGTGACGCAGCGGCAGCGCCGCGACTGCGCGGCTGAACGCGGCCAGATCGGGCGATGTCTCCAGCGGATTCGCCGCGCGGAACGCGCGATCGGCCGGGCCTTCTTCCATCGCGTAGGTGAGGCCCGACGTGTGCCGCAGCACATCGCGCACGAGGATGGGTCGCTGGGCCGGCCGCTCGCCGCGACCGTCGTCCGCATGGACGCGCATGCTCTTGAACTCCGGCAGGTAGAGCGCGATCGGGTCGTCCAGCCGGAATCGACCCGCATCCCACAGCCGCATGAGCGCCACCGACGCCACCGGCTTGGTCATCGACCAGATCCGCGCCAGCGTGTCGCGGGCCATCGGCCGCCGTGCTTCGCGGTCCGCCAGGCCGAAGGCGCCGAAGTAGCGCTCCGTCCCGCCTTGCCACACCACCGCCGACACCCCCACGGCGCGACCGTCGGCGACCACGCCGCGGAGCATCTGCTCGATGCGTTTCGGCGAGATCGTCACGGACGCGCTGCCGCATCCGGGCGCGCCGCGCGATCCGCCAGGGGTGGCCTTTGCGCCCGTTGCCGCGTCCACGGCAGAAGCGGCTGTTGCGGCCATGACCGCGGTCGGCGCGGCGAGAGCTACACCAAGGAGGTGGCGACGGGAAGGTGCTTGCGTCATGCGCCGATGCTAGAGCCGTACCCGCATGTAATCGTTCCGTTGGTCGCCTGCCCTGATCTAGACTTTCCCGACCACTGCTTCAAGGGTTCGTCATGAAGGTTCTGGTCGCCTCGTTCCTCGCTTTCGCGTGTTCAACGGCGGTCCACGCCGCCGACGCGCCCTCGCCCGCCTGCGCGGCCAAGCGGGCCAGCATCGAATCCCAGATCTCCGAAGCCACCGCCAAGGGCAATCGCCGACAGCTCGCCGGCCTGAAGTCGGCGCTGGCCGCCAACAAGCGCCATTGCACCGACGCTTCGCTCGCAGCCGATCGGGAGCGCGACATCGCCGCCGCGACCAAGAAGGTGACCCGCCGGGAGGCCGACCTCGCGACCGCCCAGGCGAAGGGCGATCCGAAGAAGATCGCGAAGGAACAGAAGCAGCTCGACGCAGCCCGCGAGGCCCTGGCCGAGGCGCAGAAGCCGCTTCCGCAGTAGCACGGTGGGGCGGCGGCGCCCCAAAAGAGGTAGCGCGTCTACACCACGGGGACCTTCTTTCCGGCCAATCGCGCCGCTTGTCGGAACGCCCGTCCGGCGCTCCCCCAGTCGCCCATCTGCTACCGCAACCATCATCCCATTGATCACAATGGCCCGTCCCCGCACGCCAGCTGCCGTACTCACCATGACCCTCGCCATCGCCCGCCGCGCCCGCCGCCTGATCACCCTCCTGTGCCTCGCGGCCGCCTCGACGGCACATGCCGACATCGTCATCGGCCAGGTGGCTCCCTTCACCGGACCGCAGGCCGTCACCGGCAAGGCGATCCGCGCCGGCGCCAAGCTGTGGATCGACGACGTCAACGCCCGCGGCGGCGTCAAGGGTCAGAAGATCAAGCTCGTCACCCGCGACGACGCCCAGAAGCCCGAGGAGACCGTCCGCCTGGTCAGGGAACTGATCGCCAGCGACGCGCCCACCGCCCTGATCGGCACCGTCGGCACCTCCAACCTGGAAGCGCTCAAGCAGGACGGCGTGCTGGAGAAGACCCGCGTGTCCATGGTGGGCGCCGTCTCCGGCGCCAACAGCGTGATCACCGCGCGCAACATGTACCCGGTCAAGGCCAGCTACCGCGAGGAGGTGGACCGCCTCTTCAAGCAGCTCGGCGAGATGGGCCGGACCAAGGTCGCGGTCGTCTACCAGGACGACGGCCTGGGCCGCGATGCCCTCGCCGGCGCGCAGGCCTCGGCCAAGACCTACGGCCTGACGCTGGTCGCGCAGTCGGGCTACGCCCGCAACACCACCGAGGTCGGCAAGGCGGTGGCCGACATGATCAAGCAGTCGCCCGACGTCATCTTCCTCGCCGCGACCACCGCGGCCGCCATCGAGTTCACCGACAAGTACCAGACCGCGGGCGGACATGCCGCCCTGTACGGCATGTCCATCATCGACGTGCAGGCGCTGCTCGCGAAGCTGGGCGCGGACCGCGCCCGCGGCTTCGCGTTCTCGCTGGTGCTGCCGACCGACGACCGCGCCGACCGCGAACTCGTGCGCGACTACCAGCGTCTGCGCGGCAACGCCAAGGATCCGGACCTGTCCTCGCGCTCGCTCGAAGGCTTCATCGCCGCACGCGCGCTCGTGAAGGCGCTGGAACGCACGGCCGCGCCCGGCCCCGTCGGCCTGACGGAAACGCTGGACCGCGGCTTCGAGACCGACGTCGGCGGCCACCGCCTGACCTTCGGCAAGGGCCCGACCTCGCGCTACGTCGACTTCGCCGTGCTCGGCGCGGGTGGCAAGCTGGTGCGCTGAACGCGGCGCGGCAAGACGTGACGCTCCGCATCTCGGCGCAGGCCAAGGGCCGCAAGTGGAAAGGCCAGGCTTTCCGTCTGCTCGCGTGCGTCGGTCTCTGGGCCGTCTTCGGCGGCTGGAAGCACCCGTCGGCCCTGGTCCTCGTGGCCCTGGCCTTCGGCGCGGTCATGGTGACCCTCACGGTGGTGGTGGAACGCCTGCACTGGAACGACGTGGACATCGCGCAGGACTCGCTGACCTTGACCCGCCGCGAACTCAGCGCCGTCATCCGACGCGAGGACATCCTCATCCTGGAACTGCGTCCCAAGGTCATCCTGCTCAAGTGGCGCGGCGAGGCGAAGGCGCATGTCGCCACCCTCACCCGGGAGCGCTACAGCCCCGAGGATTGGGACAGGCTCCAGACGAACCTCCAGCCCTGGGCGAAGGCGCCCGAACAGGCACCCGCCTGAGCGCTTGACCGGGCGTCAGGCCCGGTTCGTCAGTAATGCTCCGCGTCCGGCGGCGGAACGACCCATCCGTGTTTCCGGCTCTCGTAGACCGAGACGCTCGGCGCCGGGAAGCCCGGATCCGCGAACGCGCCGACGGGGATCGCGAGGAAGTCGGGCATCGCGTCCATCTCGTAGTAGACCGTCGCCCCGCAGGTCGGGCAGAAGTGGAACGTGGCGTTCGTACCTTCGTCGCCGGTGATCGTGTAGGTCGACGACACGCCGGACGGGGCCACGTCTTGACGACGGAAGCGGGCCTGCTCGGCGAAGGGGCCGCCCGTCCTGCGCTGGCAGTTCAGGCAGTGGCAGATGGAGATGCGGACGGGCTCGCCCACGACCTGGGCCGTGAGCCGGCCGCAGCTGCAGGAAGCCAGGCGTTGCGTCATGGGGAAATCCTCGCGGGGTTTCAGCCATCTTGCCACGCCCGCGCCGCCGCCCACGGCAGCCGTCCATCCACCGCATACGCCCCGCCGCCGCGCACCACGACGTAGGCCGCCAGCACGGCCATCAGCACGGGGTACTCGATGCCCCGGTCGATCCACGGCCAGGTCGGGCCGAGCGCGACGCAGATGCCGATCATCTCCAGCGCGAACGCGAGCGCCACCCAGCGCGTGCACAAGCCGATGGCCAGCGCCACCGCGCCGACCGTCTCCAGCAGCATGACGAGGACCGCCAGCTGTGGCGCGAAGGGCAACCCCATCACCTGGTCGATGAGCCGGATCGAGCCCGCCATCGGATCCGCCATCGAGCCGTGCGAAGTCCCGAGCGCCTTCGGCAGGCCGTGCGTGAACAGGATGGCGCCGAAGGCGAAGCGCAGCAGCGCGTAGGCCGCCGGTTCGAGGCGCGCCGCCAGGCCGCGCGGCGACGTCGCCCGTCGGGAGACCGGAAAGGAGGCTGTGGCCATCGGTGAACTTTCGAGTTGCAGGTCGGCTGCATTCTTCGGATCCGCGGCTCGCGGGTCGATCAGCGCGCGCGAGCATGTGAATTCAACGCAGCCCAACAATGCCCGCCCCGAGTCGTCGCAGACCGGTCACGTCCGCAACACGGCGATACCTCCGCGCCTTCGCCGACGCGCCGCACAACCGCTTGTTTCCAACGAAGCGAAGTTCCGAGGGTATTCCCGGAAGACTTGGTGAAAGCGCTTTCACATAGTGGTGCGCCTCCCTTTCCACACCACTGACTCAGAGGAGATCCCATGACACGCTGGATTCGATCACTCGCCGCGGTCGCGCTCGCCCTGACGGGCGTCGCGGCGCAGGCACAGAACTGGCAACTCGTCTGGCAGGACGAGTTCACCAACGGCATCGGCCCGCAATGGCGTTTCGAGACCGGCACCGGCTCGGGCGGCTGGGGCAACAACGAGCTGCAGTACTACCGGCGCGAGAACGCGACCATCGAGAACGGCCAGCTCGTCATCACCGCCAAGCGCGAGGACTTCGGCGGCATGCGCTACACGTCGGCGCGCATGACCACGCAAGGCCTGGCCCAGTTCAAGTACGGCCGCATCGAGGCGCGCATCAAGGCCCCGTCGAGCTCGGGCATGTGGCCCGCGTTCTGGATGCTGGGCAGCAACATCACCTCCGTCGGCTGGCCCGCGTCGGGCGAGATCGACATCATGGAACACGTGAATGCCGATTCGGACATCCACGGCACCATCCATTGGCAGGGCCCGGACGGCGGCCACGCGTCCTACGGCGGCCACACGGCCAACAACGTCGCGGACTATCACATCTACGCCGTGGAGTGGGATGAGAAGGCGATCCGCTGGTTCGTCGACGGCCGCCAGTTCCACGTCGCCGACATCACCAACAGCGTCAACAGCACCGAGGAATTCCATCGCGACTTCTTCCTGCTGCTGAACCTGGCGGTGGGCGGCAACTGGCCGCAATGGAACATCGACGAGAGCAAGCTGCCCGCGAAGATGTACGTGGACTACGTGCGCGTCTACAAGAAGGACGCGGGCACGGCGTTCTCGACGACGCTGCAGGCGGCCAACTTCGCGCTGCAGTCGGGCATGCAGCTCGAAGCGTCGACGGAAGGCGGCCAGAACCTCGGCTGGATCGAGACCGGCGACTGGGCGGTGTGGAACCTCAACCTGCCGCAGGGCGGGACCTACACGGTCGAGTACCGCGTCGCCAGCCTGAACGGCGGCGGCGCCCTGCAGCTGGAGATGGCCGGCGGCGCCCCGGTGTACGGCGCGCTGAACGTGCCGTCGACCGGCGGATGGCAGAACTGGACGACGATCTCGCACCGCGTGACGCTGCCGGCCGGCCAGCAGCAGATCGCCGTGAAGGCCAACGGTCCGGGCTGGAACCTGCGCTCCGTGAAGATCACGAAGTCGTGATGCAATGCGGCGGATGTCTCCCGTCCGCCGCGTTGATCCACCGACCGACAGCCGACTCGCGCCGAGCTACGCCGGCGCGAATCTCGCCGACGCCTTCGCCATCGCGCTCTCGGACAACGCGCCCGACGACGCGATGGCGTTGGCGCGTGCGACGCTCGCGGATCCGCCGTGGTGGTTCCGCGCGCTGCTCGCGATCCGCGATGCGGCGGTGAAGCCGCTCGGGCTGAAGACCTCGGCCGCGATGCGACATCACCTCGACGAGATCGGCGTCGAGCACGTCGACATCTTCCGCGTGCTGTCCTCGACCCGCGACGAAGCGATCTTCGGCGAGCAGGACCAGCACCTCGATTTCAAGCTCTCCATCCTCATCCGCCGCGTCGACGGCCCGAGCGCCGGATCGACACGTCGCGAAGCGATCGCGACCACCGTCGTGAACTGCCACAACCGGCTCGGACGCTTCTATCTCGCGCTGATCCTGCCGGGGCACGTGCTGGTCGTGCGCTCGCATCTGAAAGCCGCGGCGAAGCGCTTCGGACGGCCCGCCGCGGATTCCGGCGCCTGATCCGTCAGAATCAGTCCGTCATCGGACCAGCGGAAGCGGGGGCAAGATGGACTGGCGATGGAAGGTGGGCCGACAGGCCATCCTCACGCGGCTGCCGTTCGGTCGGCTTCTGCGGGTCACGAAGCGCAGGCTCGTGGGCTACCGGCCCGATCCGGACAACCTCAGCGACACGCTCAAGAACTGGTCGCAGATGCGGGCGGCGCTGTCGCACACGGGCGGCTCGATCGAGGGGGCCACGGTGCTGGAGATCGGCACGGGCTGGTTCCCGACCATTCCGATCCTGCAGTGCCTGCAGGGTGCGAAACACGTCTACATGTCCGACCTCAACGCGCATCTGGACGATGTCAGCTTCGCCGCGACGCTGGACTTCCTGCGGCGGGTGGATCCCGCCAACCAGCGCCTGCGCGAGATCCGGTCGCGCAAGGACCTCCCGCTCACCTACCTCGCGCCTTTCGACGTGAACGCGCTGGCGGATGGATCGATCGACCTCGTGACCTCGCGGACCGTGCTGGAGCACATCCCGCCGGACGTGCTGGTGCAGCTGCTCAAGTCCCTGCGTCCCAAGCTCTCCGCGCGCGGTCGCATGGTGCATCTGGTGGATCACTCGGACCACCTGGAGCATGCGGACAAGTCGATCAGCAAGATCAACTTCCTGACCTGGCCCGAGCGCAAACATGCGTGGGTCAATCGCCTGACGCGCGAGGGCGAGAACCGGCTGCGGCACCACGAGTACCCGCCGCTCTTCGCGGCGGCCGGCTACCGCCTGACGCTGGAGCAGGACAAGGTCCACGAGCCCACCCGGCAGCTGGCGAAATCGCTGCCTTTACAGCGTCGTTACGCGACCATGACGCCGGAACAACTGGCGACGATGTCGTCCCTCTACGTGCTGGAACCCTGAGGCCTGGCGGCCTGCGCGCCCAGGCGCGTTTTGCGCACAAATGCGCACTCCGCGACCCACCCGAGTGTGGGGGAGCGCACATTCCACGCGACCGATCTCGAAATAATTCAGGGGACAAGAGATCAGACGCGCCCGTGGCCGGAGAGCTGCGGAGCAGGCCAGTGCGCCGGGAGGGATTCCAGATGACGACGATCGAACTCGGGGGCACCGCCCTCGCGGATGGGCATGCGCCTGCCATCGCGGCGCCGTTCCCTCGCGTGTCCATCGTCGTCCCCGCGTACAACGCCGCGGCGGAGCTGGGCGAGACCCTCCGCAGCGTCCTGGCCAGCACCTTCACCGACTTCGAGCTCATCGTCATCGACGACGGATCGAGCGACGCCACGTCCGAGGTCGCCAAGGCCTTCGGCGATCCGCGCGTGCGCGTGATCCGGCACGACAACCGCGGCATGTCCGCCACGCGCAATGCGGGCCTGGCGATGAGCCGTTCCGAATTCGTCGCGCTGCTGGATGCGGACGACGTCTGGCATCCGGAGAAGCTGGCGCTGCAGGTGGCCGCGCTGGAGGAGCGCCCCGAGGTGGACCTCTGCTTCACCGAGTTCCGCGAGTGGCACGGCGAAGCCGCGCCCGACTTCTTCGCGCGCGCCGCGGAGCGCTCGACCGATCCGCGTCTGACCGGCTGGATCTATCCGCGGATGGTCATGACCAACTTTGCGCTGCCCTCGTCGGTGCTGTATCGACGCCGGCTCGCGGACCGCCTCGGTCCGTTCCGTTGCGACGACCACCAGACGGACGACTGGGAGTACTTCACTCGCGCCGCGAGGCTCACCGCGGCGGTCAAGCTCGCGATGCCGCTGGTGCTGTACCGGCAGCGCGCGGCTTCGCTCTCCAAGCGGGTGGCGCGACGCAACTCGACCGAGCTCATGCGCGATCAGCTGGTCGAGCGCTTCGGTCTGGAGTGCCCGCACGGCGGTCCCGTCGATCGCGAGGAACTCGCGCGGCGTCGCCGCGTCGGCCACCTGCACCACGCCGATGCCAACGTCGCGCGCGGCAGCCTGACGACGGGCCTGCTGGGATTCGGCCGTCTGCTCGCGCGCGGCCCGCGCCGCCGCGATGTGGCCCTCACGCTGGCCAAGTCGCTGCGCCGTCGAGTGATCAATCAATTCAGGCGCTGAACGTCGCCGGACGTCGCTGGACGATCGCCCTCCGGCAATCGCAAGCTCACCGTGCCGGCACAGCGCGCCGGTTCGGGCACCATCGAACGTTTCGCCCCGGCGAGCCGACTGTGTCCCCTTCGTCATTCACCGCCGGCGGGGCATGGCCATTCCTTCTCGATCGACGGGCACTCCGGTGGCCTCCGTCGTGTTCACCACCTACAACCAGCCCGCATGGTTGCGTCTCGCGCTGCTGGGCTTTGCAGCGCAGGATCGCAGCGACTTCGAACTCATCGTGGCCGACGACGGTTCGGGACCCGAAACGCGAGCGGTCATCGAGGCGTTGCGCCCGCAGCTCCCCGTCTACGTCCGCCATGTCTGGCAGCCCGACGACGGGTTCCGCAAATGCCGCATCCTGAACGCGGCCTTGCGTCTGGTGAGTTCCGACTACGTGATCGTCACCGACGGCGACTGCGTCCCTCGCGCGGACTTCGTGTCGACCCACCTGCGTCTGCGCGAAGCGCGCCGCTTCCTGTCCGGCGGCTACTTCAAGCTGCCGATGCAGGTGAGCCAGGCCGTCTCCGCCGAAGCCATCGCGTCAGGCCAGTGCTTCAGCCTGTCCTGGCTGTACGGACACGGCCTGCCGCGGACGATACGGAGCTGGCGCCTGGGCGTCGGCAGGGGCTGGGGTCGCGTATTGGACCGGATCGTCCATTGCTCGTTGACCTGGAACGGCCATAACGCCTCAGGCTGGCTGGAGGACATCCTGCGCGTCAACGGCTTTGATGAGCGCATGGGTTATGGCGCGGAAGACGTGGAAATGGGCGACCGCCTGTATCGCAGCGGGGTGACCGGCAAACGGATCCGCTACCGCACGCCGGTGCTCCATCTCGACCATCCGCGCGGTTACGACCAGCCGGAAATACGAGCGATGAACAAGCGCCTGCGCGAACGCGGGCGCGAGGAGCACCTCCTGTGGACGCCCCATGGCATCGCCCAGCTCAGCCGGGATTCGCCCCCGCTTCTTGCGCCTTCCGCCCCGCCGTGAGCCACAGGATCACCGCGAACACCGCGCCGCCGACGCTGGCGAGTCCGAAGAACAGCATCATCGATTCATACCCGGCGGGGTTCTGCGCGCTGGCGCCGGCGCGGTCGTTGAGCCAGCCGGCGACGAGATTGGCGCCGGCGATGCCGGCGTTCTGCGCGACCCACATCAGGCCGATGGCGGTGCCGAAGCGCGACGGCGACACGAGCTTGCTGGCCAGCGGCCACATCACCGCGGGCACCAGCGAGAAGCTCACGCCGATCAGCGCCGTGGCGACCCAGAGGCTGGTCGACGTCAACGCCATCGTCGCCAACGCGATGGGCAGCAGCACCGCGCCGAACGCGAGGAACGGCGCATAGCGACCGACGCGGTCGCACAGCCAGCCGAAGGCCGGCGTTGCGAAGACGGCGGCGAGGAAGACATAGCTGTTCATCGCGCCCGCGGCGGCCAGGTCCAGGCCGTGGGCATGCTGGAAGTACTTGATCGAGAACGTGCTGCGGAACGCGAGGATCACCGAGTACCAGAGCACGCACAGCGTGAGCAGATACCAGTAGGCCTTGCCGAAGTGCAGCAGGTCGCGCCAGACGAAGGGCTGCGCCTGCTGCTCGATCTCGCCCTTGGCGGAAGCGGCGACACGTCGGTCCATCGCCCAGTAGGCCAGCGCCGCCGCGAACGAGGCGGCCGCCATCGCCGCGGCGATCATCAGCGGCGGTTGCCAGCCTTGCGCGTAGGCATGGGGGAACCAGGTCGGCGACATGTCGGAGGAGAACGAGCCCAGGCGGCCGATGGACAGCGCCAGTCCCATCGAGAACGCCACGTTGCCGCCGACGAAGTACTGCGCCAGCGCGGCCAGCGTGGCGATGCCGAAGGTCTCGGCGCCGATGCCGAACAGCAGCCGCCCGGCGGCCATGCCGGCGAAGTTCGGGCTGAGCGCGGTCAGCAGCGCGCCGAGCAGGCAGATCGAGGCGGTCCACACGGTCATGCGCGCGGCGCCGAAGCGGTCGACGAGCACGCCGCCGACGAGGATCAGCACGACGTTGGGCAGGCTGTAGATCGCGTTGAGCAGGCCGATCTGCTGGTCGCTGAAACCACGCTGGCTCTGCAGCGCATCGGCGACGGGGCCGATGGAGTCGTAGACGTAGTAGTTGCCGTACAGCGACGCCGCGATCAGCGCGCACACCAGCCACGCGACGGCGCGGCTCGGGGACTTGTCGTTCATGAGGAAGGCCTCGGGGATCTTGTGCGGTCGCGGGGGACCGAAGGGGCGGATTCTCGCCTCCCCCTCGTAACCGCCCGTAAAGCTGCCGTCAGGACGCGACATTCAGCGACGCAGACACCCATCGGTGGGGGCCGGGTTCGCCCGCAATTGCGATAAGGTCCGGGCCGTTCCCGCAGCCGTTGCGTTCAGGAGATCCCTCATGGCACTCACGCGTTCCTTCGCCTCCATCGGTCCTTCCCTGCCCCGCGTGGGCGGCGTGATCGCCGCTTGCGTCGCCGTGGCGATGCTCGCCGGGTGCGGCAAGCAGGGCGCGACGCTGGGCGACGGCAGCTCGGAGATCACCGGCTCCGCCGGCCCGGCCGGCGCCAACAAGGCCAACCGCGAACTGATGAAGTGCGATGCGCCGGTCGCGACGCTGTCGCTGATGGAGAACCCCAACGGCTACACGATCAGCGCGCCCAACGGCCTGCCGAATTCGCCGCTGCCGCTGGTGCGGCTGCTCGCGCAGCAGAGCGGCTGCTTCCGCGTGGTCGACCGGAATTCGGGCCTGAAGGCCACGATCCGGGAGCAGGAGCTGAAGGACTCCGGCATCCTGCGCAAGGAAGGCAGCACCGTGCAGAAGGGCAAGGGCTATGAAGCGCAGTACACACTGATCCCGAGCCTGACCTTCAGCGAGCAGGACGCGGGCCGTCAGGTCGGCGGCATCCTCGGGATGATTCCCGTGCTCAACAAGTTCGTCGGCGCGGCCGAGCACATCAAGCTCAAGGAAGCGCAGGTCGCGCTGCTGCTGACCGACAACGAGACGACAGAACAGGTCGCCGCCGCGACGGGCTCGGTGCGCGTCACCGACCTCGGCATGGGCGGGCTCGTGCTGGGCAAGCTCGGCGGCGCCGCGGGCGCGGGCTGGGCCAACAGCAATGAAGGCAAGGTCATCGCCGCGGCGTTCCTCGACGCGCACAACCAGCTCGTCGTCCAGGCCCGCATGCTGCAGGCCAAGGACCTGCCGGATCCGGTGCCGATGAAGAAGGCCGGGGACGCGAAGAAGGCGGCCGCGGGCGCTTGAGTCGATCGCTACGGCGCTGAGAAAGCTTCAGTACTTCAACCGCCGCTGGCCCTCACCCCTGCCCTCTCCCGCAAGCGGGAGAGGGAGTAAGTCGGGCGCCCACGCTCGCAAGCGCGAGAGATCCTTCAGGCCGGCTCGGTGCATTCTCGCTCCCTCTCCCGCTTGCGGGAGAGGGTGGGGGTGAGGGCCAGCGGCCGCGGCAGTGCTGAGGCCCTGTCGGCAGATCGGACTAGGCCTCGAGCCGAAGCTGCCCAAACGCGGCCGGCACATGGAAGTTTGGCCGCTCGCTCCCCGTCGGATTCCACGCGCTGAACTGCCGCGACTCCTTGTTCCCTTCGATGCGGAACAGGTTGATCCGCCAGCCGTCGAGCGACTGCGCGTTGCGCGGCATCGGCACAACAAGCTCGGCCGTCCACATGCGGTGGTATTCATCCACCGTCGTACGCGCCAGGCTCTCACCGATGAAGCGCTTGCGGCCCTGCCCGCGCACCTCCAGGTCCATCGTCAAGCCGTTCGGCGAGACCTCGACCTCGCGGTAGCGGTCCGTGCCCGCATCCTGCGGCGCCTGCAGGAACACCTCGACCACGTCGCGTTCCCACAGCGGCCAGATGTCCGTCGCGGAGACCTCGCGCTCATACGTCGTCAGCGCGTTGTAGCGGCTGTTGAAGCGCAGGTGCAGCGCACCGTCCGCATGCAGCAGCTGCACGCGCGTCGACTGCGTGCCGGTCAGCGGGCGACCGCGCCAGTCGTGCGCGAAGAACAGCGCCGGCGCCTCTTCCCACGCCGAAGCCAGCGCGAAACCGTCGCGTCCGATCAGCCGAGACGGCAGCCGCGCGGCGCGCGCCAGGGGGCGCTCGATCGCCGAAGTCAGCACCGCCTCGATCAGCAGGTTCTCCTTGAAGCTCACCTTCAGCGTCGGCTTCGCCGCGTCGACCGATCCCAGGTCCGTGCCGTTCACGAAATCTCGGATCCTCCACACGCCCGGGCCGAGCCCGCGCAGCGTCACCGTGCCGTCGAAAGTCGGCGCGTAGAACGCGTAGTGCATCACCCCGTTCTTCTCGACGACGTGCGTCTCGGGCTTGTCGAACGCGATGTCGTAAAGCTCGCCGCGATAGGCGCCGTCGGACAGGCCCTTGGCGTTGTGCGCCGTGATCCACTTGCGCCAGTGCGTCTCGCGCTCGGGCGTGAGCAGGAAAGAATCCTTCGGCTTCGGATCCTCCGGCCACGTGAACTTGGTCGACACCACGCCGCCGACGCCCACCGCGGACGCGAAGTCCATGCCGCCGGTCGACAGCTCGACGTGATCGCCGGCATACGCCGACCAGCGTCCCATCTGCGCCTTCAGTGCCTTGCCCTTGTGCCGCACCTGCCAGCTCGACAGCGGGTCCGACGCGGGCGCCTGGTCGATCCACGGCATGTTGTGGAACGCGTAGCTCGTGCCGCAGGGGCAGACCTCGACCACGGCTTCCGGATTCACCGAGTGGCAGGCCTCGAACATCACGCGGTAGAAGTCCGCCATGTGCTCGTACGAGTCCTCGGGCCTCTTGTGCTGGTGCTTCGGGTTGAAGCACGACGCGACGCCGTTCAGGTGCTGGCCGTCGACCTTGACGCCGTCGAAGCCCCACTCCTGGATGATCTTGCGGAACATCGCCGCGGTGCGCTCCTGCGTGCCCTTCGCGCCCGGGCACAGGTAGAGGCAGTTCCACCACGTGATCATCTGCGGCGCGCCGTTCTGGTCGAGCAGCAGCAGATCCGCGTGTTCATGCAGCTCGTCGCTGCCCGGCGCCACCGCCAGCGGCGCGATCCACAGTCGCGCCTTCATGCCGCGCGCATGGATGTCGGCGACCAGCGCCTTCATGTCCTCCTCGCCGCGCGGGAACTTCTTGAGATCGATGTCGAACCAGTCGCCCGTCTGGCGCTGCCAGCCATCGTCGAGCACCGCCCACTTCAGGCCGAGCTCCTGCGCCTTCGGCAGCGTGGCGCGCACGCGCTCCAGCGAGAAGTCGCGCTCGTAGCCCCACGCGCACCAGACCGCGTCGTGGGCGCTGCGCGGCGGCTCCGGCGCGGCCAGGCCCTGCGCATTCATCAGCCGCCGGTAGCGGTCCAGCGGCACGAAGCAATCACCCTCGTGCACCGCGACGAAGGCCAGCGGCAGCGCCAGCGTCTCGCCCGGTGCGAGCGTGCGCGGCTCGTCGCCGCGCAGTGCGATGTCGACCTGCTCACCCACCGCCTTCACCGGCAACGAGACCAGACGCGGCAGCTTGTCCAGATGGCCGACCGCGACGCCGAGGTCGCGCCGCCACACGTCCACGAGCGGCGTGCCGCCGCCGTAGTCGGACGAATCCATGCCGAGGAAGTTGCGCTGCTCGAAGCCGCGCTTGACCGGCTGCATCCAGTCGCGCCGGTCCGTGTGCGTGGAGCCCGAATAGGTCCACCACCCACCCGCGTGTCGCGGCGCCGCCAGCAGGCGGTGCGACGCGACGGTCCAGCCCTGGACCATCAACGGCTTGTCGGAGCGGTTGATGAAAGCCACCTCGATCAACGCGACGCCGGGATGCTCGTCGAGCAGCGTCACCGTCATCGTCTTCTCGACGGCGGCGCCTTCAGCCTTGCCGGTGAGGGTCAGGCGTTGTCCCGCGCCAAACGGCGTGGCACCGCTGCTCGGCACCGCGCTCGTCAACGCGAAGCGTTCGAGCGTCCGGGGCGTCGTCGCCGGGGGCGCGCCGGCCGCTTCCGCGCCGAGCAGCGCGGCACCGGCCGCCACGGGTTTCAGTTCCGCGATGACGAGCTGCTCACCCGCATCGAAGCCGGTCAGCGCCAGCGGACGCGCACCGCCGAGCCGGACGATCCGGCTGCGCATGCGTTCATCGAATTGCAGCGAGAGCCGCTCGTCCTGCAGCCGCACGTGGCCGCGTCCGAGGTCGGCCGACCGCGCCGCCGCGGCCGCACCGGGCGAGGCGACTGTCGCGGCCAGCGCCAGCTTCGGCGTGATCGTCGCGACCGGAGCCGCCCCCAGCCACTGGAGGAACGCGCGGCGCCCGGTCATTGAGCCGCCTTCCAGGCGGTCGGGAAGCTCCGCTCGGCGTTGAGGTGGTACAGCTTGTCGACGACGGCCTTGGGCAGGCCCAGGCCCTTCACCGGTTTCTTGAGATCGGACACCTTGAACGACTCCTCCGTGTTGAAGTAGCGCCAGTGCATGCGCCACACCGGCTCGACTTCCTTCAGCAGCTCGGCCCCCGATTGTTGCGGCGGTTGCGAGACGTCGGTGCCGTACATCAGACGGTCCTGGTACTTGATCATGAAGGCGCGCACCTTGGCGCGGTCCAGCTGGCTCTGGTACTGCAGCTGCCCGATGCGCGCGGCCAGGTCGACCTTGGCCAGCGGGAAGCGGTCCAGGAACGCGGCCAGCTCGTCGACGTTGCGCTCCAGCGAGGCCATGTGCATGCCGATGAACTTCAGCTTCGGATGCGCCGCCACCATGCGGTCGCGCGCGGCCATCTGGTCTTCCCAGCTCGGCATCTCCGGATGCAGCGCCATGTGGTACTGCGGATGGTGCGCGAAATATTCGCGGTCGTTGATGACCGTCATCTTGTCCAGCGGCAGCCAGCAGTTGTGCGGCTCGCCCTGGTGACCGAGCATCGTGATGCCCTTGTCCTCGAAATACGTGAACAGCGGCGTGAAGCGCGCGTCGTCGATCATGACGAGCTTGCCCTGCTTGTCGCGCAGGCTCATGCCGATGTTCTTCCACACCTTCACGCCGACCGCGCCGGCGCGCAGGCCGGCATCGACGCGCTGTTTCGTCGCGTCGAGCCAGCCCGGTTGATCCGAGGTGTCCGACGAGAAGCTCACCGCCCAGGCCACGTCCGCCGGACGCGCCTTGCGCAGCTCGATCGCCGCCTGCTGCTGCTCGTCCAGCGGCGGGAAGTCCGGGTAGTCGACGTTGATCGTCAGCACCTTGAAGCCGAGCTGGCGCGCGGCGTCGATGAACGCCGGATCGGCGTTGTGCAGATGCACGTGCGAATCGATCTTCGGGACCTTCGCGAAGTCCGCCATCGTGTAGCGGTCTCCGTCGTTGTCCTTGGACGTCGGTGCCGCCAGGACGCCGGAGGAGGCGGCCATCGCGACGGCCGTCAGTGCGGCGCTCAGCAGGGCCGGCAGCGCGGCGCGGACGGGAGTTCTCGTCATGTGGGTCATTGGATCAACAACTGTGGAAGCAGTGGAGGAAGGTCAGTTGCAGCTGTAGCGGTAGGCGTCGTCCAGGTCCAGCGGCAGCACCAGCGTGCGGATCTTCGCGGCGGTCATCTTCGTGCAGAGCTTGTCACGCGCGCCGTTGGTGTTCTTCTTGTACTTGGAGGCGTACTCCGCGTTGAACACGGGCTTGTTCTTGCTCGTGAACACCGAGTAGCCGCCGCACTCGTCGTACTGGTTGCACTGCTCGTTGACGGCCATGTCGAAATACGGCTCCAGCTGCGCCAGCTGGTCGACGTCGTTCTTCAGCGCGATGGCCAGGCCGCGGCCGTGGGCGGCGTTGGCGAGGTACTTGTTGTAGTCGAGCTGCGTCGCGGCCGTCAGCGGGAAGCCGGTCGCGTTGGTGTAGCCGTCGACGTTGTCCGGCTCGACGCCGTCGCAGCCCTTGGACACCGCCAGGTCGAGGCGGCTGAGCATCACCGCGCGCACGTTGGCCGAGCGGGTGTCCAGCCACTTCTCGCCGGCCCAGCCGTCCAGCGCCTTGCCCATGTCGGCGGCGTTGAAGCTGCCGAAGTCGGCGCGCCAGTTCTCCGAGCTGCCGGCGGAGAAGTAGCAGACGACCTTGCGGCCCTGCGCCTTCAGCCCGGCGATGGTCTGCGCGGTGGTGTCGAAGAGGTCGATGTCGTACACGGCCACGTTGTAGCCGGTGTTGAGCGTGCCCGTCAGTTGCCACTGCCAGGTCGTGTTCACGCCGGGCTTCCACCACGACTGCGCTTGCGCGCCGGTCGCGGCGGTGAGACCCAGCGCCAATGCGGCGGCGGTGGCGAGGCCGGTGGCCATCGAACGGATCAGCGATCGTTTCATGAGTTCTCCTGGGATGCGGCCGGCAACGCGGCCTGCTTGTTGTGGAACGCCCAACGTCCTCTCAAGAACATCCCGATTCGAATACGGCGACCGGATGACGCCGGCTGGATGGCCCAGTCCGGCGTCTCCCGTCTGTCCTGCTTGCTTGTCTGGCCGCTTGTCTTGCTGCTTCTTTTTTCCAGCGGTCTGCTGGTCTGTTCTTCTTCGATCAGCGCAGCGTCAGAACTTGATGCTCGCCCCGAGCGTGAACGCCCGGCCCCAGCGGTTGTAGCCCTGCGGCAAGGTGATGTTGCCGTCGCCCAGCGTGTACTCCTGCTTGGCGTCGGTGAGGTTGCGGCCCTCGATGGAGACGCGCAGCCACTTGTTGACGTCGTACGCGGCCTGCGCGGTCAGCCAGGTGATGGCCTTGGCGCGCTCGTTGAAGCCCGGGCCGATCACGTTGATCGCGGACACGAACTCGTCCGTGTGGTCGGCCGTCGCGCTGATGCTCCACGGGCCCTTCTCGTACAGCACGCCCAGCGACGAGGTCGCCGGCGCGATGCCTTCCAGCGGGCGCTTCTCGCCGCCCACCCAGCTGTCGGAGCGGTTGCGCGTGTACTGCGCCCGCACGCCGAAGCCGTTGTCCCACAGGTGCTGGAAGCCGATCTCCATGCCGCGGACCTTGGCCTTGTCGCCGTTGATGGGCTTCATCACGTTGAACAGGTGACCCGGCACGCCGATGTCGACGCCGGTAGTCCAGCTGGTGGTGATCTGGTTCTTGATGTCCTTCTGGAACACCGCGAAGGTCAGCGCCGAGTTGCGCGCGTAGTACCACTCCAGCGAGGCGTCGTACTGCTTGGCGCTGTAGGGCTTCAGGTCGGCGTTGCCGCCGAAGACCTGCGTGAAGTCGCCCCAGGCGACGCTGGCCGTCGTGCTCGTCGGCGCGAGCTGCTCGACCGACGGCCGCGCCATCGTCTTGGCCGCGCCCAGGCGCAGCTGCAGCTTGTCGGTGAAGTGCCAGACGAAGTTGGCCGACGGCAGGCCGTAGGTGTACTCGGCGTCCTGGCTGATCTCGGTCGGGTCCGCGTAGTGGGCCGTGTAGTTGAACGGGCCGTTCTCGGTCAGGCCGTCGATCTTGGCGTCCCAGGCCTTGGCCGTCGTCTTGGTCTTGACCAGGCGCACGCCGATGTCGGCGTTCCACTGCTCGCCGGAGAGGTCCGCCTCGACGAAGAAGGAGGTCGTCTTCTCGCGCACTCGGTAGCTCTGCAGCGGGTTCCAGACCGGTGCGGCCTGGCTGAAGTCGTAGGTGCCGCCGTCCGGACGCGGCTTGCCGTTGTAGGCCTGCAGCGCCGCCAGGTAGTTGGGCACGTCGAAGCCCAGGAAGGTGCGCGGGAAGCTGCCGCTGACGCCGTTCATGAAGTTGGGCGGGCTCAGGTGCTCGTTGAGCACGTTGCCGCCGAGCTGGCCGACGTTGATCGCGTTGGTGCCGGAGTAGTAGTTCTCGCCGGCGTTGATCGCGTTGTCGACCAGGTCGCGGTTCTTGTCGCGCCGCGTGGCCTGCACGCCGAACTGGATCTGGTCGACGTTGAAGCGGTCCACCGCCAGCGTGCCGTTCAGCGTCAGGCCGCGGATCTTGTCGTCGATGTTGTCGCCGCTCAGGCCCAGGTAGTGGGTGTTGAAGTCGTTCGGACCGAAGGCGCCGCTGGCCAGGCCGCCGATCAGGTCGCGGCCGTCGGCGAAGGTGGTCTTGATGTCGGGCACCTGCGAGCCGGTCAGGTTCACCGTCGTCACGTTGGGCTGGTTCATGCGCAGCACCGTGTAAGTGTCCTGCCCGCCCGAATGCCGCTTGGAGCTCGACTGGTAGATATCGCCGTTGAACTTCAGCGACTCGGTCGCCTTCCACTCGGCGTTGATGCCGTAGACGGCGCTGTCGACGACGCGGTGCGTGGTCAGGTTCAGCAGCTCGGGGTTGAGCTGGTTGTCCGGATCGGCGCTGTCCATCGTGAAGCCGGTGACGACGCCGTTCTCGGTCTTGATGTTGGACCAGCGGCCCGGCGCGAACAGCGTGTAGAACGACTGCTGATAGCCGACCTGCGGCGAATTCAGCCGCGTCTTGATGCCGTCGACGGTGACCTTGAGCGCATCGCTCGGACGCCATTCGACCTTGCCCGAGAAGGCGGTGCGCTTCTTCTGTTCCTGGATGGTGCCGACGCGGAACTGGCCCGGGCCGATCAGGCCTTCCTCGTCCTTGTCCAGCACGCCGTTGCCGTTCGGATCGATGTTGCCGCCCCAGGCGTTGCCGGTCCAGTTGGCGGCCGGGTCGGAGATCGGGTTGCGCGTCCAGCCGCCGTCGTTGCCGGCGCTGTCGGTGCGGACCTTGCGGTCGGCGTAGACCACGCCGAAGAGCACGCCCAGTTCCTTGCCGAAGGTGTTGCTGTAGGTGGCCGACAGCTTGCCGCCGTTGAGCTTGGACATGGTGTTGCGGTCGCCTTCGACGCGCAGGATGCCGTGCTGGCCGGGCTGGTCGAAGGGGCTGGCGGAGCGCAGGTTCACCAGGCCGCCGATCGCGCCTTCCATCACCGAGGCCTGCGCCGACTTCACGACGTCGGCGCCGCTGATGATGTCCGAGGGCAGCACGTCGAACGCGAAGTCGCGGCCCTCGCCGTCGGTGGCCAGGATGCGGTTGTTGAAGGTCGTCAGCGTGTATTCGGGGCCCAGGCCGCGGACGCTGACCTTCTGGCCTTCGCCGCCGGCCGTGCGCGAGATCGACACGCCGGTGATGTGGCTCAGCGAATCGGCCACGTTGTCGTCGGGGAAGCGGCCCAGCTCGGTGGCGCTGATGCTGTCCTGCACGCCCGAGGCGCTGCGCTTGAGGTTCAGCGAGCGCTGCAGGCTGGCGCGGGTGCCGGTGATCTCGACGCGGTCGAGCGTCTGGTCGGCGTCCTTGGCCTTCGCGTCGGCCTTGGCGTCGGCCTTGACTTCGGCAGGCGCCGACGCGGCCGCGGCCGGCGGCTGGACCTGCGCCTGGGCCGCACCCATGGCGGTCAGCGCGGCGATCGCGGCGGCGGCGACGGGCCGCGGCGCAAAACCGGCGATCAGGAGGGAGGACAGGGGAGCTCGCATCTCAGGTTCCTTTTGTTGGCTTGTCCGCTGCCAGTCCTGGACCTCGACCGGCTTGCCGCAAGTCTACGTAGTCTTTCGATTAATTTCGCATATCGTTTTTACCGACGTTTATTCTTTCGAATTGATGACGGTCGAAAGAATTCGAGCAGCAAATTCTTACCAATGCACCTCGATAGCGCCTGACACGTTCGGGTTTTCCCGCGAAATGCGCCTGATCAGGGCCTCTCACGGTTTCTTCCGTTGTGTTTCCGCTTTCCTTCCCCTATTCTTTCGTTCGAAAGCTTCAGACGACCTTCAAGAAAGAAAGCGATCTCCATGCAACGCCATTGGCTGACCTATGCGCTGGTCACGACCCTGTTCTGGGGTGCGTGGGGCGCGCTGACGGGCTTGTCTTCCGAACGCGGCTTCCCGGACACGCTGGTCTACGTCGTGTGGGCGCTGACCATGATCCCGCCGGCCCTGTTCGTGCTGGCCCGCGCGGGCTGGCAGTTGCAGCGCGACCGCCGCGCCGTGATCCAGGGCCTGACGGTCGGGCTGCTGGGCGCGGGCGGGCAGATGCTGCTGTTCCGCGCGGTCGAGTCCGGGCCGGCCTACCTGATCTTCCCGATCGTGTCGCTGTCGCCGGGCGTCACCATCGCGCTGTCCTTCGGACTGCTGCGCGAGCGTACCGGCAAGCTCGGCGTCGCCGGCATCGTGCTGGCGCTCTTCGCCCTGCCGCTCTTCGACTACCAGCCCGGCCAGCAGAGCCAGGCGCTGGGACTGTGGTTCGCGCTGGCCATCGTCGTGATGGCCGCGTGGGGCCTGCAGGCCTACTTCCTGAAGACCGCCAACAACGCCGCCAGCGCGGAGAGCATCTTCTTCTACATGACCCTCAGCGCGCTGCTGTGCATCCCGGCCGCGCTGTGGATGACCGACTTCTCCAAGCCCATCCCCTGGGGCTGGGACGGTCCCGGCCTGGCGGCCTGCATCCAGGTGCTCAACGCGATCGGCGCGCTCACGCTGGTCTACGCCTTCCGCTACGGCAAGGCGCTCGTGGTCTCGCCGCTGGTCAACGCCGGCGCCCCGCTGCTGACGGCGCTGGCGTCGATGGCGATGAGCGGCGCCGCCCCCGGCGGTTTCAAGCTGGCCGGTGTCGCGCTGGCGCTGCTCGCCGCGCTGCTGCTGGCCCTCCAACCCGAAGGCGACGCCAAGACCTGACCCCCACGGCCCGGTCGCCCGCCCCACCCTCATCCGACAGATTCGACAGGAAGGATTCCCCTTGAAGCTCATGCTCGATCTCGTGCGACGCCACAAGCAGTCGGCGTCCGGGGCCACGGCAGGTTCGGCCGGGCCGGCCGCTCCGGCCATCGGCATCCCGTCGATGTGCTCGGCCCACCCGGTCGTCATCGCCGCGACGCTGCGCGAGTGCGGCGCGCTCGGCCGCCCCGCGCTGATCGAGGCGACCTCCAACCAGGTCAACCAGGACGGCGGCTACACCGGCATGAAGCCGGCGGACTTCCGCCGCTTCGTCGAGGCGATCGCGACAGCCGAAGGCGTCGATCCCGGCCTGCTGATCCTCGGCGGCGACCACCTCGGTCCCAACGCCTGGCGCAAGCAGCCCGCGGCGCAGGCGATGGCCAAGGCGGAGGTCATGGTGGCGCAGTACGTCGCGGCGGGCTTCCGCAAGATCCATCTGGATTGCTCGATGTCCTGCGCGGACGATCCGGTGCCGCTGTCCGAAGCCGAGATCGCCGCCCGCGCCGTGCGCCTGTGCCTGGCCGCCGAGGCCGCCTGGCGCGACACGCCCGACCGCGGCGAGCCGCCGGTCTACGTCATCGGCACCGAGGTGCCGGTGCCGGGCGGCGCGCATGAGGACCTGGAAGACCTCGCGGTGACCTCGCCCGAGGCGGCCGGCGCGACGCTGGCGCTGCACCGCGATGCGTTCGCGAAGTCGGGACTCGACGCGGCCTGGGAACGCGTGATCGCGATGGTCGTCCAGCCGGGCGTCGAGTTCGACCACCACAAGGTCATCGACTACAAGCCCGAGAAAGCGCGCGCGCTGAGCGCGTTCATCGCATCGCAGCCGGGCCTCGTCTTCGAGGCGCACTCGACCGACTACCAGACGCCGGAGCGCCTGGCGCAACTGGCGCGCGACCACTTCGCGATCCTGAAGGTCGGCCCGGGCGCCACCTTCGCGCTGCGCGAGACGCTGTGGGCGCTGGCCGCCGTCGAACGCGAATGGCTGGGCCCGCAGACCGGCCAGGACAACCTGATCGACACGGTGCTCGGCGTGATGCGCGCGGAGCCCGGCCATTGGGCGCCCTATTACCAAGACCCGGCGCGTGTGCAGGTCGACCTGGCCTACAGCCTGAGCGACCGCATCCGCTACTACTGGGCGCATCCGAAGGTGCAGACCGCCTGCGCGGCGCTGCTGGACCGGCTGGAGCATTCGCCGCCGCCGCTGACGCTCCTGAGCCAGTTCCTGCCGCGCCAGTACGACGCGATCCGCGACGGCCGCCTGCGCAACCGACCCGCGGAGCTGCTGCGCGACGGCGCCGCGCAGTCGCTGCGCCCCTACCTCGCCGCCTGCGCCGCATGAACGACAGAACGCAAGAACGCCCGAACGTCCGGATGCCAGAACGCGCGACGACCTGAACCGCTTCGACCTCCGGCCCTTTCCCACAAAACAAGACCCGTCACGATGAGCCTGCTCCACTTCGAATCCGCCGAACTCGCCCGCCGCGGCGCGCCGCACACCGCGCGCGAGATCGCCCAGCAACCGGAGGTCTGGCGCACGGTGCATGCGCTGGTGCAGTCGCAGCGCGCGGCGATCGATGCCTTCCTGCAGCCGCTGCTGGCGCTGCCGGACCTGCGCATCGTGCTGACGGGCGCGGGCAGCTCCGCGTTCATCGGGCAATGCCTGACCCCGGCGCTGCTGGAGTTGCTCGGCACCAGGCCCGGGATCCGCGTCGAGGCCATCGCCACGACCGACATCGTGTCCAACCCCGCGCAGTGCCTGCAGCCGGGCGTGCCGACGCTGCTGGTGTCCTTCGCCCGCTCCGGCAACAGCCCGGAGAGCCTGGCGGCGGTGGAGCTGGCCGACGCGACAGTGCGCGAGTGCCATCACCTGGCGGTCACCTGCGCGGCCGAAGGCACGCTGGCGCGCCGGCTCGGCGATCGCCAGCGCGCCCACGTGCTGCTGCTGCCCGACGAGACCCACGACCGCGCCTTCGCGATGACCTCCAGCTTCACCGGCATGCTGCTGGCGGCGGCCTGGGCCTTCGGCCTGGCACTGCCCTCGGCCGAAGCGCTCGGCGACGCGGCGCGCCAGTTGCTCGCGACCGAGGCGGCCCGGCTGGACGCGCTGAACGCCGTGCCCTTCGAACGCGTCGTCGTGCTCGGCAGCAACGGCCTGCAGGGTCTGGCGAAGGAAGCCGCGCTGAAGGTGCTGGAGCTGAGCGACGGCCGGCTGGTCGCGCTGGCCGATTCGCCACTGGGTTTCCGTCACGGTCCGAAGACGGTGCTGAACGACCGCACGCTGGTGCTGATCGTCCTGTCCAACGACAGCTACACCCGTCGCTACGACCTGGACCTGCTGCGCGAGCTGCGCCGCCAGGGCCGCGGCCGGATCGTCGCGCTCAGCACCTCGGCGCTGAACGCCGAGGATGCGCTCGCCGAGGACGACGTGCTGCTCGACCTGCCGGTGAACGCGCCCGACCTGGCCCTCGCGCCGGTGGCGCTGGTCTTCGCGCAGTGCCTGGCGCTGCTGGCCTCGCTCAAGCTCGGCATCACGCCGGACAATCCGAGCGCCTCCGGCACCGTGACACGCGTCGTCAGCGGCGTCATCATCCATCCCCTGACCGCGCCGAGTCCTTGAGTCGATCCGCGCACGACCCGCGGAACCCGCATCGCTCCGACCTCCGACCAGCCCACTGACCTGCTCATGACTCCAGGCACCCACGGCACTCAGGCCGGCGACCATCGACCGATCTTCCTCGGCATCGACGGCGGCGGCACCAAGACCTCCTTCCTGCTGCTGGACGGCGACGGCCGGCTGCTCGCCCGCCACACGACGACGACCAGCTACTACCTGGAGATCGGCTTCGGCGCGCTGCGCGCGCTGCTGCGCGACGGCGTCGCCGAGACGCTGAAGCTCGCCGGTCTCGCGCCGGAGCGCGTCACGTCCGCCTTCGCCGGCCTCCCGGCGCACGGCGAGGACAGCGCGCTCACCGCCGACTTCGACAGCCTGCTGGCCGGCGCCCTGCCGCGCGCGGTCATCGGCAACGACATGGTCTGCAGCTGGGCCGGCTCGCTAGGCGGCGACGACGGCATCAGCCTCGTCGCGGGCACCGGCTCGATCGCCTATGGCGAATGGCAAGGCCGCGGTGCGCGCTCGGGCGGTTGGGGTGAAGTCTTCGGCGACGAAGGCTCGGCCTACTGGCTGGCGCGCGAGGGGCTGGCGCTGTTCTCGCGCATGGCCGACGGACGTGCGGCACCGGGCCCACTGCTCGGGCTCGTGCGGGAACATTTCAAGCTCACGCACGACCTGGACCTCTGCGCGGCGATCAACGGCGACGCGGCGCGCAGCCGGCTCGCGCAGTTCGCGCGGCTCGTGTCCGCGGCGGCCGCCGACGGGGATTCGCAGGCCATCGCGCTGCTGGGGCGCGCCGGCGATGAACTCGCGGCACTCGCCGGCGCCATCGCGCGGCAGTTGGCGCTGCCGGCGGACGCGCAGGTCCCGGTCTCCTACACCGGCGGCGTCTTCGAAGCCGGCGCCACCGTCACTGACGCGCTGCGGCGCGCGCTCGCCCGCGACGTGCCTGGCGCGACGCTGATCGCGCCGCGCTTCGGTCCGGAACTCGGTGCCGCGATGTATGCGGCGCGGCTGGCCGGGGTGCGGCTGCGGCCTGCCACAGCCGCTGGCCCTCACCCCTGCCCTCTCCCGCAAGCGGGAGAGGGAGCAAGACGGCCGACGGCGTAAGGGTCGCGCCGGCGCTTGCGAACGTCGCCGGATCGATATCATCCGAAAGTTCATCGCTTCCGTTCCCCATGACCACCTCTACTTCCACCATCGCCGAGAAGCCTGACGCCGCGCTGCTGATCGACGAGCGTCGGCGGCTGATCCGCGAGCAGGTGCAGGCGCAGGGCAAGGTCACGGTGGAGGAACTGGCGGAGCGCTTCGGCATCTCGGTCGTGACGATCCGCAGCGACCTGAACGCGCTGGCCTCGACCGGCGCGCTGCTGCGCACGCACGGCGGCGCGCTGGCGCATCGCGACACCGAGGAAGTGCCGATCAGCGTCAAGCAGAAGCTGCATCACGAGCAGAAGGTGCGCATCGCCGTCGAGGCGGCGAAGCTGATCCGCGACGGCGAGACCATCCTGCTGGATTCGGGCTCGACGACCGAGGAGATCGCCAAGCAGATCCGCGGCCTGCGGCTGCAGTCGCTGAACGTGATCACCAACGCACTGAACATCGCGGTGCTGCTGGCGACGGTGCCCGGCGTCAACGTGATCATGCCGGGCGGGCTGCTGCGGCAGAACTCCTACTCGCTGTCGGGCCCGCAGGCGGTGACGGCCTTGCAGAGCCTCTATGCGGACCGGCTGTTCCTCGGCGTGGACAGCCTGGACCCGGAGATCGGCCTGATGACGCCGCATCTGCTGGAGGCGCAGCTCAACGCGCAGATGATGAAGATCGCGCGCCAGATCGTCGCGGTCGCGGACGCGTCCAAGCTGATGAAGCGCAACCTCTCGGTGATCGCGCCGGTCGAGCAGATCGACATGCTGATCACCGACAGGGAGGCCGACGAGGGGATCGTCGGGGAACTGCGGCGTCGGGGTGTCGAAGTGGTCCTGGCTTAATCGAACTCACGCACCCCGCCTGCGTCCCTGCCAGCTCATTTCTTGAACTGCGCGCAGGGATCTTCCCGCAACGGCGCGGGCGCACGCTCGACGCGGTCGTAGCCACCGGCGGGCGTGGCGCTGCCGGGCTCCAGATACGCGATGGCGTCGATGTCCGACGCCGGCACCCCGGCCGCCTGGAGGTAGACCGGCACGGCGACATCGCGACGCACGTGGCCGTTCCCGGCGATCAGCACGACGCGCTTCGCGCCCGACTGGCGCGCTGCGAGCATCGCCTGCGCCATCGCGGCGTCACGCGCACGCTGCGCCTGGACCATGCCGGGCAGCATCGCCTCCGGCATCGCGCCGCAGTGTCCGTCCTGGATGTCCTTGCTGAGCGTGTCCTGCTGCGTGCCGTTCCACGCCGCGCGGTTGCGCAGCGCGAGCAGGTCGGCCGGCCAGGCGGCGTCGCCTTCGCGGACGATCTTGCGGATCTGGTCGCGATCGATGTTGCCGCCGCGGACTTCCGCGCCGGATTGCAGCGCCACGTCGAACAGCGGCTGATGCAGCGGCCAGCGCCAGCCCTTGCGATCGAACTTCGCCGCATCGATGACGGCGTTCACGTCGCCCGGCGTCGTCTTGCGCGCCGCGGCCACGGCCGCGTCCTCGGTGCGCGAGAACTGCTCGAACACGACCACCGTCTTCGGCTCCTGCGCGATCAGTTGCCGGAGCTGTTCCGCGCGGGCGCGGTGGTGGTCGGGGTTGTCGTGCAGCTCGCCGAGCAGGACGAATTCAGGTTCGGCCTTGTCGGAGGACGGCGTCGCGCCTGTCTTGTCCGTCGCGTTCGACGTTGACGATGCGCACGCCGCGAGCAGCATCGGAAGAAGCGCCAGTGCGGCGCCGCGGAAGGCAGTGTTCATGGGTTCGGTCCTGGGGAGAACGGGAAACGGAACAGGCCTGCCGAGCGATGGCTGGGTCGGGCAGAAGGATCAGCGACGAATTGTCGCCGCGGATCCCTCGCGGGAAAAACGGTTCAGCGAATCGACATCGTCGCGCGCATCGCCTTGACCGCGCCCTCGCCCATCGCCGCGCCGAAGCGCTTGGCGATGCGTTCGGCGACGTTGTCGCGCGGCGTGTAGTCGACGACGTCTTCCGCCTTCACCACCTCGCGGGCGACGTAGTCGAGGTTGCCGGTGCCGTCCGCCAGGCCCAGCTGGATCGCCTGCTCGCCGTTCCAGAACAGGCCCGAGAACATCTCCGGCGTTTCCTTCAGGCGCGTGCCTCGGCCCTCGCGCACGACCGCGATGAACTGCTGGTGGATCTGGTCCAGCATCGCCTGCGCATAGGCCTGCTGCTTGGGCGTGACCGGCGAGAACGGATCCAGCATCCCCTTGTTCTCGCCCGCCGTCATCAGGCGGCGCTCGACGCCGACCTTCTTCATCACCTCGGTAAAACCGAAGCCGTCCATCAGCACGCCGATCGAGCCCACCACCGACGCCTTGTCGACGTAGATCTCGTCCGCGCCGGCGGCGATGTAGTACGCCCCCGACGCGCAGATCTCCTCGACCACCGCGTAGACCTTCTTCTTGTGCAGCGCCTTCAGGCGCTTGAGCTCGTCGTTGACGATGCCCGACTGCACCGGGCTGCCGCCCGGCGAGTTGATGCGCAGCACCACCGCCTGCGAGCCCGGATCCTCGAACGCGGCCTTCAGCGCGGCGTTGATGAGCTCGGCGCTGGCCTCGGTGTCGGGCGCGATCTCGCCGCGCACCTCGACGAGCGCCGTGTGCGGCCCGGTCGTCGCGCCGCCGTGATGCTTCGCCGAGAACATCGACCAGATGAACAGCAGCAGCACCGACACCCAGATCAGCCGGAAGAAGGTCTTCCAGCGCCGGTCGCTGCGGCGGTCGCGCAGGTAGTCCTGGGCGAACTGCTCGATCACGTGCTCGTAGCGGCCGGGCGCCGCGGAGGCAGTCGCGGCGGTCGACGCGTGGCCGGCGGCGGGCGCCGCCTGCGCCGGCGCGGCGGTCGACGTGGCGTTCAGGATGTCCTCCGGTCGCGCCGTCGCGTCGGGGATCGGGCGCGGCAGGTCGCTGTCGCCGCGGGGGTCGTCGTTGGAGTTCATTCAATCCTCGAAAACGGGTCGCGTGTCGCGCGAGGGATACCAGAAGACCTGGCCGTCCTGCTCGCGCACGTCGAGCTTGGTCAGTCCGAAACGGCCGCACATGCCGGTCACGCAGCGCCCGTCCCGCGGGTGGTACACCGCGCCGTGGATGCTGCAGATGATGTATTCCTTCTTGCTGTCGAGGAACTCGCCCTCCTGCCAGTCCATCTCCGTCGGCACGTGCGCGCAGCGGTTGAGGTAGGCGACGACCTCGCCGTCGAAGCGCAGCGCGAAGGCCGTCGCCGGCTGGCGGAACTGCAGCACGTCGAAGGTGTGCGCACGGCCGCGCTCCTCCAGGTCGGAGGAGGCGCACAGCGGCACCGGGGGCAGGTCTGGCTCGGACGTCATGCGGCAGGGATCCGGAAGGCAGTGAGGAGCGGGAGGATGCAGGAGGTCAAGGACAGCGATCAGGCGTTGGCCAGCAGCCATTCGTGCAGCGTCGGCACGTCGTGCGCCACCAGCAGCGGCTCGAAACCGCGCAGCGATTCGTGTTCGTGCGCGCCGTAGGTGACCGCCACCGCCGGGCAGCCGGCGTTGCGCGCCAGCTGCAGGTCGTGCGTGGTGTCGCCGATCATCAGCGTGCGCTCCGGCTCGGCGCCGAACTCGCGCATCAGCTCCAGCAGCATCTGCGGATTGGGCTTGCCGGCGGTTTCGTCCGCGGTGCGCGTGCCGTCGAACAGCGTCTTCATGTCGACGGCGGCCAGCGCCTCGTCCAGACCGCGCCGGCTCTTGCCGGTCGCCACCGCCAGCCAGTGATGGCGTGCCTTCAGGTCGCGCAGCAGCTCGGGCACGCCGTCGAACAGCGTCACTTCGTGCGCCGACGCGAAGTAGTGATGGCGGTAGCGCTGGCCGAGCTCCGGATACCGCGCCGAGTCCAGGCCCGGCAGCGCGTACTGCAGCGCCTCGATCAGGCCCATGCCGATGACGTAGGCGGCGCGCTCGCGCGACGGCGGCTCCAGCCCGAGGTCCGCCGATGCAGCCTGCATGCAGCGCACGATCAGCGCGGTGGAGTCGAACAGGGTGCCGTCCCAGTCGAACACGATCAGGTCGAAGCGTTGAGGCATGGTGATCCGGTGGAGGTCGTCAGAGCGCCGGGCGACGCAGCGCGGCCAGGAGTTTCTCGCACTCCGGCGGCAAGGGCGCCTCCAGGGTCAAGGTCTCGCCGGTCGCCGGGTGCACCACGCGCAGCAGCCGCGCATGCAGGAACATCCGGTCGAAGCGCAGCGCCCCGCGCGCGATCTGGCGGTTGGCCTCGAAGTCGCCGTACTTGGGATCCCCGACGATCGCGTGGCCTTCATGGGCCAGGTGGACACGGATCTGGTGCGTGCGGCCGGTCTTGATGGTGACGTCGAGCAGGCTGTAGCCTGAAAAAGCTTCGGCCACCTTCACCAGGCTGATCGACCGCTTGGCCTGGTCCGCCTGCGGATCCTTGGGATCGGGCACCGCCCTCACCCAGCGCTCGCCGTCGCTGCCCACGAACTTCAGCAGCGGGACGTCGACAACCTTCCTGCTCTTCGCCCACGTGCCGGCGACCAGCGCCGCATAGGTCTTGCCGGTCTCGCGGTCGCGCAGCTGGTCCTGAAGATGCGTCAGCGCGCTGCGCTTCTTGGCGATCATCAGCAGGCCGGAGGTTTCCTTGTCCAGCCGATGCACCAGTTCCAGGAACTTGGCCTGCGGGCGCGCGCGGCGCAGCTGCTCGATCACGCCGAAGCTCACGCCCGAGCCGCCGTGCACCGCCACGCCGGCGGGCTTGTCGACGACGATCAGGTGGTCGTCCTCGAAGACGACCGGGAATTCGCGGGCGGGGACGGCGGCGGCCTGTTCGGCCGGCTTCTCCGCCAGACGGATCGGCGGCACGCGCACGACGTCGCCGACTTCCAGCCGCGAATCGGCGCTGCAGCGGCCCTTGTTGATGCGCACCTCGCCGGACCGGATGATCCGGTAGACCAGCGTCTTGGGCGCGCCCTTGAGTTCGCGGATCAGGAAGTTGTCCAGCCGCTGTCCGGCGGAGCCCTCGTCGACGGTGAGCTGACGGACCTGGGCCGGCGCGGCCGACGGAACCGGCGCGGCGGGCGCGGCGGGCGCGGCGGGCGCGGTAGGAGCCTTCGCGATTGCGGGCGCAGCCGGCACCGCCGCCGGGCGCGCGGCGGACGCCGCCGACCCGGATTTGCGGGGCGCCGGGCCCCTCGCGGCACTGCGGGCAGTCCCTGGGGCGGCCTTGCGGGCTTTAGCCCCTATAATGCTGCTTGCCACGTTTCCGTTCTAAGTATTTGATTTTTCTCATTTTACTCGGACGCACGCGTCCGGGTTCGGCGAGAACGTGGCAGTGAGCAGCGATTGTGAGTAGGCTGCTCATCACTTTTGGTGATGCAACGTCAGGTCATCGAGGTCGGGCCCGCTTCCCAAAGCGAGCGGGCAGGCACCGAGGCCGGACGGCAGAGCAACATCGTCAGAACCATGCCCACGAGGCCGGTCGCATTCCAGGATGTCGGCAGGCGGCGCGGGCAGTACAACAAGGTTTCACGACGTCAGAAGACGGGCCGCAAGGCTCCGGCGCTGACGTCAGCACCCAGGCTCCGATTCCGGATGTTTTCTTCGGTCCATTCCACCCCCCGCCGCCTGCGAGCGCGTGTTGGCTTCGTCCACACGCCAGGCTCCGGCCGTGGTCGGGTCGCGCCTCAGTCGGCGCGCTTGAGGACCAAGACAGCCGACCCGGGGCCCGCGGCGCACGCGCCAACGCTGCATCGCTGAACGGTCGAACGAGCCGTTCAATTTGCAGTCCAGGGCGATCCTTTCATTGGTTCTTTCGTGTTTCTCGTGCATCGGTCGAATCGCCCGCCGGTGACCCACCGGCGGCGGTTCTGAAGCACGCGCGTCAGCGGCAAGGCCCTGGCGCGGAGGAGAACTGATGAAACGCATGCTGATCAACGCGACGCAGCAGGAAGAGCGTCGCCTGGCCATCGTCGATGGACAGAAGCTGTTGGACTTCGAGACCGAGATCGAAGGCCGCGAACAGCGCAAGGGCAACATCTACAAGGCGGTCGTGACGCGCGTCGAGCCGTCGCTGGAGGCCTGCTTCGTCGATTACGGCGAGGACCGCCACGGCTTCCTGCCGTTCAAGGAGATCTCGCGCCAGTACTTCCGCGAAGGCGCCGACGTGCGCTCCGCCAAGATCCAGGACGTGATCAAGGAAGGCCAGGAACTGCTGGTCCAGGTCGAGAAGGAAGAGCGCGGCAACAAGGGCGCGGCCCTGACGACCTTCGTGTCGCTGGCCGGCCGCTACCTGGTGCTGATGCCCAACAACCCGCGCGGCGGCGGCGTCTCGCGCCGCATCGAGGGCGAGGACCGCGAAGAGCTGAAGGACGCGCTCGACCAGCTCGAGTACCCGAAGGGCATGTCGCTGATCGCCCGCACCGCCGGCATCGGCCGTTCCGCCGCCGAGCTGCAGTGGGACCTGAACTACATGCTCAAGCTCTGGACCGCCATCGACGAAGCGTCGGGCGGCAAGGGCGCCTTCCTGATCTATCAGGAGTCGTCGCTGGTGATCCGCGCGATCCGCGACTACTTCACCGCCGACATCGGCGAGATCCTGATCGACACGGACGACATCTTCGAACAGGCCCACCAGTTCATGTCGCACGTGATGCCGGAGACGGCACACAAGGTCAAGCGCTACCGCGACGACGCGCCGCTGTTCAGCCGCTTCCAGATCGAGCACCAGATCGAGACGGCCTTCAGCCGCACGGTGAACCTGCCCTCGGGCGGCGCCATCGTGATCGACCACACCGAGGCGCTGGTCTCGGTGGACGTGAACTCGGCGCGCGCCACCCGCGGCGGCGACATCGAGGAAACCGCCACCCGCACCAACCTGGAAGCCGCCGACGAGATCGCGCGCCAGATGCGTCTGCGGGACCTGGGCGGCCTGATCGTCGTGGACTTCATCGACATGGAGGAGTCCAAGAACCGCCGCGAGGTCGAACAGCGCCTGCGCGACGCGCTGCGCCAGGACCGCGCCCGCGTGCAGTTCAGCTCGATCAGCAAGTTCGGCCTGCTGGAACTGAGCCGCCAGCGCCTGCGCCCGGCGCTGAGCGAAGGCAGCCACATCACCTGCCCGCGCTGCAACGGCACCGGCCACATCCGCGACACGGAGTCCTCCGCGCTGCAGATCCTGCGCATGGTCCAGGAAGAGTCCATGAAGGACAACACCGCCGCCGTGCACGTGCAGGTGCCGGTGGAAGTGACCTCGTTCCTGCTGAACGAGAAGCGCACCGAGATCACCAAGATCGAGCTCAAGCAGCGCGTGACCGTGCTGCTGGTGCCCAACCGTCACCTCGACACGCCGAACTACAAGCTCGAGCGCCTGCGCCACGACGATCCACGCCTGGAGAACCTGCAGGCGAGCTACACGATGATCGAGGAGCAGCAGGAAGAGGAAAGCATTACCCGCCGCGGCGCCGAGAAGAAGAACAAGCAGGAGCCGCTGATCAAGGGCATCCTGCCGGAGCAGCCGGCCCCGATGCCGGTGGCGCCCGCGCCCAAGGCCGTCGAGCCGGTGGCTGCCGCTCCGGTGGCCGCCCCTGCGCCGGCCGCGCCCGTGGCCGCCGGCGGCGGCTTCTTCGGCTGGATCAAGAGCCTGTTCGGTGGCGAACCGGCGCCCGCGCCGGCACCGGCCCCCGCGGCCAAGTCGGCCGAGCCCGCCAAGAAGGAACGTGGCGAGCGCGGTGAACGCAGCGAGCGTGGCGAACGCGGTGGTGATCGCGGCCGTGGCGGCGATCGCAACCGTCGTGGCGAACGCGGTGAGCGCGGTGAACGTGCTGGCGGCGAACGCGGCGAGCGCGGTGAACAGAAGGCCCGCGACGGCAAGCCGCGCGGCGAAGGCAAGCCGCAGCAGGAAGGTCGCGGCGAGCGTCCGGAACGCGGCGATCGCGCCGAGCGTGGTGAACGCGCCGAGCGCGGCGACCGTGCAGAGCGTGGCGAACGTGGCGGTGAACGCGGTGGTGAGCGTGGCGAGCGCGGCGGTGACCGTCCGCGTCGCAACGAGCGCGCCGACAAGCCGGAGCAGGCCGTCGACGGCGCACCGCGTCAGGAACGCACCGAACGCGGTGACCGTCCGGAGCGTGGCGATCGTCCCGAACGTGGTGATCGGGGCGAGCGCGGCGAAGGCCGCCGTCGCCGCGAGGAACGCCCGGCTGACGGCTCGCAGGAGCAACTGAACGCACTGGCCGGCACCGAAGCCGCCAACGTCGAATCGCCGATCGCGTTCGCCGACACGCAGCCGCTGGAAACGCCGCTGGGCGAAGCCGGCGAGGAGCGTCAAGGCCGTCGCCGTCGTCGTCGCGGCAACCGCGACCGCGGTGAAGGCGTCGAAGGCGCGGAGCAGGTCGAAGGCACGCTGGTCGAAGGCCAGGCCCCGGCCGGCGAGACCTCGTTCACCGAAGGCGCCGGTTCTGCCGCGGCCGCGGTGGTCGACGGCGACGCCCCGGCGGGTGAAGACGGCGCGGAAGGCAGCGCGGACGGCCAAGGCCGCCGTCGCGGCCGTGGTCGCGACCGCTATCGCCGTGACCGTCGCGAAGGCGAAGGCGCACCGGCGGACGGCGTGAGCGCCGAAGGCGATGTCGCCGCCACGCCGGCTGTCGCCGCGCTGGACGGCATCGTGCTGGACGCCGGCGCCTCCCCGCGTCAACTGGAACTGGGCGACGAGCCGAAGCAGGCCCCGGTGCAAGCGCCGGTGGCGGCTGCCGCTCCGACGCCGGCTCCGGTCCAGGACCCGGCGCCTGTTGCCGCTGCCCCGGCTCCGGTGCAGGCTCCGGCTCCCGTTGCTGCTCCGGCCGCACCGGTGGCCCGCTTCGAGCTGCCGATGACCGAGCTCAGCGCTGTCGCCGAAGGCGCCGGTCTGGTCTGGGTCAACAGCGACGCCGACAAGATTGCCGCCGCCAAGGCTGCGATCGCTGCCGAGCCGGCCGCCGCGCCGCTGGGCCGCGAACCCGCGCCGGTGGTGGTGGTCGACGAAGGCCCGCTGGTCCTGGTCGAGACCCGCAAGGATCTGAACCAGATCAAGCTTCCTTTCGAAGCCTGATTCGAAGCTTGATGCCGGCATGAACTCCCTCTCCCGCACCGCGGGAGAGGGCGGGGGGTGAGGGTCGGCGCACTGCCACCACCCTCACCCCAACCCCTCTCCCGCAGTGCGGGAGAGGGGCCATCAGAGAGCCACTCGCACCTGAATCGCCACAGCCGCCGAGACAACCCTCGGCGGCTTTCCTTTTGGGGCGTCACGAGCGCCCCGACATGACGGAGACAGCCACTTGACCACCTCCTCCACCATCGCCGCCCGGCCGGGCGACGCGGCCGGCGCCAAGGCCGCGCCGAAGATGCCGCCGCAGATCCCGTACATCATCGCCAACGAGGGCTGCGAGCGTTTCAGCTTCTACGGGATGCGCAACATCCTGACGGTGTTCCTGATGACCAGCCTGCTGCTGGCAATCCCGGAGCCGCTGCGCAAGGGCGAGGCCAAGGAGGTGTTCCACACCTTCGTCATCGGCGTCTACTTCTTCCCGCTGCTGGGCGGCTGGCTGTCGGACCGCTTCTTCGGCAAGTACAACACCATCTTCTGGCTGAGCCTGGTGTACTGCGCCGGCCATGCCTGCCTCGCCATCTTCGAGAACAACCTGCGCGGCTTCTACTTCGGCCTGTTCCTGATCGCGCTGGGCTCGGGCGGCATCAAGCCGCTGGTGAGTTCCTTCATCGGCGACCAGTTCGACAAGAGCAACCGCACGCTGGCGCAGAAGGTCTTCGACGCCTTCTACTGGATCATCAACTTCGGCTCGTTCTTCGCGTCGCTGCTGATGCCGATCTTCCTGGACAAGTTCGGCGCGAGCGTCGCGTTCGGCATCCCGGGCGCGCTGATGTTCCTCGCGACGGTGATCTTCTGGAGCGGCCGCCGCAAGTACACGCACGTGCCGGCCGGCGAGTCGCACCGCGACCCGCACGGCTTCCTGAAGGTGGTGCGCACGGCGCTGCTGTCGCAGGCGCCCGGCCAGGGCCGCGGCGGGCTGATCGTCGCCGGCCTGGGCGTGGTGCTCGCCATCGGCGCGCTGCTGCTGACGCCCAACCTCGGCTTCGTGATCGCGTTCTGCTCGGCGCTGGTGCTGGTGATGGGCTTTGGCGGCGTCGGCGCCTGGATGCAGCTGGAGCGCGCCCGCGCGGTGCATCCGGATGAAGCCGTCGAAGGCGTGCGCACGGTGCTGCGCCTGCTGGTGCTGTTCGCGCTGGTCACGCCGTTCTGGTCCCTGTTCGACCAGAAGGCCTCGACCTGGGTGCTGCAGGCCGACCAGATGGCCAAGCCCGAGTGGTTCAAGTCTTCCATGATGCAGGCGCTGAATCCGGCGCTGGTCATGATCCTGATCCCGTTCAACAACCTGGTGCTGTACCCGCTGCTGTCGACGATGGGTCTGAAGGTCACGGCGCTGCGCCGCATGGGCGCGGGCATCGCGTTCGCGGGTGTGGCCTGGATCGTGGTCGGCGGCCTGCAGCTGTGGATCGACGGCGGTCACGCGGTCGACATCACCTGGCAGGTCCTGCCCTACGCGCTGCTGACGCTGGGCGAGGTGCTGGTGTCGGCGACCGGGCTGGAGTTCGCCTACAGTCAGGCGCCGCTGGCGATGAAGGGCGTGATCACGAGCTTCTGGAACCTGTCGGTGACGATCGGCAACCTGTGGGTGCTGCTGGCCAATTCCAGCGTCAAGGGCGCGACGGTGACGGCCTACATCCAGTCGACGGGGACCAGCGTCACGGCCTTCCAGATGTTCTTCTTCGCCGGCTTCGCGCTGCTGGCGGCGCTGCTCTTCGCGCTGTATGCGCGCGGGTACCGGATGCAGGACAACTACCGGGGCTGAGACCCCTCTCAGTCCCGTTCTTCAGACACGTTTTCAGTCACGCCTTTCAGGCAAGGTCAGGGAGACACAGACATGGCTCGAATCCTTTCACTGGTTGCGGCGCTGGCCGTGCAGGCCGCGGTGGCGATGCCGGCGATGGCGCAGGACAGCGTCAAGCTCAACATGGTGCCGCTGCCGTCGTCGCGACAGCAGATCGACATGGCGATGGACATGAAGATGAACATGGCCATGCAGCTGCCGGAGAACGCGACCGAGCAGCAGCGCGCGCAGATGGCGCAGATGAAGGCCTCGATGCCGATCACGATGCGGGCCGAGATGCGTCAGGCCCTGTCGACGACGGCCAAGGCGGCCGACGGCGCCTACACGCTGGAGGCCGAGATCGCGACGCTCAAGAGCGAGATGCGCGACGGCACGGGCAAGTCGCAGCCGCTGCCGCAGCAGGGACCGGTGCGCTTCAGCGCGCGGCTGAAGAACGACCAGTTCGAGAAGATCGACGTGCAGCTGGCGACGGCGGCCCAGGCGCAGGCGCTGAGCAAGGAGATGCAGGAGCAGATCTTCAACCAGAGCTTCGACTGGATGCGCAAGTTCAACGGCAAGTCGCTGAAGGTCGGCGAGACGCTGGAGATGCCGATCGAGATGAACATGCCGATGGCCGGCGGCAAGGCGGGCAAGCTGCTGGGCAAGTACACGCTGACGTCGGTGGACAAGGGCGTGGCGTCGTTCGACGTGGACGTGCGGATGGACATGAGCTTCGCCGCGCCGGCGAAGGCGGCGTCGGGCGCGTCGTCGCCGGCGGCGGGTCCGGTGGAAGGCGTGATGAGCGGTTCGGGCAAGGGCAAGATGGACCTGCGGATCGCGGACCGCCTGATGCTGCGCAGCACGATGGCGATGACCATGGGCATGGACATGGCCGGCCCGCAGGGCAACAAGATGCGCATGGACATGGAGATGTCCATGACCAGCGCTGGCAAGGCGCTGCCTCCGGCGGCGAAGAAGCCGGCCGCGCCGGCGAAGCCCGCGACGAAGGGCTGATCACCCGCTGCGCCGTTCAACGGCATCATGAAGAAGACCGCCCGAGGGCGGTCTTTTTTCTTCGATGGGCCCTGTGCGTCGCTTCCATATCAACCGACAAACTTCAATATCGTCACAAGCACACCAAGCAGACCTACGCTGCTACACGTCACGACCAGGGTGGACTTGTGAATGTCCGACAGGCGCTGAAAGAAGTCAGCTCGCAAGTCGTGCATCTCCACCTTGAGGCTGGAAATGCTCGTCTCCAGCTTTCCGATGTCGGTCCGGGTCGCGGCACTGAGGTCCGAGATGCTGGACTCCAGCTTTCGAATGTCTGCCTTGGACTCAACGATGCTCGATTCCAGCGTCCTGATATCGGCGGTCGTGGCGACCCCCTTCTGCGCCTCTCGCACTTCATCCGCCACGCCGCTGCGGATTGCGGTCGCCGCATGGCGCGCATCAGCGTCCGGGACACCCGCACTCTTCAACGCAAGAAACACTTCGATTTCCATTCATCACCTCGCTTTCAAGAACGTCTTCCGAAGACACAAATCTACGCCGCGAGGCAAATCCTGGCACTAACTGGTTCTAGTGTTCTTTGTGGCGATTCGGGACGAATAAGTGGTGGCGATCCTCAACCGTTGGAGGAACGGTTGGAAGGCTGATCAGCCCTTCGCGCGTCGACGGACTTCCCGCATGCCGCGCATGGTCGGAATGACCTCGCGCATGACTTGCTGGAAGGCGCGCAGACGCGCGGGCTGGAGTCGTCTCGACGGATAGACGAGTGAGATCGGCAGCGGTGTTGCGCACCACTCGGGCAGGACGCGCACGAGGCGCCCTTCGGCCATGTCGTCGAAGACCGCCCATTGCGACACCAGCGCAAAGCCCAATCCACGACGCGCCGATTCGATCAGGGCGAAGAGGCTGTCCGTGCCCAGGCGCGGACGGAACGCGACGTGCATGCGCTCCTCGCCGTCGGCGGCGCGCAGGTCGACGCCGTCGCGATAGAACGCCAGCAGCGCCAGCCACGGCTGCGCGCCGAGCAGCTCGGCGATCTCCTCCGGCGGGCGCTTGCCCAGGCCCTTGGGCAGCTTCTTCGCGAGCTGCGGCGTCGCGACCAGCACGCGGGGAATCTCGGCGAGCTGGGTCGCGATCAGGTTGGGCTGGCTGATCTCGCCGACCAGCAGCGAACAGTCGACGTTCTCCCGACTGAAGTCCGGCAACTGGTCTTGCAGCATCCACTCGACCGACACGCGCGGATGCTTGGTGAGGAAGGCCGCCAGCGGCTCGATCAGCTGGCTCTGCCCGAAGGCATGCGGAACGCGCAGTCGCAGCGTGCCGGACAGCTCCTCGCCGCCTTCGAGCTCTTCGGCCAGCGACTGCCAGCCGTCGATCAGGTCCTGCGCCTGCGCGGCGCAGCGCTCGCCCTCCTCCGTCAGGCGGAGCCCGCGCGTGGAGCGCTCCACCAGCCGCGCGCCGAGCAGCGACTCCAGCATCTGCACGCGCCGGCTGACGGTCGGTTGCGTGGTCGCGAGCTGCAGCGCTGCGGCGGAGAAGCTGCCGGCCTCCGCCACGCGGAGGAAGGTCTGCAGCAGCGCGAGGCGGTCCTGGCCGCTGTCCCGGTTGGCGTCGTTCATGGCCCGCTTTATACGCCGGACGTATGGGCGCTGTGCGAGCCGGGCCGGTTCCCCCCACGCCCTCGAATCCGAAGAATGCGGGTCATTCGGTCCTCACCCGACCTTCCGCCCTTCTTCTTCACGCCATCTTGAATCATCCTCCGGGAGTCGCCATGTCCAGCCTTCCCATGCCATCGAATGCCGCCGCCTCGCCGCGCGATTCCGCCACGCCGTCCGCACCGCTGATCGTGCTGCTGGCGGCGTCGGCCGGTCTCGGCGCCGCGTCGCTGTATTACAGCCAGCCGATCCTGGCGCCGCTCGCCGAGGACCTGCACGCCTCCACCGCGGGCATCGGCGCGGTGCCCATGCTGACGCAGCTCGGCTACGCCGCCGGCATCCTGCTGCTGACGCCGCTGGGCGATCGCTTCGATCGCCGCAAGGTGATCCTGACCAAGTTCGTGCTGCTGATCGCCACGCTGCTGCTGTGTGCGTTCGCGCCGGGCTTCGCTCCCTTCCTCCTGGCCAGCGCCGTGCTGGGCCTCACGGCCACGCTGGCGCAGGACGTCGTGCCGATGGCCGCGACCCTGAGCCCCGCCGAACATCGCGGCCGCATCGTCGGCCAGGTCATGACAGGGCTGCTGCTCGGCATCCTGCTGTCGCGCGTGATGAGCGGCGTGATCGCGCAGGCGTTCGGCTGGCGCTGGGTCTATGGGCTGGCGGCGACGGCGCTGACGGTCGCTGGGCTCGCCAGCTGGCGCTGGCTGCCGTCGTCGCCGCCGGCGATGCGCACGACGTATGGCGCGTTGCTGCGCTCGCTGGGCGGTCTCTGGCGCACGCTGCCGACGCTGCGCCGCGCCGCGATCGCCCAGGCGCTGCTGGCCGTGGCGTTCAGCGCGTTCTGGTCGACGCTGGCGGTGATGCTGCATCAGCGCTTCGGATTGGGCAGCGCGGTCTCCGGCGCCTTTGGACTGGCCGGCGCGGCCGGCGCATTGGCCGCGCCGCTGGCGGGACGTTTCGCCGACAAGCGCGGCCCCGGCGTGGTGACGAAGCTCGGCTCGCTGCTGGTGGCGCTGTCCTTCGCGGTGATGTCGGTGACGGCGTGGCTGGACCGCGGTGCGGCGATCGTCGTGCTGGTGGTCCTCGCCATCGTCTTCGACTTCGGCGTACAGGCCGCGCTGGTGGCGCACCAGACGATCGTCTACAGCCTCGATCCGGCCGCTCGCAGCCGCCTCAACGCGCTGCTGTTCACAGGGATGTTCATCGGCATGGCGACCGGCGCGGCGCTGGGCAGCGTGCTGCTGACCCAATGGGGTTGGGTCGGCGTCACGGCGCTGGCGACCGTGGCGAGCGCGGGCGCACTGCTGGTGCGGCTCACCGCGGACGAGTGAGTGATCGGGAGAACGGTACTCGCATTCAAGGAGAGGAAGCGGCGGAAGCGACGGGTGGCAAGTACCTTTGGAGCTCCGATTTGAGCGCAGGGCGATTGGCAGTGACGAATGACTCTGATGCGCTGTCGACCATTGCCTTCATTTGGAGAAGACGCTTCCAGGCAGCCTCCCGAACCACCAGCGACCTCTTCTCCGCGCGATATGCCAAGAAGTCATCAATCGAGTTTGATCTAGGAACAGCCTTGCTCGTACCCAACACAGGCCGAACGGCATCTAAGACCCCCACAAGTTCGGCTGGAAGTCGATCCGCCGCAGCACGCCAATGCGTTTCCGTGAGATTTCCAACCCACTCCAAGGGAGTTGGATCATCTTTAACAATGGCGAACCTCGTATTCACAAGGATGGATAGAGCCAATTCGGCATCGGACAAAGCGATGCGCCGCTCACCCTTCCATTGCAGTATCGGAATGTAGGAATCCGGACCTCCTTCTCCAAGCGCTTGGTCTATGTCTGACGTTGCGAGATGCTGTCGATGCTTCAACGCTAGAAGCGGCTTGAATCCCGCCGATACTTTCGGTGCGCACACGACGTCCTCGGGACTGAACTCGAGGAATTTTGACGGAGGGAATTTTGAGAGAGCGCTCCGCAGCACGGCTGGCAGTCTTGCCTCCTCCCAATTCGATCCCGCAAACGAACGTGAAATCCCAGAGAAAAGCGCTCGATGCTTCTCTTCAACGTCGGTAAGCTGATCATTGAAGGTCCAAGTCACCGTAACGGTAGACCGTTGACCGTCATCGCCAGAGACGCCGCCTCCTCCAAAGATCGAGAAATTATCCTGTCCCTTAGGAACGGTGCCGACAATCCTCGTGTCGGAGAAATCGACACCGCGCAAGTCCGCGCCGATGAACACGCCGCCAGTGGCCCCGTAGAAGCGTTCCGGAAGGATCGCACTGAAGATGGAGTGGCCGACGAAGGTAGCCCCCCTCATATCGGCGCAACTGAAGTTGGGACCACGAAAGCCCGGAGCCATTCGGAGGTCGGGGCTAAGCATATAGAGCCGACGCCTCTCCCTCGAAGCTTCCCGAGGCATACCCTCAAAATGAGACTGGCGCAGGTCCGCGCCAACGAATGAAGTACGCTGCAGATTCGCGCCTTCAAAATGACTTCGCTGCAACTGTGCTCGCGAAAAGTCCGCACGCAACAGGATCGCATTGCCAAAATCTGCGTCGTTGAGCGTCAATCCAGCGAAGTCGCACGCGACGCAGTAAATTCCGGACAGGTCGACCTTACCCTTTGAAAGCCGCACTGCGAGTTGGACTGCGTTTGAAAGACTGTGGGCTCTGGCTTGCACCGACTCCGATTCGGCATCTTGAGGGTCATATTCCAACACTGCCAGATCGAGCTTCCCTTCAGCAACTAGTGCCACGCTGAGCGACGCCATGCGTTCGATCGCAGCAGACACCACAGCCTGATCCAGCTTGGGAGTCAGAGAGCGACGGAGCGAAGCGACTATGGCATCTCGGACAGGCTTCTTCTTCTCGACAGCGAGCATGTTGGCTAGAAGCGATATCAGCTGAATCCGACCTTCGGATGTCTCTGACCAAAAGAAGGATTCGAGTGCAGTGATTCCGGCGAGCTGCTTGGCCACATTTGCGTCCGCCACCAACGCGATGTTTGCGTTGATCTGCTGCCGACGATCCGCCACGGCTGCACGCACCGCCTCTTCACGAGCCTTGTTGACAGAGAAGAAAAGGCCCAGCAGGGCCGCAATGGCCGTGAGCACGCCGGCTAACCCGGCGATGGCCTTTATCCATTCGATGGTTTGATTCCCACGAGACGACAGGCTCGAAATCGATCTGATTTCTGCGATCAGCTTCATCCGCTCCAGACGACTTTGCGTTCTTTTAGTCCATCTGGGTTTACGCACGGCATTCGCCTTTCACCTCAGGGAACGGAGGCACTCAGGCGATTCTGCGTAAACTCTGGAGAGCACGCTGGGATCCACTCATCAGAATTGAGGAAGCAACGAGCCGGCCCATGTCCCAGGACCTTATCAGGCGTCGTCGCGTCTTTCGAGGAAGGCGCGGATCGCCGTGATCCGGCCTTCCGCATCGAAGTCCAGCACGTCGACGACGAACAGCTCGATGTGTCCGTCGACGAGGATGCGCAACTCGCCGGCCACCGAGTTCGTGTTCTCCAGCACGTGCAGCACCTCGATCTGAAGCGATGTCGCCGACTCGAAGTTCTTGCGCGTCTCCGCGATGGCCGCCTCGCGGCCCTTCACCGAGAGATTCCAGTCGCGGAGCGTGACCTCCTCGGAGAACATCGAGGCGATGCCGTCGAGGTCCTTCGCGGCGTAGCGGCGGAGGTAGCCGAGGAAGATCTCCCGCGGCGTCATGGCTTCGCGAGGTCCTCGAGGTAGACGTCGATGCGATCGATGACCTCGTTGCCGCTGCGCTCCTCCTCCGACAGACGCTCGTAGCGGCGATGCGCCTCGCGGCAGTAGATCAACGCCACCTCGCGCTTGAAGTCGGGACTGTCGCGATCGCCGTAGACATGACAGAGGTGATACGTCGACTCCTCCTGGCCGTACGCGCTCGCGTCCTCCCACAGCCGGATCGCGCGCTTGCGGTCCTTGTCCACGCCCTTGCCGGTGAACAGCAGGAATCCGAGGTTGTTGGCGGCATCCAACTGCAGATGACGATGCTCGATGGTCGGCAGCTTCAGCTCGACCAGTTGCCCCCACACGCGCGCTGAGGTCGCGAAGTCCTTTTCGCGGTAGGCCCCGGTGCCGGTGAAGTACAGGCATTGAGGATCGGCGGCGTCGACCTGCTCCAGCTTGGGAACGTCGCAGTTGGCGGCGGCAGCGCTTGCGGTCGCCACGGTGACAAGCAGTCCCGCGACAAAACGCGCGGTGCGGGGAGAGAAAACAGGCATGGGATCGCGTGGAGTTCGATGAGGCCGGGGAGGATATGCGAAGGCCGCGCGCGGCTGCGCCATGGAACTCGTCAGCGTGGCCGGCGGGCGATGGCCTCGTCCGTCAGGATCGGCTGCTCCGCGCAGACGCGCTCCCACAGGTCCTTGTAGCCAACGACCTCGGGCACGACGAGGCCGCGCAATGGCGCGGGGACGTTCTGCACCTCGACGTACTGCTCGCTGCCATCGGGCAGCGTGCGGAAACCTTCTTCATAGTCCTCGCGGTCAAGTTCCTCGCGGGCATCGAACGTCACCAGAGCCTGCAATTGACCGGCGCTCATCATGTGGTCGTCCTGCAACCACAGGGTCGTGCTGACACGCCCCTTGAGCCACAGCTCGCCATGGTTGTAGCAACTGACGACGGCCTCAGCGATGTCGGCGTCGCCGTGGGCCGTGATGGTCGCTCCGCCGCTCGCAATCGCGCGCGCGGTCAGTCGGCCGGTCACGACGAGGAACGGACCGCCGTCGGTGTTGACGTTCAGCACCGAGCCGTCGAGTCGGAGATCGCCGATGACGGCGATTCCGGCGATCTCGAACGCCTCGGCACCCTCCTTGATGTCGAAGCGCGTCAGCCAATCCTGATCGCCCCAGCCGGGCCAATCGAGCAGCAGCGATCCGTCAAGATGCCAGTCGCCTTCGCACACCAGCACGTGATAGCGCGAAAGGTCCCGGAGGTAGTTCATCGACGACGAGGACAGACCGAATCGTTCGGCTGCCTCCGCACAGGTCATCACGGAGAACTGAGGCATGGCTCGCAGCAGAGAAATGAGGATGCGGACATGCTAGCGAGCACGCCACGGATCCAGAGGCTGACGGCTCGGCTGAAAGTCACTTCGGACGCGGCGCTTTCAGACCCGCCGGAACAACCCCGGATAGTCGATCACGATGCCGTCCTCATCCACCGGCAGATCGGCGGTGAAGCCGGAGCCGTTCAGCGACTCGAAGCGGTAGAGCCGATCGTCGAGCCGCGTATAGGCCTGCGCCTGCGCGCGCACGGTCAGCGTGGTGCCGTCGACCCAGGCCATGCGGAACTCGCGTCGTTCACCGACGGCCAGCGGGACGCGTCGGATTGGAAAGCTGTTGGTGAACGGCGTAGGCCAGATGTCGATGTCCAGGCATCCGTCGAGGTCGGCGAGTGCCCGCCCCTCGCCGTCCTGCCAGCGGCCGTCGCCATCGGTCTTCAGCTGCATCGCGCGAAGCGAGGCGCCCTCGCCATCGATGAGCGACAACGCCGCTTCGCGCAGTCGCCAACGCTCATCCCAGTCGAGCCGATAGGCGAGTCGGAAAGGCCCGGCTTCCTCGTCGATGGCGATCACGACACCGTCGGCGTGTCCGTCGGAGAGCCGCAGGTGCTCGATGCCAACGCCGGGTTGCGCGGCATTCCACAGGGCGATCCAGCAGACGGTGCGAGGCAGAGGCATGACGCAGGCTCCTTCATTGCTACTTCGCCCACTCCGGCTTGCGCGCCGTCGCGCAGAAGCGTTTCGCCTCGTCCTTGCCCATGGGCTCCACCTGCGGGTCCAGTGGCTGAAGCACTGCCATCACGGCGGGATCGCCGCGGTACTTCTTCTTCAACTCCGCCAGGCGCGCATCGGTGCCGGGACAGCTCTGGCACATGCCCCACTCGATGTCCCGTCGGCGCTCCACATCGCCTTCCCCCGGCTCGCCGAGCCAGTGCGTGCAGGCTCCGTGTCGTTCGACGAGCGCCGTCACCTCCGCCGGGAGCGCCGCGGGGGCCGCCGAAGCCACGGGCGACAGCAACGCGACGAAGCATGCCATCACGCCGCTTCCGACGAGCCGCTGGAACGAAGCATCGCCGGAGGCCCTCACGCGCCCTCCGACGGCAACGGCTCCGCCTCATGACACACCACGCACAGCTTGTTCCCGTCCGGGTCGCGGAAGTAGGCACCGTAGTAGTTCGGGTGGTACTGGGGCCGCAGGCCGGGCTCGCCTTCACAGGTGCCGCCATGGGCGAGCGCCGCGGCATGGACCTCGTCGACCATCGCCCGCGAAGCGGCCATGAAGGCGGTCATCTGCCCGTTGCCGAAGCAGGCCTCGCCTTCAAGCGGCCGGCCGATCAGGAACAGCGGTCGCACGGTCTGCGCGGACTGCCAGCCGGCACGCTCAGACTTCGGATCGGTGAAGCGATGCGGCTGCTTCAATGCCGCCATCACCGGCGTGTAGAACGCCAGCGCGCGGTCGAAGTCGGTGATGCCGACGAAGAGATGGGAGAACATGGACTCGCCTCCTTCACTGTGTCCGACCGCGCCAGCCGATCAGGCTGACGCCGAGCGCGACGAAGCACGCGCCGAAGGTCCGGTTCATGAGCTTCACCCGCGTCGGCGAGGCCAGCCCGCGGCGCAGCGCCCGCGCAAGCAGCACGTAGAACGCATGGGCCAGCACGGCGCAGCTCGAGAAGGTCACCGTCAGCACGACGAAGTCGCGCAGCGCCGTCTCCGGGTGGTTCATGAACTGCGGGAACAGCGCGGTGAAGAAGAGGATCGCCTTCGGATTGGTCAGCGCGACCATGATGCCGCGCAGGAACAACGCCCGGCGCGAGAGGCCGGCGACTTCCGCCGCCGCCGCGTCGCCGTTGACCATCGACATCCGCGCGCCCTGGCGCCATTGCTTGATGCCCAGCCAGATCAGGTAACAGGCGCCGAGCAGCTTCACGACCAGGAAGGCCTGGGCCGAGGTGCTCAGCAGCACGCCCAGGCCCGCCGTCGTGGCGGCGGACACGGCCAGCAGGCCGATCGCATTGCCCAGCGAGCCCACCATCGCCCGCCGCGGCCCGACGCTGAGCGAATTCGAGATCGCCATCAGCACCGCCGGCCCCGGCGTGAACGTGACGAACAGCGCCACACTGACAAAGCCCAACCAGCTGGTCACATCCACACCGATCTCCCAAGCGCACGACACAGAGGACTCCGATGTTAGCGGCGCGGGCTTCGGGGCTAGGATCGTCCGATCGATCACCCCTGCCCGGGAGTCCCCATGCGATCCGTGTTCCACCTGGCCTATCACGTGCGAGACCTGGACGATGCCCGCGCCTTCTACGGCGGCGTGCTCGGCTGCGAGGAAGGCCGCAGCACCGACACCTGGGTCGACTTCGACTTCTTCGGCCACCAGATCTCGCTGCATCTCGGCGAGCCGTTCCAGACCGGCAATACCGGGAAGGTCGGCGACCACATGGTCCCCATGCCCCACCTGGGCGTGATCCTGGCGATGCCCGATTGGCGCGCGCTCGCGGACCGGCTGGAGACGCACGGTGTCGAGTTCGTGCTGAAGCCGAGCATCCGCTTCGCCGGACAGCCCGGCGAGCAGGCCACGATGTTCTTCCTCGACCCGTCGGGCAATCCGATCGAGGTCAAGGGCTTCGCGTCCACGGACGGGATCTTCGCGACGTGATCCTCCCGCGATGAATGAGGCGGTCGCCATCGGGCCCCTGGTGCTGCCCTGGGCGTTCCTCCATCTGTGCGTGGCGGTCGCCGTCTCCATGGCGGTTGCTGCCTTCCTCGCGCGCAGGCGCAAGCAGGACGTCGGACCGCTGCTGTGGCGCAGCCTGTGGGTCGCCATTGTGTTCGCGCGGCTGGGCTTCCTCTACGAATACAAGGAGCTCTACGCGGAGCATCCGCTCAGCATCCTCAACCTGCGCGACGGCGGCTGGTCGCCCGAGGTCGGCATCATCGCGATGTGGATGTATGCGACCTTCAAGCTGAGGAACGTGCCGGCGATGCGCCTCGCCGCGTCCGTGCCGCTGGCGGTAGGCACCGCGATCGTGATTGCCGGGCAGATCCAGCTTGCCATGCGGCCCGCGTCCGAGCCGCTGCCGGCGCTGCGCTTCGAGCAGTTGAACGGTGACCCCATCGACCTCGCCGCGCTTCGCGGGAAGCCGGTGCTGGTCAACCTCTGGGCGACCTGGTGCGGACCGTGCGTGCGCGAGATGCCGACGCTGGCTCAGGCGCAGCGCGACCGGCCGGACGTGCGCTTCGTCTTCGTCAACCAGGGTGAGGACTCCGCCCACGTCGCGAAGTGGCTGGGCCAACAGCGTCTGGACATGCGCAACGTGGCCATCGACGAACGGCGCGAGGCGAGCGCGGTGTTCAAGCAGGCGGGCTATCCCACCACGCTGCTCTTCGATGCCTCGGGGAAGCTCGTCGGCAAGCGCACCGGGGAGCTGTCGAAACCGGCGTTGGAGGCGATGTTGGCGCGGCTACGCTGAAGGCAGTGGTCTCACGAACAGCCGATCGGATCCATCGATCTCGAAGGCCCGACAGAGGTCGGCATCCGCCTCGGCGAATCCGAGCCGCACAAGCAATGCGATAGAACGAGCATTCGCTGCGTCCACCGAGGCCAGCAAGCGCGGGACGTCGTGAGCGCGATGGAGATAGTCGACCATCGCCGTCACCGCGCGCGTCGCGTGCCCCTGCCCTCGTCCTTCGGCCGTCAGCACATACGCGATCCAGCAGACTTCGGGGGACTCGACCGTCGCCTGGACGTAGCCGATCAAGCGCCCGTCGTCGCGCCGGATCATCCAGTTGAACCACAGCTCGTCGCCCTCCGGGGACTCCCCCTTCGCACGACGCTCATAAGCGCTGCGCAGCCATTCGAGCGTGGGGGGCTCGTCCTCATCGAGGAACTCGTAGATCGACGGATCGGCAAGCACCGCATGCATCTCCTCGGCATGCTCGACGGCAACGGGTTCGAGGCGCAACGGTGGCGCTTCCAGTGGCGGAAAGGCAGGCATGACCGCAGTGTCTCCGAATCACCAACCACCTAACATGGCGAATCGCTCCTCACCGTTCACCCATGTTGCTGCGCCCGATCTCGCTCCTCGACACCGCCGCCATCGATCTCGTCGCCGAGCGCATGCGCGCGACGCTGATCGAAGTCGAAGGCGAAGACGCCGGCGGTGCGATGTACACGATGGACTGGCTGCTTGACCGCGTCCGATGGCATCTGGACGGCCGCGATGCCGAGGTCATCGTCGCCGAGGACGCGACCGGCAGGATCCTCGGCCACACGATCTATCGGATCGAATCCGACGCCGGGTCGCTCAGCCCCGCGCCGTTCGGCCTGATCTCGACGACCTACGTTGTGCCGGAGGCTCGCCGGCTAGGCGTCGCGCACCGGCTGCTCACCCATGCGGAAGCCTGGTTCCGCGAACGCCGAGTGCAGCTCGCCTGCACCTGGACCTCCGAAACCAACTCGCCGTTGATCGGCCTGTACGCCCGCAACGGCTATGTCGAAGCGGAGCGCGGTCCCAATCAACTGACGCAGACGATGATGGTTAGGCTCGCCAAGCCGCTGACCGAGCCCTTGCCAGTCCGCCCGCTGCGGTGACGACCCCATGAGCACCTTCACCACCGCCGCCTTCGACGATCCCAAGCCCGGCCTGGCCGCGTTGATCGACGCCGGCCTCGATCAGCACAACGAGGCCTTCGGTGACCACGGCGCCTTCGACGGGCAGCGCGGGCTGTCGAGCGCCGCGTACGACGCCGGCGGTCGCGTCATCGGGGGCGCGGTCGGCCGCACGCTCGGACGCTGCTGCGAGCTCAAGCAGCTCTGGGTCGATGCGGCGCACCGGCACGCCGGCGTGGGCACCGCGGTCGTCCTCGCCTTCGAGCAGCGCGCCTTCGAGCGCGGCTGCGACACCTTCTACCTCAGCACCTTCAGCTTCCAGGCCCGTCCGTTCTACGAGCGCCTCGGCTACAGCGTCCAGCTGGAGATCCCCGGCCACGGTGTCGCGGGCTCGAAGTTCTTCATGGTGAAGAAACTGCCCGGCTGATTGCCCGGGTGCGGCGCCCCGCGGGCACGCACCTTGCCGCCACGTCGGCATGAACACCCCTACCCGCACCGTCCATCTCTACCTCTTCGAGGGCTTCGCCGACTGGGAGGCCGCCTACGCGGTCGCGGGCATCAACACGCCCGAGTTCCAGAAGACGCCCGGCGACTGGCAGGTGAAGACCGTCGCCGCCGCCGGCGCCAACCTGGCGCGATCGATGGGCGGCCTGTCGGTGATGCCCGACATCCGCCTGTCGACGCTGTTCCCCGACGACAGCGAACTGCTGATCCTCCCGGGCGGCGCAGGCTGGGACAAGGGCGAGCACATGGAAGCCGCCAAGAAGGCCAAGGAGTTCCTCGACGCTGGCAAGCGCGTCGCCGCGATCTGCGGCGCGACGGCGGGGCTGGCGCGGATCGGGGTGCTGGACGACCGCCAGCACACGAGCAACGCGCTGTCCTACCTGAAGGGCGTCGCGGAGTACGGCGGCAGCGACCGCTACGTCGACGAGCCCGTCGTCTCGGACCGCGGCCTGCTGACCGCGGGCGGCATGTCCGCGCTGGACTTCGCCCGGGCCATCTTCGACACGCTCGACATCTACGAGCCCGAGACCCTCGAAGCCTGGTACCAGCTCAACAAGACCGGCAAGTCGGCGTACTTCGCGAAGATGGCACAGGCGGCCGGGGGGCGCTGATCCGTTTCAGGCGCCCTTGGCCGCGGTGACGATCCCCTGCCCCGCCGCCCACGCGCCGATGTCGTCGCGCCGGATCGCCGCGGCCATCAAGCCCGGGAAGGCATCCGGCGTGCACGCGAACGACGGCACGCCCAGCGCCGCCAGCTTGGCCGCGAGCGCGCGGTCGTAGGCCGGCGCGCCCTCGTCGCTCAGCGCCAGCAAGGCCACGCACTGCACGCCGCTCTCGACCAGGGCCGCCGCGCGTCGCAGCAGTTGCGGCTCGACGCCGCCTTCGTACAGATCGGAGATCAGCACGAAGATGGTGTTGCGCGGCTCGCGGATCAGCGACTGGCAATAGGCCACCGCGCCGTTGATGTCGGTGCCGCCGCCCAGCTGGACGCCGAACAGCAGATCGACCGGATCGTCGAGCTGCTCGGTCATGTCGACCACCGCCGTGTCGAAAACGACCAGCTTGGTGCTCACCGCCGGCAGCGACGCGAGCACCGCGCCGAAGATGCTCGAGTACACGACCGAGTTCGCCATCGATCCGCTCTGGTCGATGCAGAGCACCACCTCGCGCTGCGGACGCCGCGCCTTGCGGCCGTAGCCGTGCAAGGTCTCCGGCACCACCGTCCGCAGTTCCGGCTGCCAGTGGCGCAGGTTGGCGCGGATGGTGCGGTGCCAGTCGATCTCCGACAGCCGCGGACGGCGATTGCGCTGGCTGCGGTCCAGCGCACCGGTCACCGCCGCGCGCATCGGCTCTTCGAGCCGCTTCATCAACTCGTCGACGACCTGCCGCACGACGCGTCGCGCGGTGTCCTTCGTGCCCGCCGGAATCACGCGCGACAGGGCCATGAGGTTCGCGACCAGGTGCACGTCGGGCTGCACGCCCTGCAGCATCTCCGGCTGCAACAGCATGTCGCGCAGGTTCAACCGCTCCAGCGCGTCCTTCTGCATCACCTGAACGACGGAGCTCGGGAAGTACTTGCGGATGTCGCCGAGCCAGCGCGCCACGCGCGGCGCCGAGTTGCCGCGGCCCCCGCGCCGGTCGTCGCCGAGCCCGCTGCCGTCGCCGTAGAGCGCGCTCAGCGCCTGGTCCATCTCCACCGCGTCGCCGTGCAGGCCGCCGCAACTGCCCTCGGCTTCGCCGCCTAGCACCAGACGCCAGCGGCGCAGGCGATCCGCATCGGTCGTGGTCGTGGTCGTTGGGCCGGTCACGGCGGCCGTCGGGTCCGTCAAGTCGTCAGGCGCGCTCATGCCTCCACTCCCAGCATCAATCGCAGCAGCGGCAGAGGAAGCGCCGCGCGCGCGTCGTCCCATTCCGCCGCAGCCATCACGGTGCCTACACCGCTGCCCTTGCGCGCCGCGCGCTGACCGAGGTCGCGTCGCTCGCCCGCGTCGAAGTGGGCGAAGGTGCGTCGCACCAGCGGCAGCACGCGGATGAAATGTTCGTCGTCGAGGCCGCCCAGCCAGGCATCGACCAGCGGCCAGACGCCGTCGTGATGCAGCAGCACCACCGCGTTGCGGTTCAGGAAGCCGTCCAGCCACGCCGCGGCCTTGGCCGGCTCCGCCGCGCGCGAGAGCTGCAGCGACATCGCGGTCCCCGCGTCGTCCGCCGTGATCAGCCCGTCGTCCAGCAGCAGCCGCGTGCACAGGCCGCGCAGCAGCGCGTGCGCCCCCTCGCGGGCGGCCAGCTGCGAGATCGCCGCGCGCCATTGCGTCGAGGGCTCGGACTGCCGGCCCGGATCGCGCAGCCGCACCGCAGCCTGCGCGCCCAGCACCCGGTCGCGAACCTGCTCCGCCGCGGCCTCGTCCAGCGAGTCGCCCATCAGCGGCAGGCTGATCGCCGCGCGCGTCACCAGGCCGTCGAAGACATGGCCCACCATCGCCGCGTCGGTCTGCCGCACGTTGCCGTAGCGGAAGACGTTCGCCAGCGGCGGCAGCGCCCCCAGCAGCTGATCGGCGTCGCCGGTGACCGCCGCATGGTCCTGCAGCGCGCTCGACGCGAGCGTCACCGCCTCCGGCAGGTCGGCCAGCAGCACGCGATCGACGAGTTCCGCCAACGCCGCCAGGTTCGCCGACTTGCCACAGCGCTCGGCCACCGCGGTCGTCGCGGCCTGCGCGACGGATTGGCCCCAGCGGCTCGCCTCGATCACGCGCAGCGCGAACTCGGGCTGCCATTGCAGCGTCCAGATCTCGTGGAAGGTCCCGCGCGAGGACTTGCCCGTGCGCGCGATCTCGCCCCACGGCAGGTCGATCAGCCGCAGGCGGTGCAACAGGTGGCTGCGCGCCAGATCGTTGGGCTGGCGCAGGTCGAGGTCGAGCGTCTTCTGCGTCGCCTCGGGCTTCATGCGCAGCGACTTCTGCAGCTGCTCCAGGTTGCGTTGCAGCGGCACCGTGGGCACGTCGGCCGGCACGCCGCCCAGGCGATCGCCGATGACCAGCTCGTCGTGGATGAAGCCGAGGACGGCCTCGTCACCCAGCGTCATGACGGTGCGCGTGGCTTCGTGCAGCTCGTCCAGGCCCGGTGCGGGGCGCTGCCGCAGCGCGGCCAGCGTGTCGGCCAGCCGGGCCGCCTCGATCAGGTGGGCGGAGGAGCAGTCGAGATCGCGCTCGCGCATCAGCCGCGCGACGCGCGCCAGCCAGCCGATCGCGCGGGGACGGCGCCCGCCGACATTGCCGTCCTGGCCGTCCTGGGCACTCTGGCTGCTCAGCCACAGGTGTTCGTACCAGCCCGGCGAGTGGATGCCCGCGCCGTAGCCGCTCGCGCGAGCGAGGTGTCGATAGGTCCACGGCACCCAGGTGCTCGTGACCTTGAGCTTGGGCGCGCCCTTGAGCAGCGCCTGGTCCGCTTTCGCGGTGACGTCGGCCCGCAGGCCGCCCAGGTGCCAGGCGCCGCAGACGACCGCGATGCGCTCGAAGCCCTCCTTGCGCGCCGCGCGGATGCACTGGCGCATGTGGGCCTCGCGCAGCACCTCGCGATGGGCGCGCGGGGTCCGGGGATCGAGGGTCTCGTCCTCGCCGGACTCGGCGCGCAGCGTGGTCATCGCCTCGGAGATGGCGGCGAACAGGTCCTCCCCGTCGCCGCGCTCCTCGACCATGTGATTCCACCAGGTCTCGCCGTCGGCGTAACCCGCCGCGCGGGCGAGCCAGTCCAACGGATCGCCGCGGCGCGTCGAATGCTCGACGGGCTCCGCGATGTCAGGCTCTGCAGCGTCAGGCTCTGCGGGCGCGGCCTCTGCGGGCGCAGGCTCCCCGGGCTGCCCGGCCGCCTCTTCGCTCGCCTCTTCCTTTGTCTCTTCCTTTGTCTCTTCCTTTGCCTCTTCCCTCGCCTTCTCCAGCGCGAGCGAGACGCCGACCGGCAGGTCGATGAACCGCACCGGCACGCCGGCGAGGCCGGCCCAGCGCAAGGCCTGCCACTCCGGCGAGAAGCTCGCGAACGGGTGGTAGACCGCGCGGCCCGATTCCTCCACGCCGTGCGTCAACAGCGCCACCGGCGGCGTCATCGCGGGATCGAGCACGGCGGCGACCAGGCCGTCCGCTTCGGGCGGCCCTTCGATCAGCACGCAGTCGGGCTTGAGCGCCTCGAACGCGGCGAGCAGGCTGCGCGCGCAACCCGGGCCGTGGTGACGCACGCCGAAGTAGTGGACGGGATCGCTCATGACCGCTCGTGAAGGCTCAGGGGCTCAGGGGCTCAGGGGTTCAGGGGCTCAGGGGCTCAAAGACTCGGGGACTCAGGCCCGACGGTTCAGGACTGCTCGCGGCAGGCGCGGTACAGGTCCTTCCAGTCGGTGCGTTCCTTGACGACCGTCTCGAGGTATTCGTTCCAGACGACCTGGTCCTGCACCGGGTCCTTGACGATCGCGCCGAGCAGCCCCGACGCCACGTCGCGCGGGCGCAGCACGCCGTCGCCGAAATGGCCCGCCAGCGCCATGCCGCTGTTGATCACGGAGATGGCCTCGGCCGTCGACAGCGTGCCGCTGGGCGACTTCAGCTGGGTCTTGCCGTCCTCGGTGCGGCCGTTGCGCAGCTCGCGGAAGATCTGCACGATGCGCCGCACTTCCTTGAGCGCCGGCGGCTCGGCGGGCAGCTGCAGCGCCACGCCCAGTTCGGCCACGCGCTTGACGACGATGGACACCTCCGCGTCCTCGCTCGCCGGCACCGGCAGCACCACGGTGTTGAAGCGGCGCTTCAGCGCGGCGGACAACTCGTTCACGCCCTTGTCGCGGTTGTTCGCCGTCGCGATCACGCTGAAGCCGCGCGTGGCCTGCACCTCGGTGCCGAGCTCGGGCACCGGCAGCGTCTTTTCCGACAGCACGGTGATCAGGCAGTCCTGGACGTCGGCCGGGATGCGCGTCAATTCCTCGATGCGCGCGATCTTGCCGTCGCGCATCGCCTTCATCATCGGGCTGGGCACCAGCGCGGCCTCGCTGGGCCCGTTGGCCAGCAGCTGCGCGTAGTTCCAGCCGTAGCGCAGCTGTTCCTCGCCGGTGCCCGCGGTGCCCTGGATCAGCAGGGTCGAGTCGCCGCTGACGGCCGCCGACAGGTGCTCCGACACCCACGACTTCGCGGTGCCCGGCACGCCGTAGAGCAGCAGCGCGCGGTCGGTCGCCAGCGTGGCGACGGCGATCTCCATCAGCCGCTCGTCGCCGATGTACTTGGCGCTGACCTCGAAGCCGTTCTCCAGCGTCCCGCCCATCAGGTAGCGCAGCACGGCCCACGGCGACATCGCCCAGTTCTCGGGACGCGTGCGCGTGTCCTGGCGCTTCAGTTCGGCGAGTTCCTCGGCGAACTGGTGCTCCGCATGGCGGCGCAGGACGTGCGAGGCGGTGGAGGTCTCGGGGGAAGTCGTCATGAGGTCCTCGGGATCGGATCGGGTGAAAGGGCGCGCAGGACGCGGCGCAGCGCGGCCGTCTGCGCGACGGCCTGGAGCTGCTCCGCCTGGGAGGCGGTCTCGTCGGCGGCGCGGATGTCGGGCAGCATCGCGTAGGCGGACAGGCTGTCGGCATGCACGACCGCGCCGAAGTCGACCAGCATCGCGCGGACGGCGTAGTCGTCCTTCAGCGTGCCGGCGCGGGCGCGCGTCAGCAGTTGGTGGGTCAGCGCCTGCGAGAGATCCGCGCCTAGCATCTCGCCGCCGCTCGCCGCCGCGATGAGCGCCGACAACGGCAGCGAGCCCTGTTGCAGATGCCGCAGCCAATGGCGCTCGCGGCGGGCCTGCGGCAGCCACTGGAGCGCTTGCGCCGCCTGATGCATCTGCACGGGCGCCTGTGTCTGCGTCTGCTGCGCTTGGCCGGAGGCGGAAGCCTGCGAGACATCGAGGAAGGCTTCGCACCAGTCGACCTCGCGGGTCGCGGCGAGCACGTCGAACCAGCCGCGCATCAGCGCGTCGGCCCAATCGGTCTTGCCGGCCCAGCCGAGCAGCTCGGCGGGCGTCATGCCGGTCGTCGCGGTCCACCAGTCCAGCGGGACCTGGCGCACCAGTTGATAGAGCCACCAGGCGCGTTCGCCGAGCTTCTCGTTGGACGAGCGCGCGACGACGATCTGATCGGACGCCCAGTCCCCGCCCGCGGCTTCGGGCGCATCGATGACCCAGTGCTGGCGCAGCAGCGCGCGCTCGCGGCGCAACAGCAGCGCGAGCCGGTCGGCGGCGCGCCGCGGATGGGCGGCGTCGGGCAGTCGCAGCAGCAGATCGAGCGCGACGTCGCGGACCTCGCGGCTGCGATCGGCGCGCAGCCGATCGAGGAGCGCCTCGTCGTCCATGCCGAGCCCGACCGCCAGTTGCGCCACCAGATCGGCGCGTTCCTTCGCGGCGAGCTCCGTCAGCGCGGCCTCCAGGCGACGCCGGCCTGCGGCGGCGTCGGTCGCACGCTCGCGCGCCAGGAAGGCGCGTCGCTGCTCCAGCGTGCCGTCGGTCCACAGCGCCTCGCCGGGGGCGTCACCGCCGGCGCCGGCGGCGTAGTGCCAGTCCTCGCGCTGCCGGGCCAGCCACGGGCCGCGCTCGCCGAGCACCGGCAGCAACGAAGCGCGCAGCGCGACGGCGCGTCGTCCGGCGTCGAGCGCCAGCGGCAGCAGCATCTCGGGCAGACGCAGTTCCGCCGCGGCCAGTTCCACGAACATCAGTTGCTGGAGTCGCGTGGGCGCCTCGGTCAACGCCCAGCGCAGCAGCGTGCGCGGCGAGCCGGCGGCTCCGTCGAGTCCATCGAGGCGCTCGGGCACGACCGGCGAGCGATCAACGCCGGCAGGCTCCGTCGCCGGAGCGGTCCAACGGCGGTCCTGCGTGCCGGCGGCGTCGCAGGTGGCGATGACGGCCATCGTCCGCAAGACCTGACCCGCCGGACCTTCAACAACGCCGGCGACCTGCCCGACCTGCGCAACGAGCGCGCCGATCTCGCCCGGCCATTCGGGCAGCGGTCCGGGCTGTCGATCCGTGCCCACCATCGCGACGGGCAGCAGCGGCTTCCAGGCGCTCATGCGGCGCTCCTCGACCACGCGGGAGCCGTCATTCCTGACTGCCAGGCGGTGAGCGGACGCAGCGCACGGCCGTCCCATTCGCCCATGACGGCAAGCGGATGTCCGCCGGCCACGGCCATCAGCGACCACCAGTCGGCATCGCCGACCAGCAGCGGCACGGCGCGGCCGCTGGCGCTCAGATGAGGACCGACCTCGGCGGCCACGGGCGTCGCGTTCGCGAGCACGACAGGATGGAGCTGCACGAAAGGATGGGTGGCCACGCGCTCGGCGACGCGTTGCCATTCGTCCTGCCAAGAGTCGGATCCAGCGAGACGCACCGTGCTGACGGCGCCCTCGGGCTCCGGCGGCGGCGAAGCGTCGGCGATCAGCGCGCGCAGCGGCGCGTTGCCCGGATAGAAGGCGAGCGTGAGATCGGCGGCGAGGCCCGGCAGCCACAGGCCTTCGAAACCGCGGCCGCCGTGCGCGTGATCGAGCAGCCAGGCGCGCCGGCCCGAGCGCGCGCCGTGCAGCCAGACGCGGCGTTCGTTCAGGCGGCCCTCGCGCTCCTCGACGATCACGCCGAGGACCGTCCAGCGGTCGGTGACGCGTTCGCCGACGGCGAGCACCTCGGCCTGGTCGAGCGGCCAGCCGCAGACGGTGCGCAGATCGGCCTGAACGGGCGCGGGCAGCGTCTCGCGGCGGGCGATGCCCTCGCAAGCGAGCTGCAGCAGACCGAGGCGCGAGAGCATGCGTTCCGGCCAGTCGGCGCCGAGGCGCCAGCCGTCCGCGGCCGCGCTGATGCGCTGGCCGAGACCGGGCGCCTGGGCGTCCACCATGCGCGCCGCCATCGTGCGCCAGCCGCGGATCGCGGCGTCGTCGAGCGCGCCGAGCCCCCGACCGATCTGGTCGCCGAGCCAGCGTTGCAGTTCGGCGGCGGCGTCCTCGATGCGACGCCACCGTTGCGACTCGCGCTTGAGCGCGTTGTCCGTATCGACGAGCGCCGACGCGGCCAGCGCGGGAACGACGCCGTCGGCGATCTGCGCCGCGCGCTCGGTCGCGCGTTCGACGGCTTTCTGGTCGCGTTCTTCCTTCTTCTGCGCGCGCTCGCCGCGGGAGGCGATCCATTCGGAGACCCAGGCGGGCGGCTCGGCGGCGGCGAAGCGGGAGGCGTCCTGCGCCCTGAGCATCAGCAGCGCGAGCCCGTGCTTGCAGGGGAACTTGCGGCTGGGGCAGGAGCAGCGGAACGCGGGACCGCTGAGGTCGACCTGCGTCTGATACGGCTTGGCGCCGCTGCCCTGGCATTCGCCCCAGACGGCGGCGTCATCGGCGCCCAGCAACGGCCATTTGGCCGGCGAGGTCAGTCCCCGCGCGGCCTTCGCCGATGCCTCGTCCGGCGCCAGCGCCAGCACGCCCTCCATGGTCAGCGTCATGCTGGCCCGCTCCCTGGTCGAATCGTTGTGGGTGAGTTCGAGCGGGAGTCTAGCCGGAGCGGATGACGACCTCAGGCATCGAAACAAGGCGGCGCATGCGAGGCGCCTCTCATTCCCTGTGTCTTCCCGGCACGGCATCGTGATTGTTTCCGCCTGTGAATGCGACGATGAAGACAACGTTGTCTGAAACCCTGTGATGGCCGGATTCGGGACCTCTTCGAGCACCGGCGTCCCGCCGCCGCCTATTACGGTTCCTGACGTAACCGCCCCCGCTGAAGCGGCGTCACGACGACGATCGCCGCCGGCTTTCGAGCCGTGTTCAACAGCGGAGGACAACATGTTCAAGATGAAATCCCTGGCCGCCTGCCTGGGCCTGGCCGGCCTGTTCGTGAGCGCGGCTCACGCGGCGGTGCCCGCCACGTTCAAGGTGGTCGTCAACAACCGGTGGAACGGCGGCTATTGCGCGTCGGTGATCGTCACCAATCCCAACGCCACGGCGCTGACCTGGAACGGCAGCGTCACCGTGCAGGGGCGGGTCGACAAGGTCTGGAATGCCGAGTGGAAGCAGTCCGGCAGCACGATGACCCTCAAGGGCATCGGCTGGAATCGCACGCTGGCGCCGAAGGCGGTGAACGCCTCCGTCGGCTTCTGCGCGACCGGCGCCGCCCCTGCTCCTGCTCCTGCTCCTGCTCCGGCTCCAGCACCCGCTCCGGCGCCGATCCCCGCGCCTGCGCCTAGCCCGGCGCCCGCTCCGGCCCCAGCGCCAACACCGGCTCCCGCTCCCGCTCCGGCACCGGCACCGGCACCGGCACCGGCGCCAGCCCCTGCGCCAGCGCCCGCCGCCGTCGACCCGGGCACCACGCTGACCGACTGGTACACCGGCACGCCGACGCCGCCGGCGGTCACGCCCGGCACCTGGCGCGCGGGCGGTCCCAACCCCGAGCAAGCCAGTTTCCGCCTGGTGCGGGAATCGACGCACTTCGCCTTCTATTCCGACGAGGCACTGTCCGAGGCCGACCTCACGCTGGCCGTCAACACGCTGGAGAACACGGTCTGGAACTCGCTGTTCGGCACGACGCTGGCGATGCCCGAGCCGTTCTTCAACAAGGCCGACAAGATCAAGCCCGCCATCCACATCCATTCCGGCTGGGGACTGACGGGCGGCGCCTGGACGGACGCCCAGCGCAATCTGCACATGGGCATGTGGATCGCGCCGGCCGCGCTGCGCGACCACTGGGGCCTGACGCACGAGTTCACGCACGGCTGGCAGTCGTGGGCCAACTTCAATGGCGGCATGGCCTGCAACCAGTCCAACACCTGCGGCTGGATCCACGAGAGCCACGCCAACTTCACGCCGCACCAGCTGCCGGAGTACAGGAGCAACGTGCATTGCTCGGAGATGCTGCCCAACGCGCCGCACCTCTACCTGGGCTCCACGCGCGACCGCTACTGCAACTGGCAGTTCATGGAATACCTGAAGGACCGGTACGGTCCTGAAGCGGTGACTCAGATCTGGACCACCGCCGGCGCCGATCCGTTCACCAACATCCAGAAGTCGCGCGGCTGGACGGTCGCGCAACTGAACGACTTCATCGGCGAATGGGCCATGCACAACGTGATCTGGGACTACAAGGCCACGCCGGACGCGTTCCGCAACACCTACGGCAACATCACGCTGAACGACAAGGCCGAGCGCATGCGACGCCTCATGCCGCTGGAGTCGCTGGACGGCAACTGGGCGAGCAACCGCCGCTTCGTCTCGCCGTACCACGGCTCGCCGCAGCGTTTCGGCTACAACGTCGTCCGCCTCTATCCGGAGGCCGGTGCCACCACGGTGACGGTGAAGTTCCGCGGCGTCGACACGTCCGGCGCGAACGCCGATTTCCGCTGGGGGCTGGTCGCGACCAACTCGCAATTCACCTCGGCGCGCTACAGCGGCCTGCAGAAGGGACTGGACGGCGAACTCACCTACCGCGTCACGGCCGGTGAGCCGCTGTTCCTGGTCGTGAGCGCGACGCCGACGGTGTTCAAGACCATCGTCTGGGACCAGGCCTACGGCTCGATCAACCGCTACCGCTACATGGTGGAACTGGCCGGCGCCTGGCCGCAGGGATTCCAGGGTGGACAGCGCGAGCTGTGCCCGACCGGCACCATGCGCCACGCCAACGGCGGCGGCTGCGCGCCGACCGGCACGCCGGCGTCGGTGTACGTCGGCCCGTACGCGAAGATCCTGACCGGCGGTCGCGCCAGCGGCAACGCCCGCATCGAGGACCAGGCCATCATCGCCAACGGGTCCGTGTCGGACAACGCGGTGGTCGGCGGACTGAGCGTCGTCGGCGTGACGGGCAGCCCGTGGGGCAACAACACGTTCAACGTGTCGGGCTCGGCGCAGGTGCGGACCACCTTCTATCCGCTGGGCTTCTTCGAGGCCAACCAGGGCGCGTCCGGCACGCTCAACCTGCACGGCGACGTGGAGTACCGCGGCGTCGGCCTGAACCTGGGCAGCGGCAACCGCTCCGGCTTCGTCGACGCGACGTCCAACGTCGGCCTGTCGACCGACGTCAATCCGAAGACGGCCCCAGTCTGGCGCAACTGATGGGCTGATCGACGGAAGGGCCGGTCGGCCCGGTGCTCACGACGGCGTCCTCGGTGGAACCCTCGGGGGCGCCGTTGCCATGTCCGATTTGCCATTTCTGCCGGCAAGTCGGCGTACTTCGCGAAGATGGCGCAGGGCGCGGGCGGACGCTGAGGCCGCCGCACCGCAGCGCCTCAAGGCTGCGTCTTGAACGCTTCGAGCTGCTTGATGCGCGCCTGCGCGTGATCGCGCATGCAGCCGAGGTACTGCAGGTTGCGGATCGAACCTTCGGACCACAGGTCGAGCACCGCCTTGCAGTCGGCTTCGCGGAACTTGACCCACAGCCGCTGCGCCGCGACGAGGCTGTCCTTCGGCTTCACCGCCTTGGCGCCGCCGACCTTGGCCGGCGTCTCTGCCAGCACGCGGCGATAGACGTCGTTGAGCTGCTTCTCGACCTGCTGCTGCTCCTGCGCCGCGCAGTCGTTCATGTCGACGGTGCTCACGGCGTTCGCGCAGTCCAGCGCGTGCGCGGACGAGCCCGCCGACATCACCAGCGCCGCGAAGGCAAGCCGTCGTGCGATCGCGCGGTCGAGGTAGAAACCATTGCTCTTCATGGATGCTCCTTGTGATCAGAAGGACATACGGCTCGAAAGGCAGCTTGGATGCGCCCGGGATCCGCAGCGACGGCCACATGAACAACGATCAACTCGCTCAGCGGTTCAGCGGGATGACTGGCACATCTAATGGCGAAGTCGAACACCTCGCTCAGCGGCTCATCGTCATGCCATGTTGTCATCACAGACCCGTGCGCTGGCACATCGCCGTAGTCGAACTTCTCGAGGCAGGACCAATCCATCGCATCGTCCCAACTGCTCGCAGCCACGCCCCATGCCATCGCGTAGAGACAGCCTTCGGCGACGAGCCAGTGACTGATGCGACTCTGCTGAGCCGGCGTCACGGGGACGTCGGCCACGATCACCGCGCGGAACGGCGCACGCGCCGAGAGTGCGGGCAGTGACCCGTCGGGATCGACGTGGCGGTAAATCGGTTGCGGGACATCCATCGGAACTTCGCGCATGTGCATCGCCGTTTCGCGCTGTTTCATTTCTGCTGAGTTCGCGATGACCTTCGACATCGGCACATCGCTTCGCTCCACGTCCAATGGTGACATGTCTCAGTCCAAGACCGCCTTCGCACTGATGCTGGCCCTCGGGAGCCTTCAAGTCTGCGCCGCGCCCACACCATTCAGTTGCCCCACCGAGTGGGCCTCCACCAAGCAGGAGGCCGCAGAAGTGCCTGAGGGGTTCACAGCCTCGCGCGAAATGCCTCAAGCGAAGCACGACCTCGGCGGTTTCCGCATCAACCAAGGCCCCATCGAGGAACACCAGGGCGCGATCTACGACGACGTGAAGACGCAGCGCGACGCCAAGGGCGGCGTCACCGAAACGCTGATCTGGAACGTCGCTGCGCTTGATCGCCCGCTCGCGATCTGCAGCTACACAGGGACGCGGCTCGTTCTCACGCGACCACTGACTGGCTATGCCCAGTGCACGGCCATCATGCGCAAGGAACCCGGCGCCATGATGACCATCCGTGCCGTCAACTGCCGCTGAGCGGCACGTCGACAGGTATCACGGCAAACGCGCCAGCGCCTCCAGATACCGCGGGGCCAGCATCAGCTCATCCCAGGTCAGCGGGGCCGACTGCGGCACCAGTGCCGCGCGGCGCGCTTCGCTGTCGATCGCGGGCGTCCACGTGCCCTTGGCTTGCGCGTCGGTCAGGCCGTCGAGCAGCTCGTCGATCGCGCGGCCGCCCTGCTCCTGGCTCTGGTTGCACAGCAGCACCAGGTCGCAGCCCGCGCCCAGCGCCGCAAGCGCCGCCTCGGTGTAGCCCACCGGCCGGCCTTCGATCACGCGCGCCGCGGCCATGCCGAGGTCGTCGCTGAACACCGCGCCGGCGAAGCCCAGGCGGTCGCGCAGGATGTCCTGCAGCCAGCGCTGGCTGAAGCCCGCCGGACGGCTGTCCACCTTGCGGTAGACCACGTGCGCGGGCATCACCGCCGACAGGCTCAGGCTCAGCCATTCGAACGGGCGGACGTCCTCCGCCAGGATCGCCTTCAGCGAGCGCGTGTCCACCGGCACGCCCACATGCGAATCGACGCTCACCGCGCCGTGTCCCGGGAAGTGCTTGCCGCAGCTCGCCATGCCCGCCAGGGCCAGGCCTTGCATCAGGCTCTGCGCCAGCAGGCTCACCACGCGCGGATCGCTGTGGAAGCTGCGCGATCCGATCACCGCGCTGATCGACTGGCGGCCGGCATCCTGATGGTCCAGGTCCAGCACCGGCGCGAAGCTCATGTCGACGCCGCAGGCGCGCAGTTCCAGCGCCAGCACCAGGCCGGTCGCCGTCGCGGCCTGCACCGCGCGCATCGCGTCGTCCATCCACAGTTCGCCGAGCGCGCGCATCGCCGGCAGCGCCGTGAAACCGTCCGTGCGGAAACGCTGGACACGACCGCCTTCCTGGTCGACCGCGATCAGCAGGTCGGGTCGGATGGCCTTGGCCTCGGCGCACAGCGAGGTCAGCTGCGCGCGGTTCTCGAAGTGGCGCGCGAACAGGATCATCCCGCCCGTCAGCGGATGCGCCAGCCGGCGGCGGTCGTCCGCCGTCAGCGTCGTGCCGGCGATGTCCAGGATCACGGGCGAATGCAGATGCTCGGTCATTGACTGTCTCTCTCGTTGGTCGCGCGCCTTTGCACGGTCGGGCACATTCAGGCGCGTTCAGATGTCGTTGGAATCATTCCCGGGTCTCGACGACGACGAACGCCGTCGCATAGTCGGTTTCGTCGCTCACGCTGACATGCGCGCTCAGGCCTTTGGCCTCGAACCACTCGGCCAGCGCACCGTGCAGCTGGATCCCCGGCTTGCCGCTGCGCGCCTTGACGATCTCGCAGGCGCGCCAGGTCATCGGCATCCGCATGCCCATGCCGATCGCCTTCGAGAACGCCTCCTTGGCCGAGAACCGCGTCGCCAGGTAGGCGATGCCCCGCGCCTCGACCTTGGCGTACCGCTCGCGGAACACCTCGATCTCGTGCGGGCCCAGCACCTTCTCGGCAAAGCGCACGCCGCGCCGTTGGAAGGTCTCCCGGATGCGCCGGATGTCGCAGACGTCCGTGCCGATGCCGTAGATCATCGCGACCCTTTCATGCGCAGCGCGTGCGCGCTTGGTGCCCGCCGTGTGGACGTTGCGTGCAGAAGTGCAATCAGACGTACGCGCGCTGGATGCAGCGCTGGTAGTCGCGCACCGCCTCGGTGTAGCCGAGTTCCAGCGCGTCCGCGATCAGCGCGTGGCCGATCGAGACCTCCGACACCCCCGGCACCTCGCGCAGGAAGCGCGTCAGGTTGTCGCGGTTCAGGTCATGGCCGGCGTTGATGCCCAACCCCTGCGCCAGCGCCGCGCGCGCCGCGGCGGCGAAGGCGGCCACCACCTCGACCTCGCGCGGCGTGCCGAAGGCGCTCGCCCAGGTCTCGGTGTAGAGCTCGATGCGGTCCGCCCCCAGCGCGGCCACGTGCACCATCGCCTCCGGCAGCGGATCCATGAACAGGCTCACCCGCACGCCCAGCGACTTGCATTCCGCGATCATCGGGCGCAGCCGTTCGGCATCCGCCGGCAGGTTCCAGCCGTGGTCGGAGGTGAACTGGTCCTCGCTGTCCGGCACGAAAGTCGCCTGATGCGGCCGCGTCTCGCGGATGAAATCCATCAGGTTCTGCGTCGGGTTGCCCTCGATGTTGTACTCGGCTTGCGGCCAGGCCTTCATCAGTGCGGCGAGCTCGCGCACGTCGTCGGCGCGGATGTGGCGCGCGTCGGGCCGCGGATGCACCGTGATGCCCTGCGCGCCGGCCTCCAGGCACAGCTGCGCCGCGCGCGTCACGCTGGGAATGCCCAGGTGCCGGGTGTTGCGCAGCAGCGCGACCTTGTTGACGTTGACCGACAGCGCGCATCGCGCATCGTGGCGGCCGGATTCGGGAGCGATCAGCGGATTCATGTGAGCAGCTTCTGGACGTCGAGCAGCACTTGCCGCGTCCGCAATGGACGATGCCCCAGATGATAGTGAAGCAATGCGCGCGACAACGGCTTCAGCGCCGGACCCGCAAGTTCGCAGGCCTGATGCAGCGCCGCCTGGCTGCCGTGCAGCAGCGCCGCCTGCAGCTGGATGAAGGCCTGGCCCGTGAGTCCCGTGAAGCCCGTCGACTGCGGCGCGTCATGCGCCGGCACGACGACCCCGGACTCCGGCGCGAGCATGTAGAGCCGCTCCGGATCGAGCGGCGCCTGCGTCGTCGAGAGCACGCTGAGATCGGGCAGCAGGCCGCAGATCGCGAGCATCTTCAGTTCGAACGCGCGCAGCGCGGCGTGCGCGTCGTCCACGGACGTCAGCTGCGGCAGCAGGGCCGCGTAGGCGTCGAAGAGCTCCGGCTGCGCCTCCTGGCGCGGCAGGAACTTCAGCAGCAGCTCGTTGACGTAGTAGCCGCTGAACAGCGCCGCGCCGCTGGGCAGCGTCTGTCCGCCGACCCACTCGGCGCCGCGCAGCGACTGGACCTCGGCCGCGCCGTCCTCGTTCATCTTCGACGGCTTGGACAGCGTCACCTGAAGCCGCAGGAAGGGCAGCAAGACCGATCGCAGCTGCGAATACGGCCGCTTCGCGCCCTTGGCCACCACCGCCAGCCGGCCGTGCTCACGGCTGAACAGGTCCAGCACGAGGCTGGTCTCGCTCCAGTCGTAGTGATGCAAAACAAAAGCCGCCTGCGTGGCGGGCGGCTTCGGGGCGCGTGTGGCCATGGGCCTTACTCGTAACCGTAGCTTCTCAGATGCTCTTCGGAATCGGCCCAGCCGGACCGCACCTTCACCCAGAGCTCCAGGAACACGCGCGCGTCCCACAGCTTCTCGAGTTCCTGGCGCGTCTCCGAGCCGATGCGCTTCAAGCGCTCGCCGCCCTGGCCGATGATCATGCCCTTCTGCGCGTCGCGCTCGACCACGATGGTCGCGGCGATGCGGCGCAGGTTGCCCTCCTCTTCCCAGCGATCGATGATCACCGTGGCTTCGTAGGGCAGTTCGTCGCCGGTCAGGCGGAAGAGCTTCTCGCGGATCATCTCCGCGGCCATGAACTTCTCGCTGCGGTCGGTCAGCGCGTCTTCCTCATAGAACCATTCCTGGCTCGGGAGGTAGGGCTTCAGGATCTGGAACAGGCGCTGCACGTCCGAGTCCTTCTTGGCCGACAGCGGCACGAACTCGGTGAAGTTGCGGCGCTCCTGCATGCTCTTGAGCCAGGGCATCATCTCGGCCCGTCTCGTCACCGCGTCCAGCTTGTTGGCGATCAGCACCACCGGCTTGTTCTGCGGCAGCAGCGACAGCACCTTCGCGTCGTCCAGGCCGAAGCGGCCCGCCTCGACCACGAACAGCACCAGATCCACGTCCGCCAGCACGCCCTGGACCGTGCGGTTCAGGTTGCGGTTCAGCGCGCTGCTGTGCTTGGTCTGGAAGCCGGGCGTGTCGACGAAGACGAACTGCGCCTCGTCGACGGTGCGCACGCCGGTGATGCGGTGGCGCGTGGTCTGCGCCTTCTTCGAGGTGATCGAGACCTTCTGTCCCACCAGCGCGTTCAGCAGGGTCGACTTGCCGACGTTGGGCCGGCCGACGATCGCGATCAGGCCGCAGCGCAGGTCGCCCTCGTAGGGCATCGCACCGATGCCGCCCTGGACCTCGGGCAGGTCCTCGCCCTCCTCGCCCTCCTCGTCCAGTTCATCGCCCTCGTCGTGGGCGGCGGCGTCGGCATCGTGATCGAGCGGCGTGGCGGAGTCGTGCGGGGCGTTCAGATGGGGATCCTCGGAAACAGGGGGATGGACAGGAGCGTCAGAAATGGAATCGGACGAGGACGTCGGTGTCGGCGTCCTCGGCGTCTTGGGTGCGTTCATCGCGGACTCCGCGTCAGTCGCGCAGGCCGGTGCCGGGTCGGTCGCCTGCGAGCAGTTCGTCCAGCACCTGCCGGGCGGCCTCCTGCTCGGCGATCCGGCGCGAGCGACCTTCGCCGCGGCGCGACAGCGTCAGCGAGGCCACTTCGCATTCGACGGTGAAGGTCTGCGCGTGGGCCTGGCCCCGCGTCTCGGCGATGCGGTAGGACGGCACCGGCAGCTTGCGCGCCTGGAGCCATTCCTGCAGCGCCGTCTTCGAATCCTTGGCCCACTGCTCGATGCCGCTGGCCGCGATGGTCTCGCCCAGCAGCCCGCGCACGATCTCGCGCGCAGCCTCGTAGCCGCCGTCCAGGAACGCGGCGCCGATCACGGCCTCCAGCGCGTCCGCCAGGATGGACGGCCGCTGGCCGCCGCCGCCGCGGGCTTCGCCTTCGCTCATGCGCAGCGCCTCGGGCATCTGCAGCACCAGCGCCAGGCGGTGCAGGCTGTCCTCGCGCACCAGGTGCGCGCGGATGCGCGTCAGGTCGCCTTCGTCCGAGCCGGCGAAGCGGTCGAACAGCAGCGCCGACACCGTCAGGTTGAGCACCGCGTCGCCGAGGAACTCCAGACGCTCGTTGTGCTGCTGGCCGAAGCTGCGATGCGTCAGCGCGCGCTGCAGCAGACCCGGCTGCTTGAAGCGGTAGCCGAGGCGTTGCTGGAGGGCGTCGAGCGCTTGCGGGGTCATGGACGGCGTGTGAGAGGGTTCAGGGCAGTCAGTGGACGATCAGCGGACGTTCGGTCGAACATCCATGCGACATCAACGAGTTTCGCCTTTGTACTTGATCACCAGGAACGCGGGGCCGAACAGGGGTACTTCCTTGTCGTAGGCGTAGCTGATCTTCACCTTGTCGTCGACCTTGGTGATGATCAAGTCCTTCGGCTCGATGCTGACGATCGAATATTCGATGTCCTTGGTCCGCTGGAACTGGTCGCGCGCCGCGGCCACGGTCGGCGGACTGTCGCGGGCGATCTTCTCGACGGCGCGCTGGATCGTGTAGTACTCCATCACCGTGGGCACCACGCGCAGCAGGATCACCGACCCGCCGCCGATGATCACCGCCCAGAACAGCAGCCCGAGCAGGCTGAGTCCCCGTTGAATCTTCCGTGCCCTCATCACGAGTCGCTCCGATGGTTGTCGTTGGAACAGAGTAGTCGATCATCGGCCGATCGTGGGCCGGCCAGTGTGTCAGCCGGTATGCCGGCCGACCTTATTGGATACCGCCGATGCGCTTCAGGCTGCCGAAGTTCATCCAGACCACGAAGGCGCGGCCGACGATGTTCTCGTCCGGCACGAAGCCCCAGAAACGCGAGTCCTGCGAGTTGTCGCGGTTGTCGCCCATCATGAAGTAATGGCCGGCCGGCACCTTGCAGGTCACGCCTTCCAGCGTGTACTTGCAGTTCTCGTTGTACGGGAAGTCATAGATCTTGCCGATGCGCCCCTGCGCCTGCGCGTCCACCAGGATCTGGTGCTCGACCGGGCCCAGCTTCTCGGTGAAGCGCGGACGGAAGCGCATCGAGTTCGGATCCTCGTCGAAGAACTCGCCCTGCGACACCGTCTCCACCTGCTTGCCGTTCACGTACAGCTTCTGGTTGAGGTAGGCGATCTCGTCGCCCGGCAGCCCGACCGCCCGCTTGATGTAGTCGATGCTGGGGTTCTGCGGGTAGCGGAACACGACCACGTCGCCGCGCTGCACGTCGTTGTTGCTGATGATCTTCTTGTTGATCACCGGCAGTCTGATGCCGTAGTGGAACTTGTTGACCAGGATCAGGTCGCCGATCAGCAGCGTCGGCACCATGGAGCCGGACGGGATCTTGAACGGCTCGAACATGAACGAGCGCAGCAGGAAGACGATCAGGATCACCGGGAACAGGCCGGCGGTCCAGTCCAGCCACCAGGGCTGGCGCAGGATCTCCTCGCGGGCGCCTTCGACGTCGCCGTCCACGCGCTGGATGCCCTGCGCGGCCAGCGACGCGCGGCGTTGCTCGTCGTTCTTGGCCAACTGCGCCGCCGCGCGCTCGCGCGAGGGCTGGAAGTGGAAGCGCTCGGCCAGCCAGTAGGCCAGCGTCACCGTGGTCAGGATCAGCAGCAGCAACGAGAAGTTGCCGTTCCAGTAGCCTTGGTACCAGCCGCCCAGGTAGGCGATCAGGGTCACGTACAGCAACCCGGTCAGTGCGCTCATGGCTTTCATGCGGAGACTTATTCTTCGACTTGGAGGATGGCCAGGAAGGCTTCTTGCGGCACCTCCACCGAACCGATTTGCTTCATGCGCTTCTTGCCGGCCTTCTGCTTTTCCAGCAGCTTGCGCTTGCGGCTGATGTCGCCGCCGTAGCATTTTGCCAGCACGTTCTTGCGCAGGGCCTTGATGTTCTCGCGCGAGATGATGTTGGCGCCGATGGCCGCCTGGATGGCCACGTCGTACATCTGGCGCGGGATGATCTCGCGCATCTTGGCCGCCACCTGGCGGCCGCGGAACTGAGACTGCGCCCGGTGCACGATCAGCGACAGCGCGTCGATGCGGTCGCCGTTGATCAGCATGTCGACCTTGACGACGTCGGAGGCGCGGTATTCCTTGAACTCGTAGTCCATCGACGCGTAGCCGCGCGAGACCGACTTCAGCTTGTCGAAGAAGTCCAGCACGATCTCCGCCAGCGGGATCTCGTAGGTCAGCATGACCTGGCGGCCGTGGTAGGCCATGTTCAGCTGCACGCCGCGCTTCTGGTTGGCCAGCGTCATGACCGCGCCGACGTACTCCTGCGGCATGTACAGATGCACCGTCACGATCGGCTCGCGGATCTCGGCGATCTTGCTCTGCTCGGGCATCTTCGAGGGGTTCTCCACCTCGATGACTTCACCGTCGCCCAGCTGGACCTCGTACACCACGCTGGGCGCGGTGGTGATCAGGTCCTGGTCGAACTCGCGCTCCAGGCGCTCCTGCACGATCTCCATGTGCAGCAGCCCGAGGAAGCCGCAGCGGAAGCCGAAGCCCAGCGCCTGCGAGACTTCCGGTTCGAAGCGCAGCGAGGCGTCGTTGAGCTTGAGCTTCTCCAGCGCATCGCGCAGCTGGTCGTACTCGCTGGCCTCGGTCGGGTACAGCCCCGCGAACACCTGCGGCTGGATCTCCTTGAAACCGGGCAGCGCCTCGGTGGCCGGACCCAGGTTGTTCGGAAGCTTCTTTTCCAGCGTGATGGTGTCGCCCACCTTCGCCGCGGACAGTTCCTTGATGCCGGCGATGATGAAGCCGACCTCGCCCGCGTTGAGCTGGTCGCGCTTCTCCGACTTGGGCGTGAACACGCCCAGGTGTTCCGCCGGGTAGATGGCGTTGGTCGCCATCATGCGGATGCGTTCGTTCTTCTTCAGCGTGCCGTCCACCACGCGGACCAGCATCACGACGCCGACGTAGTTGTCGAACCAGGAGTCGATGATCATCGCGCGCAGCGGCGCCTCGACCGTGCCCTGCGGGGGCGGCATGCGGGCGATGACCGCCTCGAGGATCTCGTCGATGCCCATGCCGGTCTTGGCCGAGCACGGGATAGCGTCGGTGGCGTCGATGCCGATGACTTCCTCGATCTCCGCCTTCGCGCCGTCCGGGTTCGCCGACGGCAGGTCCATCTTGTTCAGGACGGGGACGACCTCGACGCCGAGCTCCAGCGCGGTGTAGCAGTTGGCCACCGTCTGCGCCTCGACGCCCTGGCTGGCGTCGACCACCAGCAGCGCGCCTTCGCAGGCGGACAGCGATCGGCTCACCTCATACGAGAAGTCCACGTGTCCGGGCGTGTCGATCAGGTTCAGGTTGTAGACCTGGCCGTCCGCCGCCTTGTATTGCAGCGCGGCGGTCTGCGCCTTGATCGTGATGCCGCGCTCACGCTCGATGTCCATCGAGTCCAGCACCTGCGCTTCCATCTCCCGGTCCGACAGCCCGCCGCAGCGCTGGATGATCCGGTCGGCCAACGTGCTCTTGCCGTGGTCGATGTGGGCAATGATGGAGAAATTGCGGATGTGGTTCATGGACTCGGACGGAGACCGCGCGCTTGGTCCGCCACTTCAACGGTGCTCGAGCGGAGCACGCTGATGCATGCTGAACATGCTGGGGACGGTCGGTCGGAGCGGTGATGCAGGGCCCTTCGCAGGACCTGAACGGGACATAAAAAAAAGGCACGTCTAAACGGTGACGCGCCTTCCAACAAAACGTATGGCAACTGCTTGTTGGGCTTTCATTGTAGCCAAAAGCCCCGCCCTGGAAACCGCATGGATGCGAGCTTCTCGCGCGTTGCCCTTCGCCAACAGCGTTTTTATACACAGGTTATCCACAAAATTCGGGGACATCCTGTGGATCGCTGAGCCCATCAAAATGATGCCTTCCGATTCACCGTCGGAACAGCGACAAAGCTGCCCGAACGCGGCTTGATTGTAGCGGAGCGGGGCACCAATGCCCCGCTTTGACCACAGCCGTTAGCAAGCGCCAACCCACGATGGCTTGTGCATCCATGCACAGGCTGAAGCTTGGATTTTCCGCATTGCGGAAAGCCCCAGGCCGGGAGTGGGTTGACGGTGGACCGTTTCAACCCTTGCCAGGCTTGAGCACAACGTAGGTCGCGACCTCGCCCCGACGCACCAGCATCTGGAGCGACTTGCCCTTCTCGAGTTTGGCCAGCGCGGCCTGGAACTGCTTGACCGTCTTCACCTCGGCGTTGTTGGCCGAGAGGATCACGTCACCGGTCTTCAGGCCGGCACGGGCCGCCGGGCCGTCGACCGTGTCGATGCGCAGGCCGCCGTCGACCTTGAGTTCCTTGCGCTGCGCCTCGGTCAGTTCGGTGACCGTCAGGCCCCAGGCCGACGCGCCGGTCGCGGCGGGCGCCTCGGCTTCCGGGGTCGCCGGCGCGCGGTCGTCGGGCAGCGCGTCGAGCGTCGCGGTCAGGTCCTTGTAGGCGCCGCGGCGGAACACCTGCAGCGGCACCTTGGTGCCCGGCTTGGTCGCCGCGGCCAGGCGGCGCAGATCCACCGCCTTCTCCACGGCCTTGCCGTCGAACTTCGTGATCACGTCGCCGAGCTGCAGGCCAGCCTTCTCGCCGGGGCCTGCCGGCGTGATGCGGCTGATCAGCGCGCCTTGCGGCTTGCCCAGGCCGATGGCCTCGGCGACTTCCTTGCTGACGTCGTCCGGATAGACGCCCAGCATGCCGCGCGTCACGCGGCCGCCGGCGCGCAGCTGGTCGGCCACGCGCATCGCCTCGTCGATCGGGATCGCGAACGAGATGCCCATGAACCCGCCCGACTGGCTGTAGATCTGCGAGTTGATGCCCACCACCTCGCCGCGCAGGTTCAGCAGCGGACCGCCGGAGTTGCCCGGGTTGATCGCCACGTCGGTCTGGATCAGCGGCAGCAGGTCGCCGGTGTCTCGCGCCTTGGCGCTGACGATGCCGGCCGTCACCGTGTTGTCGAAGCCGAAGGGCGAGCCGATGGCCATCACCCACTCGCCGACCTTGAGCCGGCTCACGTCGCCCATGCGCAGCATCGGCAGGTTGTTCGCCTCGATCTTGAGCACCGCCACGTCGGTGCGACGGTCCAGGCCGACCACCTTGGCCTTGAATTCGCGCTTGTCGGTCAGCGTGACGGTGACCTCGTCGGCATCGTCGACGACGTGCGCGTTGGTCATCACGAAACCGTCCGCGCCGATCACGAAACCGGACCCCAGACCGCGACGCTGCGGCGCGTCCTCGTCGTCATCGTCGTCGGGGGTGGGCGCGGGAGCCGGCGCGGCACCCGGAGGCGCACGGCGCTGCTGCGGCACGGGGATGCCGAAGCGGCGCAGCAGTTCGCGCATCTGTTCGTCGATCTGCGCGTTGGCGACCTTCACCTTCTCCGAGGTGCGGATGTTGACGACGGCGGGACCGGCCTGTTCGACCAGGGCGCTGAAGTCCGGCAGCGCGCGCGCCAGGTCCGGCGCGGCGACCGGCACCGAAGCGGTCACCGGAGTCGCGGGAGCCGCGGTCGCGGCGGGCGTCGCAGGCTTTGTCGCAGCCTGGGCGGCCTGGGCAGCGGCTCCCAGCGAAGCGCTCAGCAAGGTGGCACCGGCGAGCGCCAGGGCAAGACGTCGAAGGGAACAGGTGCGGTCGGAATTGAGCATGAACACTCGCAGGTGGCGATGCAAAAACGGAAGGCCCACATCATGCCCGGAATTCAGAAACGACATGGTGTCAGCCTGCAGCGAGAAAGAGGTGGAGCCTGAGCGACGCCCACTGCGCTTCGTGCGCGCGTCGCGACAGCGCGATCCAGCGCTCCGGCGGCGTGCGACCGCGAACACCTTCCGCATCGGTCGCGGCGTTGAGCCGCAGCAGCATCCACTGTTCGAGGTCGACGACGACGTCCGGCGAGATGGCAAGCGGCTCTCCCGCGCGCTGCCACCACCACTGCGCGCCGTCCCATCGCAGGACGGCTGGCGCGCGCGCCCGGACCGGCAGCGCGGCACCGGCCGCGGCGGCCATCAGGACCGCGAGCCACGGACCGACACCGTTGGCTACAACGTCGGCGAAGACACCGGGATCGGCGCGGGCGAAAGCCTCGGCGACACCGGCCTGAAGCAGCACCGCGATCAACGCCGCGGCCAGGCCGCCGCCCAGTACCGCGCGCTGCACGCGCACCCAGCGCCTGTCGTCCGCCAATGAAAAACGCCGGGCAGTGGCCCGGCGTGAGGTCGATCGGTCCGGCGTCATGGGGCGCCGTCCGTGTCGTTCAGACTCGACGTGATCAGGCGATCACGCGATCAGATCCGCTTGAAGATCAGCGTGCCGTTGGTGCCGCCGAAGCCGAAGTTGTTCTTCGCGGCGTACTCGATCGGCATCTTGCGCGCCTCGTTGGCGCAGTAGTCCAGGTCGCACTCGGGGTCCTGGTTGAAGATGTTGATCGTCGGCGGAGCGACCTGGTCGTGCAGCGACTTGACGGTGAAGACGGACTCGATGCCGCCCGCGCCGCCCAGCAGGTGGCCGGTCATCGACTTGGTCGACGACACCACCAGGCCGTTCTTCGCATGGTCGCCGAAGGCCTTCTTGATCGCGTTGGTCTCGTTCGCATCGCCCAGGGGCGTGGACGTGCCGTGCGCGTTCATGTACTGGATCTGGTCCGCGTTCAACCCGGCGTTGCGCAGCGCGTTGCGCATCGAGCGCGTCGGGCCGTCCACGTCGGGCGCGGTCATGTGATACGCGTCGGCGCTCATGCCGAAGCCGATCAGCTCCGCATAGATCTTGGCGCCGCGCTTCTTGGCGTGTTCGTACTCTTCGAGCACCAGCACGCCGGCGCCCTCGCCCAGCACGAAGCCGTCGCGGTCCTTGTCCCAGGGACGGGACGCGGTCTTGGGGTCATCGTTGCGGGTGGACAGCGCGCGGGCCGCGGCGAAACCGCCGACGCCCAGCGGGGACACCGTCGATTCCGAACCGCCGGCGACCATGATGTCGGCGTCGCCCGCCTCGATCATGCGCCCGGCGGTGCCGATGCTGTGCAGACCCGTGGTGCACGCCGTCACGATGGCCAGGTTCGGGCCCTTGAACCCGCACTTGATCGAGACGTGGCCCGAGATCATGTTGATGATCGAGGCCGGCACGAAGAACGGACTGACGCGGCGCGGGCCGCGATTGGTCAGTTCCGCGTGGGTCTCCTCGATCATCGGCAGGCCGCCGATGCCGGAGCCGACGAGCACGCCGATGCGTTCCGCCAGTTCCGGGTCGAGCGCGTCGCCGGTGGGCAGACCCGCATCGCGGATCGCCTGCAGCGAGGCCGCCAGCCCGTAATGGATGAAGGTATCCATGTGGCGGGCTTCCTTCGCGGGGATGTAGTCATCCACCTTGAAGTCCTTGACCTCTCCCGCGAAATGGCAGGCGAGGACCGAGGCATCGAAACGGGTGATGGTGTCGATGCCGGACTTGCCAGCCACGATGTTGGCCCAGCCTTCCTCGACCGTGTTACCCACGGGCGAGATCAGGCCGAGACCGGTGACGACGACGCGACGACGGCTCATGCTGCTTGCTTACGCCTTCTGGTGCTTGACCGCGTAGTCGATGGCCAGCTGCACGGTGGTGATCTTCTCGGCCTCTTCGTCCGGGATCTCGATGCCGAACTCGTCTTCGAGGGCCATCACCAGTTCCACGGTGTCCAGAGAATCAGCGCCCAGATCGGCGACGAAGGCCTTTTCATTGGTCACATCGGCTTCGGGCACGCCGAGCTGCTCGGCGATGATTTTCTTGACACGTGCTTCGATATCGCTCATGACTCCTCCAGGAGGGGGTGGTTTGCTAGAACAACCCGGGATTCTAAGGCCTTAGAGTGGCGCCCCTAGTCGGACCTCCCGAGGCACGCCTTCCACGATGGAGACGGCGCGCGCTCGCACTCTATCAGCCCTACACCGGCCGGGTGAATCCGGTGGGCGGGCCGCCCGCGCAACGCGCGCGGGACGGGATCCACCTCAATTCATGTACATGCCGCCGTTGACGTGCAGCTCCACGCCCGTGATGTAGCTGGCTTCCGGGGAAGCCAGGAACGCCACGGCATGGGCGATCTCGGCCGGATCGCCCAGGCGGCCGGCGGGGATCTGGGCCAGCAGCGCGGTCTTCTGCGCCTCGGGCAGCACCTCGGTCATGTCGGTGGCGATGAAGCCGGGGGCGACGCAGTTGACGGTGACCGAGCGGCTGCCGAGCTCCCGGGCCAGGGCACGCGTCATGCCCGCCACGCCGGCCTTGGCCGCGGCGTAGTTGGCCTGGCCGGCGTTGCCGGAGGCGCCCACCACCGAGGTGATGTTGATGATGCGGCCGTAGCGCTGCTTCATCATCGGGCGCATCACGGCGCGGCTGGCGCGGAACACGGCCTTCAGGTTGGTGTCCAGGACGGCGTCCCAGTCCTCGTCCTTCATCCGCATGGACAGCATGTCCTTGGTGATGCCGGCGTTGTTGACCAGCACCTGGATGCCGCCGTCCTGCTTGACGATCGCCTCGATCAGCGCGTCCACGGCCGCGCCGTCGTTGACGTTCAGGACCGCGCCCCGGCCGCCGTGCGGCGCCAGGGCTTCGGTGATCGCCGACGCGCCGGACTCGCCGGTCGCGGTGCCGATCACGACGAAGCCCTTCTGGGCCAGCGTCAGCGCGATCGCGCGGCCGATGCCGCGGCTGGCGCCGGTCACCAGGGCGACCTGCTTCTTGTCGGTGTTGTTCTCGGACATGAGGAACCTCGGGAGGAATTCGGAAGGAAGGGAACCGCGGTGCGCGCCGCGACTCAGGCCAGCAGGGCCTTGGCCTCGGCCAGCGAGGCCGGATCCAGCACCGTGGCGCTGACCAGGTCGGCATCGATGCGCTTGGCCATGCCGGCCAGCACCTTGCCGGGGCCGCATTCGATGACGGTGGTCAGGCCGCGCGCCTTGAGCGCCTGCATGACCTCGACCCAGCGCACCGGACCGAAGGCCTGGCGGAACAGCGCGTCACGCAGCGCCTGGGCGTCGTCGGTCACGGCGACGTCGATGTTGTTGATCACCGGGAAGGCGGCGGTCTGGAACGACACGGCGGCGAGCTTCTCGCGCAGGCGTTCGGCGGCCGGCTTCATCAGGCTGGAGTGGAACGGCGCCGACACCGGCAGCGGCAGCGCGCGCTTCGCGCCGGCAGCCTTGAGCGCCTCGTTGGCCTTCTCGACGCCCGCCTTGGAGCCGGCGATCACCGTCTGCTTCGGATCGTTGAAGTTGACGGCCTCGACGACCTCGCCCGACTCGGCGGCGATCGTCCGGCAGACCTCGCGGACCACGGCGGCGTCCAGGCCCAGGATGGCCGACATCGCGCCGGTACCCACCGGCACGGCTTCCTGCATCGCCTGGGCGCGGAAGCGCACCAGCGGCAGCGCGTCGGCCAGGCTCAGCGCGCCCGCGGCGACCAGCGCCGTGTATTCGCCCAACGAGTGGCCGCCGGCCGCCGACGGCACCAGGCCGGTCTCTGCGATCCAGGCGCGGTAGTTGGCGATGCCGGCGGTCAGCATGACCGGCTGGGTGTTGGTCGTCAGGTCCAGCTGGTCCTTCGGACCGTTCTTGATCAGCGCACCGATGTCCTCACCCAGCGCGGCCGAGGCTTCCGCCAGGGTGCGCACCACTTCCGGGTGATCGCCCCAGGCGTCCAGCATGCCGACCGACTGCGAGCCCTGGCCGGGGAAGACGATTGCGAAGTTCTTGCTCATGGTTCGAGTCCGTGACTATCGATGAGGAGGGAGAAGCGCGCATGACAGCGGGCACGGCACGCCGGGTGCCGCGGTCGTCCGCGCGCGTCCGGCCGCCAGGCGGCGTGCCGGAAGGCGCGCCGGACGGCTTCGGAAGTCGGGAATCAGAAGTCCAGCAGCACCGCGCCCCAGGTGAAGCCCCCGCCGACGCCTTCCAGCATCACCGTGTCGCCGCGCTTGATCTTGCCGGCGCGCACCGCGACGTCGAAGGCCAGCGGGATCGAGGCGGCGGAGGTGTTGCCGTGCTCGTCGACCGTGACGATCAGCTTGTCCAGCGGCATCTTCAGCTTCTTGGCCGTGCCCTGCATGATGCGGATGTTGGCCTGGTGCGGGATCAGCCAGTCGATGTCGGCGTCGGTGCGACCAGCCTTGTCGAGGACCGATCTTGCAACCTTCTCCAGCACGCCCACGGCCAGCTTGAACACCGCCTGGCCGTCCATCTTCAGCAGCGGATGGCCGAGGACCTCGCCGCCGGACACGGTGCCCGGGGTGCAGAGGATGTCGACATGGCGGCCGTCGGCATGCAGCTCGCTGGCGAGGATGCCGGGCTCGTCGCTGGCGCCGACGACCACGGCGCCGGCGCCGTCGCCGAACAGCACGCAGGTCGTGCGGTCCTTGAAGTCGAGGATGCGCGAGAACACCTCGGCGCCCACCACCAGCGCCTTCGTGGCGGCGCCGGTCTTGATCATCGAGTCGGCGACCGTCAGCGCGTAGACGAAGCCCGAGCACACGGCCTGCACGTCGAAGGCGGCGCAGCCGTGGATGCCCAGCTTCTGCTGCAGCAGGCAGGCGGTCGAGGGGAACACCATGTCCGGCGTGGACGTGGCGACGATGATCAGGTCGATCTCGTCGGCGCGCACGCCGGCGGATTCCAGTGCGGCCAGCGAAGCCGGCAGCGCCAGGTCGCTGGAGGTGACGTGCGGATCGGCGAAGTGCCGGGCATGGATGCCGGTGCGTTCGACGATCCAGTCGTGCGAGGTTTCAATCCCGTCGCGGGCGAGGCGTTCCGCCAGGGCGGAGTTGGTGACGCGGTTCGCGGGCAGGTAGCTGCCCGTTCCGAGGATGCGGGCGTAGCGCGTGGAAGCAGTGGTCATGCAGCGTGGGCGGCCGTGGCCGCCGTGTCTCCAGCATCGCCGCCCTCTTCGTTGGCAGACGCCGGGAGCGCCTGCAGTGTTGCGACAATGCGATCGTGAACCCGGTCCAGGAGCCGGTTGCGGGCCGCATCATACGCCCGGTTCAATGCCTGCTCGAAAGCGAAGGCATCGGCCGAACCGTGGCTCTTGAAGACCAGTCCGCGCAGGCCCAGCAGCGCGGCGCCGTTGAAGCGGCGATGGTCCACGCGGTCCTTGAAACGCTGCAGCACCGGCATCGCCAGCAGCGCGATCGCCTTGGTCCACCAGCTGCGGGTGAACTCCGCCTTGATGAAGCTGGAGATCATGCTGGCCAGCCCTTCGGCCGTCTTCAGCGCCACGTTGCCGACGAAACCGTCGCAGACCACGATGTCCGTCGTGCCCTTGAAGATGTCGTTGCCCTCCACGTTGCCGTGGAAGTTCAGCTGGTCGTGCGAGGCGGCCTCGCGCAGCAGTTCGCCGGCGCGCTTGATCGTCTCGTTGCCCTTGATCATTTCCTCGCCGATGTTCAGCAGGCCGACCGTCGGGTTCTCCTTGCCGTCCACCGCCGACACCAGCGCGCTGCCCATCACGGCGAACTGCAGCAGGTGTTCCGGACCGCAGTCGACGTTGGCGCCCAGGTCCAGCACCGTGGTGAAGCCGCCGATCTGGTTCGGCATCACGGTGGCGATGGCCGGACGGTCGATGCCTTCCAGCGTCTTCAGCAGGTATTTGGCGACCGCCATCAGCGCGCCGGTGTTGCCCGCCGAGACGCAGGCATGGGCCTGCGCGGGCGTGCCGTCCTTGGCGGCCTTGAGCTGCGAGAGCGCCACCCGCATCGACGAATCCTTCTTGCGCCGCAGGGCGACCTCGATGGGATCGTCCATGCTGACGACCTCGCTGGCCGCGACGATGCGCGTGCGTGGCCAGGAAGCGGCGGCCTGGAGCGCGTCAGGCAGGCCGACCAGCACGAGTTCCGCCTGCGGATGCGCGGCAAGGAAGGCCTGGCAGGCCGGGAGGGTGACGGCGGGGCCGTGGTCGCCGCCCATGCAGTCCACCGCCAGGCGGAGCGGCTCGGCGGAGGGCGATGAGCGGGTGGCGGGAATTGCGGTCATCGAAACCTGAGAAGAACACCGGTCGAAGGTGCGACTGTAGCGACCCCGCAAGAAGCGTGCGCGACAGCAAGGGCCTTCCAAAGGAAGGATCGGAGAAGGATCAGGACGAGAAGCTCAGGAACGCGGAGATCAAGAAAGCGAAATTCAGAAACGCGAAAGCCCGGCGACGCGTGATGCGGAACCGGGCTCTACTTGTGGGTGCGACCAGACGGAGGCCTCGAGGAGCCCTCCGGACCGGCTGATCGAATCGATCAGGCCGCGTCGGCCTTGGTCTTCAGCACCTTGCGGCCGCGATAGAAGCCGTTGGGGCTGATGTGGTGGCGCAGGTGCACTTCACCGGTGGTCGGCTCGATCGCGGTGCCCGGGGTGACCAGGGCATTGTGCGAGCGGTGCATGCCGCGCTTCGAGGGGGACTTCTTGTTTTGCTGAACGGCCATGGTTGATTCTCCTAAAGGCTTCGGCTGGCTGGTGATTCGAGGTTGCTCGGGCTCTCGAGAGAACTCGAGCTGTACCGCGGATCCGACAAGGATGCTCCGCTACCGACGCCTCGGTCCCGGTTGCGCACCCACGCAGGTGGACGCACTTCGATCCGGGAAAGCCGGAAACTATAGCACAGCACCGAACCGGTGTCACGCCTTGCCGCCGGAGCCCTTCTTCAGCGCCGCGAGCGCCGCGAACGGATTGGGGCGCTCCTCTGCCGGCAACTCGTCCTCCTCGACGTTCGCATGCGGCAACGGCTCGGGGCACACGTCATGGCGCGGCACGACCGGCAAGGTCAGGAGCAGCTCGTCCTCGACCAGCTCGCGCAGGTCCAGGTGGCGCGGCAGCGCCAGGACGTCGTCGTCGGAGTCCATGTCCATCTCGGCCGCCATGTCCTCGTCCTTGACGAAGCGGAACCAGCGCGCCACCGTCAGGTCCTCGCGGACCGGCTGGAGGCAGCGCTGGCAGGTCACCGCGACCTGCGCTTGCGCGGTCAGCTCCAACCACGCCTGCGGCTCGCCACCCTTGGGTGTGCGCATCTCGCCCTGGGCAAACCAGGACACGGGCGGCCACTGGGCCGGATCGGACTCGGGCGCGGCCGCCTCGGCCAAGCGCGTCAGGCTGGTCGCGGGCCACTCGCCCTCCAGCGTGCCGCCCTCCCGGGCAAAGACTCCGACATCGAGCTTCAATGGATCGAACGAACGCGGTTTCATGGGTCGCAAGTGTACGAGCCGCCTCCGCCCCGATGGGACAATCCCGGGCCATGACCGCTGCCTCACCGTCCGCCCGCCCGCTCGTGCTGGGCTCCACCTCCCGCTACCGGCGCGAGTTGCTGCAGCGCCTGCGGGTGCCGTTCGAGACGGCGGCGCCCGACGTCGACGAGACGCCGCGGCCAGGGGAAACGCCCGAGGCCCTCGCCCGCCGGCTGGCGCTGGCCAAGGCCCGCGCGGTGGCGACGCGTTTCCCGCAGGCGCTGGTGATCGGGTCGGACCAGGTCGCCGATCTGGACGGCCAACCGATCGGCAAGCCGGGCACGCATGAGCGCGCCGTCGAGCAGTTGCGCGCGATGCGCGGTCGCACCGTCGTGTTCCAGACGGCGCTGGCCGTGGTCTGCGAGGCGACCGGCTTCGTCGCGCAAGACCTGGCCCCGGTGCGCGTGCGCTTCCGCGAGTTGAGCGATGACGAGATCGAGCGCTATCTCCGCGCCGAGCAGCCCTACGACTGCGCCGGCAGCGCCAAGGCCGAGGGCCTGGGCATCGCGCTGCTGGAGGCCATCGAGTCCGACGATCCCACGGCGCTGATCGGCCTGCCGCTGATCCGCACCGCCGCGCTGCTGCGACAAGGCGGACTGGACGTGTTGAGCCTGCTGGCCTGAAGCAGCACTTCCAACAGCACCTCCAACAGCACGCCCGACAACGACAGAGAACAACAAAGCACTACAGAGAACAGCAATGACCCGCGGCCGCCTCTTCCTCGTTCCCAACACCCTCGACTTCGGCATGAACGGCCAGGAAGTCGACCTGCGCGAAGTCCTGCCCGACGCGGTGCTCGCGCGAGCCGCCTCGATCACGCACTGGGCCGCGGAGAACGCCAAGACCACCCGCGCTTTCCTGAAGCGCGTCGGCGCGATCCATCCGCTGGCGGTGCCGCTGCAGGAGCAGCAGATCGAGGAACTGCCCCGCCCGGCCAAGGGCCGCGGTCCGGCGGCCGGCGCGGTCACGGCCTCGTCGAGCGAAGAGAAGCTCTGGCTGGCGTTGCTGGAGCCGGCGATGGCCGGTCACGACATCGGCCTGATCTCCGAAGCCGGCATGCCCGCCGTCGCCGACCCGGGCGCGAAGCTGGTCGCCGCCGCACACGCGGCGAAGGTGCAGGTCGTGCCGCTGACCGGGCCGAGTTCGCTCCTGATGGCGCTCGCCGCCAGCGGCCTGAACGGCCAGAGCTTTGCTTTTGTGGGTTATCTGCCGCTGGACGCGGCCGAGCGCACGGCGCGCATCAAGGCGCTCGACGCCTTCTCGGCGCGCGAGCAGCAGACGCAGTTGATGATCGAGACGCCCTATCGCAACAGCGCGCTGCTGCAGGCGCTGCTGGCGGCGCTGAGGCCCGGCTCGCTGCTGTCGGTCAGTTGCGGGCTGAGCCTGAAGGACGCGTGGACGCATTCGGCCACGGTCGAGCAATGGCGTCAGGCGCCGAAGACGCTGCCGGACAAGGTGCCGGCCGTGTTCGCGATCCTCGGCGTCCGCTGATCAGGACTCGCTGTCCGCCGTGACCGGCGGGCGCTTGGCACCGAACAGCGCCGCGACCTTCTTCTTCGGCTTGATGTTGGCCGACAGGCCGCCGCGCGGCGCGTTGGCCGGCCCCTTCTCCCAGGCCGCCACGTCGCCGCCCTGCGTCGCCTCATACGGCTTGTCGAACAGCGGGTCGTAGGCCTGGCGTGGCGCGCGCGCCGGCGCATGCGCGCCGTGCGAGCCGTAGGCCTCGTCGCGGCGATCCTCGCGTTCACGACGGAAGTCGCGACGCTCGCCGCCGCCCTCGCCTTGCGGCGCGCGTTCGGCACCCCGGTCACCGCCACGATCACCACGATCGCCACGGGGAGCGCGATCACCGCGCTCGCCACGGTCGCCGTCGAAGCGACGACGCTCGCCCTCGAGCTCGATCGGCTCCAGGTCCAGCTTCTTCTTGATCAGCTTCTCGATCTCGCCGACCAGGCGCGCGTCGCCCTTGGTCACCAGCGTGAAGGCCAGGCCCGACGCCCCCGCGCGGCCGGTGCGGCCGATGCGGTGCACGTAGTCCTCGGCATTGAACGGGACGTCGAAGTTGAAGACCGCCGGCAGGTCGGCGATGTCCAGGCCGCGCGCGGCCACGTCGGTCGCGACCAGCAGGTCCACCTCGCCGCGCTTGAACGCCTCCAGCGACTTCAGGCGCTCGTCCTGGGACTTGTCGCCGTGCAGGGCGGCGGTCCGCAAGCCGTCGCGCTCGAAGGCGCGGGCCAGGCGCGCGGCGCCGAGCTTGGAATTCACGAACACGATCGCCTGACGGATCTCGCGCTGGCGCAGCAGCTGCTTGACCGCGGCACGCTTGTCATCGTCGTCGACGCTGAAGAAGCGCTGTTCGACCGTCGAGGCCGTCGCGTTCGGGCGGGCGACCTCCACCAGCTCCGGATCCTGCAGGTAGCTCTGCGCCAGCCGTTTGATCTCGGGCGAGAAGGTCGCCGAGAACAGCAGCGTCTGCCGCGTCTTGGGCAGGTAGCTCAGGATGCGCTGGAGGTCCGGCAGGAAGCCGATGTCCAGCATCCGGTCGGCCTCGTCGAGCACGACGTACTCGACGTGGTTCAGCACGGCGTTCTTGGCTTCGATGTGGTCGAGCAGGCGACCCGGCGTGGCGATCAGGACCTCGACGCCGGCCTTGAGCTGCAGGGTCTGCGGCTTCATGTCGATGCCGCCGAAGACACAGGCCACGCGCAGGTTGGTGTGCTTGGCGTAGGCCTTGACGTTGTTGGCGACCTGGTCGGCCAGCTCGCGGGTCGGGGCCAGCACCAGCGCGCGCACCGGGTGGCGGGCCGGGGACATCGAGGCGTTCTCGTGCTTGAGCATGCGCTGCAGCAGCGGGATCGAGAACGCGGCGGTCTTGCCGGTGCCGGTCTGGGCGGCGCCCATCACATCGCGGCCGGAGAGGACGATCGGGATCGCCTTGGCCTGGATGGGCGTCATCGTCGCGTAGCCCTGATCGGACACGGCGCGCAGCAGCTTGGGGTCCAGCGGCAGCGTGTCGAAAAGAGGGTTGGGCGTCGGGGTGGTGTCGGTCATGGGCGCGGATTATCCTCCAAGCCCTCGAAAGCCCCGGGAAACCACCGATCCGCGCACGCGGACCGTTGCGGGATCACTGCGACTGACGATCGCTCAGCTTGCGCTGGTCGCCGCGGAAGACCATCCACTTGGGCGTCCGGAAGCGCACGATGCGCCAGTACAGCGCGACGTAGGCAACCCCGAACAGAACCATGCAGCCCGCGATCATCGGCGTCGAATCCCAGAACAGCAGCGCCGGCGCCAGCGACGACAGGCACAGCGTCCAGAGATACGGCGCCGTCATCGAATTGCGGCGCGTCATCAGGCGCGCATCGCGTGCGCCAATCGCCCATCGCATCAGGCGGCGGTAGATCAGCGAGTGCAGGTGGATGCCGTCCGGATCGCCCGGGCTGGTGTTGCGCAGGAAGCGGCGGCGGTAGATGGAGAAGACCGTCTCGAACACCGGATAGATGCACACCATCAGCGCGAACAGCGGCGAGACCTGCGGATGGCGGTGGATCAGCAGGATGGCGATCTCCGCCAGGTAGAAGCCCATGAAGTACGCGCCGCCGTCGCCCAGGAAGATCAGGCCGGCGGGGTAGTTCCAGACGAAGAAGCCCAGGATCGCGCCGACGCCCGCGAGGGCCCAGAGCGCCAGCTCGGTGTCGCCGACCTGGTAGGCGACGTAGGCCAGGGTCAGCAGCATCAGGCTGACGCACATCGAGGACAGGCCGTTGAAGCCGTCGATGATGTTGACGGAGTTAGCCACGCCCGCGACCACGAAGATGGTGATGATCACCGCGCCGACCGTGGTCCCGACGATGAAGTCCAGCCCCGGGATGTCGGTGCGCGAGATCATGGCCTGGAGCAGCCAGCAGCCCAGGCCGGCGGAGATCGCGGTGGCGATCAGGCGCTCGCGCGGGGAGACCTTCTTGGTGAAGTCCTCGATCAGGCCGGCGGCGAAGGCGGGCAGGCCGCACAGCAGCAGCAGCAGGCCGGTCTTGGCCTGCGGGTGCTTCAGCAGATAGGCCAGCGCGACCATGCCGACCAGGCCCACGAAGATGCCGACCCCGCCGATGCGCGGCACGGGCCGCGCATGGAACTTCTGGGGGCCGGACAGGTCGTGGTCCGCGGACAGGTGGCCGTGGACCGTCGACGAATGCACCACGTACAGCGTGATCGCCGCAGCCAGCGCAAACGGGATGAGCAAATACAACATGGGCGGCAGTGTAACGAGCGGCTTCCCGCCCGAGGCGGTTTTGGCGCAACAGCGCTGCCATAGAATGCGCCGCTGGTCGCTCCGACACCCTGATCTTCAGGCCCGTCGCGGGCGGCCGAGTTCATCTGAGACGAGATCACGCATGGAACTTAGCGCCCAACGCGCCCTTTCGCCGACGTCGACGACTCGCGCGCGCCACTCCCTTCGCAAGCCCGCGCTGGCGCTGTTGACGGCCTGCCTCATGGTCGGCCTCGGGGCGACTTCGGCCCTCGCGCAGATGAACACGGGCAGCGGCCAGTCCTCCTCGGACATGGGCGTCGACTCATCCGGACCGGTGCGGCTGACTCCGGCCAATCGCAACGTGCAGGACGCATCCGGCTCGCAGGCCCAGGCGATCGCCCGCGCCCCGAAGTACGTGCCGGGCGAGTTCGAGATCTACGTCAACAAGCTGCTGGGCATCGATCTGGCCGACCCGGCGACGCTGGAGCAACTGCGCCGCTCGGAAGCCAGCCAGACCGAGACGGCCGCCGTGTCGCAGACGCAGACGCAGACGGCGGCCATCGGCAAGAGCGCCGCCGTCTCCGCGGACAACATCGTGCGCCGGCTCGGCTCGGACCTGATGCTGGACGCCCGCATGGGCGGCGATGCCGATGGCCCGCGTCAGGCGCCGTCGGACTACCTGATCGGCATCGGCGACGAGATCCAGGTCACGGCGTGGGGCTCGGTCGATGCCGACCTGCGCCTGACGGTGGACCGCGCCGGCCGGGTGACGATCCCTCGCGTCGGTCCCGTGCTGGTCGCGGGCGTGCGCTACGGCGACCTGAACGAGGTCGTCCGCGCCCGCATCGCCCAGGTCTTCAAGAACTTCCAGGTCAGCACCTCGCTGGGCAAGCTGCGCACGATCCGCATCTATGTCACGGGCTTCACCGCCAAGCCGGGTGCCTACACCGTGAGCAGTCTCGCCACCATCGTCAACGGCCTGATCCGTGCTGGCGGCCCGTCGGCCGCGGGCAGCTTCCGCCAGATCGAACTGCGTCGCAACGGCCAGATCGTCGCCAGTTTCGACGCCTACGACCTGCTGCTCAAGGGTGACAAAGCCAGCGACCGCGCGCTGCAGGCGGAAGACGTGATCCACATCGGCGCGATCGGCCCCCAGGTGGCCGTGCTGGGTAGCGTGAACAAGCAATCGATCGTCGAGCTCAAGCCCGGCGAGACGCTGGAAGACGTGCTGGCGATGTCGGGCGGCTTCAGCGCCGTGGCGGACCGCTCGCGCGTGTCCATCGAACAGTTGAGCGACCGCAACGACCGCCGCGTGCGCGAGCTGCAACTCCCCGCGCAATTGAAGACGGTGGCCAGCAACGGCGATGTGATCCGCGCCTTCAGCAGCGTCAATACCGCCCTGCCGCTGGGCAAGCAGTTCAAGCGCGTGACGGTGGAGGGCGAGGTCGCCCGCCCTGGCGAATATGTGCTGCCTCCGACGAGCACATTGCAGGACGCCATCGCGGCGGCCGGCGGCCTGACGTCACAGGCCTACGTGTTCGGCACGGACTTCTCGCGCGAGAGCGTGCGCCAGTCGCAGCAGGAGAACTACGACAGGGCTCTGCGGGACCTGGAGACGGAGTTCACCAAGAACAGTTCCACGCAACGCGCGACGAACGCCGACGAAGCCGCAGGCAACGCGCAGCGCGCCGCCGGCACCGAACGCCTCGTGGCCCGGCTGCGCGCCGTGCGACCGACCGGCCGCGTGGTGTTGCAGCTGGAGTCCGATGCGCGCTCGCTGCCGACCTTGACCGTCGAGGACGGCGACCGTCTGCTGATCCCGGCGAAGCCCACGACCGTCGGCGTGTTCGGCAGCGTGTTCAACGCGGGCAGCTTCCTCCTCCAGAACAATGCGTCGGTCGACGACGTGATGAAGCTGGCCGGCGGACCGACCCGCGGCGCCGACGCCAGCAGCTCCTTCGTGATCCGTGCCAACGGCACGGTCGTGAGCGCGCGCCAGTCGAGCAGCGGCTGGCTGGGTTTCGGCTCCAATCTGGCCGGGCTGCCGGCGTTGCCGGGCGACACGGTCTTCGTGCCGGAGCAGATGAACAAGTCGACCTTCATCCAGGACGCGAAGGACTGGACGCAGATCCTGGCCAACTTCGGCCTGGGTGCGGCTGCCCTGAAGACCATCAAGAATTGACCCCCATGCAGGCAGAACAACAGCCGGCGCCCGGCGTCGTGTCGACAGGATCGACCGTGACGGATGACGCCGATGTCCTTTCGCAGCTCTGGCCCCATTGGCGCCGGATCGCGCTGACCACCGTGGCCAGCGGCGTCGTCGCCTACGGGCTCAGCTTCCTCGTCCCGCTGACGTTCACGGCGAAGGCCGTGATCGTCAGCCCGCAGCAGCAGCAGAACTCCGCAGCCAACGCGCTCTCGTCGGTCGGCGCACTGGCAGGACTGGCCGGGCTGTCCGGCAGGACTCCTGCCGACCAGTACGTGTCCTTGATGCAGAGCGTCACGATCTCGAACAAGATCATCGACCGGTTCGACCTGCTGACGGTCTACGGCGAGAAGTTCCGTGTCGATGCGCAGCGCAAGCTGGCGGACAGTACCCGCATCGCCGCAGGAAAGAAGGACAACCTCATCAGCATCGAGGTCGACGACCACGACCCCAAGCGAGCCGCAGACATCGCCAACGCTTTCGTCGAGGAACTTCGCCAACTCTCCAACGGTCTGGCACTCAGCGAAGCCCAGGTGCGTCGCCAGTTCTTTGAACAGCATCTGGCCGGCAGCCGCGACGCCTTGAAGACGGCGCAGGCCGCGCTCCAGAAGTCCGGCATCGGCGCCGGCGCGCTCAAGAGCGAGCCCAAGGCAGCCGCCGAGAGCTACGCGAGACTCAAGGCGGAAGTGGCCGCGGCGGAGATCCGCCTGACGGTCCTGCGTCGCACGCTTGCGGACAACGCCCCGGAGATCTCCCAGCAGAACGCCATGCTCGGCGGCTTGCGTGGACAACTCGCGAAGCTCGAGCAGCCGCTCGACGCCTCCGGCGACCAGGACTACATCGGCGCGTACCGCGACTACAAGTACCAGGAAACGCTGTTCGAGATCTTCGCCCGACAGTACGAACTGGCGCGCCTCGATGAAAGCCGCGAGGGAACGTTGATCCAGGTGCTGGATACAGCCACCACGCCGGAGCGCAAGAGCAAGCCCAAGCGCTCCACCCTGGCGATCGCCGGCGCGGGTCTGGGTTTTCTGGCGGCAGCGGCTTTCCTGCTGTTCCGCCATCGCCGTCGCACCGCTGTGCGCTGACGCTCGCCCCTGCGGATGTCTGCTGCGGCCCTGACGGATGCGCTCAGCAGCGCGACCGTCCGCGCCGGCTGCCGATCGTCAGCACCAGGAACAGCGCCGTCATGCAGTGTTCTGACAAGAAGATCGGCCCCTTCCAGCTGACCAGCGCGATGACCGTCGCCAGGTACGCGTAGAAAGCCACGGGCGCCCAGCGCCGCGCGGGGACTTGGTCGGGGGGGGGCGGTTCGCCCAGTGCCTGCAGGCTGCGCACATACCCCCTCAGCAACCACGTCAGCGCCAGTACGCAGACGATCACCATCGGCACGCCGCCGAAGTTCAGCAGCAGCAGGTAGCCCGAGTCGGTGGTATAGGACGCGCCGATCGCCTCGGCGACATCGGGCTGCGCCCAGAGGCCCGAGCCCCCCAGGACTGTCTCCCAATCGGGCAGGTGCAGATGGTTCTCGACAAAGTCGTCGGTCGAGTCCGAACGCAGGCCATCCCCTGCGAACAGGTTGATGAACAACTCGCCGGAGAACTCGAGCACGTAGCTGCGCAGCTCCTCGTCGACGAAGACGAACGCCAGCACGCCCAACAAGCCGAGGCCCGCGCCCACCCGCAGCGCCACGCTGCCGGGTTGATGCCGGCGGTTGAGCACGTCCTGCCAGGCCAGGATCCCCAGCAGCACGGCAGCGAACACCATGCCGGTCCGCCCGTGGAGCATGCACAGCGCCATGATGATCGCCACCGCGAGCGCGCGCAGCCACATGTCCGCCGACGTGCGCGGCGCGCTCAGAAGCAGCGCCGCTCCCAGCACGCAGTAGGCGATGGCGGTGTCGTAGATGGAAATGCCGCCGATGCCCGAGAAGCGGGGCAGCCCCAGCGCCGCGAGTTCGCGCCATGTGTCGGCGAGGTTGACCCACTCCAGATAGACCGTGCGGAACGCCGGCAGCGCCAGATGAGCCACCGAGACCGCGCACTGGGCCACCAAGGCCAGGCACACGATCTGGATGGACTGATGCGTCGTCAGCGTACGCGGGCCGTCTCCGCGATCGGTCAGCCCCATCAGCCGAGCCAGGCCGATCGCTGCGAGATAAGGCAAAGCCACGCCGCGGACCACCAGTTGAAGAAAGATGGGCAGTTGGCGCCACTCGTCGGCCCCGAAAGCGCTCGCCAACGCGAACACGCCGATCATCAGCAGACCGGCCAGCGGCTTGAGCAGGCCGCGCAGACGCGGTTCGCGCCAGAGCACCCACAAGGCGTACAACGCCATCATCGCGCGCGGGTACAAGAACAGCCCGCCGATGCGGTAGGTCGTGCCGAACACCACGATGGCCGCCAGAGCCCCCAGCGTCAGCAGCCGCAGGGACGACACCTGGCCCGCCCTGGCAGAGGTCGTGAACTCAACCGATGGCGGCATATCGATCCCTTTGCGTCGATCGTGATGATCGACGCTGCACCCATGCCATGGCCGGTCGCTCGACGAAGTGCCAGGACAAGGCCGCCAACGGCAGAACCAGGATCATCGAACAGACGAAGAAGGTCCCGGGGTCACCCACCCATTGCCGCTCGGCCAGCCATTGCTGAACGGGAAACCCGTAGATGTAGATGCCGAACGAGTAGTCCGCGGGCAGACCTCGCACGTAGGCATCCACGCCTCGCGCGATCACCAGGCAGGCGACACAGATCAGCGCGGCCGCGAGATGCCAGGACAGCTTCGACCAGCCCGCGTGACCCAGGAGCGCCGCAGCGCCGCCGGCGATCGCCACCACGATCAGCGCGCGCCATGCGCCGGAAGGCGCGCCGAACACATGGCCGAGCGCAAAGAACAGCATCAGCCGGGTGGCGTTGGACAGGGCGTTCGGGCCCGTCGAGGGATCCACCGCGAGGTACAGGGCGCAAGCCAGCGCGATGGCCTCGAAGAGCCGCACCCGCCAGACCGCCCGCATGCTCGCCACGCCGCCGACCACCGCATAGCACGCGATCTCGTAGAACAGCGTCCAGAGGCTGCCGTTCACAACGCGCGGATAAGGCACCGTCTCGAACACGCCAGGCAGCGACGGCGTGAACAGGAACACCCCGTTCTTGAGAAAGCGCCAGGTCTCTCCGGAGGACAGATACCGCGACAGGGGCAGCGTCGTGACGACCGCGCCGAGCACGATGCACAGCAGCACGCAGACGGCCAGCCCCGGCAGGATGCGCGCCAGCCGGTTCCTTGCGAACCGCAGGCGGTCCGGGCTGCGCGACAGCGCGCCGAACATCAGGAAGCCCGACAGGAAAAAGAAGAAATCCACCGCCAGGGCGGCCAGATCCATCTGTCCGGTGGCTTGCATGACGATGTCATGACCCGGCGAACCGGTCAGGACATAGGCATGGCTGATCATCACCGCGCTGGCCGCAGCGATACGGAGGTAATCCAGCGAAGCGATCCTTGTTGACGGGCTCATGGTTTCAACGCTTGAGGCGGGCGCGCCACTGCTTGACGGCATTGAGCGCCCGCAACGCCATCCAATGCAGCCCGCTGAAGTGCCGGTCGACGAACAGGGCTTCCGCCCGGTACTTCTTCAGCAACGTCGCGTTGCGGCTCCAACGATCGCTCGCGGAAGCGCCCCCGGTGTGGGTCAGCTCGATGCGCGGGTCGAAGACGGAGGGATAGCCCATCTTGCCTGCGCGGTAGCACCAGTCCATGTCTTCGGCGTAGAGGGGATAGGCGCAGTCCAGCAGCCCGACATGCGCGTAGACCCGTCGCTCCGCCAGCATGAAGGCCATGATGCCCATGCCGACGGCTTCCGGCTCCCGGAGGTCTGCGTAGGCGCGACGAGGCCGGAACGGACGCAGCAGGCTCGTGGGTTCGCCGACGCAGTCCTGGAAGGATCCGTCGGCGTTGAGCAGGCGCGCGAATCGGGCGCATTCCGCAACGTCCAGCGACGCGATGAAGCGCCAGAGTTCCGGTGTGAAGCCATAGACGTCCGGATTCAGCAGCAGGACCTTGGTGCGGCGAGATCCGAGGATCAGCTGGTTGTTGGCGTAACTGAAGCCCAGGTTGCGCGGATCGTGCACATATGTCACCGGCAGGCCGTCGGGGTTGAATCCCAGCGGCTCCCGGAGCCCGTCCGTCGGCGAGTTGTCGTAGTAGAGCACCTCGAAGCCCTGGTGCTCCCGCAGCGACGCCAGCAGCTCATGATGAAAACGGATCGAGCCCTCTTCCGCCCGGAACAGGACCACACAGATCGAGATATCGAGCGAAGGCTTCAAGTGACACTCCGGTCCGCCGTCATCAGCATGGCTTGATAAAGGGAAAGATAGCGATCCGCGACGCGCTCCATGCGCAGGTCGTCGGACAGGCGGGAAGCCGGCAGCGGCCAGTCGGCGCACACCTGCTCAAGGGCTTCGCGGCAGGCCTGCGGATCATTCGGCTCGAACAGGCGGATCTGCGCGGCGGGGTTGAGGCGCTTCATTTCGCGATGCGCGTCGATGTTGCTGAGCACGCAGGGAAGACCGCAAGCCAACGCCTCGAGCACGGCATTGGGAAGGCCTTCATAGGTGGACGCGGACACGTAGACGTCGATGTCTCCGAGCATGCGCCGCGTATCGACCAGACTGCCCAGCAAGTGGACCTGCCCCGGTTGGCGGACGGACAGTCCGCGCAGCAGATCCTCCGACGACGCCAGCTGGCGATCCCCGCTGCCCGCCACGAGGAAGCTCACGCCGGGATGTCCGGACAGGACGGCCGAGAAAGCCTCCGCCAGCACATGCGTGCCCTTCTCCGCGGTCAGGCGGCCGCAGTATCCGAAGCGAAGCTCCCCCGGCACCGGACCGCGGCGCAGACCGTCGTACCGCTCCGCCTCCACGCCGTTGGGGATCACGTGCACATGACCCGCTGCGCATTCGCGCGCCTCGTCGCCGCCGGCGAGGGTCAGGGCGACGACGTGCGTCGAGGGCGCCTGCACGGCAAGTCGGCCCAGCATCCGTCGGACGCCGTTCTTGAAGCGCGACGCGAGCCCGCCGCCCGGCGCGGATGGCCGCATCTGGTGACGCAGTTCGTCAGCTGCGGTGAGCTTCAGCAACACCGGCTTTCCCAGCAGGCGTCCGACCATCGCCACCATGAGGCCGGTCATGCCGGCGGTGTGGCAATGGATCAGGTCGAAGTCCGCGCGGCGGGACAGGATCGCGCGGACCAGGGCCGCGTAGAAACTGACCGGCGAGGCCCCCTTGCGCCCGCTGCGTCCGAGGCGTTGGATCGCCACATGCGGGCCGGCCTCGCGCGCGGGAAGTTGGTCGTCATAGCGGTGCGTCAGGACATCGACCCACTCGACGCGGTCCGCCAGATGCTCGATCAACAGTTCGCATTGCCGCTCGGCACCACCGATCATCGGCCGGAAGCGGCTCAGGACCAGGAGCGCGCGCGGGCGGGCCGCCGCGGAGAACGCCTTCGCCTTCATGCCGAACGGGCCTCGCGGTACCAGTGTGCGAAGCTGAGGATGGGCCAGAGGCGGGCGGACAGATCGAAACGGCTCTCCGTGTGCAGGTCCAGCAGGCGCCGGCATTCGGCAAGATCGAGGAACTCCGCCGCGCTGCGATCGTGCAGCAGCTCCTGCGCCCAGGGGCGCAGACTGCCGCGCAGCCATTGACCGATCGGCGGACTGAAGCCGGCCTTGGGTCGATCGATCAACTGCTGCGGCACCAGCCCGGCCAACGCAGCCCGCAGCACGCGCTTGCCCTGGCCGTCGCCGTACAGATAAGCCTCCGGGAGGGAGGCCGCGAACTCATAGACGCGATGGTCGAGGAACGGCGCACGGCTCTCCAACGAAGCGCTCATCGTCGCCCGATCGACCTTGACCAGGATGTCGTTGGGCAGGTAGTTCTGCACATCGGTCAGCATGGCCGCGCGCTGCAGCGACAGGTCGCCGACCCAGCTCGGTGCCGACGTGTCGCCGGCAGCGGCACTGGCCGCCGCCGACATGAAACGCCGAGCCCCGCGGTTGAGCTTGTTCAGGTTGTCGATGAAGGCATGGCGACCGGAGGCGCCGTACAAGGTGGCCACCGATTCGACCCGGTGCAGGGGGACCCGTCGCGTCCACGACGCCGGCAGCAGCGACGCGGCGGGCGAGATGAGCCCGCCCACCAGGCTGGCGCCCCATCCCATCGCGCGACGTCCGGAACGATCGAACAATCGCGGCCCCTCCCAGTACTTCGGGTAGCCGCCGAACAGTTCGTCGGCGCCGTCGCCCGACAGCGCCACCGTCACGTCCCTGCGCGTGAGCCGCGCCAGGATGATGGTCGGCAACTGGGAAGGATCCGCCAGCGGTTCGTCGTAGTAGCCCGCGATGTCAGGCACCAGCTTCAGGATCTCGGACTCGTCGACGTACCACTGGGTGTGTTCCGTGCCCAGGTGGTCGGCAACCGCCTTGGCATAGGACGCTTCGTCCAGACGCGGATCATTGAAGCCGATCGAGTAGGTGCGCACCGGACGGCTGGCCTGGCGCTGCATCAGGGCGACCACGAGACTGGAATCGATGCCGCCCGACAGGAAGGCGCCCAGCGGTACATCGGCCTGCATCTGCTGGCCGACGGCATCCGACAGCAGCGCGGTGACGGCCTGCGTCGCCTCGTCGAAGCTGCCCTGGAACGGTTTGGCACGCGCCGCGAACAACGCATCGACGGCGGACCAGTACACGCTGTGCTGCTGGCGCAGCCGCCCGCCGTCGAAGCGATACTCGCGTATCTCGCCGGGCCGCACCTGCTCCACATCGGCCAGGACGCTGCGCGAGCGGCCGATGTAGCCGTAGGAGAGCAGGTCCAGGACAGCGCCCGGATCGACGCGCAACGCCCCGAGCGCGGTCTGGCGGATCGCCTTCAGTTCGGAGGCGAACACCAGCTCCCGGTCGTTCGCCGCGACGTACAGCGGCTTCTCGCCCAGCCGGTCGCGTGCCAGCGTCAGCACGTTGCGCTCCCGGTCCCAGAGTGCGATCGCGAACATGCCGATGCACCGATCCAGCGCCGCCTTCAGGCCGAACAGGTCTATCAGCGCGAGCAGGGTCTCGGTGTCGGAATGGCCCCTGAACTGGATGCCGCGGTCCTGGCATTCCTGGCGGAGCGCGGCATGGTTGTAGATCTCGCCGTTGTAGACGATCACGTAGCGGCCGGAAACGGCAGCCATCGGTTGATGCCCCAGGGGCGAGAGGTCGACGATGGACAGCCGCCGCTGCCCGAGAAAGACGCCCCCGCCCTGCCAGTCGCCCTGGTCGTCGGGACCGCGGTGGCGGATGCTCTGCAGCATCCGGTGCAGTTCGCCCGAACGGTCGGCCGATGCGTCGGGAGACTGGAAAAGCCCAGCAATGCCGCACATGGTGGTCAGCGCCCCTGCCGGCCGCGGCCGATCGCGTGGTGCTCGATGCCCAGCGTCTTCATCAGCGCCGGCTCGTACAGGTTGCGGCCGTCGAAGATCAACGGCTGCTTGAGCTCGGACTTGATGCGGTCGAAGTCCGGCGTGCGGAACTCCTTCCACTCGGTCACGATGACCAGCGCGTCGGAGTCCGCCAGCGCATGCTCCGCGCGTTCGCAGAAGCTCACGCCCGGCACGTGCGCCAGCAGGCGGTTGGCCTCGCTCATCGCGACCGGGTCATAGGCGGCGATCGCCGCGCCGCGCTTGACCAGTTCCTCGATGATCACCAGCGACGGCGCTTCGCGCATGTCGTCGGTGTTGGGCTTGAAGGCCAGGCCCCACAGCGCGAAGCGCTTGCCGGCCAGGTCCTCGCCGAAGCGCGCGACGATCTTGTCGACCAGCACCAGCTTCTGGCGGTCGTTCGCTTCCTCGACGGCGTTCAGCACGAACAGCGGCTGGTCGTGCTCGCGACCGGTGCGCACCAGCGCCTTCACGTCCTTGGGGAAGCACGAACCGCCGTAGCCGGCGCCCGCGTACAGGAACTGGTAGCCGATGCGCGGATCGGAGCCGATGCCGCGACGCACCAGCTCGATGTCGGCGCCGACCTTCTCGGCCAGCAGCGCCAGCTCGTTCATGAAGCTGATGCGGGTGGCCAGCATCGCGTTGGCGGCGTACTTGGTGAACTCGGCGCTGCGCACGTCCATCACGAACAGGCGGTCGTGGCTGCGCGTGAACGGCGCATACAGCGCGCGCATCATCAGCGTGGCCTGCTCGTCGTCGGAGCCCACGACGATGCGGTCGGGCTTCATGAAGTCCTCGATCGCCGCGCCTTCCTTCAGGAACTCGGGGTTCGAGACCACGGAGAAACCGACCTGGGTGTCGCGCTTGGCGAGTTCCTCGCCGATCGCCGCGCGGACCTTGTCGGCGGTGCCCACCGGCACGGTGCTCTTGTCGACGATGACCTTGTAGTCGGTCATGCGCTGGCCGATCGAGCGCGCCGCCGCCAGCACGTACTGCAGGTCGGCCGAGCCGTCCTCGCCCGGGGGCGTGCCGACGGCGATGAACAGGATGGTGCCGTGGTTGACGGCCTGGTCCACGTCGGTGGTGAACTGCAGGCGGCCGGCGGCCACGTTGCGCTTGACCACCTCGTCCAGGCCCGGCTCGTGGATGGGAATGCCGCCCTCGTTGAGGATGCGGATCTTCTCGGCATTCACATCCAGGCAGACCACGTGGTTGCCCATCTCGGCCAGGCAGGCGCCGGTGACCAGGCCCACGTAGCCGGTGCCGATCGTCGTCACATTCATGTTGCGTCCCTATTCAATGCTGTAGGCACCGACCGCCGCACGGCGATCAGACCTTGTAGTAGTTCCGATACCAGTCGACGAAACGCGCCACGCCCGTCGTCACGGCCACGCCCGGCCTCAAACCAGTCCACGCGGCCAGTTCCTCGACGTCGGCGTGGGTCGCCGGCACGTCGCCGTCCTGCAGCGGCAGGAACTCCTTGACCGCCTCGCGGCCGACGGCCTGCTCGATCGCGCCGATGAAGTCCATCAGCGGGATGGGCGCATGGTTGCCGATGTTGAACACGCGGTACGGCGCGTTCGAGCGCGCCGGATCGGCCGCCACCGGGTCGTACGCCGGATCGGCGGTGGCGGTGCGGTCGAGCACGCGCACCACGCCTTCGGCGATGTCGTCGATGTAGGTGAAGTCGCGGATCATCCTGCCGTGGTTGAACACCTTGATCGGCTCGCCCGCGAGGATCGCCTTGGTGAACAGGAACAGCGCCATGTCCGGCCGGCCCCAGGGCCCGTACACGGTGAAGAAGCGCAGTCCGGTCGTCGGCAGGTTGAACAGGTGGCTGTAGGTGTGGGCCATCAGCTCGTTGGCCTTCTTCGTCGCGGCGTACAGGCTGACCGGATGGTCCACGCCGTGGTGCTCGCTGAAGGGCATCAAGGTGTTGCCGCCGTAGACGCTGGAGCTCGACGCGTAGGCCAGATGCTGCACGCCGTGATGGCGGCAGCCTTCCAGGATGTTGGTGAATCCGACGATGTTGGATTCGATGTACGCATGCGGGTTGACCAGCGAGTAGCGCACCCCGGCCTGCGCGGCCAGGTGCACGACGCGGTCGACCTTGTGTTTCGCGAACAGGTCGGCCATGCCCTGGCGGTCGGCCACGTCCAGCTGGACGAACTCGAAACCGGGTTGGCCGGTCAGTCGCGCCAGGCGGTCGTGCTTGAGCCGCGGGTCGTAGTAGTCGTTGAGGTTGTCCAGGCCGACCACCTGGTCGCCCCGCGCCAGGAGGATCTGGCTGACATGCATGCCGATGAAGCCGGCGGCGCCGGTGACTAGGACTTTCAAGTGGGAAACCTTCTTCTTCCGCCGATGCGGTCCACGGCACAACATGCGCCGCCTTCGTGCCCTGGATCGAAGGCGTCGCGCGGCGCCGGATTGTGCCATTCCCCCGAGCGACGTCCGCCGCACGAGAACGCCCGTGCCACGGCGCTTCGCCAGGAACGCGCGAGGGCGTGCGGTTATAGTAGCGACCCGGAACTTCCGGGCGACAACGACAAGAAGAACGCGCCCTCCTGGCATTCCGGCCCCTTTTCCCCTTTCAAGATTTCCGCCGTGGCGGTCGGGCGACGCTCGACGCCGGCAAGTGCTCGATGACTACAGTCCTGGTGGTTCCTTCGTTGAAGATCAGTGGCGGCACTCGAGAGGCGTTGCGTCTGGTCTCCGAGATGCGGCAGGAACGCCAGGAGGCTTCCGTGCTGTCGATGTGGCACAGCCCGCATGCGATGGCGGCGTCCGCGCCGGTCGAGCATCTCTCCGCCCTGCCACCACGCATCCGCCGCGCGCCGATGGAGTTTCCGCTCCTGATGTGGCGCTTCCGCGCCTGGCTGCACCGCACGAGGCTCGCGGCCGCCCCCGGTTCGGATCGCTTCATCTTCACGCACTACGCCACCGTGCCGCTGGCCCTCCTGGTGCCGCGCGCGCAGCGTCTGTTCTTCGTCCAGGACCTCGAATGGCACTTCGTTGCCAACAAGCTCCTGTCCGGCGGGATCCGCGCGATGCTCAAGCGCATCTACCGGACCGGTCGCATCGTGTCGGCCAATGCCTATCTCACGAAGGCCCTGGAGGCGGAAGGCCTGCCGGTGGCCCATGAGTTGCCGATCTGGGCCGACCGCTTCTTCGCCGAGGGCCCCTCGCCCTCTCCCTCGCGCGGCACCGATTTCGCCATGGTCCTGCGCAAGGGTGCGCACAAGCGCCTCGATCTCTACCTCGACTTCATCCGGCGGTGCCACGAGGCGGGCCGGTCGGTGACCGTGATCACCCCGGAAGACGACATCGCCGACCAGGTCCGCCACCAGGTCGCCAACTGCCTGCTGCGTCCCTCGGCGGAAGCGATGCGCGAGGCCTACGCACACAGCCGCTGCTTCATCCATCTGAGCGATCACGAGGGCTTCGGACTTCCGCCGCTTGAGGCCATGGGGGCCGGCTGCGTCCCCGTGTGCCGGGATTCCGGCGGGGTTCGCGCCTTCATGCAGACCGAAGCGCTCGACGGCCTGCTCCTGTCGTCCGACATGCCGGCGGAACGCGTCTTCGAGACCGCCACCGCCCTGCTGGCGGACCCCGCGCGCCTGGACCGCCTGTCGCAGATTTCCCGCGAGCTGTTCACCGACGGCCTGAGCCGTTGCGCCGACGCACGCCGCCACCTCGTGCATGCCCTCCAATGACCGCGCCCACGCTTGCCGCCATGCCTGACACCACCCCCGTCTGCCTGTCGATCGTCAGCCACGGACAAGGCGCCCTCATCCGCCCCCTGCTGGCCGATCTGAGCCGCGGCGCCGTGGCCGCCGCCGAGATCATCGTCACCCTGAACCTCCCGGAGGACGAATCCTTCCTGCGGGAATTCCCGGCCCTGCCCTTGCGGGTGATCCGCAACGACGCCCCCCAGGGCTTCGGCGCCAACCACAACGCCGCTTTCCGGGCGTCGACCGCACCGTATTTCGTCGTGGTGAATCCCGACATCCGGCTGCAGGAATTCAGCATCGCACCGCTGCTGGCCGCACTGGACGACCCGTCGATCGGTCTCGCCGCCCCGCTGGTCTTCTCGGGCGCGGGAGAACTGCAGGACAGCGCACGCCGCTTCCCGACCGTGGGACGGCTGTTGCGTCGCAAGCTGCAGGGCGTGCGGGGACCGGACTACGTCTTCGGCCAGGCCCCCGCCGAGGTCGATTGGGTGGCCGGCATGTTCATGGTGCTGCGCCGCGACACGTACGCGGCGATCGGCGGTTTCGACGACCGCTATTTCATGTATTTCGAGGACGTCGACCTCTGCAAGCGGCTGCGCGGTCGCGGCCTGCGCACCGTGGTGGTCCCCGGCGTCCGGGTGATCCACGATGCCCAGCGGGCCAGCCGGCGCTCGGCGCGCCACCTGGCCTGGCATCTGACGAGCGCCTTCCGTTTCCTGGCCGGGAACTGATCTGATCTTTCGCACGCGCCGCCCGCCGGCGCCTTGTCCCCCCGCCCCATCCGTGTCCTCTCACGCTACCGGAGCCCCTCCATGATTCCCTTCCTCGACCTGAAAGCCCCCTACGAAGAACTGAAGCAGGAGATCGACGCTGCCGTGGCGCGTGTCGTCGGTTCGGGCTGGTTCATCGGCGGCCCCGAAGTCGATCGCTTCGAGGCCGAGTTCGCCGCCTACTGCGGCGCGGCGCACGCCATCGGCCTGGCCAACGGCCTGGATGCGTTGCATCTTGCGCTCCGCGCGATGGACGTCGGGCCCGGCGACGAAGTCATCGTTCCCAGCAATACCTACATCGCCACGTGGCTGGCCGTCACGCAGTGCGGCGCCACACCGGTGCCCGTCGAACCGGATCCGCGCACCTTCAACATCGATCCGGACCGGATCGAGGCCGCCGTGACCGCCCGCACCAAGGTGATCCTGCCGGTGCATCTGTACGGCCAGCCGGCGGACATGGACCCCATCGTGGCCATCGCCGCCAAACACGGTCTGAAGGTGCTGGAAGACGGCGCCCAATCGCAAGGCGCGCGCTACAAGGGTCGACGCATCGGCGCCCATGGCGACGCCGTGGCCTGGAGCTTCTATCCCGGCAAAAACCTGGGTGCCATGGGCGACGCGGGCGCGGTGACCACCAATGACCCTGTCATCGCCGACCGTCTGCGCGTGCTGCGCAACTACGGTTCGCGCGTCAAGTACGTCAACGAGGTGCAGGGCTACAACAGCCGCCTGGATCCGCTGCAAGCGGCCATCCTGAGCGTCAAGCTGCCCTACCTGGACGAGTGGAACCAGCGTCGCGCCGCCGTGGCCGCGCGCTACAGCGAGGCGCTGGCCGACACGGGCCTCGTGCTGCCCGTCGTGCCGACGTGGGCCGAACCGGCCTGGCATCTGTATGTCATCCAGACGGAGGACCGCGACGCACTGCAGAAGACGCTGGGCGACGCCGGTGTCGGCACGCTGATCCACTACCCGATCCCGCCGCATCGTCAGGCGGCTTACGCCGATCTGGGCCTGGCCGAAGGCGCCTTCCCCGTGTCCGAGGCGATGCATCGTCGCGTGCTCAGCCTGCCCATGTCGCCGCACATGTCGGCGGACCAGGTCGACGGCGTCATCGCCGCCTGCCGGGCCGCCCTGGCCGTCGGCGCATGACACTGATCAAGACCAGCCTGCTCAACGGCATCGCGGTGGCGACCAAGGTCGCCTGCGCCCTGGTCCTCAACAAGATCCTCGCGCTCTACGTCGGCCCCAGCGGCTACGCCGTCATCGGCCAGTTCCAGAACGCCGTGGCCATCGCGGGGAATCTGGTCGGCAATGCGCTCTCGCCCGGCGTGACGAAAGCGACCGCGGAGCACTTCGATGCCCCGGCGCGACAGCATGCCGTGTGGCAGACGGCCCTGCGCCTGTCCCTGGTCGCCTGCCTGCTGGTGGCGCTCCCCATCCTGGCGGGCGGTGCGGATCTGGTCCGATGGCTGCTCCACCGCGACGATCTCTCCACGATCTATCTGTGGATCGCCGCGTCGCTGCCCGCGCTGGCGCTGAACAACCTGCTGCTGGCGATCGCCAACGGCAAGAAGGAAGTCCGCACCTACGTCGGCGCCAACATCGCGACCAGCCTCGTGAGCCTGCTGGTCACGGGCGGCCTCACGCACGTCTTCGGTCTGTATGGCACGCTGGCGGCGTCGTCGATCGGCGCCGTGCTGTCCCTGGGCGTGACCGCCTGGCTGATCACCCGCCACGGCTGGTTCCGCTTCGCGCACCTGTGGGGCCGCCTGGATCGAGGTGCCGGCCGCGAGTTGACGGGCTTCGCGCTGATGGGCCTGACGTCCGCCGTCGCCCTGCCGATGTCGCAGATCCTCATCCGCGACATCCTCGTGAGCCACACCGGGCTCGCGACGGCCGGCCTCTGGCAGGCCAGCACCAAGATCAGCGAGCTCTACCTGATGCTGATCACCACGACGCTGGCGGTCTACTACCTGCCGCGCATCGCGGAGATCCGCACCGGCGCAGAGTTGAGGCGAGAGGTCTTCAAGGTATATCGCCTCGTCCTGCCGGTGACGATCGCCGGGGCGCTGGTCATCTTCCTGCTGCGCGATTTCATCGTCCAGGTCCTGTTCGCCGCAGACTTCGCGCCGATGCGCGCGTTGTTTCCCTGGCAGCTCACCGGCGACGTGATCAAGATCGGATCCTGGGTCCTGGGCTACATCATGCTGGGTCGGGCCATGGTCCGGGTCTTCATCCTGACCGAGATCCTGTTCTCCGCGTCCCTGGTGACCCTGAGCTGGTGCCTGGTGCGGCAATATGGCGTGATCGGCGCCCCGATGGGCTACGCCCTCAACTACGCCCTCTACTGGATCGCGATGGCGCTGTTCGTGCGCAAGGAGATATCGCGGTTGCCCCCTGAACAGCGAGAAGCGACATGACGCGGCGACTGGTTTTCATCGGCGACTACAGCGGCCTGTCGCTCTTCCTGAAGATGGGCGCGGATCGGCTGGGCGCCGACACGGCGATGTACTCCAACGGCGACGGTTGGAAGGACCTGCCGCGCAACGCGCAGCTGTACAAGCCCGGCAGCAGCAAGGTGAGCTGGGCCTGGAACCAGGTCAGCGGCGGTCTGTCGGTCGGCCGTGCGCTGACCAAGGACGACACCCTGGTCCTGGCGACCGAGCTGCTGTTCCATCGGTGGGTCAACACCGCGCTGGTCGCCAACCTCATGCGTCAGGCGGGTCGTACGGTGCTTCTGCACGCCGGCTGCACGACGGCTTTCCACGATCTGCATCAGGACGAGATGCTCTGCCGGGAGTGCAAGCGCTTCGACATGCCGGGCAACCGCTGCGTGGCCGAGGCGTCGCAATGGCCGATGCTGCAGTCCGCGCTGCGCCGGCTGGACCTGGTGATCCCGTTCACGAGCATCTACACCGACAGCGCCAGGGGATACGGCATCCCCGAGTCGCAGGTCGCCGCGCCGCTGCAGTTCCCCGTGGACGTCGACTACGTGCAGAACATGGTGCAACCCGGCGGTCAGGACCGGAGCAAGGCCATCCACGGCCAGAATCGACTCGGCTTCAAGGGCACGAAGCACCTGCAAGAGATGTTCGCCGCCGATCCCGCACTGCAGGAGCAGGTCGAATTGCTGCCGCGGATGAACTTCGCCAGCTTCGTCGACTGCGTCGGTCATTCGCCGATCCTGCTGGATCAGTTGCTGGCCAACGGATACGGCATGTCAGGGGCGCTAGCCCTTGCGACCGGCACCTCGGTCGCCTTCGGTCACACGCGGGGGACCCCCGCGACCGGCTTCGACGGTCCGGGTTGCCTGCCGGTGCCGATCTCGGGCGATCCGGCGCAGGACGCCCGAACGCTGACGATCGCCTTGCGCGAGCACGCTGCCCATCGACCGGCGCGGGACGCCATCATCGCCGCCGCGCGCCAGCGACACGACCACGTCGAGGTGGCGCGAGGCTTCCTGCAGCGGCTGGAAGTCCTCTGACGGCAGGAGGCCGGCATGCGCGCACGGCGGTCCGGCGCATGCTGCCACTACACTCATGCGTCCCGCGCGCCGGCCTCTCCGGACGCGCCGCCCACAGAATCCAGCGTCATGAACAATACTTTCATCCACCCCCTGGCCGACGTCCAATCGACGCAGATCGGCGCATCGACGCGCGTGTGGCAATTCGTCGTCGTGCTGCCCGGCGCCCGCATCGGGGACGACTGCAACATCTGCTCGCACAGCCTGATCGAGAACGACGTTCAGATCGGCGACCGCGTGACCGTGAAGAGCGGCGTCCAGCTCTGGGACGGTCTGCGGGTCGGCAACGACGTGTTCATCGGCCCCAATGCCGCGTTTGCCAACGACCTCTTTCCGCGCAGCAAGAGGACGCCTGAGAAGTTCCTGGAGACGCGACTCGAGGATGGGGCATCCATCGGTGCGAATGCCACGGTGCTGCCCGGCATCACCATCGGCAGCAACGCGATGGTAGCCGCCGGCGCCGTGGTGACGCGATCGGTGCCGCCGAACGCCATCGTCGTGGGCAACCCCGCCAAGATCGTCGGCTACGTCGATGCGGACAAGGACCGCAGCAAGGTCGCGGCGCCGGTGAAGGCCTCGCCCGGTGTGGAGGCCACCGCCGTGCGCGGCGTGACCCTGCACCGCATGCCGCGCATCTCCGACATCCGGGGCAGCCTGACGGTCGGCGAGTTCGAACGCGGCATTCCCTTCCCGGCCAAGCGCTATTTCATGGTGTTCGACGTGCCGAGCCGGGAGACCCGCGGCGAACATGCCCACCACGCCTGCCACCAGTTCCTGATCTGCGTGCGCGGCAGCTGCGCGGTCGTCGCGGACGACGGCACCTCGCGCCAGGAGTTCCAACTGGACGGCCCGGAAGTGGGGATCCATCTGCCGCCGATGACCTGGGGCATCCAGTACAAGTATTCGGAAGATGCAGTCCTGCTGGTCTTCGCTTCGGACTATTACGACAACGCGGACTACATCCGCGACTATGACGAGTTCAAGCGGCTCACCAATCCGCGCACCTGAACTTCCAGCGCCGGCGCCTGCGCCGGCTCAATCGGACCGAGCGCTGGCGTATTCGGGCAGGACGGCGCGCAGCATCCGCCGGATCGTCGAGTCGTCCGCATAGCCGTCGGCAGTCAGTGACGCCAGCACATCCGGCAGCGAGGATCCGGCCTTGGTGCTGTCCAGCCGGGCAATCATGAGGCGGACGATGCGCGTCGGGATCACGCGATCGTCCTGGGCCAACAGTTCCTCATACAACTTCTCCCCCGGCCTCAAGCCCGAGAACTCGATCCGTATCTCGCGCAGGTCCTTGCCGCTCATCCGGATCATGGTCCTGGCCAGATCGACGATCTTCACCGGATCGCCCATATCGAGCACGAACACCTGTCCCGTCTCTCCGATCGCACCCGCCTGGACGACCAGCCGCGCCGCCTCCGGGATCGTCATGAAGTAGCGCGTGATCTCCGGGTGCGTCACCGTCACCGGCCCGCCCTTCGCGATCTGTTCCTTGAACTTCGGGATCACGCTGCCGCTGCTGCCCAGCACGTTCCCGAATCGCACCGCCATGAACTTCGTCGCGTGCCCCTGCCCGGCCATGTGGCTGATGACGAGCTCCGCAGCACGTTTGGTCGCGCCCATCACGTTGGTCGGATTGACGGCCTTGTCCGTCGAGATCATCACGAAGCGTTCCGCCCCTGATTCCGCGGCCGCCACGCACGCGTGATACGTGCCCAGGGTGTTGTTCCTCAGCGCCGCCCAGGCGTTGTCCTCCTCCATCAGCGGCACATGCTTGTAGGCTGCGGCATGGAAGACGATCTGCGGCCGGTACCTGCCGAAGGTGAAGCGCAGGTGCGCCAGGTCCTTCACGTCGCCGATCAGCCGCACCAGCGGGATGTGCGGGAACTTCTCCGACAGCTCCTGCTCGATCCGGTAGAGCGCGAACTCGCTCAATTCGTACAGCACGATCTTCGACGGGCCGTAGCGCGCCACTTGCCGGCACAGCTCCGACCCGATCGATCCGCCCGCGCCGGTGATCAGCACCACCTTGCCGCCGATGCACTCGCTGATGCCGCCTTCATCCAGCTCCACCGGCTCGCGCCCGAGCAGGTCCTCCGGTTCGATGTCGCGCACCTGGTTCACCGTGCGCCCCGCCAGCAGTTCCTCGCTGCTCGGCACCGTCAGCACGGCCAGCCCCGTCCTGCCCGCCAGGTCCAGCGCGCGGCGCCGTTCCGGCGTCGTCGCCGCCGGCATCGCCACGATCACGTGCGTGATGCCGTGCATGTCCGCCAGCCGCGTGGCGTCCTCCAACGTGCCGATCACCGGCACGCCTGCCACGCGCGCGCCGCGCTTCTCCGGCGCGTCGTCCAGATAACCCACGACCACCCAGCCCTGCTGGTGCTGGATGCCCGCCACCAGCAGGCGGCCCGCGTCGCCCGCGCCCATCACCAGCGCGCGGCGCTGCTCCAGCGCGCTGCCGCTGATGCGACTGCGCATGTGCTCATAGAGCATGCGGTAGCCCATGCGCATCGTCGCCAGCGCCATCAGCGTGAACACGGGATGCAGCGCCAGCACCGCGCGCGGCACCTTGGTCAGCTGCGCCATCAGCACCGCCACCGCCGCGATGAGGCCCGCGAGAATGCACACCGCCGCCAGCCGCTTGACCTCGCCGAAGCCGCTGAAGCGCCACATCCCCTTGGGCACGCGGAACAGCTTCAGGAACAGCCCGTACAGCGCGACGATGCCCAGCATCACCCAGTGGTCGTAGTCGGGCCGGGCCTCGAACCAGCGCTCGAAGCCCAGGCGGAACAGATACGTCGCCTGCCACGCGAGCGCCACCGCCGCCATGTCCAGCGCGAGCGCCGCCGCCTCGCGGTACGGGCGGATCCGCGTCAGGAAGGCATCCAGGGACAACCAGTTCATCGGGTTCTCTTGCTCTCTTGTTCTCTTGTGCGCTCAGGCCTTGATCGCGCCCAGCGTCGCCAGGATCAGCCGGATGTCGCCCAGCAGGCTGGCGTTGCGCACGTAGTCCGCGGCCAGGCCCAGCTTCATCGGCATGACGACCTCGACGTATTCGCGCTCGGGATCCTCGGCCCGCGCCAGCAGTTCGCTCTCGTTGCGGAAGGTCAGCGAGGCCGGATCGGTGATGCCCGGCCGCACTGAGAGCACCAGCGCGCGCAGTTCCGCCGGATACAGCGCGACGTAGCGCGGCACCTCGGGCCGCGGCCCCACCAGGCTCATCGCGCCGCGCAGCACGTCCCACAGCTGGGGCAGCTCGTCGACCTTGCTCGCGCGCAGCCAGCGGCCGCTGCGCGTGATGCGCGCGTCGTCGCCGATGGTGATCTGCGGACCGAGGCTGGGCGCGTCCACGCGCATCGTGCGGAACTTGTGGATGCGGAAGGGGCGGCCGAAGCGCCCCACCCGCTCCTGCCGGAACATCACCGGCCCGCGCGAGTCGAGCTTGATCCACGCCGCCACGACCAGCAGCAGCGGGCTCAGCAGCAGCAGGCCCACGCCGGCGCAGAGGATGTCGAAGAGTCGCTTGGCCATCGGCCTGTTCCCGATCGGTGAGGCTCAGAAACCCAGGCTGCGGCGCACCGCGTCGATGACGCGCTCGACCTGCTCGTCGGTCATCGCGGTGTAGAGCGGGATGGTGACCGTGCGCTCGTAGGCCTTCTGCGACTCGGGGAACATCTCGGCCGTCAGGCCGTAGCGATCCTTCCAGTACGGATGCTGGTGCAGCGGCACGTAGTGCACGCTGCAGCCGATGCCCCGCTCGAACATGCGCTCGATGAAGAGGTCGCGCGACACGCCGGCCGCCACCGCCGCATCGGACAGGCGCAGCACGTACAGGTGCCAGCTGTGCACGTCCTCGTTGGGGGCCTTGGGCGGCAGGATCAGCGGCAGGTCGGCAAGCGCCTCGAAGTAACGCGCGGCGATCTGCTCGCGCCGCTTCTGGAAGGCCGGCAACCGCTTGAGCTGGTGCAGCCCCAGCGCCGCGGCGATGTCGGTCAGGTTGTACTTGAAGCCGGGGGCGACGATCTCGTAGTACCAGCTCGGCACCTTCGCCGTGAAGCGGTCGAAGGCGTCGCGGTTGATGCCGTGCAGCCGCATCACGCGGGCGCGCTTGGCCAGCTCCGGATCGCGCGTGACCAGCATGCCGCCCTCGCCCGTCGTCATCGTCTTGTTGGCATAGAAGCTGAACACCGTGGCGTTGCTGCCCATGGTGCCGATGAGCTCCTTCTCCAGCGTCGTGGGCAGCGCGTGCGCGGCGTCCTCGACCACCTTCAGGCCGTGCCGGCGGGCGATGTCCAGCAGCGACAGCATGTCCACCGCCAGGCCGGCGTAGTGCACCGGAATGATCGCCTTCGTGCGCGGCGTGATCGCGGCCTCGATCTGGTCGATCGCGATGTTCATCGTCGCCGGGTCGATGTCGACCAGCTTCACGTCCGCGCCCATGTAGCGCACCACCTCGGCCGTCGCGGTGAAGGTGTGCGTCGTCGTGATGACCTCGTCGCCGGGGCCGATGCCCAGGGCCTCGAGCGCCAGGTGCAGACCGGCGGTCGCGGAGTTGACGGCGATGCACTCGATCTGCGGCTCGGCCAGGAACTCGGCGAAGGCCTGCTCGAAGCGCTTCGCCTTCGGGCCGGTGGTGATCCAGCCGCTCCTGAGCGTATCGACGACCTCGGCGATCTCCTCCTCGCCCAGCTCGGGCAGCGCGAAGGGAAGGAACGGCAGCTTCGGATCGGTGGTGCTCATGATGTCTTGGTGATCAGCGCCAGCACGTGGCTGCGCAGGAAGGGGATCGTGTTGAGGACGCGGTAGGCGCCCGGGTGGACGCGACAGGCGGCACGCGCGATCGGCGGGGCCAGCGTGACGCGGCGCACCGCCATCCGGCCCTCAGGGAACAGCGCGCGCACGCGTTTCAGCGGCACGCCCCGGACGTCGGGATTGCGCGGATTGTCGACGATGAAGTCGTACCAGAGCACCGCCCCGCCCGGCTTCACCCAGCGCCACATCGCGTCGGCGAGGCGGCGCTGCAGGCCGTCGTCCAGGATGGAGGAGAACACCGTCGACTGCAGCACCAGGTCCTGGCTGCCGGCTTCGACGTCCGCCTGGGACGCGTCGCCCGCCAGCAGCCGCACCTGCTGCGGGAGCGCGGCGCGCGCGGCCTCCAGGCGTTCGGGCAGCAGCTCGATGCCGGTGAGGTGCTGCGGCAGCAGGCCCAGTCGCAGCATGTCCATCAGGTTGCCGCCGGCGCCGCAGCCGACCTCGGCCATGCGCCAGTCGCTCAGCGGCGCGGCGGGGTCAGGCAGTGTGGCGCGGTGCGCCGCCAGCAGGCGCAGCATCGCGGCCTGGCGCTCGTGCAGCATCTGCCAGACCTCCGGGCGCAGCAGGCTGTAGCGCTCCAGCCCGGCCAGCCGCTGGTCGCGGCGGGCGTATCGCTGGGCGATGGCCTGGAGTTCTCGGTCCTGGGTCATGTCGTCGTCGGCGGAACGCCGTGGTGAGGACTGCGTTGATCGGGACTGCGTGGATCGGAACTGCGAAAACAGGAAAAGTCGGGTCAGGACACCGCGTCGATGAAACGCTGCGCCAGCACAGGATAGGTGTGATTCGCCAGCACGAACTCGCGGCCGCGGCGTCCCATGGCGGCGCGCTCGTCGGCCGGCACGGCGGCGAGCTGGAGCAGACCGTCGGCGACCGCCTTCGCGTCCTGCGGCGGCACCGTCAGCCCGGCGCCGGCCTCGGCCACCGGGTCGTTGCCGGCTTCCACCGAATGCAGCACCGGGCGCTGCGCCATCATGTAGTCCATCAGCTTGTTGGGCGCGATACCGAAGCGGTAGATCGGCGTGCGCTGCCAGCCGATGTAGGCGATGTCGAAGCCCTTCAGCAGCGACGGGATCTGCGCCTTCGGGATCGCAGAGAACAGGGCGACGTTCGTCAGGCCTTCGTCGCGCACGCGCGCTTCCAGGTGGTCCCGCAGATGCCCGCCCCCGACCAGCACGAAGCTCAGCGCCGCGCTCTCGGCACCCTGCGCGTCCTTGAGCCGCTTCGCCGCGTCCAGCAGCACGTCCAGCGCGTTGGGCTCGCCCATCGAGCCGGCGTAGCCGACGACGGTGCGCCCCGCCGCCCGCTCGGCGTCCAGATGCGCCTGGATCGCGGCGTCCAGCGGCTCGCCGTCCTCGGACCATTCGTCCAGCGTGATGCCGTTGGGCACGATGTGCAGCTTCTTCAGGTCGAGGCCGTGCGCGGCCATGTGCTGATGCACCTTGGGCAGCATGGACACGACGACGTCGGCGTCACGGTAGGCGTCGTTCTCCGCCTTCTGGCAGAGCATCGCGAACGGGTGCCACTTCGACATGCCCGACAGCTCGATGGGCGACAGCGGCCAGAGGTCGTGCACCTCGTAAACCAGCTTGGCCTTGGCGAGCTTCGCGACCCGGCGCGCGACCCAGATGTCCATCGGGTAGGTGCTGGACGCGATCACGACGTCCGGCGCGAACTCGCGCGCCAGGATGTCGGCGTCCTTCCAGACCTGGCGGCAGAAGGACCAGATGTTCTTGACCCGGCCCGTGCCGTTGCCCTGGTACTCGGGCGTGTCGTAGAAGAGGTAGTTCACGCCGCTCATCGCCGCCATGCCCGGCTCGGGCTGGGTGGTGCGCACATGCGAGTAGGACGCGCCCAGGATCAGCGCCTGGTGCCCCGTCCGCACCCATTCGCGGGCGAGGTAGAACGGGCGGAATTCCATGCCGTGCTTCGGCGAGCCGGCGTAGTGGTTGATCAGCAGCAGCTTCATGGGAATGGACAGGCTCAGAGGCGCTTCAGGCGCTCGATGAAATGCTTGACGGCGGGACCGAACATCGCGTGTTCCGCGACCCAGGCGCGATTGGCGGCGCCCAGCCGGTCGGCGTCGACCGAGTGCCCCGCGACGTCGCTCTGCCCGACCATCAGCTGGAGCCGGTCGGCCAGCGTGGCCAGGTCGTCGCCGTCCTTCAGGATCAGGCCGTGACGGCCCAGCAGCTTGACGTTGGGATGGAGCGCCGCGTCGATGCTGGCGATGCCGCCGGTGCCCAGCACCTCGTCGTTGGCGGGCAGGTCGGACAGGATGGGCAGGCACTCGTGGGCCATCGCCTCCAGCACGGAGACCGACACGGAATCGCTCTGCGGCAGGCTCAGGAACCAGCGCGCCGGCGCGTAGCGGCGGCCTTGCGAGGTGGCGTCCAGGCGACCGACGAACTCGACACGATCCGCCAGGCCGAGCGACGCCACCTGCGCTTCCATCGCGCCGCGCAGCGACCCGTCGTTCGCGACGACCAGGCGCGCCTCGGGCTGCTTCGCGGCGATCGCGGCGAAGACCTCGATCACGCGGTGCGGCCGATAGATCGGCTCCAGCCCCCGGTTGGCGTAGAAGAGCCACGGTTGCTTGCGCACGTTCTGCTTGGGCAGCTGCTCCAGCCCGAACGGGAAGGTCATCACCTCGGCCGCGCCGAGCTCGCGCATGCGGGCGCTCATGTGCTCGGAGTCCGAGGTCGTGATCGCGCAGGCCTTCAGCACCTTCGTCGTCAGCCAGCGGTAGGCGAAGCCCTGGTCGGGCGTGACGAGGATGTCGCTGCCCCAGGCGGAGCCGGCGATCTTCGCGCGCAGCTTCCAGCCGCGGCGCGCGGCCCAGGCCAGCGTGCCGTGCGAGGTCAGGTAATGCGCGTGCAGCCAGTCGGCGTCGACCTGCTTGAGCCAGGCGCCCAGCGCCGGCAACTGTCGCAGCACGGCGATGTTGCCGCCGGCGTGCGCGGGATCGGTGTTCAGCGCCAGGCGGCGATCCTCCGGGATCAGGAACTGGAACTCCGGCGCGAAGCCGCGCGTGGACGCGGCCCACAGTTCCAGGTCGCGCTGCTGCGACAGCGCTCGCGCCCATTTCAGGAGGTGGGGGCTGTCGCCGTCACCGATCAGGACCAGTCTCATGCAGGGGCTCCGTGCAGGGCAGTACGCGGCGCCGAGCCGCGCACCAGCCACGCCAGATAGATCGCGAAATAGATCGGCAGCAGCACCGCGATGGCGGCCAGGGCCGTCGTCAACGCGCCGCCGCGGCTGAGCACCAGCGCCACCGGCAGCACGTACAGCGCGTTGCCGACCAGGCTGAAGACCAGCGCGCCGCGCTGGCGGCCGGTGACCATGGGAGTGACCGTCAGCGGCGCCGCGATGAAGTGCGCCGCCACGTAAGGGGCAAGCCAGCGTCCGTACTCGCCGGCGCGGGCCCAGTCCTCACCGAGCAGCCAGCCGAACAGCGCCGGACCGACGGCGATCAGCACGACCATGCAGGGCAGCGCGACCATGGCCAGCAGCTTGATGCCGCGCAGCAGGCGCGGACGCAGGTCGACGCCGCGCTGCCAGTCGCGGGCGAGTTCGCCGAGCAGCGCTTCGGACAGGGCGCCGCCGACCAGCGTCGCCGGCGCCTTCACGAGGCGCACCATCAGCGCGTAGTAGCCCGCCGTCGCGGCGTCCGCCCAGGCGGCGATCATCGCGAGCACCAGCGTCTCCTGCGCCGCGTTGACGAAGGCATGCGGACTGTTGAGCAGCGGGAACTGCTTGTAGCGCCACGCCAGGCGGCGCAGATGCCGCCAGTGCCAGGTCTTGCCGGCCTGGTCCAGCCGCGTCGCGCGGCGCCAGCGCGCGCCGCGTCGCAGCAGCCACAGCGGCGCGAGCAGCGCGGCCAGACTCTGCGACAGCACCAGCGCCGCCACACCCGCCCAGCCGCCGAGCGCAGCGACGGCCTGTGCGGCGGCCATCACGCCTTGCTGCAGCACGCGGGCCTGGGCGATCACGTCGATGCGGCCCTGGCGGTTGTTCCACAGGCTCAAGCCCTGCTGCATGCCGGCGAGCGCCACGACCGGCGCGAGCATCAGCAGCCAGGGATCCAGCTGATCGAGCGAGACCCAGCGTCCGCCCAGCTTGGCGTGGTGCGCCATCAGCAGGTGCCAGGCGGTGGCGCCGACGGCCGTGACCATGCCCACGCCGAGCGCGATCCACAGCGCCAGCTGCAGCACCAGCGCGGCCTCGCCGTCGCGGCGCGGCAGGACGATGGCGAACTCGTAGCGCGCGTTGGCGATGGTCGCGAGGTTCGCGGCCAGCGCCACGAACAGCGCCCAGTGGCCGAGCGCCTCCGCGCCGTACCAGCGCGTCAGCAGCGGCGCGATCAGCATCGGGATCGCCTGCGTCAGCATCGACGCGCCGGCCAGTTGGGCGAAGCGGCGGCGCACCGTCATGGCGATCTGCCCCCGTGACGCTCCGCGATGGCGCGCAGGGCGGCGCGTTGCGACGGTCTCAGCCGTGCGTGGCGACCGAGCGGCAGGTTGAGCACGGTGCGCGCGGCGCGTTCGCCGTTCGGGCAATCGCCTGCGGCATAGCCGAAGCGACGGCTGCCGCGCGGATGGACGACGTCGTCGAACCAGGTGCCGCCGACGATGCCGACGTCCTCCAGCGCCGCGATCGCGGCGTCGCGCGTCGTCGCGTCGGGCAGCAGCAGCGGGTAGCGCAGCAGCACGGCGCCGGGCGCGCGCACCGGCCATTCCCAGCCGGGAAGATGGGTCAGCAACGCGTCGTAGTCCTGCGCCTGCGCGCGGCGAAGCGCATGGATCTCGTCGAAGCGGCGCGCCTGCATCAGGCCGATCGCGGCACTCAGCGGATGCAGGCCGGCGCGGTAGTCGGGTTCGGTCTCGCCGGCCACTTCGCTGTCGGGCGTCTTCGCCACAACGCCCAGCAGGCGCGACGGCGTCCGCAGCAGCGCGATCAGCGCGTGCAGCGCGGGGCGCGGCAAGCTCATCGTCAGGCGGTGCCAGCACAGCGTCAGCAGCTGCTTGATGACCGTCGAGGTCGACGGCGCGTGCAACGTCAGCGGGTTCGCCGACAGGTGCGCCGTGAAACGCTCGCGGGAGCCGGGGTCGTGGATCACGAGCGCCCCGCCGATGCCGGTGGTCAGCGGTTTCGAGAATTCGAAGCTGAAGAACGCCGCATGCCCCAGCGTGCCGACCATGCGGCCGACCGCGTCGGTGCTGCCCCAGGCGTGGGCGGCGTCCTCGATGAAGACGACGTCGGGGTGCTTGGCCCGCAGCGCGTCCAGGCCCTCGGTGACGAGGCCGAAGTTGTGCGGCACGACGACGACGCGGGTCGCGGGCGAAATCTCGTTGGAGATCGCGTCGGGCGTCGGATTGAAGTCGTCCCGGGCGATGTCGACGTAGCGCACCGCCAGGCCGAGGTGCATGAACACGTTGGGCACCACCACGCAGGTGTAGCCCGGCAGCAGCACTTCCGAGCCGACCGGCAGGTCCAGCGACGCGGTGAACGCATGCAGCGCGGCGCGGCCGGTGCCGAAGAGGCGGACCTCGCCCGCCTGCGCCGGGTCCAGGCCCAGGCTGCGGGCGAAGGCGGCGCGGAAGTCCTCGGCGCCGGCGTCGCCGCGGCGCAGCCAGTGCCAGAGCGCGCCGGGCAGGTCGCGCCAGCGCAGCGCGCCGGCGACGTGGCCCTTCACGGGACGATCGACGGCGGCCGGGCCCCGTCGATCCGGTGGAGCGGCCGCGCCGGCACGCCGCCGTAGACCCAGCCGCTGGGCAGGTGGCCGCGCACCACCGCGTGCGCCGCGACGACGACGCCGTCGTCGATGAAGCTGCCCGGCAGCACCGTCACGCGCGCGCCGACGAACACGTTGGAGCCGATGCGGATCTCGCCGCGCCGGTAGTGGTCGCGGAACAGGCCGGTCGCCGTCACCGCGTTGGACTCGCAGAACAGCATCAGGCCGGGGCCGATGGCGACGTCGTCGCCGATGGACAGGGACTGGTCGCCGACCAGCAGGTAGCCGCCCGGCGCGATGTGGCTGCGCGCACCGATCGTGAAGCGGCCCTGGCCGGTGGCGAGGATCTGCACGTCGCGGTACAGGATGGAGCCCGCGCCGATCGCGCTGCCCGCGCCGCAGCGCACGCGCGCGCCGGGGTGGATCTGCGCGCGCACGCCCACGTCCAGCCCCAGCCACGCCGCGACCCGCGCGCGCATCCGGGCGCGCACCGCATCCAGCGTGTAGCCGATGAGCATCGGGGGATCAGGTCAGCGCGACGCGCAACGAGGCGACGACCTGGTCCTGCTGCGCCTCGCTCAGGTCGGGGCTCATCGGCAGGCTCATGACGCGTTGCGCGGCGGCCTCGGCGTTGGGCAGCGGCGTCGCCACGCGGCAGCGCTGCTCGTAGGCGGGCTGGCGGTGCAGCGGCTTCGGATAGTGGACCGCCGTCGGGATGCCGGCCTGCTTCAGCGCTTCCAGCACCGCGTCGCGGCGGTCCACCTGCACCGTGAACTGCGCCCAGACGCAATCGCGGTCCTCGCGCACCGCCAGGCGCTGCAGCGGCAGGTCGGCGATCAGGCGCTGGTAGCGCTCGCCGATGGCCAGGCGCTGCGCGATTTCCCAGTCGAAGCGTTCCAGCTTGCCCAGCACCACCGCGCACTGCAGCGTGTCCATGCGGCCGCCGACGCCCACCCGCGTGTGCGTGTAGCGCTGGCTCTGGCCGTGGACGCGGATCTCGCGCGCGGCCTGCGCCAGCGCGTCGTCGTCGGTGAACAGCGCGCCGCCGTCGCCGTAGCAGCCCAGCGGCTTGCTCGGGAAGAAGCTGGTCGCGCCCCAGGTCGACAGGCCGCAGCTCTTCTTCCCCTTGTAGGAGGCGCCGAAGCTCTGCGCGGCGTCCTCGATCACCGGGATGTTCCCGTGCTTCGCCGCGATCGCATTGATCGTGTCCATGTCGCAGACCTGGCCGTAGAGGCTCACCGGCATGATCGCCCTGGTGCGCGGCGTGATGGCGGCCTCGATCAGCGACGCGTCGAGGTGGCAGCTGTCGGGCTCGATGTCCACCAGCACCGGCACGCCGCCCAGCAGCACGATGGTCTCGACCGTCGCGGCGAAGGTGAACGGCGTCGTGATGACCTCGTCTCCGGGCTGCAGGTCCAGCGCCATCAGCGCGATCAGCAGTGCCTCGGTGCCGCTGGCGACGGTGATGCAGTGCTTCGCGCCGACGTAGGCGGCCAGCGCGGTCTCCAGCTCCTTGACCTCCGGGCCCATGATGTACTGGCCGTGGTCCAGCACGCGCTGGATGCGCGCGTCGATCGTCGTCTTCAGCGCGGCGTACTGGGCCTTGAGGTCGATGAAGGGAAGGCTCATGGCTGGGGATCCTGGGGCGTGACCAGCGTCAGCGTCTGGCCGTCGAGTTCATAGAGGTCGCCGCCGGCCGGGCAGCTCGCGCGGCCGCGGCCGTCGACCGGCAGATCGAGCTTCTCGCCGTGGCGGCTCATCCAGCCGATCTGGCGGGCCGGCACGCCGACCATCAGCGCATACGGCTTCACGTCGCCCTTGACGACGGCGCCGGCGCCGACGAAGGCGTATTCGCCGATCGTCGCGCCGCAGACCACGGTGCAGTTCGCGCCCAGCGTCGCGCCGCGCTTCACCAGCGTGCGGCGGTACTCGCTCTTGCGCGGCACCGCCGAGCGCGGGTTGTAGACATTGGTGAAGACCATGGACGGGCCGCAGAACACGTCGTCCTCCAGCGTCACCGCGTCGTAGACCGACACGTTGTTCTGGATCTTCACGTTGCGGCCGATCGTCACGTCGTTGCCGACGTACACGCCCTGCCCCAGCGAGCAGCCGTCGCCCACGCGCGCGCCGGCGCACACGTGGCTGAAGTGCCAGACCTTGGTGCCCTCGCCGAGCTGGGCGCCGTCGTCCACGACGGCCGAGGCGTGCTGCCAGAACGCCATGTCAGAACACCAGCGGCAGGCCGACGCGCTGGCCGTCGCGCGCGCTGCGGTAGGCGGCGATCAGCAGCTCCAGCGAACGCAGGCCCTCGTAGCCGTCCACCTGCGCCTGCGCCTCGCCGCGCAGCGTCTGGATGACGTTGTCGTAATAGGCGGCGTGGCCGAAGCCGTAGACGCTGGTCGTCTCGTAACTGGCGTTCTTCACCAGCTCGTCGTCGGGATGCGGCGTGTCGAAGGCCCAGTGCTCGATCTTGTTGACGGCGGTGCCGCCGATCTTGACCGTGCCCTTCTCGCCCAGGATGGTGATCGAGCCTTCCAGGTTCTGCGGATAGGTCAGCATCGTCACGTTGATGCTGGCCAGGCCGCCGTGGCGCAGGCGCAGGGCCAGCACGCCGGTGTCCTCGGCCTCGATGTCGCGGTCCAGCGTGGCGGTGTAGGCGTGGACGTTGTCCACCGGGCCCACCAGCCAGTCCAGCAGGTCGACGTAGTGGCTGGCCTGGTTCATGAAGGCGCCGCCGTCCATGTCCCAGCGGCCGCGCCAGCGGGCGGCGTCGTAATAGCTCTGCGGGCGGGTCCAGAACACGTTGACCGTGCTCATGAAGATGCGGCCGAAGCGGCCTTCGTCCAGCGCCTTCTTGACCAGCTGCACGGTCGCGTTGAGGCGATTCTGCTTCACGACGAAGAGCTTCACGCCCGCGTCGCGGCAGGCGCGGACCATGGCCTGGCCTTCCTCGAACTTCGTCGCCATCGGCTTCTCGCTGAGCACGTGGCGGCCGGCCTGCGCGCAGGCGATGGCCTGCTGCGCATGCAGGCCGCTGGGCGTGGACAGCACGATCAGGTCGGCGTCCGAGCCCGCCAGCAGCGCGTCCAGCGAGGCGAAGCCGCGGTCCGCGGGCAGGCCGGTCTGGGCCAGCGCAGCCTGCACGGCTTCGGGCCGCGTATCGCAGACGGCGACCAGCTCCGCGCGACCGTGATGCCGGGTCAGCGCGTCGACGTGGTTCTTCGAAATTCGGCCGCAACCGACCAGGGCGACGCGGACCGGGCGGTCCAGGATGGGGAGCTGAGACATGGGGCGCGATTTTAAGAGCCTAAAATCGCGCCCTGCCCTTTTTGCAGCCCACGATGAGCCAGCCCCAAGACCCCCAGACCGGCAACGACACGCCGGCGCCCGCCCAAGACGAGAACAAGCTGATCGCCGAACGCCGCGAGAAACTCGCCGCCGTCCGCGAAAAAGCCAAGGCCAAGGGGGTCGCGGCCTTCCCCAACGACTTCAAACCGCAGCACCGCGCGCAGCCGCTGCAGGCCCAGTACGGCGAGCTCCCCAACGAGGAGCTCGAGCCGCAGGCCGTCGCGGTGACGGTGGCCGGCCGCATGATGCTCAAGCGCATCATGGGCAAGGCCAGCTTCGCCACGCTGCAGGACGCCACCGGCGCGATCCAGCTCTTCCTGTCCAAGGACGCGCTGGGTGAAGAGGTCTATGCCGACTTCAAGCACTTCGACCTGGGCGACATCCTGGGCGCCGAAGGCACGCTCTTCCGCACCCGCACCGGCGAGCTGTCGGTCAAGGTCACGACCCTGCGCCTGCTGACCAAGTCGCTGCGCCCGCTGCCGGACAAGTTCCACGGCATGGCCGACCAGGAGCAGAAGTACCGCCAGCGCTACGCCGACCTGATCTCCGACGGCAAGGCGCGCGACCGCTTCGTGGCGCGTTCCAAGGCCGTGTCCTCGATCCGCTCGTACATGGTCGAGAACGGCTTCCTGGAAGTCGAGACGCCCATGCTGCACCCCATCCCGGGCGGCGCCAACGCCAAGCCGTTCATCACGCACCACAACGCGCTGGACCAGGAGATGTACCTGCGCATCGCGCCGGAGCTCTACCTGAAGCGCCTGGTGGTGGGCGGTTTCGAGCGTGTCTTCGAGATCAACCGCAACTTCCGCAACGAGGGGATCAGCGTCAGGCACAACCCCGAGTTCACGATGATGGAGTTCTACGCGGCCTTCTGGACCCACCAGGAGGTCATGAGCTTCACCGAGGAAGTGATCCGCCACGCCGCGCGCGCCGCCACCGGCAGCGCCCAGGTCACCTACGCCGGCAAGCCGGTGGATCTGGAGAAGCCCTTCACGCGCCTGTCGGTGCGCCAGTCGCTGATCGTGCACGCAGGCGTCAGCGAAGCCGAGGCCGATGACGCCGAGGTGCTGCGCGCCAAGCTCAAGGAACTGGGCGAGGAAGCGCCCAAGCACTGGGGCCTGTCGGCGCTGCAGTTCGGCCTGTTCGAGGCGGCGGTCGAGGAGAAGCTCTGGGAGCCGACCTTCATCGTCGACTACCCGGTCGAGGTCTCGCCGCTGGCGCGTGCGTCGGATGCCGATCCGACCATCACCGAGCGTTTCGAGCTCTTCATCACTGGCCGAGAGTACGCCAACGGCTTCTCCGAGCTGAACGATGCTGAGGACCAGGCGGCGCGTTTCCAGTCGCAGGTGGCCAACAAGGATGCGGGCGACGAGGAGGCGATGTTCTTCGACGCCGACTTCATCCGTGCCCTGGAGTACGGCATGCCTCCGACGGGCGGCTGCGGCATCGGCATCGACCGTCTGATGATGCTGATCACCGACAGCCCCTCGATCCGCGACGTGATCCTCTTCCCCGCGCTGCGTCGCGAGGGTTGAACGAAAAAAAGGACACCTGACGGTGTCCTTTTTTCTTGCTGGCCCCCCAGGCCGGCCGGTGCGTCCGGCAGTGTCGAGGGGGAAGCGTTGGCCTTACTTGGCCGAGTTGCCTTCGGTCGTCGCGCCCTTCTTGGCGGCGGTCTTCACGGCGGCCTTCTTGGCGGCGATCTGGGCCGAGGTCGGCGCGTTGATGCCGTTTTCCAGCGAGCCGACGCCTGCTTGTTCGGCGGTCAGCGAGGCGATTTCGCCGGAATCGCGGGCGGCTTGCAGTTCGGCGACGACTTCGGCGCGGGTCTTCTGGGCCGGTTCGGCGGCGAAGGTGGCGCCGGCGGTCAGGAAGGCGGCGGCGATCAGGGTGGTCTTGATCAGGGTGTTCATGGCGGGCTCCTAGCGGTGCGTTGCACCGGACTCCGCACTCCGCGTCGTCCATGGGTTGAACTCTAGGCGCCAGCGCCTAGGGGAAACACTAGGCAATCTGGAAAGATCCGTTCACGGATTGTCAACAATCCCCCAACCGGTAACTCAGCGTACACCGATCGGGGTCAAGGATTGTTTCAATCGGGGCCGGGAATGGGGTGGACTGCCGAGGCCGCTGGCCCTCACCCCCGCCCTCTCCCGCGGTGCGGGAGAGGGGGCCACCCCAGTGCTCCTGCGGCGAAGGGCTCAGCTGTGCTTGAACGCCGGTGCCCGTTTCGCCAGGAACGCGTCCATGCCTTCGCGCTGGTCGTCGGAGCCGAACAGCGCGTGGAAGTAGCGGCGCTCGATCGCGACACCGTCGGTCAGCGGCCCCTGGTAGGCCAGGTTGACCAGTTCCTTGATCAGCATCGTCGACGGGCCGCTGAAGCCGTTGATCGTCTCCGCCGCCGTCAGCGCCTCGGCCATCAGCTGCTCCGCCGCCACCACGCGCGACACCAGCCCGGCGCGTTCCGCCTCCGCCGCGTCCATCATGCGCGCCGTCAGCAGCATGTCCATCGCCTTGCTCTTGCTGACCGCCCGCGGCAGGCGCTGCGTGCCGCCCGCGCCGGGGATGATGCCCAGCTTGATCTCCGGCTGGCCGAAGCGCGCCGTGTCCGCCGCGATGATGAAGTCGCACATCATCGCCAGCTCGCAACCGCCGCCCAGTGCAAAACCTGCCACCGCGCCGATCACCGGCTTGCGCACCTGCAGGATGGTCTCCCAGTTCTTCGAGATCAGCCCGCTCTTGAACGCCGACAGGAAGGTGTGCGGCGCCATCGTCGGAATGTCCGCTCCCGCCGCGAAGGCGCGCTCGCTGCCCGTCAGCACGATGCAGCCGATGCCGTCGTCCGCGTCGAAGGCCAGCAGCGCGCGGCCCAGTTCGTCCATCAGCGGGTCGCTCAGCGCGTTCAGCTGCTTGGGCCGGTTCAGCCGGATCACCCCCGTCTTGCGGTCGCCGCTGCCGGCCACCTCCACCAGGATGTTCTCGAACGTCACGCCGGTCAGGGCTGCAATCATGGGATGTCTCCTTGAACTCGAATGGCGGCAACTATAGAGGCGCCCGCGACGGGACGACGCCCGCGCGCCAAGGCCCTCAGGGGCCAGTGGCGGCCGTCGGCTTGCTCGCCGCGCCCGATGCCGACGTGGCCTGCGCCTGCTTCGGCGGCGCCTTCAAGACCAGGTCGATGTGCGTGCGCGGATCCGTTTGACGGTTCTGCCAGATCCGCACCCGCACCGGCAGGTACTGCAGCGACGGCGCCAGCCAGAACTCCGCCTGCATGTCGCCGCGGGTGTCGGTCATGTCCGAGTCCACGTGCCACGCCGGGATCGGCCCCAGCGGCGTCGCGACCTCCTCCAGGTTCCTCACCTGGTAGCGCCACAGGTGCACGTTGCGCGGCAGCGCCAGCGGCTGCTGGATCAACTGCCCGCCGTGCGAGGCCAGACGACCGGTGAGGAACTGCCAGGTGAACTGCACGAACTGGCTGGCCGCGTCCTGCGTGCCGTCGGCCACCGGCACGCGGCGACCGTCGGCCAGGCGCACGCCGCCGTCGTCGAACAGCAGCGTCGACTGCCGGTTCCCGCCCGCGAGTCCGCCGGTGACCTCGTCGAAACGATGCGGCACCAGACCCACCGGCGTGATCTCGCCGTCGCTGCTCATCCGGCGCGACATCAGCGGCGCGAACTTCGGGCCGATCCAGGCTTCGAGGTGGACCTGGTAGTGCGAGCCCTCCCGCAGCCATTGCACGCGGGCGTCGCCGTAGATGGGGCCACGGAAATCGCCGGTGAGCTTGTAGTCCAGCTCTGTCGAGAGCGGCCATTCGATGCCCGGCATCCAGGTGCCGACCGCGTCGGAGATCGCCAGCGCCGGCGGCATCGCCAGCGCCTGCAGTTCAGGCGGCGGCTCGCTCGCGGCGGGATCCGGCGGCAGCGGGGCGGGTCCTTCGCCCAAGGCCGGCATCGACTCGATGCGACGCTGCGGCGTGCCCGGCGGTCCTTCTTTCGGCGCCGCGGTCGCGGGCGGCGGCGGAGGTGCCGGCGCCAGTTCCCGGACGAAGGCGGCCTGCAGCCGTTCCGGCTCGGGGATGTTCGGCATCCAGTGGTCGTGGAGCTCGCGGGCCTCGCTCAGCAGCCAGAGGTGGGCGGCGATCACCGTCGCCGTGAGCACCGCGAGCGCGACGTGATGTCGTCGGATGTTCCCCGCCGCTTCGCGCCAACGCTGCGGGTCGGCGAGACGTACTCCCCCCGTCGCGATACCCGTGGCCGCCGCGGACAGCCAGCGGCCTACGACCCGTCCGGCATCTCGAATCTGCCGGATCTCCAGGGCGAGTCGACGTCTCAGCCACCCAGCCATGCGCGCCGCAGGCTTTGCGCACGCGCGGGCGCCTTGTCGAGCAGGCCTAGGCAGACCGGCCGCGCCGCGCTGTCCTGCGTCGGCAGCGTCAGGGCCAGATGGAGCATCCGCTGGTCACGCGTCACCAGCAGCTCCAGCCGTTGCGGATCGACATGGTTCAGCGTCAGCGGCAGGTCTTCCAGCTTGCGCACGCGCCAGCCGTTGCAGGCCACGATCTCGTCGCCCGCGCTCAGCCCGGACGCCAGCGCGGCGCTGTCCAGCAGCACGTTCTTGACCGTCACGATGCCGTCGCTCTCCGTCACCCGCAGCCCCAGCCGCTGCGCCAGCGTCGGCTTGTCCAGGCACCAGCGCACGCCCACGCGTTCCAGCAGCTGCGGCAGCGGCAGGTCCTCGGTGCCGTGCACCCAGGTCGACAGCGTCTGCGCGATCGCCTCGCCGCCGATGTCGACGAGCTTCTGCAGGATCTTCGCCTCGCTCACCGGACCACCGCCGGTGTCCTTCCACAGGCCGCGCATCAGATCGTCCACCGACATCGGCTTCTCGCACTTCTCCGCGCCGCGCAGCGACAGGTCCAGCGCCAGCGCCACCATCGAGCCCTTGGCGTAGTAGCTGACGACCGCGTTGGGGGTGTTCTCGTCCTGCCGGTAGTACTTGGTCCAGGCCTCCAGGCTGGAGCGCGCCACGCTCTGGTGCTTGCGTCCCGGCGCGCCCAGCACCTGCGTGAAGGTGGTCGCGATCAGCTTCAGGTAGCGGGCCTCGTCGATCAGCCCGGCTCGCACGAGGAACAGGTCGTCGTAGTACGAGGTGAAGCCTTCGAAGAACCACAGCAGCTCGGTGTAGTTCTCCTGCTCGTAGTCGTAGCGCTCGAACACGTCCGGCCGCAGCCGCTTCACGTTCCAGGTGTGGAAGTACTCGTGGCTGATCAGGCCCAGCAGCTTCACGTAGCCGTCGCTGGTCTCGGACTGGCCCAGGCGCGGCAGGTCGCGCCGCGCCGCGATCAGCGCCGTGCTGGCGCGATGCTCCAGCCCGCCGTAGCCGTCGTCGGTGCAGTTCAGCAGGAACACATAGCGCGACATCGGCGGCTTGCTCTTGCCGCAGTGCCAGAAGGCGATCTGCGTCTCGCAGATCTTCTGCGCGTCGCGCAGCAGCCGTTCGCCGTCGAAGATCGGCAACGCGCCCGACACGACGAGCTCATGCGGCACGCCGCCGGCCACGAATTCGCCGCGCCAGAACGGGCCCAGCTCGAAGGGATGGTCGGCGAGCTCGTCGTAGTCCGCAGCCTCGAACTGCAACGGCGCGTCTTCGACCGGCGTCATCGCCGTGGCGACGTCCCAGCCTTCGGGCAGGCCGGTCAGCTCGACGCGGTGCGGCAGGTCGTCCTTGCCGTGCGCGCGCAGGCACAGGCCGGTCGCGTTGAAGAAGCCGCGCTGCGCGTCCAGGAAGGCCGCCCGCACGGAGGTGTCGAAGGCGTAGACCGGGCAGCTGATCACCAGCGCGCCGCGGCCGGCGCACTCGAACTCCCAGCGGTTCTTCGCCGTCTGCGTGACCAGCACCTCCCGCTGGCCCTGGCGCGCCGTCACGGCGCCCAGGTGGCGGGAGAACTCCCGCACCAGGTAGCTGCCGGGGATCCAGACGGGCAGGCTCAGGACCTGGCGCGCCTCTGGCGCCGGCACGGTCAGCGTGACCTCGAAGCGGTGCGCGTGCGGGTCGGCGACGGCGATGCGGTAATGGATCGTGGGGCGAGCGGTCATGAGGAACAGCCTACCAAGGCTGGCCCGCGCGTGGTGCACGGGGTGCGCGTTTCTGGGCGGTTCCCGTTCAGGGCGCCGGGCCAGGGTTCGCCCGGATCGACGCCCGTGCGGGTTCTCGGGTTCTGGACTTCAGGGGCGGGCCTTCAAGTTCCCTGGGCGGCGATGAAGCAGCTCAGCGCCGCCACGGCGCTCAGCCGGAAGCGCAGCGTCAGCCAGGCCGACGCACCCAGCGACGGGTACAGCTTGCGGTCGGCGACGTAGCAGGCGATCAGCAGGAAGCCCTCGATCACCAGGCCGGCGTAGGGCGGCATCGTCGAGGCGATCCAGGCCAGCAGCGCCGGCACCACGCCCCAGATGAAGGGCGACGGCGACGGGACGCTCTGGCGCATGCCCAGGCCCCAGTGGACCGCCCCCAGGAAGGTGATCACGATGGCCGCGTAACGCGACAGGCCGTCGGTGACGTAGGGATGGGCGTCCTCGCGCACCAGCCAGACCAGCACCGCGCCGAGCACGAAGGGGATCAGCCCCGCATAACCCAGTCGCGCGGCGATCGGGTTGACGGAGGCCGAGGCGGCGTGCACCGGGGCGGGATGGTGGGGCGTGCGGTCGCTCATCGGGGGCAGTCTGGGATCAATCGGGGATCAATCGGGATTCAGGCCGGGATCGAAGGGGCTCGATCAGGACTTCTTCTGGTTCTTGTCCGCTTCCTGGATCGCCTGGAAGCGTTGTTCGAGCTGCTGCGGGCTGATCGCGCCCGGGGCGCGGGTGCCGTTCTCGAACAGGATGGCCGGCGTGCCGTTGACGCGGATCTTCTGGCTCAGGGCCAGGTTGCGCTGGATGGCGGAGCTGTCGCACTTCGCGTCGGCCGGGGGCGCCATCGCGCCGTCGATCATCCAGTTGCGCCAGGCGACGGTGTTGTCCTTGGCGCACCACATGGTGCGGGACTTCTCCGGCGAGTCGCCGCCCAGGATGGGGATCACGAAGGTGTAGACGGTGATGTTGTCGACCTCCTGCAGCGACTTCTCGAAGCGCTTGCAGTAGCCGCAGTTCGGGTCGGCGAACACGGCGATGCGGCGCTTGCCGTCGCCCTTCTTCCAGACGATCGCGTCCTTGAGCGGCAGCGAGGCGAAGTCGATCGCGGTGATCTTTTCGATGCGTTCCTGGGTGACGTTCTTGCGGCTCTTGAGGTCGAGGATCTCGCCTTCGATCAGGTACTGGCCGGTGGCGTCGGTGTAGCGGATCTCGCTGCCGATGCGGACCTCCCACAGCCCGGCGATGGGGCTGGGGCGGATCTCGTCGATCTTGATCTCCTTGGGCATCACCGTCGCGAGGTTCTTGCGGATGGTGTCCTCGTTGGCCTGGGCGGTGCAGCCGTACAGGCCGAGCGCGGCCAGCGAGGCGGCCAGGGCCACGGTCTTGCGGGAAGCGCGGGACAGACGGAAGAAGGACTTGGACTGCAGGGCGGTCATGGGATCTTTCGAGGGACTTCAGGATGAACGGACGAGGCCGTTCAGTGGCCGAGCGCGCGCGCCGTGAGCCATTTCTTGAGCGGGCCCGCGCGGTCGACCAGGCGCAGGCCTTCATTGCGGAGCCGGGCCAGCACCGGCGCCTGGCTGGCGAAGCCGCGCAGCAGGCCGTCGGTCAGCTCGCCCATCGCCCAGGTCGGGGCGATGCGGGCGCGGGCGTAGCGGCGCAGCAGCTTCTCGTCGCCGAGGCTGCGCCAGGATTCGCGACGGACGATCACGTCCACCAGCGCTTCCACGTCGGCCAGGCCGAGGTTCAGGCCCTGCCCCGCCAGCGGATGCACGAGGTGCGCGGCGTCGCCGAGCAGCACCCAGCCGGGGCCGCAGAGCGTGTCGGCGCGGCACAGCTGCAGCGGCCAGGACTGGCGCTCGCCGGCCAGCTTGAGCGTGCCGGCGGCACCGCCGGTGGCTTCGAGCAGCGCGGATTCGAATTCGGCGGGGCCGGCGGCCATCAGGCGGCGGGCCTCGTCCTTGGGCAGCGACCAGACCAGACCGTAGCTGTGGCCGGGTTCGGGACGGTCGAAGGGCAGCAGCGCCAGCACGTCCGGCGAACGGAACCATTGCCAGGCCTGGCCCTGGTGCGGCTTGCTGGCGATCAGCCGCGTGGCGACGCCCATGTGGCCATAGTCGTGGCGCTCGTACTGGACGCCGAATTCCTGTGCTGCGCCGGTGTCGCGGCCTTCGCACAGGGCCTGCAGCGTGGCGGGGACCGGCTCGGTCACGCGCTGCACGTGCGGCGCGAATCGCAGGGCGGCGTCGAGCTGGTCCTCCAGCGCGGCCGCGTCGACGATGTGGGCGAGCTCGCCGGCGCCCTGCTGCCAGGCGCTGAAGTGCAGTTCCGCGCCGGCGCGGTCGCCGTGGATGCGCATGTCGTGCACGGGGGTGCGGGCGTCCTCGGCGAGGCCTTCCCACACGCGCAGCCGGGTGAGCAGCGCGACGGAGGCGGCATTGAGCGCGTAGGCACGCACGTCGGCGGACGAGGATGAGCCGGAGGGGGCGGTCGGCCGGGCGAGCAGGGCCACGCGCAGGCCGCGGGCGCCGAGCGCCAGCGCCAGGCTGCGACCGACGCAGCCGTTGCCGCGCACCAGGACGTCGAACTTTTCCATGGACGGCGATTGTAGGCAGGGGCGATGCGGGCGTCCCGGGCGGACTTCCAGGCGGTGATCCAAGGCGGGATAGCCGGTGGGATAGCCGGTGGGATAGCCGGTGGGAAAGCCGGTGGGAAAGACAGCGGGAAGGTGGTGGGAAGGTGGCGGGAGCGCCGCCTGACTAAAATGCCGGTTTCGCCCGCGCGTGCCGCAGGCCCGAACAGCACCCCAGCATTTCCCCCGAAAGCCAACCATGAGCCTCAAATGCGGCATCGTGGGCCTGCCCAATGTCGGCAAGTCCACCCTCTTCAACGCGCTGACGAAGGCCGGCATCGCCGCCGAGAACTATCCCTTCTGCACAATCGAGCCGAACGTGGGCATCGTCGAGCTGCCGGATCCGCGACTGGGGAAGCTGGCGGAGATCGTCAAGCCCGAGCGCATCGTGCCGGCGATCGTCGAGTTCGTGGACATCGCGGGCCTGGTGGCGGGGGCGTCCAAGGGCGAAGGCCTGGGCAACCAGTTCCTGTCGCACATCCGCGAGACCGACGCGATCGTGAACGTGGTGCGCTGCTTTGAGGATCCGAACGTCATCCACGTGAACGGCAAGGTGGATCCGATCTCCGACATCGAGGTGATCCAGACCGAGCTGTGCCTGGCCGACCTGGGGACGGTGGAAAAGAGCCTGCACCGCTACAACAAGGTGGCGCGCGCGGGCGACAAGGACGCGGCGGCGCTGGTGAAGGTGCTGGAGAAGTGCCAGGTCGCGCTGGACCAGGCCAAGCCGGTGCGCTCGATCGACTTCAGCAAGGAAGAGCTGGTCATCCTGAAGCCGCTGTGCCTGATCACGGCCAAGCCGGCGATGTTCGTGGGCAACGTGGCGGAAGACGGCTTCGAGAACAACCCGTTCCTGGACCGCCTGAAGGAATACGCGGTGGGCCAGAACGCGCCGGTGGTGGCGATCTGCGCCAAGACCGAGGCCGAGCTGTCGGAGATGGAAGACGAGGACCGCGCGATGTTCCTGGCCGAGATGGGCCAGGACGAGCCGGGTCTGAACCGCCTGATCCGCGCCGGCTTCAAGCTGCTGGGTCTGCAGACCTACTTCACCGCGGGCGTGAAGGAAGTGCGCGCGTGGACCATCCACGTCGGCGACACGGCGCCGCAGGCGGCGGGCGTGATCCACACCGACTTCGAACGCGGCTTCATCCGCGCGCAGACGATCGCCTTCGACGACTTCATCCAGTTCAAGGGCGAGCAGGCCGCGAAGGACGCCGGCAAGATGCGCGCGGAAGGCAAGGACTACGTCGTCAAGGACGGCGACGTGCTGAACTTCCTGTTCAACGTCTGAGACCCTGTCGACCTCCACCCGCGCGCACCCGCCCATCGACATGAGCGGGCGGCGTGCCGGGAGGGAACGCGGGAAGGCGCCCGGTGAACCTGCTGCTGGTTGAGGACGACGGGATGTTGGCCGAGGCCATCCGCGACGGCATGGCCGGATGCGGCTGGTCGATCGCCCATGCCTCGGACGCCTCCGGCGCCCGGATGGCCCTGCTGGACCACACCTTCGCGGCGGTCCTGCTCGACATCGGCCTGCCGGGCGACTCCGGCCTGTCGGTGCTCCGATGGATGCGGGAACGCTACGACTCGACACCGGTGCTGATCCTCACAGCGCGAGCGCAGCTGAGTGAACGCATCCAGGGGCTAGACGCCGGCGCCGACGACTACCTGATCAAGCCGTTCCAGCTCGACGAACTGCTGGCCCGCGTGCGGGCCCTCACCCGCCGAAGCCAGGGACGCGTCGTCCCGACACTGGTGTGCGGCGACGTGGCGGTCGACATCGACCGGAAGATCGTCACGCGATCCGGGGTCAACGTGGTCCTGAGCGCCAACGAATACAAGACGCTGGTGGCCTTGATGGAGCGTGCGGGCCGCGTGGTCACGCGCGACCACCTGCAACGGATGGTCTACGGCGACGACGACGCGGTCGAGAGCAACACGATCGCGGTGTTCATCCACCAGCTCCGGAAGAAGCTCGGCGAGGAACTCATCGTGACCGTCCATGGGCTCGGCTACAGCGTCGGTCGGCCCCGGTCATGACGGCGTCGACAACGTCCACCGCGTCCACGGCGCGCTCGCTGCGCGCGCGCATGCGGTGGGCGCTCGGACTGTCCATCGCGGTGGCCTGGTGCGGCGCGCTCGTCGCCATCTTCGTCTTCAGCACCCACAGCAGCATCAGCATCTGGGACGACAAGCTGCAGTCGATCGGCGTCAAGATGGTGGCGATGGTTCCCGGCGCCGGCCTCGGCGCCGCCGGGCCCCGGCTGGAACCCCGGCCGGATCTCGTCGCCGAGAACGCCAGGCTGAGCTTCCAGATCTGGAGCGAGCGGCGCACCCTCCTCTCGAGCACCCTGGGATCTCCCTCGACGCCGATGAATCCTGCGTTCACGGACGGGTTCTCGAATGTGGAGATCGGCGGCGAGTCGTGGCGGGTGTATTCCGCATCCGACCGGACGGGCACGGTGCAGGTCCAGGTGGGCAGTCCGCGTCGCCTGATCAATGCGCCGTTCCAGCGCAATGCGTTGACGGCGCTGGGCATCGCGACGGCGTTGCTGTCGCTGCTCGGCCTGGCGATGGGGTGGGCCGTGCGACGCGCCCTGCGGCCGTTGCGACAGATCGAGGCGACCGTCAGGGCGCGAGCGTCGCTGGACATGACGCCTTTGGCGGTGTCCGCGCTGCCGGCGGAACTGGTGCCGCTGGTGCACGGGTTCAATCATCTGCTCGCGAAGCTGGACGCCACCGTCCAGGCGGAGCGTCGCTTCATCGGCGATGCGGCGCATGAGTTGAGGACGCCGATGACCGTGGTGAAGGCGCAGGCCGAGGTGGCGCTGCGCGCGACGACCCTCGAAGACAAGGATGCCGCGCTCGTGAAGCTGCTGGCCGCGACGCAGAGAAGCAGCCGGCTGGCGGAACAGCTGCTCGATCTCGCGCGTCTGGATGCCGGCGAGCAGGTGCCGGTGCGCGCCGTCCATGACCTCAACGACATCGTCCGCCATGTCGTCGACGAATTCGAGATGCTCGCCGGGCGTAGCCAGCGCCGGATCAGCGTCGACGCCGAGCCCTGTGGCCTCCTCTGCGACGTGGACGAGCTGGGCATCCTGTTGAGGAATCTGGTGGACAACGCGGTGCGCTACACCTCGCCCGGAGGACAGGTGGTGGTGCGCTGCGGCCCCACGGGTCCGGAGGCGGCGGAGGTCTTTCTGGAAGTCGTCGACGACGGCCCCGGCGTTCCGCAGGACGAGCGCGATGCGATCTTCGAGCGCTTTCATCGCGTGACCGGCAACCCGGTGCGCGGCAGCGGCATCGGGCTGTCCCTGGTGGCCCGCATTGCGCGTCTGCATCACGCCCGGATCGAGACGGGCACCGGGCTGGGCAACGCGGGACTGCGCGTACGTCTCTCGTTCCCGGCCTTAAAAAGAAACTAATAACGCAGGACGAACATGGTGTGAAACCGCAGCAGATCGCTGCCGGTGTTCAACCGTGATTCGAGGAGCCTGTCATGTCTGCCCTTTTCCCATCGCCGGCGCGTTCCGCCTCGCGTTATGTGTTCGCCTGCGTCGGTGCCACGGTGGTGCTGATGCTGTTGCAGTTCCTGATGGCAGGCCTCGCGCTGTTCAAGGACGGCGGGCTGTGGGCCTGCCACGTGATCGCGGGCTTCCTCCTCGTCGTGCCCATCGGCGCGGCGCTGGTGGTCGCCCTGAAGGCCCGCATGCGGATCGTCACGCGTTACGCGTCGGCGTTGCTGGGGGCCTACGTGGTGCAGGTCGGCCTGGTCATCGCCGGCAAGCAGGGGGCTTCTCCGCTCTGGCAGAGCCTGCATCCTTTCAACGGCGCCTTGATGCTCGTCGGAGCCGTGGCGCTGTTGATGGAACTGATCGCGCTGAGGCGCAACCAGCGCGGAAGCTCTCGATCCTTCAGCGGCTGACGGCGCGCTGCACGCCGAGCAGCACCAGCGCGCCCCCGGCCACGCCATTGATGGCGCGCTCGAATCGCAGATAGCGGCTGCGAAGCCTGGGCAAGCCGAAGACCGCCGTGATGCCCAGGTGCCATCCCAGCGACAGCAACGCCACCATCGACACGGTGGCCGCCAGGAACCATCCCGGCGCATTGACGGGCAGCATGGCAGCGAACGCGCTGGTCCAGAAGGCTGCGCCCTTCGGGTTGGTCAGACCAGTCATCAGGCCCGTCCGGTAGGCGGCCGACGGCGCGGCCGCGACCGGAAGGACGCCCGTCGATGCAGATGGCGCCGCGCGCGGCTTCAGCGCTGCCTTCAGCAGCCCGACGCCGTACCAGATGAGGTAGATCGCCCCGACGACCCGGACCGCCGCGGCCAGCATCGGATGGCTGCCGAAGACCGCGGACAGGCCGGCGAGCGACAGCACGACCCAGACGATCGAGCCGGTGGTCAGCCCCAGGACCGTCCATCGCGCTTCCCGCGCCCGCCCCTCCAGAGCCAGTTGGCTGAGGATGAAGAAGTTCGGTCCGGGGCTGGCCAGGACGGCCAGGTAGACGGCCGCCAGGGTCAGGAGCGAGGCAACGTAGGTCATGGCAGGAGCGCAGTTGAGCGTCGATTAAAGCAGACGCGCCCGGGCGTGCGGACTTCCCGCTTGACGTACCGTGTCAGGCAATTCCCGACAAGAAGTCGCGCGCTTCCCTGCTCGCCGGTGACTGGCGCGAGCCTCAGAATGGTTCACGCCACTTCCCGGCTGAGCACCATCATGAAGATCCTCCTCGTCGACGCCTCCGACACCTTCCGCAAGTACCTGTCCGAACGCCTGCGCGTCGTGCCCGGCGCGATGGTGGTGGGTCAGGCCGGCAGCGAAGAGCAGGCCATGGTCACCGCATCCCTCTGCGCGCCGGACGTGGTGCTGGCGGACGTGGAACTGCGATCGGGTTCCGGCTTCACCGCGCTGCAGCGACTGCGCGCGGGCGGCTTCAACGGCACGTCCTATCTGCTGACGACCGCGGACGAGAGCGAGTACGGCCCGCAATGCGTGGAGGCCGGCATCGACGGCTTCTACGACAAGCTGCTCGACATCGAGCGCCTCATCCAGGCGCTGACCGTGCTCGCCACGGCGCCCAAGAACTTCGAGGCGGCGAGGATCAAGCTGAGCTGACCGGATGCGCCCCGCGCATCCGGCCGGTTCCGCTCAATGGGCTTCCTGGAGCTCGGTGACCAACTCGGTCTTCGTCTTCCCTTCAAGCTCCGCCCGCTTCAGCTTCAGCCTTTCCAGCATGAAGCTGTTGGTCAGTTCGAAGCTGTCCAGGAGCGAGTACCAGTTCATCACGTAGAGCTTCATGCGTGGACGGCTTTCGACAAGTCCCTGCTCCCCGCGCCCCGAGAGGTCGAACAAACGGTCCGTGAGCAGGCCTTCTCGCGAAGAGAGTTTGCGACCGATCAAGATCAGCTCGAAATGCACCTTCTCGGAACTGAACTCCGGCAGTCGTTTGATGATGTCGGAGTAGTCCTCCAATTGGCGCAAGTGCTTCCTGTTGAGCGAAATCGACGGCCTCTTGATCTCGATGACGATGCACTTGTAGATGCGCTGCCCGGCTGAATCCAGCGTTGGGAACTTCCGGGCCAGGAAGAGATCCGTCTGCCGCCTCGCCGCCGGGAGGTGCTCCAACCTGTCGACGTCGTCTTCATTCACATCCAGATTTCCAAACACGCTCTCACGCAGCGACTCAGCGACTTTCGTGAAGCTGTCGTCCTCGGCGCCGATCGTTTCGTATCGGGGCCCAAAGAGCCAAGTGTTGTTTTCGATGATGCGTTGCAGGTCTGGCGTCTCGAGCAATTCGCGATGATGCTCGTTCATCAGGTGCCGCAACTGCTGCACCGCTAGAGCCCGCCGTTGCAACACTTCAATCGTGGCCACGACGTTCTCCATCGACGAGCGGCGAAGATGACCAGCAAGTCGGGCCAGGGATTCAGAGTCCAGATCCAGCGCTCCATTCAGCACTTCCATCAACGCATCGTTGTCGCTCGACACCGCCAGACGATCAAGCAACCGGATGAGGACCTTGGTTTGCTGGTGGTTGCCGCCAATGAACAACCGGGGCTCGGCGATGTAGATCTGACGAACCATCTCGCGCGCATGCCCGCGGCGCCAGGCTTGCTCGTCGTCATCGAGTCCTTCATACGTCGGGAAGAATCCCTTCGCCTCAAAGCCCTGCACCTCCTGTTCGGCCTTCTTGGGAATGAACGCCGCGTAGATCTCCTCCCCGAGTTCGTCCAGCTGGACCAGCAGCTTCGCCCACGTCTGCGTTTCCGGCGACGGCGCCTCGGGGTGCATGGGATCGGTCTCCGGAGTGAATCGATCGGCCCAGGAGGACGATGCGCAAACGCTCGTCAGAAAGTGCGGCCGGTCCCGCAGCGGACTCGGCGCCTTGTGGACGAGATGCCCTCGTCCATTCCTCAAGTAGAGGTTGGACGTGAGTCCTGGCGCGTTGCATTCCCAATGGATCACCTGGATGTCGAAGACGTAGCCATCGACTTCGAGCTTCCTTGAGACGACCTCGTACGGCGGCGCTTGCACGATCTGCGACGCGCTTGATCCGATCCCCTCAATCACCAGGCCGAGCAGAGGTGTCCAGACCCCGATCTCTTCAATCAAGCGCTTGATGCTCGCGTTGCCCGCATCCGAAACGCTCCCGAATTCCTTGCCTTCCACCATGTCATTCCACCTTCGACTTCAAGACGAGATGGCCATTACAGGGCGATTCCAAAGCCTCGCATTTCGGGGGGTCTGGGGTTTGTTGCGCTCATGCCGCGACGCTCGACGTCGAAGTTGATCAATTCGGACTCGCGCTCAAAAAATTGCTTTCGCGGACGTGCCGCGATCAAGCGCGCAGGGGCCCTGAAACGCAAAACGCCCGCTTGCGCGGGCGTTTCTCATGGGCAAGGCGCCACGCTCAGCGGCAGCCTGCTTCCTTCATCCGGAACGCAGTGTCCTTGGTGCGCTGGTTCACCAGCCGGCATTCGGCGTAGCCCTTCAACGGACGGACCAGCACGACCGCCGTGCGGTGATACGTGCACACCGCATACGCGTCTTCCAGCGCGCCGACCTTCCAGGTCGCCGTCTCGGTGACGCCGCCCTTCGGATCCTTCTTCTCCTTCAGATCGTCGTAGATCGCGCCGTCGGACTTGCTCACCGGGCCCAGGTTGATCTGGAACCCCGTCAGCGCATGTCGCGTCGGGCCGGCGCCTTCCACGGCTGCTTCCCAGCCTGCCGGCGCGCTCGCGGCACGTTGCTCGGTCGCGCCGAGTTCCGTGGGGCAGGAGAACGGCTCCGGCGCGGCGAACGCCGTCGCGCAGGCCAGGATCATCGAGGCGGGCAGCGCGGCCCGCAGAAGTGTGGTCACCATTGGATCGTTGCGTAGTCGAGACCGCGATAGAAGTAGGTGTTGGCCTTCTTGTGGGCCACGGGGTCGAAGTAGACTTCACGTTCCTTGATCGCGTCCACGCCGCGGTACTGTTCGACGATCTTGAAGCCGATCACCACGCCGCTCTTGTCCTTCACCACGCCGGAGAAGAAGCCCGAGTGCTGGCCCGTGGAGCCGTTCGGGTAGTAGCCGCCCGCGTTCCAGCCGCTCGCGATCGGCGTGCCCAGTTGCAGCGAGCCCACGAAGGCCGGCGTCAGCGCCGTGCCCTTCTTCCAGTTGTCCGGCTGCGTGCGCGGGGCGCCGGCCAGCGACTTCACGAGCTCCGCGCACTGGATGGCACCGTCGGCGCGCAGCACCGGCGGCTGGCCGACATGGCGCGAGATGTCGGGGACGACACCGAAGTGTTCGAAGTAGCTGCGGGTGGCAATGGCGGCTGCGGTCATGGGAGTCCTGGAGATGACGACAGCGGCGGAGTCTAGGGATCCGGTCCCCGCCGCCGTACTGACCTTCGTCACCCGGCAGGGGCATGCGTCAACGACTCGTTACGACGCGATCGATTCCCGGCGCCAGCTGTCCATCAGCGCCCGGCTGTGCTCGCGCGACGACCGCTTGATCGTCGCGACCTCCTCCGGCCCGAAGCGCTCCCAGCCGAGCTTGGTCAGCATGGTCCGCCGCCCCAGCGAGAACACCATCACCTGCCCGCACAGCATCATCACGCGCATCGCCAGCAGCGGGTCCTTCTCCGTCATGCCGCAGTAGCGCGCGACGACCCTCGCCGACATCTCGCCCATCTTCGGACGGTGCCCCTGGTCGAACAGCTCGAACAGCACGCCCGGCGCGTGCCCGATCTGCTCGTGCGCGATGAACAGCCGGCGGTGCTCGGCGTCGTCCGGCAACAGCTGGAAGTCGGTCAGCGCATCCAGCATGTCCCCGAAAGCCTCGAAGAGCTGGTCCGGCGTGGCAGCGGCATCGTCGAGCACCGCCTGCGTCCGCGCCACCACCGGATCGAAATGCGCCGTCAGGCTGTCCGCGATGTACTGCGCGCAGGCCCGGTACACGCCTTCCTTGTTGTCGAAGTAGTACTGCAGCGCCGGCGCGTTGACGCCGGCCGCCTTCGCGATCTCGCGCGTCGAGGCGCCTTCGAAACCACGCTCGCTGAACAGCCGCAGCGCCACGTCAATGATGCGGCGGCGCGTCTCCTCGCCGCGCGCATAGGCGGCGTCGGCACGGTGTCGGGGGGCTCGGACAGGGCGTTCGGTCATGTGTAAAGCTGGCTGAAGTCAAAAATATACCAGTTGACAGAAATCTTCCAACTGGAAAAAGATAGCGACCGGAATAATTCTTCGAGCCGGCGCGCCCGGCCACGTCCCATGTCTTCGCAGACCTCCGCCGGCCCGAACGGGCCCGACGCCCCGGCGTCCTCCCCCGCATCGGCCCCGGTGCCGCCCTCGTCTTTACCCTCCAAGCCGGCCTCGAATCGCAAGCCCCTGCTGCTGGTGATCGCCGCAGCGGCGCTGGTCGCCGCCGGCGCGTACGGCGTCCACTGGTGGACCACCGGCCGCTTCATCGAGACCACCGACGACGCCTACCTGAAGGCCGACAGCGTCACCGCGGCGCCCAAGGTCGGCGGCTACGTGACGCAGGTCTACGTGGTCGCCAACCAGGCCGTGAAGCGCGGCGATCCGCTCGTGAAGCTGGATGCGCGCCAGTACCAGGCCGCCGCCGACCAGTCGCAGGCCACCATCGACGGCCGCAAGGCCGACATCCGCCGCTTCGAGGCGGACATCCTCCAGCAGCAGGGCCAGCTCGCGCAGACGCGCGCCCAGGCCGAAGCCTCGCGCCTGGCGTTGGCGCACGCACAGGACGAGGTCACGCGCCACACGCCGCTGGCCGCCACCGGCGCGACGACCGCGGAACGCCTGGCTGAACTGCGCAACAACCGCGACCAGGCCGTCGCCAGCCTCGCCGCCGCCGAGGCCGCGGTGAAGGCCGCCGACGGCCGGCTGAAGTCGAGCGAGGCGCAGGTCGCGCAGTCGAAGGCGCAGGTCGAGGCCGCCGAGGCCGCGCTGCGCCAGAACCACCTCGACGTCGACGACACCGTCGTGCGCGCCGCCATCGACGGCCGCATCGGCGACACCACCGTGCGCGTCGGCCAGTTCGTGCAGCCGGGGACGCGGATGATGACCGTCGTGCCGACGCAGGACGTGTACCTCGTCGCCAACTTCAAGGAAACGCAGATCGGCCGCATGTGCGCCGGCCAGCCGGTGACCTTGCACGTCGACGCCCTGCCCGACCTCGACCTGCACGGCACCGTCGAGAGCTTCTCCCCCGGCACCGGCGCGCAGTTCGCGCTGCTGCCGTCGGAGAACGCCACCGGCAACTTCACGAAGATCGTCCAGCGCGTGCCGGTGCGCATCCGCGTGCAACTCGATCCGCAGGCGGATCCGGCGCTGCGCGACCGCCTGCTGCCCGGCCTGTCCGTGACCACCGACGTCGACACCCGCGGAGCCCGCCATGGCTGAGGCCGCCTCGTCGGCCGCGCCCGGTGCGCCGAATGCATCGAGCGCCTCGAGCGTTCCCACTGCCGCCCCGCACGCGGAGCCCAATGCCAGCACGGCCGACTGGATCGCCGTGGCGGCCGGCGCGCTCGGCGCGCTGATGGCGACGCTGGACATCTCCATCACCAACTCGGCGCTGCCGCAGATCCAGGGCGCCATCGGCGCGACCGGCACCGAAGGCACCTGGATCTCCACCGGCTACCTGATGTCGGAGATCGTCATGATCCCGCTGGCCGCGTGGCTCACCCGCGTCTTCGGGTTGCGCAACTTCCTGGTCGGCAACGCGGCGCTGTTCACCTTCTTCTCGGTGCTGTGCGGCCTCTCGGGCAGCCTGCCGATGCTGATCCTCGCCCGCATCGGGCAGGGCTTCACCGGCGGCGCGATGATCCCCACCGCGCAGACCATCATCCGCACACGCCTGCCGCGTCATCAGCTCCCCGTCGGCATGACGCTGTTCGGGCTCATCGTGCTGCTCGGCCCGCTGCTGGGCCCGGTGCTCGGCGGCTGGCTGACCGAGAACGCCAGCTGGCACTGGTGCTTCTTCATCAACGTGCCGGTCTGCGCCGCGCTGCTCGCGCTGCTGCTGCTCGGGCTGCCCGCGCAGCGCATGCATCTGGAGGAGTTCATCCGCGCCGACTGGCTCGGCATCGTCGGCCTCGCGGTCGGCTTGTCGACGCTCACCGTCGTGCTCGAGGAAGGCCAGCGCGAGCGCTGGTTCGAGTCCTCGCTGATCGTCACGCTGAGCCTGGTCTCGGCGATCGGCATGGCGATGATCGCGCTCTCGCAGCGCTACGCCGCCAAGCCCATCCTGCGGCTGCGCCTGATGCGCAACTGGCACTACGCCAGCGTCATCGTCATCGTGTTCACCGTCGGCGCCGGGCTGTACTGCATCTCCTACCTGGTGCCGCAGTTCCTCGCGCTGATCGCCGGCTACAACGCGCAGCAGTCCGGCGCGATCATGCTGCTGGCCGGCGTGCCCGCCTTCCTGATGATGCCCATCCTGCCGCGGCTGATCTCGCGCGTGGACCTGCGCGTGATGGTGATCCTCGGCCTGGCCGCGTTCGCCGCCAGTTGCCTGCTCGACATCAGCCTCACCGCGCAGAGCGTCGGTCACGACTTCATCGGCTCACAACTGCTGCGCGGCGTCGGGCAGATGCTCTGCATGATGCCGCTCAACCAGGCCTCGATGGCCACCGTCACGCGCGAGGAATCGGGCGACGCCGCCGGCATCTACAACATGGCGCGCAACCTCGGCGGCTCGGTCGGGCTGGCCGTCATCGGCACCTTCATCGACCGGCGCAACAGCCTGCACATCGACCGGCTCGGCGAGACGCTCAACGCGAACTCCACGCTGGTCCAGGAACGCCTGGCCGGCAGCACCGCCAGCCACTTCGCGCAGGTGGGCGACTTCGCGTATGCGCAGCTGCAGGCGATGAAGGAGATCGTGCTGACCATCCATCAGCAGGCCAGCGTCATGACCTTCTCCGAAACCTTCTACGTGCTCGCGGCCGCGCTGCTGCTCTGCGTCCCGCTCGCGCTCACGCTCAAGACACCGCAGCAGCCCGGCAAGGCGCCGGTGTCCAACGACGCGCATTGAGAGTCCCATGCTCCACTTTCCCCACCCCTCCGTTCCGCTCTCCCGCTTCCGGCTCTCGGGGCCGCTCAGGCTCACCACGCTCACGACCTTGTCGGCCGTGGCGGCTGCGGCCGCCATGCTGCTGCTCGCGGGATGCACCACGGTCGGTCCCGACTACCAAGGCGCGCCGGCCGTCGCGGCCGATGTGCTCCAGCAGTCGCGTTTCAAGCGCGACGACGCGCCGACCGGCGCAACGACTCAGACCTCAGCCGACGCACCCGCGCCGGTCGCGGCGCAGTGGTGGCGCGCGCTCGGCGATGCCACGCTCGACGGACTCGTCGAACAGGCGCTGAACCAGAGCCCGACGCTGCAAGCCGCCGAAGCGCGCCTGCGTTCCGCGCGCGCCGCTTTCAACGAACAGGAAGCCAACGGCCGTCCGAAGGGCTCGGCGTCGGCGCTCGGCGCCGGTGTCTGGCAAGGCCCGGGCACCGACCACGAGAGCTCGCTCCATCTCTACAGCGTCGGCTTCGATGCGACCTGGGAGGTCGACCTCTTCGGCGGCACAAGGCGCGCGGTCGAGTCCGCCTCGGCGCAGGCGCAAGCCGTGCAGGCGGACCTCGCCGATGCGCAGGTCTCGTTGACGGCGGAGGTCGCCTCGACCTACGTCGGCCTGCGCGCCCAGCAACGCCGGCAGGCGCTGTTGCGCGACACCGCGGCCTTCGACGCGCAGGCGTTGACGCTGGTGCGTCAGCGGCGCGACCAGGGCGTCGCGAGCGCCGACGACGTCGAGCAACGCGCCCAGCAAGGCGAAGCGACGCAGGCCTCGCTGGCCGACGTGGCGGCGGACATCGCCGCCTCGCTCGACCGGCTCGCCTTGCTGACGGGACAGGCCCCCGGCGCGCTCGATGAACAGCTCGGCACCTCGCAGGCGGAGCCGCTCGCGCTGCCCCACGCGCCGGACAGCGTCGCCATCGGCGATCCCGCCTCGCTGCTGCAGCGTCGTCCGGACATCCGCGCGGCCGAGCGCCGCCTCGCCGGCCGCAACGCGCAGATCGGCCAGGAGAAGGCGAAGTACTTCCCCAAGCTCAGCCTGCTGGGCAACATCGGCGTCGCCGGCACCGACCCCGGCAAGCTGCTGCGCACCGACAACCTCGCGCTTGCCGCCGTGCCCTACCTGAGCTGGAACTTCCTCGACTTCGGCCGGACCGCGGCCGCCGTGCGCGAGGCCGAAGCGGGCCGCGACGAGGCCGTCGCCAATTACAAGGCCGCGGTGCTCGGCGCGCTGCAGGACGCCAACACCTCGCTGGCGCGCTTCGGCCGTCAACGGCAATCGGTCCAGCATCTGCTGGCGCAGCAAGGCTCCACGGCGCGGACGCTGGACCTGACGCGGCAACGCCGTCAGGCCGGCGCCGCGAGCCAGATCGACCTGCTCGACGCGCAGCGCCGCGACACCGATGCACGGTTGAAGGCGCTGGACGGCGAGTCCGCGCTGCTGAAGGACTTCGTCGCGCTGCAGAAGAGCCTCGGGCTCGGCTGGGATCTGCCGGCCTGACGCCATTGCCGGTTTCGCACCGTCGTTGGTTTCGCAGGACAAGCGCCTGATCCGGGGGCAAACCGACGTACCGGGCGCGTCGCGGCGAGGGTAGGCTGGCGCTCATGACCGACGCGTCCGCCCCCGCCACGTCCGCCTCCATCGCGCTGGCGCTCGACGAGACCGGCGAGGGACGACCACCGGGCGGTTCGGGCGGGTCGGCCGGTGCCATCCGGCTGGTGCTCCTCAACCTCGCCATCGCGCTGGCCTACGCCGCGCTCGGGGTGCTGGCGCTGAAGCTGATCCTGCCGCCCGACTTCGTCTCCCCGATCTATCCCGCCGCCGGGCTTGCCGTCGCCGCCGCGTTGCGCTGGGGCCCCGGCGTGCTGCCGGGCATCGCGATCGGCGGGGCGGCGGTCAGCCTCACGCTCGGCATCGAGCGCTCGCACATCCAGCCGCTGCAGCATCTGCTGATCGGCCTGGGCGGCGCCTTGCAGGCGTGGCTGGGTGCGTGGCTCGCGAGACGGTGGACCGGCGAACACCCGCCGCTCTGCGAGCCCGCCGAACTCCTGCGTTTCCTCGCCGCGACCGCCGGCGTCGCGTGCCTCGTCGGGCCGAGCTTCGGCGTCGCGGCGCTGTGGCTCGCGGGAGCGATCGGACCCTCGCAGGTCGCCGGACATTGGTTCGCCTGGTGGGTCGGGGACGCGATCGGCGTGCTGATCGGCGCGCCCGTATCGCTGGCGCTGTTCGGCCTGCCGCGCAGGCACTGGGCGCCGCGGCGGCTGAGCGTGGCGCTGCCCATGCTGATCGCCTGTGCGCTGCTGTTCGGCGCCACGCTGCATGTCGCCCGGAACGAGGAGGGCCGCAGGCGTCACGCCTTCGACCTGGAAGCCGTCAATGCGCTGAACACCTTGTCCGACACGCTGTCGATGCCGCTGACCGCGCTCGAGGCCAATCACAGCCTGCTGCTGGTCGCGCCGGACATCAGCCGCGTCGACTTCGAACGCGCTCATGCCGAGCGGGCCCGCGCCGGCGGCGCCGTGTACGCGGTCGGCTGGGCGCCGCTGGTGCGTCCGCAGGACCTGCCCGCCTTCGAGAAGGCGGCGCAGGCGGACGGCTACGTCGGTTATCGCGTGTATGAACGACGCCGGCCGGGTGACCTGACCCCGGACCCCGCCGAGGACCGGGTGCCGATCCGGCTGATCGCGCCGTTCGCGCGCAACCGGCCGGCGATGGGCGCCAACGTCCGCAACATCCCGCAGGCGCGCGCCGCGCAGGAACGCGCGATGGCGACCGGCGAACCGTCGGCGAGCGAGAGCTTCCCGCTCTCCCAGGACGCGGGCGTGACGCTGATGGGCGTGGTCGTCTACCGCGCGCTCTATGAAGGCGGCTCCACCGATCCGCGCGACGCCGCCGGCCGCGCCCGCCGGCCGACCGGCGTGGCCTTCGCGACGCTGCGTCCCGAGGCGCTGCTGCACGACGCGCTGCCCGCTCGCGCGGGGCGGCTCGACTACTGCCTGATCGACGCCACCGCCGGCAGTCGCCGTCCGCTGCTGGCCGGCGACGAGCGCTGCCTCCATCTCCCCGAGACCTTGCCGAGCCAGTCGCGCGACTTCGACTTCGCCGGACGCGCCTGGCGTCTCATCGTCTACAACCCGGCGGGGCTGCCCGTGCTCGAAGGCGGCGCCGCCCTGCCCTTCGCGATCGCGGGGCTGGTCGGCACCGCGCTGCTGGGGCTGCTGCTGCTCTCCGTCACCGGCAGCACCGCGCGGGTCGCGCGGCGCGTCGAAGAGGCCACGCAGCGCCTGCGCGTCAGCGAGGAGCGCTTCCGGGACATCGTCGAGCACGCGCCGATCGGCGTCGTCACCTGCGATCTCAACGCCCGGCCGCAGGAGATCAACCCCTATTTCTGCCAGCTGCTCGGCATGAGCATCGAGCAGCTGAAGGCGCGCTCCGTGCTGGCGATCACCCATCCCGAGGATCGCGCCGAGGACAGCCGGCTGGGCATGGCGCTGATCCGCGGCGAGCTCGGCCGCTACAGCCGCATCAAGCGCTACATCGGCGCACAGGGACAGGTGATCACGGTGCGGTCGACGGTCAGCCTGCTGCGCGATGCGCAGGGGCAGCCGTCGCGGCTGCTGGGCGTCGTCGAGGACATCGGCGAGCAGCTCCGGCTCGCGGAGCTGGAGCGCATCCACGAGGCCGAGCTCGGCGCCAACCGCGCCAAGAACGAGTTCCTCTCCCGCATGAGCCACGAACTGCGCACGCCGCTCAACGCGATGCTGGGCTTCTCGCAACTGCTGGAGTCGGATCCGGAGTCGGCGCTCAGCACCCGGCAACGCGGCTGGCTGACGCAGATCCAGCAATCAGGCTGGCATCTGCTGGCAATGATCAACGACACGCTGGACCTGTCCCGGCTGGACGCCGGCGGCCTGCGCGTGCAGATCGACGACCAGGACCTGGGGCCGATCGCCTCGGACAGCCTCGCGATGATCGAGACCCAGCGTCAGCGACGCGGCGTGACGATCGATGTGGACCTGGCGCCTGACGCCGGCCGGCTGCGCGCCGACGCGACCCGGCTGAAGCAGGTCCTGACCAACCTCCTCAGCAACGCCGTCAAGTACAACCATGACGGCGGGCGCGTCCAGCTCCGGGCGCGGCGGATCGACGATTCGCGGATCGAACTCAGCGTGAGCGACACCGGCCCCGGCCTGACGGAGGCGCAGATGGCGCAGCTCTTCCAGCCCTTCAATCGCCTGGGACGGGAGGTCGGCGCGATCGAAGGGACCGGCATCGGTCTGGTGATCACGCAACGTCTGCTGGAGCTGATGGGCAGCCGGCTGCGGGTGGCCAGCACGGCCGGCGAGGGCGCCACATTCAGCTTTGATCTGCCGATTTCTTCGGCAGATCAATGACTTAAGTTGGTCATAAGACGGCGGGTTCACACTCGGTTTCCGGGGTAGCCCTTCCGTGACCAACCTGATTCCGGGAGCTTTAGCACTCCTCCCCCATGAGTGCTAATATCTTTTGCGTCGGGTCGGAGGACCGCCCCGATACAGGAGCAACGAACCCATGTCCAACACCCTTGCATTGAAGGTCCGCGATCCCTGGTCCCTGGTGCCATCGCTCGGGAACCTGGATGCGTACATCACGGCGATCAACCACATCCCGCTGCTGACGCCGGAAGAAGAGAAGGATTACGCCACGCGTCTGAAGACGCATGGCGACGTCGACGCGGCCGGTCGGCTGGTGCTGTCGCACCTGCGGCTGGTGGTGTCGATCTCGCGCCAGTACCTGGGGTACGGGTTGCCGCAGGGCGACCTGATCCAGGAAGGCAACGTGGGCCTGATGAAGGCGGTCAAGCGCTTCGACCCGGAGCAGAACGTCCGCCTGGTCTCGTACGCGATGCATTGGATCAAGGCCGAGATCCACGAGTACATCCTGAAGAACTGGCGCATGGTCAAGGTCGCGACGACCAAGGCGCAGCGCAAGCTGTTCTTCAACCTGCGCTCGAAGAAGCATGCGCTGAAGGAACACGCCGAGAACCAGCAGCGCACCTCGCTGACGGAAGCCGAGATCGCGCTGGTGGCGGAAGAGCTGAACGTCAAGCCCGAGGACGTGGTCGAGATGGAGACGCGGCTCTCCGGCGGCGACGTGGCGCTGGAGCCGCAGACCGACGACGACGGAGAGACCTTCGCGCCGATCGCCTACCTGGCGGACGACACGCAGGAACCGACGCGGGTGATCGAGTCCAAGTCGCGTGACCGCCTGGCCACGGACGGTCTGCAGAAGGCGCTGGACCTGCTGGACGACCGCAGCCGCCGCATCGTCACGGAGCGCTACCTGAACGTCAACGACGACGGTTCGGGGGGCATGACGCTGCACGAACTGGCGGCCGAGTACGACGTCTCCGCGGAACGCATCCGCCAGATCGAAGTCGCCGCGATGAAGAAGATGCGCAAGGCGATGGTGGCGGAAGCCGCTTGATCGACGAGTCGCTCGATCGCCTGATCGACGCCCCATGAAGAAGGCCCCGCGATGCGGGGCCTTCGTCTTTATTGGCCGGCGATCAACGCCTTGATATCGCTCATCAGCGCTGACGCTCCCGCGCCGTAGCGCGAGAACACGCGCACCCGTCCTTGCGGATCGAACAGGAAGCTCGCCGCCGTGTGGTCCATGGTGTAGCTGTCGGGGGTCTTCCCGGGCACCTTGGCGTAGTAGATCTTGAATTCCTTGGCCGTTTCCTTGAGCTGCTCCGGCGTGCCGCGCAGCGCCACGAACCCGGGGTCGAAGCTTTCGAGGTAGGCCTTCAGCAGCTCGGGCTTGTCGCGCTCCGGATCGACGGTGACGAACACGCCCTGGACCTTGTCGCCGTCCGGCCCGAGGGCCTTCTTGACCTGCGCCAGTTCGGCCAGCGTGGTCGGGCAGACGTCCGGGCACTGCGTGAAGCCGAAGAACACGACCACGACCTTGCCCTTGAAGTCCTCCAGCGTGCGGGTCTTGCCGTTCTGGTCGGGCAGGCTGAAGCCGCGCGCGTAGGCCGCGCCGGTCAGGTCCACGCCCTGGAAGCTGGCCTTGGGCGCCGAGGAGAAGCCCAGCTTGTCGCAGCCCGCCAGCAGCGTCGCCGCGCTGATGGCGCCCAGGGAACCCAGGGCGCCGAGCCCGAGAGAACGTCGCGAGATCATCCGTACATCCGATCCGAAAGAAGGTCCTGAGGTCCCCGGTCCGAGTCAGCTCAACTGATCCACGGACTGACGTAGTGGTCCAGCAGCAGCGCGCCGAAGAGCAGCGACAGGTGCAGGAGCGAGAACATGAAGGTCTTGCGCGCCAGCGCTTCCGAATACGCCCTCCACAGCTTGAAGGCGTAGTAGCAGAACATCAGCCCCAGCACGAGGGCCGCAGCCAGATAGATCCATCCGCTCATGCCCGTCAGGAAGGGCAGCAGCGTCGCCGCGAACAGGATCCAGGTGTAGAGGAAGATCTGCAGCCGCGTGAACTCGTTGCCGTGCGTCACCGGGAGCATCGGCAGGCCGGCCTTGCGGTAGTCCTCGCTGCGGTACAGCGCCAGCGCCCAGAAGTGCGGCGGCGTCCACAGGAAGATGATCAGGCACATCAGCCAGGCTTCGGAGCCCAGCTCCCCGCGCATCGCCGCCCAGCCCAGCACCGGCGGCATCGCGCCGGACGCGCCGCCGATCACGATGTTCTGCGGCGTCGTCGGCTTCAGGACCATCGTGTAGATGATCGCGTAGCCGACGAAGGTCGCGAAGGTCAGCCACATCGTCAGCGGGTTCACCAGCACGTACAGGATCGCCGATCCCAACGCGCACAGCGCGCCCGAGAACAGCAGCGTCTGGTTGCGGCTGAGCTCGCCGCGTGCGGTCGGACGCCACGCGGTGCGCTTCATCTTGGCGTCGATGTGCTGCTCGATCAGGCAGTTGAACGCCGCCGCCGCGCCCGCCACCAGCCAGATGCCGCCGGTGCCGGCGATCAGCCGCACCCACTCGTCGCCCTGCGGCAGGCCGGGGATCGCCAGCGCCATGCCGATGAACGCGCAGAACACGATCAGCTGCACGACCCGGGGCTTGGTCAGTTGGTAGAACTGCCACCAGCGGGAGGGCATGGTGGCCTGCGTCGCGGAACTCATTTCGAACCCATCGTCAGGATGCCGGCGCGCACCGGCGCCGGCTCAATCACAGTTGTCGTCCGGCCGGCACGCAGCCGCGCCAGCACGATCGCGCACATCAGCAGGAGCGCCGCGGCGCCGCCGGTATGGGCCAGCGCAGCCACCAGCGGCCACCCCAGCACCACGTTCGACAAGCCCGAGGCCAGTTGCCACGCGCCCACCGCCAGCAGGCGGCGCGCCCAGCGTCGGGCTTCGAGCCCTTCACCGCCCGCCTCGACACCGCCCTGGCGCCACAGCGCCCAGGCCAGCGCCAGCAACGCGGCGAACACGATCATCGCGCCGCCGCGATGCGCCAGGTGGATCGCCGTCAGCGCCTCGAACGGCAACCAGCCGCCGTGGGCGCCGCGACCCAGTTCGCGCCACAGCGTGAAGCCATGTTCGAAGTCGGTCGGCGGCAGCCATTGTCCCTGGCAGGTCGGGAAGTCCTGGCAGGCCAGCACCGCATAGTTCGTGCTGACCCAGCCGCCCAGCGCGACCTGCACGATCGCGAGCACCGTGAAGGCCGCGAATGCGCGTCTCAAGCCGGCGGGCCAGGTCAGCGGCTTCGGTGCATACGATTCGGCCTGCCACGCCAGCAGCATCAGCAGCCCGAGCGCCAGCAGCAGGTGCGTCGTCACGATGGCCGGGAACAGCTTCATCGTCACCGTCCAGGCGCCGAAGAATCCTTGCACCAGGATCCAGACCAGCGACAACGTCGCCCACCACGGCGACGGTGTCGCTTCGCCGGTGCGGCGGCCGCGCCACCACACCCACCAGCTGAGCACCGCCAACACCACGAGCAGGAATCCGACGCCGCCCGCCATGTAGCGATGCAGCATCTCCATCCACGCCTTGCCATGCGTCACCGGGCCCGTCGGCATCGCCGTCTGCGCGGCGAGGATCTCGGCCTTCGCGCCGATCGGCGAGGCGCTGCCGTAGCAGCCGGGCCAGTCCGGGCAGCCGAGGCCGGAATCAGTCAGCCGCGTCAGCGCGCCGATCAGGATCAGGTCGAAGGTCAGGAAGGTGGCGAGCACGGTCAGCGCGCGCAGCCGTTTCGCCACCGGGTCGCCGCGATGCCGCCACTGCCACCACACCAGCGGCACCGCGCCGACGAGCGCGGCCATCGCCAGCAGCTCCAGCAGCGGCTCGAAATCGAAACCGATCGCCAATCCGTTCATGCGCGGGTCGTCCTCGTCATCACCGGCCGGGCTTGTCCCAGCCGGCGTTGGCGCGCATCAGGCGCTCGAGGTCCTTCTTCAGCGGCGACGGTTCCGGCGTCGCCGGCGAGCGCAGCATCCAACGCCCCATCGGATCGACCAGGAACAGGTGCTCGCCCATGCGGCGTCCCGGCGCGGCCATCAGCCAGCCCTCGATCGACGCGCGCGGCGCGCGCAGCACCGTCGCCGGCGCGCCGTGGCCGGTCAGCGCATCGATCTGCGCCGGCGTCAGCGTGACGTCGTCGGGCAGCAGCACCAGCTTGTCGAGCTTGTCGCGGTCCTTGCCGAGCATCTCGCGCAGCTGGCGCTGCATGAAGAGCATGCGCTCGCAGGCCTCGTCGCAGGCACGGTCCGGCACGTAGGTCAGCAGCCATTGGCCCTTGAGCGATTCGGCGGCCACCGGCGCGCCCTGCAGCGTCGTCAGCGCCATCGCGGCCGGCAGATCGCGTGTGGGCGTGATCAGGTCGCTGTAAGCGCGACCGCGCAGGTCCAGCACGTAGAAGCTGAAGTACGACGCGATCACCGGCGCCGCGCAGACCAGCATCACCAGCCACAGCGTCCAGCGCGAACGCTTGGGCGGATCGAGCTCGGGCACCGGCACGGAATGCACGGCCAGCGTCACCGGACCGTCGGGCGGCAGCGGCGTGTCGGTCGGCGCCGGGGCGGCGTCGCGGCCATGGTCGTTGTCGTCACGCATCGCGCTGTTCATCGGAGACCTTGGTGGCACGGGCGGCTCGGCCAGCGCGGTAGGGAGCGAGGACTTGGAACCAGACATAAAGACCCAGGATCAGCGCCGCAAGCGCAAACCATTGAAACGCGTACCCGTAATGCTTGTGGATGTCGACCGCGGGCGGCGGCCAGTGCCGGTGAAGGCCGTCGCCGGCGTCCCCCGCGGGCGTCGCAGGCGCGGCGAACACGGCGGGCGCCGCGCCCTCCGACGCTGCGCGCCGGTCCGGCTCCGTCTGGAGCAGCACCAGCGGCAGCAGCCGCAGGCCGGTCTCGGCCTGCAGGCCCGCGAGGTCCACATTCTGCCGGATCGGCCCCGTCTCCGCGTCCCGGCCCAGCGCATAGGCCTTGGACACGGACGCCGCCAGCCGGCCTTCGATCCGCACCTCGCCCGCTGGAGTGAGCACAGGCGGCAGCGCCTCGCGCTGGGCCACGTTGCGCGGACCCCAGCCGCGCTGGACCAGGATCGCATCGTGGCGACCGGCGAGCTTCAGCGGCGTCACCACGTAGAAGCCGGTGTGGCCGTCCATCACGCGGTTGTCGAGGTAGACGGTGTGCGCCGCGTCCCATTCGCCGGTCAGCACGGCGCGGCGATGTTCGAGCGCCGACGACGGCGGCTGTTCGGCCGACGGCAGCGCGGCGGTCGCGAGCGACGCCTCCTGCCCGCGTTCGTCGATCGCCCGCTGCATCGTCTTTTTCTGATCGGCCCGATCGAGTTGCCAGGCCCCGAGCGACAGCGCCGCCGCCGTGCCGGCGATCGTCGCGATCACCACGATCGCATGACGCCTTCGGGCCCGGCCCGATGGCCCCGTCGGGGCCGCGTGGGAATAATCGTCCGCCATGAAAGTCATCGTCCTCATCGCGTTCATCGGCATCCTGGCCGCGCTGTTCTCGGCCGGCATCCTGATGCTGCGCAGGCAGAAGGGCAAGGCCACCATGGCCCGCGCGCTGGCGGTGCGCGTCGGGCTGTCGGTGGCGCTGTTCCTGTTCATCCTCTTCAGCGCCTGGATGGGTTGGATCCATCCCACGGGCCTGCCGATCGGAAAGTAAAAAAGCGCCGCTTCAAGCGGCGCTTCTTCATTGTGCGCCGGTGGGCGCGGTCACAGCCAGTAGACGATGACGTAGAGGCCCAGCCACACCACGTCCACGAAGTGCCAGTACCAGGCGGCGCCTTCGAAGCCGAAGTGGCGGTCCGGCGTGAAGTGACCCTTCATCAGCCGCAGCGTGATGAACAGCAGCATCAGCATGCCCACGAACACGTGGAAGCCGTGGAAGCCCGTCAGCATGTAGAAGGTCGAGCCGAAGATGCCCGAGTTCAGCTTCAGGTTGAGCTCGTGGTACGCATGGAAGTACTCGTAGCCCTGGAAGCCCAGGAAGGTCATGCCCAGGACCACGGTGATCCACATCCACGCGATCGTCTTGGCGCGCTGGCCGGCGATCAGCGCATGGTGCGCGATGGTCAGCGTGATGCCCGAGGTCAGCAGCAGCGCCGTGTTGATCGTCGGGATGGGCCACGGACCCATGGTCGCGAACGCATCGACCGTGCCCGCCGGCGAGGCCGTCGCCCCCGCCGCCACGCTCGGCCACAGGCCGTTGAAGTCGGGCCACAGCAGCGCGTTGTCCAGGCTGCCCAGCGTCGGGATGCTGTAGCCGCGCGACCAGAACAGCGCGCCGAAGAAGGCCGCGAAGAACATCACCTCCGAGAAGATGAACCAGCCCATGCTCCAGCGGAACGACAGGTCGATGCGGTCGCTGTACTGGCCGGTCTCGCTCTCGCGGATCGCGTCGCCGAACCACTGCTTGAGCGTGAACGCCCACCACAGCAGCCCGAACAGCAGCGACCACTTGCCCCAGTCGTGGCCGTTGATCCACTGCCCCGCGCCCAGGATCACCCAGAACAGGCCGAACGCGGCCATCGCCGGATGCCGCGACGGGCCGGGCACGAAGTAATAAGGCGTGTTGCCATGAGTCGTCGTTGCCGACATGCGTTCTTCTCCTCGAACTCGGTTCTCAGTTCATTGCCGCACCGCTGCTCACCACCCAGCGGACCAGCAGGATCAATCCGACCACGAACACCGCCGCGGCGATGACGCCGGCCGCGATCACGTGCAGCGGATTGAGCTGCGATACATCCTTCTCGTAATCCGATCCCTTGCGTACGCCGAAGAAGGACCAGGCCACCGCGCGCAGCGTGGCCCAGAAGGACCCCTTGCGCTGCATCGCCTGCTTCAGATCCTCGCCCGGCTTCAGGTCATCGGACATCGTCGTCTACGTCGTCGTTCTACTCAACCCGCCGCTCAGGCGCCGGGCTGGATCCTCACGTCGCCCCCGGGCGTCTTCACCGTGGTCGGCGCCGTCAGGTTCGCCTGCGCCTTGCCCTTCCCGGCGATCTCGAAGAAGGTGTACGACAGCGTGATCGTGCGCACATCCTTCGGGATCTTCGGGTCGATGACGAATACCACCGGCCACTCCTTCTGCTCGCCCGGCTTCAGCGTGTACTCGTTGAAGCAGAAGCACTCGAGCTTGTTGAAATACGGCGTCGCCTGCTTGGGCGCGTAACTCGGGATCGCCTGCGCCGACATGGTCCGCGTCTGGATGTTCTGGAAGGTGTACATCACCGTCGTCAGCTCGCCCGGATGGACCGTCAGGTGGCGCTTGGCCGGCTTGAAATCCCACGGCCCGCGCGCGTTGGCGTCGAACTCGATCGAGATCGTCCGGCTGTAGTCGATCTGCGTGTTCTTCACGTCCTCGGCGCGCACCGCGTGCTGGCGCTCCGACAGCGACAGCACGTTGATGCCCAGCGCCGTGCAGATTGCCCGGTACATCGGCACCAGCGCGTAGCCGAAGCACGACATCACCGCCACCACGACCAGCAGCTTCCCGGTCATCCGCAGGTTCTCCCGGCGGATCCAGCTGGCGCGCTTGGTCGGTTCGCTCATGACGCCCCGAGGAACGCGATCTTGACCACGAAGCCGATCCCGAAGATCGCGGCCACGCTGGCCAGGATGAGGGCCAGGCGCAGGTTGCTCTTGCGTTGCTCGGGCGTCGGCGACATCGATCGGTCCTCGGGTTCCGCTGCGGTGGCGAGATGGATCAGGCGATCAGCCGATGATCTTCGTGGCCGTCACGTCCAGCTTGGGCGGCGTCTCGAAGGTGTGGAACGGCGCCGGCGACGGCACTTCCCATTCCAGGCCTTCGGCGGCTTCCCAGGGCTTCTGCGGGGCCTTCTCGCCCTTGCCGCGCATCATCGGGATGGCTACGGCGAGGAAGAAGTAGACCTGCATCAGACCGAAGCCGAAGGCGCCGATCGAGGCCACCGCGTTGAAGTCGGCGAACTGCATCGGGTAGTCGGCGTAGCGTCGCGGCATGCCGGCCAGGCCGAGGAAGTGCATCGGGAAGAAGGTCAGGTTGAAGAAGATCAGCGAGCCCCAGAAGTGGATCTTGCCGCGCGTCTCCGAGTACATGACGCCGCTCCACTTCGGACCCCAGTAGTAAACGCCGGCAAACAGCGCGTACAGCGAGCCGGCCACCAGCACGTAGTGGAAGTGGGCCACCACGTAGTAGGTGTCCTGGAGCTGGATGTCGACCGGTGCGACCGCCAGGATGAGGCCCGTGAAACCGCCCATCGTGAACACGAAGATGAAGCCGACGGCCCACAGCATCGGGGTCTCGAAGGTCATCGCGCCGCGCCACATCGTCGCCAGCCAGTTGAAGATCTTCACGCCGGTGGGCACCGCGATCAGCATCGTCGCGTACATGAAGAACAGCTGGCCCGTCACCGGCATGCCGGTGGCGAACATGTGGTGCGCCCACACGATGAAGGACAGGATCGCGATCGAGGCCGTCGCGTACACCATCGAGGCGTAGCCGAACAGGCGCTTGCGGGCGAAGGCCGGGACGATCTGGCTCACGATGCCGAACGCCGGCAGGATCATGATGTAGACCTCGGGGTGGCCGAAGAACCAGAAGATGTGCTGGTACATCACCGGGTCGCCGCCGCCCGAGGGCGTGAAGAAGCTGGTGCCGAAGTGGCGGTCCGTCAGCGTCATCGTGATCGCGCCGGCCAGCACCGGCATCACCGCGATCAGCAGGTAGGCGGTGATCAGCCAGGTCCACGCGAACATCGGCATCTTCATCAGCGTCATGCCGGGGGCGCGCATGTTGAGGATGGTCACGATGATGTTGATCGAGCCCATGATCGAGGACGCGCCCAGGATGTGCATCGCGAAGATGCCGGCGTCCATCGACGGGCCCATCTGCAGCGTCAGCGGCGCGTAGAGCGTCCAGCCGGCCGCCGGCGCGCCGCCGGGCATGAAGAACGAGCCCACCAGCATCAGCGCCGCCGGGATCATCAGCCAGAAGCTGAAGTTGTTCATCCGCGCGAAGGCCATGTCCGACGCGCCGATCTGCAGCGGGATCATCCAGTTCGCGAAGCCGACGAAGGCCGGCATGATCGCGCCGAACACCATGATCAGGCCGTGCATCGTCGTGAACTGGTTGAACAGCTCAGGATTGAAGAACTGCAGGCCCGGATGGAACAGCTCGGCACGGATGCACAGCGCCAGGATGCCGCCGACCATCAGCATCGTGAAGCTGAACAGCAGGTACATCGTGCCGATGTCCTTGTGGTTCGTCGCGAAGACCCAGCGCCGCCAGCCCGTCGGGGCATGGTGGTCGTGGTGATCGTCATGGTCATGGGCATGACCGGTCGGGTGGTCGAGCACTGCACTCATGTCAAATCCTCGGTGGCTAGTCGCAGGTGCGAGCTGGCGTTCAATCGGTCAGGCGGAAAAGGTCGGGTCAGGCGCGCGTGACGGGGGTCACTTGGCGCGTTCGGCCACGACTTCCGACGGCTGCACGATCTGGCCGGTCTTGTTGGACCAGGCGTTCTTCGTATAGGTCACGACGGCGGCGATCTCGCTGTCCTTGAGCACCGTCTTCCAGGCCGGCATCTGGCCCTTGCCGTTGAGCACCAGGTGGAGCTGCTGGGCGTGGTCGTCGGCCTTCACGATCGCGGAGCCGTCCAGCGCCGGGAACTGGCCCGCGCCCTTGCCGTCGGCCTTGTGGCAGACCGCGCAGTTGGCGTCGAACAGCTTCTGGCCGCGGGCCATGAGGTCGTCCATCGTCCAGACCTTGCTCGGATCGTCCGCCTTGGCGGCGATCTTCTTCTGCTCTTCGCCGACCCAGGCGCTGTAGTCCTTGGCGCTGAGCACCTTGACGTGGATCGGCATGTACGCGTGCTCCTTGCCGCAGAGCTCGGCGCACTGGCCGTAGAAGTCGCCGACCTGCTCGGCCTTGAACCAGGTGTCGCGCACGTAGCCCGGGATCGCATCCTGCTTCACGCCGAAGGCCGGCACCATCCAGGCGTGGATGACGTCGTCGGCGGTGGTGATGATGCGGATCTTCCTGTCGACCGGCACCACCAGCGGGTTGTCGACCTTGAGCAGGTAGTTGTCGACCTGGCCGGGATGGCCGGAGTCCGACAGCGCGCGGTGCGAGGCGTCCAGCGTCGAGACGAAGCCGATGCCCTCGCCCTCGCCCTTCAGGTAGTCGTAGCCCCACTTCCACTGGTAGCCGGTGGCCTTGATCGTGATGTCGGAGTTGGTGGTGTCCTTCATCGCCACGACGACCTTGGTCGCGGGCAGCGCCATCAGGATGACGATGATGAAGGGCACGACGGTCCACGCGATCTCGACCTTCACGCTCTCATGGAAGTTCGCGGGCACGGCGCCCTTGGACTTCCGGTGCTTGAAGATCGAATAGAACATGACCCCGAACACGGCGATGAAGATCGCCAGACAGAGGATCAGCATCATGTTGTGCAGCCACATCTGCTCGTGCGCGATCTTGGTGACCGGCGGGTGCAGATTCAGCTGGTTGACGGCCGGACCTCCGGGGAGGTCGTTGACCGCCAAGGCGACCTGGCTGGCCAGCGCGGCCGTCAGGCCGAACGCGAGCTGGCTGCAGCGGCGCCCCAGTTGCACACAACTGTGTTCAATCGTCATGGTCGTCTCTTTATCCAGTCTTTCTCAAGCTCTTGTCACCCAGGTCTCTTCCAGGCGGCTTCGGGGCTCGAGCCCGCTCGTAGCGCGGGCTCCAGCGCCAAGCGATGGCGGAAACCTACGGGGCCAGCAGACGTACTCCAGTCGGGGGCGGATTCTAGCCCACCCCCCTGGCGCACTATGACTGGGCGCGACGCGCCAAACCGCCCAGGATTACCCGCAGAATGGTGCACTCTCGCCCTCTGAAAACGCTGGGCTAGCCGAGCCCGCGCAGGACGGGGGTCAGTGTTTGCCCGCGCCGCGCACCATCGCCCGCATCTGGTCCAGCGAGACCTCGGTCGTGGCCGCGATCTTCACCTTGGGTTGAGGCTTGAACGCATGGCCGTAGACCAGCTCGATGCTCAGCGACAGACGGCCGTCGGCGCCGCGCAACGATTCGAGCGCCTGCAGGAGCCGTTCGCGCCAGGCTTTCGTGCGCAGACCGCGCAGCCGGGCCGGCGCGAGGTTGCCGCCCAGTGCGCGCAGATCGCGCAGCAGGTCCTGCGGCGAGCTCCAGGTGAGCTTCAGGTGCTCCTGGTCCATCACCGGATCGGCGAAGCCCGCATGCACCAGCAGGTCGCCGAGGTCGTGCATGTCGACCCAGTCCGGCGCCGGTACGCCCCAGCCCTCGCGGGCGAAGATCGGGCGCAGTTCGATGAAGCTGTCGGGACCGAGGCAGGAGAACATCAGGCAGCCCTCGACCGCGAGGCCGGCGTGCCAGCGCTTCACAAGCTCGGGTTTGTCGGCCTCGGCGTGGAGCTCCATGTTGGACCACGCGAGCTGCGCGGCGCCGGCGGGCGGCTCGGTGATGAGCTCGGTCGGCGCGCTGCCGCGCAGCTTGTCCACCATCGATTGCATGAAGCCGCGCTTGAGGCGCTGCGCGAGCAGCGCGCGCACCTCGGCATCGGGTTCGAGCCACAGCTGCGTCGCTTGGGGGTAGTGCTGGCGCAGGCCTTCATCGCCGCCGCCGAGGGAGGGCCGGCTCTGCAGCACGGCCGTCGGCTGGAGGCGGATCACCGGCAGCCGGTCCAGCATGCGCGAAGCCACTTCCTGATGCAGCCACGGGGCCTGGTCCGATGCGGACAGGCGACGGCGCTGCCGGAGCGCCGCGCCCGCATCGATCTGCTGTGTGCTCGGCGGCAAGGCCTCATCTCCAGTCATGGGGCGGGATTGTAGGCGGCCATGCTTGACCTGTTCCGGCGCCGGGCATTGGCGCGATCCTCGATGGGAAGCGGCCTCGCGCGGTTCTGGCCGGGACAGTGCACGTTCTGCCGGTGCTGGTGCCGGGGGCCGCTCTGCGAGGACTGCGAGGCGCAGCATCCCGTCGATGCGGGACCGCGTTGCGCGCTTTGCGCCCTGCGGCTGCCGGCCGGTACGTGCGCCACGGGCGCGATGCGCTGCGGGCGCTGCGCGTCGCATCCGATGCCGCTGTCGCGTGGCGTCGCGGCGATGGATTACGTGTTCCCGTGGGACCGGCTGCTGCTCGGGCTGAAGTTCGGCGAAAGGCTGGAACACGCACCGCTGCTCGCCGCGCGGCTGTCGCGGGCGCTCGAACTGGCGCAGGTGGAGCCGCCCGATCTGATCGTGCCGGTCCCGCTGTCCACGCAGCGGCTGCGTGAGCGCGGCTACAACCAGGCGCATGAGATCGCACGGCGACTCGTCCTCCCCTCCGAGACGCAGTCGCCGTCGCCCTCGCTGACGCAGCGACAATCACGCCTTTGCGCGCTGACCCTGATGCGCGTGCGTCACACCGACCAGCAGGCGCAGTTGCCGCTCGACGAGCGCCGCGGCAACCTGCGCGGCGCTTTCGCCGTCGTGAAGCCGGTGCACGGGCTGCGCGTCGCGATCGTCGACGACGTGATGACCAGCGGCGCCACGCTGCACGAGGCCGCGCTGGCCCTGCGCCGTGCCGGCGCCCGCGACGTGCAGGCCTGGGTCGTCGCGCGCACGCCCTGACCCCTGTCGAGAGAGCTTCGTCCCATGTTCAACATCGTGCTGGTCCATCCGGAGATTCCGCCCAACACCGGCAACGTGATCCGGCTCGCGGCCAACACCGGCTGCCGGTTGCATCTGATCGAGCCGCTGGGGTTCTCGATGGAGGACAAGCTGCTGCAGCGCGCGGGCCTCGACTATCACGAGTACGCCCCGGTGCTGCGGCATGCGGACTGGGAACACTTCATCGCCGCCGAGCAGCCCGATGCGACGCGCATGTTCGCGTTCACGACACGCGGCAGCAGGCTGCTGCCATCGGTCGAGCTCAAGCCCGGCGACTGGCTGGTCTTCGGCTGCGAGACGGCGGGCCTGCCGACAGCCTTGCGCGACAGCTTCCCGCTCGAGCAACGCGTGCGTCTGCCGATGCGCGACGGGCAGCGCAGCCTGAACCTCAGCAATGCGGTCGCCGTCGCGGTCTTCGAGGCGTGGCGGCAGAACGGCTACGCCGAGGGCACCTGATCGCCGCGAGGCGCTGCGTCACTTCGAAGACCCAGCGCGCTGCGCGCGCCCCTCACCCCTGCCCTCTCCCGCAAGCGGGAGAGGGAGTAAGAAGAGTGGCGCGATCACCAGGTCAGCTCGGTGCATTCTCACTCCCTCTCCCGCTTGCGGGAGAGGGCGGGGGTGAGGGCCAGCGGCCGTCGCAGGACGCCTACTCGCGTTCGAGTTTGAGCTGCCGGATCAACGCGCCCCAGCGCTTGCGTTCGTCGCTCATGAGGCTGTCGAGCCCTTCGGGCGAGGTGCCTGCCGCGCTGAAGTAAAGCGGCAGCAGTTCGCGACGGAAGCTTTCGCTGCGGACGATGCGGATGACTTCGTCGGCCACGCGACGCACGATCGGCTCGGGCGTTCCAGCCGGCGCCAGCAACGCCTGCCACGACGTGGCTTCGAAGCCGGGATATCCGGACTCGGCGACCGTCGGCAATTCCGCGAGCGCGCCGAAGCGCCCTGTGCTGGTCACCGCCAGCGCCTTCAACTTCCCCGCTTTCACCTGCGGCATCGCAATGGCCGGCACCATGAACCCTGCATGGATCTGGCCGGCCAGCATCGCGTTCACGACCTGCGGGAAGCCGGCGTACGGCACGTGCACCAGCTTCAAGCCGGCACGCGCGATGAACGATTCCATCGCCAGATGCGCGGCACTGCCGATGCCGATGCTGCCGTAGTTCAACGCTCCGGCGCGCTGCTTCGCCAGCGCGACGAACTGCGCCAGCGTGTCCACGCCGAGCGACGGCGGCACGACGAGCACGTTCGGCGAACTCGCGATGAAGCTGACCGCGCGCAGCTCGCGCTGCGGGTCATAGGGCAAGGCCTTCGCGAGCAACGGCGCGGTGATCAACGGCCCCTGGATCGTGAACAGCAGCGTGTGGCCGTCGGGCGCGGCCTTCGCGACCGCGCCGGTGCCGATGTTGCCGCCCGCACCGGGCTTGTTGTCGATGACGATGGGTTGGCCGAGCGCCTGCGCGAGCGGCTCGGCGAGATAGCGCGCGATGAGGTCCGGCGAGCTGCCGCCGGGAAACGGCACGACGAGTCGAATCGGCCGCGACGGCCACGTCGTCGCCGCGCGAGCCTGCAACGGCCAGGTGCCCAGCACCGTCGTGGCAGCCGTGGCGGTGGCCGCGGCGATCCATCCGCGGCGCTTCACCACTCGGACTTCGCCTGGCGCCCCATCAGCGCGTCCAGGGCTTCATGCGTGGTCATGCGGCCTTCCAGGACCTCCACGACCGCGGCGGTGATCGGCATGTCGACGCCGGCCCGCTGCGCGCGCGCCAGCACGGTCGGCGCGCTGTAGACGCCTTCAGCCACATGCCCCAGCTTCACGAGGATGCCGGGCAGGTCCAGGCCCTCGGCGAGCAGCAGACCGACGCGCCGATTGCGCGACAGATCGCCGGTAGCGGTGAGCACGAGGTCGCCCAGGCCCGCGAGCCCGAGCAGCGTCTCCTGCTGCGCGCCCAGCGCGAGCGCGAGCCGCTGCATCTCGGCGAGTCCGCGCGTGATCAGCGCGGCGCGGGCGTTGAGACCTGGCCCCTTCACGCCCTTCGCCTCGGCGACGAGGCGCAGTCCATCGGCGATGCCGACGGCGATCGCCATCACGTTCTTCACCGCGCCGCCGACTTCGACGCCGACCGGATCGGCCGACGAATACACCCGCAGCCGTTCGCTGTGGAACGCCGACACGCCCAGCTGCGCGAGCGCCGCGTCGCCCGAGGCGGAGACAAGCGCCGTCGGCTGACCGGCCGCCACTTCCTGCGCGAAGCTCGGCCCTGACAGGATGCCGGTGGCCAGTTGCGGCGCGACCTCGCGGGCGATCTCGTGGCCGAGCAGCCCGGTGCCGGCCTCGAAGCCCTTGCACAGCCACTGCGCCCGCGCGCCCGCCGGCAATGTCGCCAGCATGCCGCGCAGGCCCGACATCGGCGTCGCGATGACGATCAACCCGTCGCGGCCGTGCGCGAGCGCTCCGTCCAGGTCGTCGGTCAATCCCAGCGACGCCGGCAACGGCGAATCGGGCAGGTAGCGGACGTTGCGACGGTCGGCGCGCATCGCGGCGATGGCGCCGGCGTCGCGCGCCCACAACGTCACCTCATGGCGCGCGCTCGCGGCGATCGCCAGCGCCGTGCCCCAGGCACCGGCGCCGAGCACGCTGATCTTCATGCGCGGAGCAGTCATGGTCGGTTCGAACAATCGATGAAGAGATCGATGAAAGGGATCCTGCAATGAAACACGCCGGCCGGCGGACGACTCCGCGAGGCCGGCGCGTTCATGGGCGCGCGACGCTCAGTTCGGTGCGCCTTCGCCCTGGCCGCTGGCGGCCAGTTGTGCCTGCTGGGCTTCGAACATCGCCTGGAAGTTCACTTCCGTCAGCATCACCGGCGGGAAGCCGGCGCGCGTGCAGACGTCCGACACGATGGCGCGCAGGTACGGATAGATCATCTGCGGGCAGACGATCGCCAGGATGCCTTCGAGCTGGTCCTGCGGCAGGTTGCGGATCTCGAAGATGCCGGCCTGCTTGGCTTCGATCAGGAACAGGGTCTTGTCCTGCACCGTCGTCGTGACGGTGGCGGTGACGCTGACTTCGAACAGGCCTTCGGCGACCGGTTCGGCGGCCAGCGAGAGCTTGATGTCGACTTGCGGCTGGGCCTGCTCCAGCAGGATCGCCGGGGCGTTGGGCTGCTCCAGCGACAGGTCCTTCAGGTACATGCGCTGGATCTGGAACACGGGAGCGTTGTTGTCGTCGGCCATGGGGTCATCCAAATGAAAAAGCCCGCCAGCGGCGAGCCGTGGCGGGCATTATGACCGAGCGTTCGCGACAGTCCGGTGAGGGGTTTCCGGTGAACGGCGACGGCTTCGGGTCGGGAGGTATCAGGCCTGCAACAACGGTTGCAGACCGCCGCGCTGGTCCAGCGCGAACAGGTCGTCGCAACCGCCGACGTGGGTCTCGCCGATGAAGATCTGCGGCACGGTGCGGCGGCCGGTCTTCTGGATCATGGTGTCGCGCTGCGACGGATCCAGGTCCACCCGCACTTCCTCGATCTGGTCCACCCCCCGCTGCTTGAGCAGGTGCTTGGCCCGCACGCAGTACGGGCAGACCAGGGTCGTATACATCTTCACGGCGGCCATCGCCAGTTCTCCAAGAATCGTGTCGAGCGTCCCTCTTCCGGCAGTCAGGATGCCGGCGCGGTCGCCAGGGCGGTCAGGCCGCGGACGTCTCGACGGGCAAACTCGCCGCGCGCCAGGCGGTCAGACCGCCCTGGACAGCGACCGCGTTCGCGTAGCCCTGTTTCTGAAGGATGCCAGCAGCGCGCTGCGCGCGTGCGCCGGTCTTGCACATCAGCACCACCGGCAGGGCCTTGTTGCTCGGCAGTTGCTTGGCCGGGAGCTCCGTGCCAGTCAGCGTCGACAGCGGCACGTTGCGGGCGCCCTTGGCGTGGCCGGCGGCGAACTCGTCCGGCTCGCTCACGTCCACGAGCACGCCCTTCTCGCGGTTGACCAGACGCACCGCCTCGGCCGTCGGCACACCGCCCGCCTTGCCTCGCATCGACGTCCACAGCAGCAGACCGCCCGACACCAGGGCCGACAGCACGAGATACCAGTTTTCAATCAGGAACTTCAAGGCGGGGCCCGTTCGGTTGGATGCAAAAGCCGAGGATTATAGAAACCCCGCCAGGCAGGTCCGTCAGTTCAACTTGAAAGTGGAAACTGCCGACTGCAGCGCCCGCGCCTGCTGCTCCAGGCTGTTGGCCGCCGCGGCGGCCTCCTCGACCAGCGCCGCGTTCTGCTGCGTCATCTGGTCGAGCTGCACCACCGACTCGTTGACGTGGCCGATGCCCTGGCTCTGCTCGGCGGACGCCGCGGTGATCTCGCTGATGATGTCGGAGACGCGCTGCACGCTGGCGACGATCTCCTCCATCGTCGCGCCCGCGTCCTGCACCAGGCGCGATCCGGCCTCGACGCGGGTCACGCTCGCGCCGATCAGCGACTTGATCTCCTTGGCCGCTTCGGCGCTGCGCTGCGCCAGGGAACGCACCTCGCTCGCGACCACGGCGAAGCCGCGACCCTGCTCGCCCGCGCGGGCGGCTTCGACCGCCGCGTTCAGGGCCAGGATGTTGGTCTGGAACGCGATGCCGTCGATGGTGCCGATGATGTCGCCGATCTTGCGCGAGCTCGCGCTGATCTCGTCCATCGTCGAGACGACCTGCCCCACGACCTCGCCGCCCTTCTTCGCGACGGTCGCCGCGCTACCGGCCAGCTGGTTCGCCTGGCTGGCCGCATCCGCGCTCTGGCGCACGGTCTCGGTCAGCTGCTGCATGTTGGATGCGGTCTGCTCCAGCGAGCCGGCCTGCTTCTCCGTCCGCACCGACAGGTCCTGGTTGCCCGCGGCGATTTCGCGCGAGGCCACCGTCATGGAGTCGGTGCCGCTGCGCACGTTGCCGACGATCGCCGACAGGCCCTGCGACATGTCGCGCACCGCCGCCAGCAGGCTGGCGTCGGCGCCCGGCGCGACGCGGATGTCCTGCGAGAGGTCGCCCCCGGCCATCTGGCGCATCACGTCGCGCGCGTATTCCGGCTCGCCGCCGAGCTGGCGCCACACGCTGGCGATCAGCAGCCACGAACCCAGGCCCAGGCACACGACGACGATCAGCCCGCTCAGCACCGTGGCCCACAGGCCCGCGCCGACGCCCTTCTCGGCGCTCGACAGCGTCGCGTCGAAGGTGGTCTTCGCATCGGCGCGCGCGTCGCCCAGCGTCTGTTCCAGCGCCTTCTGCGCGGCCTGCATCTTCGGAATCGAACCCGCCTGGTCGCCCTGCTTGATGCCGAGGAACAGCTGGGCGGTCTCGACCGACGCGGCGTAGTAGGCTTCGAAGCCGCTCTCCAGCTTCGCGCCGGCATCGGCACGGCCGGGGATCGCCTTGATGGACGCGATCACCTTGCGCATCGCGGTCGCGCGCTCGGCGGCTTCGTCCAGGCGCTTCTTCTCGCCCTCGGCCACGGCGGACTGGATGGTCCCGCCCAAGGCCTCCAGCTGCGCGGCCACCTGGTTGGTGGCCACCAGATACGGATAGTCGGCCTCGCCCAGCGCGTGGATCGCGCCCGAGGTCCGCGACGAAAAGAACAGCACCACCGCGATGCCCACCGCGAAAACGATCGCCGCCAGCACCGGCAGCATCGCGATACGGGTCTTCAAGTTCATGCCTGACTCCAATTCATCCTATGTCTCCAACGACCTCCCCAGGTCGGCCCGGGCGGCCTCAGGGTCGCCCGGGCGGTGGGCTCAATCGACGCTGAGCACCACCTTCACCGAGCCGTCGACGGCCGACTTCTCGATGTAGCCGATGGCATCGGCATTCGCGGCGACGAACTTCTTCACGTCGGCCGCGCTGCCGAGTTCCTTCGGCGGTGTGCCCTTGCCCGAGAACACCAGCCGCGACCACGCGGCCTTGACCTGCGCGGACGACTTGCCGGTGGCCTTCGAATAGAACTGCTCGCGCGCCGCGGCGCTGTCGGGCAGATCCACCGCCTGCGCGGCGCTGCCGTTGGGCAGCTGGTTGGACTTGCCCAGGAAAATGCTCGCGACCTGGTCGGCGGTCATGCTGGCGACGGGGCTCTTCGGATTGACCACGACGGCGACCTGCGCCTGCGCGGCCACGGCGGCGGCGAACAACGCCGCCCCGATCACGGGCTTGATCATGTTGAACTGCATGGGGGCCTCTTCTTCTGATGCTTAGAACACGAAGTCGACGGCGACGCTGTAGACGCCGACGCGCTCGTTGTTGAAGCCCGGCTGGACGTTGTAGAACTGGCCGGCGCCGGTGGTCTTGATGCTGTCGTACTGGGCCTTGACGGCGATGTTGCGCCAGACGTCCCAGCGCACGCCCAGACCGATGGTCTTCTGCGGCGTGCTCTGCGCGGCGGTGACCGCGTCGACGACGGCGCGCAGCGGCAGGCCGCCCACGACGACCGTGCCCGGGATCGTGTTGTTGACGTTGCTGCTGTCGGTCTTCTGCTGCGACAGCGTCGCGTACGGCGTGAACTTGCCGACGCGGTAGCCGACCGTCGTGTACCAGCCGGTGGTGTCCGGCACGAAGGAGTCGTTGCGGCGCTTGGTGTACTCGGCGGCGACGACCCACTGGCCTTCGTCGTAGGTCAGGCCGATGCCGGAGAAGCTCGCATCCTTGTCGGTCGGGTCGATCTCGTTGCCCACCGAGGCGAACGGCGTCTGGCGCAGCGCGCCGACCAGCGAGGTGACGGTCGCGCTGTGCGCGGTCAGCTTGCCCTGCGCGTGTCCGACGCGCAGATTCAGGCCGTCGGCCAGCTCGACGGTGGCGTTGACGCCGACCATCTTCTTGATCTCGAGCTTGGTCTGACGCACATACGACGAGGCTTCGCCGCCGAAGGCCTGCAGCGAGACGCTCTTGCCGGCGACCTGCGTCGTCCAGTTCACGTCGGCGCCGTCGAAGTGGCTGACGGGCACCTGGCCGTAGACGTCGATGGGCGGACGCAGCCACGTATTGGCGTAGCCCACGTCACGGAAGTCGGACACGGCGAAGAACGGCGCGCCGATGCGGCCCGCGCGGATCGCCAGACCCGGCGTGGCCTGCCACTTGGCGAAGGCCCATTCGACCTGCGGCGTCCAGTCGCCCTTGCCGGTCTGCTTGGTCAGCACCTGCACGGTGGCCGAGAACTGCGAGTTGAACTTCGCCGTGCCCTGCAGGCCCAGCTTGCTGTCCACTTCGCCGCTGATCGTCTTGTCGGCGCCGTGGACCTGGCCCGGGATGACGTACTCGGCGCCGTCCTTGGTCGCGCCGGTCAGACCGACCGTGCCGAAGCCCGAGAACGAGAACATCGAGTCCGACTGGCCCTGCGCCTGCGCGCCGAAAGCCACCAGCGCCAGCGCCAGCGGCGTCATGCGCAAGTTCTTCACCACCATCATTGCAAGTACTCCTGTACAGCGTGAATGCCCAACGGGGGCATGTTCTTTTGACGAACCAAACTGGGGCGCAGGTGCGCCTTTCGCCCGGTACGAAAGCAGTTGTCGGCCCTGCGGAAGGCTTCTTGAGGCAGGCGCCCTGGAGGGCTGCCTCTAGAATCCGCCGGGCCTGCCGGAACCCGGCCAAACCTCACGAACCCACCCAAGACCCATGTACAAGCTCGTGCTGATTCGCCATGGCGAATCGACCTGGAATCTCGAGAACCGCTTCACCGGCTGGACCGACGTGGATCTGACGCCCACCGGGGTGGAGCAGGCCAAGCAGGCGGGCCGTCTGCTGAAGGAAGCCGGCGTCGATTTCGACGTGGCCCACACTTCGGTGCTCAAGCGCGCCATCTGGACCCTGTGGCACTGCCTGGATCAGATGGATCGCCAATGGCTGCCGGTGAAGCACAGCTGGCGCCTGAACGAACGCCACTACGGCGGCCTTCAGGGTCTGAACAAGGCGGACATGGCCAAGCAGTACGGCGACGAGCAGGTGCTCGTCTGGCGCCGGAGCTATGACACCCCGCCGCCGGCGCTGGAAGCGTCGGACCCGCGCAGCGAGCGCGGCGACATCCGCTATGCCGGACTGCAGCCCTCGGACGTGCCGCTGACCGAGTGCCTGAAAGACACCGTGGCCCGCGTGCTGCCCTACTGGAACGAACAGATCGCACCCGCGATTCTGTCGGGCCAGCGCGTGCTGATCGCCGCGCACGGCAACTCGATCCGCGCCCTCGTGAAGTATTTGGACGGCATCGCCGACGAAGCCATCGTTGGCGTGAATATTCCCAACGGGATCCCGCTGGTCTACGAACTGGACAAGGACCTGAAGCCCATCAAGAGCTATTACCTGGGCGACGCCGAAGCGGCCGCGAAGGCCGCGGCGGCGGTGGCGAACCAGGGCAAGGCCTGACGCCGCTGCGCGTCACGAGGCGTGGCGCAGGAACACGAAAGCCCGGCAGTGCCGGGCTTTTTCGTTGACGTGCGTCGCGACGCCGTGCGTGGCGCAGCGACCTATTTCCGCCGCAGCGCCGTCGCCAGCAGTTCGGCAACGCAGACCGCGTTGCTCTCGTGCGGCACGGCGTTGCTGCTCCAGACATGCCGCACGCCGGCCGCGCGCAGCGCCGGCAACGCGTCGCCATTGAACAGGGCATGGGTGACCGCGACGTCCACGCTGGACGCGCCGCGCTCCAGCGCCTCGCGCGCCGAGCCGATCAGCGTCCGACCCGTGGACGCCATGTCGTCGAGCAGGACGACCGCCCGGCCGCGAACTTCCAGATCCGGGAAGGCGAGCTGCACCTGCGTGTCCCCGAAGCGCACCTTGCGGCCGATCGCGAATTCCAGCTTCGCGGCACGCCCCGCTTCCGCGACCCACTGGCCGGACTCCTCATCCGGACCGACCAGCACCGCGCCCGGCTCCTGCACAGCGATGAAGCGCCCCAGCAAGGCCGCCGCCGACAGCGCCACACCCTTCCCCTTGGGCATCACCTCGTCGAGGCTCGCAATGCGGTGCAGGTGCGGATCCACCGTGACGACACGGTCGAACTGCGTGGCCAGCAAGGCCGCGATGTGCCGCTGGCTGACCGCCTCACCGGGCGAGAACTCCATGTCCTGCCGCATGTAGGCCAGGTACGGCACCACCAGCATCAGGTGCTTCACGCCCCAGCCGCGCGCGGCAGGCGCGGTGATCAGCAATTCGACCAGGCGATCGTTGGGCTGATGCTGCAATCCACGCAGCACGATGACGTCAGCCGGCAAGGGCTTGGGCAGAACCAGCCGCAACTCCCCATCCGGAAAACGATGACGCGTGATCACGCCAAGCGGCCGACCCAGCTCACGCGCCAGGCGTGTGGCCAACTCCCGTTCATCTTCGAAACAAAGCAGCATCGCCGGATCCTCGCACCAATCGGGACCCGGAGGGCATCCGGCATACCCGGGCTGGGCGAACTGAGCCCGGCGGTTGGGGGATAGAGAAGATGCGGATTGGCGGGGCCGCCTACCTGCCAGCAACGGCGCGCTTGGCCGCCAAGTCATGAGGCCCCCGCGGCAAGCGCGGAAACCTCACGACTTGCCGTCCCCGAACGACCACGGACTCAGGGCCTTGGGAGTGCGTTGTCGATTCGGTCCGAGAGAGCCCCCGCCAGATGGCGGCGATCAAGTCCCTCGGTGGGCATCGCGGGCAACGATCGCACTTCGACCGCCAGATCCTTGGCGGTCAGGATGCGCCAGAGACTCTCCATCAAGGACATCTGACCGATGTACTGCGCCGCATCGCTGTACGGCATGTCGGGCTGATGCCAGCGCAACACCACGGGCTGCAACGGCGTGTGCGTGCTGATCGCCGCCTGCAGGAGATTGCCGTGCAACGGGAGCAACGGGTAGCCCGCACCCGTCGTACCTTCAGGGAACACTGCCACCGTCTCGCCAGCAGCCAGCGCCTCGGCCGTCTTGTGCACGACACGCAGCGCATCGCGCTTGTTGGCCCGCTCGATGTAGAGCGTGCCGACCGCCGTCGCCAGTGCGCCGACCAACGGCCAGGTCGCAATGTCAGCCTTGGAGACAAAGCGCGCTTCAGGCATCACCGCATGAATCGCTGCGATGTCCAGCCAGGAAATGTGGTTCGCCGTGATCAGGCGCGGCGACGGGGCCTGAGGCCCGGGCGACTCAAGTCGCACACCCAGCACGCGCAGCAGCTTGGCCGACCACCAGCCCACATAGCGCTGCTTGGCCGGCGTCTCCAGACGACGCCAGCGAAACTGGACGAGGTACACCCCGTGCCCGATGTGCGCCAGCATCCGCAGCGCACGCCACGCCCCGACCAGGGCACGCATCAGACGGTCCGCTCGGCTTCGGTGACCAGCGACTCGTAGGCGACCGTGCCGGCCACCAGCGTGTAGCGCACCCGGCCCGGCAGCTCGAAGCCGGTGATGTCGAACGCGAACGGCGTGTGCTTGCCCTGGCTGACGAGACGCTCCGGCGTCACCGCGCCGCTGGCCTCGGCATCGAAGACGACGACGTCGCCGACGCCGCCTTCGACCAGCCGGCCCGCGCTCGCCGCCAGCGAGCCGAGCGCGTTGCCCAGCACCTTCACCGGACGCGCGGTGATGGTGTCGAGCGCCTGCGCCAGCGAGAGGCCTTCATCCTGACCCCATCGCAGCGCCAGGCTCAGCAGCAGTTCCAGTCCGGTGGCGCCGGGCGTGGCCTCGGCGAAAGGCAGCGTCTTCTCGTCGGCGGCGACGGGGTTGTGGTCGCTGACGAGCGCATCGATGGTGCCGTCGGCCAGCGCGGCGCGCAGCGCGTCGCGGTCGCGCTGCTGTCGCAGCGGCGGCTGCAGGCGCATCGACGAGTTGAAGTAGCCGATGTCGACATCGCTCAGGTGCAGCGAGTTGATCGAGACGTCCGCGGTGATCGGTAGTCCGTCCTTCTTGGCCTGGCGAACGAGTTCGACGCCGGCGGCGCTGCTCAGGCGGCACAGGTGGACGCGGCAGCCGGTGACGCGGACCAGCTCCAGGATCGTGTGCAGCGCGATGGTCTCGGCCGCGACCGGCTCGCCGGACAGGCCCAGGCGCGTCGCGACCGCGCCGCTGGCCGCGACGCCGCCGCTCAGCCACGGATCCTGCGCATGCAGCCACAGCGTGTAGCCGAAGCTCGCCGCGTACTGCATCGCGCGCTGGACGGTCAGCGTGTTGCGGATGGGCACGTAGGCCTGCGAGAAGCCGACGCAGCCGGACTCGGTGAGCTCGGCCATCTCGGTGAGCGATTCGCCGGCGAGTCCGCGCGTCAGCGCGCCCAGCGGGAACAGCCGGCAACGGCTGAGCTTGCGGGCGCGGAACTTGAGCATGTCGACCAGACCCGGCTCGTCGAGCGTGGGATCGGTGTCTGGCGGGCAGACGAGGCTGGTGACGCCGCCGGCGGCAGCCGCGGCGAGTTCGCTCTCCAGCATGCCTTCGTGTTCGTGGCCCGGCTCGCGCAGGCGCGCGGCGAGATCGACCAGGCCCGGTGCGACGACGAGGCCGGCAGCATCGATGATGCGGTCCGCGTTGAAGTCGCCGACGCTGCCGAGGCCGACGATCCGGCCCGAGGCGATGGCGAGGTCGCCGATCTTGTCCAGGCCCGACGCGGGGTCGAGGAGTCGGCCGTTCTGGATGAGGATCTTCATGCTTCGTTCCCGGCGAGGATGGACATGACGGCCATGCGCACCGCGATGCCGAAGGTGACCTGCGGCAGGATGACGCTGTGCTGGCCGTCGGCGACGGTGGAGGAGATCTCCACGCCGCGGTTGATCGGGCCCGGATGCATCACGATGGCATCGGGCTTGGCCAGCGCCAGCTTCTCGGGCGTGAGGCCGAAACTCTTGAAGTACTCGCCGGCGCTGGGCAGCATGGCGCCGCTCATGCGCTCGTTCTGCAGGCGCAGCATGATGATGACGTCGGCGTCGCGGACGCCTTCGGCCATGTCGTGGCACACGCGCACGCCCATGTCCTTGAGGTCGCCGGGCACCAGGGTCTTCGGACCGACCGCGCGGATCTCCGGCACGCCCAGCGTGGTGAGCGCGTGGATGTCGCTGCGCGCGACGCGCGAATGCACGATGTCGCCGACGATCGCCACGGTGAGGTTGGTGAAGTCCTTCTTGTAGTGGCGGATCGTGTACATGTCGAGCAGGCCCTGCGTCGGATGCGCGTGGCGGCCGTCGCCGGCGTTGACCACGTGGACATGCGGCGCGCAGTGCTGCGCGATCAGGTAGGGCGCGCCGGACTCGCTGTGACGGACGACGAACATGTCGGCATGCATCGCCGACAGGTTGGCCACCGTGTCGAGCAGGGTCTCGCCCTTGGCGGTGCTGGACCGCGCGATGTCGAGGTTGATGACGTCGGCGGACAGGCGCTTGGCGGCGATCTCGAAGGTGGTGCGGGTGCGGGTGCTGTTCTCGAAGAACAGGTTGAACACCGACTTGCCGCGCAGCAGCGGCACCTTCTTGACCTCGCGGTCGTTGACCGAGAGGAAGGTCCCCGCCGTGTCCAGGATCTGGTGCAGCACGGCCTTGGGCAGACCTTCGGTGGACAGCAGGTGGATCAGCTCGCCATGCTTGTTCAGCTGCGGGTTGCGTTTGCTCAGCATGGGATCAGTCCTCCTTCACGTCGAAGCTGAAGCGGCCGTTGTCGCCCTTGACGAGGCTCAGACGCTGGTTCGCGGCGACCGCGACACGCGCGGCGGAGAACACCGGCTCGATCGGCAGCTCGCGGCCGCCGCGGTCGACCAGCACCGCCAGCGTGACGCTCGCGGGGCGGCCGAAGTCGAACAGCTCGTTGATGACGGCGCGCGTCGTGCGGCCGGTGTAGAGCACGTCGTCGATCAGCAGGATGTGCCGGCCTTCGACCTCGAAGGGCAGCTTGGTGTGGTCGGCGCTGGCGTTCATGCCCTTGCTGCCGAAGTCGTCGCGGTGCAGCGCGCTGGAGATGACGCCGTGCTGGCCGGCGAGCTTCAGGTCCTGCTGGAGACGCTCGGCCAGCCAGGCGCCGCCCGACCAGATGCCGACCAGCGCGCTTTCGGGTTGCAGCAGGCGCTGGACGCCGCGCACGAGGTCGGCGTAGAGCGCTTCCGCATCAAGGTGCAATGTGCTCATGGGTGTTCCCGGAAGAATTGTTCGAGGATCAATGCCGCGCTCGCGGCATCGAGGTCGCGCGCGCCCTGCGACTGGGCTTCCACGCTGGTGTAGCGTTCATCGACTTCGACCACCGGCAGCCGGTAGCGGCCGCGCAGCTGCCCGGCGAACTTGAGCGCACGGGCCGTCATCTCGTGCGGCGCGCCGTCCGGATGGCGCGGGACGCCGATGACCAGCGCATCGGGCTCCCACTCCTGGATCAACGCGGTGATCGCGGCCCAGCGGGCGTCGCCCTGCTCGGTGATGGTCCGCAGCCCGCGCGCGCTCCCCAGCATCCGGTTGCCGGTCGCCACGCCGAGGCGCTTGGTACCGAAATCAAAACCGAGAGGGGAAACGAAGGCAGCGGGGGAAGAAGCGGAAGAGACAGTGCTCATGACGCCTCCTGGATTCATGCGTGCCCGGCCTCCTGGCTGAGCATGCGGGGATCGATGCCGAGCAGCGCGAGCGCCTTGTCGTAGCGCTCCTCGATCGGCGTGTCGAAGATGATCTCGGGCTTGGCATCGACGGTGATCCAGCCGTTGCGGCCGAGCTCTTCCTCCAACTGGCCCGCGGCCCAGCCGCTGTAGCCCAGCGTGACCAGCACGCGCTTGGGACCGGCACCGTTGGACAAGGCTTCAAGCACGTCGCGGCTGGTGGTCATTTCCAGCCCGCCGGGCACCGCCAGCGTCGCGCTGTAGTGGTTGCCCTGCTCGTCCAGCGCCTCATGCAGCACGAAGCCGCGCTCGGTCTGCACCGGCCCGCCGAAGAACACCGGCCGCGCGGCCATGTCCAGGTCGGACAACTCGAGCTCGACCTTCTCGAACAGGTTGCCCAGCGTCAGCGAGATCGGCTTGTTGATGACCAGGCCCAGCGCGCCCTTCTCGTTGTGCTCGCACAGGTAGATGACCGAGCCGGCAAAGGTCTCGTCCACCATGCCCGGCATGGCGATCAGGAACTGGTTGGTCAGGTCGATGCGTTCCTTGGACATAGGGGCGGATTCTATTTCACCGACACTCCCTCTCCATGAACGCCCTTGTCTGGTTCCGGCGCGATCTGCGCGCGGACGACCACGCCGCCCTGTTCCACGCCCTCAAGCACCACGAACGCGTGTTCTGCGCCTTCGTGCTGGACACGGACATCCTGGACGCACTCCCACGCGCGGACCGCCGCGTGGAGTTCATCGTCGACGCCCTGCGCGTGCTGGACGCGGATCTGGCGGCGCTGGCGCCCGGCGCCGGGCTGATCGTGCGCCACGGCACGGCGCGGGAGCAGATCCCCGCCCTGGCTGCGGAGCTGGAGATCGACGCGCTCTACTTCAACCACGACGACGAGCCGGACGCGCTGCGCCGCGACGCCGAGGTGGGCGCAACGCTGCTCGCACGCGGCGTCCAGGTGGAGAGCTTCAAGGATCACGTGGTCTTCGAGCGCTCGGAGATCCTGACCGGTTCACGAAAGCCCTACGGCGTCTTCACACCCTACAAGAACGCGTGGCTGCGGGAGATCAATCCCTTCTTCCTGAGCAGCTACCCGGTCGAGCGCTACGCGTCGCACCTGGCGAAGGCACCGCAACGGGACGTGCCGACGCTGGGCGACATCGGTTTCGAGGCGGCCGGACTCACCGCGGCGCTCACCGGCGGCAGCGCAGGCGCGCAGCGGCTGTTCGACGAGTTCCTCGAACGCATCGACCGCTACGGCGACACGCGCGACTTCCCGGCCGCGAAAGGTCCCAGCTACCTCAGCACGCACCTGCGCTTCGGGACGATCTCGATCCGGCGACTGGCGCGCGAGGCCTGGACGCTCGGCCACGCTCCCAAGCGCGGAACGACCGTCAGCGCCGGCGCGCAGGTGTGGCTCTCCGAATTGATCTGGCGCGATTTCTATCACCAGGTCCTGCATCACCATCCGCATGTCGTCGCCGGCGCATTCCGCCCCGAGTACGACCGCATCGCGTGGGCCGACGGCCCTGACGCGGACGCGGACTTCGAGGCCTGGTGCCAGGGCCGCACCGGATATCCGCTGGTCGACGCGGCGATGCATCAGATCAACGAGACCGGCTACATGCACAACCGGCTGCGCATGGTGACGGCCAGCTTCCTCATCAAGGACCTCGGCATCGACTGGCGTCGCGGCGAGGCCTACTTCGCCGAGAAGCTGATCGACTTCGACCTCGCCGCCAACAACGGCGGCTGGCAGTGGGCCTCGTCCAGCGGCTGCGACGCGCAGCCCTACTTCCGCATCTTCAATCCGGTCAACCAGAGCGAGAAGTTCGATCCCGACGGGAAGTTCATCAAGCGCTATCTGCCGCAGCTCGCCAAGCTGCCGCCCAAGCTGATCCACGCGCCGTGGCTGGCGAAGCCGGCCGAACTCGCGGCCTGCGGCGTGGTGCTGGGTCGCGACTATCCGGAACCGGTCGTGCGCCATGAGACGGCGCGCATGGCGACGATGGCGCGCTACGCCGTGGTCAAGGACCGGACCTTCCCCGACGCGTGAGCATCACTGGTACGTGAGCGTCACGCTGACGGCATCGGTGTACGGGCCGCCGGGCGGCACCGTGGTCTGCCGACCCGGGATGCGGGCATAGACCGTGTAGACCAGCCCCGGCGACAGCCCCAGCGCGTCGAGCAGCAGACCGCCGCCGACCATCGTGCCGGTCGTGCCGTCGCCCCACACCGTCGTGTAGGTGTTGTCGATGTACAGGTTGTAGTTGAGCGAATTCGCCCCGAAGCTGAGTCGACGGGCGGAGATGCTGGGCCCGCCGCCCTGGTTGAACGCGATGGTGAAAGGGATCAGCAGACCCGCGACGCCGCCGCACTTCACCGTGACCGTGCCGGTCGAGTCGGTGTTGCCATAGGCCAGCGGGTTGTAGTTGGCGAACAGCACCGAGGTCGTCGTGACGGTGCAGGAGCACACGCCCTGGATGCACAAGGCATGGGCCGAGGGCGCCGCGCCCATCAGCACCAGCCAGGGCAACGCGCGAAGCAGACGGCGGGGCATGGCATTCATGGCGACTCCTTGCGGGGATTCGAAACGGTCGTCTCCGGTCGGGGCGATGCGCCGGTGGACCAGGTCGTGATCTTGCGGCACACGACGGTGCCGAGGTCCGGCAGTTCGGTCGCCTGCGCCGGCAGCTTCAGCTCGATGCGGCACGGCGTGCCGTCCTCGCGCCGCGCCAGCACGTCGCCGACCGCGCCGGTGCCGTCCGGCAGTCCCGTCACGAAAGCCCGGCCGTCCAGGCCCATCGGGAATGTGCGCTTCGATCCGGCGACCTGCAAGTCGGTCCCCGGCGGCAGCGGCTCGCCGGCCTCGTCGACGACGCGGAAGGTCGCGGTGCGGCTGTGCACGATCGGGAACCGGATCAGCGCCGCGCTGCGCGCCGCCGGCATGACCTGCAGCTCCAGCGCCTCGATCTCCGCGTCCAGCGGCAGATCGTCGGCGACCACGCCGACGCGGTTCATCTGGTATCCCCGCAGCGCCGGCAGGAACGCGCGTCCCTTGGCATCGGTGCGCGCGACCGGCTGGTTGTCGTGGAGGATGCGCACGTTCTCCTGGTTGTCCACCTGCACGACCGCGAAGCCGCCGTCGATGCGCCGGCTCGCATAGGCGCTGCCGTCGATGTAGGCGAGGCCGCCGCTCGCGCCGAGCCGCACGTCGGTATTGCCCGACGTCCGCGAGACGCCGCCGTTCAGCGCCACCTTGTTGGTCTGCCACTGCGCCTGCGCCTGCTGCCGGCCATACGACTCCGACAGCAGCTGATAGCCGAGGCCTTCGCCGACCGGCGGGTTGCTCTGCAACTGGACCTGCCAGAGGTCGCGCGAGGGCTGCCCGCCGCCGCGCTGACCCTGCCAGGCCGTCGACAGGCTCTTGTTGCCGTCGAGCAGCAGGCTCCAGAAGACCGAGATCGCCGTGCCGCCGCCGTTGCCCGCCTTCAGCGCGGACAGGCCGAAGAAGCCCCAGCCGCCGAGGCTGCGACTCGCGTTGAAGGACCAGAGCTTGTTGGCCACCTGCAGCTGCCCCTGGGGCGCAAGCCGCTGCGGTGCGCCCTGGTTGACGAGTCCCAGACCCAGTCCCCATTGCTTCCACGAGGTACCGATGGAGGCCGAGACGCTCCACTTCGGCAGCACCGGATTGCCGAGCTGCGTGAAACCCGCCGTGGCGCGCTTGACCTGCACGCCGCCGCTCCAGTCCATGCCCTGGCGCTCCACGCCCAGCGTCGCGAGCGCGCCGCGACGCGCCTCGGGGTCGTCGCTGCGGCTGGCCACGCCCGCCAGGCTCACCGTGCCCAGGGCGGGGAACAGCCACAACCCCGTCGCGCCCAGCGCCTGCTGACGCTGCGTCAGTTCGCCGCGCCATTCCTGCGTGAAGCCGGACGTGAGGCCGTTGCGCCAGGTACCGGCCAGCACCGCGCGGCCGTAGCGGTTGCTGTCGATGCCGTAGTTCAGCCGCAGCCAGCCGGCCTCGACGCTGTAGGCCGACAGCCCCGGCTTCAGCAGCGAGGGGCTGATGTAGTACGGCTGCACGACGATCTGCTCGCGGCCGAGCAGGTCCCGCACCACGGTGCGGATCTCCCCCTGGCCGGTGACCAGCGGCAGATCGCTGATGTCGAACGGCCCCGGCTGCACCCGCCCCTGCAGCCGCTGGCTGTTGTTGACGAAGACATCCACCGTCGACGGCAAGGACGCCTCGCCACGCAAGGTCGGCAGCGGAAAGCTCAGGAACCCGGGCCGCAGCGAGAAGTCGGTGCTCCACTGCACGCCGCCGAAGCGCATCGCCTGGCCCCAGGTGCCCGGCTGCGCGATGCTGTCGCCGAGCCGCCAACTGGTCAGGTGCTCGGGGCGGTCGATGGTCCAGCGCGAGTCCAGCCGCACCCAGCCGCCGCCCGTGCCGCTGCGGTACAGCTGCTGATGGTTGAGGTCGCCGCGCGGCGTCAGCACGCCGAGTTCGGTGACGCCGTCGACGTTGCCGTCGCCGCTCAGGCGCTTCTGCCATTGCACGTCGTAGTTGGCGTAGACGCCGAAGGTCGACGGCAAGGTCACCTGCGTGGCGGACCGCGCCACCTCGACCTGCTGATCGGAGAAGGCCTGCGGCGGCGCATCGATCTCCAAGGTCTGGCTGAGCTCCTCGACGCGCCAGCGCATGAGTTCGCCGGGCCCGTCGCCAAGGATCATGTGCAGCTCGCCGTCGATCATGCGCGGCGGCAGCGCCGGAGGTCTGAACTTCAGTTCGGTCCAGAGCGCCTGCGGAATGGCGACCCCTTCAGGCACGCGCACCGCGCGCACGGTCTGCGGCTGCGGGATGCCGTTGATCTTCAGACCCAGCAGCAGCGTCTCACCGAAGCGCGGCGCCTGGGCCAGCGCCTGCGCCGGATCGGAAGGCGCCGATGCGGGCGCGGGCAAGGGCGCCGCCGGCGGAGGCTGCTGCGCCTGCGCCGCGGCACTCATGCACAGGCAGACCGCGGCCGGCAGCAGGCCGGGTTCACTTGCCCGTTGCACCGGCCGTGACCTGCTGCAATCCCTGGTCGGTCATGACCTGCAGACTGCCGGGCGGGCCGGCCGGCGTCGGGATGCGGTAGCTGCGCTGCTCGCCGGGGAACACGACGCTCTGCGCGCCCGGCACCGCCATCGACTTCACCTCGCCGTTGGCGCCGGTCACCCGCAGTTCGCTGACCTTCACATGGACGTTGCCGGCGTTGGTCACCGTCGCCACGGTCTCGCCGCTGCTGGCGCGCTGCACGCTCCAGGTGGAGTCCCGACGCACCTGGTTCGGCGCGACGTAGACCGGCACCCGCAGCGCCACCAGCACGCGCACCGCGCCCGTGACCTGCGTGTCGCCGCCCTGGCGCGCCACCGGGACCTCGCGCAGGACCATGCGGTAGGTCGCCTCCTGCTGGAGATCGGGCGGTCGCCGCAGGCCCACGCGCAAGACCTGGACCTGCCCGGCCTGCAAGGTGAAGATCGGCGGATTCACGAGCAGGTCCGTGGTCGGACCGTCGACGTCCTGGCCGTTCTCCCGCGTCCACCGGATGCCCTCGGCCTGCATCGTCACCGGCTCGGTGCCGTTGTTCTGGACCTGCACCGTCGCCCGGTCGTTCGCGCGGTCCAGCCGCACGTTGACCGGCATGATGCTGACATCGGCGGCATGAGCCGCCGGCATCGCCAGCAGCGCCGCCATGAATGCCGCCAGCATGGCCGTCATGCCCGGGACGGCGGCCAGTCCGCGTCGGATCGTGTTCATCGGTCTCTCTCCTGTGGTCTTGTCGTCCGATGTCTCCCTGGGCGTTCCGGCCGCCCGCTGCCGTCCTTTCTTGCTTTCCTCGCTCTCCTTGCGCGCCGCCCGAGGGCGGCTTGCCGTTCGAATTCAGTAGGTGACCGTCACCGTGACCGTGTCCGTGTAGGCCCCCGGGACCGCCCCGGTCAGCGAGGGCACCTGCCCGTAGATGGTGACGCTCTGCACGCCCCCGGTGCCGGTGCCGCTGTAGACGCTGCTGCCGCCGGTGCTGTTCCCCCAGACCGAGGTCCGCCCCGCATCCACATAGAGCTGGTAGCCCAGCGTATAGGCGCCGTTGATCATCTTGCGGGCCGAGAAGTTGGCCGCGCCGCCGGCGTTGCTTCCGGCGCTGAGCGCGACGGTGTAGGCCGTGGTGGCCGTGCATTCGATGGTGAGCGTCGAGGTGCCGTTCACCGGCCCCGCACTGATCGGATTGATCGCCGAGCCGAAGGCCAGCGTCGAGCCCGACACATTGCACGCGGACGACACCGTCGTCTGCGAGCTCAACGTGTTGGTCGCCGTCCCGCCGCGCGCAACGCCGATCAGGCCGACGAGTGCGGCCATGATCAGGAGCAGCGGGAGGTGTCTCCGCATCCGTGTCCCGTCAGTGCACCACGGCGCTGCCCCTTTCGGGCAACCGCGTGCCATGGGCCCGGGCCTCCGCAAGGATGAGAAGTCCGCGCGCGGAGATCGCGTCGCGGGGATAGACGGCCAGGCCGACATGGCTGTCCAGCCGCACTTCATGGCCGCCCAGGTCGAAGGGGTCGGCCAGCGATTCGCGGATGCGGTCGGTCAGCGCCTCCGCCTCCTGCACCGAACCGGCGCGCGAGACGACCAGCGCGAACTGCTCGTTGGCGTGCCGCGCCAGCAGATCGGCAGGGCCGGCGCAGCCCGACATGCGTCGACCGATCTCGACCAGCACCGGCGCCGCCGCAGTGACGCCCTGGCTGCGCAGGAGCGCCTCCAGGCCCTTCAGCACGACCACGGTGACCGCCACCTTGCCGGCCTCGGCGTTGACCAGACGCAGCACCTGGTCCAGCCGTTCGAGCAGCGCGACCTGGCCCAGCAGACCGGTCGCGGCGTCGCGCAGCAGCGGCGAGGGCCGCTGCTGCCGGCCGCCGACGAGCTCGCTCTGCAGCAGGTCGTCGAGATCGCCGAACAGCGTCTCCAGGCCGGAAGCCTTGTCGTAGAAGCCGTCGGCGCCGGCCTGCATGCACATGTCGCGGTAGGCGTCCATCGCGTGATGCGTGAGCATCAGGATGCGTCCCCGATAGCCTTTGCTGCGCAGCGCGCGCAGCACGTCGATGCCGGTACCGACCAGCAGCGTCATGTCCAGCAGCACCGTGTCCGGCTGCAGCCAGTCGATCAGCGCGATGGCCTGCGGCGCGGAGTCCGCCTCGCCCACGACGCGGGCGCCGGGCATGTCCTCGAGCCGGCGTGCCAGGAGCCGGCGGATGGCCGACGAGTCCTCGACGAGAAAGATGTCCATGAAAGGGTGCTCCGGATCGACGCGGCGACTGGTTGTCACCGCCTGTCCGGCATCTTGCGCGCGCCCTCCCGCCCACATCAGCGGCACCCCGCCCAAGCTGATGTCGGGTTCCCTCCGCAGGGTTTGTCGGGCGATCACCTACGTCCTCCGCCTGCTCACTGGATGTCCGTGAGACCGTGCTGGACGCAGTATTTCGTCAGCTCGGTGTTGTTGCGCCATCCCGTCTTCTCGAGGATGCGCGCGCGGTAGGTGCCGACCGTCTTGGCCGACAGGTGCATGGTGTCGGCGATCTCGGCCGGCGTCTTGCCGGCCGCGATCAGCAGCATCACGCGGTGCTCCTGCGCGGACAGCTGCTCGTGCGGCAACTGGCCCGGCGTCGCGCCGCTCAGCAGCCCCAGCAGGTGGTCCGCCATCGCCGCGGTGACGTAACGCCCGCCCTGCAGCAGGCGCTGCAGCGCGACGACCAGCTCGTCGGTCGCCTTGTCCTTGGGCAGATAACCGGACACGCCCATCTGCAGCAGCCGCGCCGCATAGGCGGACTCCGCATTGAGACTCAGCACCAGCACAGGCACGCCCTTGATCGCGCGCAGCATGCGGCTCGCGCCCTCGGTCCCGCTCGCGTCGGGCAAGGACAGGTCCAGCACCAGCGCGTCCGGCTTGTGCGCCTGGCCGAGTTGAAGCCCCTCGGCGATGGTCGACGCCTCGTCGATCACCGCCTGCGGCCAGTGGCCCTGGATCAATTGCTTGACCCCGAGCCGCATGATCGGATGGTCGTCAACGATCAGAAATCTCATCCCAACCCTCCTCGTTCTCCCGTCTCGCGCCGCCGCCACCGTTGGCGTCGTCCGCGTCCTCCAGTTCACTGCCGTCGGCGCCTACCGGCACCCGGACGTCGATCCGCGTGCCGCGCTGGGGCGCCGGTCCGAAGGCCATCTCCCCCCCTGCGAGCACGGCGCGCTCCCGCATGTTCCGCAAGCCCGACGCATCGACGCGCACATGGCCGGGACCCACGCCGTCATCCTCGATCCGCAGCCGGTATTCGCCGTCCTCCAGGCGCGATTCGATGGTCAATTGCTGCGCCTGCGCATGCCGCAGCACGTTGGTCGCGGCTTCCTGCAACAGCCGGAACAGCTGGTTGTGCTGCTCCGGCGTCAGGGCCTCGTCGGACGCCAGATCGACGTCGACGATGAGGTCGCTCTGCCGCTGCAGGCCCTGCACGTAATGCTGCACCGCGGCACCGAAACCGAAATCGTCCAGCAGCGGCGGCCGCAGCGTGTTGGCGATGCGGCGGGCGGCGCCGATGACCTCGTCGGCGATGGACAGCATTTCCTCGTGCATCGGCTCCTTGGCCGGCGCAATCTTGCGGGCCATCGACAAGGCCAGCATCTTGGCCGCCGTGCCGAGCTGGCCCAGTTGGTCGTGAACCTCGCGGGCCAGCCGGCGCCGCTCCGCCTCGACGCTGCGGTCCAGCTCCGCGGCGAAGCTCTGGATGCGCTGGAGCGCCTCGGTCAGTTCGCGGGTGCGCTCGACGACGGCGCCTTCCAGCTGCGCATGGCTGTCGCGCAGGGCGCGCTCGGCCTGATCGCGGCGCTCGCGCTCCATCCACAGCGCGGCCATTGCCGCCGCCACCATCACGCCGCCGGCCAGCGGCAACACCTGCGCCAGCAGCGTGGTCTCCTTCGTCTGGATCGCGACGGCCGTTTCGATGCCGTCGATCCTTTGTTGCTGCAAGGACTTCAAGCGGCCCAGCTCGCCGCGGATCTCGTCCATCAACTGCTTGCCCGCCACGTAGGCCTGGCGGTCCTTCAGCACCGATTCGCCGTCTTTCCAGCGGCCCTCGACCTGGCGTTCGACCTGATGGCGGCGCTCGGCGATGAAGCGGTCCAGGCGCTCGAACGCCGTCTCCTGCCGATCCGCCGATTGCGCGAGCGCAGTCTTGAGTTCCGCATAGTGGGCGTCGAGATCGCGTTGTGCGCGCTCATACGGCTGCAGGAAGGCCGCATCGCCGGTGATCAGGAAACCGCGCGTCCCCGTCTCGAGGTCGATCAGCAGCGCATTGAGGTCGGAGATCAGCTGCTGCGTGCGCAACGCCTGGGCGCGCACGTTCTCCTGACGCGTCAATTCGCCAAGACTGCGGTACTCGCCGTAGGCGGTGGCTACAAAAGCGATGCAGCCGGCCAGCAACAGGCCCGCAGCCACCGGAAAGGTCAGCATGCGCATCGAAGGTCCGGGCTTGCGCGCCCGTGTTGGTACAACCCTGTGGACGACGGCATCACAGCGATGACATCCGCGCCGACATCCACCCCAGTGCTTCTGTTGCTCGCGACCTGTGGTCGCGCCTCTCTCAAGCCCCGCGTCCTGGGGCCTCGTGCCGCATCTCTCTGTGGAGACCGTTCACATGGGCCTAACGCTAGAGGGGTAGCGCGGGAAAAGCAAGTCCCTGCTCACGTGGCGCGTTCCGTGAAAGCCACGTCCCGGTCATGGCGACGCCTGAAGTGCGCGGACGTACGGTGTGTTCAGGGGTCAGGGCTTGACACACGGCCACGGATCATGGCGCTTGCCACCGCGCGAGCAGCGCGGCATGGCGTCGCTGCCACTCGCGCATCGGTGCCTCTTCGCCGTCGAGCACGAGCCGGAGATAGGCCAGGCTGAGTTCGCGCGTGGCCGCCTTGACCTTTGGATTGAGATCCAGGCCGCCGGTATTCATCCGATCCGTGAAGATGCTGTGCGAGCCGCCGCTGAACATCGCGAGCGCCTTGTGGGGGCCGCCGATCGCGTCGAACAGCGCGACGCGGTCCGCCGGTCCGCTGTAGTAGCCGGGAATGGTGATCTCGTCGTCGGTGGCGCTGATGTGCAGCGTGGGAATCGCGACGCCGGACAGGATAGGCGCGGGATCGCCCTCGCCGTAGAACGGCGGCGCGGAGATCAGGATCGCCGCCTTGAAGCGCGGCTCCACCAGCGCCGTCGGAGGCATGCCGCCGGGCAATGCGGCCGAGGCCGGGACCTTCGCGCCGGCCAGCAGCAGGCTGGTGTTGGCGCCGTAGGAATGGCCTGCGATCGCGAGCCGCGACGGATCCAACTGAGGCGCCAGCGGTCCGGCAAGCAGGCGGTTCAGCGCGAAGCGGACGTCCTGCGTGCGGTCGACAGCCTCCTCCGGCTGGGCGGCATGCTGCAGCCGCAGGACCAGGTTCAGGGAGTTCGACCAGCCGAAACCGCCCGACCACAGCCGGCGGTCGCTGCCGATGTGCTGCACATGCATGGCGACCACGCCGTGCGCGGCCCAGTAGCTGCCCAGATAGCTGTAGCCGCGGCGCGAGCCGCCCATGCCGTGCGAGAACACCACGACCGGCCATCCGCCCGCAGGCGCTTCGCCCTGGGGCCAGTAGACACGGACCGGCACCGCGCGATGGCGCGCCGGATCGTTCCAGTCGAAGTCTTGCCAGTGGTGACTGCCGTCGTCGGCGAGCTGTGCGCCGGGCTGTGCGGGAAGATCGGGGCCGCTCGCGGGTGCAGGCGTTGCGCAACCGATCAGCAGCGCCGCAAGCGCCGCCATCGCCGAGGCGGCGAGCGCGGACCAGCGCCACGTCCTGTTCACGATGTCAGAACAGCTCGACGTCGCTCAGGTGCTTGGCCTCGGACATCGCGCCCTGCGCGACCAGCGTGGCATGGCTCTGCACCTGGTTCCGTCCCGCGCCCTTGGCGTGGTAGACCGCCTTGTCGGCGCGCTCGAAGGCCGCGGCCGGCGAATCGCCCGCGCGGATCTGCGTGAAGCCGATGCTGACCGTGATGCGACCGACCTGCGGGAAGGCGTAATGCGCGGTGTTGCTGCGGAAACGCTCGAAGGCATGGGCCGCGTCGGGCTCGTCCTCGCAGCGCATCAGCACGACGAATTCCTCGCCGCCGAAACGGTAGAGCAGATCGTTGAAGCGGAAGCTGCTGCGCATCAGGCGCGACAGCAGCAGCAGGACCTCGTCGCCGATCAGGTGGCCGAAACGGTCGTTGATCGACTTGAACAGGTCGATGTCGATGACGCCCAGCCAGTAGCGCGGATGCACGACGGCATGGCGACGATCCTGGCTCGCCTCATCGTGCACCGCGGCTTCGCTGGGGGCGCGCGTCGGCAGTTCCGAGACCGCCTTCAGGAAGCTCTCGTCGAAGGTCTTGCGGTTGAGCAGGCCGGTCAGCGTGTCGCGCTCGCTGTAGTCCAGCAGGCCCTGGAAGTTGTGATAGATCCGCAGCACGCTGGCGACCATGCGCTGCGCTTCGGCCTTGAGCCTGCGCGCGGTGTGCAGTTCCAGCACGCCGACGACCTCGCGCTCGGTGGCGAGCGGGAACAGCGTCACCCACTCGTCGCCCTCGCGCTGCTGCAGCACGCTGCGCTGCGTCAGGCATTCGAGGCGGCGGGGATCTTCGGCGAGTCGCGGCAGCTTTTCGGGGTCGACCCACAGCGAATCCGCCGTGGCGACCGGGTCTCCCGCGCGCAGCCGTGCGCGGGTCAACCAGCGCTGCTGACCGGGCTCGCCGACGCAGCGGTAGATCGCCACCGCGGCCGCGGGGCCGTTGAGCAGATCCCGCAACGCGGTGACGAGCGTGACGTCCATGACATCGCGGTCACGGAAGCCCGTCAGTTCGGCAAGATGGTCGACTACCCCGGACATGGTGTATGCAGCGTGGAGGGAGGATCCAGGCGCCGGCTTCCCGATGTCCGGGAGGCCGGACGCTACGCCCTCGCCGGCTGAGCGGCGGACAGATGCGAAGTGTATCGGGCGATCAGACCCAGCAGGTGCTCTTCGTCATAGGGCTTGCCCAGGTAATCGTTGACTCCGAGCCGTTGTGCATACTCGCGATGCTTCTGCGCAATCCGCGACGTGATCATGATCACGGGCAGCCCCGCCAGACGCGTGTCGGCGCGCAGGTTGCGGACCAGGTCGAAGCCGTCCATGCGCGGCATCTCGATGTCCGACAGCACCACCGCGGGCAGCTCGTCGCCGCCCAGGCGTTCCATCGCATCCAGGCCGTCCTTGGCCAGCAGCACGCGGTAGCCTTCGCGCTCCAGCAGACGCTGCGTGACGCGGCGAACGGTCAACGAATCGTCGACCACCATCACCAGCGGCGCGAGCTGGACCTTCTCCTCCTCCACCACGACCTGACGCGCCGCCGCTTCGGCGTCGTGCACGCGCTGCTGCGCGGCATGGCCGTAACGGTTGGCCAGCGCCACCGGGTTGTAGATCAGCGCCACGTCGCCGGAGGCCAGCAGGCTGATGCCCGCCAGGCCCGGCACCTGCATCAGCTGCGGACCCAGGTTCTTGATGACGACTTCCTGGTTGCCCAGGACTTCGTCGCAATGCAGCGCCAGACGTTGCTGTGCGCTGTGGACCAGCGCCACCGGCAGCGTCTTGCCGTGGGCGAAGCCGCGATCGCTGTGGCGCATCAGGCCGCCCAGCCAGTAGAAGGGCATGCGCTCGCCGGCCGCCATCAGCGAACCGTCGACATACGCCTGTTCGACCGTCTCGACCGGCAGACGCTGCACCGACAGCATCAGCGCCGCGGGCACCGCGACCTTGCGATCGCCGTAGCGCAGCACGACGACCTGCGTCAGCGCCGTCGTCAGCGGCACGCGGAGCTCGAAGCTCGCGCCCTGCCCTGCGGTCGACTGCGTCAGCACGTAGCCGCCCAGCGTGTTCACTTCCGAGCGCACGACGTCCATGCCCACGCCGCGGCCGGCCATTTCGGTCAGCGCATCGGCGGTGGAGAAGCCCGGCTCGTAGATGAGGTCCATCAGCTGCGAGTCGCTGACGTCCTGACCCGGCTGGATCAGGCCCTGGCTCTCGCCGCGGGCGCGGATGCGCGCCAGATTCAGGCCGGCGCCGTCATCGCTGAAGCGGACCTGGATCTCGTTGCCTTCCTGGTGCAGGTTCAGCACGATCCGGCCCACCGGGGCCTTGCCGGCCTGCTGGCGGACGTCCGGCGTCTCGATGCCGTGGACCACGCTGTTGCGCAGCAGATGCTCGAAGGCCCCCGTCAGACGCTCCAGCACGGCGCGGTCCAGTTCGACGCCGCCGCCGCGGATCTCAAGCTGGGCCTGCTTGCCGCTCTCGCGGGAAGCCTGCCGCACGACGCGGTGCAGACGTTCGCCCAGGCTGCTGTCGAACTCCACCATCCGCGTGCGCAGCAGGTCGTCCTGCAGCTCGCGCGTCAGCCGGGACTGGCCGGCCAGTTCGTCTTCGCCCGCCGCGACGTTGCGCTGCAGGCCGCGCTGGACCGTCGCCACGTCGTTGACGGACTCGGCCAGCATCCGGGTCAGTTCCTGGAAGCGGGTGTAGCGGTCGAATTCCAGCGGATCGAAGTCCTTGCCGGTGGCCTGCGCGGCTTCCTGGCGAGCGGCGATGCGGGCTTCGGCCTGCAGTTCCAGCTCGCGCAACTGCGTGCGCAGGCGCTCCAGGTTGTCGTCCAGGTCGCCCAGCGACGTGCGCATCTGGCCCAGTTCGGATTCCAGACGGGCACGGCGGATGGAGACTTCGCCCGACAGCGCGGCCATGCGTTCCAGCAGCGCGCCACGGACACGCACTTGCGCGGCCGGCGCGACCGGCGCGCTTTCCAGCGGCTGGCCCATGTCGGCCACTTCGCTGAAGTGGGCCCAGTCGATGTCGATGTCGGCCAGCGGCGCGGGGACCGGCGCGGCCACGGGAGCGGGCTCTTCGACGACCGGCTCGACGATCTCGGCAACCGGCTCGGCGATCGGTTCGATGACGGGTTCGACAACCGCTTCGGCGACCGTCTCGACCACCGGTTCTGCGGTCGGCACCTCGGCCTCAAGCACGGGCGCGACGGGCTCAACGACCTCTACCAGCTCCACGATCTCTTCGATCGGGGACTCGGGTTCGGCCGGCGTTTCAGCGGCCTGAGCCGGAATCGCATCGGAGCCTTCGGCGGGCGATTCGATCGCTTCCACCGCTTCGGCTGCAGGGATCGGTGCGACCGGCTCAACGATCGGCTCAGCAAGAGTCGCGACCGGCGCCGCAGACGCCATCGGCGCGGGCACCACCGGCGCGGGATTGCGCCAGGTGCGCTGCAGCGTCTTGAAGGAGTGCTCCAGGCTGTCGCCGGCATCCTGCAAAACGAGCAGTTGCTCGAAGCGCGGCTCGCCTTCGGCCACCAGATGCTCGACCTGCGATTCCAGGCGGTGCGCCTCTTCGCCAAGCCGCATCGCGCCGGACAGGCGCGCGCCACCCTTGAAGGTGTGCAGCACGCGCATGCAGGCCGCAGCGCGGCTGGAGTCCGCCGGTTGGGCGGCCCACTCGCGCAATGCGCCGTGCAGCTGCCCCAGCAGGTCCTCGGCTTCCTCCTCGAAGATCGGCATCAGTTCCGGCTCGATCTGGTCGGGCTGGCTGAAGTCGAAGTCGTCGTCGGTGGCCTCGGCCGCCTGATGGAAGGCCTCCTGCGAGGTCGGGAAATCATGGTCAGCCGCCGCGACCGGCGGCACCGGCACGCTGAGCAGGCTGGCCGGCAGCGAGGCGGTGGAGACTTCCTCCAGCGACATGGCCAGCAGGCCTTCGTCGCTGTCGGCATGACCGTCGGGCAGCAGCGCGCCCGGCTCGAAGGCCTGGAGTTCAGCCAGCAAAGCCGGATCGGCTTCCTTCAGGAAACCGGCGGCGAATTGATGCAGCAGGCGGCGGATTTCATCCGAGGCGCGTTGGAACAGCGTCGGATCGCCGACCTGGTGGCCCAGGGCGCGGCCCAGGGCGTGCTCCAGGCAACGGGCGAGCGTCGACAGGTCGTCGAAACCGACCGTCGCGGCGCTGCCGGCCAAGCCGTGCGCCAGCGCTTCCGCGTCCTGCGGCAGCGGCGACTGCGGCAGCAGCGACCACTCGGTCAGCTCCACCTGCAGGCGGCGCGAGCGCTCGTCGGCCTCGTTCAGGAAGATGTTGAACAACGCGATGCTGATGCGCAGCGGGCCGATGACCTTGACGCCCTCGTCGCTGTCCTCTGCATCGATGTCCTCGTCGACGGCCTCGACCGGTGCCTCGGCGGCCGGCGGCGTGACCGCCGTTCCGCCCACCAGGCTCAGCGCCGGCGCCGCATGCGTCACCGGGGTATCGAGGTCGAGGTCCGGCAGATCCAGGTCGGACAAGGTGCGCGGCGACAAGCCTTCCGGCGGCGTCTCGACCAGTTCCTGGCCCAAGTCCAGCGTCAGCGACAGATCTTCCGGCGTCGCAGCCGCGTCCAGCGCGGTCACCGGCTCGGTGTTCAGGTCCGACAGATCCAGCAGGTCCAGCGCGGGCTCGTCGACCACCGCGGCGACCGGCAGTTCGTCCAGCGGCATCGGCGTCGTGGCTTCGATCTCCACCATCGGCGCATCCGACGGCCAGCCGGCCGGCAGGTCCATCGTGACGGTCGCGTCATCGGCGGACGTCAGCGTCGGCTCCAGGGCCTGCGTCGGCTCGTCGTGGAAGACCGGCGGCTCGACGGCGATCGGCAGCTCCAGCGCCGGCGGCCCGTTCAGTGCGGCGGGTTCGACCACGTCGGCCACGGTCGGCAGCGACATCGTCGTGTCGAGCGCGGGCAGGTCGGCCGCGGACAGCGCGTCCAGATCGACCGAGGAACTCAGTTCCGGTACCGCCTGGGTCAGCTCGGGCAACTCGCCAGGGAAGTCCAGGGACAGGTCGGCGACCGGCAGCGCCGGCGCGTCCAGGCCCGGCAGGTCCAACGCGGGCAGGTCCAGCGACGGCAGGACCGAGGCGGCCGGCACCGGCGCCGCATCCAGCGTGGCCAGCAGGTCCAGCGCAGCACGTTCATCGGCGGCGACTTCGGGCGCGACGGGCTGAGCAGGCGCAGCGACCTCGTCCGCCAGCGACAGCTCCGGCAGACCGGACAGATCGATGTCGTGGACTTCCTCGACGGTGGGCACCTCGACGACCTCAGCCACTTCGGCGACTTCGATCACTTCGGGGACGGCACCGAACTCGACCACATCAGCCAGTTCGATGGCTTCAGGGATCGCGGCGATCGGCGCGATCACGGGTGCGACCGCGGGTGCGACCGGTTCGGCCGACACCTGCAGGGGCAGATAGCGGTTTTCCAGCCGCAGCGCATCGGCTGACGCGCGGAACGGCGCGCTGTGGAAGCCGTGCGGACGCTTGTCGGCGATGGCGGCAGCCCAGGTCTGGAAGGCGTCCAGCGCCTCGTTGCTGAAGCGCAGCAGGTCCGAGTCGGCCTGCGGATGCTCCGAAAGGCGATGGTTGTAGAGCTGCTCGCAGGCCCAGCCGGCTTCGCCGAACTCGTTCAGCCCGACCATGCGCGAGCTGCCCTTCAGCGTGTGGAAGGCGCGACGCGCGGTCGTCAGCTGTTCCTTGTCGCTGCCGTTGCGGGCGAGCGCGGTCATCGCGTCGCGAGCGGTGGTCACGACCTCGGCGGCCTCTTCCAGGAAGATGCCCAGCATCTCCTCGTCGATCGCTTCCTCGGCCTGCGGGATGGGCGCGCTCGGGGCCTGCGCCGGCGGCGCGGCGGGCGCGGCGGCCTCGATGAACTGCTGCAGCGATTCGGCAGCATGGCTGCCCGCGGCATCGCCGCCGGCCGACAGCAGTTGCTGCTGCGCCTGTTGCGCCGCCTGCGCCATGCCGAGGTCGTCGGCGGCGCGAGCTTCGTGAGAGATGCGCTCCAGATCCCGGGCCAGGTCCTCGGTCGAGCGATCGCCCTGCGCGACGGCCTGCGCCGTGGCCTGCAGCTGATCGATCAGTTGCGGCTGCGCCTCGACTTCAGGGACCGCCGGTTCCTGCGCCTGCGGCTGCAGCTCGCTTTCGCGGCCCACCAGCGACTGCAGCAGCCCGGTGTCTTCCTCGAAGCGGAACATGCGTTTGGCCAGTTGCGGCTGCACGCTCAGCATGTCGATCAGGAAACCCAGCGCGCCCAGGTTGTGGGCCAGCCGGTCGAACTGCGCGCGCGGTCCCGACAGCGTCGGATCGACCTCGGTGTTGGCCAGTTCGTCGACCTGGTCGCGCATCTTCAGCGTGGCTTGCGCGGCCTGCGACAGGCCCAGCACGCTGAACACGCCCCGCATCGCCTGCAGCTGTCCCGGCACCGGGATCAGCAGGTCGCGCTTGGTGGGGTCGCGGAAATACTCGTCGCACTGGCGCTCGACCTCGGACAGGCTGGCACGCAGTTCATGGACGACGGAGCCCAGCGTCTGCCGATCGGCGACGCGGCGGTAGAGCTCCTCCATCCAGCTTTCGAGCGCCAACGGCGCTTCGCCATGGCCGACCGACTCGATGCGGCGGGCCAGGCTCTTCACGCGATCGCCCTGCTCGGGCTGGTCGAAGGCCTCGTCCTCGAGGGCCGCTTCCAGATAGAGCATCGACGTGGCGATTTCCATCGCCAGCGCGGCCTCGGGCGCGCGACCCGAACGCAGCGTCGTGACGACGGCACGACGGAGCGTGTCACCCAGCACTTCCCCGCTCGGGAACAGCTTCTGCAGCGACTCGGCGACGTTGGCGAACTGCTCGTCCAGTCCGCCCAGGCGGTGGGTCTCGCCTTCGGCGGCGGAGGCCCAGGATTCCTTGGCGGCGATCACGCGACGCTTTGCCGCGGCGACCCAGTTCGGGTCGATGCGGCCCAGCGCGTCGTCACGGTAGTCGACGGTGTCGGCTTCGATCAGGCCGTAGGCCTGCTGCACCGCGCTCAGGCGCGGCGCGGAGCCGGGCTCGGCATGCTTGGCGGCGGCGGCGAAGAACAGCAGGTCCTTGGCCAGACGCTCGGACGGCGCCGCGTCGCTGCCGGCGCGCAGTTGCGCCAGCAGTCGCGAGCCGAGCCGCTTCACCAGCGTGTCCACCGGCAGCAGGCCGCGCGATTGCGCTTCAAACTGGCCAGCGGCCAGCATCCACAGCGTGCGCGCGTTCGCTTGCGTCTGTGTCAGCGCCAGACCGGCGCACAGGTCGCTCAGCAGTTGCCCTTGACCGGGCGCCGGTGCGCGCATCTGCTTGAGCAGCAGCGCCTCGAACGGCGTGCGCATCTGCTCGGACGTCAGGGCGCGCACGCCGCGGTCCAGCGGCAGCTCGCGCCAGCGGAATTCCTCGGTCCACAGGTCGGCCGGGTGGATGCGTCCCGCGCCGTTGAGTTCCTGCAGCGTCTGGTAGGCGGGGAACAACGCCAGCGAGCTCGGCTGTCCGCCGGCCAGCGTCTTGGCGATGAAGGCGAGGACCGCGAAGTCCGCGCGTTCGACCGCTTCGACCTCGGCGATGCTCACGCTGGCCGGGTTCTCGGCCAGGCGGAACAGCGTCGCCTCGGCGGCACGCAGCAGATGCGCGGCAGCGGGCAGGCTGACCACGGCCAGCACGCCGGCGGCCTGGTGCATCTGCTGGGCCGCGCCTTGCAGGGCGGGACTGGGCTGGCCGTCGCCGCCCAGCGTCGTCGACCGCGCATCGGCATCGCGCAGCACGCGGCGAAGGGCCTTGTGCACCGATTCCAGCGTGCGGCGCAGCTCCTCCTGGACCCAGGCCAGCGGGCTCAGGTCGGCGGGGAACTCGGATTCGCGCGTAAGGTCCATGCTCGCTCTTGTTCTCTTCTAATTGTCGACGCGGTGCGGGGTGATCCCTGTTCTACCGGTGGGGCCGCGGGGCGGAGGCCCGTCCGATCAGGACGTGACCTTGAACCGGGACACCGACTGCTTCAGCGCTTCCGCCGACCGCGACAGCTCATGCACCATCTGGGCGGTGGAACGCGTACCGTCGGAAGTCTGCTCGGTCACCGCGAAGATGTGCTGGATGTTCGCACCGACCTCGTTGGCGGCGCGCGCTTCGTTCTGCGCGACCGACGAGATCTGACCGATCAGGTCGTCCAGGCGACGCGACACCGAGTCGATGTCTTCCAGCGCGCGGCCGGCCGCGTCGGACAGCTTCGTGCCCTCGACCACCCCCAGCGTGGAACGCTCCATGGCGGCCACCGCGTCGTGTGTGTCGGTCTGAATGGTCTTGACCAGCGCCGCAATCCGGCGCGTCGCGTCGGCGGAGCGTTCCGCCAGTCGTTGCACTTCTTCCGCCACCACCGAGAAGCCGCGACCCGCTTCGCCCGCGGACGCCGCCTGGATGGCCGCGTTCAGCGCCAGCACGTTGGTCTGTTCGGTAATGTCCGAGATCAGCTCCGTGATCTCGCCAATTTCCTGCGACGACTCGCCCAGACGCTTGATGCGCTTGGAGGTTTCCTGGATGTGGTCGCGGATCTGGTTCATACCGCCGATGTTGTTCTGCATCGCCTCCAGACCCTGCTCGGCCGCTTCCCGCGACTGGCGGGCCACGTCGGCGGTCTGCTGCGCCTGCGTGGACACCTGGTTGATCCGGTGCGCCATCTGCAGCACCGCCTCGCCGGTGGCGCGGATCTCGTGCAGCTGTTCGGTCGATGCGGCCAGCAGCTCGGTCGACGTCTGGTCGACCTGCGCGGTCGTGTCCGTCACCCGGACCGCCGTCGTCTGCACCTGGTGCACCAGCGAGCGCAGTTCTTCCACGGTGTAGTTCACCGAGTCGGCGATTGCGCCCGTGATGTCCTCCGTCACGGTCGCCTGGTGCGTCAGGTCGCCTTCCGCCACCGTCTGCAGTTCGTTCATCAGTCGCAGAATCGCCGCCTGGTTCGCGTCGTTGACGCGCTTGGCTTCCTGCTCCTGCGCCTCGGCTTCGCGACGCTGTTCTTCCGCCATCTGCGCGCGACGCGACTGGTCGGACACGTACAGCCGCAGGAAGCCGACCGAGCCGATCACCAGCACCGCCAGCGAGGCCAGCATGGCGATCAGCACCGCCGGGTTCAGGCCGCCGGCCGATTCCAGGCCGACGCCCAGGTCGTCCAGGTCCTTGCGCAGCACTTCCGAGTCATTCAGCATCGCCGTCTGCGCTTCCCGCGCGGACACCAGGCCCTGCAGGTTGGACAGGATGGCGGTGGCCTGCGAACGGGTCTGGTCGTACTGCGTCAGCAGCACCTTCAGGCGTTCGCGCACCTGCGCGTCCTTGGCGCCGTTCAGGCGCAGCTCGGGGTTGCCGTTCAGCAGCGCCTGGGCGATCTCGCGGAACGCGTTCAAGTCCTTGCCCAGCAGGAACACGGCCTCGGGGCTCACGCCTTCCTGCGTCAGGAATTCGTTGGCCGACTTGCCGATACGCTGGGTCAGCATCACGAGCTGGCCGACCGCGGCGACTTCGCCCGTCGGGGCCGAGCTCTGCAGCGACAGCGAGGCCACGGCCTCGGCGCTTTCCAGCAGGTCGGACGATTGCCGGTTGATCGCGCGCAGCGCGGCGCCGACCTGCGTCAACACCTTTTCCTGCGCCAGCATGACCTTGGTGTTCTTGTCGGCGCGCGCCACCATCGGGGCGATCTTCTCGAGCAGCGGATCGACCGAGCCCGGCGCCTTGGCCAGCTCACCGCTGCCGTCGCGCAGCGAGCCGATCACGCCGGTCAGGATCTCCGACGCTTCCTTCATTTCCGGGAACGCGTTCTTGTTGCCCAGCAGTGCGGTCGAGACCGCCTTCGCCAGACGCTGCGACTGCGTCGCCGCCTGACCCGCGCCGCGCACCTGCGCCGCGGAGCGGTTCGAGGCGATCAGCGACCACGACACCGTGAGCGTCGTGCCGATCAGGCCAGCGGCGACCAGCGCCGTCAGCAGGCCGGTGCGGCGCTGCTCGGGCTGGCGAGCCACGGCCGGCATCGGCTGGGGCGATTCCGGGGCGGACGCCGAAGGCTGGTAGCCCGCGGACGTGTCCTGGAACTCCGGCGTGGGCTGCGCCGTGGTGATGATCGAAGGCTGGAAGTCACGCGTGTCCTCCGGAACGGCCCCCGCGTCGGTCTGCGGACCGGCGTCGAAGTCGTCGTTGCCCTCGTTCTTGCCCTTGTTCTTGATCTTGTCCAGGAAGCTCATCTCACCCTCGTTTGATCTCGTTCGTCGAATCGGCGCCTGTGACGGGACCGTCGTCTGGCTATCAGTTCAAAACAATGCGCAGGAATTGCGGATGCTGCGTCAGCGCATCCAGGTCCAGCACTTGCCAGCGCCGGCCCTGCCCGTCGCGCATGCGGGCAGGAGCGAAATCGGGATGGCCGCCCTCGTCGGGCTCGGCCTGGAGCTGTTCATCGCCGCGCAGCCCCAGCAGCTGGTCCACCAGCAGCGCGCAGTTGATGCCCAGATCCGGATTGATCGACACCAGCCGGTGGGCCGATGTCAGCGGTGCGGGACCCCGCAGGCCCAGGAAGGCCGACAGGTCCACCACCGTGTGCAGACCGCCCCGCAAGTTGGCCACGCCCAGCATCCAGGGTTGCGTGTACGGGACCGCCTGAAGCGGCACCGGCGTGAAAATTTCGCCGGATTGCTTGAGCGGAAGCAGCAGGCCGAGGCCTGCGCATTCGACTGCCAGCCAACTCGCCGCCTGCGGCGCTTCGCGCGCCGCCTGCATGCGCTGCGCCAGCCGTTGTTGAAGTTCGCGCAGCGCTTGCTTGTTGGCCATGATGTCAGCCCAGCGCCTTGATCTTGGCCAGCAGCTCGTCGGCCTTCACCGGCTTGACGACGTAGTCGCGCGCGCCCTGGCGCATGCCCCAGACCTTGTCGGTTTCCTGGTTCTTGCTGGTGCACATGATCACCGGGACGTCGGCATAACGCTCGTCACGGGTGATCGCGCGGGTCAGCTGGAAGCCGTTCTGGCCGGGCATGACCACGTCCATCAGGATGAGGTCGGGCTTGTCCTCGGCCAGGCGCTTCATCGCCTCTTCGCCGTTCTCGGCGGTGCGCACGGTGAAGCCGCGCTTGGTCAGCAGGTCGCTCAGCGCGTGCAGCTCGGTCTTCGAATCGTCGACCAGCAGGATCTTGTGGATGGGCATGGGATCTCCCTCTGTCTTGGCTCGTGTCGATTCGCGTCGGTGGAGTCGTCGTTCGAGCCAGGCGTGAGCGTCGTTGGATGTCGTGGATGAGGTCGTGGAAAGCGGGCTGTCCGTCGAGCCGGTCAACCCGCCTGGCAATGCTGTCGGACCGCCTGCAGCAGCTGGTCCTTCGTGAAGGGCTTGGTCAGGTAGTCCTGCGAACCGACCATCCGGCCGCGGGCCTTGTCGAACAGGCCGTCCTTGGACGACAGCATGATCACGGGCACCGACGCGAACTGTGGATTGCGCTTGATGATGGCGCAGGTCTGGTAACCGTCCAGACGCGGCATCAGGATGTCGCAGAACACGAGATCGGGCTGGTAGTCGCTCAGCTTGGCGAGCGCGTCGAAACCGTCCTCGGCCAGGACGACCTCATGGCCGCCCTGCTTCAGGAAGATCTCGGCGCTGCGGCGGATCGTGTTGCTGTCGTCGATGACGAGCACCTTGGTCGCCGTGCGGGGGCTTGCGCTGGAATCCAAGCTCTTCTCCGTATTGTTCAGACAATGGTTGTCAGAGAGATTTCAGGCTCGCGACAGGCGACGAGCGCTGGAAGGACGCCGGATGATCGAGGACCGGTGCCTTGCCGAAAGGTCGATGCGAGGGTCAGATCTGGACCATTTCGAAGTCTTCCTTGCGGGCGCCGCACTCGGGGCAGGTCCAGTTCATGTCGACATCTTCCCAACGGGTGCCGGCGGCGATGCCGTGTTCAGGGTCGCCCACGGCCTCGTCGTACATCCAGCCGCAGATCAGGCACATCCAGGTCCTTGCTTCGCTCACGATGGGTTGACTTTGCATCACTACAATGATCGAAAGATTGTAGCCATGCCCCCGGTCTGACCCGGGGGGCGGAAGTACCGATGAAACAACAGTCGGTTGCGGTGCTTCTCCACGTTTTGCGCACCAGTTCACGGCTTCTCGCCGAACCATTCATGAGCCGCCCAGACCCGCATCAACAAGATCCCCAGGACGCCGCCGCGATCGAGGACCAGGATTCGCCGCCCCCGGCCTGCGTGATGAGCTTCAATGCGTCCGATCCGAGCGGCGCGGGCGGCAGCGCCGGCGACGTCGCCACCATCGCCGCCATGGGCGCGCACGCGCTGCCGGTCGTCACCGCCATCGTCATGCGCGACACCGCCGAGGTCTTCGACCACCAGACCCTGGACGGCGACTGCATCGTCGAGCAGGCGCGTTCCATCCTCGAGGACGTCCCGGTCGCCGCCTGGAAGGTCGGTTTCCTGGGCAGCGCCGAAGGTGTCTCCTCGGTCGCGGAGGTCCTGTCCGACTACCCCGACGTGCCGCTGGTGGCCTACCTGCCCAGCATCTCCTGGCTGGACGAGGAGCAGCAGCAGAGCTACCTGGACGCGTTCCGCGAGCTCGTGCTGCCGCAGACGCTGGTGCTGGTCGGCAACCAGAAGACGCTGAGCGACTGCCTGCTGCCCGACTGGGATGCTGACCGGCCCGCCTCCCCGCGCGAGCTGGCCGTGGCCGCGCAGCAACATGGCGCCGCGAACGTGCTGGTGACCGGTATCCAACTGCCCAACCAGTACATCGACAACGTGCTCGCCAACTCCCAGGGCGCGATCACCGGCGAGAAGTTCGAGCGCTTCGAAGCCAGCTTCGTGGGCTCGGGTGACACGCTGTCGGCGGCGCTGGCGGCGCTGCTGTCGGTCGGCTCGGAGCCGCACGACGCGGTCGGCGAGGCGCTGGCCTTCCTCGACCAGTCGCTGGAGGCGGGCTTCCGTCCCGGCATGGGCAATGTGGTGCCGGACCGCTTCTTCTGGGCGCTGCCGCCCGGCGAGGAGGGGGAGGAAGGCGCCGAGGTCGTGCCCGTCACCGACGAGATGCCGATCGACGAGCCGCCCAGCCGCGGCCCCCGCCGCATCCATTGAGACCGCCGAGGGCGCCCGAGCGGCGCCCTCGTCCTTTTCCCCTTTCATCTGCTTACGCCTTCGCGACCGGCCACTCCCGCGGCAGTCGCAGCACCGGACTTCCCCATGAGCCAGAACGAGACCCTGTTCGCCCGCGCCCAGCGCGTCATTCCCGGCGGCGTGAATTCGCCAGTCCGCGCGTTCCGCGCCGTCGGCGGCACGCCGCGCTTCATCACGCGGGGCGAAGGCGCCTACATCGTCGACGCCGACGGCAAGCGCTACGTCGACTACATCGGCTCCTGGGGTCCGATGATCCTGGGCCACGGCCATCCGGCCGTCGTCGAGGCGGTCCAGAAGGCCGTGCTGGAGGGCTTCTCCTTCGGCGCGCCGACCGAGCGCGAGGTCGAGCTGGCCGAGGAGATCCTCGCCCTGGTCCCCAGCTGCGAGCAGGTCCGGCTGGTGAGCTCTGGCACGGAGGCGACGATGAGCGCCATCCGCCTGGCCCGCGGCGCGACGCAGCGCAACAAGTTCATCAAGTTCGAGGGCTGCTACCACGGCCACACCGACGCGCTTCTGGTGAAGGCAGGCTCGGGCCTGGCGACCTTCGGTCACCCCACCTCGGCCGGCGTGCCCGAGGCGACCGCCCAGCACACCATCGTGCTGGAGTACAACAACGTCGCCCAGCTGGAAGAGGCCTTCGCCCTGCACGGCCCCGAACTGGCCTGCGTGATCGTCGAGCCCATCGCCGGCAACATGAACTTCGTGCGCGCCAGCGTGCCCTTCATGACCCGGATGCGTGAGCTGTGCCGCCAGCACGGCGCACTGCTGGTGCTGGACGAGGTGATGACCGGTTTCCGCGTCGGCCTGCGCAGCGCGCAGGGCGTGTACGCGGACCTGATCCCCGGCTTCGTGCCGGACATCAGCGTGTTCGGCAAGGTCATCGGCGGCGGCATGCCGCTGGCCGCCTTCGGTGCGAGCCGCGACATCATGCGTCACCTCGCCCCGCTGGGCGGGGTCTACCAGGCGGGGACGCTGTCGGGCAACCCGGTGGCCACGGCCTGCGGCCTGGCGACGCTGCGCGAGATCAAGAAACCCGGCTTCTTCGACGCCCTGTCGGCGCGCACACGCCGCCTGGTCGACGGCCTGAAGGCGGTGGCGACGGAGAACGGCGTGCCGTTCAGCGTCGACAGCGAAGGCGGCATGTTCGGCTTCTTCCTGATGCCGGAGCTGCCGCAGAACTACACGACCGTGATGACCACGGACAAGGAGCGCTTCAACCGCTTCTTCCACGGCATGCTGGATGCCGGCGTCTACCTGGCGCCGGCGCTGTACGAGGCCGGCTTCGTCTCCGCCGCGCACACCGATGCGGACATCGACGCCACGCTCGACGCCGCCCGCGCTGCCCTGCGCTGACGGCGTCGGTTCATCGGGCCAAGGGCCCGATGGCCGGTTCGGGAAAGCCTGGCCCCGGCAAACACCGAGCCAGGCCTGTCGCGAATTTTTCAATCCGCGACAGGCATTACGCTTGCTTACCCATTGGTACAGCAGCTGAGAGACAGACATGCATATCCACATCCTTGGCATCTGCGGCACCTTCATGGGCGGGCTGGCGGCACTGGCGCGCGAGGCCGGCCACACGGTGACCGGCTGCGATGCGAATGTCTATCCGCCGATGTCGACGCAGCTGGAGGCCCTGGGCATCGAGCTGATCCAGGGCTTCGGCGCGGAGCAGCTGGCGCTCAAGCCCGACCTGTTCGTGATCGGCAATGTGGTGACGCGCTCGTCCGAGGGCCGATTCCCGCTGATGGAGGCCATCCTCGACGCCGGCCTGCCGTACACCAGCGGCCCGCAGTGGCTGGCGGAACACGTGCTCCAGGGCAAGCACGTGCTGGCGGTCGCCGGCACGCACGGCAAGACCTCGACGACCTCGATGCTGACCTGGATCCTGGAGTCGGCCGGTCTGGCCCCCGGTTTCCTGATCGGCGGCGTGCCGCAGAACTTCGGCGTGTCGGCCCGGCTGGGCGACGGCCGGTTCTTCGTCATCGAGGCCGACGAGTACGACACCGCCTTCTTCGACAAGCGCAGCAAGTTCGTCCACTACCGGCCGCGCACGGCGATCCTGAACAACCTCGAACACGACCACGCGGACATCTTCCCGGACCTGGCCGCCATCGAGACCCAGTTCCACCACTTGGTGCGGACGGTGCCGGCATCGGGGCGACTGGTCGTCAACGCGCGTGAGGAAGCGTTGCAGCGCGTGCTGTCGCGCGGTTGCTGGAGCGACGTGCAGCGCTTCGGCGCCCGCAAGGAAGAACCCGGCGCGCTGCGCGCCCGCGGCGAGCCGCAGTCCTTCGACGTCCTGCGCGGCAGCCTGAAGGTCGGCCACGTCAACTGGGAGCTGCTGGGCGAGCACAATCAACTGAACGCGCTGGCGGCGATCTCGGCGGCGGAACACGTGGGGGTCGACCCGGAAAAGTCGGCGGAGGCGCTCGGCACGTTCAAGAACGTGCGCCGACGGCTGGAGCTGCGCGGCGAATCGCGCGGCATCAAGGTCTACGACGACTTCGCGCACCACCCGACGGCGATCCACACGACCATCGCCGGCCTGCGCCGCCGGATCCCGCCGCAGGAGCGCATCCTGGCCGTCTTCGAGCCGCGCTCCAACACGATGAAGCTGGGCACCATGAAGGCGCAGTTGCCCTGGGCGCTGGAGGAGGCCGACCTGAGCTTCTGCAACCAGGACGGCCTGACCTGGGACGCGCGCGAGGCGCTGGCGCCGCTGGGCGAGCAGGGCCTGGTCGGCGCGGACGTCGACGAGCTGGTGCAGATGGTCAAGCGCGCGGCCAAGCCCGGCGACCACGTGCTGTGCATGAGCAACGGCGGCTTCGGCGGCATCCACGAAAAGCTGCTGGACGCGCTGAAGTAAACCGGCGATCCTGCGCCGCCGCGCCCGGATTGCGCCGGAGCGGCGGGTTGGCACGCCGCGTGCCCTTCCCGCGATCCACCGCCTTGCGGCGGTTTCCTGTCCCATCCCGCAAGATCCCGCCCGGGATCCTGCACGACTCCCGAGGAGCGACTTCACGATGAGTGGTCCTGGCAAGCTGGTCCCCGCGCTGCAGAACCGGTCCTTCCTGTGCCTGCTGGCGCTGGTGACGGTGGCGTTCTTCTGGATCGTGTGGCCGATGATGAGCGCGATCCTCTGGGGCGTGGCCCTGGCCATCGTGTTCCAGCCGCTGTATCGCAAGCTGCTGCGCAAGACGAAGCGGCCCGGGCTGTCGGCGGGGGCGACGATCCTGGTGATCCTGCTGCTGGTGGTGCTGCCGCTGACCTACGTGATGGGCGCGCTGGTGCGCGAAGCCGCGGTCGTCTTCGAGATGGTCAAGTCCGGCCAGTTCAACTTCAACACCTACGTGGCGCAGATCTACGCGGCGCTGCCGACGTGGCTGATCGACGTGCTGGAGCGCCTGGGCCTGCACGATCTGTCGAACCTGCAGGAGAAGCTGGGCAGCGCGCTGAACCAGGGCAGCCAGTTCATGGCGACCAAGGCGCTGGGCTTCGGGCAGGACACCTTCGATTTCCTGGTGAGCTTCTTCGTGATGCTCTACCTGCTGTACTTCCTGCTGCGCGACGGCGAGCAGCTCTCGGCGCGCATCCGCGACGCGCTGCCGCTGCAGGACTCCTACAAGCGCCAGCTGGGCGAGAAGTTCCGGACGGTGATCCGCGCGACGGTCAAGGGCAACATCGCCGTGGCGGCCATCCAGGGCGCGCTCGGCGGCATGGCGTTCTGGGTGCTGGGCATCCACGCGCCGGTGCTGTGGGCGGTGCTGATGGCCTTCCTGTCGCTGCTGCCCGCGGTCGGCGCGGCGCTGGTCTGGGCGCCGGTCGCGATCTACCTGCTGTCGACCGGACACGTCGGTTCCGGCATCGGCCTGATCGTCTTCGGCACCGTGGTCATCGGCCTGGTGGACAACCTGCTGCGCCCGCTGCTGGTCGGCAAGGACACCAAGATGCCCGACTACGTCGTGCTGCTGTCCACGCTGGGCGGGATGGCGGTCTTCGGCATCAACGGCTTCGTCATCGGCCCGCTGATCGCGGCGATGTTCATCGCGGTCTGGGACATCGTCGCGGCGGAGCGGCGCTATCCGGTCGGGGATCACTGACCGGCAAACCCCCGCGCAAATGAAAAAGGCCGGCTTCCGCCGGCCTTTGCGTTTGATGCGGCGTTGCTGCGGCGCGATCCGGAGATCACGCCCGCCGTCACCTCATCAAGTCCGCGTCATCGTCGCCTTCAGCACGTTGCTGAGGAAGTCCAGGCTCTCCGCCAGATGCGCGCGGGTCTCGATCGAGCCCTTGCCCTGCGCGGCGCGCAGATCGCTCTGCAGCTGCACGGCGTGCAGGCGCAGCACCGCGTAGGCATCGGCGAACTGGCCCGAGGCCGCGCCGCTCTTCGTCAGGTTGGCCTGGATGCGGCGCAGGTATTCGCGCTGCAGGTTGCGGCGCAGCGGATCGATCTCCGCGCCGGTCTTGAGCTCGCTCCAGATCGAGGACTGCAGCGTGCCGTAGACCTCGCCGATCGTGATCAGGCCCTTGCGCTGCGACACCGGCACGTAGGCCGGCAGCTCCATCAGGCGGATCGCCGTCTGCGCCTGCAGCAGGCGGTCCAGCGAGCCCAGCTGCACCCGCGCCACCGCCGCCGGGATGTTCACGAAGCCCGCGCGATTGAACTCGACATAGTCGGTCGTGATCGAGGTCAGGAACTCCGGCTTGAAGCGGAAGCTGTCCGCGCTGAAGATGCCCTGCGCCAGGAAGCGCAGCGCCTCGCGCTGCTTGGCGGGATCGACCGGCCGCATCGCGGCGACCGACGAACCCGGCACGTCGCGGTGCGTGTACATGCCGCCGACGTACTTGCCCACCAGGTCCGACGCGCGCGCCAGCTGGTTGAAACCGCCGGCCAGCTGACGGCGCTGGCGCAGCGGATCGTCGCCGGCTTCCGGCGTGCGGTTCTGCACCCGCGTCCACAGCTCCTGCGTCAGCTTCAGCCGCTTGCGGAAATACGCCATCGGATCGTCGCCGAGGTCGAAGCGGTTGATCGTCGGATCCATGCCGTCGAACGGACCGAAGCCGCCGGCGTCGGTGTCGTCCGCATAGGCGTGGCCGGGCAGCGTGTTCTGCGCGGCGACGCGCTTGAGCTCGGCCTCTTCCTGCTCCTTGGGCACCTGCTTGTAGGCGTACTCGATCGCCCAGTAGTCGTAGGCGCCCAGCGTCGTGTTGTTGTACGTCGTCGGCGCTTCGCCCTCGAGCGGGATGTTGTAGGCGTTGTAGTCCATCACCGAGGCCGACAGGCCGTTGGCATCGGTCCAGGCCTTGTCCTTCAGCTGCGCCTGCGTCACCTGCGTGGAGGCCTTGAAGTTGTGCTTCAGGCCGAGCGTGTGACCCACCTCGTGCATGATCACGTCCTTGATCCGCGCCTGGATGAAGGCATCGGCTTCGGGGCTGTCCGGCGCGATGTCGCCGCGCGCTTCGAGCACGTCGAGCGCGAAGTCCATCTCGGCGGCCGCGTCATGCGCGTAGGTGCAGTAGGTCGCGTTGCGACCTTCGCGCCAGCCCTGGTTCAGCGCGGCCAGCGCCTGCGCCTCTTCCGCCAGCGTGGACACCTGACCGCCGGCCATGCCGCGCGGCGCGTCTTCGGAAATGAAGGCGCGGCCGCCGCGGGCGAACACGTCGCTCATGCCGATGTCGGCGTCCAGGATCTCGCCGGTGCGCGGGTCCAGGTGGCTCGGGCCGATGGCGAAGCCCACGTCCGAACCGACGAACCAGCGGATCGACGCATGCGACGCGTCCATGTTGTCCCAGTCCGCGTCATCGGGCTGCTGCTTGGCCACGACCGCGTTCTTGAAGCCGATCTTCTCGAAGGCCTTGTTCCATTCCAGGATGCCGGCCTCGACCGCGGGGCGGTACTTCGGCGGGATGTTCTTGTCCATCCAGTAGGTGATCGGCTGCACCGGCTCGGACAGCGCCGCGGCGGGGTCCTTCTTCTCCAGGCGCCAGCGCGCGACGTAGTGGACGCGCGGGTTCGGCTTGGCGTCGTCGCTCAGGTCGGTGAAGGACTCGGTGAAGTGGCCCAGGCGGCCGTCGGCGCGGCGCGTGGCCATCTTCTCTTCCGGCAGCGCGCGGAAGTTGTAGACGAAGCCCATGAACATCGAGCGCGGATCCGGCAGCGCCTGCGGCGGCGTCGGGACCGGCACGGGCGGGGCCACCAGCGGCGGCGCCGGGATGCGCGGCGTGAAGTAGTGGACCTTGGCGTTCAGCGTCGTGAGCTGCGCGTCGGCGCGGGTCAGCTCGAAATACGAGTTGCTGCGGTCGACGTTGTAGGGCAGCCGGTAGGCCATCTCCAGGCGCGTGGACATGCCGGGGATGTCGCTCAGCAGCAGGCTGGCGTCGACCAGGAAGGACTTGCGCTCGGGGTGGTCCGCGCTGGCGACCGGGCCGGCGGCCAGCAGGCTGGGCGAGAACGCCTCCTCGCCGGCGCGCTTGCCGCCGCCTTCGGCGCGGAACGCCGTGTTCAGCGCGACCAGCTGGATCGCGTTGCCGACGCGGCGCCACTCGGCCAGGATCTCCGGACCCATCTGGCTGGCGTAGAAGCCGCGTTCGCCGATGGAGCTGGTGATGTTGATGGTGAACAGGAAGGGCTTGTTCAGCATCGCGCGCGGGATCTCGAGCCAGACCTTCTCGTCCTTGCGCAGGATGGGGAACAGGCCGTCGTCGCGCTTGGTGTCGCGGCTGACTTCGGCGAACGGCTTGGGCGCGGTCGGATCGGCGGCGGGACGCGGCGCCGTCATCGGCGACGTCGCGCCCGGTTGGCCCGGCGCGCCGGAGGCGGCGCCGGCGGGCGCGGGAGCGGCCTGGGCGGTGGGCGCGGAGGTGGAGGCGCCGGTCGGGCCGGTCGTGGCGCAGGCGGTGAGCAGCAGCGCCGCGGCGGCGATGGCCGTCAACTGGATCGTGTCCCGGTGGATCATGGATCGATGTGGTCTTGGGTCCGTCCGCAATGGGCCGGACCATGTTGAGAAAGCAGGCGTGGCGGTCGTGTCGCCGCCTGGCCCCGGTGAAGCGGGCAATGTGCGGGGCCGGGGCCCGCGCGTCAATGCGCACTAACGAGCGAGCGACCCTCGCGAACCGCGCGTTTGGCGATGATCGCCCACGCCGGCAGCGCCCCACCCGTGCCGGAAGTGACCCGCTCGCCTCGGGATCCCCCGGGGACACCCCGAAGAAGGGGGTCCGCACGGCCGCCGCCTACACTGCCGCGCCATGAGTCTGCGTCGCACCCACCTCCTCTATCTGCACGGCTTCCGGTCGTCGCCGCGTTCGGCCAAGGCCTTGCGGATGGCGCGCTGGACGAAGGAACATCGTCCGGGTCTGCTGTTCGCCTGCCCGCAGCTGCCGCCGTCGCCGCGCGAGGCGATGGCGCTCGTCGACACGCTGGTCCGCGACTGGCCGCGCGACACGATGGCCGTGATGGGCAGTTCGCTCGGCGGCTTCTATGCGACCGCGGTGGCCCAGCGCACCGGCGCGCGCACCGTGCTGCTGAATCCGGCCGTGGACCCGGCCCGGGACCTCGCGAACTACATCGGCGAGCAGACCTGCTGGCAGAACCCGGAGGAGCACTTCTTCTTCCGGCCCGAGTTCGTCGACGAACTCGTCGCGCTGAATGTCGGCGCGCTCGCGCATCCGGAGCGGATGCTGGCGGTCATCGCCAAGGGCGACGAGGTGCTCGACTGGCGCGAGATGCACGCGCGCTACGCGGCGTGCCGGATCAAGCTGCTCGAAGGCAGCGACCACGGCCTGGCCGACTTCGACGACTACCTGGACGAGTTGACGGCCTTCCTCGAACTCTGAGTCCTACTTCCGTCGTCCGGTCGCTTTCAGGAGCAGCAGCGTCACCAGGCCGGTGAGCACGACGATCAGGCCGACGACGACCCAGAAACCGTGCTTGTGCTCCAGCAGCGGCAGACCGCCGACGTTCATGCCGAACAGGCCGCTGATCAGGTTGATCGGCAGCGCCAGCACGGTGACCATCGTCAGCACATAGAGCGTCTGGTTGTTCTCCTGCGCGACGCGCGCCGAGGTCTCGTCCTGCACCGCGCGGATGCGTTCCTGCAGCGCCTGGATGTCGCGCAGCACCAGCGCGAATTCCTCGCTCGCCTGCTGCAGCTGCTGCTTGTCGCGCGCCACCACCCACTCCGGCGGATTCGACAGCATGCGCAGCAGCGCGCTCGGCTCCGGCGCGAGCAGCCGCTGCAGGCGCACCATCAGCCGCCGCAACGCGGCGACCTCGGACCCATGTCCCGAATGGCGTCCGGCAAGCAGCGCGTCCTCGATGTCGTCGACCCGCTCGGTGGCCTGGCGCACGATGCGCTGCAGCTCGTCGGCCTGGTCGCGCAGCAGGTGATCGAGCAGCGCGACGCTGGACCGCGGCCGGTCGCCGCGCTTGATCGCCATGCGCAGGCGGTCGACCGAGCGCAGCGGCGCGCGCCGCACGCTCAGCACCAGGTGTTCGCTGACCTGCATCCACAGCGTGGAGACGTCGCCGACGTCGAAGGCGAAATCGAAGGTGACGTCGTTGAGCACGGCGAACAGGTGCTCGCCGACGCGCTCGATGCGCGACGAGCGCGAGCCTTGCTGCTGCGCCTCGTCGAAGCTCTCGGCCAGCGCGGCGTTGCGGCGCAGCCAGGGCAGCGCGCCGGCGTGCGCCAGGTTCAGGTGCAGCCACAGGTAGCCGCCGTCCGGCTGCGACAGCCGGGCCTGCGCCTGCGCGAGCGTGGGCAGCGTCTCGGTCGGCCGTTCCGGGTGGATCCAGAAGCCGCAGATCAGGCCGTGTTCGTCTCCGCCGTACGGACCGGCCAGTGAGCCGGCCAGTGCGCCAGCCATCGACCCTGCCGATCCGCCCGGGAGCTGCGTCGTGTCATTCATCGCCATCCGCGGATGGTAGATGCGCGAGGGCCTCGCCCATGCGGATCCTCTGCCCGGTCTGCAAGCTCGCCGACAGGTTCACGCCCGGCGGCAGGAACACGATGATCGTCGAGCCCTGCTCGAACCAGCCCATCTCCTCGCCGCGGACGTGATCGTGACCGACGTCGAAACGATGCGGGCCGGGATGGTCCGGGCGCAGCGTCAGGTCGAGCGCGTGCAGACGCAGGCTCGCGACCAGGATGGCCGCGACCGGCACCAGCGCGATCGGCGTGCCGTCGGGCAGCGTGCACTCGACGGCGGCGCGCACGTTCCGGCAGAACAGGCGTTCCACGCGCTTGAGAGCGATGGGGTTGACGTTCCACGTATCGCCCGCGATGTGGGTGACGCGCTGGATGCGCAGGTCGGCCGGCGCGTGGAAGCGGTGGTACATCGCCGAGGTCAGCCGCAGCGTCACATACGTGCCGTTGAGGTAAGGCGCGGCGCGGGCGGCGTCGCCGAACAGGTCCGCGATGCGGTAGTCCATGCCCTTGGCCTGGAGCGCCATGCCGCGCGTGACCGGGCCGTGCGCCCCGACGATCGCGTCGCAGGGGCTGACGAGGCTCGCCGGCGCCGGATCGATCGGTCGACGTCCCGGCTTCAGCCGGCGCGTGAACACGTCGCGCAGCGAGCGGTAACCGTGGGCGGGCGGCTCGGCCTCGCTCAAGTCCAGGTCCGTGAACATCCGCCACACCGCGACGCTGAACCGCGTCAGCGCGGGGCTGTCGATCCGGGCGTACCGGCCCATGAATCGGGTCAGCGCCAAGCGGGGAATGCGGTTGGTCAGGAGGAAGTTGAGGGACTCTTGCTGGGTCAGACGGTCGCGCCAGCGGGCCAGTTTCATAGACATGTCAATTCCGTCGGATACACCCCGGTAATTTGCCAACGCTGTGTGACAGCTGAACGAGGCTCCGGAGGCCCATGCCCATGTCGACGACGTTCTTCACCTTTGACCTGTTGCCCGTCGCCGCCGCGGCGGCGGGACTGTTGGCGCTCTACTACGCGCCGACCGGATGGCGCCGCCTGCAGCTCTCCCGGGCCAAGCACCCGTCGCTGGCGGGGCACTCGCGGATGGCGGTGCGGCTCGCCCGGCTGATGCCGACGCAACGCTTCGACGACGCGCACTTCTTCAACGCGGACGACGCGCCGGCCGACATCGTCGCGACGCGGCGCTCCAGCTTCAGCGCGCTCTCGCACACGCTGAAGACGCGGCATGCGCGCAGCATCGCCGCGACGCAGTCGATGAAGCCGTCGCTGCCCGACCTGCAGTTCACCAGCAGCTACCGGGTGCCGCCGTCGTTCAGCCCGCTGGTGCAGAGCGAGCTGCCGCTGGGCCCGGTGATGGTCGCCAGCGACGGCCACTGGCTGACCGACTTCGACGGCGAACGCTTCATCGACCTGGCCGGCAGCTACGGCGTGAACCTGTTCGGCTACGCCTTCTATCAGCGCTGCATCGCCGAAGGCGCGGCGCGCGTGGACGCGCTCGGACCGGTGCTCGGCGTCTACCACCCGCTGGTCGAGGACAACGTGCGCCGCATCCTGTCGCATGCGCGCATGGACCAGCTGTCCTTCCACATGTCGGGCACCGAGGCCGTGATGCAGGCGGTGCGGCTGGCGCGGTACCACACGGGCAGGACGCACCTGGTGCGCTTCTGCGGCGCCTATCACGGCTGGTGGGACGAGGCGCAGCCGGGTCCCGGCAATCCGCTGCCGGCCGAACGCACCTACACGCTGCGCGACATGCACGAACGCAGCCTGCAGGTGCTTCGCACGCGGCGCGACATCGCCTGCGTGCTGGTGAATCCGCTGCAGGCGCTGCATCCGAACAAGCCGGCGCCAGGCGACGGCTCGCTGGTCGACAGCTCCCGGCGCGCGTCCTACGACAAGGCCGCCTACGCCGCCTGGCTGCGCGAGCTGCGCCAGGTCTGCACCGAGCGCGGCATCGCGCTGATCTTCGACGAAGTGTTCATGGGCTTCCGCCTGGGCGCTGGCGGCGCGCAGTCGTACTTCGGCGTGCAGGCGGACCTGGTGACCTACGGCAAGACGCTGGGCGGCGGATTGCCGGTGGGCGTGGTCTGCGGCCGCGCGGCGTGGATGAAGCGCTTCCGCGACGAGCGCCCCGCCGATGTCTGCTTCGCCCGCGGCACCTTCAACACGCATCCGTACGTGATGGGCGCGATGTCGGTGTTCCTCGACGCGCTGGAGGATCCGGAGCGCCTGCGCCAGCTCGACGAGCAGGACGAGCAGCAGGACGGCCGGCGCGCCCGGCTGAACGCGGCGCTCGAAGCGGAACAGCTGCCGCTGCGCGCTGCCAACATGTCGTCGATCTGGACGCTCTATTACACCGAGCCGTCGCGCTACAACTGGATGCTGCAGTACTTCCTGCGCGAACAGGGTCTGGCGCTGAGCTGGGTGGGCACGGGCCGGCTGATCTTCAGCCTGGACTTCAGCGACGCGGACTTCGACGAGGTCCAGCGCCGCATCGTCGCCGCGGCCCGCGCGATGCGCGACGGCGGCTGGTGGAGCAACCCGGCACTGCCGACCAACAAGGCGATCAAGCGCCGGCTGTTGATGGAGACGCTGGGCCTTCGCCACTGATCGCGCGGATATCCCCCTCCGCGCCCCGACACCTCCCCAAATCGGCTCCCCCAACGCCTCCCCACAAAGCGGGGCGCCTCGACATTCATTGACGAATGTCAGAGCGCCCCGTTGTCATTGGCGATGTGTGATTCCTAGACTGCTTCGCCTTGCATGCGCATTTGCGTGTGCCACGAGGTGCTGTCACATGTATTCCGCCTATTCGATCGCCAATGCCTTCATAGAGCGCGCCCTCGCCGGCCGCGTGCCGGATCTGTCGTCCATGAAATTGCAGAAGCTGATGTACTTCGCGCAGGCGCACCACCTCAAGCGCTGGGGACGCCCGTTGTTCGAAGACACCTTCACGCGTGGGCGCTTTGGTCCGATGCTGCCTTCGATCCTGCACCAGGTGAAGGCTTATGGCACCCGACCGATCACCCAGACGATCCGAGCCCTCTCAGGAGACAACGATCGAGACAATTGGCGCACCCCGACACTCCCGTCGGAACACGTGGACGCGCACCACTTCATCGATCGAATCACAAGCATGTACGGTGGTCGCTCCGCGCAAGCCCTTTCTGATCTCACCCATCTTCCCGGTTCGGCCTGGTCGCACGGCGGAGCGGACGGCAGCCCTATCTCGAATGCAATGATCCGGGACGATCCGTCCCTGTCGGGAGAGTTCAATGTCTGACCTGCCCGATCTCGACCACCTGGAGCCTGCTCATTCCATCGACGACGACAGCGACGACGATGGCATGCCCGCCCAGATCACCGCCGACATGAAGGCAAATCGCCAGCTACGACGCCGCTATGCGGGTCGGGCCTATGGCCTTGCGGCAGGCTGCATCTGCATGTGGTCCTTGCTGCTGTCGGCGCAAGGGGTCGTCAAGACAGTGACGGGCATCGAGATGTGGTCAGACCAGGTCCTCATCGCCGTCACCACCGGTGTCACCGTCAGCGTGCTGGCGGCGTTCCTGGGGGTGATCCGAGGGCTGTTTCCGGGGAAGGACGAGCGCGCTCCCGCGCCTCCCTGACGACCTCCTCGATCGCCTTCACCACGACCTCCGGCTTGTCCCGCTGGATGTAGTGTCCCGATCCCTCGACCGGCTGGAGTTCCTTGCCGCCGACCAGCGGCAGCCAGTTCGGCTCCAGGTTGTGCACCATGGTCTCGAAACCGCTCGCCATCTCCGTCGGCGAATAGACCGTGCGCGTCAGCACCCGCACCGGCACCGTCGGACGCGGCTTCTGCCACAGCGTGTCGATGCAGTCCTGCTGCTGCAGGAACTCCGCCTGCATCATGCCCCGGAACACCCGCCGGCTCATGTTGTCCAGCATGTTGGCCATCACCGGCACCTCGACCTGCATGCGCCGCAGATGCAGCGGATGCGTCGCGTCCACGAGCACGATGCCCGCCACCTCGTCCGGATACAGCCGCGAGAACGCGTACTGGTACAGCCCGCCGATCGAATGCCCGACCAGCACGTACGGCGGCTTGATGCCGGCGCTCTGCAGCAGCCCGTGCAACTCGGTCGCGATGCCGCAGGGATTGCGCGGTACCGGCGGCGTGGCGGTACTGTCGCCATAACCGGGGCGGTCGTAGGCGAACACGCTGTAGTCGGTGCGCAACTCGTTCAGCACCTTCGCCCACGGATCCCGGCCGTCGCCGAGTCCCGATTGCAGGACGACGGTCGGCTCGCCGTGGCCCACCTTGGTGAAGACGATCGGACCGCCGGTCACGCGCTGGTTGCCGGTGTTCGGCATCGGACTGGCGCAGCCCGCCAACAAGGCGATCGCGGCAAACAAGGTCGCGAGGCCCGAGAAGGCCGAGAAGGCCGAGAAGGCCGGAACGGCCGTCGCCAATGACTTCGGCGCCCGAAGGCGCCGTACAACTCCAGACATGCGGGAACTCCTTCTTCCGGCGAACCGGCCTGTTCCCGCATCCACCCGCGTCCGCACGCGCCCTTCAAGGAGGGACCGCGCGGCGCGTCATCCCTGGTGGATCAGGCCGCCTGCTCGCCGTTGCCGGCATTGTGCCCATCGTCGCGCGGCCACAGCGCCGGATCCAGCCGCTCACCGCGCAACAGTTGCAACGGTGCCCGGTGGTACAGCTGGATGTCGTGGAAGGGGTCCGTGATGATCTTGGTGGCCCAGGCCAGGCCGGTGCGCAGGTCGCGGATCACCGCCAGCTGCAGCACGCGGAACACCAGACCGCCGACGCCCAGCCAGAACCACAGCAGGCCGAGCTGATGCAGGTACTCGGTGAAGCTGGCGGCCGGCGCGAACAGTCCGAACAGGCCCGGCTTCAGCCACAGCGCGACCGGCGACGCCGCCCACAGTGCCATCAGGACGACCTTGCGGCGCAGGTTGTAGCCGATCTTGATCTCTTCCTTGTGCTCGTGGGTCGCCTGGTTGACGTGGTCGTAGCCCTTGGGCTCGAAGAAGAAATGACCGGCCTGGCGGCTGGTCATCGACACGCCCCACGCCAGCAGCGCCGACCACGCGGGATCGACGAGCAGCAGCCCGTAGGCGACCACGAAGCAGCAGGCGCTCAGCAGATGCAGCGACTGGTTGATGCGGCAATGGTGGTAGTAGCGGTGGTCGTCCCAACGCTGTTCATTCAGAAGTGCCAGAAAGTCCTTCATGGGGCCCTCGTCCGTGAAATGAGCGGTGAGCGTGACGGCAATCGATGGCAGCGCCGTGATGGCACGGTGATGCATCGATGACGGACGCGTGGCGACTGTGTCCATCGGCCGTGTCAGGCGCGTGACGAACCCCACCGTCACAGAACTGTTGCGTTCGCCGCCCATCATGCGCGCCATGACGACACCGGCGATCGAACTCGAAGTCGACGAGCTCCCCACACGGCAGCGGCATTTCCGCGTCGCGGTCGTGACGGAGACCTATCCGCCCGAGGTCAACGGCGTGGCGCGCAGCATCGCCTGCGTGGTCCAGGGCCTGCAGGCCCGCGACCACGCCGTGCAGTTGCTGCGTCCGCGCCAGGCACCGGCGGGGACTTCGCATGCGCTCGACGCGCCGGTCGACGAAGTGCTGATGCGCGGCCTGGCCGTGCCGCGCTACCCGCACCTGCGCATGGGCGTCGTGTCCAAGCGCACGCTGGTCAACCTCTGGGCCAGCAAGCGTCCCGACATCGTCCACATCGCGACGGAAGGCCCGATGGGATGGTCCGCGCTCCAGGCCGCGCGACAGCTCAAGCTGCCGGTCGTCTCGGAGTTCCGCACCAATTTCCACGCCTACGCCCAGCATTACGGCATCGGCTGGCTGCGCCGGCCGCTGCTGGCGTACCTGCGCAAGTTCCACAACCGCTGCCACTCGACGATGGTGCCCAACGCCACCCTCGCCGGCGAGTTGATGGCGCAGGGTTTCCGCCACGTCAGCGTCATTGCGCGCGGTGTCGATACGCAGCTCTTCCATCCCTCGCGCCGCGGCGATGCGCTGCGTGAAAGCTGGGGCGCCGCGCCCGGCGATCCTGTGCTGGTGCATGTCGGCCGGCTTGCTGCGGAGAAGAATCTCCAGTTGCTCGTCGACCTCTGGCCGGCGATCCGTCAGCGGCATCCGCGGGCGCGACTCGTGCTGGTCGGCGACGGCCCGGCGCGGGCTGATTTCGAGCAGCTCCTGCCGCCTTCGTCCAACGTCGTCTTCGCTGGCATGAAGCATGGTGAGGACCTCGCCGCCTGCTATGCCAGCGGCGACCTGTTCGTGTTCCCCAGCATCACCGAGACCTACGGCAACGTCACGCCCGAGGCGCTCGCGAGCGGTCTCCCGGTGATGGCCTACCAGTACGCTGCGGCGGCGTTGCTCGTGCGCGACGGTGCCAACGGTGGGCTCGCGCCGTTCAACGATCCGGCGACCTTCCAGGCTCGAACGCTATCGCTGCTTGAGGACCTGCCCCGCCTGCGCGCCATGCGCCTCGCGGCACGGGAGAGTGCGGAGTCGCTCGACTGGGACGGCATCGTGCAGGGTATCGAGCATGTGTATGCCTCGGCCATCGACGGCACCTCGGTGGCGCTGCGTGCCGGCTCGCAACTCTCCGGACTCGAAGCTCGCGCGCACTGAACCGCTCGTTGTGGACGAAGGGCGCCCGGGGCCGTCGGCGTCGTCCGCCTTCCCCAACTGACTGGGCGCCGTCTGTTTGAGCAGAGCGAACCGGAGGTGAGCGGCGCGAGTTGGCGCCTCTAGGCGGACGACGCCGACGGCCCCGGGCGCTCTTCGTCTGGCTCGGTCGAGTCAACCGACGATGCTGCCACCCGCGACATCGGCGGACGGTATTTCGCGACGTCCGCGTTGCCGGATCATGAGCACCAGCACGCCGGTGAAGACGAACACTCCGAGCCCGCTCATCAGCCAGACCAGCGGGACGCCGAGTGCCTGGAGCAGCGCGTAGGCGCCGAGCATCAGCAGGATGCTCAGGTTCTCATTGAAGCCTTGCACGGCGATCGAGCGGCCGGCGCTGAGGATCTGCACGCCGCGATGTTGCAGCAGCGCATTCATCGGCACCACCATCGCGCCGCCGACGGCGCCGACCATGACCATGGCGGGCAGGGCCCAACCGAGGGAGGTCACCCACGGTGTCGCGAGCATCAACGCGCCGAGCATCAGGCCGAGCGGCATCACGCGCAACGAGTGGTGCAGCGCGATCCAGCGTCCCGCAAGGCCTGCCCCCGCGACCACGCCGATCGCCACTGTCGCCTGCAGGTAGGCGCCCTGGTTGAGTCGCAGGCCCAGCACGTCCTGCGCCCATTGGAGGACGGCAAGTTGGAGGGTCGCGCCGGCGCCCCAGAACAGGGTCGTCATCGAGAGCGACAGGCGGCCGCCGAGCCGGTCGCGCCACAAGGCCTGATTCGAGATCCGGAAATCGCGCAGGATCTCGCTCATCCGGCGCGGCGGCTTGGGATAGACGATGCCGCTTTCCGGTACGCGGAGCTGCAACGCCGCGGCCAGCGCATAGACCCCCAGCAGCGCGCACAGCGACGCGGTCAGCGGCCGCGCCACGCCCAGCTCCCCGATCGTCGTCATCCACCAGGGGCTGACCAGCAGCCCGCCCAGCACCGTGCCCAGCAGCACGGAGCACACCACGGAGACTTCGATCCAGCCGTTCGCCGCGACCAGCCGCGTCGGCGGGACGATCTCGGTGATCAGACCGTACTTGGCCGGCGCGTAACAGGCGGCCGCTACCCCGACGATCCCGAACGAGAGCAGCGGATCCAGTCCCGCCGCCATCGCGCCGACGCCGACCGCCTTCAGCCCGTTCATGCAGGTCATCAACGCCACCTTGGGCCACGCGTCCGCGATCAGCCCGACCACCGGCGCCAGCCCCACATAGGCCACCGTGAAGCACAGCTTCAGCAGCGGCGCCCACCAGACGGGCTGGCCCATCTCCCGAAGCAGCGCGATGCCGACGATCAGGAGCGCGTTGTCGGCCAATGCGGAAAAGAACTGGGCGGCGATGAGGGTGTGGAAACGTGGGGGCATGGGCGCGCGGGGTGCGGCGCGAGTCTGCGTCGGCGGCGTGACCGCGTGTTGACAACGAATTGACACGCGCCCCACACCCACCCACCCGGCACCCCCTCCACGATCAGCGACAATCCGCCCTCTATGTTTGCCCTGTTCGAAGACGCCGGAAAATTCCTCGCCGGCCGCATCCTGTCCGAAGCCGATTCCTCGATGCAGATCGAGCTCGAATCCGGAAAGCGCGTCAAAGTGAAAGCCGCCCATGTCCTGCTCAAGTTCGACAAGCCGTCGCCGGCCGAACTGATCGCGGACGGGCAGCGCCTGGCCGAGGAGATCGACCTCGACCTCGCCTGGGAATTCGCGCCGGAAGTCGAGTTCGGTTTCGCCGATCTGGCCGCCGACTACTTCGACGCCAAGTCCACGCTCGCCCAGCAGGCGGGCGCGCTGTTCCGGCTGTTCGACGCGCCGCACTACTTCCGCCGGATGGGCAAGGGCGTCTTCAAGAAGGCGCCGGCCGAGACCGTCAAGGCCGCGCTGCTGGGCATCGAACGCAAGAAGCAGATCGCCGCGCAGATCGAGCAGTGGGCCACCGAACTGGCCGAGGGCCAGTGCCCGGCGCCTATCGGCGACCAGATCTACAAGATCCTGTTCCGCCCCGACAAGAACGGCCCGGAGTACAAGGCCGTCGTCGAGGCCGCCAAGCGCAGCCACAAGGCGCCGCTGGACCTGCTCAAGGACGCCGGCGCGATCGCCAGCCCCTACCAGTTCCACTGGAAGCGCTTCCTCTTCGAGCATTTCCCGAAGGGCACGAACTTCCCTGCGCTGTCCGCGCCCGAGATCAAGGACGCGCTGCCGCTCGCGCCGGTGCGCGCCTTCTCGATCGACGACTCGGCCACGACCGAGATCGACGACGCGCTGTCCGTCCAGGGCCTGGGCACCGGCACGGTGATCTTCGGCGTGCACATCGCCGCGCCGGGTCTGGCGATCCAGCCGGATTCGCCGGTGGACAAGGTCGCCCGCGAACGCTTCTCCACGGTCTACATGCCGGGCTGGAAGCTGACGATGCTGCCGGACGACGTCGTCCAGGCCTACACGCTGATCGAGGGCCGCGACTGCCCGGCGGTCAGCATCTACCTGACGATGGACGAGGCGACGCTGGAGATCACCGCGCGTGAGACCAAGCTCGACCGCGTGCCCATCGCCGCCAACCTGCGCCACGACAAGCTCGACGACGTCATCACCGACGCGACGCTGACCGGCGACGCGCCGGCCGACTACGACTTCGCCCCGGAACTGGCCTTCGCCTACCGGCTGGCCAAGGACCTCAAGGCCAAGCGCGAAGTCGTGCGCGGCAAGCCCGAGACCTTCAACCGGCCCGACTACAACTTCCGCCTGGACAACGACGGGACCGAACCCGCCGGCGCCGAGCAGGTCAGCATCTCCACGCGCAAGCGCGGCACCGCGCTGGACCTGATCGTGGCCGAGGCGATGATCCTGGCGAACTCCAGCTGGGGCGGCTTCCTGGCCGAGTGCGGCGTGCCCGGCATCTACCGCAGCCAGGCCAGCCTGGCGCCCGGCATCAAGGTCCGCATGGGCACCAAGCCCGCACCGCACGCCGGCATGGGCGTCTCGCAGTACACCTGGGCGACCTCGCCGCTGCGCCGCTACGTCGACCTGGTGAACCAGTGGCAGATCATCGCCTGCGCCCGTCATGGCAAGACCGCCGCGCTGGCCGCGCCGTTCAAGCCCAAGGACGCGGCACTGTTCTCCGTCATCTCGGGCTTCGACGCCGCCTACAGCGCCTACAACGGCTTCCAGTCCGGCATCGAGCGCTACTGGACGCTGCGCTACCTGCAGCAGCAGGGCATCACCGAGCTGACCGCCTCCGTGCTGAAGGACGGCCTGGTCCGCGCCGACGAGCTGCCGCTGGTGTTCCGCGCGCTCGGCTGCGAGAACCTGCCGCGCAACGCCCACGTGAAGGTGCGCATCACCGGCCTCGATGAACTGACGCTGGACCTGCACGCCAACCTGATCGAGCGCCTGGACGCCGAAGCCGCGCCGGTGACGGCCGACGAAAGCGCCGACGAGGACGAAGAACCCAGCGGCGTCCTGACGCTGGCGATCGACGTCAACGACGACGGCACCGACTCTTCCAAGAGCGGCGAAGGCGCGGGGGCCACGTCGTCAGCGCCCGCCCCTGCCGCTTCCTGATCCCTTCCCTTCTTCAAGATGCCCAAGCTCAGCCTTTTGCACTACGCGCTGATCGTCTCGGCCGGGGTGCACCTGGGCCTGGGGACGCTGAAGCTGGTCGCCCCGGAGCAGTTCGACCGGATCTTCCAGGACGAGCCGCTCGAGGTGATCCTCGTGAACGCGCGCGGCCAGGAAGCCCCCACCCAGGCGCAGGCGCTCGCGCAGGCCAACCTGGCCGGCGGCGGCGAACTCTCCGCCAACGTGCGGGCGACGTCGCCGCTGGCGCCCTCGCCGCTGGAGGAGACCGGCGACAGCATCGAACTCCAGAAGAGCCAGATCCAGCAGTTGCAGCAGGCGCAGGAACAGCTGCTGACCGTGCTGCGCCGGCAGTTGGCCATGCTGCCGCCGCCGGATCCCGCGCGCGAGAAGAGCACCGCCGAAGGCCGACAGGTCGCCGAGCATCGCCGGCAGCTGGTGCAGACGCTGGCGGAGATCGAGAAGCGCGTGAACACGGAGAACGCGCGGCCGAAGAAGCGCTACGTCAGTCCCGCCACGCGCGAGACGGTGCATGCGCTCTATTACGACCAGCTGCGTCGCCGGATCGAGGCGCGCGGCACGCGCGACTTCCCGAGCTACCAGGGTCGCAAGCTCTACGGCGAGCTCACGATGAACATCCAGGTCGACTACCGCGGCCGCGTGGTCGACACGGAGATCGTCCAGGGCTCGGGCAACGCCGTGCTGGATCGACGCGCCGTCGCCATCGTGCGCGCGAGCGGGCCCTTCGGCCAGTTCACGTCGGAAATGCGCCGCGGCGCGGAGGTCCTCGTGATGACCTTCCGCTTCCGGTTCAACCGCGATGAAAGTGTGGAGACGACGCTCAGCACCGCCCAGCCGTCCTGAGCACCGCCTCGCCGGTCGTCCTGTTCCCAGGGAAATGTCATGAGCGCTGATCCGTCCGCATCCACCGCCCACGAAGGCGCCGGCCTCGACCGCTATGTGGTGGCCGGCAACCCGGTCGCGCACAGCCGCTCGCCGGAGATCCACGCCACCTTCGCCGCGCAGACCGGCCAGTCGCTGGTCTATGAGCGGCTGCTCTGCCCGCTCGACGGGTTCGAAGCCTCGATGCGCGCCTTCGTCGCCGCCGGCGGCCGCGGCTGCAACATCACCGTGCCGTTCAAGTTCGAGGCCTTCCGCCTGGCGGCCCGACGGACACCGCGCGCGCAGCTGGCGGGCGCGGTCAACACCTTCCGCTTCGACGACGCGTCCGCGGGCGGCTGGCTCGGCGACAACACCGACGGCGCCGGCCTGCTGGCCGACATCGAGCGCAACGCCGCGCGACCGCTGCGCGGCCAACGCGTGCTGCTCATCGGCGCCGGCGGCGCGTCGGCGGGGGTGCTCGGCAGTCTGATCACCGGCCGGCCGGCGGAAATCCGCATCGTCAACCGCAGCGCCGACAAGGCCCTCGCGCTCGCCGACAGCCATCGCGCCTGGGCCGCGGAACACGGCGTGCGCCTGAGCGCAGGCGGCCTCGACGCCCCGGCCCCCGACGGCCGCCACGACGTGGTGATCAACGGCACCAGCGCCTCGCTCAGCGGCGCCGGACTGCCGCTGCCCGATCCGGCCGCGCCGGTGCTCGCGCACGGCGGTCTGGCCGTCGACATGATGTACGGCCCGTCCACGGCGCCCTTCCTCGACTGGGCGTCCGAGCAGGCCGGCCCCGGCGGCGCCGCGCGCGACGGCCTGGGCATGCTGGTCGAGCAGGCCGCGGAAGCCTTCCTCCTCTGGCGCGGCGTGCGCCCCGACAGCGCGACGGTGCTCGCGGACCTCCGCCAGCGTCTGGCGTCGCACTGACCCCGGGGCATGAAACAGTTCCTGCGCTTCGCCGGGATGCTGCTGGTCAGCGTCCTCTGCCTGCAACTCTTCTTCGCGGCCCGCATCGCGGTGATGGCCGCCGTGTCGCCGCAGTCGACCACCTTCCAGCGCTCCGAGGCGATGCGCCTGCTGCGCGAGAAGCACCAGATCCTCTGGGCCCAGCAGTGGGTCGACGACGCGCTGATCAGCCGCAACCTCAAGCGCGCCGTGATTGCCAGCGAGGACGCCGGCTTCAACGAACATGGCGGCGTCGACTGGGACGCGCTCGAAAAGGCCTGGGACAAGAACCAGCGCGCCCAGGAACAGGCCGACAAGCGCGCCGCCCGGCTCGCCAAGACCAACCCGACCAAGCCGCCGCCGGTCCCGAAGGTGATCGGCGGATCGACGATCTCGCAGCAGCTCGCCAAGAACCTCTTCCTGAATTCCGAGCGCAACCTCGCCCGCAAGGGCCAGGAACTCGTGCTGACGCTGATGCTGGAATCGATGCTCAGCAAGCAGCGCATCCTCGAGATCTATCTGAACAACGTCGAATGGGGCGAAGGCGTATTCGGCGCCCAGGCGGCCGCGCGTCACTATTACCGCGTCGACGCCTCCCGGCTCGGTCCGAACCAGGCCGCGCGGCTCGCGGTCATGCTGCCGGCACCGAAGCGGTTCGAGAAACGCCCAGGTTCGCCCTATGTGGTCGGCCGTGCTGGCACCATCGAGGCCCGGATGAGCGCGGTCGAGGTACCCTGACCGCCTCTGCAGGCGCCGCTTGAGGCGCCCTCCGGACCGCCCGACCCGGGCCGGCAGAGGGAGAGGGATCCCGCCATGACATCCGAACTGACCCAAGAGATCGCCGCCACCGCCGCCCGGCTGGTGGTGGAAGAAGGCCTGGAATACGGCCCCGCCAAGTCCCGCGCGCTGAAAGTGCTGGGGCTGTCGTCCCGCACGGCCCTGCCCAACAACGACGAGCTGGAAGACCAGGTCCGCGAGTACCTGGACATCTTCTGCGCCGACACCCAGCCCGCCGAACTTCAGGCGCTGCGGGAGCTGGCCGCCGTCTGGATGGAGCGCCTGGCCGAGTTCCGCCCTCACCTGACCGGCGCCGTCTGGCGCGGCACCGCGACGCGGCTGTCGCCCATCCACCTGCAGCTGTATTGCGATGACAGCAAATCGACGGAGATCGCGCTGCTGAACCAGGGCATCGATTTCGACGTCGGCCAGTCGCGCAACGCGAAGGGCGCCACCGTGGACCAGTTGATCATCGACGCGCCCTGCCGCGCGCTGAACGAACGCGTCGCGATCGCCCTGACCATCCTGGACCATGACGACCTGCGCGGCGGGCTCAAGCCGGACTCGCGCGGCCGGACCGAACGCGGCGACCTCGCCGCGCTGCGCCAACTGATGAATTCGAAGGACGATTGAATGCAACGACGTGCTGTTCTGGGTTTGGGCGCCGCGGGCCTGGTGGCCGCGGGGGCGGGCACCTATCTCGCCCTGCATCATGAAAAGCAGGCCGCCGGAGGCGCCGGCGGCAACACACCCGCCGGTCCGCTGTCGGCGGAAGCGGCGGCGTTCTGGAATGCCAGCTTCGACACCCTCGACCAGCAGACTTTCCAGCCCGCCGCCCACCTGCGCGGCAAGCCGCTGCTGCTGAATTTCTGGGCGACCTGGTGTGCGCCCTGCGTCAAGGAGCTGCCCGAGATCAACCAGTTCCACGACGAGTTCAGCGCGCAAGGCTGGCAGGTGCTCGGTCTGGCGGTGGACGCGCCGACGCCGGTGCGCGGATTTCTGGAGAAGATCCCGCTGAAGTTCCCGGTCGCGCTGGCCGGGCTGACCGGGACCGACCTGTCCAAGACCCTGGGCAACGCCAAGGGCGGCCTGCCCTTTACCGTCGCCTTCGGTCCTCAAGGCGAACCGATCTGGCGCAAACTGGGGGCGACGAATCTCGAGGAACTGCGCGCCATGGCGCGCGCCAGCAAAGCCTGACTGCGGGTCAACCCCTAGAAGCGGCGGTCCGCGGCCATAGCGGTCGCCCCCAGACCGGTCAAGCGGTTTATTTTTGGGTTGCTGCCGGGATCTGGTCTCAAAACGCGTAAAGTCCACCCTTTTACGCTTCTAGTGTCTTCGCTCTAATTGGCGGGACCGGTCGCTGAATGCAAGTCCTGGTACTACACGGCCCCAACCTCAACCTGCTCGGCACCCGCGAGCCTGGGGTGTATGGCGCGACCACTTTGGCGGAGATCGATACAGATCTTCGCCAGATCGCGCAGGAAGCCGGCGTAGCTCTGGAGAGCTATCAGAGCAACCACGAAGGTGCGCTGGTGGACCGCATTCAGGCGGCGGGTCGCGATGGAACGCGCTTCATCCTGATCAATCCGGCGGCCTACACCCACACCAGCGTCGCGATCCGCGATGCGCTGGCGGCGGTGGCGCTGCCGTTCGTCGAGGTGCACCTGTCCAACATCCACAAGCGCGAGTCGTTCAGGCATCACAGCTACCTGTCGGCACTCGCGGAGGGCGTGATCTGCGGCTTGGGTCCAACCGGTTACCGGCTGGCGCTGCAGTTCGCGATTCAGCAATTGAGCCGGCCAGCCTCGTCCACCTGAGCGCCGCGGTCCGTCGACGTCGTCGCGGGCCGGAAGACATCACCGAAGATCACCCCGATCACCGATCCCCGTTGGAGAGTTCTTATGGATTTGCGCAAGCTCAAGACCCTGATCGACCTCGTGTCCGAGTCGAACATTTCTGAACTTGAAATCACCGAAGCCGACGGCAAGGTGCGCATCGTCAAGTCCGATGGCCAGCCCCTCGTGGCCGCCATGCCCATGATGCAAGCCGCGCCGCAGGTGGCCGCCCAGCCGGCCGCCGCGCAGCCCGCCCCGGCCGCTGCGGCGCCGGTCGCCGCGCCCGCCCCGGCCGCCGAGACCGGCCACATCGTGAAGTCGCCGATGGTCGGCACCTTCTACCGCGCCTCCAGCCCGAACGCCAAGGCCTTCGCCGAGGTCGGCCAGCAGGTCAAGGAAGGCGACGCCATCTGCATCATCGAGGCGATGAAGATCATGAACGAGATCGAGGCCGACAAGTCCGGCACGATCGTCAAGATCCTGGTCGAGAACGGCCAGCCGGTGGAATTCGGCCAGTCGCTGATCGTCATCGAGTAAGGCGGTCCCCAGATGTTCAAGAAGATCCTCATCGCGAATCGCGGCGAGATCGCCCTTCGCATCCAGCGCGCGTGTCGCGAGCTGGGCGTGAAGTCGGTCGTCGTGTATTCGGAAGCGGACCGCGACGCGAAGTACGTGAAGCTGGCCGACGAGGCCGTCTGCATCGGCCCCGCGCCGTCCGCGCAGAGCTACCTGTCGATGCCGGCCATCATCGCGACGGCCGAAGTCACCGACGCCGAAGCGATCCACCCCGGCTACGGCTTCCTGTCGGAGAACGCCGACTTCGCCGAGCGCGTCGAGCGCAGCGGCTTCACCTTCATCGGCCCGACCCCGGAGAACATCCGGACCATGGGCGACAAGGTCTCGGCCAAGCAGGCCATGATCAAGGCCGGCGTGCCCTGCGTGCCCGGCTCCGAGGGCGCCCTGCCGGACGACCCGAAGGAGATCGTCCGCATCGCCCGCGCGATCGGCTACCCGGTCATCATCAAGGCGGCCGGCGGCGGCGGCGGACGCGGCATGCGCGTGGTCCACACCGAGGCCGCCCTGGTCAACGCGGTGCAGATGACCAAGGCCGAAGCGGCCGCGGCCTTCGGCAACCCGCAGGTCTACATGGAGAAGTTCCTGGAGCATCCGCGTCACGTGGAGATCCAGGTGCTGGCCGACGGACAGAAGAACGCCGTCTGGCTGGGCGAGCGCGACTGCTCGATGCAGCGCCGCCACCAGAAGATCATCGAGGAGGCGCCGGCGCCGGGCATCCCGCGCCGCCTGATCGAGCGCGTGGGCGACCGCTGCGCGGCCGCCTGCAAGAAGATGGGCTACCGCGGCGCGGGCACCTTCGAGTTCCTGTACGAGGACGGCGAGTTCTACTTCATCGAGATGAACACCCGCGTGCAGGTCGAGCATCCGGTGACGGAGCTGGTGACCGGCATCGACATCGTGCAGATGCAGATCCGCATCGCCGCCGGCGAGAAGCTGCCCTTCACGCAGCGCAACATCACGATGCGCGGCCACTCGATCGAATGCCGCATCAACGCGGAAGATCCGGTCAAGTTCATCCCGTCGCCGGGCCGCATCACGATGTGGCACCCGCCGGGCGGCCCCGGCGTGCGCGTGGACTCGCACGCGTACACCAACTACTTCGTGCCGCCGAACTACGACTCGATGATCGGCAAGATCATCGTCCACGGCGACACCCGCGAGCAGGCCCTGGCCCGCATGCGGATCGCCCTGTCGGAGACAGTGATCGAAGGCATCCAGACCAACATCCCGCTGCACCGCGAGCTGATGGCCGATGCGAAGTTCATCGAAGGCGGCACCGACATCCATTACCTCGAGCAATGGATGGCTGCGCACAAGCGTTGATCTCGCCCTAAGCGACAATACCGAGGCCCTCAGGCGTGGACGCGAGTCCGCCTTGAGGGCTTCTCCATTTCAGAAGTCCACCGAAGTCCCGGAGCCGCTATGAGCGAAGACCACGGCGAAGACCACGCCAACGATCCCCTGCTGCACGAGCTCGTGCTCATCTGCCGCGAAGAGGACGTCGAGACCGTCAGCGACGCGCTGATGGAAGTGGAGTCGCTGGCCGTGTCGGTCGAAGACGCCGACGCCGACACGCCCGCCGAGCGCGCGTTGTTCGGCGAGCCCGGCATGCCGGCGCCGCGCGCGGGCTGGGATCGTTCGGTGGTGAAGGCGCTGTTCGCCACCGAGGAGGAGGCGACCGAGGCGGCGACGCTGCTGCTCGCGCAGGACTGGGCCGAGGACGTGCACGTCCAATCGATCCAGACGATCGCGCAGCAGGACTGGGTGCGGCTGACGCAGTCGCAGTTCGCGCCGGTCGAGATCACGCCGGAGTTCTGGATCGTGCCGTCGTGGCACGAGGCGCCCGCGCAGGCGAAGCAGGTGATGCGGCTGGACCCGGGCCTGGCCTTCGGCACCGGCACGCATCCGACGACGCGCATGTGCCTGCGCTGGATCGCCGGCCATGGCGCCGAGGCGGCCGGCTGGGACCGCGTGCTCGACTACGGCTGCGGCTCGGGCATCCTGGCGATCGCCGCGGGCCTGTTCGGCGCGAAAGCCATCGACGCCGTCGACATCGACCCTGCCGCGCTGATCGCCTCCACACACAACGCCAAGGACAACGGCGTGACGCTGAATGCCGCGTTGCCCGACGCCGCCCGCGGCGAGTACCCGGTCGTGCTGGCCAACATCCTGGCCACGCCGCTGAAGCTGCTCGCGCCGCTGCTGTGCAACCACCTGCGCCCCGGCGCGCACCTGGTGCTGGCCGGCATCCTCGAGCGCCAGGCCGACGAGCTGAAGGCGGCCTACGCGCCGCACGTCCAGCTCGAGGTCGCGGACAGCGAGGACGGCTGGATCCTCATGACCGCGCGACGCGCGGCCTGACGGTCGCACCGCGTTCCCCCTTCCCCCGAGACCGACCGCCAACCCCGATGAACAGACAGTTCTCCGCCTCCGCCCACCCGGTGACCGAGTGTCAACCTGGGGGTGTTCGCGGCAAGGACTGACCCTGCTTCGTGGCATCATCGCGTCCATGAATCTCGCGACCCGCTGCACGACCTGCGGCACCATCTTCCGGGTGGTGCAGGACCAGCTGCGCGTCTCCGAGGGCTGGGTCCGCTGCGGCCGCTGCGCCGAGGTCTTCGATGCGCGCGAGCAGCTGTTCGACCTGGAGCGCGACAGCCCGCCGCCCTGGCCGCCGCTGAGCGCGCCCACCGAGCCCGCACCGGTCGAGCGCCGACCGCCTCCGCCCGAGCCGACGCCGCCCGCGCCGGCTTACGCCCCTCACCCCAGCGACTTCGCGCCCAGCCGGCCCGCGCCCCTGCCGCCGGCACCGGCGCCGGCACGGGCGCCGGTGTTTGCACCGCCGCCCATCTTCGCGCCGGAGCCGCCGCCCCATCACCATCAGCCGCCGCGCGACAGCGGTTGGATGACGGCCGACGACGAGTCGCTGAACCCCTTCGCGCCGCCGCGTCGTGTGCCGGATCGCGCACTGGAGCGCCCGCCCGAGCGCCAGGCCGATCGCCCCTCCGACCGTGCACCGGATCGCGAGCCGACGGACGACGTCGTCGACGCGCGCTTCTCCGCGTCGGCCTCACGCTTCGACGAGCCGTCGTTCGAAGCGCGCCGCGAGCCGTTCCTCGATGCCCCCGCACCGGCCGCGCCCGATCCGCGCGAGCATCTGCCCGAGCCTCGCGGCATGCGCTTCGAGGAAGACGAGCTGCCGCCGCCCATGATCGAGGACGACGAGCGCCCGGACGTGACGCTCGCGCTGAGTCCCGCGACGGCTGCTCAGCTGCGCGCGAACGAACTGACGCCGGACCGCGAGCCCGCGCTCGAGCCGACCTCGTCGCTGATGGTGGCGGACGAGGACACGATCGCGGACGCCAAGCGCAACGCCAAGGCGGCGAAGTCGGCGAGGAAGGCCGCGAAGCAGGAAGCCAGGAAAGAGGCGAAGGCAGCCAAGCCGCCGCGCCGCTCGTGGAATCCGTTCAGACGCAAGACGAGTGAACGCGCGTCGGGCGAAAGCCCCGAGACGACGATGACGGTGCTCGCCGCCGAATCCGAGTTGATGGCCGCGCGCGCGGCGATGGCCGATGCCGCCTCCGCGCAGGGCTCGCCCAGCGTGATGCCGGACCAGTTGCCGAGCTTCATGCGCCAGGCCGAAGCGGCACGCCGCTGGGGCCGTCCGGGCGTGCGTCTCGCGCTCGGCAGCCTGACGACGGTGCTGGCGCTCGGACTGATGGCTCAACTGCTCTGGCATGCGCGCGAAGCGATCGCCGCGCAGTACCCGCAGGCGAAGCCGATGCTCGTCTCCGTCGCGCAGGCGCTCGGTCAGGAGATCAAGCCCTGGCAGCACATCGAGGCGCTCAGCGTCGAGAGCAGCAGCCTCAATCCGGCCGGCGCGGGCAACCACTACCGCTTCAGCATCAGCCTGCGCAATCGCAGCAGCTGGGAAGTCGCGCAGCCGTGGGTGGACCTGAGCCTGACCGACGCCAGCGGCGTGCTCGTCGTGCGCCGCATGCTGTCGCCGACGGAGATGCAGGCGGGCCGCGCGGCGCTGCCGGCGGGGAACGATCAGCAGCTGCAGGTGGTCTTCGACAGCGGCACGCAGAAGATCAGCGGCTACTCGGTCGAACTCTTCTATCCCTGACGCAGACGCGACGGACCTCGCACATGAAAAAGGGCGCCCTCGGCGCCCTTTGCCTTTGCTGCGCGCAGATCGACGCACCAAAGAAAAAACCCGGCTTGCGCCGGGTTTCGAGAGGACCGGACCCGAAGGCCCGGTCATCGCTCAAGCTCAGGGCTTGTTGCCGGTCGGGAAGGGCCACGCGGCTTGCGGGCTCAGCGCGGTCTTCGCGGCAGGAGCCGGCGCAGCGGCAGGCTTCGCAGCAGGCGCAGCGGCAGGCTTGGCGGCAGCCTTCTTCGGCGCAGCAGCCTTCTTGGCAGCCGGCTTCGCAGCAGGCTTGGCAGCGGCAGCAGCCTTGGGGGCAGCCTTCGCAGCAGCCTTCTTCGGAGCAGCGGCCTTCTTGGGCGCAGCAGCCTTCTTGGCAGCCGGCTTGGCGGCGGGCTTCGCAGCCTTGGCAGCGGTCGCCTTGACGGGCGGCTTCTTGGCGGCGGCGACCTTCTTGGCCGGTGCAGCCTTCTTGGCGGCAGCGACCTTCTTCGCCGGTGCAGCCTTCTTCACTGCAACCTTCTTCGCCGGAGCGGCCTTCTTCGCAGCAGCCGCCTTCTTCGGAGCCGCGGCCTTCTTCGCCGGAGCTGCCTTCTTCGCAGCGACCTTCTTCGCCGGCGCAGCAGCCTTCTTGGCCGGAGCGGCCTTCTTGGCGGCCGGAGCCTTCTTGGCCGGAGCGGCCTTCTTCGCGGCCGGAGCCTTCTTCGCAGCGGCCTTCTTCGCGGCCGGAGCCTTCTTGGCCGGAGCGGCCTTCTTCGCAGTTGCCATTTCAGTTCTCCTTGATCAAGTGGAAATAGCCCTGCCCGTCATCAACCGGTTGATGCCGGTGCAGGTATTCACCGCCCACGACGCGCGGGAGTTGCGCTCCGCGGTGCGGTGAATCGGGGTGCGATGCGTCTGAGCCGCTTCTGCGTCGGTCTCAGGGGGCATCGCCAATCTTGATCTCTTCTTCAACAAACAATGCTCGAGGGTCGCTCCGCACCGGGACGTCAGTCCCAGGACAGGGCGCCGCCCGATTGGTATTCGATCACTCTCGTCTCGAAGAAGTTGCGTTCCTTCTTCAGGTCGATCATTTCGCTCATCCACGGGAACGGGTTCTCTTCGTTCGGGAAGAGCGGTTCCAGGCCGATCTGCGTCGCACGGCGGTTGGCGATGTAGCGCAGGTAGCCCTTGAACATGGCCGCGTTCAGACCCAGCACGCCGCGCGGCATGGTGTCCTCGGCGTAGCGGTACTCGAGCTCCACGGCCTTCTGGAACAGCGCCTTGATCTCCGCGCGGAATTCAGGCGTCCACAGGTGCGGGTTCTCCAGCTTGATCTGGTTGATCAGGTCGATGCCGAAGTTGCAGTGCATCGACTCGTCGCGCAGGATGTACTGGTACTGCTCGGCCGCGCCGGTCATCTTGTTCTGGCGACCCAGCGCCAGGATCTGCGTGAAGCCGACGTAGAAGAACAGGCCTTCCATCAGGCAGGCGAAGACGATCAGCGACTTCAGCAGCGTCTGGTCGTTCTCGGGCGTGCCGGTGACGAAGTTCGGATCCATGATCGCGTCGATGAACGGGATCAGGAATTCGTCCTTGTCGCGGATCGACTTCACCTCGTGATAGGCGTTGAAGATCTCGCTCTCGTCCAGGCCCAGCGACTCGACGATGTACTGGTACGCGTGCGTGTGGATCGCTTCCTCGAAGGCCTGGCGCAGCAGGAACTGGCGGGCCTCGGGCGCCGTGATGTGGCGGTAGGTGCCCAGCACGATGTTGTTGGCGGCCAGCGAATCGGCGGTGACGAAGAAGCCCAGGTTGCGCTTGATCACGCGACGCTCGTCTTCGGTCAGACCGTTCGGGTCCTTCCACAGCGCGATGTCGCGCGACATGTTCACTTCCTGCGGCATCCAGTGGTTCGCGCAGGTGGCGAGGTACTTCTCCCACGCCCACTTGTACTTGAACGGGACCAGCTGGTTGACGTCGGTCTGGCCGTTGATGATGCGCTTGTCGGCGACGTTCACACGGCGCTCGGCGGCATCGGTCGACGACGAGTCGGAAGAGGACATCGAGACCGTCGCGGAGGCGGCGACATCACGCGCGACGGGCTGCGTCGCTGCGTGGTTCGATGCGCCCGACTGCGGCGCGTTGCTCGAGGGTTTACGGTCTTCTTCCCAAACCAGCATGGTGGTCTTCCTATGGTCGCGGATTATCGGAGTGTTGTGTTCAAACACAAAGGACTTCTTGACTTTGACGCCGCTTCGCTGTTGCTGGTCCGCATCGCATTCGCTGCGTGGGACCGTGTGCGGCGCGCCTCTTGATGAGCGCGGCGGGGCGTCGCTTCAAGCGTTCATCGATCGCTCGCGGACGTCGCGGAGAAAACCGCCGATCGCCGCAAACATCGATGAACACTCGCATCGCGAGCGTCGGAGGTGTCGGCGTTGGACGTCGACACCTCCTGTTTCGATTTACTGGCAGGCCTCGCAACCGGGGTCGTCGATCGCGCAGAACGTGACGTCGGTCGCCGGCGTCGCGCTGCCCAGATCAGGCGCCGTCGATGCGGCGATCGGAGCGACAGTCGCGACGGAAATCGGCGCCGCCGCAGCAGGCGCGGCGCTCACGCCGCTGCCGCCGCTGCTCACCGAGTTGAGCTGACCGGCGTTCTGCACGGTGCTCTTCTCGGCGTGCGTCGCGCCCATCGTGCGGAGGTAGTAGGTGGTCTTCAGACCGCGCTGCCACGCCAGCTTGTAGGTGTCGTCCAGACGCTTGCCCGACGCGCCGGCCATGTAGATGTTCAGGCTCTGCGCCTGGTCGATCCACTTCTGACGGCGCGCGGCGGCTTCCACCAGCCACACGGTGTCGACTTCGAACGCGGTCGCGTAGAGCTGCTTCAGTTCCTCGGGCACGCGGTCGATGCGGCGCAGCGAGCCGTCGAAGTGCTTGAGGTCCATGACCATCACGTCGTCCCACAGACCCAGCTTCTTGAGGTCGCGGACCAGGTGCTCGTTCACCACGGTGAACTCGCCCGACAGGTTGGACTTCACCGACAGGTTGCCGAAGCAGGGCTCGATCGACGCGTCGACGCCGATGATGTTGGAGATCGTCGCGGTCGGCGCGATCGCCACGCAGTTGCTGTTGCGCATGCCGTCGCGGGCGATCTTGGCGCGCAGCGCGTCCCAGTCCAGCGTCGACGAACGGTCCACGTCGACGAAGCCGCCGCGGGCTTCGGCCAGCAGGTCCAGCGAGTCGATCGGCAGGATGCCGCGATCCCACAGCGAACCGCGGTAGCTGCTGTAGCGGCCACGCTCGGCGGCCAGCTCGGTCGAGGCCCAGTAGGCGTGGTAGCAGACGGCTTCCATCGAACGGTCGGCGAACTCGACGGCGGCGTCGGAGGCGTAGGGCACGCGCAGCTGATACAGCGCGTCCTGGAAGCCCATGATGCCCAGGCCCACCGGACGGTGACGCAGGTTCGAATCGCGCGCCTTCTTGACCGCGTAGTAGTTGATGTCGATGACGTTGTCGAGCATGCGCATCGCCGTCGACACCGTCTTCTTCAGCTTCTCCTGGTCGATCTGGCCGTCCTTGACGTGCTGCGACAGGTTGACCGAGCCCAGGTTGCAGACCGCGATCTCGTTGTCGTTGGTGTTCAGCGTGATCTCGGTGCACAGGTTGGACGAGTGCACCACGCCCACGTGCTGCTGCGGGCTGCGGACGTTGCAGGCGTCCTTGAACGTGATCCAGGGATGGCCGGTCTCGAACAGCATCGTCAGCATCTTGCGCCACAGGTCGCGGGCCGGCATGCGCTTGTAGAGCTTGAGTTCGCCGCGGTCGACCTTGGCCTCGTACGCCTCATAGGCGGTCTGGAAGGCCTTGCCGAACAGGTCGTGCAGGTCCGGGCAGGTGGACGGGCTGAACAGCGTCCAGTCGCCGCCTTCGATGACGCGCTTCATGAACAGGTCGGGAATCCAGTTCGCCGTGTTCATGTCGTGGGTGCGGCGGCGGTCGTCGCCGGTGTTCTTGCGCAGCTCGAGGAATTCCTCGATGTCCAGATGCCAGGTCTCCAGGTACGCGCAGACGGCGCCCTTGCGCTTGCCGCCCTGGTTGACGGCGACGGCCGTGTCGTTGACCACCTTCAGGAACGGGACGACGCCTTGCGACTTGCCGTTCGTGCCCTTGATGTGCGAACCCAGCGCGCGGACCGGGGTCCAGTCGTTGCCCAGGCCGCCGGCGAACTTCGACAGCAGCGCGTTTTCCTTCAGCGCTTCATAGATGCCGTCCAGGTCGTCGGCCACCGTCGTCAGGTAGCAGCTCGACAGCTGCGAGCGGCGCGTGCCGGCATTGAACAGCGTCGGCGTGGAGCTCATGAAGTCGAAGGTCGACAGGACTTCGTAGAACTCGATGGCGCGGGCTTCGCGGTCGATCTCGCCCAGGGCCAGGCCCATCGCGACGCGCATGAAGAACGCCTGCGGCAGTTCGATGCGGGTGCCGTCGACGTGCAGGAAGTAGCGGTCGAACAGCGTCTGCAGACCGAGGTAGTCGAACTGCAGGTCGCGTTCGGCCTTCAGCGCGGCACCCAGCTTGACCAGGTCGTACTGCTGCAGCTTCTCGTCGAGCAGCTCGGCCTGCACGCCCTTCTTGATGAAGCCGGGGAAGTAGTCGGCGTACTTGGTGGCCATCTCGGCCTGCGTCGCGTCCTCGCCCAGGATCTCGCGGCGGATCGTGTGCATCAGCAGACGCGCGGTGGCGCGCGTGTAGCCGGGATCCTTCTCGATCAGGGTGCGGGCGGCCAGGATGGCGGCCTTGTAGACCTCGTCGATCGGCACGCCGTCGTACAGGTTGCGCTTGGTCTCGGCCAGGATCGGGTCCGGCTTGACGTCGGCGCCCAGGTTCTCGCAGCTCGACGAGATCAGCGCGGCCAGCTTGTTCAGGTCGAGCGGGACGCGCACGCCGTTCTCGGTCACCGAGATGCCGGACTCCAGCACGGCGGCCTGCTGCTGCTCGCCCTGGCGGGCACGCTCCTGCGTGCGACGCTCGCGGTACAGCACATAGGCGCGCGCCACTTCATGATGGCCGCCGCGCATCAGCGCCAGCTCGACGTGGTCCTGCACATCTTCGATGTGGAAGGTGCCGCCGGCCGGACGCGAACGCAGCAGGCCGCGGGTCACGGAGTCGGTCAGCGCGTCGACGGTCTCGCGCACGCTGGCGGAGGCGGCGCCGCTGGTGCCGTGCACCGCGAGGAACGCCTTCATCATCGCCACCGCCACTTTGCTGGGCTCGAAATGCACCACCGCGCCGTTGCGGCGGATGATCTGATGCTGCGGGAAGCTGGCCGAAGCGGCGGCGGACTCGCGGGGAGTCTGCGCCAGGCCCGTTTCAGCGGTCGGTGTGGCGGCGACAGTCTGCATGGGTTCCTCGTTCTGGTCTGAAAACAAAAAAAGCTGCGCCCGGCCCGGCTTTTCCGAAGGGCCAAACATCAGGGGGTCAGGTGGTGCTCGCGATGCTGAGGATGCGCCTTGGCTTGGTGATTCCGCTCCTCCGGCTGAGGGGCCGGCACTGCGGACAAGACTTCTGATGGAGCATTCATCGCCGTGTTTGCGAAGTCAGCAGGATAGCATGCAAAACACTATATCTAGTGGTTGCGGGACCTTCAAGGAACTAGCGGTAGCGTCACCTCCCCTTGACGCCCGCCACCCGCTGGGCTAGCCGGAAGACCTGACCCCGCACACCCCCGATGGATTCGCGCATCCCCCGCGGAACGCGAGGATCCACGCGGTCTGGCGGCCCGAATGCGCCGCGAACGCCCATGGTTGCTGCGCTTGCGACGATGGCAATCCGATGACGACTTCGCAAGGTGTCCCCAGGGGGTAGGACAAGTCCGGATGAGGACCTTCCCCTAGCCGCCACCAGCGGTGGGGTCATGGTCGCCATGCGCGCATCTCCAGGTCGGAGCGCGCACATTTCGGACCGCCCAGTTGCGGGGGACGGGTGGAAACGTCAGGACTCGTCGCCGCCGATGGAGATGGCCAGACGGGCCATCCGATAACGCATCTGGCGCAGCGAGAGGCCCAGGCTCGCACCGGCGGCCGTTCGGTTGTTGCGATGTCGCTCCAGCGCGCGCAGAAGGATCTGCTTCTCGACCTCGTCCAGATAGGCCGCGAGATCCGACGGCAGCGACGCACCGCCCGCCAACTCGGCAGGCAAGGTCGCGGCCAGCATCGCCTCGACACCGCCGAAGGCAGCATCGGTCGGCGCATCGTCCAGGCCCAGCACGCTGTCGGGCAGACCGAGATCGGCCAGGTCGATGCCGTCGCCGCTGGACAGCGCCAGTGCACGATGCAGCAGGTTCTCCAGCTCCCGCACATTGCCGGGGAAGCTGTAGCGCGAGAGCGTCGCCAACGCCGCCGGCGTCAGCACGGGCACCGGCTCGACGCCGGCATCCGCGGCGATGCGCAACAGGATCCGCGCGCTGATCGGCGCCAGGTCCTCCATGCGCTCGCGCAGCGGCGGGACGCGGATCTGGATGACGTTGAGCCGGTAATACAAGTCCTGACGGAACCGTCCGCCCGCGACCTCGGCGGTCAGGTCCTTGTGCGTCGCGCTGAGGAGCCGGACGTTGACCGGCACCTCGGCCACAGCGCCGACCGGTCGCACGGAACGCTCCTGCAACGCGCGCAGGAGCTTGGACTGCATCGCGATCGGCAGGTCGCCGATTTCGTCGAGGAAGAGCGTGCCGCCCTGCGCGGCCTGGAAGAAGCCCTCGCGGTCCTCGCTCGCACCGGTGAACGCGCCCTTGCGATAGCCGAAGAATTCGGCCTCCAGCAGTTGCTCGGGGATCGCGCCGCAGTTGACCGCGATGAAGGGTTGGGGACGACGCGCGCTGACGTCGTGGATCGCGCGCGCGACCAGCTCCTTGCCGGTGCCGGATTCGCCGTTGATCAGCACGGGCGCCATGCTGCGCGCGACCTTCTCGATCAGTTCGCGCACCTGGCGCATCGGCGCCGAGTCGCCGACCAGACGCGCGAGCGCGGACGGGGAGCCGGTCAGCGGGGGCGCTGGACGCGGCGCCCTGCGGCGCTCCGGCCGGGGCGCATCCGTCGGGGGCAACATGTCGAAGGTGCCGGGCGCGGTCGGCGCGAACGCGTCGTCCTCGGACTCGACGGCAGCCGGGGCTGCGGCGACGGGGCGTGCGGGCGCGCCAGCGGCCGGCAGCGAGCCCGGTGGCGCCGACGAGAACGGCTTGGGCACCGGACCTTCTGCCTTGGGCGCCCGCCCGAGCGCGGAGGCGACCACCATGCGGAACTGGCGCAGGTCGACGGGCTTGGTCAGGTAGTCGTACGCGCCGGCCTTGAGCGCTTCGACGGCGTTCTCGGCGGAGCCGTAGGCGGTGATCACGAGCGCGCGTTCGCTGCGCCCTTTCTGTTCGAGCCAGCGCAGGATGTCCAGCCCGGAGCCGTCGGGCAGCCGCATGTCGGTGATGACGGCGTCGTAGCGGCGCGAGCCGAGCAGCTCCAGCGCGTCCTCGACGGTGCCGGCGCTGTCCAGCGTGAAGCCTTCGCGCAGCAGCGTCATCTCGTAGAGGGTGCGCAGGTCGGGCTCGTCGTCGATGACCAGCAGGCGGGGATCAGCGCTCATGGAGTTCGGTATCGGGGAAATAGGAGTCGGGTCCCGCGGCCGGGATCGAGGCCAGCACGCCGGCCGGCGTCGCCGGGCGCGGCAGCAGCACGCGGAATTCATTGGCTTCGGCATCCGCCGGGCCGCCCGAGGGCGCGGCATGGCGGTGGTAGCTGATGCGGCCGCCGTAGCGTTCGCAGAGCTCGCGGCAAATGTACAGGCCGAGGCCGGATCCGCGACTGCGGGTCGAGAAGAAGGGCTCGAAGAGATGCCGCTCTACCTCGGGCGGTATGGCCTCGGCGCGACTGAAGACCGACAGGCGCACCCACTCGTCGGACTCGGCCACCTGCACGCGCAGGGCGCCGGGACCGGGCCGCGCGTGGCGCAGGCCGTTGTCCAGCAGGTTGATCAGGACGCGGCGCAGGTGCTCGGGCTCGAAGCTGACGAGCAGGCCGTCGCGCCAGATCTCGATGCGCAGCGGACTGCCGTCGCCCTCGGGCAGGCGCTGCGTGAGCGCCCAGTCGGCGCAGTACTCGCGCACCAGCGGCGAGATGGCCAGCGTCAGCGAGACCGGCGCGATGCCCGGCGCGACCTCCATGACGTCGTCGACCAGACGCTTGAGCCGCTCGACGTTGGAGGTCACCATGCGTGTCAACGGCTCCAGCCGCGGGTCGTCGGCGAGGTCCTCGGCCATCAGCGCGTTGGCCTGCGCGATGGCCGTCAACGGATTGCGGATCTCGTGCGCGATGCCGGCGGAAACCCGGCCCATCGCCGCGAGCTTCTCCTGGCGGTTGCGCGCTTCGAGCATCCGGTTGTCTTCCAGGAAGAGCACGCAGAGGTCGTCGCCGTCCACCGGCCGCTGCGTGAAGCGCATGCGCACGCGCAGCGAGCGCTGCTTGCCGCGGCCGAATTCCAGCAGCACGTCGCGGCCGGACTCGGGCCACTGCTCGCCGCCGAAGGCTTTCTCGATCGCGCGCAGCAGCGGCTTCCAGGCCGGCGTCGTGTCGAGCCGGAAGGCGCCCGAACGCAGCGCGGCGCCTTCGGCCAGCAGCGCACGCGCCGCCGGGTTGGCGGTGCGCACCAGCCCGCGACGGTCGGCGACGAGGACGCCCTCCTCCATCTCTTCCAGGACCAGGCGGTTCAGGTCGGCCTGCTGGCGGGCGTACTCGAGGCTGCCGCGTGCGGCGCGCTCTTCGCGCGCGAGGCGGGAGGCAATCTCGTTGGACAGCAACGTGACCACGAACAGGCCGCAGCCCAGCAGGCCCGCCTGGCTGATGCGCAGCGCGCCGTCGCGCTCGCTCAGCACGGCCCAGCCGGAGAGCATCAGCAGCACCAGACTCGGCAGCGCCGCGCAACCCAGCGCCCGCAGGCGCGGCAGCAGCGCGCCGGCCATCAGCGCCGGCATGAAGAACAGGGCGCCGTAAGGCCCGCCCGGGTCCTGCAGCTGCAGGCCCGTGAACAGGATCAGGTCGGCGCCGATGCTGACCAGGAACTGCCGCGCGCTCAGGCCGGCGCGGTCCTTGGGCGGCGCCTCGCCGCCGCCGAACCAGCGCGGCAGCAGCCACGCGAGCACCGTCTGCACGCCGTAGACCAGCGCCAGCAGCGCGACCCAACCTGTGGGCCTCGCGCCCATCAGGCCGGCGAGCGACTGCGTGGCCAGCAGCGCCAGGCCGAGCGCCGCGCGCGCACCCATGAAGGCGCGGTACAGCCGCTGGATGGTGCTGGCGCTGATGGCGCCGCGGGCCTCTTGGGTGGCCATGCGTGCTCCGGCGCTCAGGACCCGGACGCGCCGCCGCGGGCGCGCTCCGCGGCGGCCGCGTCGAGACGGGCCTCGTGGGCCGCGCGATGGGACGCGCTGCAGAACAGGCCGCCGCGACCGGGCACGGCCTCGCCGGCCGGCAGATGGGTGCCGCACTCGGCGCAACTCACCATCGATTCGAGCTCAGGCGATGGAGCCGGTGCCGGCGGTGCGGACGGCGACTGCGGACGCGCATCGCGCGAGGCTGGCCGGCCCCGCTTGAAGCCGAGCATGAAGGCGACCACCGCCAGCAGGACGATCCAGAAGAGCAGCTTGATCACGATGGGGCAGTCGGTGAGGCAGTCGGTGAGGCAGTCGGTGAAGCGGTCGCGAGGATCGGTGAGGAGAACATTGGCGGGCGAACTGCGATCAGACCGGCGGGCGCTGCAGGACGACTTCGAGGACGAAGCGCGAGCCGGCATAGGACAGCAGCAGCAATGCGGCGCCGAAGTACAGCCAGCGCGTGGCGCGCTTGCCGCGCCAGCCGAACACGCGGCGACCGGTGAGCAGGCCGGTCAGCACGATCCAGCCGAGCACGGCGAACAGCGTCTTGTGGTCCCAGCGCCATTCCGGCGTGAAGGCGACGCCGAGCAGCAGCGCGATCGACAGCACGACGACGCCGGCGCCGACGAACTGGAAGGTCAGGCGTTCGAGCCGCAGCAGCGGCGTGCCGAAGGCAGGCGCGCCCTGCCCCTTCTGCGACCGCATCTGGCGCTCGGCGCGGTTGAGCATCACCGCGTGCATCACCGCGACGCCGCACAGGCCGTAGGACGCCAGCCCCATCGCCCAGTGCAGCGGCGCCAGCGGCGAGCCGGCCTGCGGCCGGTACTCGCCGGGGAAGGCCCAGGCCACCCCCATGACGACCAGCCCCAGCACGCTGAGCAGCCGCTGCGCGGACGGCAACGGCAGGAAGCGGCTCTCGACCAGATAGACGCCGATCATGAGCCAGATCGTCATCGACAGCGAGGGCGCGAATCCGAAGCGCGCCGCATGCCCGCCGTTGACCGGCGCGGCGCCGATGCCGCCGATGTCCACGACCAGCGCGGCCAGGTGCAGCAGCCAGGCCAGGACCAGCACGGCGCGCCAGGTGCGGGGGCGGCGGTGGGCGAAGACGGCGGCGGCGGCATAGGCCAGTGCCCCGGCGGCGCTGAGGGCGGCGAGGAGCAGGCCGCTGGGCTCGGCGGAGGCGGACGATAAAATCATCTGCAAAGTGTAATGAGGCGCGCCCGCTTGCGCGGGGCCGAAACGATGGCATCCACCCTGACCGATCGACTGAGCCGGCTTGTGAAGACCATGCGGGGTCAAGCCCGCATCACCGAGTCCAATGTGCAGGACATGCTGCGCGAGGTCCGCATGGCGCTGCTGGAGGCCGACGTCGCGCTGCCCGTGGTGCGCGACTTCGTCGCCCGCGTGAAGGAGAAGGCGCTGGGCCAGGAGGTGGCGGCCTCGCTGAATCCGGGCCAGGTGCTGGTCTCGGTCGTCCACAAGGAACTGGCCGCGACGATGGGTGACGGCGTCGCCGACATCAACCTCGCCGCGCAGCCGCCCGCCATCATCCTGATGGCCGGCCTGCAGGGCGCCGGCAAGACGACGACGACCGCCAAGCTGGCCAAGCACCTGACCGAGAAGCGCAAGAAGAAGGTGCTGACGGTTTCCGCGGACGTGTACCGCCCCGCCGCGATCGAGCAGCTCAAGACGGTGACGAAGCAGGCGGGCGCCGAATGGTTCCCGTCGGCGCCGGACCAGAAGCCGCACGACATCGCGCTGGCGGCGCTGGATCACGCCAAGCGTCACTTCTTCGACGTGCTCCTGGTCGACACGGCCGGCCGCCTGGCGATCGACGAAACGCTGATGGCCGAGATCCGCGACCTGCACGCGACGCTCAAGCCGGTGGAGACGCTGTTCGTGGTCGATGCGATGCAGGGTCAGGATGCGATCAACACCGCCAAGGCCTTCAAGGAGGCGCTGCCGCTGACCGGCATCGTGCTGACCAAGCTGGACGGCGACTCGCGCGGCGGCGCGGCGCTGTCGGTCAAGCAGATCACCGGCGCGCCGATCAAGTTCGCGGGCGTGTCGGAGAAGATCGACGGCCTGGAGGTCTTCGACGCCGAACGCCACGCCGGCCGCGTGCTCGGCATGGGCGACATCGTCGCGCTGGTCGAGGAAGTCCAGAAGGGCGTGGACGTCGAGGCGGCGCAGAAGCTGGCCGAGAAGCTCAAGTCCGGCGACGGCTTCGACCTGAACGACTTCCTCGCGCAGATCTCGCAGATGAAGAAGATGGGCGGACTGTCCGGACTGATGGACAAGCTGCCCACGCAGATGACCGCCAAGGCCGGCCAGCCCGACATGGACAAGGCCGAGCGCGACATGAAGCGCATGGAAGGCATCCTCAACGCCATGACCGCCAAGGAACGCCGCCAGCCGGCGCTGCTGATGGACGGCAAGTCCAAGGCCAGCCGCAAGCGCCGCATCGCCGCGGGCGCGGGCGTCCACATCCAGGAAGTCAACCGCCTGCTCAACCAGTTCGACCAGATGCAGGGGATGATGAAGAAGATGAAGGGCGGCGGCCTGATGAAGATGATGAAGAAGATGGGCGGCCTCAAGAACCTCATGGGCGGCGGAGGCGGCGGGTTCCCGATGTAACCCCACCCACCCATGAAAATCGGCTCCCGAGGGAGCCGATTTTCATTCCAGCAGCGCTTGCGCGAACTCTCGCGCGTCGAAGGTCTGGAGGTCCTCGAGCTTCTCGCCGACGCCGATGAAGTAGACCGGGATCGGCCGCTCGCGCGCGATCGCGGCGAGCACGCCACCCTTGGCCGTGCCGTCGAGCTTGGTGACGATCAGTCCGGTGAGGCCGAGCGCGTCGTCGAAGGACTTCACCTGCATCAGCGCGTTCTGGCCGGTGTTGCCGTCGACGACCAGCAGCACCTCGTGCGGCGCCGTCTCCTGCGCCTTGCCGATCACGCGCTTGATCTTCTTGAGCTCCTCCATCAGGTGGAGCTGAGTCGGCAGGCGGCCGGCGGTGTCGGCGATGACGACATCGCAGCCGCGCGCCTTGCCCGCGACCACCGCATCGAAGGTCACCGCTGACGGATCGCCGCCCTCTTGGCTCACGATCTGCACGCGGTTGCGGTCCGCCCACACGGCGAGCTGCTCGCGCGCCGCGGCGCGGAAGGTGTCCGCCGCGGCCAGCAGCACGTTGGCTTCGGCATCGGCCAGATGGCGCGTGAGCTTGCCGATGCTGGTCGTCTTGCCGGCGCCGTTCACGCCGACCACCATCATCACCGTCGGCGAGTGCTCGCCGATCACGAGCTGGCGCTGCAACGGCTGCAGCAGCTCGGTCAGCGCGTCCACGAGCAGCTGCCGCACGGCGGCCGGATCGCTGGCCTTGGCGTCCCTCACGCGACGCTTCAGATCTTCAAGGAGGAACTCGGTGGCCTTCACGCCGGCATCGGCCATCAGCAACGCGGCTTCGAGCTCTTCATACAGCGCGTCGTCGATCTGCGTGCCGGTGAAGACCTGGGAGATGCTCGACCCGGTCTTGCGCAGACCTTGGCGGAGCTTGTCCATCCAGCTCTTGCGCGGCGCGGGCTCGGGGACCGGCGCGGGCGCGGGCACCGCAACCGGCGTCACTGCGACGGGAGCGGGAGCCGGTTTCGGTGCGGCAACAGGGGCCAGCGTGAGTGCAGGCGCAACGGGCGCGGGTGCTGCGATGGGCGCCGGAGCAATGGCCGGAGCGACGACCGGGGCGGCCACCGGAACGGGTGCGGTCGGCGGGGTCAGGGGTTGCGGAGCGGCTGGGGTCGACGGCGGCTCGATGGCGGGCGCGGGGGCGGCCGGAGGGAGCGCGGTGTCGACCGCTGGCGGCGCTTCGGGAGCGGGAGCCGGCGTGGGTTCGGCGGAGCCGAAGCCCAGTTTTTTCTTGAGGAAGCTGAACATGGAGGGGTCGAGTAGGACTCGCGCGCCGAAATTTCGATGCCGTGATCGGCGGGGCTTGCATTGTCTTCGAAATCTTTGCTATAGTCGCTGTCTTCGCAAGGCGCTTTAGCTCAGCCGGTTAGAGCGACGGAATCATAATCCGCAGGTCCGGGGTTCGAATCCCTGAAGCGCCACCAAATACGAAACCCCGCAGGACGCAAGTTCTGCGGGGTTTTCCGTTTTGGGCCTGGTGAACTGCGCTCGTGCCAACAGCCCAGAGAGCAAGGTCGCGGACCAACAGGCCAAGACTACGATTCGAAGCGCGGCCTGCTCAAGCAACGCATTTCCTTCGACCTCCCCTCCCCCCGATTCATGGCGAACTTCCGAATTCCAAACAGTTGGATGGCGCTGTTGGCCTGCTCACTTCTGCCAACACTGGCTTCAGCCGCCAAGCCAGGCGACCCGTTGTGCAAAGCGCATGAGGAGGCGGTCTTCAACTGCTTCACGGGCAAGAAGACCGCGTCGCTTTGCGCATCGCCCACCGAGGCTGCTCCCACCGCACTCACCTATCGCTACGGCACTTCAGGCACTGTGGAAAACGAGTTCGCCGCAACTCCGGAGAATGGCCGCTTCTTCAGCGGCACGGTCTCGCCCGCCGCGCCTCGGGCTTGGGTCAGCCAGGTTTGGTTCGACCGCGGCAACTTCAGATACCTGATGACGGAATGCGTGGGAGGAGACTGTCCGTTCCACGCGGGACTCGCCGTCATCAAGGGCGAAAAGATCGCCATGAACGCCTCGTGCAAACGCCCGCCCGGCGTTCGTTTGCCGGCCTTCTCGCGGGAACTGGTGAAGTTCGGCTCCAAGCCCGACGACAGCAAGTCATCGACACCGCTCCTGCGAATCGAAGCCGTCGATAACCTCGTCTACGAGCTGTACAAGTCCGCGGACAAGTAGAGCATCCGTAGACCTGGACCGAGGCCCTCGCAACAGCGAGGGCCTCTTCGCTTCAGCAGTTCAATTGCAGCTCAAGGTCGCATAGTTCTTCCCCGCCCCCGCCACGGTGAGCAGCTTCTGCTTCACGCAAGCCGGCGTGTGCACCGTGTACGAATACGGGATGCCCACCGGGAAGTTCGCCGTCGTCACCCAGTCGGTCGCGTCGCGCGACGGGCTCGATCCGCTCGCCACCCACTTGATCCCGTAGGTCGCGAAGTCGGCCGGGCTGCGCACGTTGTTGTTGCGCAGTTCCCAGTAGCCGATCGACGAGCTGTCCCGCGAGGTCACCGGGTTCTGCGCGTTCTCGAAGTAGTTGCCTTCGATCAGCGCGTAGCCGCCCATGCGGATGTTGGCGCCCGAGGTCAGCACGCCCGAGTACAGGTTGTTGTACAGGTGCGTGTAGCCCGCGCGCTGCAGCGGCAGCCGCGAGCCGACGTTGCTGTACACGTTGTGGTGGAAGGTGATGTAGCGGTCGCTCGCGTCGCTGTCGCTCGATCCGATCAGGCCGACCTTGTGGTGGTCGTGCAGATAGTTGTACGAGTAGGTGATGTGATGCGCGCCGGCCTTGCTGTCGATGAGGCCATCGAACTCCAGGTCACCGGCGCCGGAGCATTCGGCGGTGGAGCTGAACAGCGTGTTGTGATCGATCCAGACATAGCCCGGGAACTTGCCGCTCTGGCCTTCGATGCCGATGGCGTCGATGGATCCGGGCAGCAGCCCGATCGTCATGTTGCGGATGATGATGTTGGTCGCCGCGGCCTTGATGGCGAGACCGAAGTTCGCCGCCGAGCCGTTGACGCCTTCGATCGTGACGTTGCTCTTGTTCTTGACCTCGACCACCGCGCCCGCCGCCTTCTTCCACTGCGCACAGGGATCGGGGATGCTGCCGAAATCGAAAGTGCCCGCGTAGCGGATCACCAGCCCGCCGGTGCCGCTGTAGGCATCGATCGCGGCCTGCATCTGCGCCGCGGTGGTGACGGTGATCGGCGTTGCCGAACCGCCGCCGGTGACCTGCCCCGCGTAACCGCCGCTGTGTCCCGCCGGAGCCGGCGAAGGTGCCGGGGATGGCGACGGTGCGGGTGAAGGCGCCGGAGACGGTGCCGGAGACGGCGATGGCGCCGGCGATCCGGCCGGTCCCACCGCGCACTTCTCCGCCTTGCCCGGATTCGGATCCGCGCCACCGAAGGTCGCCGACGTGCAGGCGACGTTGCCGCTCAGCGTCTTGATGACCCACTTGTCCTTCACGCCGAAGGAGACCTGGCGCGCCGTGTCGCCGACCTTGCAGGTGCCGCCCTCGTCCGCGCACTTGGAAAAGCCGGACGGCCAATCCACAGCGTGCGCCGCGCCCATCGGCGCGACGGCGCCGACCACGACCGCCATCGCCATCAAGCCGTGCCTCGGGCTCGGCGCGCGCAGCAATCCGGCGGTCGGCGGCTTGGGCGCGACCAGCACGGCGGACTCGTCAATACGGGTGCTCTTCATCGAATGTCTCCCAATGTCGTTGAGGCGATCGGCGCGGGCATGGCTCCGCCCTCACCGGTCACCGGTGAATCAAAAAATGCTCGGGAACCCAACGCCGTTTCCTCCGCCTCGCGCGACGCGGACCAGCAGGATCCGCATCGGGGACGGTGGCCGTCGGCACAGGCCACGTGTCGACACGCCAGCGCGCAGGCGCGGCCATGTCGACAACGGGAGGCAGACTAACGAGGTAGTCTGATTTCGGAAAGGCGTTTTACATTTGCCGATCTGGCGTTACGGATTTCCGTTTCTGGTGACCGCAACCGCGTCCGACGCTCCCGCGTCCGCCTTCATTTCCGCCGGCGCCTGCCATCCACCACCGAGTGCCCGCACGAGCGCCACCGTCGCGCGGCGCTGCCGCGTGGCGAGATCCACCGCGCTGCGTCGCGCCTGCAGGCCCGCCGTCTGCGAGGTGACCACCTCCAGGTAGGCCGCCGCGCCGGCGCGGTAGCGGTTGGTCGCCAGCGCGAGCGAACGCTCCGCCGCGTCGACCGACTTGTTCTCCGCCTCCAGCGCTTCGCCGTAGCGGTCGAGCAGGACCAGTTGGTCCTCGACCTGCTGGAACGCCGCGAGCACCGTACCGCGATAGCGCTGCGCCGATTCGTCCAGCGCCGCGGTGGCACGCGCTTCCTCGGCCTTGCGCCGGCCGCCGTCGAACAGGTTGTAGGCCAGCGTCGGCCCGATGGCCCAGAACAGGTTGGGCGCTTCGAGGAAGCGACCGAAGTCGCTGCTCTGGAAGCCGCCTTGCGCGCTCAGCACGACCGAGGGGAAGAACGCCGTCTTCGCCACGCCCAGCGTCGCGGTCGCCGCCACCACGCGCTGCTGCGCCGCGGCGATGTCGGGACGACGCTCCAGCAAGGTCGACGGCAAGCCCGGCGGTACCACCGGCATCGCCAGATCCAGCGACGCGGCCGGCTCGATCCGGAAGCTCGAGGCGTTGGCACCGACCAGCGCGGCGATCGCGTGCTCCAGCACCGCACGCTGTGCCTGCGACTGCCGACGCTGCGAACGCGCCGACTCCAGTTGGCCCTCCGCCCGCGCCTGGTCAAGACCTGACGCGATGCCGGCCCGATGCCGGCGGGAAATCAGGTCGAACGCGCGGGTGTAGGCCTCTTCGGCATCGGCGAGCAAGGCGTTGTCGCGATCGAGCCCGCGCAGCTGCAGCAGCGAATCCGCCAGCTGCGCCTGCAGCGCCAGCCGCGCCGTGGCGAGGTCCGCCGCCGCCGCGCGTTCCGACGCCAATCCGGCGCGGACCTGCTGAGAGATGCGGCCCCACAGGTCGACTTCGTAGCTCAGGTCCAGGCCCAGCGTCGCGCTGTTGTACCAATCGGGCGAGGTCGGCCCGAGCACGCGTAGCGGGCGTCGCTCCGATTGCCGGTCTCGCTGTCCGTTGAGCGAGCTGTTCAACGTCGGCGATTGCGCCGAACGCAGGCTGTCGGTCGCGGCCCTCGCCTGCTGGTAGCGGGCGAGCGCCGACGCGAGGTCGGGACTGTTCTCGACCAGCCGCTGCTGGAGCGCGTCGAGCTCCGGATCGCCGTAGCCCTTCCACCAGCCGTCGAAGGCGATGGCCGCGGACGTCGACGATCCCGCCTCGACCCACGGACCCCGAGCCTCCTTGAAGCCCGTCGTCATCGGCACCTCCGGCAGCACCGTCTTCGGCGGCTGGGCGCAGCCGGCGATCAACGCGGCGGTCAATGCGCCCATGGCGAGCGTGACGCCGCGGACGGCGCCAGCGGACCGACGCGTCGTCATGTGCGGCCTTTCGCCGATGCCGCCGATCCCGGCGCGGCTGCAGGTTGCGCGACGCGCACCACGTCGCCGTCGGCGATGCCGTCCGGCGGATTCGCGATGACGCGGTCCGCGGCGGTCAATCCGCCGCCGAGCTCGATGCGTGTGCCCATGTCGCGTGCGATCGTGACCTTGCGCAGCTTCACGCGATTGCCCGCGTCGACCGTCGCGACCTGCACGCCGTCCTTGTTGATGATCACCGCGCCCGGCGGCAGCGAGACCGCCGCGCTCGCCTGCGCGCTCGCGGAAGCCGGCGCCGCACCGTCGAAGCGCACGGTCGCGAAGCCGCCCGGCAGCAGTTCGTCCTTGTCGTTGTCGACGGCGAGCTGCACCAGCATCGCACCGCTGGCCGTGTTGATCGCCTGCGAGGTCGACTGCACCGTCGCGGCGAAGCGCTGGCCGGGACGCTCGGGCACCGTCAGCACGGCCTTGCCGCCCGCCCGCACCTGCGCGACCTGGCGCTGCGGCACGTTCACGTAGACCCGCAGCTTGCGCGTGTCGGACACGACGAACAGCTCGCTGCCCGGCGCGCCGCCGATGTTGATCAGCGCGCCGACATCGGTGTTGCGCGCGGTGACGACACCGTCGAACGGCGCCGACAACTGCGTGAAGCGCTTGAGCGCCTCGATCCGGTCGACGTTGGCCTGCAGCGCCGTCACCTGCGACTGCTTCGCCGTCATGTCGCCGGTGCGCTCGTCCACTTCCTGCTTGGACACCGAATCCGATTCCAGCAGCCCCTGCCAGCGCTTGGCCGTGCTCGCCGCCAGCGCGGCATTGCTGCGGGCGGTCGCCAGCTCGGCCTTGGCCTGCATCAGCTGCTGGTCGAGGTCGGGCGTTTCGATCTCGGCGAGCTGCTGCCCCGCCTTGACCTTGCCGCCGATGTCGACGTTCCAGCGCTTCAGGTAGCCGCTGACCCGCGCGTAGATCGGCGCACGCGACCAGGCCTCGATGCGCGCGGGCAGCTCCAGCCCACCTTCGGTCAAGGGCTGCGGCGAGACCAGCGCGACGCTCGGCTGGCCGCGCTCGTCGGCAGTGCTCTGCAATTGCTCGGCGTTGGACTTGCGGGACCACAGGCCCGCCGCCACCACCGCGATGGCGATGACGACCGCAACGGTCGCGGCGAGCTTGAAGCGCGCGGGAGGACGCGAGGACACCACGGTGTTGTCGTTATCAGTTCGCATGGGAAGCATCTCCGGCCCCGGGCAGCGCGGTGGCGGCGCCGGCGGTCAAGTCGTTCGATTCAGAAAGGTCGGCGGCGGGGCCGGTCTTGCGGTGGTGTCGATGCACGATGCTGAACACCACCGGCACGAAGACCAGCGTCGCGAAGGTGGCGAAGACCAGGCCGCCGATCACGGCGCGTCCCAGCGGCGCGTTCTGCTCGCCGCCTTCGCCCAGGCCCAGCGCCATCGGCAACATGCCGATCACCATCGCCAGCGCCGTCATCAGCACCGGACGGAAGCGCACGAATCCGGCTTCCATCGCGGCGGCGTAGGCATCGCCCAGTTCCTCCAGCCGCTCCCGCGCGAAGCTGATCACCAGCACGCTGTTGGCGGTCGCCACGCCCATGCACATGATCGCGCCCGTCAGCGCGGGCACCGACAAGGTCGTCCCGGTCGCGAAGAGCATCCACACGATGCCGGCCAGCGCCGCGGGCAGCGCCGACACGATCACCGCCGGGTCCAGCCAGGACTGGAAGTTCACGACGATCAGCAGGTAGATCAGCACCACCGCGCCGAGCAGCCCGAACAGCAGGCCCGAGAACGCGCGATCCATCGTGCGCACCTGGCCGAGCAGCTGCACGTTGGAACCCTTGGGCACGTCGGCCTGCGTCTCGGCGAGCACCTTGCGGATGTCGCGCGCGACCGCGCCGAGGTCGCGGTCCTGCGTCGTCGCATGAATCTGCACCATCGTCGCGACGTCGTACTGGCTGATCAGCGCCGGACTGTTGACGCGCTGGAAGGTCGCCACGCCGCCGAGCGTCGACGTGCCCGGCTGGCTGCCGTTGCCGATGGGCAGGTTGCTCAGCGAGGCCAGCGAATCCAGCTGATGCTGCGGCGTCTGCATCACGATCGAGTAGCTGACGCCGTTCTGCGGATTCAGCCAGAAGGTCGGCGCGACCTGGCTGCTGCCGGCCAGGTTCACGACCAGGCTGTTGGCGACGTCGCGCGTGGTCAGGCCCTGCAGCTGCGCCTGCGTGCGGTCGACGTCGACGTTGAAGGTCGGCGCCTTGTTGGACTGCTGGATGCGCGCGTCGGCCACGCCGGGGATCGCCTTGATGCGCTTGAGCAGCTGCTGCGCGTAGGCGAAGTTGGACTCGACGTCGCGACCCCGCACCTGCACGTCGATGGGCGCGGGCGCGCCGAAGTTCAGGATCTGGCTGACGATGTCGGCCGGCGGGAACGAGAAGGTCGTGTCCGGGAACTCGCGCGGCAGGACCTGGCGCAGCTGGCGCACGTAGTCGGCCGTGGGCGCGTGGCCTTCCTTCAGCGCGATCTGGAAGTCGCCGTCGGAGGTGCCCAGCACGCCGGTGTTGTTGTAGGTCAGGTTGATCGACGACGGCGGCAGGCCGATGTTGTCGACCATGGTCTCGATCCTGTCGGACGGGATCACGCGGCGGATCGCCTGCTCGATCTTCGCGAAGCGCGCGGCGGTCTCCTCGACGCGCGTGCCCACCGGCACCCGCGCGTGCATCAGGATCTGGCCGGAGTCGACCTGCGGGAAGAAGTTGCTGCCGATGAAGGGCACCAGCGCGAAGGACGCCAGCACCACCACCGCGAAGCCGATCAGGAACGGCTTCTTGCTGCCCAGCGCGGCCTCCAGCATGCGGCGGTAGCCCTCGCGCACGCGCTCGAAGCGGGCTTCGAAATTGCGCTGGAAACGCACCAGCGGATTGCGCGACGGCGGCTGCGCCAGATGCCCGTGGCCGTCGGTCAGCGGCGCATGGGGATGCAGCAGGTACTTGGCCATCGTCGGCACCAGCGTGCGCGACAGGATGAACGAGCACACCATCGCGAAGATCACCGCCTCGGCCATCGGCACGAACAGGAAGCGCGACACGCCTTCCAGGAAGAACATCGGGATGAACACGATGCAGATGCACAGCAGCGAGACGAAGGCCGGCGTCACGATCTGCTGCGCGCCGTCCATGATCGACTCCTCGACGCCCTTGCCGTGCTCCAGGTGCCAGTTGATGTTCTCGATGGTCACCGTCGCGTCGTCGACCAGGATGCCCACCGCGAGCGCGAGGCCGCCCAGCGTCATCAGGTTGAGCGTCTCGCCGATCGCCGCCAGGCCGATGATGGATCCCAGGATGGACAGCGGGATCGACACCGCGATGATCACCGTCGAGCGCCAGCTGCCCAGGAACAGCAGGATCATCAGGCTGGTCAGCGCCGCGGCGATGGCGCCTTCGACCGCGACGCCCTTGATGGCGGCGCGCACGAAGACGGACTGGTCGTTGATCGGCTTGACCTCCAACTCATCGGGCAGCGACGGTCGCAGTTCGCCGAGCTTGGCGCGCACGCCGTCGACGATCGCGAGCGTGGACGCCGCGCCGTTCTTCAGCACCGACATCAGCACCGAGCGCCCGCCGTCCACATGGACGATGTTGGTCTGCGGCGCATTGCCGTCGTGCACGTCGGCGACGTCGCGCAGATAGATCGTGGAGCCGTTGACCACCTTCACCGGCAGCCGGCCCAGTTCCTCGATCGCGGACGGCGCGCTGTTGAGCTGCAGCGTGTATTCGAGTTCGCCGATCTTCTGCGTCCCGATCGGCGTGAGCACGTTCTGCGTCGCCAGCGCGGTGGCCACGTCCTGGGCCGACAGCCCGCGCGCCTGCAGCGCGGCGGGGTTGACGTCGATCTGCACCTGGCGCTGCTTGCCGCCGTAGGGCAGCGGGATCGCCGCGCCGGGCACGGTCACCAGCGGCGTGCGGATCGTGTTGAAGCCGAGGTCGAACAGCTGCTGCTCCGACAGCCCCTTGCCCGAAAGCGCGAGCTGCAGGATGGGCACCGTGGCGGCGTTGTAGTTCAGGATCAGCGGCGGCGTCGTGCCGGCCGGCATCTGCCGCACGGCGACCTGGGCGACCGCGGTCACCTGCGCGTTGGCCACCGCGATGTTCACGCCCGGCTGGAAGAAGATCTTCACCACCGAGACGCCGGGATAGGTGTTGGCCTCGATGTGCTCGATGTCGTTGACGGTGGTCGTCAACGTGCGCTGGAACAGCGTCGAGATGCGCCCGGCCATCTGGTCCGGCGGCAGCCCGGTGAACTGCCAGGCCACCGCGATGACCGGCACCCGGATCTCCGGGAAGATGTCGGTGGGCGTGCGCACCGCCGCCAGCGGGCCGATGATCAGCAGCAGCAGCGCCAGCACGAAGAAGGTGTAAGGGCGTCGCAGCGCGACGCGCACGGCGGCCATCAGCATGGACGGATTCCCACGATCGTTGTCATCGTTGCTCTCTGGTGGACGACCGTTTTCCGGTCTTGTCGAGCGCGGATTTTGTGTGTCGACACGCGCCCATGTATTGCTGATCGGTAATGACCGTACGCGTACGGGGTCACTCACCCCCCGATTGGGCGGCATGCATCGGCGTGGTGCGAAAACCGGGCGATGCACGCCCCTTCCCGACCGCCTGGCGCCTGCCCGGCTCCCGCACGCCCCCGCTCGATCTCGGGCTCGACGACTTGCGCGCCTGACCGCGGGGGGCACGGGCTCGGCAGGCCGGACTGTAGGCAGGCGATTGGCAAGCCGCTAGGCGGGTCCGCATTGAAGGATTGGCAAGCGGAACTTGATAATCCGCCCGTCCCGCATCGGTCATCCTCACGCCATGCCCGTCAACGAACTCCGCGCCATCACGACCTTCGTCCGCACCGCCGAACTGGGCAGCCTGCGCCGCGCCGCCACCGCGCAAGGCATCACGCCGCAGGCGGCGAGCCAGGCGCTGGCGCAGCTCGAGCAGCACCTCGGCGTGCGGCTGTTCCATCGCACGACGCGCAACATGGCGCTGACCGACGAGGGCCGCCAGTTCCTGGACAGCGTGCGGCCCGCGCTGGGCTGGCTGCATCGCGCGATCGAGAACGTGCGCGAGGCCAAGGACGAGATCGCCGGCCCGCTGCGCATCGTCGGTCCGCGCTCGGCGTTCCGCCCGGCGTTGTGGGCCCTGCTGGACGAGTTCTGCACCCGCCATCCCGAGGTCCGGCCCGAAGTCCAGCTGGCCGACGACATCGGCAACTGGGTCGAGGACCGCGTCGACGTGGGCTTCCGCATCGGCCCGTCGCCCGCGGACGGCGTCATCGCGCGGCGGCTGTTCCCGGTGCAGGGGATCATCTGCGCGACACCGGCCTACCTGCGCAAGCACGGCGCGCCGCAGACGCTGGACGAGCTGGCCGCGCATCGCTGCAGCACCTTCCGCCATCCCGAGGGCCGCATCGTCGCCTGGACCGTCAAGGTCGGGAAGGCGGTCGCCGCGCAGCCGATCACGCCGGCGCTCTGCGTCAACGATGAAGAACTCGAATTCGACGCGCTGCTCGGCGGCCAGGTGATCAGCATGATGACCAGCATCACCGTGGCCGCCCACATCCGCGCGGGGCGGCTGGTGCCCCTGCTTACCCGACATGTGGCCGCGCCTTCCAGCCTGCATGTCTACTGGGGCAGCCGCAGCGCGCAACCGGCGCGCGTGCGCGCCTTCATCGACCTGGCCATCGAGCGTCTGGCGGACAGCGACGACTACGTCCTCGGCGCCAAGGAACTGGCGGCGGCGGAAGCCCACGGGCGCGAGAAGTTCCTATCGCGCACCTAACGTACGTCGATTCGTGCCGCAGCCCGCACGTCTTACAAATTCCCGGGAAAGTCCTCCCGTTTTTGCCGACAGATCGACCGTTGAAACAACCCGTTGCTCCTTAATATGCGGCCCCAGCGGACTCGCCCGGCTTTTGTCGGCGCATGTCAGAACGTCCGCCAGAAGGACATCGGGCAGTATGAAGTCGATCAGTTCGTCGGGTCCGTCGAAGGCGGTATGGACAGGGATGGCGATGGCTGCGGTCATCGCGGCCGTGCTGGGCTCACCCGGCGCTCGCGCCGAACCCGCGCTTCAGCAACCGCTCCAGCAGCTTCAGCCGCCTTCCGCGCACATCGCGCCGCTCGCCGTCGACTTCCACGGCGAGTCCGCGTCGCCTGAGGCCCGCGCCGCGGCCCGCGCGGCGTTCGAGGGTTTCGACGCCAAGGGGCGCCCCTTCGCTGTCGTCGACAAGAAGGAAGCCAAGCTCTTCGTCTTCAATGCCGACGGCCAACTGGTCGGCGCCGCACCGGCGCTGCTGGGCCTGGCCCGTGGCGACACGGTCGCCCCTGGCGTCGGTCAGATGGTGAGTACCGGCATTCCGCCGGGCCTGCGCACCACGCCTTCCGGACGCTACGACAGCCAACCTGGTCCCAATCTCAAGGGCGAGACCGTCATCTGGGTCGATTACGACGCGGCGTTCGCCATCCACCGGCTCCGCCCGAGCCCGGCCTACGAGCGCCGCGCCGAGCGCCTCGCGTCGCCGTCGCCGGATGACAACCGCATCTCGCTGGGCTGCGTCGTCGTCGCGGGCGAGTTCTTCGACCGCGTCGTCGCGCCGGTGCTCGGCCGCGGACCGGGCGTCGTCTACGTGCTGCCCGAACCCGGCCCCGCCGCCGTCGCGCAGAACACGGCCACCGGGCGCCTCTGACACTGCCCTCCGCCCTGCAGAAACGACAGGCGGAAACGAGAGGCAACCGCCACCCTGACCCCGCCGGCGGCGCGACCTCGCCCGCTACACTTGCGCCCTTGCGCATTTCCGCAGCCACTGGATCTACACCATGTACCGCTGTGCCTCGCCCGCCCTGCCCCGCCGTCGTTCGATGATGGCGACGGCCGCCAGCACCGCCCTGTTCTCGCTCGCCGCCGCGTTCGGCGGTCTTGCCGCGATCGCGACGCCTACGCCCGCCCAGGCCCAGATCGCCCCGGGCCACCGCTTCTTCCCGCAGCGCGCGCTGCGCGGCGAGATCGTCTTCGGCGTCACGCCCGACGTGCAGCTCAACGGCAAGCCGGCGCGCCTCGCGCCCGGTGCGCGCATCCGCAACGCGGTCGACCAGGTCGCCACGCCGGGCTCGCTCTACCAGCAGAAGGCCGTCGTGCTCTACACCTGGGACATGAACGGCCTGCTCATGGACATCTGGGTACTGAACGACGTCGAACTGGCCAACAAGACCTGGCCGACCACGCCGGACCAGGCCTCCAAACTGGTGTTCGACCAGGCCAGCCAGGTCTGGCGCAAGCCCTGAGCCACTGAGCCAGCGCCCGCGCCGCGCCGTCCGTTCCCCGGGCAGGCGCACCGCGCGGGGCCGCCGCATTCATCCCGATTCCCGGAGCTCCCCATGAGCAAGAAAGTCTTCATCAAGACCTTCGGCTGCCAGATGAACGAGTACGACTCGGACAAGATGGCCGACGTCCTGCGCGCCGCCGAAGGTTATGAGCCCACCACCGACGTCGACCAGGCCGACCTGGTGCTGTTCAACACCTGCTCGGTCCGCGAGAAGGCCCAGGAGAAGGTGTTCTCCGACCTCGGCCGCATCAAGCACCTGAAGGCCAAGGGCGTGATGATCGGCGTCGGCGGCTGCGTCGCCAGCCAGGAAGGCGCGGCGATCATCGAGCGCGCGCCCTACGTCGACGTCGTCTTCGGCCCGCAGACCCTGCACCGCCTGCCGCAGATGCTGGCCCAGCGCCAGCAGCAGTCGCGCCCGCAGGTCGACATCTCCTTCCCCGAGATCGAGAAGTTCGACCACCTGCCGCCGGCCAAGGTCGAAGGCGCCTCGGCCTTCGTGTCCATCATGGAAGGCTGCTCGAAGTACTGCTCCTACTGCGTCGTGCCCTACACCCGCGGCGAGGAGGTCAGCAGACCCTTCGAGGACGTGCTCGAGGAAGTCGCCGGACTGGCCGACCAGGGCGTCAAGGAAGTGACGCTGCTGGGCCAGAACGTGAACGCGTATCGCGGCGCCATGGGCGGCACGGACGAGATCGCCGACTTCGCGCTGCTGCTCGAATACGTCGCCGAGATCCCCGGCATCGAGCGCATCCGCTACACCACCAGCCATCCCAACGAGTTCAGCCAGCGCCTGATCGACGCCTACGCCACGATCCCGAAGCTGGTGAACCACGTGCACCTGCCGGTGCAGCACGGCTCGGACCGCATCCTGATGGCGATGAAACGCGGCTACACCACGCTGCAGTTCAAGAGCATCGTGCGCAAGCTGCGCGCCATCCGTCCGGACATCCGCATCGCCTCGGACTTCATCGTCGGTTTCCCCGGCGAGACCGACGAGGACCACGCCAAGACCATGCAGCTGGTGCGCGACATCGGCTTCGACGCGTCGTTCAGCTTCATCTTCAGCCCGCGTCCCGGCACGCCGGCGGCCAACCTGGCCGACGACACGCCGCACGAGGTGAAGGTCCGCCGCCTGCAGGAACTGCAGGCCGAGATCGAGGCGACCGCCGTCCGCTACAACCACAGCATGGTCGGCAAGACCGTGCCGGTGCTTGTCTCAGGCCACGCCCGCCGGGACGCCACCGAGTTGATGGGCCGCACCGAGTGCAACCGCATCGTCAACTTCAAGGGCCACGAGCGCCTCATGCACCAGATCATTCCGATGCATGTCACCGAGGCCTTCGCGCATTCGCTGCGAGGCGAGGTACCGGTGACCGAGGATCTGCAGGGCTGAGCCCACCCTCCTCTAAAGCGGTAGCACGTGACGTCGGCCCGGGCTCAGCGTTTGTAACTGACGCCCCACTGCGTGGCCGTGATGCCGATCAGCATCAGGCCGTAGCCGGCCATGGTGCCGTCGGCGCCGGTGAGCATCAGCGCGGCGAACAGGCCGAGCGTGCCGCCGACGCCGCCCCACAACGCGAGCGTGCGCCAGCGCATGCCGGAGACGGTCTCCCGCCAGATCAACTTCAGGGCGGCGGCCATCAGCGCCGCGACGCCCCAGGCGGGCAGGAACAGGTTGCCGAAATGCCAGACGGCGTCGAGTGGATCCACGGGTCGGTTCGCTCCGGGCGAGAGGTAGATGTAACGGGACGGCGGTGGAAAGGCGTCTTTCCTTGACGCATCCCGGGGCGATGAGCGCGCCGCCAAGGCCCGTGCGAGACACGGGCCGGGCAGGAATTTTATAATCGCTGCATGTCCGTCTTTGCCCTGGGTCTGAACCACACGTCCGCGCCGCTCGATCTGCGCGGCCGTTTCGCGTTCACGCTCGAGCAACTGGCCCCGACGCTGCTGCGTTTCCAGGACCAGATCGGCAGCGGCCAGCGCCGCCGCACGGCCGCCGCGGAAGCCGCCATCCTCTCCACCTGCAACCGCACCGAGCTCTACGTGGCCGGCGACGCCGACATGGTCCGCCCCGCCGTCGACTGGCTGGCGCAGGTCGGCGGGGTCGGCAGCACGATGCTGATGGACCACTCCTACGTGGTCGAGGACGGCGCCGCGGCGCGCCACGCCTTCCGGGTCGCCAGCGGGCTGGACTCGATGGTGCTGGGCGAGCCGCAGATCCTCGGCCAGCTCAAGCAGGCCGTGCGCGAGGCCGACACCGCCGGCACGCTCGGTACCACGCTGCACCAGCTGTTCCAGCGCAGCTTCTCGGTGGCCAAGGAAGTCCGCAGCTCGACGGAGATCGGCAGCCACTCGATCAGCATGGCCGCGGCCTCGGTCCGGCTGGCCTCGCAGCTGTTCGAGAACCTCGCCGACATCAAGGTGCTGCTGGTCGGCGCGGGCGAGATGATCGAACTGGTCGGCACGCACTTCGCCGCGAAGTCGCCCAAGACCATCGCCATCGCCAACCGCACGCAGGAACGCGGCGAGAAGCTCGCCCACCAACTGGGCGGCGAAGCCTTCCGGCTGGCCGACCTGCCCGACCGCCTGCACGAATTCGACGCGGTGATCTCCTGCACCGCGTCCAGCCTGCCGCTGATCGGCCTGGGCGCCGTCGAACGCGCGCTGAAGAAGCGCCGCCACAAGCCCATGTTCATGGTCGACCTGGCGGTGCCGCGCGACATCGAACAGGAAGTCGCCAAGCTGGACGACGTCTACCTCTACACCGTGGACGACCTGTCCAAGCTGGTCCAGACCGCCGGCGAGAAGCGCCAGGCCGCGGTCCAGCAGGCGGAAGCCATCATCGAGTCCGGCGTCCAGAGCTTCGTCCACTGGCTGGGCCAGCGCCACACGGTGCCGCTGATCCAGGCCCTTCACCAGCAGGCCGACAGCTGGCGCCAGGCAGAGATCCAGCGCGCGCGCAAGCTGATCGCCAAGGGCGAGGACATCGACAGCGTGCTGGATGCGCTGGCGCGCGGACTGACGCAGAAGATGCTGCACGGCGCCATGGCCGAACTCAACGGCAGCGACGGCGAGCAGCGCCTGCAGATGGCACAGACCGTGTCGCGGCTGTTCCTGCGCGGCGGCGCGAAGACCTCGGGCGCCCGCCCGGACGCGCTCGGCGAAGAAGCGGACTCATAGCGGCGCGTTCCGCGCGCGAGCGGCCGGCACCGGCTGCTCTTCGGCACACCCTGCCGCCCTGCTCCCGGTCCATCGACCGATCGTCCCTCCGCCGCTTCGTTCTCCCCGCCCTCGCTGCCCATCCCCCATGAAAGACGCCCTGCGCCAGAAGTTCGACCGCCTCGGCTACCGGTTGGCGGAGCTCGACAGCACCCTGGCCGACGGCAGCGCCGCCGCCGACATGAAGCGCTACCGCGCGCTGACGCGCGAGCAGTCGGAGGTGTCCTCGCTGGTCGAGCGCTACCGGCGCTACGTGCAGCGCGAGCAGGACCTCGTCGCGGCGCGCGAGCTGCTCGACAGCGGCGACGCCGACATGATCGAGATGGCCCGCGAGGAGATCGCCGGCGCCGAAGCCGATCTGGCGCAGCTCGACCAGGAGCTGCAGCTCGCGCTCATCCCTCGCGATCCGGATGACGACAGACCCGCGTTCCTCGAAATCCGTGCCGGCGCGGGCGGCGACGAATCGGCGCTCTTCGCCGGCGATCTGACCCGCATGTACACCCGCTTCGCCGAAGGACGCGGCTGGCGCTGCGAGGTGCTGTCGGCGAGCGAATCGGACCTGGGCGGCTACAAGGAAATCGTGCTGCGCCTGGACGGCGACGGCGTGTACGGGCAGATGAAGTTCGAATCGGGCGGCCACCGCGTGCAGCGCGTGCCCGCCACCGAATCGCAGGGGCGCATCCACACCAGCGCCTGCACGGTTGCGGTGATGGCGGAACCCGACGAGGCCGAGGAGATCCAGCTCAATCCCGCCGAGCTGCGCATCGACACCTTCCGTGCCAGCGGCGCGGGCGGGCAGCACGTCAACAAGACCGACAGCGCGATCCGGATCACGCACCTGCCGACCGGCCTGGTCGCCGAGTGCCAGGACGACCGCAGCCAGCACCGCAACAAGGCCAAGGCGATGGCAGTGCTCGCCGCGCGACTGCGCGACAAGGACCGCAACGAGCGCGCCGCCAAGGAAGCCGCGCAGCGCAAGAGCCTCGTCGGCACCGGCGACCGCAGCGACCGCATCCGCACCTACAACTTCCCCCAGGGACGCCTGACCGACCACCGGATCAACCTGACGCTCTACAAGCTCGGCGCGATCATGGACGGCGACCTCGACGACGTCCTCCAAGGTCTGCAGCAGGCGCAGGCCGCGGAGCAGCTCGCCGCGCTGGAAGGCGGTCAGGCATGAGCGCCGCCGATGGGGCCTTGACGATCGTCGGAGCAGAACGTGCCGCCATCGCCGCCGGTCTGCCGCGCGCCGAGGCGCTGTACCTCTTGCAAGCGCTGCTCGGCGTCTCGCGGGCGTGGCTGATCGCGCACGACACCGATCCGCTCGATGCGCCCCAGCAGGAGCGCTTCCGGGACTGGCTCGCCCGCCGGCTCGACGGCGTACCGCTGGCCTATCTGACCGGCGAGAAGGAGTTCTTCGGCCTGACGCTGCGCGTCACGCCGGACACGCTGATCCCCCGGCCGGACACCGAGGTACTGGTGGAATGGGCGCTCGAACGCCTCGCGGGACTGTCATCGCCCCGGGTCGTCGACCTGGGCACCGGCACCGGCGCGATCGCGCTGTCGATCAAGTCGCGGCGTCCCGACGCGGACGTCCGCATGGTCGATGCAAGTGCGGGCGCCCTCGCCGTCGCCCAGGACAACGCCCGCCGACTGGGTCTGGCGGTCGACAGCCACCTCGGCCATTGGTACGAGCCTCTGGCGGGTCAATCGGCATTCGACCTGATCCTCAGTAACCCGCCGTACGTTGCGGGGGACGATCACCACCTCGACGCGCTGCGCCACGAGCCCCGGATGGCGCTGACGCCGGAAGGCGACGGACTGGCCGACCTGCGCGAGCTGGTGGACGGCGCGCCGGCCCGGCTGCGTCCGAACGGATGGCTGCTCCTCGAACATGGGTATGACCAGGCCGAGGCGGTGGCCGGTCTGCTGAGCGCACGAGGCTTCGTCGACGTCGAGAACCGGCGCGATCTGGGCGGTCAACCCCGCGCCAGCGGCGGCCGCTGGCCGGCGTAAGGAATGTGGCGGCACGCACAGGAATGTGGCGCGCCTCACAGACTGTTTCCACACTGCGAGAAACCGCGCCGGGAATCCGCAACAGTGCCTGGAAACCCCCTCAACTCGATCTGGCGCGGTAACCGGCCCGGGCGTAGCATGGTCTGACTTGGTGCCCGTTTTGATCCATCTTGAAACGGGTTTGTCGTGAGTCTGGGAGACCTGTCATGAGCGCCGCCCCCTTGCTCCTGCGCCTTGCCGTGGTCCTGGCCGGCAGTGTCTGCATGGTCGGCGCCGCGTGGGCCCAACAGGGCCTGCAACTGAAACCGGACCGCAAGGCCTTCACCAGCTGGCAGGGCCGGCTGCAACTGAGCCAGGCCCAGGACAACGACAGCCTCTCCTTCGACGCCCGCAGCGGCAGCCGCGTGTTGAGCGCCAATCTGCTGGCGGACTACTACCTCACCGGATCCGGCATGGGCGCCGGCACGCGCGGCGGCCTGCGGGCCACCGGCGGCCTGATGCTCGGCCCGATGTCGCTGCTGCAGAGCAGTTCCGGCGTGGCGCTGGGCCAGGCGGCGACGGTCACGCCGTCGCTGTCGGCCGGTCGTCGCAGCCTCAGCCTGCTCACCGGACCGGAGCGCGAACCCAACCTGTCGCTCTCCTACGTGGGCGTCGGCTACACCAGCTACTCGCTGCGCAACGGCTGGGGGTTCAGCGCCGACGTCGGCGTGGTGGGCGGCGGCGCCTCAAGCCTGCGCCTGGGCAACAGCGCGCCGCAGGCCGAGTTGTCGCAGGACCTGCGCTACAAGCCGGTCATCCAGCTGGGCGTCAGCTACAGCTTCTGATCCGGCCCGCGCCGGATCGAGCCGACCGGTTGGAGCCGACCGGTTGGAGCCGCCCGGCTGGGGCAGGCGAACGGTTTGAGCCCAGCCCAGCGCGGGCTTGCGCGCTGCTTGATAATCCTCCCATCGCGCGGCTCGGTGACTCTCCATGTCCATGGACCCCGGAACGGATCCTGCCGCGCACTGCACACGCCTTCCCGCTTCAGCTTTCAGAGGATTCCGCCATGAGCGACGTTCAGCAACGCATCGACGACCTGGTCAAGGGCAACCGCATCGTGCTCTTCATGAAGGGCACCGCGCAGTTCCCGATGTGCGGCTTCTCCGGCCGCGCGATCCAGATCCTGAAGGCCAGCGGCGCCAGCGAGCTGAAGACCTTCAACGTGCTCGAGGACGAGAGCGTCCGCCAGGGCATCAAGGACTACGCCAACTGGCCCACCATCCCGCAGCTCTACGTCGACGGCGAATTCGTCGGCGGCTCCGACATCATGATGGAGATGTACGAGAGCGGCGAGCTGCAGCAGCTGCTGGCCAAGGCCTGATGACCGCCGCGGCGGCACCGCGGCCGCGTCTGATCGTCGGCATCAGCGGCGCGACCGGTGCCGCCTACGGGCTGCAACTGCTGCGACGGGCCCGCGCGATCGGCGCGGAGACCCACCTGGTCCTCAGCCCCGCGGGCGTGCTCAACGCCCACCATGAACTGGGGCTCGCACGCGATGCGCTGGAGCGCGAGGCGGACTTCGCCTACGCGCCCGGCGACATCGGCGCCTGCGTCGCCAGCGGCAGCTTCCCGACCGCCGCGATGGTGATCGCGCCCTGCTCGATGCGCACGCTCGCCGCGGTCGCGCACGGGCTGTCGGACAACCTCATGACCCGCGCCGCCGACGTCACGCTCAAGGAGCGCCGCCGTCTGATCCTGATGGTGCGCGAGACGCCGTTCAACCTCGCCCACCTGCGCAACATGACCGCGGTGACCGAGATGGGCGGCATCGTCTTCCCGCCGCTGCCGGCGCTGTACCTGAAGCCGACCTCGATCGACGAGATGGTGGCCGAGACCGTCGAGCGCGTGCTCGAACTGGCCCAGCTGCCCGGCGCGGCGCCGCAGGCCTGGCTGGGGCTGCGGCCTCAGGCCTGACCCGGCCTCAGGCCTGACCCGGCATCAGCCAGCCCTTGCGGGCGCCCATCACCATGTTCGGATACTCCGCGCGCCCGCGGCTGCCGTTGTAACGGCCCAGCGCAAGGAACAGGTCGCCCTTCTCGCGGTCCAGGTAGTGCCGCAGGATCACGCAGCCGAAGCGCAGGTTGGTCTGCATGTGGAACAGCCGGGATACCTGACCGTCGCCGATGGAGCGCATCCAGAACGGCATCACCTGCATGTAGCCGCGCGCGCCGGCGACGCTGATCGCGTACTTCTTGAAGCCGCTCTCCACCTGCACCAGGCCCAGCACCAGCGCGGTCTCCAGGCCTGCACGGGCGCTCTCGTACCAGAGGGTCTCCAGGAACTCGATCCGCACCTGGGTCTCGCTCTTCTTGCGCTTCATGCGCTCGCTCATCTCGCCGAGCCAGCGCAGGTAGGCCAGGCGCGGCTCGATCGAATCGAAATGCGGCTTGGGCGGCGCGTCCGAGGCGATCGCGGCCGACATCGCGGAGCGGACCGCATCGGCCAGCGGCTCCTCCACCTGGGCGCCGGCGAACGCCGGACGCGGCAGGCAACTGGCCGCGCCGGCGAGCAGCAGCGCGCGGCGCGAGGTGGGAGCAATCGTCTTGAAGCCAGAGTCAGTCACGGGAACGGCGGAGATCAGGGGATCAGGGGAAATCGGAACTCGATCGAGAAGCGAGAGGCCGAGGCGCGGCAGCATAACGGCGCGCGCCGCCGCCGTCAGCGGGCGAGCCAGCGTTCCAGCGGCAAAGGTCGCGGACCGCGTACGCGCGCGAGCAGCAGGCCGCCGGTCCAGTACGCGAGCGCCAGACCGGCCGCCAGCACCGTTCCCGGCTGCCACGCGAGGCCGGCGCCGCTGAAGAGCGAGAAGCTCAACACCGAGCTGAACAGGTACAGGCTGAGCGTGTGCCGCCCCAGCGGCGCGAGCACGTCCAGCAGCCGCGGATCGCGGCGCAGACGCAGCACCAGCGCGGGCACGGCGGCGCTCAAAAGCAGCATCGTCGGATAGAGATAGAAGATCGCGAAGCGGCTGGTGACGTAGCTGTCGCCATCGCGCAACCCGGGCCAGAGCAGCGAGGCGAACGCGATGTTCACCGCCACCGCCGGCCACAGCCAGCGACGCGACCAACGGCGCAAGGCGGGCTCCCAGCGCGGGTGGGAGAACAGCCGCAGACGCGCCGCCATCAGTCCCGCGGTCATCAGCAGCAGCGGCGTGGGCAGGCCCAGCGTGGCGAAGGCGATGGTCGACGCGATGAAGTGGCCCGCGTTGCGCAGCGTCCAGTCTCCCCATGCCGCAGGCACCGACATCGACAGCGACGGCTCGCCCGACAGCGGCATGCTGGCCATGAGCACCGTGAGCGCGATCACCGCGAGTTCCAATCCGACCAGCACCCGCAGTCGGACCTTCAGCATCCCCATGGAATGCCCGGCCCAGATCGCCAGCACCGATCCGGAGACCGCGTAGAGCGTCAGGATGTCGCCCATGTAGAGCAACGTGCCGTGCAGCAGGCCGAGCGTCAGCAGCTTCGCAAGGCGCCGTCGGCGCTTGCCCAGCGCCTCTTCGCCGCGGGACTGGGACAGGCCCTGGCTGTAGCCGAACAGGAAGGCCAGCAGCGCGATGCCCTTGCCCGCGATGAGCGCGTGCAGGAACCAGGAGACGACCTGCGCGACAAGCCCGTCGGCGGGCGATGGCGGACTGAGCGGTCCGGCATCCGGCAGGGCGGGATACCCCACCCAGTTGACCGCGACCACCGGGAACAGCGCCAGCGCGCGCAGCGCGTCCACCGCCGCGACACGCTGCGGCGGACGGGCCGGATTCACGCGAGTCGTTGCTTCAGGTGAGCGACGACGTCAGCCAGTGCCAGCTTGGTGGCGGCGGCATCGCGGCGGCCCTGGTACTCGACCTGGCCTTCCTTGAGGCCGCGGTCGGAGATCACCACGCGGTGCGGCACGCCGACCAGTTCCCAGTCCGCGAACATGGCGCCGGGGCGCTCGCCGCGGTCGTCCAGCAGCACGTCGATGCCCAGGTCCAGCAGCTCTTCGTGCAGCTTCGTCGCGGCGGCCTTCACGTCCTCGTTGCGGTCCATGCCGATCGGGCAGACCACGACGGTGAACGGCGCGATGGCGTCGGGCCAGACGATGCCGCGCTCGTCATGGTTCTGCTCGATCGCCGCGCCCAGGATGCGCGTGACGCCGATGCCGTAGCAGCCCATCTCCATCAGCTGGGGCTTGCCGGTTTCGTCGAGGTAGCTCGCGTTCATCGCGGCCGAATACTTCGTGCCGAGATAGAAGACATGGCCGACCTCGATGCCGCGCTGGATCGCCAGCACGCCCTTGCCGTCCGGCGAGGGATCGCCCTCGACGACGTTGCGGATGTCGGCCACCAGGTCGGGCTCGGGCAGGTCGCGACCCCAGTTCGCACCGGTGAAGTGGAAGTCGGCCTCGTTGGCGCCGCAGACGAAGTCCGCCATGTGGGCGGCGGTCCGGTCCGCGATGATCTTCAGCGGCTGCGCCAGGCCGATCGGGCCCAGGTAGCCGGGCTTGCAGCCGAAGTGGGTGTCGATCTCGGCGGCGGTGGCGAAGCGGAAGCCGCCCTTCAGGCCTTCCAGCTTGCCGACCTTCACTTCGTTCAGGTCGTGGTCGCCGCGGACCAGCAGCAGCCAGACCTGCGATTTGACGATGTTGCCCTCGTCGTCGAGCTCGTCGGTCGCCAGCACCAGCGACTTCACTGTCTGCGACAGCGGCAGCTTCAGCAGCTCGGCGACGTCGGCGCAGGTGGCCTTGCCGGGCGTCGGCGTCTTCGTCAGCGGCTGCGTCGCGGCACCGCGCGTGGCGATCAGCGACAGCGCCTCGGCCAGCTCGATGTTGGCCGCGTAGTCGCTGGTCGGGCAATAGATGATGGCGTCCTCGCCGGTCTCGGCGATGACCTGGAACTCATGCGAGCGGTCGCCGCCGATCGCGCCGGTGTCCGCCGCCACGGCGCGGTACTGCAGGCCCAGCCGGTCGAAGATCCGGCCGTAGGCCGCATACATCGCGTCGTAGCTGCGACCCGCTGCTTCCTTGTCGCGGTCGAACGAGTACGCATCCTTCATCGTGAACTCGCGGCCGCGCATGATCCCGAAGCGGGGCCGGCGTTCGTCGCGGAACTTTGTCTGGATGTGATAGAAATTCTTCGGCAGTTGCTTGTAGCTGCGCAGCTCCTGGCGCGCGATGTCGGTGATGACCTCTTCCGACGTCGGCTGGATGATGAAGTCGCGCCCGTGGCGGTCCTTCACGCGCAGCAGTTCGGGGCCCATCTTGTCGAAGCGGCCCGTCTCCTGCCACAGCTCGGCCGGTTGCACGACCGGCATCAGCAGCTCGACCGCGCCGGCGCGGTTCATCTCGCCGCGGATGATGTGCTCGACCTTGCGGATCACGCGCAGGCCCATCGGCATGTAGTTGTAGATGCCGGCGCCCAGGCGCTTGATCATGCCGGCCCGCATCATCAGTTTGTGGCTGACGATTTCCGCATCGGCGGGCGCTTCCTTGAGCGTGGAGATGAAGAACTGGGAGGCTTTCATGGGCGCAGAAAATAAAAGTCCGCGGTCAGCCGGGCCGCCGCGGAAGAAACCGTGAATCACCGAGGGTTAGCGATGATCGCGCCGGGTCGCAGCCCCGGTGCAATAATCAATCCAACGAATGATTTGAAGGTTGATTATGCTCGACCGTGAAGGCTTCCGGCCCAACGTCGGCATCATCCTGCTCAACCACAAGAACGAGGTGTTCTGGGGCAAGCGCATACGCACCCATTCTTGGCAGTTCCCCCAAGGGGGCATCAAGCATGGAGAGACGCCCGAGCAGGCGATGTTCAGAGAGCTGCATGAGGAAGTGGGCCTCACTGCGGACCACGTGCGCATCATCGCGCGCACGCGGGACTGGCTACGTTATGAAGTCCCGGACCACTTCATCCGGCGCGACGCGCGCGGACATTACCGCGGGCAGAAACAGATCTGGTTCCTGCTGCAGATGATGGGTCGCGACAGCGACATGAATCTGCGCGCCACCGACCACCCCGAGTTCGACGCCTGGCGCTGGAACGAATATTGGGTGCCGTTGGAGGCCGTGATCGAGTTCAAGCGCGGCGTGTATCAGATGGCGCTGACGGAACTCGCGCGATTCCTGCCGCGCCTGAACCATCACAACCGTTACCTGCGCGCCGGCATGCGGCCGCCGCCGCGCGGCGACCGTCATGGCGGACATGGCGACCACGGCGACCATCACGGCGATCAGGACCATCACCGGCATGAGCGCTTCGATCACCGGCCTCAGGACCATGGCGGTCCGGCACAGGTGGAGACCGCGCATCGGGAGTCGCACGACGGTCGCGAGACCGCGCCGCCGGGCGCCGCGCACGGCGGTCCGGTGGAGCCTCCGAAGGATTGAGCGCTCGCCGCTGACGGTGTGGACATGACAAAGGCGCCCTCGGGCGCCTTTGTTCATGATGGGTGGCTGCCGCCTGCCGCTTCAGCGCAGCACGAGGTTGTCGCGGTGGATCAGTTCCGGCTCGGCCGCGTAGCCGAGCACGCGCTCGATGTCGAACGACGGCTTGCGCGCGATCAGGCGCGCTTCGGCGCTGCCGTAGTTGGTCAGCCCGCGCGCAAGTTCCTGCCCGGCCAGGTCGACCACCGCGATGACGTCGCCGCGATGGAATTCGCCGGACACCTCCTGCACGCCGATCGGCAGCAGGCTCTTGCCCTCTTCCCGCAGCTTGATCGCCGCACCGGCATCGACGACGACCTTCCCGCGCAACTGCAGGTGATCGACCATCCACTGCTTGCGCGCCGCGAGCTTGGCGGTGGACGCCATCAGCGCCGTCCCGATCGCCTCGCCGGCGGCCAGCCGCAGCAGGACGTCGGGCTCACGGCCCCAGGCGATCACGGTGTTCGCGCCACTGCTGGCCGCGCGCTTGGCGGCCAGGATCTTGGTGATCATGCCGCCGCGTCCGATGCTGGAACCGGCACCGCCGGCCATCTCCTCAAGCTCGGGCTTGCCGGCCGTCGCGCGGTCGATGAAGCGGGCGTTCGGATCCTTGCGCGGATCGGCCGAGTACAGGCCCTTCTGGTCCGTGAGGATCACCAGCGCATCCGCCTCGACCAGGTTGGCGACCAGCGCGCCCAGCGTGTCGTTGTCGCCGAACTTGATCTCGTCGTTGACGACGGTGTCGTTCTCGTTGATCACCGGCACCACGCGATGCTGCAGCAGCGCCAGCAGCGTCGAGCGCGCATTCAGGTAGCGCTCGCGGTCCGCCAGGTCGGCATGCGTCAGCAGCACCTGCGCGCTGGTGAGACCCTGCTCGCGCAGCTTGGTCTCGTACATCTGCGCCAGGCCCATCTGCCCGACGGCCGCCGCGGCCTGCAGTTCGTGCAGTTCCTTCGGGCGGCTCGCCCAACCCAGGCGCTTCATGCCTTCGGCGATCGCGCCGCTGGACACCATCACGACCTCGCGGCCCTCGCGCGCCAGCTCCGCGAGCTGCCGGCACCAGTTGCCGATCGCCTCGGCGTCGACGCCGCGGCCCTCGTTGGTCACGAGACTGGAACCGACCTTCACGACGATGCGTCGCGCGTCCTTGAGGACACCAGCCAGTTCAGCGCCGAGATTTCCAGTCAGATTGCCGTTGCTCATGCGTCGAGGATCAGGGAGCCGAGAGGTCGAAGACGGAAGTCAGGGCAGCGGATCGAAGCGCGGATCGCGCTCGGGCGGCTTTTCCGCCTTCTCCGCTTTCTCGGCTTTGTCGGCTTTCGCCGCCTTGACCGCCTTGTTCTTCGTCGCGCGCGTCTTGCGCGTTTCCTGGAAAGCCTTGGGCGGATCGATGGTCGGTTCGTCGAAGCGCGCGTCGGCATCCTCGACCGGCGGCGACTGGATCGCCGCCACGTGGTCGTAGATGGCGCGGATCAGCGGCTCGCAGCCCTCGCGCGTCAGCGCGGAGATCTCGAAGACCGGGCCCTTCCACTTGTAGCGCTTGATGAAGTCCTTCACGCGGGCGGCGCGCTCTTCCGCCGGCACCATGTCCAGCTTGTTCAGCACCAGCCAGCGCGGCTTCTCGAAGAGCGCCTCGTCGTACTTCTTCAGTTCCTTGACGATGGCCTTGGCCTCGGCGACCGGGTCGACCTCCGGATTGAACGGCGCCAGGTCGACCACGTGCAGCAGCACGCGCGTGCGCTGCAGGTGGCGCAGGAACTGGTGGCCGAGGCCGGCGCCTTCGGCGGCGCCCTCGATCAGGCCGGGGATGTCGGCGATGACGAAGCTCTTCTCCGGACCCACGCGCACCACGCCCAGGTTGGGGTACAGCGTCGTGAACGGGTAGTCGGCGATCTTCGGGCGCGCATTGGACACGGCGGCGATCAGCGTCGACTTGCCGGCGTTGGGCTGACCGAGCAGGCCGACGTCGGCCAGCACGCGCAGTTCCATCTTGATCTTCTTGATCTCGCCGGGCCAGCCGGGCGTCTTCTGACGCGGGGCGCGGTTCGTCGAGGTCTTGAAATGCAGGTTGCCGAAGCCGCCGTCGCCGCCCTTGGCCAGCAGCACCGGCACATCGGGCTCGAGCAGCTCGGCGATGATCTCGTCGGTCTCCAGGTCGCGGACGATGGTGCCGACCGGCACCTTCAGCGTGATGTCGTCGGCGGCAGCGCCGAACTGGTCCGAGCCGCGGCCCGCTTCGCCGTTGCGCGCCTCGTGGCGGCGCGCATAGCGGTAGTCGATCAGCGTGTTGAGGTTGCGGTCGGCCATCGCGAAGACGCTGCCGCCCTTGCCGCCGTCGCCCCCGTCCGGGCCGCCGAAGGGAATGAACTTCTCGCGGCGGAAACTGGCGCAACCCGCGCCGCCGTTGCCGGCGGCGATATCGATGGTGGCTTCGTCAACGAACTTCATGGATGGCCTTCAGTCCCGGAGAGCGGGGCTATCGTAATTCACGCCCCCGCGCTCCCGCGCGAGGCCATGCTTTGAATCGGTGCGAGTCAGGTTTCGCCGGACTCACGGTCGGCGCGGCGCCCGACGGGATCGGGCCCCGAGAAAGAACAAAGCCCCGGACGAAGCCGGGGCTCTGGGTCCGCCGGACACGGGAGACCAGGTCTCCCGCATCGCGGCGTCAGGACATCAAGTCGCTCAGATCGCCGTGACGACGACCGTGGAGCGGCTGTTCTCGCCCTTGACGGTGAAGGACACCGTGCCGTCGATCAGCGCGAACAGCGTGTGGTCCTTGCCCATGCCCACGTTGGTGCCGGCGTGGAACTTCGTGCCGCGTTGGCGGACGATGATCGAGCCAGCCGAGATGGTCTGGCCGCCGTACACCTTGACGCCCAGCATCTTCGGCTTCGAGTCGCGGCCATTTCGTGTGGAGCCGCCGCCCTTTTTCTGTGCCATGGATTACTCCTTGATCAGATTACGAGAGAGTCAAAGATTCAGCCGTTGACCGCGCTGATTTCCAGCTCGGTGAACGTCTGGCGATGGCCTTGGCTCTTCTTGTAGTGCTTGCGACGACGCAGCTTGAAGATGCGCACCTTGTCGTGCTTGCCATGCGCCACCACGGTGGCCTTGACGCTTGCACCCGCAACCAAGGGAGTCCCGATCTTCAGGTCCGCGCCGTTTCCGACGGCCAGCACCTGGTCAATCACGATCTCTTGGCCAACGTCCGCAGCAATCTGTTCTACCTTGATCTTTTCGCCAGCAGCAACCTTGTATTGCTTGCCGCCGGTTTTTATGACCGCGTACATATCAGCCCTTTCACATGAGAGCGGCTCGTCGGCACCCCGAAACAACCGGAGGCATCCATCGACCGCCCAAGAAAAAACACCGCACAAAGATGCGGAGCCCGAGAATGTAGCACAGACCGCTGCATCGATGCAAACCCTGATGCATCGCGAAGCCCGTAGCCACCGGCCTTGCGAGGCATCCGAGCGACACCGCAGAGGTCTTCGCGAGGCGCCGCAGAGGCTTTGAGGGCGCTCTCGTGCGAAGGCGCGGATGTCACGGACAGACCTGGCCCCGCGCCTTCCTATAATCCGCGCTTCCCCTCACAGTGAGTCCAGAGTGCAGCCCATTGCCTCTACCCCAGTTGCCGAGGTCCTCGAGGCGCTGAACGCGCAGATGAACGAAGTCGACGCCGTGATCGCGCAACGGCTTCGCTCGGACGTCGCCCTGATCAACCAGATCTCCGCGTACATCATCCACGCCGGCGGCAAGCGGATGCGTCCGAAGCTGGTGCTGATGTTCGCCAATGCACTGGACGCAGACTCCCCGGCCAGCCGGGAACTCGCGGCGGTGGTGGAGTTCATCCACACCGCCACCCTGCTGCATGACGACGTCGTCGACGAGTCCGCGCTGCGGCGCGGCAAGCAGACGGCCAACGCGCTGTTCGGCAACGCTGCCAGCGTGCTGGTGGGCGACTTCCTGTACTCGCGCGCCTTCCAGATGATGGTGTCGGTGAACCGCATGCGTGTACTGGAAGTACTCGCCGACGCGACCAACGTCATCGCCGAAGGCGAGGTCCTGCAGTTGATGAACATGCATGACCCGGATGTCGCGGTCGACAGCTACCTGCGCGTCATCCGCTACAAGACGGCCAAGCTGTTCGAAGCCAGCGCGCGCCTGGGTGCGGTGCTGGCCGACGCGCCGCCCGCACTCGAGGAAGCCTGCGCCGGCTACGGTCGCGCGCTGGGCACCGCCTTCCAGTTGATCGACGACACGCTGGACTACGAAGGCACGAGCGAATCGCTGGGCAAGAACGTCGGCGACGACCTGCGCGAAGGCAAGCCCACGCTGCCGCTGCTGATCGCGATGGAGCGCGGCACCGAGGCCGACCGCGCGCTGATCCGCCACGCCATCGAGCATGGCGAGGTCGAGCGGCTGCAGGACATCGTCGAGATCGTGCGTCGCACCGGCGCACTGGAAGCGACACGCGAAGCCGCCCGCGCGGAGGTCGCACAGGCGAGACAACATTTGTCGGCGCTCCCTCTTTCCAAGTGGAAAGAAAGCCTGCTAGAATTTGCGGCTCAGTCGGTGGAGAGAAGTTCTTGAACAGACGTTCTTGAAGTCTCTTGATCGAGTGACCAAAACGGGGTGTAGCTTAGCCTGGTAGAGCGCTACGTTCGGGACGTAGAGGCCGGAGGTTCGAATCCTCTCACCCCGACCAGGACATCGATGACGCCGCGAATCGCAAGGTTCGCGGCGTTTTTCTTTGCGCGCGCCAAACCGGGTCGGCGTCGCAGGCCACTCCACACGACGCTCGGTAACGCCACCCGCCTGGGACCCTCATGGGGTCAGGCCTTGCGGGCCTCCTGGGCGCGCAGGAACGGTATTGCACATTTCGCGCTCAATTTCCAGTGACCAAGGCCGAAACTGCACGAAGCGTCTGACTTCAGTGAAAGCCAGGGCTGCCCCTCCCGCCGCCCCTGCGTTCATGGGGGTAAAGTGAGGGGCTGTTCCGGCGCTTGCGCCGGCATCCGGCAAGACCTTACCCGATGGCGATATCCGTGGACACCACACTGGCAGAACCTCCTCAGTCCGCCCTGTCAGGCGTTGCCCGCGTGCTCGTGCACGCCGGCAAGCTCAAGCCGCAGGCCGCCGAGGACCTGGTCAAGCTGGCCCGGGAGAAGAAGACCAGCTTCATCAACGCGGTCATGGCTTCGGGCACCGTCACGCCGACGGACCTGGCGCACACGCTGTCGCACGCGCTCGCACTCCCGCTGCTGGACCTGAACGCCGTCGACGGCCACAAGCTGCCGCAGAACATCATCGACGCCAAACTGGCGGCGCAGTACCAGGTCGTGGTGCTGGCGCGCCGGGGCAACCGGCTCTTCATCGGCGGCGCCGATCCGACCGAGCAGGAAGTCGTCGAGCGCATCAAGTTCGCCACCCAGCTGACGCCTGAATGGATCATCGTCGAGCACGACAAGCTCGCGAAGCTGCTGGGCCTCAACGCGGCATCGACGGCAGAGGCCCTGGAAGCGATTGCCGGCGAGGACTTCGACTTCGACATCGCCGAGGACAGCGCCCCGCCGCCCGAGGAAACGCAGGAGATCGCCGACGTCGAGGACGCGCCGGTCGTGCGCTTCCTGCAGAAGATGCTGGTGGACGCGATCAACATGCGGGCGTCGGACCTGCATTTCGAACCCTTCGAGTACCACTACCGCGTCCGGTTCCGCGTCGACGGCGAGTTGCGCGAGATCACGCAGCCGCCGATCGCCATCAAGGACAAGCTGTCCTCGCGGATCAAGGTGATCTCGCGGATGGACATCTCCGAGCGCCGCGTGCCGCAGGACGGCCGGATGAAGCTGAAGTTCGGATCCAAGGCGATCGACTTCCGGGTCTCGACACTGCCGACGCTGTTCGGCGAGAAGATCGTGATCCGGATCCTGGACCCGTCCTCGGCCAAGCTGGGCATCGAGGCCCTGGGCTACGAGAAGATCGAGAAGGAACGGCTACTCCATTGCATCCACCGCCCTTACGGGATGATCCTGGTCACCGGGCCGACGGGGTCGGGGAAGACGGTGTCGCTGTACACCTGCCTCAACATCCTGAACCAGCCCGGCACCAACATCTCCACCGTCGAGGATCCGGCGGAAATCAACCTGCCCGGCATCAACCAGGTCAACGTCAACGACAAGGCCGGCCTGACCTTCTCCGCGGCGCTGAAGGCCTTCCTGCGGCAGGATCCGGACATCATCATGGTCGGCGAGATCCGGGACCTGGACACGGCCGACATCGCCATCAAGGCCGCCCAGACCGGCCACATGGTCATGTCGACGCTGCACACCAACGACGCCCCGACGACCCTGACCCGGTTGCTGAACATGGGGGTCGCCCCGTTCAACATCGCCTCCAGCGTGCTGCTGATCACCGCCCAGCGTCTGGCGCGCCGGCTGTGCGAGAACTGCAAGGCGCCGGCGGAATATCCGCGCGAGGCGCTGCTGCGCGCGGGCTTCGCGGAGGCGGATCTGGACGGCAGCTGGAAGCCGTACCGGGCCGTCGGCTGCTCGAATTGCAACAATGGTTATCGTGGGCGCGTCGGTCTTTACCAAGTGATGCCCATCACGGAGCCGATCCAGCGGATCATCCTGTCCGAGGGAACAGCCGTGGACATCGCCCACCAGGCCCGCGCGGATGGCGTGCGGGACCTGCGGCAGTCCGGGCTGGTCAAGGTCCGGGCGGGCGTCACGACACTGGAAGAGGTGCTGGCGGCCACCAACGAATGACATCGGCGGCATGACGCGGCGTCCTCGGACGCCGCTTTCGTGCGTCTGGCGTCGGGCTACCAGGACCGTTCGAACGAGTCAAAGATTGGGAGCGCCACTCATCTGGCGCGACGGCAGGAGGTGATATGGCGACGACCACCGCAGGCACAAAGAGCGCGGCCAAGGGCATCAAGGAATACGTCTTCGAATGGGAAGGCAAGGACCGCAACGGCAAGATCGTGCGCGGCGAGATGCGGGCCGGCGGCGAGGCCGTCATCAGCGCGTCGCTGAGGCGCCAGGGCATCCTGGTCAACAAGATCAAGAAGCGGCGTAGCTCCGGCGGTAAGTCCATCAAGCAGAAGGACATCTCGGTCTTCACGCGCCAGCTGGCCACCATGATGCGCGCCGGCGTCCCGCTGCTGCAGTCCTTCGACATCGTCGCACGTGGGAGTCCGAACCCCCGGCTGACGAAACTGCTGACCGACATCCGCCAGGACGTCGAGACCGGCACATCGCTGTCCGCGGCTTTCCGCAAGCATCCGCTCTACTTCGACGCGTTGTATTGCAACCTGGTCGAAGCCGGCGAGCAGGGCGGTATCCTGGAAGCCTTGCTGGACCGCCTGGCGATCTACCAGGAAAAGACGGTGGCGCTGAAGGGCAAGATCAAGTCGGCGCTGACCTACCCCATCGCGGTGCTGGTCGTGGCTTTCGTCGTGACGGCCGTGATCATGATCTTCGTGATCCCGGCCTTCAAGGACGTGTTCAAGTCCTTCGGCGCCGAACTGCCGGCACCGACGCTGTTCGTGATGGCGCTGTCGGAGATCTTCGTCGCGTACTGGTGGCTGATCTTCGGCGTCACCGGCGGCGGCATCTACTTCTTCTTCCAGAGCTGGAAACGCTCCGAGAAGATGCAGAAGTTCATGGACCGACTGCTGTTGAAGATCCCCATCTTCGGGCAGCTGATCTACAAGTCCGCGGTCGCGCGTTGGACGCGCACCCTGGCGACGATGTTCGCTGCCGGTGTGCCGCTCGTCGAGGCGTTGGACTCGGTCGGGGGCGCTTCCGGCAACGCCGTGTTCGCCGAGGCGACGGAGAAGATCCAACGCGACGTGTCGACAGGCGCATCGCTGACGACCTCGATGCAGACGACCGGCATCTTCCCGATCATGGTCCTGCAGATGGCCTCGATCGGCGAGGAATCCGGCTCGCTGGACCACATGCTGGGCAAGGCGGCGGACTTCTATGAAGAAGAGGTCGACGACGCCGTCAAGTCGCTGTCCAGCCTGATGGAGCCCGTCATCATCGTGTTCCTGGGCGGGCTGATCGGCGGCATCGTGGTGTCGATGTACCTGCCGATCTTCAAGCTGGGCGCGGTGGTGTAAGTGCTGGATCCGGCCCTGTGGGACGCACTGCTGTCCCCTGCGTATCTCGGCCTGATCGGTCTGTGTGTCGGCAGCTTCCTCAACGTCGTCATCTACCGGCTGCCGGTGATGATGCACCGGGAGTGGCTGTCCGATTGCGCGGACCAGTTAGCCATCGACAGCGACCTGCGAACTCACGCCGGACTCGACGAGACCTCGGCCCGGCAACTGGCCGCCGCCGCGCTCCCATTGCGCGAATCGCTGGATCGTCAGCCGGCCTTCTCGCTGGTCCGGCCGGCCTCGCGCTGCCCCCACTGCGGCCACCAGCTACGCTGGCATGAGAACCTGCCACTGCTCGGCTGGTTGCGGCTGGGCGGGAAATGCGCATCCTGCAAGGCGCCGATCTCTGCGCGATACCCGTTCATCGAGCTGCTCACCGGCCTGCTCTTCGCAGGCATCGCCTGGCGGCTGGGCGCCCAACCGGCGACCCTGCTGTACTGCGGTTTCGCCGCGGCGCTGGTGGCGCTGGCCGGCATCGACTGGGATACCACGCTGCTGCCGGACGGTATCAACCAACCGCTGCTGTGGGCCGGCCTGATCGCCGCCTTCGCCGGATGGATTCCGGTCTCGCTGGCCGATGCGCTCATCGGCGTGCTCGCGGGCTATCTGTCGCTGTGGTCCATCTACTGGGTGTTCAAGCTGGCCACCGGCAAGGAAGGCATGGGCTACGGCGACTTCAAGCTGCTCGCCGCCCTCGGCGCGTGGCTGGGCTGGCAGATGGTGCTGCCGGTCGCGCTCTTCGCCTCGCTGATCGGCGCCGTGGTCGGCATCGCGCTGAAGATGCGGGGAGGCCTGCGCGAAGGCCGGTATGTCCCGTTCGGCCCGTTCCTCGCTGGCGGCGGACTGGCCGTCCTGCTGATCGGCACCACGGAGGTCGCGGCCTGGCTGGGACTTCGGGCGATCTGATCGCCCTCCCCGGGAGCCCCTCGTGCGCATCGGCCTGACCGGCGGCATCGGCAGCGGCAAGAGCACCGTCGCGGCGGCGCTCGTGGACCTGGGCGGCGCCTTGCTGATCGATACCGACGCGATCTCCCGGGCGTTGACCCAGCCCAACGGCAACGCGATGCCGGCCATCGCCGCGCACTTCGGATCAGCCTTCGTCTCAACGGACGGCGCGCTCGACCGCGCAGCGATGCGGGAGTTGGCCTTCCGCGACCCGTCCGCCAAACGCGCGCTTGAAACCATCCTGCACCCGATGATCGGCGCGGAGACCGCCCGGCAGGAGGCGCTCGCCGGACCGGGGCAACGGATCGTGTTCGATGTGCCGCTGCTGGTGGAATCAGGACGCTGGCGTCGCCGTGTCGATCGGGTCCTGGTCGTCGACTGCCGGGAAGAGACGCAGGTCGCCCGCGTCATGGCGCGGTCCGGCCTGAGCGAATCGGCCGTGCGGGCCATCCTCGCCCAGCAGGCGACGCGCACTGAGCGTCGCGCCGCCGCGGATGCGGTGATCCATAACGACGGCCTCACGCTGGCCCAACTGCGTGAAGAGGTCGGGCGTCTGCTCGCCGGTCCCCTGTTCTGACCACCCCTCACCCGATCGGGGTAACGTCACGACACACTGTGGAACAATGGCCACTTGCCGCAAAGGGATGGTCGACTTGGTCCTCTACGAATACCCGTTCAACGAGAGCATCCGCACGATGCTCAGACTCGAACACCTGTTCGATCGGCTCGGTCAGTTGATGGCGCGCGACACCGCGATGGATCACCACTTCGCGTTGGCCACCATCTTCGAAGTGATGGACGTCGCCTCGCGCGCCGACCTCAAGGCCGACCTGCTCAAGGAGCTGGAGCGCCACCGCACGCAGTTCAACAGCTACCGGGGCAATCCGGCGGTGTCGGAAGCCGTGCTGGACGAGGTGGTCGGCCGCATCGATGCCGCGTTCGACAAGCTCAACCAGTTGCCCGGCAAGGCCGGTCACGCGCTCACGACCAATGAGTGGCTGATGAGCATCCGCAGCCGGATCTCGATCCCCGGCGGCACCTGCGAATTCGATCTGCCGGCCTACTACGCGTGGCAGCAGCTGCTGCCGGTGCGTCGTCGCAACGACCTGATGCAGTGGGCGCAGACGCTGATGCCGCTGGCCGAGGCGCTCAACGTGCTGCTGGGCCTGCTGCGCGACAGCGGCTCGCCGCACAAGGTGGCCGCGCACGGCGGCCAGTACCAGCAGAGCCTCCCGCCGGGCCGCAGCTTCCACATGCTGCGCATGCGCATCGACCCCAGCCTGGGCCTGATCCCCGAGATCAGCGGTCACCGGCTGATGGTCTCGATCCGGCTGATGCGCCAGGACGAAGACGGGCGCTTGAAACCGGCGCCGGTCGACGCCACCTTCGAACTGACCCTGTGTTCCTGACCCTGTATTCCTGACCCGGCGCGGCGCTGAGCGCCTCGCGCCGCCCGTAGTGCCGACTCCGCCATGCCCGAGAAATTCATCCCCGCCACGCCGGCGCCTCGCATCGTCCCCTGCCCCACCTGCGGCGGCGACAGCCTGTTCGCGCCGAGCAACCTCTGGCGCCCGTTCTGCAGCGAGCGCTGCCGCCAGATCGACCTGGGCCACTGGTCCGACGAATCGTTCCGCGTGGCCGCGCCGCCGACGACGATCGACGAGGACGACGCCTCGAAGTAAGACACCGGGCGCGCCACCGGCGCCCCGATCGCGCCGCGCCTCAGGCCGGCAGCAGTTCCCGACGCACCAGGTCTTGCCGTGCCAGCTCCGGCGACGTGAAGAGGTGCGTGTGCCAGCCGAGCGCCTTCGCCGCAGCGATGTTGTCCGGATGGTCGTCGAGGAACAGCACCTCCTCCGGTCTGGCGCCGAACTGCGCGAGCGCGAGCTCGAAGATCTCGCGCGACGGCTTCGACTGCTTCACCCGCCCCGAGAACACACCTGACACGAACCAGTCCTCCAGCGGGAAGGTCTGTTCGAGGTAATCGGCATACGGCTCCGGCATGTTGGACAGAAAGTGCAGCGTGTGCCCTTGCGCCTTCAGTTCCTGGATCAACGCCGCCGAGCCCTCGATGAGCTTCAGCTCCGACGGCACGGCGTCCATCACCGCGACGATTTCCTCGCGCGGCCAGCCGGTGCGCGCGTGAATGCGGTCCGCTGTGGTCGGAGCGTCGATCAGGCCTTGATCGAACGCGCCCCAATCACCACGGTAATCCTGGAAGAGGTCCTTGGCCAGGGCGGCGCCCTGAATCTCGTCGGCGGCGCGATGGGCCCAGACTCGGGCCAGGAAACTCGGTGGGTGCCAATGGAACAGCACGGCGCCGAAATCAAACACGATCTTCATCTGATTCGTTCTCTACTGCGTTGAATTCGGGGGAGCGCGCTCAGCCGCGCACCTTGGCCAGCAGGCCGGCCGTGGATGCGTCCAGGCCCGACGCATCGCCGCTGGTCAGGCGCGGCAGCAGGCTGTTGCACAACGCCTTGCCGAGCTCCACGCCCCACTGGTCGAAGCTGTTGATGTTCCACACGGCGCCGCTGACGAACACGCGGTGCTCGTACAGCGCGATCAGCGCGCCCAGCGACGACGGCGTCAGCGCCTCCAGCAGCAGCGTCGTGCTCGGCCGGTTGCCGGTGAAGCTCCGATGCCGCGCCAGCACATCCGGGTCCAGGTCCTGCGACGCCGTAGGCGCCTTCTCCGAGCGCGCAGCTTCCGCGGTCTTGCCCTGCATCAGCGCCTGCGATTGCGCGAGGCAGTTCGCCAGCAGCTTCACGTGCTGGTCCTGGAGCTTGTCCAGCAGTTCGCCGCGGACGTGCGCGCCGAAGTTCGGCGTCTTCACGGCGATGAACTCCACCGGGATCACGTCGGTCCCCTGGTGCAGCATCTGGAAGTAGGCGTGCTGGCCGTTGGTGCCGGCCTCACCCCAGACCACCGGGCTGGTGGCGTAGCTCAGCGGATCGCCCGCGCGGTCCACGCCCTTGCCGTTGCTCTCCATCTCCAGCTGCTGCAGGTAGGCCGGCAGCCGGCGAAGTCCCTGGTGATAGGGCGCCACCGAGCGGCTCGTGAAACCGTGGAAATTGCGGTACCAGACGTCCAGCAGGCCCAGCAGGACGGGCAGGTTGCTGTCGAGCGGCGCGCTGCGGAAATGCTGGTCCATCGCATGCGCGCCGGACAGCAGCGCGCGGAAGTGGGCCGAGCCCACGGCGATCGCGATCGGCAGACCGATCACCGACCACAGCGAGTAGCGTCCGCCGACCCAGTCCCAGAATCCGAAGGTCGTCGTGATGCCGAACTCGGCCGCTGCCTTGGCATTGCTGGTCGTGGCGGCGAAATGCTTCGCGATGTCGGTCCCGCCGTTCTGCAGGAACCAGGCCTTCGCGGCCATCGCATTGGCCAGCGTCTCCTGCGTCGTGAAGGTCTTGGAGGCGACGATGAACTGCGTGGTCTTCGGATCCAGGTTGCGCAGCACCGGGGCCAGGTCGTGCCCGTCGACGTTCGACACGAAATGCAGCGTCAATCCGGCCGGCACATACGACTGCAAGGCCTGCACGACCATCGCGGGTCCGAGGTCCGAGCCGCCGATGCCGATGTGCACGACGTCGGTGATGCCGCTGCGGGCCGCGTCGCGGACCGCATCGGCGAAGGCCAGCATGCGCGCGAGCGAGGCCTGCACCTCGTCCGAATGAGGCCCCTGCCCCGCCGGCGCGCGCAGCGCCGTGTGCAGCACCGCGCGACCTTCCGTCGCATTGATGGGATCGCCGTTGAACAGCGCCTCGCGCTGCGACTCCAGCTGCACGTCCCGGGCCAGCGTCAGCAGCAGTTCCAGCGTGCGGGCGTCGATGCGGTTCTTCGACAGGTCCGCGAACACCTCCGGCGCCTGCAGCGACCAGGCCGCGAAGCGGCCCTCGTCGGTCGCAAAGGCCTGACGCACGTCGAACGCGCGTCCGGATTGCTGGAAGTGAGTGTGCAAGGCCGCCCAGGTCGGGCTGCGGTCGCAACGCGGGAACTCGGTCATCGCAGGCTTTCGATCATCTGGTCCAGCTTGCCGGCATCGACGGCAAACAGGCGGATGCCTTCGGCCAGCTTCTCGGTGGCCATCGCATCCTGGTTGAGGGCGAAGCGGAACGCCGCCTCGTTGAAGGAGACCTTGGGCAAGTCCTGGGCCTTGGCGGCGTCCGCGTCGAGCGCACGCGCCAGCGGGGCCTCGCTGCCCTGCAGCTGGGCGAGCAGGTCGGGGCTGATCGTCAGCAGGTCGCAGCCAGCGAGCGCCTGGATCTGGCCGACGTTGCGGAAGCTGGCACCCATCACTTCGGTGGGGATGCCGTGCTTCTTGAAGTAGTTGTAGATCGCCGCCACCGACTTCACGCCGGGGTCGTTGACGCCGGCGTTGGCCGCCTCGTCCCAGTTCGGGCCGGCCGCCTTCTTGTACCAGTCGTAGATGCGACCGACGAAGGGCGAGATCAGCTGGATGCCGTTCTCGCCGCAAGCCACCGCCTGGCAGAACGAGAACAGCAGCGTCAGGTTGGTGTGGATGCCTTCGAGTTCCAGCTCGCGCGCGGCCTGGATGCCTTCCCAGGTCGACGCGACCTTGATCAGCACGCGGTCGCGGCCAATGCCGGCATCCTCGTACATCTGGATCAGGCGGCGGGCCCGCGCCAGCGAGGCCACGGTGTCGAAGCTCAGGCGGGCGTCGACCTCGGTCGACACGCGGCCCGGCACGACCTTGAGGATCTCCAGGCCGAAGGCCACCAGCACCTTGTCGACGATCAGGTCCAGCGCGTCGGTCTTGTTCGCGGCGACGGTGTCCTCCAGCAGGTGCGCGTAGTCGGGCGACTGCACCGCCTTCAGGATCAGCGACGGGTTGGTCGTGGCGTCGCGCGGCGTGAACTGCGCCAGCTGCTTGAAATTGCCGGTGTCGGCGACGACGGTGGTGAAGGCCTTGAGTTGTTCGAGCTGGTTCATGAGCGTAGGCGCCTGGGGCGGTCGAGAACGGACGGAACGCGTCGGAGGCATGGGCCTTGCCCCACTCCGCCGACGGAGAAACCCCTATTAGAACTGCTGCGGGGACCTGCCCTCGGGGGCGCCGTGCACGTTGACCGGCCCAAGAAACTGGGGCATCATAATTCCGGTAACTTCGTTACATCAAGACATCGCCAACAACTCTTACGCCCCGACGCGGGGCGCCGCGCTCATGTCCTTCGACCTCGTCTTCTTTGGTGGCACCGGTGACCTGACCTGGCGCAAGCTGATGCCCGCGCTGTTCCAGGCGTTCCGCCACGGCAAGCTGCCCGAAGGCGGCCGCATCCTGGCCGTCGCCCGCGACGAGCAGTCCGACGAGCGCTACCGCGAATGGTTGAAGGAGCGCTTCCAGGAAGTCGAGGCCGGCAAGCGACCGAACGACGAGGAGTTCGCCCGCTTCTCCGAGCTGGTGCATTACCGCCGCATGGACCTGTCCCAGCCCGACCACTACGCGCGGCTGAAGGAATGGCTCGGCGAGCGCAACGCCGACACGGTCGTGTTCTACCTGGCGACCAGCCCTCACCTGTTCACGCAGATCTGCCAGCAGCTCGGCGCCGCCGGCCTGAACGGCGACAACGTGCGCGTGGTGCTGGAGAAGCCGCTGGGCCACGATCTGGCCAGCGCGCAGGAGATCAATCGCGTCGTCCGCTCGGTGTTCTCGGAGACGCAGGCCTTCCGCATCGACCATTACCTGGGCAAGCCGTCGGTGCAGAACCTGATGGCGCTGCGCTTCGGCAACGCGCTGTTCGAACCGCTGTGGCGTCGCGAGAGCATCGCCAACATCCAGATCACGCTGGCCGAAGGCCTGGGTGTCGGCACGCGCGGCCCGTTCTACGACGGCACCGGCGCGCTGCGCGACATGATCCAGAACCACGCGCTGCAGTTGCTGACGATGATCGCGATGGAAGCGCCGTCGAGCAACGACGCTGACGCCATCCGCGACGAAAAGCTGAAGGTGCTGCGCGCACTCAAGCCGTTCACCGCGGAGAGCGTCGCCCGCGATGTGGTGCGCGGCCAGTACCGCGCCGGCAATGCCGAGGGCAAGCCGGTGCCGGGATATCTGGACGAAGGCAAGATCCCGCCGGACAGCCACACCGAAACCTTCGTCGCGCTGAAGACGGAGATCCAGAACTGGCGTTGGGCCGGCGTTCCCTTCTATCTGCGCACCGGCAAGCGCCTCGCCGCGCGCGACGCGCAGATCGTCATCAATTTCCGTCCGGTGCCGCATCCGATCTTCCCGGGCAGCAGCTGTCCCAACCGGCTGATCATCAAGCTGCAGCCCGAGGACGGCCTGGAGCTGCAGTTGATGGCCAACAAGGGTGGCTCCAGCACCGAGGCGCTGAGCCCGGTCTCGCTCGACCTGGATTTCGACAAGGCCTTCGCCCACACGCGCGTCGGTGCCTACGAGCGGCTGCTGCTGGACGCGATCGCCGGGCGCCTCAACCTGTTCGTGCGGAGCGACGAGCAGGAACAGGCCTGGCGCTGGGTCGAGCCGATCCTGAACTTCTGGAAACAGGACAGCACCGGCCCGCGCACCTACGTCGCCGGCAGTTGGGGACCTCCCGCATCGAGCGCGCTGGTGGCCCGTGACGGCCACTCCTGGATCGAGGAATGCTGACGCGATGAGCATGCTCGAACGAGTCAAGGCCGCGCTGCCCGCGCTGCCGCCCGCCGAACAGCGGGTCGCCAAGCTGCTGCTGGCCGACCCGCGCTCGTTCGCGAGCCTGCCGGTCAGCGAGCTTGCCGACCGCTCCCATGTCAGCAAGCCGACGGTGGTGCGCTTCTGCCGCAGCGTCGGCTACGACGGCCTGGCCGACTTCAAGCTGAAGCTCGCCGGCAGCGTGAACGAAGGCGTGCCCTTCGTGCATCGCGCCGTCGACGAGGACGACAAGCCCGGCGACCTGATCGTGAAGGTGGTCGACAACGCCGTCGCTGCACTGCTCCACTACCGCAACGACGCCGCCAGCCACGCTTTTGACCGCGCCATCACGGCGCTGTCTGAAACGGCCCGCCAGCGCCAACGCATCGAGTTCTACGGCGTCGGCAACTCCGGCATCGTGGCGCAGGACGCGCAGCACAAGTTCTTCCGACTCGGTGCCAACACCTTCGCATGCAGCGACGGCCATGTGCAGTTGATGAGCGCAACCATGCTGGGCGTCGGCGACTGTGCGGTGATCATCTCCAATTCGGGCCGCAGCCGCGATCTGATGGATGCCGCCGAGATCGCCCGCAAGAAGGGGGCGACGACGATCATCATCACCGCGAGCGGTTCGCCGCTGGCCCAGATGGGACAGTTGCCGGGTCAGGTCTTGCTGGCCGTCGATCACCCGGAGGACTACGACCGTTACAGCCCGATGGTGTCTCGGCTGCTGCACCTGATCGTCGTGGACGTGCTGACCACCGGCGTCGCGCTGCGACTGGGTGAAAACCTTCGCCCGATGCTGCAGGAAATCAAGCGCAACCTCCGCACCAAGCGCTACGCGCAGTGATGCTGAAAACGCAGCGCTGAAAAGACATCGGGCCGCGTCAGCGGCCCGATGTCGTTGGAGACGTTCCCGTCACACCATCTCGGCGGGTGCCGGGGCGTCGGCCCAGAACAGATGCTCCAACGCATACACGCGCGCCAGTTCACGCAACTCGCGCGGCGCCTGCTGGAGCGTCAGCTGCCATCCGTCCTGACCGCACAAGCGCAGCGCGCTGAGCAGCAGGCTCAGCGCCGCGGAGTCGAAGTCCGTCAGCCCGCTGGCATCCAGCGTGACGCTGCGTCCGGCGGCGTTGCCGACCTGCGCCAGTTCGGCGCGCAGCGCGCTTTCGAGCCGCACCCATTCCTCGGGCACGTTCTCCAGGCGCAGCCGCGACGGCAGCTTCAACATCGCGTCAGCCCTTCTTCGCGCCCGAGGCGGCCGTGGCCGGACGCGCATTGCGCTCGGCCAGCGACTTGATCAAGCCATCGATCCCCTTGGCGTTGATCTCCTGCGCGAAGCTGTTCTTGTACTGGTCCGCCAGCCAGATGCCGAGGACGTTCACGTCGTAGATCTTCCAGCCGGAATCCAGCTTCTCCAGGCGGTAGTCCAGCTGGATCGGATCGCCCTTGCCGCGGATCTCGGTGCGCACGATGACTTCCTTGTCTTCGGGCGACGCGCGCATCGGCTTCATGGCGATCGTCTGGTCCTTGACCTGCGTCAAAGCACCCGCGTACGTGCGCACCAGCAGCGTCTTGAACTCGTCCTGCAGGCGCTGCTTCTGCTCCGGCGTCGCCTGGCGCCAGAAGCGGCCCACCGCCGTGGCGGTGATGCGCTGGAAGTCCACGTGCGGCATTACCTTCGTGTCGACCAGTTGCATGATCTTGTTGACGTCTCCGCCCTGGATCGCCTTGTCGCCCTTGACGGCGTCCAGCGTCTCGATCGACAGCTCGCGGATCAGTTGATCCGGCGCCGAGCTGTCGGCGGCGAAGGAGGCCAGCGGGCTCAGCGCGGCGATCGAGACGATCGCGCCGAGCAGCAGTCGTTTGGTGGCATTCATGCTTGTCCTTTCTCTCTCTTCATGACACGGACCGGATCACAACGCGGCAAGTCCGGTGCCGGTTCACCGGCCGCCCCCATGGGCGTTACCGGTTGTTGCGGCGTTCAACCTTCCTTCACGGACCTTCAGCGGTCGCCTTGAGGGTTGACCGGCTTTTCATCCGGGGTGATGACTTCGTAGTCGTCATCCTCTTCCTGTTCCTTGTGCGTCTTGATGGTCCGACGCTGCATGTAGGCGTCGCGCACGAAGGTGTACTTGTCCAACGCGATGCCGTCCAGCATGTCGGTCACGCGCAGCAGGTTGGCGCGTGTGTTGATCAGCTGGAGCGCGGAGATCGCGAACTTGTATTCGCCGTCGTCGAACAGGTAGGCCGGCGAGTAGTAGATGTTGGCGGGCAGCGTCACCGAGTCGCGCAGCGACGACGGTCCCAGCAGCGGCCAGACGATGTACGGGCCCGTCTTGACACCCCAGTAGCCGAGCGTGCGGCCCAGGTCCTCGGAGGTCTTTTCCAGGCCGGCTGGCGTGGCAATGTCGATCAGGCCGGCGATGCCGAACACCGAGTTCACGGCGACGCGCATCGTCTGCGTGGCGCCGGTCTTGAAGCGGCCCTGCAGGAACAGGTTGACCGCCGACCAGGCATCCGAGAAGTTGCCGAAGAAGTTGTCGACGGCCTGGCGAGCCGGCTGCGGCACGAGGTCCGAGTAGGCCGTGGCAACCGGGCGCAGCAGGTTCTCGTCCAGCTTCTCGTTGAAGTTGAAGACCTTGCGGTTCCAGCTTTCCCACGGGTCGAGACGGTTGCGCACGCGCGGGCCTGGGGCCGGCGCATCCTGCGCTGCGGCTGCGGCAGCGCCGGCTTGTCCTGCCGCGGCCGGCTCCGCCGACGAGGCAGCGGACGCGGGCGCGGCGGCAGTGGCCGCCTGGTCCTGCTCCGCCTGATCCCCGGCGGCTTGCTGCTCCGCCGGCTTCGGCTCGGTGACTTGCTGTTCGGCGGCTTGCAGCGCCTCGACGGCCTCCTCGGCGATCGGTGCAGTCAAGATGGCGATCTGCTGCTGTTCAAGGGGCTGCTCAAGCGCCTGTCCGAGCGGCTGCTCCGTCTGCGCCATCGCCGGCGCCGCGACGCCCAGCAGGGCAGCGCTCAGCAGAGCGGCCGCGAGTTCGGTCCGTCCCGCTCCGGCGGTCCCGACCGTGGTGGTGGTCTTCATTGCTTCTCTCCCGAGGCCGGCGTCGAGGACGCATCGGCCGCCTTGTTATAGAGGAACTGGCCGATCAGGTTCTCCAGCACCACCGCCGACTGCGTCTGCGTGATGATGTCGCCCGCGGCGAGGTTCTTTTCTTCCGCGCCCGGTTCCAGGCCGATGTATTGCTCGCCGAGCAGGCCGGACGTGAGGATCTTGGCCGAGCTGTCCTTGGGGAACGCGACGCCCTGGTTCATGTTCAGGATCACACGCGCCTGGAAGCTCTTGTCGTCGAAGCTGATGGTGCCGACACGGCCGACCACGACGCCGGCGCTCTTGACGGCCGCGCCGGGCTTCAGCCCGCCGATGTTGTCGAACTTGGCGGTCACGATGTAGGTGTCCTGGAAGTTCAGCGACAGCAGGTTCCCTGCCTTCAGTGCCAGGAACAGCAGGGCCGCTCCGCCCAGCAGCACGAAGAATCCGACCAGCGCGTCATAACGAGAGGATTGCATCAGGCAACTCCGAGATATCTCTTGAATTCGGTTGGGGTGTCGACGGATCGCGCGCGGCGCGTCAGATCGAAAACATCATGGCGGTGAGGATGAAATCCAGCCCCAGCACCGCCAGCGACGACAGCACGACCGTGCGCGTCGTCGCCTGGGACACGCCCTCGGGCGTCGGTTTGCAGGCATAGCCTTGCAGCAGGGCGACGAAGCTGACGGTCACGCCGAACACCACGCTCTTGACGAAGCCGTTGCCGACGTCCTTGAACACGTCGACGCCGCCTTGCATCTGGGACCAGAACGATCCGGCGTCGATGCCGATCAAGGGCACGGCCACCAGCCAGCCGCCGATGATGCCCACCGCAGAGAACACGGCAGCGAGCAGCGGCATCGCGATGAAACCGGCCCAGAAACGCGGCGCGAGCACGCGCTGCACCGGGTCGACCGCCATCATTTCCATGGCGCTGAGCTGCTCACCGGCCTTCATCAGGCCGATCTCCGCGGTCAGCGAGGTTCCGGCGCGGCCGGCGAACAGCAGTGCCGCCACCACCGGTCCGAGTTCGCGCACCAGACTCAGCGCGACCAGCAAGCCGACGGCCTCCGCCGAACCGTATCGCTGCAGCGTGTAGTAGCCCTGCAGCGCCAGCACGAATCCGACGAACAGGCCGGACACGCCGATGATGGACAGCGAGCGGTTGCCGAGGAAGAAGATCTGCTCCCGCACCAGCGAGAAGCGGCGCAGGCAGGCGCCCAGATGCAGCAGCAGCATGCCGAGGAGCCGGGCCGCGCTGCCCCAGTCACCGAGCTTCAGGCGCAGACCGCGACCGATTGAGGTGGCAAAACCGATCATGCCGACGCCTCCTGCGGCAGGCCGAAGTCCTCGCGGACCGGCTTGGCGGGTTGGTGGAAGCGCACTGGGCCGTCCGACTCGGCGTTGACGAACTGATGAACCAGCGGGTTGGAACTGTGACGCAGCTCCTCCGGCGTTCCCTGGGCGACGACGCCGCCGTTGGCCACCATCACGACGTGATCGGCGATGCCGAAGGTTTCGTGGATGTCATGGGAAACGATGACGCTGGTCAGGCCGAGCGCATCGTTGAGATCGCGGATGAGGCGCGCGGTCACGCCCAGCGAGATCGGATCCAGGCCCGCGAACGGTTCGTCGTAGAGCACCAGGTCCGGATCCAGCGCGATCGCGCGTGCCAGTGCGACGCGACGGGCCATGCCGCCGGACACCTCGTTGGGCATCAGGTCACGGGCGCCGCGCAGGCCGACCGCGTTGAGCTTCATCAGGACGAGGTCGCGGATCATGGCCTCGGGCAGACGGGTGTGCTCGCGCAGCGGGAAGGCGACGTTCTCGAACACGCTCAGGTCGGTGAACAGCGCGCCGAACTGGAACAGCATCCCCATCCGGCGACGCTGCGCGTAGAGCTGGGTCTGGTCCATCGGAGCGAGGTCGTTGCCGTCAAACAGCACCTGTCCGGAGCGCGGCCTCAGCTGACGCGTCAACAGGCGCAGCAGCGTGGTCTTGCCGCCGCCCGACGAACCGATCAGCGCCATCACCTTGCCGCGCGGCAAGGTCACGTTGACGTCTTGCAGGATGACCCGGTCGCCATAGCCAACGGTCACATCCTTCACTTCGATCAGTGGGCGGACGCTTCTGGATGAATTGGGATCAGTGAATGCCATTTCCTTGGGATCGATCCGGGACGAAGCCGGGCGGCAGGCGTCCGGGAGCCGGGATCATAGGGTAAAGCCCGAATTGATGCCGGAGGACACCTGGGGCGGGGTGCAGATATATGAGCCGGCTTGACGTCGGGCTTGGCCGGGGACCCCGGTCGCCGGCTTGTGACGCACCTCACATCCGGAGATCGCCGAAAGACGGGCGGAATCCGAGGCACGACGAGCGGGCTCGCCTTTCGAACGATGCTGTCGATAATTTCGTCAACAAGGAGCGCTTCATGTTCGGGACCCTCAAGACCACTTTTGCTCGCCGTGAACGCGGCGCCGCCCGGGGCTTCACGCTGGTCGAGCTGATGATCGTCGTGGCCATCATCGGCATCCTGGCGGCGATCGCCCTGCCGGCGTACCGCAACTACGTCATCCGCGGCCAGATCACCGAAGGCATCACGGCCCTGACGACCTCGCGCGCCGACCTCGAAAGATATTTCCAGGACTTCCGCACCTACGCCTCGGCCTCCGGCGTGGCGGCCAGCCCCTGCGCCGACCCGAAGGTGGTGGGCAACTTCACCATTTCCTGCACCACGCTCACTGCGACGGCCTACACGATCCAGGCAGTCGGGAGCGGCCCGACCACCGGCTTCACTTACACGGTGAACCAACGGGACGAGCGCACGACGACAGGCCCTGGCGGCACCGGCTGGAACTGCACCACGCGCTGGATCACCCGCAAGGGGGACACGTGCTGACCCGCGCCCGCGGCATGACGCTCGTCGAGCTGATGGTGGTCGTGTCCATCATCGCGCTGATGACCGCCCTCGCCGTTCCCGGCATCCGGAGCTGGGCCCTCAACGCGCAGATCCGCGCCAACGCGTCAGCGCTGCAGAGCAACCTCCGTCAGGCGCAGGCCGAAGCGGTGCGGAGTTTCCGCCAGGTCGTGTTCTTCCGTACGAACGACCCCACCTGCACCGGCGGCGAGACTGCCGCAGCCAACGGCACGCGCTGGGTCATCAAGATCCTGCCGCTGATCGCGGGTGGCGCCGCGACCGGCGCACAGTGCGGCAACGCGCTGGAGAACGCCAACGGGCTCGCCCTCAACGGACCGACCGCGGTGTGTTTCGGCGCAAATGGACGTCCGATGTCGCTCACGGCGTCACAGACCGCCGTGGGAGTCGCCTGCACGACAGGCAGCAATGGCCGGATCATCTATGCCGTCGAGCCCACCGCCACGACGGCCAACCTCAAGCAGCTGCAGGTCTGGTTGACGCTGGGCGGCACCGTCCGCACCTGCGAGAAGACCCGCCTACTGTCCGACGCCCTGCCGGACGGCTGCCCCGTCATCAACCAGTCGCCTACGACATGAAGCCGACCCATTCCGACCGATCCGTGCGTCTTCGCCGTGCGCGCGGCATGACGCTCATCGAGATCATGTGTGCGATCGTCGTCATGACGATCGGCTTGCTGGGCCTGATGTCGCTCATGGCACGAGCGTCCCAGGCGACCACCTCGAGTGACGACGCGCAGCGGGCCGCCGTGCTGGCCAACGAGATCGCCACCGAGATGTGGTTGTCCCGCACCATCTCGCTGCCCGCCGTAACGGTCACCGCCTGGAACGCCCGGGTCGCGGACCCCGTCAACATGGGTCTGCCCAGCGGCGTCGGCACGATCACCGCGGCCAACAACGTTGCACGCATCACCATCGTGTGGACCCCGCCCAACGGTGTGCAACGTCGTTATTACACCGACGTGCGGCTGACCAACTGATCATGAAGCTCCAAGCACGCCCCCTCTCCCCCCGCCGTCCGTCGCCGGCTCGCGGCTTCTCGCTGATCGAACTGATGGTGTCGATGGTGATCGCGCTGGTGGTCATCGTCGCAATGGCCACGGTGTCTTCGCGTTTTGAAACCAGCAAGCGCCAGGACAGCGCGACCTCCGATCTGTCGACCAATTCCGGCTACCTCGCCTACGACCTCGATCGTCAGCTGCGCAGCGCTGGGTCAGGCTTCAGCGTCACGCGCGCGGAGACCTACGGCTGCCAGCTGTTTGCCACACGCAACGGCACGCAGATCCTGCCGGCACTGGCGGCGTTCCCCGCCCCGTTCAGCACGGTCACGACAAGCGTGCGGATGATGCCGGTTCTCGCTTACCCCGGCGCGGGCGCCGGCGGCTCCGACGTGCTTCAGTTCATGCTAGGAACCGGCGGCCTTGGCGAAACCGCGACCCAGGTGCGGCTGAACAGCATCCAGACGAACACCCTGCGCCTTACGACGACGGTCGGCATCCGCGGGGACGACCTGCTGCTGATCTCAGAAGCGAGCCAGCCGTGCATGCTTGAGCAAGTGACGTCGACGGCAGCGGGCGGCGCCTCGCAGCAGCTCGATCTGGCCGGCGCCTACTTCGCTACGTCGATCGGCTCGCAATCGATCAATACGCGCTCTACGGCGGCCACCGCGAATGCCATGGTGCTAGGCAACGCCACCAACGGCAACCCGCCGAAGCTGATGCTGCTCGGCGTCAATGACAGCCAGCAACTGGTGCGCTACGACCTGCTGCAGTTCACCAACGACAGCTCGCAGAACCCGGTGCCGCTGGCCGACGGCGTCGTCGACATGCGGGTGATGTACGGCGTCAATGCCGCTGGCAGCGCGACGGCCGGCGTGGTGGACAGCTGGGTGACGCCGTCCGGCACCTGGGCCCCGGCCAACCTCAATGACGGCACATCCGCAGCCCAGAACCTGATGAACCGCATCTTGGCTGTGAAGATCAGCATGGTATTGCGCTCGGAACTGCAGGAGGCGCCCGACAAGGGCGTGGCGGTCAATATCGCGCCGGCCACGGTCGCCATGTTCCCCAGCTTGCCTTCCGCCCAACGCTTGAACTACACGGTCGCCGACCGCACGCGCCGCCATCGAGTCGTCGAGTTCACCATTCCGCTGCGCAACCTGATCGCCATGAGCGGCCGCCCGCCCCCGCCCTGAGCGCCCGGTCGGATCATCCTCCCTTTCCTCCACGATGCCCATGCAAGCCCATCCTGTCCGCCGCTCCCGCGGCGTCATCATGGTGATCGCGCTGATCACCCTGGCCGTGCTGATGATTGGCGCCGTTGCAGCCATCCGTTCGATGAACGTATCGCTGGCGAACGTCGGCAACTTCGGGTTCAAGCGCGACATGACCAATCAGGCCGATCGCGCCATGCGCCGCGCCATGGACTCGATCAACGCGGCCAGTGCATTGAACGCCAACAATGCGTCGCTGAACTACAGCGCAGCCATGCTCAACACCTCCGCGGAAGGCATTCCGCTGGTCCTCACCACGATGCCCACGCCTGGGAACATGGGCGGCATCGCTTCTGCGACCAATGTCATCGACCTGAACAACGCGGTCAGCGGCGAGAGCGCCACGGATCTCGCGAGACTCACGGTCTATTACGTCATCGATCGCATGTGCCAGAACGACGGCCTGATGAATGCTGCCACCTGCGCGACCGCATCAACGCCATCGCAGGGCGGCAAGAGCCCGGGCGACATCGCGCCCAACCCCAAACCGCTGTACCGCATCACCGTCCGGGTGGACGGGCCGCGCGGCGCGCAATCCTTCTACCAGGCGACCGTCAGCAACTGAGGCCTCCGATGAACAAGCACCAATCCCCGATCCGGCACCTCGGCGTCGCCGTCGTGTTGACCGTGGCGTCCCTCGCCGGACCCGCCATGTCGCAGACAACGCTTGCCAACCAGCCGGTGTTCTCCGCGTTCGCCGTGCCCGGCAACTTGGCGCTGGCGCTGTCGGTGGAATTCCCCACCGCAGTCAGCAATGCCCACATCGAGAACTACACGACGGCGTCCACCTACCTGGGGTACTTCGATCCCAACAAGTGCTACGACTACGTCTACGCCTCGGGCTACTTCCAACCCGCCGGCGTCGCCACCGGGCGCGCCTGCAACGGGAAGAAGTGGAGCGGCAACTTCTTGAACTGGGCGACGATGCAGACCATCGATCCGTTCCGGTGGGCGCTGACAGGCGGCTACCGGGTGACGGACAACGCCACGACCACCATTCTTGAAAAGGCCTACGCCAGCGGTCAGGGCAGCACCGGCAACTTCCCCGACCGCACGATCACGAGCAGCAACGTCATCGCAGGCGCAACGCCGCTGGGGTGGGCCGGGATCCGACTGCGTGTGCAGGGACTGGGCGCCAATCTGCGCTTCACGCGGAACGGTAACAACTACGACGAAAGCAGGATCAACGCCTTCACCGCACCGGGAAATAACGGCTGGAGCGAAGACTCTGTCTGGCAAGTGGTCGTGCGCGTCAAGGTCTGCGATCCCAGCACTGCCGCCGGCGGTCTGGAGAGCAACTGCGTCGCCTACGACGGCGGGAACTTCAAGCCTGAAGGACTGATCCAGAAGTACTCGTCGAAGATCCGCTTCAGCGCCTTCGGCTACTTGAACGACTCAGACCTGAACCGCGATGGCGGTGTCCTCCGTGCCAAACAGAAGTTCGTGGGTCCCACCCGCCCGGTGCCAGGTTCGGATCCGGTAGCGAACGCTGGGTTCGAATGGGATGCGTCTACCGGGGTGATGGTCAAGAACCCCGACCGCGCAGATGCGCTTGCTACGGCAACTTCATGGGGCATCACCATCCAGGACAGCGGGGTGATGAACTATCTGAACAAGTTCGGAGAGATCAATCCGGGGTCGTACAAGACCTACGACCCGGTGGGCGAGCTCTACTACGCCGCGCTGCGTTATCTCCGCAACATGCCCAACGTGCCGGAGTGGACCAATCCGCCCACCGGCTCGACCGCTCGCGCGACGCAGGCGGACGGCTTCCCCGTCATCACGACATGGGAAGACCCCATTCTCTATTCCTGCCAGAGGAACTTCATCCTGGGCATCGGCGACGTCAACACCCACGCCGACCGTAACCTTCCAGGCTCGACTGGCCGCTCCGAGCCGTCCAAGCCGGCGGCGGTCTCCGCCGACACCGCGTTCGACGCGACGATCTGGACCAACAAGGTGGGGGCGCTCAGCGGTGTGGACGCCTCGTTGTCGAATCAACAGCCCTACAACGGCTGCTGCACCAACAACGGCGCGCTGATGGCGGGCATGGCTTACTGGGCCAACACGCAGGACATCCGTCCGACGATGGACGGCAAGCAGACGGTGAAGACCTACTGGCTGGACGTGCAGGAGCTCCAGACCTACAAGGCCAACAACCAGTTCTACCTGGCCACTCGCTACGGCGGCGCGACCATTCCAAGCGATTGGGATGCGCTGGGCACCTCCACCGACTTGCCTGTATCCGCCTGGCATACCGGCCCGACCTCCGACACTGTCGGCGGACAATTGCGCCCCGACACTTATTACACGGCGGCGAAAGCGGACCAGATGGTGAATGGCCTGAACAGCGCATTCGCCAGCATCGTCTCGAGCATCGCGGCCTTCACATCGTCAGTGAATACCGCCGGCAACGACGTCGATTCGGGCACTGAGTCGTACAGCTCATCCTATGAGTCAGCGGGCTGGACCGGCAGGATCAGCGCGTTCTCGATCAATATGCTCGGCAATCCCATCGCCTACAACTTCGCATGGGAATTCAGCGACAAATTGGCCACCCAGTTGGGCACCGACGGCAACGGCTGGGACACACGTCGGCGCGTCGTCACCTTTGCGCCGGCCTCCGGCAATACGCCGGGCGCGGGCATCGTCTTCCGTTACAACAGCCTCACGTCTACGCAGCAGACGGCGATCAATCCGACTTACACGTCGGCCAGCGACGGGGCGGACTTTGTTGCCTATGTGCGTGGCGACAAGAAGAACGAAGCCAATTCGCCGAGCCCGACCAGCACGCGCGCCTATCGCGTCCGCAACAGCTACGTCGGGGACATCATCAACAGTCAGGTCGTGGTACTCGGACCTCCGCCGGCAGGCTTGCTTGCCGACGCCGCCAACCCCGGCTACTCCGCGTTCGCGACAGCACGAAGTTTGCAGCCGAACATCCTGATCGCAGGCGCCAACAGCGGGCTGGTTCATGTGATCAACGGATCGACCACGCGCGCGGATGGCGGCAGCGAAATCTTCGCCTACATCCCGAGTCCCGCCATCACCGGACCTGGGAGCACCCCAAGCGTCGATGGGATTGCAGCCACCGGCAACCCGGACTATGAACACCGCTATCTGATCGATGCCCGTCCTCAGGTGGCATACGTCGACGTCGCGCGCACCGGCGGCAGCACGACGACCGGCCAATGGCGCAGCATCGCCGTCGGTGGCCTGGGCAAAGGCGGGAAGAGCATCTGGGCGCTCAATCTGACCGATGTGAACGACGTGACCACGGAAGCCGCGGCGGCGCAGCGTGTGATGTGGGAGTTCAAGGATGCCGATCTGGGCTTCACTTTCGGAACGCCCGTTATCACCAAGACAGCCCAATGGGGTTGGGTCGTCGTCGTCGGGTCTGGATACAACAACAATGCGACCGGCAAGGGCTATTTCTACATTCTGAACGCAGCCACCGGCGCGCTGATCCAGAAGATCGCTTTGGGCGCGGGAGACGACGGCACCGCCCAGGCGCCCGCGGGCGTGACCCATCTGCAAACCTATTACCGCGACCGCACAGACGCCACGGTGGAGTCGATCTATGCAGGCGACCTGCGCGGCAACCTCTGGCGCCTGGATCTGACGGCCACCTCCGGCGCCTACCCTGCGCCCGTGAAGCTGGCCAAGCTCACCAATGCGGCCGGCGGAGAATTGCCGGTCACCTCGTCGCCGACCCCGGTGATCAACTCCAACGGCAATCGTCGCTGGGTCGTCGTCGGGACGGGTCAGTTGCTCAGCACGGATGACCTCACCGCGACCCGCACCAACCGCGTCTACGCGATCATGGACGGCTACCAGGCTCGCCCGACCATCGCAACGGACCTGCCCACCGGCATCACCCTTCCATTCACCGAAAGCACGCTCCGACACGATTTCCTGAACATCAGCACGACAGCAGCGGCGGTAGATCCGACAACCAAGGTCGGCTATGTGATCGACGTCCCCACCGCCACCGGAAGCGCCGGCTATCAGATCGTCAGCGAGGCCGACGCCCTCGATAATCTTGTCGCAATTGCTGCCGTGCGGCCATCCTCCACTGACGCTTGCAGCGCCGGCGGCTCCAGCAGGGTGCTCACCATCGATCTGAATACTGGGGTGACGAGCAAAATCAACGCCACCTTCGTGGTTGACGCCGTCCGGTTCATCAAGGATCGCAATGACTCAGTGAAGCTGGTGATCGCGGGACGTCCCGGCATTGATGACAACGGCGGCGGCAACTGCGGCGCTGGAGGGGAACCGTGCTGCGTGAGTGACTGCACGGCGGATACTGGCATGGCCGCCACAGGATCAGGTCGATTGATCAACTGGCGCGAGATCCCGCTCCGCAACTGATCCGGCACCGCGCGCTCATCACAAGACCCGCCCTCGCAAGACGGCGGGTTTTTTCATGGGCGAACAATGACGAAGGTCAACAAAAAGCCCGCCGGCTTTCACCGGCGGGCTTGAGGACAGAGCGCACGGGATACTTCGCGCGCCACTGGTTCGTCTCAACGAGGCAGCGCGCTGTCCCCCATCAGGAACTCATCGATGGAACGCGCAGCCTGCCGTCCTTCGCGAATGGCCCACACGACCAGCGACTGACCGCGGCGCATGTCGCCAGCGGCAAACACCTTGGCCGCATTGGTCTTGTAGCCGCCGGTGAAGTCCGTCGTCGCCTTGGCATTGCCGCGGGCATCCTTGCTGACGCCGAAGGCCTCGACGATCGCGGCCACCGGGCTCACGAATCCCATCGCCAGCAGCACGAGATCCGCCTTCAGGATCTGCTCGCTGCCGGGGACCTCGACCACCTTGCCGTTGACCCATTCAACGCGCACCGTCTTCACACCGGTGACCTTACCCTTCTCGCCCAGGAACTCCTTGGTGGCGATCGCGAACTCGCGCTCGCAGCCCTCCTCGTGGCTGGACGAGGTGCGCAGCTTGATCGGCCAGTAGGGCCAGGTCATCGGACGGTCTTCGAGTTCGGGCGGCTGCGGCATCAGCTCGAACTGGGTCACGCTCTTGGCGCCATGGCGGTTGCTGGTGCCGACGCAATCGCTGCCGGTGTCGCCGCCGCCGATCACGACGACGTGCTTGCCGTCGGCGCGCAGCTGGCCCTTGAGCTTGTCGCCGGCGTTGACCTTGTTCTGCTGCGGCAGGAACTCCATCGCGAAATGCACGCCCGCCAGATCGCGCCCCGGCACCGGCAGGTCGCGCGACTGCTCGGCGCCGCCGGCCAGCAGCACGGCGTCGAACTGCTGCATCAGCTCGTCCGCCGTCACCACGTCCTTGGCCCAGTTCGTGACCTTCGAGCCTTCGGGCAGATGCGCCACCATCACGCCGGTGCGGAAGACCACGCCTTCCGCTTCCATCTGCTGGACGCGGCGGTCGATGTGGCTCTTTTCCATCTTGAAGTCGGGAATGCCGTAACGCAGCAGACCGCCGACACGATCGTTCTTCTCGAACACCGTGACGCTGTGCCCCACGCGCGCCAGCTGCTGCGCAGCCGCCAGACCCGCCGGGCCTGAGCCCACGATGGCCACGGTCTTGCCGGTCCTCACCTTCGCCGGGCGCGGCGGCACCCAGCCTTCGGCCCAGGCGCGGTCGATGATCGCGTGCTCGATCGACTTGATGCCGACCGCGTCGTCATTGACGTTCAAAGTGCAGGCGGCCTCGCAGGGCGCGGGGCAGATGCGCCCGGTGAACTCGGGGAAGTTGTTGGTCGAGTGCAGCACCGCGATGGCGCTCTTCCAATCCGTGTCCCCGCCCCGGTACACGAGGTCGTTGAAGTCCGGAATGATGTTGTTGACCGGGCACCCGCTGTTGCAGAACGGCGTGCCGCAGTCCATGCAACGCGCGCCCTGCTGTTTCGCCTGCTCGACGTTGAGGCCGATGACGAATTCCTTGTAGTTCTTGAGACGCGCCTCGACGGGCTCGTAGCCCTCTTCCAGACGTTCGTACTCCATGAAGCCGGTGACTTTTCCCATGGCGGCTCGCTCCTGAATTCCTGAATCTTCGATGCGGTGACGGTCAGGCCTTGGCCTTGGCGGCGGGGGCCTTGGCCTGGGCGATCGTGGCGGCGGTTTCCTTGGCCGCCCCCATCTCGCCCAGGGCGCGGCGGTACTCGTTCGGGAACACCTTGACGAACTTGGCGCGCGATTCGGCCCAGTGGTCCAGGATGTCCCGCGCGCGTTGGCTGCCGGTCCAGCGGTGGTGGTCCTCGATCAGCTTCTTGAGCAGCGCCTCGTCGGTGCGGGCCTCGCCGTCGCCCAGCTTGTGCCACAGCGCCTTGTCCATCGTCGCTTCCTGCTCGTGCGCGGGCAGCAGCTTGTCCAGCGACACCATGCTGGTGTTGCAACGCTTGGCGAATTGACCGTCCTCGTCGAAGACGTACGCGACCCCGCCGCTCATGCCGGCAGCGAAGTTGCGACCCGTCCTGCCCAGCACAACCGCGGTACCGCCGGTCATGTATTCGCAGCCGTGGTCGCCGGTCCCTTCGACCACTGCCGTCGCGCCGGACAGTCTCACCGCGAAGCGCTCGCCGGCGACGCCGCGGAAGAAGGCCTCGCCCTTGGTCGCGCCGTACAGCACGGTGTTGCCGACGATGATGTTCTTCGTCGCATCTCCCCGGAAGTCGATCGACGGACGCACGACGATGCGACCGCCGGACAAGCCCTTGCCGGTGTAGTCGTTGGCGTCGCCGATCAGATAGAAGGTGATGCCCGGCGCCAGGAAGGCACCGAAGCTCTGTCCGCCCGTGCCTTCCATCTGGATGAAGATGGTCTGGTCGTCCAGGCCTTCAGGACGGCGACGGATCAACTCGCCCGACAGCATCGCGCCCACGGTGCGGCGCACATTGGTCACTTCCTGCATGAAGCGCACCTTCTCACCCTTCTCGAACGCGGGCAGGCACTTCTCGATCAGCTTGACGTCCAGCGCGCGATCCAGGCCGTGGTCCTGCTGGTCGTTGTGCAGGCGGGCCACGTCGGCCGCCAGTTCCGGACGGTGGAAGACGCGGGTGAAGTCCAGGCCCTTGGCCTTCCAGTGACTGATGCCCTTCTTCGTGTCGAGCAGGTCGGCCCGACCGATCAGGTCGTCGAACTTGCGGATGCCCAGCTGCGCCATGATCTGACGCGCTTCTTCCGCAACGAAGAAGAAGTAGTTCACCACGTGCTCGGGCTTACCGCTGAACTTCTTGCGGAGCAACGGATCCTGCGTCGCCACACCGACCGGGCAGGTGTTCAGGTGGCACTTGCGCATCATGATGCAGCCCTCGACGACCAGCGGGGCCGTCGCAAAGCCGAACTCGTCCGCGCCCAGCAGCGCGCCGATGACGACGTCGCGACCGGTCTTCATCTGGCCGTCGGCCTGCACGCGCACGCGGCCGCGCAAGCGGTTCAGGACCAGCGTCTGCTGCGCTTCCGCCAGACCCAGTTCCCACGGCGTGCCACAGTGCTTGATCGAGCTCCACGGCGAGGCGCCAGTGCCGCCGTCATGCCCCGCGATCACGATGTGATCGGCCTTGGCCTTCGCCACGCCGGTCGCGATCGTGCCGACGCCGACTTCGGACACCAGCTTCACCGAAACATCGGCGCGCGGGTTGACGTTCTTCAGGTCGTGGATCAGTTGCGCCAGGTCCTCGATCGAGTAGATGTCGTGGTGCGGCGGCGGCGAGATCAGACCCACGCCCGGCACCGAATGACGCAGGAACCCGATGTAGTCGGTGACCTTGCCGCCGGGCAACTGGCCGCCCTCGCCGGGCTTGGCGCCCTGCGCCATCTTGATCTGGATCTGGTCGGCGCTGACCAGGTATTCGGTTGTGACGCCGAAGCGCCCCGACGCGACCTGCTTGATGCGCGAGCGCATCGAGTCGCCGTCCTTGAGCTCGTAGTCGACTTCGACCACCTTGCTGCCGACGACGTCCGACATCTTCGTGCCGGCCGTGATCTTGATGCCCTTGAGCTCGTTGCGGTAACGCGCCGGATCCTCGCCGCCTTCGCCGGTGTTGCTCTTGCCGCCGATGCGGTTCATCGCGACGGCCAGCGTCGCGTGCGCCTCGGTGGAGATCGAGCCGAGCGACATCGCGCCGGTCGCGAAGCGCTTGACGATGTCGGCGGCCGATTCGACCTCCTCCAGCGGGATCGCCTGGCTCGGATCGAACTTGAACTCGAACAGGCCGCGCAGCGTCATGTGACGCTTGCTCTGATCGTTGATCAGCTGGGCGTATTCCTTGTACGTGTCGAACTTGCCCGAGCGCGTGCTGTGCTGCAGCTTGGCGATCGCGTCCGGGCTCCACATGTGCTCCTCGCCGCGGGCGCGCCAGGCGTATTCGCCGCCGGCGTCGAGCATGTGCTCCAGCACCGGATCGTCGCCGAAGGCGGCGCGGTGCAGGCGCAGGGCCTCTTCCGCGACCTCGAACACCCCGATGCCGCCGACCTGCGTCGGCGTGCCGCGGAAGTACTTGGCGACGAGGTCGGCCTTCAGGCCGATGGCCTCGAAGATCTGCGCGCCGCAGTAGGACATGTAGGTCGAGATGCCCATCTTGGACATGATCTTCGACAGCCCCTTGCCCACCGCCTTGATGTAGTTGTAGACCGCCTTGTCGGCCGACAGCGAAGCCGGAAGTTCCGACGTCATCGCCTGCAGCGTCTCCAGCGCCAGATAAGGATGGACTGCTTCGGCGCCGAAGCCGGCGAGCACGGCGAAGTGGTGGACCTCGCGCGCGGTGCCGGTCTCGACGACGAGGCCGGCCGTCGTACGCAGCCCCTCGCGCACCAGGTGGTGGTGGACGGCCGACAGCGCCAGCAGCGCCGGAATCGCCACGCGGTTCGCGCTCAGATGGCGGTCCGTGATGATCAGGATGTTGTGGCCGCCCTTGATGGCGTCGACCGTCTCGGCGCACAGCGAGGCGAGTTGCGCCTCCACCCCTTCACGACCCCAGTCCAGCGGATAGGTGATGTCGAGCTCGTACGGCTTGAACTTGCCGTTGGTGTGATGCTCGATCGCGCGCAGGCGGGCCATCGACTCGAAGTCGAGCACGGGCTGCGTCACTTCCAGCCGCATCGGCGGATTCACCGCGTTGATGTCGAGCAGGTTGGGCTTGGGTCCGATGAAGCTGTTCAGCGACATCACGATCGCCTCGCGGATCGGATCGATCGGCGGGTTGGTCACCTGCGCGAACAGCTGCTTGAAGTAGTTGTAGAGCGGCTTGTTCTTGTCGGACAGCACGGCCAGCGGACTGTCATTGCCCATCGAGCCGATGCCTTCCTCGCCATTCGCGGCCATCGGCGCGAGCAGGAACTTGATGTCCTCCTGGGTGAAGCCGAAGGCCTGCTGGCGGTCCAGCAGCGAAGCCGGGAACACGGGCGCGGTGACTTCCGGCGCGGGAATCTCGTCGAGCTTGACGCGGACGTTCTCGATCCACTGGCGATAGGGGCGCGCGTTCGCGTACTGGGTCTTCAGTTCCTCGTCATCGATGATGCGACCCTGCTCGAGGTCGATGAGGAACATCTTGCCCGGCTGCAGGCGCCACTTCTTGACGACGCGGGATTCGGGGATCGGCAGCACGCCGGATTCCGACGCCAGCACGACGAGGTCATCGTCGGTGACCCAGTAGCGCGCCGGACGCAGACCGTTGCGGTCCAGCGCGGCGCACACCTGGCGGCCGTCGGTGAAGACCATCGCCGCCGGGCCGTCCCACGGCTCCATCATCGCGGCGTGATACTCGTAGAACGCTCGGCGGCGTTCATCCATCCATTCGTGCTGCTCCCACGCCTCGGGAATCATCATCATCGCGGCGTGCGCGAGCGGATAGCCCGACATCGTCAGCAGCTCGATCGCGTTGTCGAAAGTGGCCGTGTCGGACTGATGCTCGAAGCTGATCGGATACAGCTTCTTCAGGTCATCGCCCAGCACGGGAGACTTCATGACGCCCTCGCGCGCCCGCATCCAGTTGAAGTTGCCCTTGACGGTGTTGATCTCGCCGTTGTGGGCGACCATGCGGTACGGGTGGGCCAGCGGCCATTCCGGGAAGGTGTTGGTCGAGAAGCGCTGGTGCACCAGCGCAATCGCGCTGACGACACGCGGATCCGCCAGGTCCTTGTAGTACTTGCCGACCTGGTCGGCCAGCAGCAGTCCCTTGTAGATGACGGTGCGGCAGCTCATCGACGGCACGTAGTACTCGCGGCTGTGCGTCAGCTTGAGCGCCTGGATCGCGCTGGAGGCCGTCTTGCGGATCACGTACAGCTTCCGCTCGAGCGCGTCGGGGACGATGATGTCCGGACCACGGCCGATGAAGATCTGCCGGATGATCGGTTCCTTCTCGCGCACGGTCGGCGACATCGGCATGTCGCGGTCCACCGGCACGTCGCGCCAGCCGATCAGCACCTGACCTTCGGCCTTGATCGCGCGGGCCAGTTCCTGCTCGCAGGCCAGGCGCGACGCGTGTTCCTTCGGCAGGAAGATCATGCCGACGCCGTACTCGCCGGGCGGGGGCAGCGTGACGCCCTGCTTCGCCATCTCCGCGCGATAGAACTCGTCCGGGATCTGGATCAGGATGCCGGCGCCATCACCCATCAACTTGTCGGCACCGACCGCGCCGCGGTGATCCAGGTTCTCCAGGATCTTCAGACCCTGCTGGACGATGTGATGCGCCTTCTGACCCTTGATGTGCGCCACGAAGCCGAGGCCGCAAGCGTCCTTTTCATTGGCGCCGTCGTACAGGCCGTGGGCGGCGAGCTCGCGGATCTCGTTCGTGGACGGGCCGCTCACCGGCATGGCGGCCGGGTTCTCGACGGGGGACGATGCTTGCGCGGGGCGCGGATCTTGAGCTGCCGACATCGGTGGCCTCCTGGACTCTCGGATAACGAAACCCGCGCAGGTTAAGACGCGTGCCGCAGCGGCACAAGCACAACTAAATGGGGTCAGTCTCGAATTAGAGCGAACGTTGCCTGCAGGTATCGATTAATTGGGGACAGACTCGATCACTCTGCTGCCGAGGCCTTGTTCTTGCGAGGACGCCCACGCGGACGCGGGCTCATTGGCCGCGGGCTGACCTCGCCAAGCAATTGCAGGAAACGTGCCGATCCCAGCGGCCACCCCTTGAGCGCCGCGTCGATGAGGCGCGCACGGTCCACTTCCGACTCCCCCTCCTCCAGCCAGCGACGCCAGGCGAGTTCGCGCTCGAACGGCGTATTGCCGAGTGCCCAGAATCCAGGCGGATCGCTGATCAGCGGGTCGCGTCGGCGTCCGAGATGGTGCGCCGCCGACGACCACGCGAAGTCGCCGGGCTCGGCGCTGAGGCCCGCACGCTGGGGGTTCAGCTCGATGCTGCGCATGACGGTGAGCAGATGACTCTCCGCCTCCAGCGGCGCGGCCCGAAAACGGCCTTCCCACAAGGTACCGACCCGGCCGTGGCGCAGATTGAAGGCGCTCACGTAGCGACGCCCCAGCGCTTGCATCATGCGACTCAGACCTTCATCGGCTGCAGGCGTGGCCAGCAGATGCAGATGGTTGGGCATCACGACGTACGCGTGGATCGCAACCTTGTGAGTGGCGGCGCTGTCCTGCAGCGCGGCGAGCAGCGCCCGGCGATCGTCGTCGTCGACCACGATGGGCTGCAGGTTGTGCCCGCGGTGGATCAGGTGGTGCAGATGGCCGGCGAGCGCCAGCCGGGGAAGTCGGGCCATGGCAGGGAACAGTAGTCTGTCCCCAATTATGCGATCAGCTTCTTCCCGGTGAGCCGCTCGTGCTCCTTGAGCGCGAACCGGTCGGTCATGCCGGCGATGTAGTCGGCGCAGGCTCGCGCATGGTCTTCGCCATCCGCAAAGTCCGGCGGGAGATGCCCGGGATCGGTGAGGTAGAGCTGGAACAATTCTCGCAACACCTGCTCGGCCCGGTCGCGCTGCTGCTGGACGACCGGATGACGATAGAGGTTGGCAAAGAGAAAGCGCTTCAGCTCTGTGCTCGCCAGACGCATCCCGGGGCTGAAGCGCACCAGCGGCCCCTTCATGCGCGCGTCCTGAGCGTCGACGGGCGCGGCGACCTCGATGGCGGCGCGCGTGGCGTCGATGATGTCGTAGACCTGCTGCGACAGCATCCGGCGGATGGTCTCCGCGAGCAGCCGCTTGCCGGTCAGACCCGGATACGCGTTCAGCGTCTCGCGCAGGTAACGATGGACGAGCGGCACCTGTTCCAGTTGCTCCAAGGTGACGAGGCCCGACCGCACCCCGTCGTCCACATCGTGCGCGTTGTAGGCCACCTCGTCGGCCAGGTTGCAAAGCTGCGCCTCCAGGCTCGGTTGCCCGCCGCGAAGGAAGCGCGCCGCGACGCCCCCGGGTTCACGGTCCTCGATGCGCTGTGCATCGTGCTTGCTGCAATGCTTCAGGATGCCTTCGCGGCTCTCGAAACTGAGATTGAGCCCGTCGAAGGCCGGATAGCGCTGTTCCAGCTTGTCGACCACACGCAAGGACTGCAGGTTGTGTTCGAACCCCCCATGCGCCTTCATGCAATCGTTCAGCACATCCTGACCCGCGTGGCCGAATGGCGTGTGCCCCAGATCGTGGGCCAGCGCGATCGTCTCGACGAGGTCCTCGTCCAGTGACAGGCTGCGCGCGATGGAACGCCCCAGTTGCGCCACCTCCAGCGAATGCGTCAGCCGTGTGCGGAAGAGGTCGCCCTCATGGTTGAGGAAGACCTGCGTCTTGTAGACCAGCCGGCGGAAGGCCGTGCTGTGGACGATCCTGTCGCGGTCACGCTGGTACTCGCTGCGCGTCGGCGCCGACGCCTCGGCATGCCGTCGACCGCGACTGCGCGCGGGGTCGGAGGCAAAGGGCGCGCGCAGCAGCATCATGGTCGTCTCAGGCTTTCAGCGGGATCCGGACTCAGTGTGAGCGGCGATCACCTCGGCCACCAGCGCATCATGCGCTCCCCGCATGCCGGCCCTGCCGAGGCCTTCGATGACGACGAACCGGATCTCGCCGCCTTCGTTCTTCTTGTCGACCCTCATGAGGTCCAGCCATCGCTCGATCGGCATCGCCGGCGCTTTGACTGGAAGGCGCGCCCGCTCGATCAGCCGCGCCATCCGGTCGACGAAAGACGCCGGCATCAATCCGAGCCGCACCGACAGGTCGGAAGCCAGCACCATGCCGCAACCCACGCCTTCGCCGTGCAGCCAGGCGCCGTAGCCGAGACCGGTCTCGATCGCGTGGCCGAAGGTGTGTCCGAAGTTCAGGATGGCGCGCAGGCCCGCTTCGCGCTCGTCCTGCCCGACGACCCAGGCCTTGATCTCGCAGCTGCGCTTCACCGCATACGCCAGCGCTGACTTGTCCCGAGCCAGCAGCGCATCGAGGTTGTCCTCGATCCACTCGAGGAAGGCCGCATCGGCGATCGGTCCGTACTTGATGATCTCGGCGAGCCCCGCGGAGAGTTCGCGCTCGGGCAAGGTATCGAGCGTGTCGAGATCGGCGACGACGCGGACCGGCTGATAGAACGCGCCGACCATGTTCTTGCCGCGCGGATGGTTGATGGCCGTCTTGCCGCCGACCGACGAATCGACCTGCGCCAGCAAGGTCGTCGGCACCTGGACGAACGGCACGCCGCGCATGTAGATCGCGGCGGCGAAACCGGTGAGGTCGCCGATCACACCGCCGCCCAGCGCGAACAGCACGGTCTTGCGATCGGCCGCACCGGCGAGGAGATGGTCGATGACGACATCGAGGGACTCCCAGCTCTTGTGCTGCTCGCCGTCCGGCAGGACCACGGCCTCGATCCGTCCGTAATGAGGCGCCAGTTGATGCTTCAGTCGATCCAGATAGATCGGCGCGACGACGTCGTTGGTGACGATCAGTGCCGCAGAAGCACGCGGCAGTCCTGACCAGGACGACGAGGTGTCGAAGAGGCCGGAGCCGATGAGGATGTCGTAGCGACGATCGCCGAGATCGATGGCGACGGTGGACGCGGAGTCAGGAGCCGGTGCGGTCATTCCTGGAAGTGTACGGGGCCTCGCTGGCCCCCACGGTGGCCGCGACCCTTGCCGGATCGATCAACCCGGCGAGCTCGAGCTGCATCAGGATCATGTTCGCCAGGCCATGCACCGAGGGACGGCTCGACTCAAGCACGAAATGCGCGCAGCGCCGATAGAGCGGATCGCGCTGCCCGTACAGCTCTCGCAGTTTCGCCAGCGGATTGGCCACTTGCAGCAAGGGACGCTGAGTGTCGTGACGCAGGCGCCTGAAGAGTTCTTCAGGCGACGAGCGAAGGTACACGACTGTCGAATACGCCTTCAGTCGGTCGCGATTGATCTCGCGCAGCACCGCGCCACCACCGGTCGCGAGAACGAGTTCCCGTCCGGCCTGAGCCTCGTCGAGCAAGCGCGCGATAGTTCGCGTTTCGAGCTCCCGAAACGACGCTTCGCCCTCACGGGCGAAGTAGTCCTTGATCGTCTCGCCACCGAGATCCTTTTCGATCTCGGCGTCAGTGTCGACGAAGGCGATGTCCAGTTGCCTGGCCAGCATGCGACCGACGGTGGACTTGCCACCGCCCGGCATGCCGACCAGGCTCAGGATCACTGGCACTGCGGCGTCGGCATGATCAGTTTGCGCCAGTGCAGTAGGAACCGACGGTATCGGTGGACAGCTGCACGCGACCATACGGGCTGTTCTGGAAGGGCGGCGACGAGGTCAAGGTCGAGAAGTCCGTCCCCAGGGCGCTCAGTCGGCCAGGATAAGTCGCGGGCGGGCTCAGCACGCCGGTCGCCGAAGCAGTGACGACATAGTCGACCCAGGTGGCGAGGCTCTTCGCGTACTCGATCTTGATGACCAACTGGCCTGACGCATCGGTCTTCGCCGAGCTGCCCTCATAGGAGATCTGGACATCCGACTTGCGCGGTTCCAGCACACCATTCCCGTTGCGGTCTTCGCCTGCGTCCAGGCTGCCGTCGTTGTCATCATCCTCATTCAGGCAGGCGGCAACTCCAGAGACCCTGGGGTTGCTGGTGCTGTTGACGTAGTAGTACGGGAGCCACTGATCAACGCCAGCAGCGTAGAAGCCCTTGTAGTAGCGCTTCAGGTCGACCAGCGGCTGGATGTCCACGCCGGCCGCGGGGCGGCCCGCGGCATCGACCACCAGCACGACGAACCGCTTGATGTAGGTCAGTTTGGTCGTGCCTTCCTGAAGCGTCGCATCCGTGCCGATGGTGATGGCCAGCGGGCTCGACACGACCGTGATCGTCGCTGTCAAAGCGTTCGGGCAGGTGCCGACGGCGAAGTCGGTGTAATCCCAGCACGCCCGGATGGTCAGACCATTCGTGGCGCTGGCGGTCGTGCCCGGGTAATAGCTGGAGGTCGCGTTGCCCGACGCATCGCTGTAAACCAGCGAGGTCCCGGAACTGATCGTGCCGCCGACGCTGATCGAGGCCGCGCCGAAGGGCTCATAGCGCACCCGGATGTTCTGAAGCGGCGCGTTGTTCGCAGCCTGGAAAATGGTCCTCAGCTCCACGCGATTCGTGGTCGAGCCGGTCGCGTTGACCGCAATGACCTGCGGGTTCGCGGAGAACGTGGTCGATGCCGCCGTCGTGGTCACGGGCGGGATGACGCTCCCTGTGGAGGACACGATGACCGACGTCACCGTGGTCACACCGCCGCCGACGGCGGTGATGTTGTACGCGCCCGGTGCGGTCGGCGCCGTGTACGTGTAGGTGTAGGCACCGCTGTTGTCCGTCGTGCCCGTGACAGCCGTCTGTCCCGGCGCGGTGATGGTAATGACTTGTCCACTGATCGCGTTGTCGTTGGTGTCCGACAGTCGGAATTGAACCGTGTTGCCGGTGGACCCCGCATTGGGTGTGGAGGGCACGGCCGAAGCGGTCAGCTTGGCGCCACTGACCTGGAAGCTGGCAGTCTTCGTCAATGTGCCGCTCGACGCCGTGACGGTCACGATTCGATTCGACTTGTCGGTACCGATCTTCACGTTGGCGACCGCCTGGCCGGCGGCATTGGTGGTGCCGTTCACCACGGCAACGGTGGCGCCGTTGTTGACCGCAAAGGCGACCTGAACGCCAGACAACACATTGCGGTTGGCATCCACAGCCGTTGCAGTTGCCACGATCGTATCCGAGCCGGAATTCGACGCCGTGTACTTGTCCAACGACAGCCCGAGCTCAGCCGCTTCGGTCGTCGGCGTGGTCGTCTGGATCACGTTGAACGTGGCGCTCTTGGTCACGGAACCACCAGCCACGTTCACCGTCACCGTGCGCAGCGAGCGATCCGAACCCAGCGAGATCGTCGCCGTGCCCTTGCCGGAGCTGTCCGTCGTCAGCGTCGAAGCCGACGAGAACACGGAGTTGTTGGGGTCGGTGATGGCGACACGCAAGGTCGCGTTCGTGATGCCGCCGCGGTTCGCGTCCAGCGCGGTGGCCGTCAACGTCAGCGTTTCGCTGCCGTCATTGGCCATCGTCGTCTTGCTCAGCACGACGGACACGTCCGCCACAGCCACGGTGCCGGTGCCGCCGCCCGTGCCGCCGTTGCCGCCATTGAGCTGATCACCGGCGTTGCCGCCGCCGCCGCCGCACGCGGCCAGCGTACCGGCCACGAAGGCCCCCAGGACGGCAGCCTTGAGGGCCCGCGCGTACGTCGCAAATGTTGTCATGCCTTGCTACTCCAAACAGGCCGAGCGTTCCTTCGCGCGGCCACTCCCGTGATTCGTGACTCGTCCGTCCCTGCTCGGAGCAGGCTCAACGCACCGTCGCGGTCGTCGCCGTCACCCGGTCGCTCACCACCTTCGGCGTGATAAAGATCAACAGTTCCGTTTTAGCGGTGCTGCGTGACCTGTTCTTGAAGAGGTTGCCCAACAGCGGAATGTCGCCCAGATACGGCACCTTGTTCTCGCTCTCGAGGTCTTCCTGCGTGTAGATGCCGCCGATCACCACCGTACCGCCGTTCTCGACCAGCACCAGCGTCTGCACGTGCTTGTTGTTGATCGCGTAGCCCTGCGGGGTCAGCGTGCCGCGGCTGTCCTTGTTGACGTCCACCGTCAGGATCACATTGCCTTCCGGCGTGATCTGCGGCGTGACTTCCAGCTTCAGCACGGCCTTCTTGAAGCTGATCGATGTGGCACCGCTGGAGGTCGACTGCTGGTACGGGATTTCCTCGCCCTGCTCGATCAGCGCCTTGGTCTGATCTGCGGTCACGACGCGCGGGCTGGACACGATCTTGCCGCGTCCATCCGCTTCCAGCGCGGAGATTTCCAGGTTCAGGAACCGGTTTGCCGTGGCGCTGAACAGCGAGAGGGCGAAGTTCGCGGCCGTCGCACCGCCGAACCCATCGCCCGTGACGTTCGCGGGCAGGTTCACGAACTGCGTGTCCGCATAGCTGTAGGCAGCGCCTTGGTTCGTCTGGGCGCCGATCGCCGAGTAGTTGCCGCCGACAGTCACATAGTTGCTGCCGCCGACGTTGTAGCCAGGGATGCCACCCTGACGACCACGCAGGTCGCTGGCGCCCAGCTTCACACCCAGCGCGCGTCCGAACTTGTCGTCGGCCTCGACGATGCGAGCCTCGATCAGCACCTGACGCACCGGCACGTCGATCTTCGCGATCAGCGCCTGGATCTCTTCCAGCTTGGACGGGATATCGCTGACGAACAGCTGGTTCGTGCGGGTCTCCCAGATCACGCTGCCGCGTGGCGACAAGATGCGCGACGCCTGGGCGGTGCCACCACCCTGATTGTTCTGGCCGGTCAACCCCTTGGCAACTTCTTCAGCCTTCGTGTAATTCATCTGGAAAGACTGCGTGCGCAGCGGTTCCAGCTGAGCAACCGCCTGCTTGGCTTCCAGTTCAGCCTTTTCCTTGCTGGCCAGCTCTTCCTTCGGCGCGATCCACAGCACATTGCCGGACTTGCGCAGGCCCAGGCCCTTGGCCTGCAGGATGATGTCCAGCGCCTGATCCCATGGAACGTCCTTCAGGCGCAGCGTCACGTTGCCCGTGACGGTATCGCTCGTCACCACGTTGAAGTTGGTGAAGTCGGCGATGACCTGCAACAGCGCGCGCACGTCGATGTTCTGGAAGTTCAGGCTCAGCTTGTCACCGGCATAACCGGGGCCCTGCGTCAGCTTGTTCGGATCGACCTTCTGCGGGCGAACTTCCAGGACGAACTGGTTGTCGCTCTGGTAGGCGCTGTGCTCCCAGACGCCCTTCGGCGTCACGACCAGGCGCACGCGGTCGCCCTGCTGCGTGGCGGTGATCGACTGCACCGGTGTGCCGAAGTCCGTCACATCCAGCTTGCGGCGCAGGCGCTCCGGCAGCGTGCTGCGCAGGAACTCCACGACCAGCGCCTGACCTTGCTGCTGGATGTCGACGCCGACCTGGCTGCTCGGCAGGTTCACGACCACGCGACCCGCACCATCGTTGCCGCGGCGGAAGTCGATGTCCTGAAGCCCTTGAGCGGCGGCATTCTGGCTCGGGGCGAAGTGCAGCGGCTCCGGAGAGGCCGCCGTCCCGGCTGCAGCGGCGGGTTGGGCGGGACTCGACGCGTTATCCAGGTAGATCAGCAGCGAGTTGTCCTGCAGCTGCGCACGGAAAGTGCTCGCCTGGCGCAGGTTCAACACCACGCGGGAGCGATCGCCGGCCTGCGCGACGTTGGCCGAACGCATGTTGCCGGAATTGATTTCGACGGCGTTGCGGCCCAGGCCATTGGACACACCGGGCAGGTCCAGAGCGATGCGCGGCGGCACCTGCACGGCGAAGCCGCGCGGCACCTCGGTCAGCGGTTGCGCCAACTCGATCCGGACGATGTCCGAGCCCGATTGCTGCGTCGCGCTGATCGACTTGATCATGTTCTGCGCCCAGGCCTGGACGGGCAGGAGCACCGCCAGACCCACCGCGCAGGCCAGGGCCTGCCAGCGAATGGCGCGCCCTTGTCGTTCCCTCGTACGGACGCTCATCGAAGCGTTCTCCACAACAGTGTTCTTCATCGTCCCTGCTCCTGAAGCTGGAGAGTACTGGTGCGTTCAATCCATTCGCCCGCAGCGTCCTGGACGACTTCTCGCAACGTGATTTCGGTTTCGCTGATCTTGGTGATGCGGCCGAAGTTCTGGCCCATGTAGTCACCGACCCGCGCCTGGTACAGCAGGCTGTCCACCCGCAGCAACGCATACGGACGGCCATCCCTCGACACGCTGCCGACCATGGCCATCGTGTCCAGCGGGAAGGCTTCGAGCGGTTCGCGACGCCGTTTCATCTCGGCGGCCAGTAGCGAACTGGGCTGAGCCGCCTCGCGCCGCAGCGCCACCGTCAGCTTCTGCGTGCTGAACGGGTCGACGACCGCCTGCGCCTCGTACGGCTGGGGCTGGAAGGTCTTAGGCGGCGTCAGCGGCTTGACGGTCGGGCGCGCCTGCGCGCGCTGCTCGTCCATCCACTGTTGCAGTTCGTCGGTGCTGGACGTGCAGCCCGCCAGCAACGCACCGACGACGGCAAGACCGACCCATCCGAGCGCGCGACCGGGCGCTCGATCCGGCATCGCCGCGTCGGGCGACACCATACGGGGGCGAAGGAAGCGCGTCATTTCTTCTTCTCCGCAGCCGCTGCGGCCTTTTTCTGTTCCTCGACCTCGTTGGGGTCCAGGTAGCGATAGGTCCGCGCGGTGGCATCCATCGACAGCGTCGCATTGGTGTCGGTACGAGGCGGTGTGCCCGCAGAGCCACTTTGCCCACCGGGTGCATTGATGTTCAGGTCATGCAGCGTCACGATCCGCGACAGGTTCGACACATCCGCCGTGAAGGCACCGATGTCGTGATAGCGGCCCGTCACCCGGATCGCGATCGGCTGCTCGGCGTAATAGTCGCGCATGACAATGCCGGACGGACGGAACAGTTCGAACTGCAGACCGCGACCCAAACCGGCCTGGTTGATGTCCGACAGCAGTGCGTCCATTTCCGCCTTGCCCGGCAGCTGCTTTTCCAGCTGAAGGACGTATTCCTCCACCTGGCTCTTCTGCTTGCGGAGCTCCGGCAGGTTCACGGCCTGCGTCAGCTTGTTGTTGAAGTCTTCCTTCAACTGCGGTTCCTTCTGGACTTCCGCGTCGAGGGCCGATTGCTCGTCCGACAGGACGGCGAACCAGCCCGCCCCCACGGTGAACAGCACCGCCAGGAAGAAGCTCACATATCGCGGCGCCGGCGGCCATTGGCCCGGCTCCTTCATGTTCAGGTTCTGGAACTGCCCGGAGAAGTCCGCGAACCAGGCGTTGAGATCCAGGTTTTTCAACGATGCCATGGGGTCCTCACACCTTCTTCGCCGGAGCGTTCGGCGCGGCACCGGGGCCGCTCGCAGCACCGGCCGCAGGGTCCGGCGCCACGCTCTTGATCCCGACCTTGATGGCGAAATCGAACAGCCGACGCGGATCACGCGGGTTCACGGCGGCCACCTTGATCTCGACGAGATCAGGCGCTTCGACCCATTCGGCGCGACTCAGGTTGCGCAGCATCTCGGACACACGCTCATTGGAAGCCGCCACGCCCGCAATCACGACGACCTTGCCGGTCTGGCGCATCGACTGGAGGAACACGCCCTCCGGCGTGAACTTCGCCAGTTCGTTGAGCAGGTGCACCGGCGTGTTGCGGTCGCTCTGCAGGTTCTCCACCGCCCGTTGGCGGGAACGCAGTGCGTCGATCTCCGCGCGCAGCGTTGCAATGTCCTTGATCTGGATGTCGAGCTTGGTGATCTCGGCCTTCAGGAAGTCATTGCGCGCGGCTTGGGCGGCGGTCAACTGCTGCAGCAGTAGATAGATGAAGGCCGCGATCAGCAGGCCGACGACGAAGGACATTCCCAGCCCGACGAAGAACGCGGCCTTGCGGCGCTTGCGCTTCTCCTCGCGGTGCGGGAGCAGGTTGATCAGAATCACTGAAAGAACCTCCGCATGGCGAGGCCGCAGGCCGTCAGATAGGCCGGCGCTTCACGGCGCAGCTTGGATTCGCGCACCGCAGAACCGAGGACCATGTTCTCGAATGGATTGACCACCATGCAGGCGAAGCCTGTCAGCTCCGTCACCCGCTCCTTGAGGCCCGGCAACGTGGCCGTGCCGCCGGCGAGCATCACGTAATGGACCTTGTGATGCGGCGTGCTGGTGAAGAAGTACTGGAGGGCCCGGCCGATCTCCTGCGACAGCGAGTCGACGAAGGGGTTCAGCACCTGCGTGTCGTAGTCGTCCGGCAGTTCGCCGCTGAGTTTCTTCAACTCCGCCTCCTCGAACGAGAAGCCGTACTGGCGCGAGATCAGCTGGGTCAACTGCGAGCCGCCGAAGGCCTGATCGCGGTCGTAGAGCATCTCGTCGTCGCGCAGCACCTTCAGCGAGGTGGTGTCGGCGCCGATCTCGAACAGCGCGACCAGCGCATCCTTGCCCTCGTTCGGCAGCGTCTCCACCAGACGGCCGACGGCCATCCGCGAAGCGTGGGATTCGATGTCCAGCACCACAGGCCGCAGCCCGGCCGCTTCGGCCAGCGCCTGTCGGTCCTGCACGCGGTCCTTGCGGGACGCTGCGATCAGCACTTCGACATCGCCGACCGAGGTCGGGCTGGGTCCGATCACGCAGAAGTCCAGCGAGACCTCGTCCAGCGAGAACGGGATGTACTGATTGGCTTCCGCCTCGACCTGCAGCTCGAGCTCCTCCTCGCGGAGGCCGGCTGGCAGCATGATCTTCTTGGTGATCACCGAACTCTGAGGCATCGCCAGCGATGCCTGTCGGGTCCGGCTGCCACTGCGCGTGACCACCCGGCGGACGGCGTCCGCGACCTCGTCGAATTTCTCGATCTGGCCGTCGGTAATCCAGCCTTTTTCGAATGGCTCGGTGGCGAAACGCTCAAGAACGTATTCGCCATTCGAGTTTTGACTCAATTCCACAAGCTTGACGCTGGACGACGAGATGTCCAGGCCAATCATGGGTGGATGCGCACGTCCGCGCAGTAGGTCCAACAGCCCCATGATGCGTTCCCCCAACGCGCCGCTCATGCGCCGGTTTGTTAATAAGTTACTTGAATGCTATCAGCAAAGCCTTTGTCGCCCCAAGGCAAAGCGGTCACAGCAAGTAACGCAGCGTTGCGTAACATACACGCCACGGACGGGTGGTAAAGCGCCGAAAAATGGCCCTTTTACTCCTCGTTTCGAACGGTTTTGCGCTGTTTTCCACTTTGCCGAATCCCCCGCCGGAACACCTTCAAGAGGGGTGTCCCGGGTGTGGAAGAAAAGGCAAGCCGCGCAGTGTCCGCGAAAGTTCCAAAGCACTTGTAACAGTCAAGGGGCCGCGGATCGGACTGGCGGAGCCCCACGAGGGGCCGTTCCTATAATCGTCGCTCGCGGCCCGCATCGTCACCCGTACAGGCCCTGATAGGGCGCGGCCAGGCACGCAAGATTGCACACTCCGGCCCATGCCCTCGAAGAATTCCCCCGACAACGAACCCTCCTTCGACGCCCCGTCCGATCCGGGCCAGGGCAGCGCTTCCAGGAAAGACAAGAGCGACTCCTCTCGCAAGAAGAAGCCCAAGGGTGACGGCAGGCCACGCCGGCACTGGTTCGTGCGGCTGCTCGGCTGGTTCTTCGGGCTGGTGCTGGCGGGCATCGGCGCTGTGGTGCTCCTGGTCGGCATGGCGCTGGCGATCGCCTATCCCCAACTGCCCGACATCAGCGGCCTGACCGATTACCGGCCGAAGCTGCCCTTGCGGGTCATGTCCAGCGAAGGCCAGCTGCTCGCCGAGTACGGGGAAGAGCGCCGCAGCTACTCCGACATCCGCGAGATCCCCAAGCTCATGCAGGACGCCATCCTGGCCATCGAGGACGCGCGCTTCTATCAGCACGGCGGCGTGGACTACCTGGGCGTGATCCGGGCCGGCCTGGCCAACGTCAGCGAATCCAAGAGCCAGGGCGCCTCGACCATCACCATGCAGGTGGCGCGGAACTTCTACCTCTCCACCGAGAAGACTTTCACCCGCAAGATCTACGAGATCCTGCTGGCGCTGAAGATCGAGAGCGCGCTGCCCAAGGAGAAGATCCTCGAGATCTACATGAACCAGATCTTCCTGGGGCACCGCGCCTACGGCTTCGCGGCGGCCAGCGAGGTCTACTTCGGCAAGCCGTTGAAGGACTTGTCGGTGGCGGAAGCCGCGATGCTGGCCGGGTTGCCGAAAGCACCATCTGCTTACAACCCCATCAACAATCCGCGCCGCGCAGTGTTGCGTCAGCAATACATCATCGACCGGATGCTGGAAATGGGCTTCATCACGCCCGAGCAGCACGCCCAGGCCAAGGCCGAGAAACTGAGGATCCGGCCGCCGCAGGAAGCCGCCAGCCATGCCGAATATGTCGCCGAGCTCGCCCGCCAGCTGATCTTCAGCCAGTACGGCGACGAGGCCTACACCCGCGGCCTGAATGTCTACCTGACGCTGCACGCCGACGAACAGGAACGCGCCTACCGTGCGTTGCGCCGCGGCATCATGGATTACGAGCGCCGCCAGGTGTACCGGGGCCCCGAGGCCTACGTGGACCTTCCGGCCGATCCGAAGGAACTCGACACCCGTGTCGCCGAGGCGTTGTCGGACCACCCCGCCAACGACGAGCTACTGGCTGCCGTCGTGCTGGAGTCCAGCCCGAAGCAGGTCGTGGCGGCGTTGCAGAGCGGCGAATCGGTGACCATCACCGGCGAGGGCCTGAAACCCGCCACCTCGGGACTGTCCGACAAGGGCAACCCGAAGACACGTATCCGCCGCGGCGCGGTGATCCGCGTGATCAAGCTGACCCGGAACAACAAGGACGAGTGGACGATCACCCAGCTCCCGGAGGTCGAAGGCGCGATGGTGGCGCTCAGTCCGAAGGACGGCAGCGTGCGCGCGCTCGTCGGCGGCTTCGACTACAACAAGAACAAGTTCAACCACGTCACGCAGGCTTGGCGGCAGCCGGGCTCCAGCTTCAAGCCGTTCATCTACTCGGCCGCACTGGAGAAGGGCTTCAACGGCGCGACCATCGTCAACGACGGACCGCTCTTCTTCGACGCGACCACCACGGGCAGCCAGCCCTGGGAGCCCAAGAACTACGACGGTCAGTTCGACGGTCCGATGCCGCTTCGTCGCGCACTGGCCAAGTCCAAGAACATGGTGTCGATCCGGGTGCTGCAGTCGGTCGGCGTGAAATACGCGCAAGACTGGATCACGCGCTTCGGCTTCGACGCGGACAAGCACCCGGCCTACCTGACGATGGCGCTGGGCGCCGGCTCGGTGACACCCATGCAGATGGCGCAGGCGTATTCGGTCTTCGCCAACGGCGGCTACCGGATTGCGCCGCAGCTGGTCCAGCGCATCACCGACCATGCCGGTCGCGTGCTGTACCAGCAGCAACCCAAGCAGTTCGAAGACTCGCAACGGGCCATCGAGCCGCGCAACGCCTACCTGATGGACAGCCTGCTGCAGGAAGTCGCTCGCAGCGGCACGGCGGCCCGGACGCAGGCAACGCTGAAGCGTCCTGACATCTACGGCAAGACCGGCACGACCAACGACTCGATGGACGCCTGGTTCGCGGGCTTCCAGCCGGAGCTGGTGTCGGTGGTGTGGATCGGCTACGACCAGCCGCGCAAGCTGGGTGATCGTGAGACCGGCGGCGGACTGGCGCTGCCGGTGTGGATCGAGTTCATGCAGTACGCGCTGCGCAACACGCCGGTGCAGGAGATCCAGCCGCCCGAAGGCGTCGTCAACTTCAATGGCGAGTGGTACTACGACGAGTTTGCCGGCAACAACGGCGTGAAGGCGCTCGGCAGCGAGGAACAGGTCCCAACCTCGGGCTCCGAGGAAGAGAAGAAGAGCATCCTGGATCTCTTCAAACGATAGACGCCCCTTGCGCCTTCGTCCGAATGCGCAGGTCTCCCGGATCGACCCGACCGGGGGACCTTTTCGGAAGTATTAGGAAGGAATTCAACTGCCGGGAGGCAGTTGAAGGAGGGACATGGAGAAAAGGTCCCCCGGTTGGGTCGATCGCGCTCGGCCTACGCAGCAGTCAGACCGCGGAGAACGCCAGGGCCTTCCCCGCGTGATGCGACGCTTCTTCGGACAGTCGCGCGAAGAAGGCGACGCCGTCCTTGGTATCGACCCACTGGCCGTCGACGAACTTGAAGTGATAACCGCCGCGACGCGACGCGAGCCACAGCTCGTGCAGCGGCGGCTGCGTGTTCACGACGATCTTGCTGCGATCCGGGAATTCCAGTTCGAGCAGGCCGCCGGTGCGATGCTGGTCGATATCGACCACGTCGTCGTCGAGCCACGTGTCGACGTCGGATTCAATGCTGGCCAGCACGGCGTCGGTGCGGGCGTCGTAATCGGCATCGGTCAGTGGCGTGGGCGTCATGGGCAGTCGGAAGCGGGCTCGCGAGGGACTAGACTGCGAGCCCATGAAGAACGTGAAGACGCGAAGTGTAGGCGCTGCCTCCACGCCGACCCGCCGCCGTGCCGCCAAGGCCATGACGACCCTGATGTTGTGCGCGGCTGCGCTTGCCGTCAGCGCCTGCGGTCAGAAGCGCCCGTTGCAGTTGCCGCAGGGGAAGCATCCGGCGCCGGCCTCGGCGTCGACGGCCTCCTCACCGGCGTCGGCTGCCAGCGCAGCGAACTGACGCGGCGGGCCTGCAAGGACCGCCAGGTCCACGAGGAGTGGACCTCAGATCCGCCCTTCCTCGACCGCATGGCATGCCACGCGGATCCCCTGGAATGCCAACAGCTGCGGACGCTCTGTGCTGCATCGCGCGTTCGCATGCGGGCACCGTGGGTGGAAGCTGCACCCGCTCGGGGGATTCAGCGGATTGGGCACCTCCCCCTGCACGGGCGTACGCGAGCGTCCCGTCATGTGGATGTCCGGAATCGCGTCGAGCAGCATCCGCGTGTACGGATGCCGCGGCGTCGCGAACAGCGCGCGCTTGTCCGCCTGCTCCACCAGCCGGCCGAGGTACATCACGCCGACCTGGTCGGCCACGTGCCGCACCACCGCGAGGTTGTGCGAGATGAACAGGTAGGTCAGGCCCTGCTTGCGCTGCAGGTCCTTCATGATGTTCAGCACCTGCGCCTGCACCGACACGTCGAGCGCCGAGGTCGGCTCGTCGCAGACGAGGAATTCGGGCTCGGTCGCCAGCGCACGGGCAATCGAGATGCGCTGACGCTGGCCGCCTGAGAACTGGTGCGGGAACTTCTCCGCGTCCGCAGGCGCCAGCCCCACCGATTGCAGCAGTTCGCCAACCCGCTGCTTCAGCGCCTGAGCGTCGCGCACCAGGCCATGTTCGCGCAGGGGTTCGGCGACGATGTCCTGCACCTTCCAGCGCGGATTCAGGCTCGCATAGGGATCCTGGAAGATCATCTGCATCCGGCGCCGCAAGGCCAACGCGCCGGGCCCCTTCAACGTGGTCGCGATGTCGACATCGTCGAAACGGACTTCGCCGTGTGTCGGCGCGTACAAGCCGACCAGCAGCCGGGCCACGGTACTCTTCCCGCACCCGGATTCGCCGACCAGTGCGAGCGTCTTCCCCTTCTCGATCGAGAAGCTGACGCCGTCCACCGCATGCACGAACTGCCGCGACTTGCGCTCGATCACGCGATTGAGCCACGGGGCCGACACGTCGAAGGTCTTCGCAAGATCCCGCACCTCGACGAGCGCGACACCCGTCCCTACCGTCGCACGACCGTCGGCCGCGCCCGCCGGATCCACGGCTCGGATCGTCTCGTTCAACACCGTCATGCGACACCTCCCTGCACGACGGCGACGTCCGCTGCATGCAACCAGCACGCCGCCTGGGTCGCGGGCGCCTTCATCAACTCGGGCCGCTGCTCATGGCAGCGATCGAACGCCCGCGGGCATCGCGGATGGAAGGCGCAGCCCGTCGGGATCGAGGTGAGCCGCGGCATCGCGCCATCGATCTGCACCAGCCGCTCGCGATCCTCGTCCATGGCGGGGATGGAGCCCATCAATCCCGAGGTGTACGGATGACCGGGACGATGAATCACTTCCTGCACCGGCCCGATCTCCGCGACACGTCCGGCGTACATCACCGCCACGCGATCGCAGGTCTCCGCAATCACGCCCATGTCGTGCGTGACCAGCATGACCGCCGCGCCCTGGTCCCGGCACACGCGCTTGAGCAGGGCGATGATCTGCGCCTGGATCGACACGTCCAGCGCCGTCGTCGGCTCATCGGCGACGATGAGTTTCGGATCGGCCGCGAGCGCGAGCGCGATCACCACGCGCTGCCGCATGCCGCCGGAGAACTGATGCGGATATTGATCCACGCGCGCTTCCGGCGCCGGAATGCCGGTCGCCGCGAGCAGCTCGATCGCGCGGGCACGGGCCTGCTTCGCGCTCAGGCCAAGGTGCGTCGTGATGGTCTCGACCAGTTGCCGGCCCACCGTGTACAGCGGATTGAGCGAGGTCAGCGGATCCTGGAAGATCGCGCCGATCTGCCGGCCTCGCACGCGGCGCATCTGGTCGGCCGGCAGGTTGTCGATGCGTCGTCCGTCGAGCAGGATCTCGCCGCCGGCGATGCGTCCAGGCGGCTCGAGCAGGCCGATGATCGCGGCGCCGGTCAGCGACTTGCCGGCGCCGGATTCGCCGACGACGCCGAGCACTTCGCCCGGGGCGATGTCGAAAGACACGTCATCCAGCGCGAGCAGCGTGCCGCGCCGGGTCGGAAATTCCACGCGCAGGTTCCGGACTTGCAACAGGGGTGCGGGTGCGGTCATGGGTCCGTCCCTCCAATCAGCGCAGACGGGGATTGAGCGCATCGCGCAACCAATCGCCGAGCATGTTCACCGACACCGTGATCAGCACCAGCATCGTGCTGGGCCAGATGGTGATCCACCACTCCCCGGAGAAGAGGAAGTCGTTGCCGATGCGGATCAAGGTGCCCAGCGAGGGACTGGTCGGCGGCACGCCGACGCCGAGGAAGGACAAGGTCGCTTCGGTCAGGATCGCCGACGCGACCTGCAAGGTGGCCAGCACCAGCACCGGCCCGGTGACGTTGGGCAGGACGTGGCGCCACATGATCGCCATCGGCTGGACGCCGATCACGCGCGCCGCCTGCACGTATTCCTTGTTGCGCTCGACCATCGTCGAGCCGCGCACCGTGCGCGCGTACTGCACCCAGCCGGTCAGCGAGATCGCCAGGATCAGCACCGCGAAGGCGAGCGATTCGTGCGCGTCCTTGAAGACGACGCGACCCACGCCGTCGATCAGCAGCGCGATCAGGATCGACGGGAAGGACAGCATCACGTCGCAGATGCGCATGATGAAGGCGTCCACCTTGCCGCCGACGAAGCCCGACAGCAAGCCCAGTCCGACGCCGATGATCATCGACAGGATCACCGAGGCCACGCCCACCAGCAGCGAGATGCGCGCGCCGTACATGATCGCGGACAGGAGATCGCGCCCCTGGTCGTCGGTGCCGAGCAGGTACTTCGACGATCCGCCTTCGATCCACGCCGGCGGCAGCCGGGAGTCCATCAGCTCCAGCGCGGAGAGATCGAACGGATCGTGCGGCGCGATCCAGGTCGCGAACAGCGCGCAGACCAGGCAGCACAGGGCGACGAAGGCCGCGACCATCGCGAACGGCGATCGGGTGAACGAGTGCCAGACGTCGCCGTCGAAGAAGCGCTTCAGCGCATTCGGCGGGCGCGGAGTCGGCGCGCCGGAGGCCGGCGGAGGAGGAAGGGAAGCGGTCATTCGAGGATCGGAAAGGCGGGCTGTGGCGGGCTGTCGGATCGATGGCAGGCGGGTGGCGGGCGGAACAGACCGCTCAATGCGGGGCGAGCGGCAATCCCTGCTCGACGAGGGCAGCGAACAGCGCGGACCCGAGCGGCAGGATCTCGTCGTTGAAGTCGTAGCGCGGCTGATGCAGCCCGCAAGGACCGCCCTGCCCCAGTCGCAGGTAGGCGCCGGGCCGCGCCTGCAGCATGAAGGCGAAGTCTTCCGAGCCCATGCTGGGCACGAGCTTGTCGTCGACGTTCTCGGCGCCGACCAGCGATTGCGCGACGCGCACGGCGAAGTCGGCTTCGCGCGCGCTGTTGACCGTGGCCGGATAGAGGCGCTGGTAATCGACCTTGGCGCTCGCGCCGAAACCCAATGCGACCGATTCGACCAAACGCGTCATCCGCTCCTCGAGCAGTTGCTGCACCTCCGGCTTGAAGCTGCGGACGGTCCCTGTCAACTGTGCGGCTTCGGGAATCACGCTGAAGGCGCTGGCCTCGCCGGCATGCATCGAACACAGGCTGACGACCGCCTGCTCGATCGGCGCGATGTTGCGCGACACCAGGCTCTGCACCGCGGTGATCACATGGCCGGCGATCAGCACCGGATCGACGCTCAGGTGTGGATGCGCGCCATGGCCGCCGCGGCCCTGGATCGTGATGTTCACGCGGTCCGCCGCCGCCATCATCGCGCCGCGGTTCAGGCCGATCTTGCCGGGCGGCAGGTGCGGCCAGTTGTGCATCGCGTAGATGGATTCGACCGGGAATCGATCGAACAGGCCGTCGGCGATCATCTCGCGCGCCCCGCCGTAGCCCTCTTCACCGGGCTGGAACACCAGCACGGCCGTGCCCGCGAAGCGTCGCGTCTGCGCGAGGTAGCGCGCCGTGCCCACCAGCATCGCGCAATGCCCGTCGTGGCCGCACGCGTGCATCAGGCCGGGCGTCGACGAACGCCAGGCGAAGTCGTTCTGCTCGCGCAACGGGAGTGCGTCCATGTCGGCGCGCAAACCGAAGAGTCTCGGCGGCGTGCCCGGCGTCGTCTGTCCGTGGATGGTCGCGACGATCCCGGTGCGGCCCAGGCCCTGGTGGATCTCGTCGACGCCGCAGGCCTTCAGCGCCTGCACGATGCGCGCGGCGGTGCGGTGCTCCTCGAAGCCGAGTTCCGGCATCGTGTGCAGCTCGCGTCGCAAGGCGACGAGTTCACCGCGCGCCTCGAAGAGGCGCTGGTAGGTGCCCGCCGCGGTGGCGGTCAGGTGCTCTGGGACGTTCATGTCAGTGCGCGCCGCCGCTCACGCGCAAGCGCGGATCGACGGCGAAGTACAGCAGGTCGACGACCAGGTTGATCACGACAAAGATCAGCGAGATCAGGCAGAGGTAGGCCGCCATCACCGGAATGTCGGCGAACTGCACCGCCTGGATGAACAGCAACCCCATGCCGGGCCATTGAAACACGGTCTCGGTGATGATCGCAAAGGCAATCAGCGATCCCAGCTGCAAGCCGGTGATGGTGATGACCGGTACCAGCGTGTTCTTCAACGCATGACCGAAGTAGATCGTCCGGTCGCTGAGACCTCGCGCGCGGGCGAACTTGATGTAGTCGGCACGCAGCACTTCCAGCATCTCGGCACGCACGATGCGCATGATCAGCGTCAGCTGGAACACCGCCAGCGTGACGCCCGGGAGCAGCAGATGGCGCAGCCCGTCGCCGGTCAGCAGACCAGTGCTCCACGCACCGAGCATCACGACCTCGCCCCGGCCATAGCTCGGCAGCCAGGCCAGTTGCACCGCGAAGATGAGGATCAGCAGGATGCCGATGAGGAAGGTCGGCAGCGCGACCCCCAACAGCGACAGCGTCATCAGCAGCTGCGAGCCGAAGCTCCCGCGCCGCAGCGCGGCGTAGACCCCCAGCGGGATGCCGAACACCAGCGCGATCACCGCGGCGGTCGCCGACAGTTCCAGCGTCGCCGGGAAACGCTCGGCGATCAGCGCGGACACCTTGCGGCCCTGCTTCAGGCTGACCCCGAATTCACCCTGCGCCGCGTTCGCGGCGAAATGCGCGAACTGCACGATGAAGCTTTGGTCGAGCCCCAGGTCCTTGCGCAGTTGCTCGCGCTGCTCGGGGGTGGCGTCCTGACCGAGCAGGTTGTTGACCGGGTCGCCGACGTACTGGAACAGCATGAAGGCGATGAAGGCCACCGTCAGCATGACGACGAGGGCCTGCGCCAGACGGCGGAGAATGAAAACCAGCATGGACGGGGGCCTCCGGCATGGGCTCGGGCGATGCGGCTTGTGACCGGCCCTGGCACGACCTGACCCCGGAGGCGGGACGCTTCAGAAGTGGCCATCATCAAGGAGCGTACGCCCAGCGGCAAGTGGGTTAGCCCTTGACGCGGCGTGAACGCGACGTCGCACCAACCGTCGGACACCAACGAAAAAACCGCCCGAAGGCGGTTTGGCGGGGAGGCCGGCGCGCGCGGCGAGCCGCGCGCGACTGGGCGCGTCAGAAGCGGTGACGGATGCCGACGATGGATCCGCCGCGCTTCTCGGCGTTGTTGGCGAAGCGGACCGCGCCCTCGTGCTTGGTGTAATCCAGCTCGAGGTAGACGTCGGTGCGCTTGGAGAAGGCGTAGTCGGCGACGAAGGCCAGGTAATGACCCTTGCTCTTGGTATTGGCCAGCGCCGCGGAGTAATGCGTCTGAGTGGCGTACCAGTAGTGGGCGCCGAGGTTCAGTTGCGGGGTGAGCTGATAGGCAGCGCCCATCGAGATCATGTCGCGCTTCTTCACGTCGTTCGCGGCTGCGTTCAGCACGGTGCCGAGCAGGCCGGAGGTGTAGGCTGCCCCCAGCAGACCGCCCTGATCGAACTTGTTGGTCGCCCAGGACAGGTTGATGTACCAAGGACCGGCCGTGTACGCGCCGCCGGCGGTGTAGCCCTTGACCTTCTTGCCCAGGGTGTCCTCGACCTGCAGGAAAGCACCGCCGAAGGCAATGGGCCCCTGGTTGTAGCGCAGCAGGCCGCCGACCGACTTGTTCTGCGAGTTGCCTTCGCCGGCCGAGACCTGGATCTCGCCGCGGACCGGGCCGGTCTCGAACAGGTACTTCACCATGTTGTCCTGGCGCGCGCCCATCGACAGGCCGATCTCAGGCTTGTACGCCTCGATGTAAGGCGAGTACTTGAACGACGCGTAGGTCGACGTGTAGATGTCGAACAGGATGTTGTACTGGCGACCCAGCGTGATGCGGCCGAAGTCGGCCGACTGGATACCGACCCAGGACTGACGCCAGAAGTCGGCGGCAGCCACGGTGCCGGTGTCGGAGTTCAGACGGTGCTCCAGGTTGGCGATGGCCTTCAGACCGCCGCCCATGTCCTCGGTCACGTTCACGCCGAGCCGGCTCTGAGACATGCCGCCGGGGATGACCTGCTTCTCCGAGCTTCCGGCGTTCGCGTTGCTGGTCCAGCGCAGACCCACGTCCACGATGCCGTAGAGCTGCACGCTCGACTGTGCCCAGGCGGCGCTGGTGCTCGCTGCCAGGATGCTCAGCGCCAAGGCGGCTTTCTTCATGTGATGTCTCCTATTTGTTTGGTGTGGTCGCCGGAATCGATTCTCAGCGAAGCCCCCAGACGGAGACGCTTTGTGTTGCACATCGCCCACGCGAGCAAACCCTGTCAAGTTTGTGACGCTGCGGCAGAGGGAAAACCCGCGATCACTGTCTACAAAATCCACAACAGTGCGTTGCGGCGACAGTGCTTGATCCGTGTGCTCAAGACCTGGCACCTGCGCGACAGGGACTCTACGGACAAACGTTGAGACAGAAGTTGAGACGAAAAAAAGCCGCCCCGAGGGGCGGCTTTCGTAGCGCAGGGCGCTGATCCGGGGATCAGAAGCTGTGCTTGATACCGACGTCCAGACCACCCGACTTGCCACCGCGAGCGGCGTTGACGGCGTTGTTCTGCACCTTGAAGGTCGCGTTGTCGTTGTCGATGATCGACGCGGTCGTGTACAGCGCGGTGCGCTTCGACAGGTTGTGCTGGTAGCCGATCGTGAAGGCTTGAGCGTCACCCTTGGAGGCGTTGACAGCGTCAGCGGCACCGTTGGTCTCAGCCTTGGTGTACTGGGCGGTCACCGAGCCGGCAGCCGTCACCGGCACCACGGCGCCGATCGTGTACACGTTCTGCTTGCGCGAACCGAACTTCAGCTGGCTGAACAGGCCTTGCACCTTGACGACCTTGAAGTCGTAGCTGGCGCCCAGCGACAGCTGCTTGAACTTCGAGTTCAGCGAGTCGGTCGATTGGTAGCCACCGGCGACGTTGAAGTCGGCGATCTTGTAGCCCAGACGGCCACCGAACGACTTCTTGCCGTCGGTGCCTTCACCAGCGGCCACGTCGAACGAGCCGTACACGCCGCCCAGGTCGGCCGGCAGGAAGTACTGAACCAGGTTGTCGGCACGGTTGATCGTGTCGATGTTCGAGCCCAGCAGGCTGTACGTGCGGGTGACGTCGCCCAGACCGGTGGTCGTGTAGACGTCGAAGTCGTCGACGACCAGACGGGTCGAGGTCTTGCCACGGCCCAGACGGACTTCACCGAAGTCGCCCATCAGGCTCACGGAAGCGCGACGGCCCCAGAAACGGGTAGCGTCAGCAGTGCCGGTGTCGGCAGCCAGGGCGCCTTCCAGCCAGAAGCCAGCCTTCAGGCCGCCACCCAGGTCTTCGACGCCACGGACGCCGATGCGGCTGGAGGAGCTGCCGTCGTTCGTCAGTTGCTTCGTGTCCTGGCCATTGGCCTTCGTGTAACGGGCGGCCACGTCGATCACGCCGAACAGGGTGACGGACGATTGAGCGGCAGCGGCACCAGCGAAACCAGCCAGCACAGCCAGCGCGACGAGAGATTTCTTCATTAGAGACTCCTAGATCTTCAATGAGGTTGCGGTTGGTAGATCACCCGCAAACCAAGCTCCTGCAATGAAGCTGTGGTGTATTGCAACAGGTCCCATCACGCCTGACCAGCAGCCACCCCGTAAAAGTCCTGATTTCGTTGGGTCGAAGCAACGCGTATGGGATTAAAAAATTGTGTCATCACGCATTCGCACAAAGGATCAACGCGGGCCGGCGAACCGCTTGACGCCCCGCTCCTAAACTGCGGTGCCATGCCCACGGCGAGCATTCAAGATGGAATTTCAGCCCCCGCGCCCGGCGCGCATACTTTCTAGAGCGGATGCGTGGATATCCACGCTGGACCACAGCCTGAAGACGCTGGCGGGGGTGGCGCCGTCGGCACGACCGGTGCCGCAAGCCGAGGCGGCCGACACGCCTCTGGATGAGCCGCAGCGCAAGCTGGCCGCCTCGCTGATGCGCGTCAACCATGTCGGCGAAGTCTGCGCGCAGGCGCTCTACCGCGCCCAGGCCCTGACCACGCGGGACGAGGCGCTGCGCGATCACCTCGAACACGCCGCCCAGGAGGAGATCGACCATCTCGCCTGGTGCGCCGACCGGTTGCGCGCGCTCAACGACCGTCCAAGCCTGCTCAATCCCCTCTGGTACGGCGGTGCCTTCGCCATCGGGGCGGTCGCCGGAGTCATCGGGGACAAGGTCAGCCTGGGCTTCGTCATCGAGACCGAGCGCCAGGTGGAAGCGCACCTGGCCAGCCACCTGGAACGGTTGCCAGAGGGCGACCACAGCTCAAGAGCCGTCGTCGCGCAGATGAAGGAAGAAGAGGCCCGCCACGCCGAAGAAGCCCGCGAACTGGGCGGCGTGGACCTCCCGGCCCCCGTGCGGAGCCTGATGCGCCTCGCCGCCAAGGTCATGACGAGTACGGCACACCATCTCTAGATGGGTAAAGGGGGGGGGACCAGCGCGCCCCTCCTCCCTTGGAGGGAATCAACCCTCGACGATCTCCACCGAAGTGGTGATTTCGGCGGTCTTCGCCAGCATGATGCTGGCGGAGCAGTACTTCTCGTGAGAGAGCTGGACCGCGCGCTCCACCGTGGCCTGAGGCAGGTTCTTCCCGGTCACGACGAAGTGCATGTGGATCTTCGTGAACACCTTGGGGTCGACCTCCGCGCGATCGGCGCTGAGCTTCACCTGGCAGCCACGGACATCATGACGGCCGCGCTTGAGGATCAGCACGACGTCATAGGCCGTGCACCCACCCGTGCCGGCCAGCACCGTCTCCATCGGCCGCGGCGCGAGGTTGCGCCCGCCGCCGTCCGGGGCGCCGTCCATGTTGATCATGTGGCCGCTGCCGGTCTCCGCGATGAAGCTCATGCCGTCGGCGCCCATCCAGTTGATCGTGCATTCCATTCCGTCGTTCCTTCGTTCCATGGGCCGTTCGAGCCATGCGGCGGCACTCTGACCCCAATTCCTGCGGAGCCGCCCGTCGCGGTCACCCACTCCGGCGGTGATTTTGCGCATTTAGAGACCCGACTCCAGCGCCGGAGACCCCAAAAAATATTGCAGCGCAACATGCATCCCCCTAGAATTCTAGGCATGCGATAGCGCTACCCCGACAGTGGGGTCAGCCCCGCACCGATTGTCTCCTCCACCGCCTCCATGGTGGATTCAGCCCGAGGCCACAAGCCTCGGGCTTTTTTTCGCCCCTCTTCCGTCCTCCCCGGACCGCGCCCAGCCGCAAGGCTGGCTCCTCCAATGGCGAAAGCGCGGCACCCCGCCGCCGTCCGGGGGTGGCCGCGCCTCGGGCAAACCCTGGCTATCATCGTCCGCCCGACTCCCGCCGCGTCCCGCGCGGGAAGGGGAACTGGAGGGATTTCCATGGCCGGCACCCGCCGCGCATCGCGCAAGACCACCTCGACGCGCCCGTCGGCGCAGCACCCCGCGTTACTCCCGGCCGACCAGAGTTATCTGCAACGGATTCTTAACGCGAAGGTGTATGAGGTCGCGCAGGAAACCTCCCTCGACGCCGCCCGCAATCTCTCCAAGCGCATCGGCAACAAAGTCTGGCTGAAACGGGAAGATCAGCAGCCGGTATTCAGCTTCAAATTGCGGGGCGCCTATAACAAGATGGCAAATCTCGCGCCCGAGCAATTGGCTCGCGGCGTGATTTGCGCGTCGGCCGGTAATCACGCGCAAGGGGTGGCGCTGTCGGCGAAGAAACTCGGCTGCCGCGCCGTCATCGTGATGCCGGTGACCACGCCCAAGGTCAAGATCGACGCCGTGCAGGCGTTGGGCGGCGAGGTGGTGCTGTCCGGCGAATCCTTCACCGACGCCTACGGCCATGCGCTGGAACTCGAGCAGCAGCAGGGCCTGAGCTTCGTACACCCGTTCGACGATCCCGACGTCATCGCCGGCCAGGGCACGATCGCCATGGAAGTGCTGCGCCAGCATCCGGGCCCGATCGACGCGATCTTCGTCGCGATCGGCGGCGGCGGGCTGATCTCGGGGGTGGCAGCCTACATCAAGGCGGTGCGGCCGGAGATCAAGGTCATCGGCGTCCAGACCAAGGACTCGGACGCCATGGTGCGCTCGGTACGCGCCGGCAAGCGGGTGACGCTGACGGACGTGGGCCTGTTCTCGGACGGCACCGCGGTCAAGCTGGTCGGCGAGGAGACCTTCCGCATCTGCCGCGAGCTGGTCGACGACTACCTCCTGGTCGACACCGACGCCGTCTGCGCCGCGATCAAGGACGTCTTCGTCGACACGCGCAGCATCCTGGAGCCGGCCGGCGGCCTGGGCGTCGCGGCGATCAAGCAGTACGCCGCGCAGCACGGGACCAAGGGCGAGACCTACGTCGCCATCACCTGCGGCGCGAACATGAACTTCGACCGGCTGCGCTTCGTGGCCGAGCGGGCCGAGGTCGGCGAGGAGCGCGAGGCCCTGTTCGCCGTCACCATCCCGGAAGAGCGCGGCAGCTTCCGGCGCTTCTGCGAGCTGGTCCAGGGACGCAGCGTCACCGAGTTCAACTACCGCATCTCCGACCAGCAGGTGGCGCACGTCTTCGTCGGCGTTTCCATCACGAAGCGCGAGGAGGCCGACAAGCTGGTCCGCAGCTTCGAGCGGCACCGCTTCGCCACCGTCGATCTCACGGACGACGAACTGGCCAAGCAGCACGTCCGCCACATGGTCGGCGGCCGGACCGAGCTCGCGCAGAACGAGCGCCTGTTCCGTTTCATCTTCCCGGAGCGGCCCGGCGCGCTGATGCGCTTCCTGTCCAGCATGAGCCCGGACTGGAACATCAGCCTCTTCCATTACCGCAACCAGGGCGCGGACTACGGTCGCATCCTTGTCGGCCTGCAGGTGCCCAAGGGCGACGGCAAGGCGTTCAAGACCTTCCTCGACCAGTTGAACTATCCGTACACCGAGGAAACCGACAACCCGGTGTACCGGCTCTTCCTGCGTTGATCCTTCTGCGCTGATCCCTCAGCGCTGGTCGACGTCAACCCGTCGTGACCGCGCGGGCGCATCGCCGCCCGGCGATCGCACCGTTACGGCTTGACACCAACACCCTGACCCCGGGACAAGGGGCAGATGCCGGGCGTCGGGGGCAATTGCCGATGGCCGGTCCGCGGCGCGGACCGAGAATGGCGGTCCCCATGTCCATTCATCAGTCCCTCATCTCGCCGACCGCCAATCCGGAGCTGGAACGCGCCTTGCGTCAGCGCCTGGAACGCCGTTGCACGCTGGCCGGCCGGTTGGGGGAACTGGAGCCGCTCGCCGTGCGGCTAGGCTTGATCCAGGCCACGCAGACGCCGAAGTTCCGCGACCCGACGCTGGTGCTGTTCGCCGCCGACCACGGTCTGGCGGTGGATGGCATCGCGCTGCCCAACGGCCGCAGCACGCGGGAACAAGCCCTCCTCGCCCTGCAGCACCGGCTGCCGTCGACCGTGTTCGCGCGTAACCAGGGCATGCACGTCACGGTCGTCGACTGCGGCATCGCCGAACCGCTCAGCCCCCAGCAGCGCCTGCTGGCACGCAAGATCGCGCACGGGACGCGCAACTCGCGGGCCGGCGCGGCGATGACGGTCGAACAGGCGCATGCCGGCGTGCGCGTCGGCATGGAGATCTCCGACAACCTCGCGGGCAACGTGATTGCCTGCGCGGGCCTGGGGCAAGGATCGCTGGAGGCGTCTGCCCTGGTCCTGTCACGGCTGATGGACATGCCGGTGCAGGACTTCATCATCTCCGGCCCCGACATGCCGCACGACGACCTGTCGCACCTGATGCTGGTGCTGCAAGGCGCTCAGCAGCGACATCGCGACGTGCAGGAACCGATGGCGGTGCTCGCGGCCTTCGGCGGTTTCGAACTGGCCGTCATGGTCGGCGCGATGCTGGTCGCCGCGTCGAAGCGGCAACTGATCCTCGTGGACGGCATTCCCGCCTGCGCGGCGTTGAAGGTGGCGTCGATGATCGCGCCGCCGGTCACCGACTACGCGGTGTTCTGCCGCAGCACCACCCATCGCGGGCTGGACGAGGCGCTGCAGCTCTTCCACGCGTCGGCGCTGCTGGAACTCGGCATGGAATGCGGGGACGGCACCGGCGCGACGCTGGCGTGGCCGCTGGTGCGTTGCGCGGCGGCGCTGCTGACGGAAGTCCAGGAACTGCCGGACGGTGCCATCCACAGCCGGCCGTCCGACCTGCGCGACACGGCTTCGAGCGGCGCGGGAGCGCTGCACACCGGTCCGGGTCGGACCACGCTGGGTAGCAAGTACTGACCCCAGCCGCGCGGAGTGCCTGGGCACTCGCACGCGCTACCTCTTTGGAATTACTTGATGGGGTTGCCGCTGCCGTCGCCGGGCGGCATCTGCGGCAGCGAACCGGTGACGGCGGTCGGCGGCACGATGCCGTCGGGTCCCGGCGCGCCGGCATGCGGCGGCATCTGCGGACCGAAGTTCGGCGGCGGCGCCATGCCGCCACCCGGCGCGAACTGGGGCTGCTGCGCGGGCATCATCGCGTCCGCCGCGCCGGGCGCGAGGCTCAGCCGAACGGTCACCGAATTGCCGGTTCCGAGCCCGACATCCCGGCGATTGATCTCGATCAGTTTCAGGTCGCCATCGACGGGAAACCCCATGCGCACGGGCTTCGGCAGCGCGCCGGCGATCGCGATCAACGCCACGCCTTCGCCGGGATAACGCCCGCCGGCGGTCGGCGCGACCACGCCCAGCAGCTGGTAGCGCGAAGAGGCCACCTCGACCGGCGTCTCCACCACCTTCGCGGCCGCGAACAGTCGAGTCCAGTCGGCGGCGACGCTTTCGGACGTCGCAGAACGCGTCATGGCAGGGGCCTGAGGTCCCTTCACCATCAGCGTCAGTGCCCAATAAGCGAGGCTCGCCGCCATCGCCGCCCAGACTACGAAGCTTAACCATCGTGCATGCATCCGACGATTATGATGCAGCGCGATGGGCCACCAAGGGCGGCTCCACGAGGATTGCAACACCATGCATCGACCCCTTTCGAAGTTCGCCAAGTTCTCTCCGCGACGCGCCCGCGGCTTCACGCTGATCGAACTGATCGTGGCCATCACCATCGTCGCCGTCATGGGCGCGGTGGTCGTGCCCGCAGTGATGAACCACGTGTCCGAAGCCCGCCGCACCGCGGCGCGCTCCGACGTCAACACCTTGATGCAGGCGCTCAAGCTCTACCGCATGGACAACGGCCGCTATCCCAGCGGCGAACAGGGCCTGGGCGCGCTGGTGGCCAAGCCGACCAACGGCCCCGCGGCGCCGAACTGGAAGGTCTACATCGAGAAGCTGCCCAAGGATCCGTGGGGCAATCCGTACCAGTACGACAACCCCGGCCTGAAGGGCGAAGTCGACATCTACAGCCTGGGCGCGGACGGCAAGCCGGGCGGCGAAGGCTCCGACGCCGACATCGGGTCCTGGGAATAAGCGCGCGGTCCGCCGTGCGCTGCGTCCCCGCCCCCACCGACCGCCCCGAGCCGTGCGCGCGCGTCCGTCCGGTCGACTGCTCCAGCGCGGCTTCACGCTGATCGAGCTGATCGTCGCGATCACGATCGTGGCGATCGCCAGCGCCACCGTCGCGGTGGCCGTGCGCGACCGCGCCGACGTGCAGCTGGAACGCGAGGCGCTGCAACTGGCCGCCGTGCTCGAGACCGCCCGGTCGGAGGCCCGAGCCGCGTCGCTGGACGTGCGCTGGCTGCCCGATTCGAGCAGCGACGCCAGCCGCTACCGCATCACCGGCCTGCCGGCCCCGTTGCTCAAGCGCCTGGACCTGGAACGCCCTTGGGTCGGCGACCCGCCCATCGTCGAGATCGAGAGCGCGAACGCCAACGGGCGCTCGCTGCGCCTGGGCCCGGAACCGCTGATCGGCGCACAGCGCGTGACGCTGATCCGCGGCGACCACCGCATCACGCTGGCCACGGACGGACTGCGTCCGTTCGCGATCGCGAAGGGCGGCGAATGATCCCCGCCCTGCACCGGCCGCGTTCGCGCGGCTTCACGCTCGTCGAAGTGCTGGTGGCGCTGACCATCGTCGCGCTGTGCCTGGCGGCCGGACTGCGCGCTGCCGGCGCGATGACCTCGAATTCCGACCGGCTCGCGATCAACTCGCTGGCCCAGTGGTGCGCCGAGAACGAGCTCACCGAACTTCGCCTCACCCGCACCTTCCCGAGCATCGGCGACAACAACGTCAGCTGCGCCCAGCTCGGTCGCGACTTCAGCGTGAAGATGTCGGTGCGCGGCACGCCGAACCCCAACTTCCGCCGCGTCGAGGCGCAGGTGTTCGACGACCGCGACCGGCCGCTGCTGACGATCACCACCATCGTGGGACGGAACTCCTGATGCGCCGCGCCACAGGCTCCTCCCGGCGCGCGGCGCGCGGGTTCACGCTGATCGAGGTCGTCGTCGCGCTCGTCGTGATGGCGGTGATGTCGGTCATGGCCTGGCGCGCGGTGTCCGCGTTGACGACCAGCCGCGAGCGCAACGAGGCCGCGATGGATCGCGCTGAGACGCTGCAGACGCTGATCCGGCAGTGGGAGCTGGACCTGCGCGAGGTGCAGAAGAGCGACGTCTTCGACGCGCTGACCTTCGACGGCGCGACGCTGCGCATCACGCGCCGCCGCGAGACCGGCCTGCAGTTGGTGGCCTGGCAACTGAAGGAAGGTCGGCTGGCGCGCTGGGAATCGCAGACCCTGAACAGCGCCGACACGCTGCGCGACGCCTGGTTCCGCAGCCAGCAGCTCAACGCCAAGGAGATGCGCGAGCTGCCCGGACTCGACCGCGTCACCGGCTGGCAGATGTACTTCTTCCAGCGCGGCGCCTGGGCCAATGCACAGTCGTCGCTCGACAAGGAGCCCGAGCAGACCGGCACCGGAACAGGGACCGGAACCGGGACCGGGACCAACAACACCGCGCCGAGCAACACGATTCCCGAAGGCGTGCGCATGCGCCTGCAGTTCGGCGAGGACAGCGGCTATCGGGGCGAGCTGATCCGTGAAGTCGCGGTGGAGGCCGGCAGCTGATGCGCACCGCTTCCCGCCGTCCGGCCCCTGCGGCGCGATCGCGTCGCGGCGCGGCCCTGCTCACCGCGCTGCTGATCGTGGTGCTGGTGACGACCTTGTCCGCCGCCATGCTGTTCCGGCAGTCGCGCTCGATCCAGATCGAGGCGGCCGACCGCGGTCGCGCCCAGGCCGACTGGGTGCTGCAGGGGGCACTGGACTGGGCGCGGCTGATCCTGGCCGAGGACGTCAAGTCCGGGCGCAACAAGGCCGCCCAGAGCGACGACCTCGGCGAGGTGTGGGCGGTGCCGCTGGCCGAGGCCCGCCTGTCGAGCTTCCTGGCGCAGGACGAGAACAAGTCCGAGGACGCCGGTCCCGACGCCTTCCTCTCCGGCCACATCGAGGACGCCCAGGGCCTGTTCAACCTGCGCAACCTGGAGACCCAGCCGACGCAGCCGCAGCCCGGCCAGCCGCCGGATGCGCAGGCCGTGCAGAAGGCCCTCGACAACCTGAACGCGGCCCGGCGGATCTTCCAGCGCGCGGGCATGAGCGCGTCGATCGCCGAACAGGTGCAGAAGAACCTCATCGCCTCCGCCGGCGGCAAGGGCACGGACCAGCAGGGCAACGTGCCGCTGAGACCCGTCCGCATCGAGCAGCTGCGCTGGTTCGGTCTCAACGACGAACAGGTGGCCCGCCTGGGCACTTTGGCCGTGCTGCTGCCGAAGGCGGGCACCACGCTGAACATCAATACCGCGCCGCGGGAAGTCATCGCGGATGTCCTGGGCGTGGACCTCGGGGTCGCCGACAGCATCGTGCGCGCCCGTCAGAGCAAGGCCTTCACGGCCTGGGACGACCGGCTCACGACGCTGGTGCCGGGCGTGCCCGCCACCGACACGCGCCAGGGGATGGTGGCCTTCACGTCGAACTACTTTCTCGTCGAAGGCCAGATGCGCATGGATGATCGGGTCCTGGCGCAGCGATCCCTGGTGTTCCGGGACGGCACCAACGTCCGCGTGATGGATCGCGAGCGCCTGCTGCGCCAATCGGCGCTGCCCGGAACCGCCGGCTACGGGGCCACGCCGTGATCGCCGTGAGCCCTGCGGGCGACGGCGTCGCGCGCCGCCCACACGCGCTTGAAACGAATCGAAAAATGAGGGACGGGATGCATGCACTTGTAAAAGCGCGACTACGGGCTTGCTCGGGGGCGCGCGGAGCCATTCCGTCACGCAAGCCCTCCTAGAATCCGCGATCCTATGAGTACCCTGCTCATCCTCCTGCCGGCCAGCCCGCCTCAGAACGGTGCCGCCCCGCTCGACTACGAATTCTGGTTCAGCCACGACGCGCAAGCGCCGGCCCACGCTCGGGGGCACGGCCAGCGCGCGCCGCTGGACGCGATGCCGCACGCCGACCGCGTGATGCTGCTGCTCGCCGACGACCAGGTCAGTTGGCTCCCTGCCCAATTGCCCAAGATCAAGGGCGCAAAGTTGCGCGCCGCGATCGTCGGGGTGATGGAGGACCATCTGCTCGAGGACGCCGACAAGCTGCACTTCGCGCTGATGGCCACGCCCGACGCCGAGGACCAGACCCACTGGGTCGCCGTGACCGCCCGCGAACCGCTGCGCACGCACCTGCAGGCGATGGAGGCGGCCGGGCTGCTGATCGAGGCGCTGCGACCGCTGTCGTGGCCGCGGGTCGCCAAGCCCGGCGAAGAGGACGTCGAGGAAGGCGGCCACGTCTATGCCGGCTCCGACGATCGCGCCCGGCTGCGCGTCACGCGCGTCGACGGTGTCGCCACCTTCCCGCTGGACAGCGGCGGCCTGCGCGGCTGGCTCGGCGAGAACTGGTGGGAAGACGCGCCCGTGACCGCGAGCCCCGCCGCCTCGGCCGAGGCCGAGCAGTGGCTGGGCCGCAAGGTGCGCGTGCTCAACGACACCGACCGCGTCTGGGCCGCGCGCGAAGCGCCGGTCAACCTGCTGCAGTTCGACCTGACGCCGCGCCAGCGCGGCTGGCAGCGCGTCCACCAAGGCTGGCAGACGCTGCAGTCGCCGACCTGGCGTCCCTTCCGCTGGGGCGTCATCGGCCTGATCGCCGTGCAGGTGGTCGGCCTGAACGCGATGGCCTGGCAGCAGGGGCGCGCGATCGATGCGCGCAAGACCGAACAGGAAACGCTGCTGCGCCAGGCCTTCCCGCAGATCCGCGTCGTCCGTGACGCCCGCGCGCAGATGGTCCGCGAGACCGAGACGCTGCGCGGCGGCGCCGGCCAGGTCGGCCCCGGCGACCTCGAGGATCTGCTCGGCGCCGTGGCCCGCGTCTGGCCGCAAGGCGAGCCGCCGTTGCCCAACGTCCGGTTCGAACAGGGACGGCTGCATCTGGCCGGACTCACGCCGCCGCAGCGCGCGCAACTGCGCGACCGGCTCGGACAGGATCCCGCGCTGCGGGTCTCCGAGGAAGGCGACACGCTCCAACTCAGCCTGCGACCCGACAACCGATGAACGCCATCACGACCATGCGACGGGACCTGACGGCCCGCTGGCAGGCCGCCACCCCGCGCGAACGCCTGATCGCGCGACTGACGGCCACCTTCGTCGGACTGCTGCTGCTCTGGCTGATCGCGCTGGCGCCGGCCTGGGCCACGCTGCGCAAGGCGCCGGGCGAGATCGACCGGCTCGACCGCGAACTCCAGCAGATGCGCGCGATGGCGCTGCAGGTGCAGAGCTTCAAGCAGGCGGTGCCGGTGTCGACCGAGCAGGCGATGACCGCCTTGCGCGCCGCGACGGCGCGGCTCGGCCCGAACGCCGAACTGACGATCACCGGCACGCAGGCGCAACTGCGGCTGCGCGGCGTGCCTGGCGGCGCGCTGGCGGTGTGGATCGGCGAGGCGCGCCAGGGTGCGCGTGCGCGTCCGCAGGAGGCCGAGCTGCAAGCCGGTCCGCAGGGCTACACCGGACGCCTGAGCGTCGTGCTGCCGGCCGCGGCGGGGAACTGAGCGATGGCCAAACAACAACCTCGCTTCATGGAATCGGCCTTCGTCCAGTCGGCCTTCATGCTGCTGGCCGCGCCGGGCAAGGCCGTGGCGCTGGTCCGCACCGACCGCGGCGCGATGCGCTGGGCGGTCGCGGGCGCCGTGCTGGGTCTGCTGACCTCGATCGTGCTCTGGGCGCCGGCGGCCTGGCTGGCCAAGGCGGTGGCCTCGGCGACGAATGACCGGCTGCTGCTCGCCGATGCGCGCGGCAGCGTCTGGAACGGCAGCGCGCGCGTGATCCTGAGCCCGGGCGAAGGCAGCCGCGACGCCAGCGAACTGCCGCAGCGCCTGGGCTGGTCGCTGCGCCCGATCTGGGCGGACGGCGGCCCCGGCGTGCGCCTGACCCTGGACCAGTCCTGCTGCATCAAGCCGGCGGCGCCGCTGACGGCGAGCTTCGGCATGGACCGGCTCACCGTGCGCCTGCCCGACGCCACGCCCGAACAACCCTGGATCCGCTGGCCGGCCGCCTGGCTGGTCGGACTGGGCACGCCCTGGAACACGCTGGCGCCGGACGGCGTCATCGCCGTCAGCGCGCAGGGCTTCGTCTTCGAAGGCAAGGGCAAGACCATCGCCGTGAGTGGCATGGCCCAGGTCGAGCTGCGCGACTTCTCCTCGCGCCTGGCGCAGGTGGCGCCGCTGGGCAGCTACCGGATGGGCCTGGTGGGTGGCGGCCAGGCGCCGCAACTGATCCTGTCGACGATCCAGGGGCCGCTGCAATTGAGCGGCCAGGGCACCCTGGGCGCGACGCGGACGCAATTCCAGGGCGAGGCGACCGCCGCGCCCGGCAGCGAAGCCGCATTGGCCAATTTGTTGAACATCATCGGGCGGCGCAACGGAGCGCGCTCGATCATCTCGGTGGGATGAGCATGAACAAGCACATGATGCGACCGACGGCGCTGGGCGTCGCGATCACCCTGATCGCGGGCAGCCTGCCGATGCAGGCCGGCGCACAGACGCAGCAGCAGAACCGCCGACAGCCGGCCGTGCGCGCGAGCACGCCGGTCACGCTGAACTTCGTGAACACCGACATCGAGGCGGTGTCGCGCGCGATGTCCGCCGCGCTGGGCAAGCCGATCCTGGTCGATCCGCGCGTCAAGGGCACGATGACGCTGACGGCCGAGCAGCCGGTGCCGGTGCAGGAGGCCTACCTGAGCTACCTGGCCGCACTGCGCGGCATGGGCTTCGCGATGGTCGAGACGGGCGGACTGCTCAAGCTGGTGCCCGAAGCGGAAGCGAAGCTGCAGACCGGCGCGGTGACCATCGCCGGCGAGTCGCGCACCCGCGGCGACCAGGTGGTGACGCAGATCTTCAAGCTCAGCCACGAAAACGCGAACAACCTGGTCGCGGTGCTGCGTCCGCTGATCACGCCGAACAACACGATCAACGCGAACCCGGGCAACAACAGCCTGGTGATCACGGACTACGCCGACAACCTGCAGCGCATCAGCCGCATCGTGGCGGCGCTGGACCAGCCCTCCAACACCGACATCGAGGTGATCCCGCTGCGCAACGCGGTGGCCTCGGACATCGTGCAGCTGGTGCAGCGCCTGTCCGACGGCGGCGGCGGCGCGCAGGGCGTCCAGGTGCAGGGCGGCGGCGGCGGCAGCGGCAGCGTGATGGCCGATCCGCGCAGCAACGCGCTGATCGTGCGCGCGGCCAATCCGGCCAAGCTGATGCAGCTGCGCGCGATGATCGCCAAGCTCGACCAGCCCAGCAGCGACACCGGCGGCAGCATCCGCGTCATCTACCTGAAGAACGCGGACGCGGTGCGCCTGGCCACCGTGCTGCGCGCGGCGTACACGAACAATGCGGGCCCCGGCGCGGGCGGTGCCAACAGCAGCCAGGGCGGCACCGGCGGCTTCGCCGGCGCGCAGACCGGCAGCGCGGGACAGTCGGGCGGCTTCGCGGGCAACAGTGCCTCGTTCGGCGGCGGGTCGTCGAGCTCGGGCAGCAGCGGCTCCAGCAGCGGCGGCGCCTCCACGCAGGTCAGCCAGACCGCCCAGGTCAGCACCGGCGGCTTCGTGCAGGCCGACCCGGCCACCAACTCGCTGATCATCACGGCGCCCGAGCCGATGTACCGCCAGATCCGCGCGGTCGTCGAGCAGCTCGACACGCGTCGCGCGCAGGTCTACGTCGAAGCGCTCGTCGTCAAGGTCGACGCCAGCAAGCTGGGCGAGTTCGGCGTGCAGTTCACGCAGCTGTTCGGAAACCGGGGCGACTCGACGGTGTCTGGGTTCGGCACCAACTTCGGCACCGGCTTCAGCAACATCCTGAACCTGTCGGGCGCCGTCGCGTCGGGCAAGACGGGCGCCACCACCGCCCTCGCGTCGGGGCAGGTGCCGGCGGGTCTGAACCTGGGCTTCCTGAAGAAGGTCGGCGACTTCTACACGCTGGGCGCCGTCGCCAATGCGCTGGGTCAGATCTCCGGCACGAACGTGCTGTCCACACCCTCGCTGGTCGTGCAGGACAACGAGGAAGCCGATCTGCTGATCGGCAGCAACGTGCCCGTGATCACCGGCAACTCGACGACGACCTCGGGCACGACGACCAGCCCGTTCCAGACCTTCGACCGCCGCGACGTCGGTCTGCGGCTGAAGGTCCGCACGACCGTGGGCGAGAACGGCACGGTGCGCATGAAGGTGTACCAGGAGAACTCGAGCGTCGTGGCCACGGTGAACGCGGCGACGCAGGGGCCGACGTTCGACAAGAGCGCGGTCGAGACCAGCGTGACGCTGGAGGACGGCCAGGTTCTGGTCCTGGGCGGCATGATGAAGGACGAGTACACCGACGGCGAGGACAAGGTGCCGGGCCTGGGCGACATCCCGTTGCTGGGCAACCTGTTCAAGAGCCAGAGCCGCAAGCGCGTCAAGTCCAACCTGATGATCTTCCTGCGTCCGGTGGTGCTGCGCACGCCGGAGAACGCGGCCTCGCTGACCGCCGACCGCTACGACGCGATCCGCGCCTACCAGCAGGAAGTGCAACCGAAGAGCACCCTGGTGCTGCCCGACACCGGCGCGCCGCTGCTGCCGGAGAAGCCGGCCTCCACGCCGAGCGGCGCGTTGCCGCAGCAATTGCCGCTGCCCGTGTATCCGGCGTCGTCGCCGGTGCCGGGTCCGGCCAAGGCACCGAGCGACGCCGCCAGCGCGCCGCAAGGCCGCTGAGCCCGGAGCGACCATGGCCAGCCGCCATCCCCTTCCCTACGCCGTCGCCAAGGCGCAGCACCTGCTGATCGAGGACGACGGCTCGCAGCGCACGCTGTGGGCCTCGCCCGCGCTGACGCTGCCGGTGCTGTCCGAGCTGCAGCGCGTCTACGCGCCGTCGCGCATCGAATGCCTGAGCGTGGCCGAACTGTCGACGCGCATCCAGGCCGCCTACGCCGGCGGCGAGGACAACGCCGCGCTGGTGATCGGCGAGGTCGAGAGCGCGGTCGACCTGTCGCGCATGATGCAGGACCTGCCGGCGGTCGAAGACCTGCTGGAAGCGGCGGACGACGCGCCCATCATCCGGATGCTCAACGCGCTGTTGACGCAGGCCGCGAACAACGGCGCGAGCGACATCCACATCGAGCCCTACGAGCGTGAGAGCTCGGTGCGTTTCCGCGTCGACGGCACCTTGCGCGAAGTCGTGCGGCCGAACCGCGCGCTGCACGCGGCGCTGATCTCGCGGCTGAAGATCATGGCGGAACTCGACATCGCCGAGAAGCGGCTGCCGCAGGACGGCCGGATCTCGCTGCGCATCGGCGGCCGCGCGATCGACGTGCGGGTGAGCACGCTGCCGTCGGCGCACGGCGAGCGCGCGGTGCTGCGTCTGCTGGACAAGTCGGAGTCGCGCTTCACGCTCGCGGCGCTGGGCATGGACGGCGAGCGGCTTGAGCGTTTCCAGCGCGTGGTGCAGCAGCCTCATGGCATCGTGCTGGTGACGGGTCCGACGGGCTCGGGCAAGACGACGACGCTGTACGCGGCGTTGCAGACGGTGGACACGTCGACGACGAACGTGCTGACCGTCGAGGACCCGATCGAATACGAACTGCCCGGCATCGGTCAGACGCAGGTGAACTCGCGGATCGACCTGACCTTCGCGAAGGCGCTGCGCGCGATCCTGCGGCAGGATCCGGACGTGATCATGATCGGCGAAATCCGCGATTACGAGACGGCGCAGATCGCGATCCAGGCGTCGCTGACGGGTCACTTGGTGCTCGCCACGCTGCACACGAACGACGCGGTGAGCGCGGTGACGCGTCTGACCGACATGGGCGTGGAGCCCTTCCTGCTGAGTTCCTCGCTGCTGGGCGTGCTGGCGCAGCGGCTGGTGCGCAAGCTGTGCCCGGTGTGCAAGTCGCCCGAGCCCCTGCCCGGCGGCGGCACGCGCTACCACCCGGTGGGTTGCCCGGCCTGCTCGAGCAGCGGCTACAAGGGCCGGACGGGCGTGTACGAGCTGATGGTGAGCAACGACGCGATGCGCAGCCTGATCCACAACCAGGCGCCCGAATCCGAGCTGCTGGCGGCGGCGCGCGCGAACGGCCTGCGCTCGATGCGCGAGGACGGCGACCGGCTGGTGGCCACGGGTGTCACGTCCGAAGAGGAAGTGCTGCGGGTCACGCGCGAGTGATCGCGGTGATGACACGGACGCACGAGCAGTAGAGACCGAGGTTACGAGCGATGCCCGCCTTCAAGTACGACGCCCTGGACGCGTCCGGCAAATCCCGCACGGGCCTGCTGGAGGCGGACACGCTGAAAGCCGCGCGGACGCAGTTGCGCACGCAAGGCCTGGTGCCGCTGGACGTGAAGGCGGTGGCTGCGCAGCCGGGCAAGAAGGCGCGCTTCGCGCGCCGCGCGTTCAAGGCGGCGGGGCTGGCGGTGTGGACGCGGCAGCTCGCGGGCTTGATCTCGGCGGGTCTGCCGCTGGAACGCTCGATGGCCGCGCTGGCCGATGAAGCCGAGGATCCGCGCCAGCGCGAGCTGATGTCGCAGCTGAAGGCGGAGGTCAACGCGGGCTCGTCGTTCGCGCGAGCGCTGGGCACGGCCCCGCGCGAGTTCGACGACGTCTACCGCGCGGTGGTCGCCGCCGGCGAGCAGAGCGGCGCGCTGGGTCCGGTGCTGGAGAGCCTGGCGGACGACCTCGAAGAACAGCAGCGACTGCGCTCCGAGCTCTTCGGCGCGCTGGCGTATCCGGTGATCGTCTGCATCATCGCGGTGCTGGCGGTGAGCTTCCTGCTGACCTACGTGGTGCCGCAGGTGGCGGCGGTGTTCACGCAGACGCGGCAGACGCTGCCGCTGCTGACGCGGATCATGATGGGCACCTCCGACGTGCTCCGCAACTGGGGGCTGGTGATCCTGATCATCGTGGTCGGCGGCTTCATCGGCATGAAGCAGTTGCTCAAGCGCGAAGGTCCGAGACAGCGCTTCGATGCCGCCTTCCTGAACCTGCCGCTGCTGGGCCGGCTCGCGCGAGGCTACAACGCGGCGCGTTTCTCGGGCACGCTGGCGATGCTGGCGGGCGCGGGCGTGCCGATCCTGAAGGCGCTGCAGGCCGCGGCGGAGACGCTGTCCAACAGCGCGATGCGCGCCGACGCGATGGACGCGCTGGCGCAGGTCCGCGAAGGCGCGCCGCTGGGCGCGGCGCTGGCGGGCAAGAAGCGCTTCCCGGGGCTGCTGTCGATGTTCGCGCGACTGGGCGAACAGACCGGTCAACTACCCGACATGCTGCAGCGCGCGGCCAAGCAGCTCGGCAATGAGGTGAAGCGCCGGGCGATGACGCTGGCCACGCTGCTCGAACCGTTGCTGATCGTCGCGATGGGCGGCGTGGTGATGCTGATCGTGCTGTCGGTGCTGCTGCCGATCATCGACATGAACAAGCTGGCGGCGCAGTAACGCGCCTCACCGGCGCCCACGCGCCGGTCCTCCGGAGTCAGGCGGCGGCCTATCATCCGCTTCATGCCCGCCTCTCTCGACGGCCGCCTGGTGGTGGCCCTTTCCTCCCGCGCGTTGTTCGACTTCGAAGAGGAGAACCAGCTCTTCGAGGACAGCGACGACCGCGCCTACATGCGCCTGCAGCAGCAGCGCCTGGACGAGCCCGCCAAACCCGGCACCGCGTTCTCCCTCGTGCGCAAGCTGCTCGCGTTCAACGCGCCCGGCGAGACGCCCCGCGTCGAGGTGGTCGTGCTGTCGCGCAACGACCCGATCTCAGGCATGCGCGTGTTCCGCTCCGCGCAGCATTACGGCCTGAACATCGAACGCGGCGTCTTCACCCGCGGCCACAGCCCCTGGCGCTATCTGAAGCCGCTCAAGGCGCAACTCTTCCTCTCCGCCAACGAGGACGACGTGCGATCAGCGCTCGTCGCGGGCGTCGCCGCGGCCCGTGTTTTCCCGCAGTCGGCGCGCGCCTCCGCCGCCTATCCGGATGAGTTGCGCATCGCCTTCGACGGCGACGCCGTGCTCTTCTCCGACGAGGCCGAGCAGGTCTATCAACGCGACGGTCTGGACGCCTTCCAGGAGCACGAGATCGCCCGCAAGCTGACCCCGCTGCCCGCCGGTCCGTTCAAGCAGGTGCTGCATGAGCTGCAGCGCCTGCAGGCCGCGCCCGCCGTGCCGATGCGCCTGCGCACCGCCCTCGTCACCGCCCGCAGCGCGCCCGCCCACGAGCGCGCCATCCGCACGCTGATGGACTGGGACGTCGAGGTCGACGAGGCCATGTTCCTGGGCGGTCTGCCCAAGGGCGAATTCCTCCGGGAGTTCGAGCCCGACTTCTTCTTCGACGACCAGCACGGCCACATCCAGAACGCCGTCCCGCACGTGCCCGCCGGGCACGTGGCCATGGGGGTGACGAACCGCTGACGCCGCCCGCGGCGCCAGAATCCGCGCCGCATGACTTCCGGCTGCCGTCAGGCCGGTCCCCTCCACGCTCCGACGCTCCGCCCCGGACTCCCACAAGGAAGACCCACGATGCGCATCACGCTCCGTCGCCTGGCCATCGCCACGGCCTGCTCGATGGCCACCCTCGCCATCGCCGCCGAATCCACCGCCACGGCGGCCGCCGCTGCCGGCACCGCCGACGCCGTCGCCCGCAGCGCCCCCGCGCGGCCGGCCGTCACCGATCCCTCGCTCGGCTTCTACCGCCAGCCAGCACTGCGCGGCGACCGGCTGGTCTTCGTCGCCGAGGGCGACCTCTGGCAGGCCAACGTCGCCGGCGGCACCGCCCAGCGCATCACCACGCACGGCGGCGCGGAGACCTTCCCCGCCATCTCGCCCGACGGCCGCTGGATCGCCTTCGTCGGTCAGCAGGAATCGACCGGCGACGTGTTCGTGATGCCGGCGGCCGGCGGCGTCGCCCGCCGCCTGACCTGGGACACCGGCGCCGTGCGCGTCTGGGGCGTCACCGCCGAGAACGAGGTGCTCTACTCGGGCGCCACCGAGCGCGGCGAACCCGGCACCCAGCTGCATCTGGTCTCGCTGATCACCAGCGCGCATCGCGCGCTGCCCGTCGGCCAGGCCAGCGACGGCGCCCTCAGCGCCGACGGCAAGACCCTCTACTTCACCCGCAACGGCCTGCGCGGCGACAACGCCCGCCAGTACCGCGGCGGCGCCCTCGCCCGCCTGTGGGTGATGGACCTCTCCGGCACCGCCGAAGCGAAGCCGCTGCTGCCCGAAGGCGCCAACGACCGCCGCCCGATGCCCTACAAGGATGCTGCCGGCAACGCGCGCGTGGCCTTCCTGTCCGACCGCGACGGCACCTACAACCTGTGGTCGGTGAAGGCCGACGGCTCCGACCCGCAGCAGCACACCCGCCACAAGGGCTGGGACGTCCGCCATGCGAGCCTGGACGGATCGCAGGCCGTGTATGCGCTCGGCGCCGATCTCTATCGCGTCGACCTCAATGGCGGTAGCGGCAGCGCCGAGCAGAAGATCGCCGTCAGCCTGGGCGGCGACTACGACCAGCAGCGCAAGCGCTGGGTCACCCGCCCGCAGGACTACCTGACCGCCGTCTCGCTGTCGCCCAACGGCGAGCAGGTGGTGATGACCTCGCGCGGCCGCCTGGCCACGCAGGGCGTCGGCCCGCTGCGCCGCGCGGAACTGCCCGTGCCCGCCGGCCTGACCGACGCCGGCCGCTGCCGCGACAACGCCTTCAGCGGCGACAGCCAGTCGGTGTTCGCGCTCTGCGACTTCAGCGGCGAGCTGGAGATCTGGCGCTTCGCCGCCAACGGCACCGGCCAGCCCAAGCAGATCACCGAAGGCGCGGTCGCGATGCGACGCTCGCTGTCGCCGTCGCCGGACGGCCGCTGGATCGCCCATGCCGACAAGGAAGGCCGCCTCTTCCTGACCGATCTGAAGAATCCCAACCGCGCCGCGGCCACTCGCGAGGTCGATCACGACCAGCTGGGCGACGGCGCGCAGTTCATGACCTGGTCCGCCGACGGCAAGGCGATGGCCTACGTCCGCAACACCAGCAACCCCTACCGCGAGCAGCTGATGCTGCTGACCGTCGCCGACGGCAAGGTCCATCAACTCGGCAGCGACCGCTACGCCGCGACCGCGCCGGCCTTCAGCCCCGACGGCCAGTGGCTGTACTTCCTGTCACGCCGCACCTTCAACGTGACCGGCAACCCCGGCCCCTGGGGCGATCGCAACATGGGCCCGTACTTCGACCGGGGCTGGAAGGTCTACGCGCTGGCGCTGCAGCCGGGCCTGCGTTTCCCCTTCGCCGCGCCGGACGAACTGCAGTCGATGAAAGCCAAGGAAGAAGCCGAGGTCCGCGAGCAGGAGAAAGACAAGCCCGACAACAAGGAGTCCAAGCAGAAGGTCGAGGAAGCGAAGGCCGCCGCGGTGAAGGAGGTCAAGCCTGCTCCCAAGGGCAAGCCCGAGATCCAGATCCCCGGCCTCTCGCTGCGCCTGTACGAGGTGCCGGTCGCGCCGGCCAACTACAACGCGCTGGCGGTCGATTCGAAGCGGCTGTACCTGCAGGAAGGCACCGCCCTTCGTCAGCTGCCGATCGGCCCGCAGGAATCGAAGCTGGAGACCTTCTCCGAGGGCGTCGCCTTCTGGGACCTGAGCGCGGACGGCAAGAAGCTGATGATCCGCCGTCCGGCCGCACCGGGCGCGGCGCCTGAGATCCTGATCGTCGACGCGGGTCCGAAGATCCCCGGCGATCTGGAGAAGGCCCGCGTGCGCTGGACCGACTGGCAGATCGCCGTCGACCCGAAGGCCGAATGGCGCCAGCTCTTCAACGACGCATGGCGCATGCAGCGCGACTTCTTCTACGACAAGGACATGCACGGCGTGGACTGGGTCGCGATGAAGGCGAAGTACGCGCCGCTGGTCGACCGCGTCACGGAACGCGGCGAACTCGCGGAGATCATGGCGCAGATGGTCGGTGAGCTGAGCCTGCTGCACAGCCAGGTCGCGCCGGGCGAGGTGCGCCGCGGCGTCGAGGAGCCGGGCTTCGCCGGCCTGGGCGCCCAGCTGGATCGCGATCCGAAGGGCTGGAAGATCGCCCGCATCTACGCCGGCGATCCGGAACTGCCGTCCGAGGCGGCCCCGCTGGCGGCGCCAGGTCTGAACCTGCCGGTGGGCACGGTGATCACGCAGATCAACGGCCGCGACGCCACGCAGGTCCCCGACCCGAGCGAGCTGATGCGCGGCCAGGCCGGCAAGCAGGTCCTGCTGCAGGTGCGCGAGCCCTCGGGCAAGGAACGCCCGGTGGTCGTCACGCCGGTCGACATGCGCCGCGAAGGGCAACTGCGCGTCAACGACTGGCGCTTCAGCCGCGGCAAGCTCGTCGACAAGGCCGCCGACGGCAAGATCGGCTACCTGCATCTGCGCGCGATGACCCGCGACGACATCGGCGACTTCGTCCGCGAGTTCTACGCCCAGAGCGAGCGCGAAGGCCTGATCATCGACGTCCGCCACAACAACGGCGGCAACATCGACAGCTGGATCCTGCAGACACTGCTGCGCCGCGCCTGGGCGTTCTGGCAGCCACGCTCGCCCTACGCGAGCAAGCCGTATCCGAACATGCAGCAGGTGTTCCGCGGCAAGGTGGTCGTGATCGCCAACGAGGAAACCTACTCCGACGGCGAGACCTTCTCCGAAGGCTTCAAGCGCCTCGGCCTGGGTCCGGTCATCGGCAAGACGACCTCAGGCGCGGGCGTGTGGCTGTCGGACCAGAACCGGCTGATGGACAACGGGCTGATGCGCTCGGCCGAGAACGGCCAGATCACCGTCGACGGCCAGTTCCTCGTCGAAGGCAAGGGCGTGACGCCGGATATCGAAGTCGACAATCCGCCGCGTGCGACCGCCAACGGGCAGGATGCGCAGCTCGATGCCGCGATCTCGTGGCTCAAGGACGCGATCGCGAAAGATCCGATCAAGACGCCCAAGCCGGGACCGTATCTGCGGCCGATCAAGCAGTAACTTCGAGACGTCGAGCGCGGCCCTGCACAGGGTAGGAGGCCTCGCGTCCGCGAACCTCCCACCCTGTTCCGGTCCCGGTGGCACTCGCTGCCCACCAATGAAAACGGGAGGCCTTGGCCTCCCGTTTGTCGTTGATGTCGTGCGTTGCCGTCGTGCGTTCAGCTCAGCGTGACGCGCGCGAACTGCCGCTTGCCGACCTGCAGCACCATCGTGCCTGCCTCGACCTTCAAGCCCTTGTCGCTGATCGTGACGCCGTCGATCTTGACGCCGCCCTGCTCGATCTTGCGGTTGCCTTCACCATTCGACGGCACCAGGTTGGCTGCCTTCAGCAAGGCCGCGATGCCCATCGGGGCGCCGCTGAGCGAGACCTCGGGGATGTCGTCCGGGATGCCGCCGCGGGCGCGGTTGTTGAAGTCGGCTTCAGCGTCTTCCGCCGCCTGCGCACTGTGGAAGCGCGCCGTGATCTCCTTGGCGAGCATCACCTTGGCTTCCTTCGGGTTGCGACCGCCCTCGATCTCGCGCTTCAGCGCGGCGATCTCGTCGATGGACTTGAAGCTCAACAGGTCGAACCACTTCCACATCTGCACGTCGCTGATCGACAGGATCTTGGCGAACATGCCGTTGGCCGGCTCGGTGATGCCCACGTAGTTGTTCTTGGACTTGGACATCTTGTCCACGCCGTCCAGGCCTTCCAGCAGCGGCATCGTCAGGATGCACTGCGGCTCCTGGCCATACTCGGCCTGCAGGTGGCGACCCATCAGCAGGTTGAACTTCTGGTCGGTGCCGCCCAGCTCCAGGTCGGCCTTCAGCGCCACCGAGTCGTAACCCTGCATCAGCGGGTAGAGGAACTCGTGCACCGAGATCGGGGTGCCGGCGGCGTAGCGCTTGGTGAAGTCGTCGCGCTCCATCATGCGGGCCACGGTGTACTTGGCGGCCAGCTGGATCAGGCCGCGCGCGCCCAGCGGATCGCTCCATTCGCTGTTGTAGCGGATCTCGGTACGGGCCGGGTCCAGCACCAGGCTGGCCTGCTTGTAGTAGGTCTCGGCGTTGTGCTTGATCTGCTCGGGCGTCAGCGGCGGCCGGGTCGCGTTGCGTCCGGAGGGGTCGCCGATCATGGAGGTGAAGTCGCCGATCAGGAAGATCACCTGGTGACCCAGATCCTGCAGCTGGCGCATCTTGTTGAGCACCACCGTGTGGCCGACATGGATGTCGGGCGCCGTCGGGTCCAGGCCCAGCTTGATGCGCAGCGGCTGGCCGGTGGCCTCGGAACGCGCCAGCTTCTTCAGCCACTCGTCCTGCGGCAGCAGTTCCTCGCAGCCCCGCAGCGATTGCTGCATCGCATGACGGACCCGGTCGGTGATCGGAAATTCGGGGGCCGACGGGGCCCGGGTTCGGATGTCAGACATGGCGCTTCAAAGCCCGCACGGGCTTACGTAAAGTCTTGATTTATCGGGTTTTCTAGCATTTGTAACCCGGACCCGCCGGTATACTTCCGGCTGTTTTTGCGGGGCGCCATGAGGGCAATTCACATGCCTGACCTGACGCTGCAACGCAAGACGGCGATTCTAGTGGACGCTCCTCGCAGCATCTGGACGCCCCGCTCGGGCGTCCTTCGCTTTGAAGGGCATCGAGTCTTCCGAATCGTCGGACAACGAGCCATTCGGGCCACGCGCTTTTACCGGCGTGAGCGGCGGACGGCACTCCTCAGGCTCCAGAAAAAGGTCTTCGGCGCGTGATGAATTGGAATGACGAATGGCAGCGCGTGCAGCGCACCCTCGCTCGCGCCGAGTCCTTCGCGGCCAAACACCCTCGCGCCCTGACCGGCACCGTGGTCGGTGTCCTGAGCTGCTTCGCCGTGACCGCCTTCGGCGTCGCGCCGCTGGCCCCTGACGCGGCGGATCTGCCGCAACGCGTCGTCTCCGAATCCATCCCGCTGCAGTCGCTGGACGAGCAACTGGCCGACCTGGCCGCGTTCGATCCGGGCCTGTCGCGCAGCGACGTCACCCGCGCCGCCGACACCGCCGATGCGCTGCTCAAGCGCATGGGCGCATTCGACACCGCCGCCGCCGCCTTCCTTCGCTCCGACGACACCGCCAAGAAGCTGCTGACCGGCCGCGTCGGCAAGCGCGTGCAGGTCGTCGCGACCGCCAGCGGCGAAGTGCAGTCCCTGGTCGCCCGCTACGCGGCCGAGGCCAGCGAGCAGCAGGACACCCATTTCACCCGCCTGAGCATCACCCGCCAGGGCGACAAGTTCGTCTCCAAGCTGGAGACCGTGGCCTTCGAGACCCAGACCCGCCTGGGCAGCGGCACGATCCAGTCCTCGCTGTTCGCCGCGACCGATGAGGCCAACGTGCCCGACGCGATCGCCACGCAGCTGGCGGACATGTTCTCGGGCGACATCGACTTCCACCGCGAACTGCGCAAGGGCGACCGCTTCTCGCTGGTCTACGAAACCCTGACCGCCGACGGCGAGCCCATCACCTGGGGCAACCGCTCCGGCCGCCTGCTGGCCGCCGAGTTCGTGAACAACGGCAAGAGCTACCAGTCGGTCTACTTCCGCGATCCGGCCAGCGGCAAGAGCAACTACTACGGCTTCGACGGCGAGAGCAAGCGCCGCTCGTTCCTGGCCAGTCCGATGGAGTTCTCGCGCGTCACTTCCGGTTTCGCGATGCGTTTCCATCCGATCCTGCAGACCTGGCGCCAGCATCAGGGCATCGACTACGGCGCGCCGACCGGCACCGCCGTGCGCAGCGTCGGCGACGGCAACGTCGAGTTCGCCGGCTGGCAGAACGGCTTCGGCAACGTCATCCAGCTCAAGCACAGCGGCAACCGCATGACGGTCTATGCCCACCTGAGCCGCATCGACGTCAAGAAGGGCCAGAAGATCGAGCAGGGCCAGAAGATCGGCGCCGTCGGCTCGACCGGCTGGGCGACCGGACCGCACCTGCACTTCGAGTTCCGCGTCAACGGCAAGCAGCAGGATCCGCGCGTGATCGCGCGCGCCTCCGAGGCCGTGACCCTGCCCGCGACCGCCAAGGCCGCGTTCAACTCGCAGGTCGCGAGCGCGAAGAACGCCCTCGAGGCCGCCGCCTCGATCCACGACGGCGTCGTCGGCGAGTAAGCGAACCGGCGGGCCCTCCCAGCGCTCCGCCGCGTCGCCGCCCCACTCGCAGCACCCCGACCTCCCGAGCACCCGGCCATGAAGAAGTCCGGCACCGAGCTCTACATCGGACTGATGTCGGGCACTTCGCTCGACGGCGTCGATGCAGTGCTGCTGCGCGCCGAGGCCGATGGCCGTGTCCAGGCGCTCGCCCACGACTACCAGGCCTTCGGCCCGGAACTTCGCGCCGAACTCCTGGCGCTCAACAGCCCCGGGAACAACGAACTGCAGCGTGCGGCGCTCGCCGGCAATGCGATCACGCGCGCCTATGCGCAGGCGAGCCGGGCGTTGCTGACAGCGCAGCGGCTCGTGCCTCAGGAAGTCCGCGCACTGGGTGCGCACGGCCAGACGGTTCGTCACCGCCCTGGCGAATTCGATGGCATCGGCTTCACGCTGCAGTTGCTCAACGCGCCGCTGCTGGCGGAGCTCTCCGGCATCGCCGTCGTCCACGACCTGCGCACCCGTGATCTCGCGGCCGGCGGACAGGGCGCACCGCTGGTGCCGGCCTTCCATCGCGCCGTGCTGGCACAGGACGGCACCGACGTCGTCGTGCTGAACGTCGGCGGCATCAGCAATGTGAGCCTGCTCTGGGCGGACGGTCGCAGCGGCGGCTTCGACTGCGGTCCCGGCAACTGCCTGATGGACGGATGGATCCATCGCCACCAGGGCGCCGCGTACGACGCCGGCGGCCAATGGGCCGCACAGGGTCAGGTGCACACGGGGCTGCTCAACGCGCTGCTGGACGAGCCCTACTTCCGTCAGACGCCGCCGCGCAGCACGGGGCGGGATCTCTTCCACCTCGACTGGCTCGACGGACGGATCGAGGCGCATGCGCCCCGCGCCTCCGCCGTCGATGTGCAGGCGACGCTGCTGGAGCTGAGTGCGCTGTGCGTGCTCGACAGCCTGGTCGCCTTCGCGCCGGGCGCCTGGCGCGAGCTGCTGGTCTGCGGCGGCGGCGCGTTCAACGACACGCTGCTGAAGCGCCTGCAGGCGCTGCTGCCGACCGTGGCCGTCCGCACCACCGCAGCGAAAGGATTGCCGCCGATGCAGGTTGAAGGCGCCGCCTTCGCCTGGCTGGCGATGCGCCATGTGCGCGGACTGCCCGGCAACCTGCCGGCGGCGACCGGCGCATCCGGCCTGCGCGTGCTGGGCAGCTACACGCCGGCCTGATCGACCGCCTGATCGCCCACCTCATCGACCGCCTGGCCACCGCGCCGATCGACAGACTCCTCAGCGACCAAGGTCGGGCTCCAGAAACGACAAGACCGCCCGAAGGCGGTCTTTGTCATTCGGCCCGAGGACCGAGGCTTCCGACAAGTCCGGGGCTTGCGCCGCTCAGACGGAGAAGCTGGACCCGCACCCGCAGGTCGTCTGCGCGTTCGGATTCTTGATCACGAACTGGGCGCCTTGCAGATCTTCCTTGTAGTCGATCTCGGCGCCGACCAGGTATTGCAGGCTCATCGCGTCGATCAGCAGCGTCACGCCGTTCTTGGCCATCTGCGTGTCGTCGTCGTTGACGGCCTCGTCGAAGGTGAAGCCGTACTGGAAGCCGGAGCAACCGCCGCCCTGCACGAACACGCGCAGCTTCAGTTCCGGATTGCCTTCTTCCAGCACCAGTTCGCGCACCTTCTCAGCCGCGCTGTCGGTGAAGACCAGCGGAGCCGGCATGCCGCCCAGATCGGTGGAGGTGGTTTCGAGGACTGCGCTCATCGTGGATCCTGTTGTGTCGGAGGAATGGCGGGATTATCTCAAAGCCCCCGCTTGGGAAGCGGATCCTTGGAGATAAGCCCCTTCGGCAGGATATGCACCCTGTCGAACAAAAAACAAGGCGGAAAGAAGGAACCGCCAAAAAACAAGGCCGCTGAAGCAGCGGCCTTGTCCTTGAGCTTTCGCCACCGATGACATCCCAACCCGGATGCCATCGATGGGCGGAAGTCGATCAGCGCTTGCTGAACTGCTTCCGGCGACGGGCGCCGTGCAGACCGACCTTCTTACGCTCGACTTCACGCGCATCACGCGTGACGAAGCCGGCGCGGCTCAGTTCGGGCTTCAGGGCCGCGTCGTAGTCGATCAGCGCGCGGGTGATACCCAGGCGGACCGCACCGGCTTGGCCGGACTCGCCGCCGCCGTGCACGTTGACCTTGATGTCGAACGCTTCACCATTGTTCGTCAGCAGCAGAGGCTGGCGCGAAATCATGATGGACGTTTGACGGCCGAAGTACTGCTCGATCGTGCGGCCGTTGACCGTGATCTGGCCAGTGCCCTTCTTGATGAAGACACGAGCCACAGACGACTTGCGACGGCCGGTACCGTAGTTCCAGTTTCCGATCATCTCCGCTCCTTAGATTTCCAGCGCCTTGGGCTGCTGGGCGGTGTGCGGATGCGTGTCGCCCGCATACACCTTCAGCTTCTTGATCATCGCGTAGCCGAGCGGGCCCTTGGGCAGCATGCCCTTGACGGCCTTCTCCAGGGCGCGGCCCGGATGCTTGGCTTGCATGTCCTTGAACTTGGTGGCGTAGATGCCGCCCGGGAAACCCGAGTGACGGTAGTACACCTTGTCCGTGGCCTTGTTGCCGGTGACGCGCAGCTTCTCGGCGTTGATGATGACGATGAAGTCACCGGTATCGACGTGAGGCGTGTAGATGGCCTTGTGCTTGCCGCGCAAACGGAGTGCCACTTCGCTGGCAACACGTCCGAGCACCTTGTCGGTGGCGTCAATCACAAACCACTCGTGCGTCACTTCGGCCGGCTTGGCGCTGAAGGTCTTCATGAGATTCTTTCAAAAGGCGAAACTTCGGGCGATCTGCCCCCGTACGCTCGGTGCACGCTTGTTTGCGGATGTCACGATCAAAGTGACTCCGCTGCGGCCTCTCACGGACGTTCCCCCGCTGCCTTGGAAACGGGAAAGCCGACGAGTCTAGCAGAACCCGCCCGAAAGCCCAAATGCCGGCTGTCGCCGCCCGGCAGCGGCCTTCGCCAGGCCGCTCGCGGCGCCGCTTTGTGACGCATCCGGACAGGCGCCGGCGCCGTTCCCCGCTAGCATCCGTCCGCATCCCCGAACCCACCATGCCTGCCCCGAACGATCCCCGCCCGACCCCGCCTCCGCCGAAGGCGCCGGAGGCGACGCCGCCCTCCCGCTGGAGCCCGCGCGCGATGCTGGCGCGCTGGACCGGCTGGGTGCCGATCCGCTCGCTGGGCAAGCGCCACCGCAAGCGCATCCTGCAGCATCTGCTGGCCTTGGGCGAGCGCGACCGCTACCTGCGCTTCGGCTACCCCGCCCGCGACGAACAGATCGAGAAGTACGTCGGCGGCCTGGACCTCGTCCGCGACGAGGTGCTGGGCATCTTCAACCGCCGCCTGCAGCTGATCGCCGTGGCCCATCTGGCCTACGCGCCGGCGCCGCAGATCAAGGGCCGTCCGGCGATGGCGGAGTTCGGCGTCTCGGTCGCCACCTCCGCGCGGGGCAAGGGCTTCGGCGGCCGGCTCTTCGAACGCGCCTCGCTGCACGCGCGCAACCGCGGCATCGATACGCTGTTCATCCACGCGCTCAGCGAGAACGCTCCCATGCTCAAGATCGCCCGCAACGCCGGCGCGACCGTCGAGCGCGACGGCGGCGAGTCCGAAGCCTGGCTGCGCCTGCCGCCGGACTCCGTCTCCTCCCACGTCGACGAGGCGCTGGAGCGCCACATGGCCGAATGGGACTTCCAGTTCAAGCGCCACATGCGCACCGTGGGCGACTTCCTGGATGGCGTGGCGGAGGTGAAGTCGCGCATCCGCAAGGTGCGGGACCGCTCCGACGATCCCGGATCCAAGCGCTGAACCAGGCGCCGAGGACCCATCGGCGGCACGCTGTTCGCACAGATACCGGTTTCATTCCCGGGGCTCCCACCCGATTCCAGGGGGTGTCGGGGGTCAGTTCTGATGCAATTTGTAACGCCTTTCCGCTACATTCCCGCGATTCGCCCGGTACGGTGTGTCTGATTCGCTGCTCCCGTGCGTCCTCCGGCGCCCTCGAGCGCCATCCGTACGGTCCGTCCAGCTGATTGGGCTCATTGGGTATGCAGAACCTGCTTCCGTGGATCATCGCGGGGCTGTCGGCGCTGGCAGTCCTGGGGCTGGCCGCCGCGCTCCTGCTGCGGCGCCCGCGCCGCGAGCGCAAGCCGCTGCCCACGGAGTGGTCGCTCAACGCGCGTCCGGTCTTCAGCGCCGACGAACGCCGCGTCTTCCGCCTGCTGCGCGAGGCCTTGCCCCACCACGTCGTCATGTGCAAGCTGCCGATGGTGCGCTTCTGCCAGCCGACCGAGGCGCGCGACGTGCGCTACTGGTATGAGCTGCTGGGCGGGATCAGCGTGAACTTCGCGATCTGCAGCCCCAACGGCCGCGTGCTGGCCGCGATCGACATCGAGACCGACCGCCCGGGCTCCGCCCGCAGCCTGCAGATCAAGCAGGCGGTGCTGGCGGCGTGCCGCATCCGCTATCTGCGCTCGTCGGTGGACAACCTCCCCACCGCGACCGAATTGCAACTGCTCGTGCCCTACAGCAACCAGGGCAGCCGCGCCGGCATGGCCGCGATGCCGCGCGCCGGTGCGTCGCACCTGCCGAGCGCCCCGCCGGTCGCGCCGCGTCGCGCGGCCCCCGCCGCACCGGCGACTTCGCGCAACACGCTCTGGAACGACTCGCCGGTGTTCAGCGATTCCTTCTTCGCGCCCGACAGCCGCTACGACGCCTTCAGCGGCGAATCGATGCAGGCGCCGCTGCCGCCCGCGGAGCCGCGCACCCGCGGCTACCGTCCGCGCGCCGGCGCGCAGGACGCCGCGGCCTTCCGCGACTCCCAGCTGCGCGACCCGCATGCGCGCGACACTCTGGGGCGCGAGGCGCAGTTCCGCGACTCCCAGTTCCGCGACTCGCAGTTCGGTCGCGACTTCCCGACCCTGCCCAGCGAGCTCCCGGACCCCGACATCGGCGGCGTGGTGGTCGACACGCCCCGCTACGGGCGGCGCTAAGCTACGCCCCTGCCCGCTCTTCGAGGACACGACGGCGCCACGGCGCCGTTTTTGCTGCCCTCTCCGCTCCGATGACTGACATGACGGCCGGCTTCGGCCTCCTGACCCCCGAACTGATGCTCGACGCGCTGGAGCATGCGGGGCTGCGCCCCGACGGCCGGCTGCTGCAGCTGAACTCGTACGAGAACCGCGTGCTGATGGCCCATCTGGAGGACGGGGCGGCGGTGGTCGCGAAGTTCTACCGCCCGGGCCGCTGGAGCGATGCGCAGATCCTGGAGGAGCACGCCTTCGCCCAGGCGCTGGCCGACGCCGAGGTGCCCGTGGTCGCGGCGCTGCCGCTGACGACCGACGGCGTCACCGGGACGCTCGGCCACTTCAAGGGCCAGCGCTTCGCGGTGACGCCGCGTCAGGGCGGCCGCGCGCCGGAGCTGGAGGATCCCGAGGTGCTGCGCTGGATCGGCCGGCTGCTCGCGCGACTGCACGAGGTCGGCCAGCGCGAGCCCTTCGCGCACCGGTTGTCCTGGAACAGCGCCGCGCCCGCGCGGGAAGCGCGCGACTGGCTGCGCGCACACGACACGCTGGCGCCGGAAGTCGCGGCCAACTGGCACGACGCGGCCGCGCGCTGCATCGAGGCCATCGATGCCGCCTTCGAGGCGCTGCCCGATCGCCGCGCGCTGCGTCTGCACGGCGACTGCCATCCCGGCAACATCCTGTGGACACCGGATCGCGGCCCGCATTTCGTGGACCTCGACGATGCGGTGCAGGGGCCGGCGGTGCAGGACCTGTGGATGCTGCTGTCGGGCGAGCCCGAGGCGGCGCGTCGCCAGCTGGACGCGCTGCTCGACGGCTACGAGAGCGTGCGCGAATTCGACTGGCGCGAGTTGAAGCTGGTCGAGGCGCTGCGCACGCAGCGGATGATCCATCACAGCGCCTGGCTGGCGCGCCGCTGGGACGACCCGGCCTTCCCCGCGGCCTTCCCCTGGTTCGGCACGCCCAACTACTGGAGCGACCAGGTCGTGAAGCTGCGGGAGCAGCTCGACGCCATGCAGACGCAAGCCCGGCCCGCCGACGGCTGGCACGGCTGAGTCGTGCGACCGCTGCGCGGGGTCGGCCGCGCAGCGCAGCGCTGACCGGCATCGGGGCGGGCGCCTCGCATCCGAGCCAGAGGCCGCCCTCCGTCCCACCGTTCCAGGCGGCCGGCCGCACGCCGCGCGCCGCCTTCTTCGGCATGACTGACGCAGCACCCTCGTTCTGGAGCTCACCATGCTGCCCATCACCGCACCCGCCGCCGGTCAGAAGAACGCCGTCCCGCTGCACGTCACCTTGCCGACCTTGCCCGCCCCGGGCGTGTCCAGCGACGTGACGCCTGCCGCCACCGCCACGACGCCTCCCGAGACGTCGACCGGTGTCATGCCCAGGATCAAGTCCTTCCTGCGTCTGCGGCCGGACTTCTTCGGATATACGGTGCATCCCGAGGAAGGCCGGATGCGGGTCGTGCTGCAAGCCGTCCATGACGCCCTGGCGCCGATGAGCGCCGACCTTCCCGAGGCCACGACGGCGCAACGCGCCCGGCTCCGCACGGCGGTGGCGGCGCATCTGACGGCGCAACTGAAAGACATCTCGCTCGACACCATGGATCTGGCCTTCCTGAATCGGGTCGCCGGACTGCTGGTGGCCGCCACGCTCGACGGCGACTATGCCGGGCTGCAGGGCAACGGAGACCGCCTCGACACGATCCGCGGCGCCATCCTGGAACCGAAGGAACTGCGGGAGTCCGTCCTGGTGCGCCGCTGGGGCATCGGGGATCTGAGCGACGACGGCGTCGAAGCGACACCGAGCAGCCTGCGCTCGAAGAAGGTGCCCGTGCATCGCGGCAGCGCGTTGCTGGCGGAAGGCTTGCTGGCGACCGCGTATCTCGCGGGGCAGCTGCACGGGAAAGCGCCTCCCTCCCCCGAGCTGGCCCGCCGTGTCGCAGCGGCACGTCTGACGGCCTACCTCCTGGTGTCGGCGCTGGCGCATGAGCCGATGCTGTTCGACCTCGACCGGCTGGACCGCCTGACGGCCCGTGCGGATTCGAGCGCACAGGGCCATCTTGCGGCGCTCAAGGACCTGTGGCCGGCGGTGAGCCGGCTGTCCCATCTGGACATCGCCGGACCACCCGCCTTCCTGTCCGGATCGGAACGCGCGGATGCGCGATGGCATCCGGCGCCGATGCGACGTCTTCTCACCTACGACAGCCCACCGTTCGTGCGACTGATCGGATTGGCGCGGACGGACGCGACCGGATCCGGGGCCGACGCGGTCGCCGCGACCGGCCAGCCCTCCGCCGAAGCACCGCTGCGACTGCTGCGCACGCTGATGCCGGATGTGCGCCAGCGCCTGTCCCGGGAGTCCGGAGAGGTGGCCCTCAGCTCGCGAGCGGGAAAGCTGCTGTCCACGCTGCAGGTGCCCGCCCTGACGGCGATCCCCAGCACGCAACAGCTCGCCGATCAGGATGCGCATCTCGCGCAGCTCGACAACTTCATGCTGACCGTCTTCGGTGACGAGTTGCCTCTACAGGGCTGGTTGCTGCCGACGCAGGCGACGCTGACCGAAGATCAGTTCCTCGTCGGCACGCGCGCCCTTGCGGAGCGACAGCCGGACGGCCGCTGGATCTTTGATGACGACGGCGTCGCGGTCGCCCGGGAGATCTACGGAGAAGACGCCACGGAGGGTCCGAAGGAGTCGCCGCTGGACCGCTGGGACAGGTTGAAGTCGCGCGAACCGCGTCCTGGGGCCGATGCGGTTGGCACCGACCTCGTGCGCGTGTACGTCCAGATGGAGAACGACCCGAACATGTTCACGGCGGGCCGCGATCTGACCGCCGCACATCCGAACCGCATCGTCTGGGTCCAGTCGAATCTGGACGGGACGTTCCGGGTGGTCCGTGGTCAATCGCTGCTGGACGCCAGCAGCGCCGACACGAGATTCAAGCTCCTGGTCTGCGGCCACGGGCGCACGAGCGCGCAGACGCGGGAGCGCCTGCTCAGCGGCCGCACCGCCACCGGGCTGGCCAAGGAACTGTCGCGCCTGATGCCGCAGCTCGGCATCCGCTCGGTGCAGAGCATCAGCCTGCTCAGTTGTGCGCTGGAGACGCCCGTGGAGCAACGCAGTTTCGGCCGTGAGTTCGTCCCGGGCGTCGTCGCCCTGGGTGAGGCGGGCATGGAGACCACGGTCTACGCCGACTCCGTGATCACGAGCCTGAGATCGAACCATTTCCGCAAGTACACGCAGCTTCACGACAACGCGCCCGTGCGCCTCGGCGCCGCGGGCAAGACCTGGATCTTCCGCGTCGATCCCGACGGCAGTGTGTCCGTCCGCGACAAGTTCCCGAACGGCGACGACGGCGTCGACGTGCCGGTGGCGTGCTGTTCGATCCTGAAGCTCCGCGAGCATCCGGAGACCACAGGCCGGTCGCTGGCGCTCACCGACGCGGGCGCCGCGGCCTGGAGCCGACTGCGCGGCCGCTTCCGCGAAGTGGTGTCGCAACATCGCCCGGCGGGCATGCATCTGGTGCCCAGCCTGACGCTCAAGGACGACGGTCCGGCGGTGCTGACCTACCTGCGGCTGGACTCCGGCGAGGCGCTGACCCGCGAGGTCGTCGCCCCGGCCGACATCGCCGTGCTGCGCACCGGCTTCGGCGCCATCACCTCGGGCCTGGCCGACATCCGGGATCAGGGTCTGGACGTCAGCGCAAATCACAACCGCCTCGACCTGCTCAATCTGGGGATGCTGGCCCTGATGCTGTCGGACCTGGCCGCCGACGGATCCGGCGGTGACGCGTTTCAGGAAGCCCTCTGGTATCTCGGCGTCACCCAGGGCGGCTTCCAGCTCGGTGCGGACGCCGCGGCCATGGCATCGGTCATCGCCCAGGTGGCAGGACGCAGCGAGGCGGCATCGCTCGGAGTCCTGGTGAATTCGACCGAGAACCTGTCGCACGCCCTCGCGGCGGTGAGCCGGCTCGCGCAGGCCGGCACGATCGCCACCGATGTCGCCCGATTGATCGACAGCCTGGGCGTGGGCAACCGCGCCCGCGTGACCCAGGCGGCCGTCCAGGTCGGGCTGGACGCGGCCGGGCTGGCGCTGGTGGGCGTCGCCGCGGCCGCCGACCTGGCCGGGCTGGCGCTGATCGCCGCCGTGGCCGAAGGTCTGGCGGTGCCGCTCCAGGGGTTGATCGTCGGCATTGCCGCCCTCAACGCGGCGGTGTCGAACGAGATCGAGCGACTCGACAGGAACCTCGGTCCGCTGAGCCTGATCGACAAGGGCTATGCCGAGCCGCTGGTCCGCGACAGCCTCCATCCCGAGCATCCGGATCATCGGGCCCTCCTGGTCCACGGCTTCGCGCCCCTGCGGCGCATCGATTTCGTGAACGGCACGGTGACCTTCGCCGACGCCACCGTGGGCGCTTCTGCCCTGCACCGCAACCAGCTGTACTGGCAAGGCGGCAGCCACCGGCTGCACGACTGGTGGATCAGCGACAACGCCGATCATCAGGGCAGCTATGCGCGCCACGGGCAGGAACTGGATCTGTGGACCCTCCTGCGCAGCGGCGACCGTCCCACGTCCCCCCAGGTTCCGCTGTCCAGGTCGCTGCGGGACCCCAATCTGGTCCTGGGGCTGGTGACGCCGCCGAACATCGCGATCCATTTCGACCAGTACTCGTCGTCGCGGGCGGGCGGTGACCTGTCACTGCTCGGCAACCCCCTGATCGAACGGATGCAGGAGAACAGCGGCGCCTCCTTCGTCGGCGACTACGTGTCCTCCGGCAGCTTCGCCAGATCGGCGGACCTGTGGTGCTTCGAGCAGAAACCGACACTGCTGGAAGTGGCGCTCGACGATCAGTCGAGGATGCTCGCCTTGCCCGGCAAGTTCGAGGACGAACGCGGCCTCTTCGTGTTCTCCGACAGCCGATCGATCAACCAGCGCACCCTTCGTCCGCTGAACCAGTCCCAGGTCCACGTGCGGCTGATCGGCGGCGGCGGTCGCTGCACGATCGCGCTCCCGCCCGACGGCGCGATACGCAATCCGGTCCGCATCCTGCCGTCTCCGCTGGTGCGGGAAGTCTGGACGATGCTGCTTCGGGGCGGCCTGATCGGCGGCGGCAAGCCCATGGCCTTCCTGGACGGCGGGGTCGCGGGATTCAGCATCGCCGGTCAGGAGTTCCACTTCGAAGCGCTGAACGACGCCATCATCCAGATCGCGGACCCGCTCGTCCCCGGCGCCCGCCTGATCGTGGACGTGCAGCGCAAGGCGGCGTCACTGGTCCTGACGCTGCCACCCTGGACCGAGGCCATGAATCCCGCCGCCGCCCTGACCGAGGCCATCGGCCTGCTCTCCGCCCCCGAGGAGGTCCGCGAAGGCGCCCTCCCGCCCATGTTCCACTCCGACGCTTCCGGCCAGCCTCCGGCGCCGGTTCAACTGGTCAGCCGGCTGGACACCGGTGAATTGCTGTCGGGCCTGCTCAACCCGGTCACCGGCGCCGCGTTGCTCTACGGCGCCCACCACCTGCTGATGCTGGAGCGGCCGCGCGCCGGATGGCCGCTTCCTGCCTGGCGACGCTACGCGCTCAGGGGCGGCGAACTGAGCCTCAGCGACGACAAGCGACCGAGCGTGCGCTACGACGGGGGCCGCAACTTCGGGCCCGTCACCTTCACCTACCAGACGGAGCTCCGGCGCTTCGTGCGCGACCGCCTGGCGATGACCGAGGCCGGCAAGCGGGCCTTGATGGCCTGGTCACGCGCGCACCCCGGCTGGACGCGCGAGGACCTGCGTCGGTTCCTGACGTCGGAACTGGCGGCCGGGGTGGAACTCGCGGGCCCGGAGGGCGGTGCCGCCATGCCGGTGGAACTCGTCGATTACCACTACCAGAACGTGGAGGGCCGGCTGCCGACGGAAGGATGGACCGCGATGGCGCTCTGGTCCCGGCTGGACCGTCTCCAGCAGGTCTCGCAGAAGGACGGGCCGATCCTGCTCGACGGAGATCCGACCTTGGGGAGAGACATGGTCCGCGCCGGACTCGCGACCTTTCCGGAGACAGGCACCGTGGCGGCCGTCGACGTCGATCGCGCCCTGCAATGGCTGGCCCTGACGCATGCACAGGCCACCGGCGCGTACGGCGCCTGGTCGGACTTGCACCCGCCGGCGCCGCCGCTGACGTTGCAGCGACGGACGGATCTGGTGAGGCTCCGGGACGCGCTTCTCGAGCTGCTGGAGCGACACCGGAAGGCAGGAGACGGCGCCCACTGGATCAAGCTCGGCGATACCCCGCAGGCGTCGGAACTCATGGCGCACCGCCTGCGCGACGCCGGCGTGGACATCCGCATCGACGACGCCGACCAGGCGCCCGCCTCGCGGTCCACGGACCGATCCGGCCCGACCGACTTCTATGACGTGCAGGAACCCTCGCTGCGCCTGTTCATGCACGACGTCACCGATCTTCTCGAACGCGACGCGGCCGTCGTGCGGCAATTGCAAAGCGTGCGGCCGCCCGGCCCGTCCGACACGCCGCTGCAGGCGTCGCTCACGAGGCTGGCCGCCAGTCGGGCCGTGGCGGCCGGCCACGGCGCTCCGGTCTCTCCCGTGCCTGCGGACGTGCTGGAGCAGGTCCGGCGGGCTGGCCTGACCTACTGGAGCCCGGCCGTGGACCAGTCCCCGCTCTCTGGATCGTCCACCGGGGAACCGGAGCGGTCCACCGCGTCGGGCGCGACCGGGCTGGGCCGCGTCTCCTACACGGACGCCGGCGGCATGATCGACAACGCCACGCTGCGGTGGTGGCGCGCCCAGGCCGCCACACAAGGCCTCCTGCTGGACGCCTGGTACGTCAGCCATGCGGTGCCCGGGTCGCCCATGGAAGTCCTGCTGCGACCGGCCGCCGTCGACGCCTTGAGGGACCGCCTGATCCGTCTGCAAGCGCAAGCGTCCCGGATGGACGTCCCCGCGCTGCCGCTGCACGACGACACGATCCTGCAGGGGCAGTTGCTCGCCGCGCTGCGGCGGCTTCTCCCGGACGTCGCGGCCGTCAAGGTCGCGGGCCAGGACACGGCGGTGCCTGGCGATGTCGTGCGGTTCGTCGACGACCACGGACGCAGCCACTATGCGCTGATGCGCCGCCCCGACACCAACCTGCTGCAACTCCACCGGGATCCCGCGGCGCTGCGCGGCAATCCCTTCTGGGCCTACCTGTGCCCCGTCGAGGATCTGGACGAGCATCTGCGTCCTCCACTCCCCCCCGCCTCTGACAACCCCGTCGTCATCGATCCCGCCACCTACTTCAGTTGGCGCCAGGACGATCCGAATCCGGTGATCGGCGGCGTCTACCTCTACCGGAATCCGCACAGCCAGCGCGACGAACTGTTCCGCCTCCTGCGCGTCAACGCGAAGGCGCTGCCGACGGATCGCCCTTACGACCATTTCCCGGTCGACGGCTCCAGCAGTGCGGACTGGCAATACCTGGGCAATTCGGAGTCGCTGAGCGCCTCGGAGCTCGGCGCGATGGCGAACGGTCCGAACTCGTTGAAGCCACAGACCTTCTCCGTGGGCCTCCTCGAGTGGTGGTCCGAGCGGTTGACGCAGGGCGGCGGCGACTACCGCAATTTCCGCCTGGATCCGGAGGCCCTGGAAGTCACGACCTGGGGCAGTTCGACCTTCCGCCTGGAGGAGAACGGCACCCTGCACATCGGGCTCGACGACAGCGATGCCACGACGTTCCGGCTGTCCGACGACCCGGAGTTCAAGCTCTGGCGCGAACGGTTCGTGAACGGGCGCACGACGCCTCGCTGGCTCCTGATACAGGGCAACGGTCGCGAGATCGATCTGGACGGCGCGACGTCGCTGGGCATTCCGGAGATCGTGATCCTCGACGAGCCCGACGAGATCTCCCGACGCATCGACCTTGACGATCGCGGCCCCGGCAACGTCGAGGTCTTCTACGAGGGGCGCGACCTGCTGATCCACGAGGACAGCGTCGGGCAATTGACCCGGATCCGCAACGCGCTCGCCTCCGCGACCGCGCTGCCGTTCGATGACGAATGGACCACCGAGGTGCAGGTCACCGGACAGGGCGGCACACGCCGACTGCGGTGGCCGGAGCTGGACAGTTCCTTGCGTCTGCCGATGATGGCCTTGCACGGCTCGACGCTGGACGTGGGCCGGCGGGGCATCGATCTGCGGATCACCGATGCCGACCGGTGGAGCAGGATGACGGTGCCGGATGTCTTTACCTTCTCCGACGGTCGCTACAGCGCCAGCCCGAGCGGCGACGACGAGGCCCTGCTCCGCTTCCCGGCCGCCGACGGCCGCTGGCGACTGGGACGTCTGTCCGCGCCGCTCATCGCCGCGATGGGGGCCGGTGCCGCCACGTCCAAGCAATGGACGCTGGTACGCGACGACGAACACGCAATGGCCTTCCTGGAAGCGACAGAAACGCCGCCAGCCGACGCCACGGGCACAAGAAACCGATGGTCGCTGACCAGCGCCAAGCTGTCCGAGGTGATGGCGGCCGCGACACCGGGGTCCGGCAGCGGCCTCGCGCCCCGGTGGGTGCCGTCGGACAGCCTCATCGCCAACGGCACCGTGGTGGCGCCCCCGCATGCAGCGCGCACGGCGACCCTGACCCCGGCAGCCTTGACCCCGGCGGCGTGAACCTCTCCGCGGACCGGGTCAACCCAGCAGCAGCGCGTTGACCCGCTTCACGTAGGCGGCCGGATCCTCCAGCACACCGCCTTCGGCCAGCAAGGCCTGGTCGAACAGCACCTGCGCCAGGTCGCCGAAGCGGGCGTCGCCCGCCTCGTCACCCTCGATCGCGCCCAGCTTCTTCACCAGGGCGTGGTCGGGATTGATCTCCAGCGTGGGCTGCGACACCGGCGCCGCCTGGCCGGCCTGCTTCAGCATGCGGGCCAGGTGGCCGCTGATGTCGTGCTCCTCGACCACGATGCAGGCCGGCGAGTCCACCAGCCGCGTGGTGACGCGCACGTCCTTCGCGCGACCTTCCAGCGCGGTCTTCAGGCGATCCAGCACCGGCTTGAACTGCTCGGCCGCTTCCTCGGCCTTCTTCTTCTCTTCCTCGTCCTGCAGCTGGCCCAGGTCGACGGCGCCCTTGGCGACCGACTGCAGGCCCTTGCCTTCGAACTCATGCAGGTGCGACAGCATCCACTCGTCGACGCGCTCGGTCAGCAGCAGGACCTCGATGCCCTTCTTGCGGAAGATCTCGAGCTGCGGGCTGTTCTTCGCGGCGCCCAGGCTGTCGGCGGTGATGTAGAAGATGGCCTCCTGGCCTTCCTTCATCCGCGACACGTAATCGGCGAACGAGACGTTCTCGTCGGCGTGCGTCGAGGCGAAGCGCAGCAGCTTGACCAGGCGTTCCTGGTTGGCGTGGTCCTCGCCGACGCCTTCCTTGAGCACCTGGCCGAAGTCGGTCCAGAAGCGCGCGTACTTGTCGCGCTCGCCGGCGTCCTCGCTGTGGGCCAGCGACTCCAGCATCGACAGCACGCGCTTGGTCGAGCCCTCGCGGATCGCCTTCACGTCGCGGCTTTCCTGCAGCAGCTCGCGGCTGACGTTCAGCGGCAGGTCGGCCGAGTCGATCACGCCCTTCACGAAGCGCAGGTAGACCGGCATCAGCGCCTCGGCGTCGTCCATGATGAACACGCGCTTGACGTACAGCTTCACGCCGCCGCGCTTGTCGCGGTTCCACAGGTCGAACGGGGCCTTGGCCGGGATGTAGAGCAGCTGCGTGTACTCGCTGCGGCCCTCGACGCGGTTGTGCGTGAAGGCCAGCGGTGCTTCGGTGTCGTAGCTGATCTGCTGGTAGAAGGCGTCGTACTCGGCCTGCGTGATGTCGCTCTTGGAGCGCGTCCACAGCGCGGAGGCCTTGTTCACCGGCTCCCACTCGTCCTTCAGCACCTGGGTCGCGTTGTCGGCGTCCCACTCTTCCTTGCGCATCAGGATGGGCAGCGAGATGTGGTCCGAGTACTTCGCGATCGTCGACTTCAGGCGCCAGGTCTTGAGGAACTCCTCCTCGCCCTCGCGCAGGTGCAGGATCACGTCGGTGCCGCGACCGGGCTTGGTGATGGTCTCGACCTCGAAGTCGCCGGTGCCTTCGGAACTCCAGCGCACACCCTGCTCGGCCGGCAGGCCGGCGCGGCGCGATTCGACGGTGATGCGGTCGGCGACGATGAAGCCGGAGTAGAACCCGACGCCGAACTGGCCGATCAGGTTCGCGTCCTTCTTCTGGTCGCCTTCGAGCTTGGCCATGAACTCGCGCGTGCCGCTCTTGGCGATGGTGCCGAGGTGGGCGATGGCTTCTTCCGCGGACAGGCCGATGCCGGTGTCGCTGATGGTGACCGTGCGCGCTTCGGTATCGAAGGACACGCGGACTTCCAGCGTCGGCTGGTCCTCGAGGAGCTGCGGATGGTCGAGCGCTTCGAAGCGCAGCTTGTCGCAGGCGTCGGAGGCGTTGCTCACCAGCTCGCGCAGGAAGATCTCCTTGTTCGAGTAGAGCGAGTGCGTCACCAGATGCAGGATCTGCTTGACTTCGGCCTGGAAGGAATGGGTTTGCTTGTCCATCGTTCGTGAGAGCGGTGATGCGGAGGGATGCCAACGGGGCAAGCCCCGACGGGGCCTGGATTATCGCGGCGGTAGATGGGTGCGGCCGGGCCCGATTTCAAGGGACGGCGAGCGCCTCTAAACTGCGCGCCCTATGCCGATGATCTACTGGTTCGACTTGTTGGGCGTGGCGGTGTTTGCCGTCAGTGGCGCGCTGGCCGCGATGCAGGCGGGGCTGGACCTGTTCGGGCTGCTGGTGATCGCCGCCATGACGGCGGTGGGCGGCGGCACGCTGCGCGATCTGCTGCTGAACCGGCATCCGGTGTTCTGGATGAAGGACACGCGCTATCTGCTGGTGATCATCGCCAGCGCGCTGGCGGCGCTGATCGTGGGCCCGTTCCCCGAACACGCCATCGGCATCCTGAAGATCGCCGACGCGCTCGGCCTGGCGCTGTTCGCGCTGTGCGGCACGGAGATCGCCGAGGAGCACGGCGTGAAGCCCATGCCCGCGTTGCTGATGGGCACGCTGACCGCGTGCGGCGGCGGCGTGCTGCGCGACGTGCTGAGCGGTCAGGCCCCGCTGCTGCTGCGCAAGGACATCTACGCGACGGCCGCGATCGGCGGCATCGCGCTGTACTTCCTGCTGAAGGCGATGGGCGTCCCGATGCGCTGGGCCTTCGTCATCGGCATGGTGGGCGTCGCCGCGCTGCGCCTGGCGGCGCTGTACTTCGGCTGGCAACTCCCGGCGCTGCAGATGCTGCAGGTTCACTGACGATCGTCGACGTCCTCGTCTTCGTCTTCGTCTTCGTCGTCGAGGTCTTCATCGTCCTCTTCGTCGTCCGCCTGCTGCGCATCCCGCGTGCCGCGCTTGGCGGCGACGGCGCGGGCTTCCTTCTCGGCGATCCGGGCGGCCTCCGCGGCGTCGGCGGCGGCGGTCCACTCGTCGAATTCGGCCGGTGTCTCCAGCGTGATGCGTCCGAGCTGCCCCTGGCGCAGGTCGTACAGCAGGACTTCCGCGGCCTTCTGCATGTTGATGCGGCCGCCCGAGAGCACCGCGCCGCGGCGCTTGCCGATCAGCTGCAGCACCTCGCCGTCGAGCAGCGAGGCGTCGGGTTCGAGCTGGTAGCGGGCCTTGAGCGACTGCGGATAGTGCAGGCGCAGGTAACCCAGCAGATCCAGCGCGACCACTTCCTCCTCGAAAGCGTTGCGACCGACCGCGCCGCTGGCGGCGAGGTTGATGCCCGCCTCCGGCACGCGGATCTTGGGCCACAGCATGCCCGGCGTGTCGAACAGGTACACGCCCTTGTCGAGCAGGATCTTCTGCTCGATCTTCGTGATGCCGGGCTCGTCGCCCGTGGCGGCAGCGCGCTTGCCGACGATGGTGTTGATCAGCGTGGACTTGCCCACGTTCGGGATGCCGCAGATCAGCACCCGCAGCGGCTTGTCCAGCCCGCCCCGGTTCGGCGCCAGCGCGCGGCACTCGGCCGCCATCAGCTTCGCCAGCCCCGGCTGCCCCTGGTGGATCGCAACGGCGTGGGTGTTCGGCTGCGCGCGATAGAACGCCAGCCACTCCGCCGTACGGGCCGGATCAGCCAGGTCCTGCTTGTTGATCAGCTTCAGCGCCGGCCGGCCCTGCGTCAGCTGCGCGATCAGCGGATTGGCGCTGCTCGCAGGCACGCGGGCATCGAGCATCTCGATGACCACGTCGATCCCGCTTTTCATGCGCTCGCGGATCGCGCCCCGGGTCTTGTGCATGTGCCCGGGAAACCATTGAATCGCCATAGCGGGGGATTGTCTGCGATCCGGGAGGCTTTTCTTTCCACCTGCATCCTCTCAGCGCTTGGCCGCCAGTGCATGAGGCCTTGCCGGCCAGCGGCAAAACCTCAAGCACTGCCGTCCCCGAACCGGAGGCGGCCTGCCCTCAGTTGCCGGCAGGCGCAGGACGCAGTTCGACGATGGTCAACTGGCCTTGCTGCGATTCGATGCGAACCTCCAGCCGGTCGCCGGTCTTGATCGCGGACAGCTGCGCGGCACTCACCACGCCCGGCGCCAGCTTGAACGGCATCGTCATGCCCGGCATGTCGAGGTGACGGATGTCGCCGTGCTTGAGCGTGAGCTTCTGCTGGGGGATGTCGATCCGGCGGACTTCCGCCGGGATCCAGTCCTGCGAAGACGGCGCCGGGGCCTCGGCGGTCTCCATCTGCTGGTCATGCCCCTCGTGCGAATGCTCCTGCGCGCGCGCCGGCAGGGCGGCAGTGCCCAGGACGACGACGAGGGCCGCGAAGGCGACGGAGGCGGTGTGGAAGCGGTTCATGGTGTTGACTTTCTGGATTCGTGAATCGGGTTCATCGGGGCTCAAGGGGATCAATGCCCCTGATGTCCGTGCCCATCGGGCTTGCGGACACGCAACGGTTCCGTGGCGGGTGCAGTGGGAGCGGTCGGCACGGCGGCAGGCTTGGCCTGCGGAGCGGCCGGTGCTCCCGCGGGTGTCGCCACGGGTCGCGCGACGCTGCCCGCCGGCGCGGCGTACCAGCCCGGATCGGCGTAGTCACCGGGCTTCTGGTCCTTGCGCACCTTGATGACGCTGAACATCCCGCCCATCTCGAGCGACCCGTGCGGCCCCTGCCCGCTCATCATGGGCACGGTGTTCTCGGGCAGCGGCATCTCCATCTCGGCCATGTCGGACATGCCGCGCTCCCCCATCGCCATGTAGTCGGGAATGACCTTGTTGATGCGCGCCGCGAGCCCGCGGTGATCCACGCCGATCAGCGTGTCGACCTGGTGGCCCATCGCGTTCATCGTGTGGTGGCTCTTGTGGCAGTGGATCGCCCAGTCGCCGGGCTCGTCGGCCAGGAACTCGATCTGCCGCATCTGCCCGACCGCGACGTCGGTGGTGACCTCGGGCCAGCGCGCCGTCTTCGGCACGGGGCCGCCGTCGGTGCCGGTGACCTCGAACTCGTGCCCGTGCAGATGGATCGGGTGGTTGGTCATCGTCAGGTTGCCGACGCGGATCCGCACCCGGTCGCCCTGGCGGACGTTGAGCGTGTCGATGCCCGGGAAGACGCGACTGTTCCAGGTCCACAGGTTGAAGTCGGTCATGGTCATCGTCCGCGGCGTGTAGCTGCCGGGATCGATGTCGTAGCTCGACAGCAGGAAGCAGAAGTCCCGCTGCACCTCGGCGATCTGCGGATGCCGGGCCTTCGGATGCGTGACCCAGAAGCCCATCATGCCCATCGCCATCTGCGTCATCTCGTCGGCATGCGGGTGGTACATGAAGGTGCCCGGACGCCGCGCAACGAACTCGTAGACGAAGGTCTCTCCCGGCTTGATCGCCGGCTGCGTCAGGCCCGACACGCCGTCCATGCCGTTGGGCAGCCGCTGGCCGTGCCAGTGCACGCTGGTGTGCTCGGGCAGCCGGTTGGTGACGTAGATGCGGACGCGGTCGCCCTCGACGACCTCGATGGTGGGACCGGGCGACTGGCCGTTGTAGCCCCACAGGTGCGCCGTGGTGCCGGGCGCGAGTTCGCGCAGCACCGGCTCGGCGACGAGGTGGAATTCCTTGACGCCGTCGCGCAGGCGCCAGGGCAGCGTCCAGCCGTTCAAGGTGACGACGGGGTTGTACGGGCGGCCGTCTGGCGGCGTCAGCGGCGGAGCGGTGTCGGCGTTGTCGCGCTGGGCGGGCTCGGGCAACGCGGCCATGGCGACGCGCGAGACGCCGCTCGCGTTCACCGCGCCGGCGGCACCGAGCGCCGCCCCCGCGGCCGCGCGGGCGAAGAGGTTCCTTCGGGAGATCATCGGAGAGTCCTTTCGAAGCCGCGCGTTCAATGCGCGGCACCGCCGGCGGCTTCAGGCGCGGCGGCAGTCGATGAAGAAGAGGCAGCGGCAGGGGCGCCGTCGCGCACGGGTCCGAGCAGGCTCTGCGACAGCGCCGACTCCGCCAGCCAGAAGTCGCGCTGCGCGGCCAGCGTCGCGGACACGGCGCGCGCCTGCACGCGGGCATCGGCGAGCAGGTCCATCACGCCCACCAGCATCCCGTTGTAGCGGAGCAGGGTCTCGTCGGACACCTGCTTGGCCAACGGCAGCACCTCGTCGTGATGGCGTCGCGCGATGCGCCAGGCGGCCTCGGCCCGGGCGCGGGCGACGCGTACGTCGGAGCGCGCCTCGATCGCGATCTGCGCCGTGCGTTCGAGCGACTGGCCGTAGGCCTCCCGCGCGCCGGCGACGCGCGCCTGACCCCAGTCGAACAGCGGCAGTTCGACGCTCAGCTCGACGCCGCGCTGGGTCGGCTCCTCGTTGCTGCTGTTGCGCTGCAGACCGAGTTCGAGCACGTTGATGCGACCGGTCCGACGCGTCAGGCCCAGTTGCGCGGCGAGCTGCTCCGACTCGCGCTTTGCGGCCAGGATGTCGAGCCGCTGGGCGACCGCCTGGCGCTCGACGTCGTCCGCGGCGCGGAATTCGGTGGGCACGTCCGGTAGACGCTCCGGCAGCTTCAGCGCGGTGAGATCGTCGCCCCAAAGGCCGATCGCGCGGATCAGCGCTTCGCGGTCGCCCGCGGCCTGCAGCTGCGCCTGCTCGATCGCGAGCTGCGCTTCGGCGAGCACCGTCCGCTCGCGCGCCAGACGCAGCGCGCTGACGTTGCCGGCCTGCCGCATGCGCAGCGCGAGCTCGGCGCCGGCCGACGCCGAATCGAGCACCGTGCGCGCGTGCCGCAGCTGCTCCTGCGACGCAACCGCCTGGATCCAGCTCCGTCGGGCCTGCCCGGCGACGTCGAGCAGCTGCTGCGCGACGCGCGCCTGCTCGCGTTCGAGTGCGCGGGCGCCGGCGTCCTGCCGGGCGCCGCGGCCGAGCAGGCTCAGCAGGTTGAACTCCAGTCCGCGTTCGATCTCGCGTTCGTCGCCTCGGACAAGGCGGCCGATGTTGAGCACCGGATTCGGCCAGAGCAGCGTCTGCACGCGTTCGGCTTCCGCCATGCCCAGGCCGTACAGCCCGGCCTGCAGGCCACGGTGGTTGAGCAGCGCCAGTTGCACCGCGCCCTTTGCGTCGAGCGGCTCCGCCAGCAGCGCGTCGGTGCGCGCACGGGCGGACGCACGCTGCCCGTCGGAGCGCTGCAAAGGCAGTTCGGCGCCGAGCCAATCGCGGCTCTTCTGCTGAACGGGCGCGGCGGCCTGTTCGGGCGAGAGCGAAGCGCAAGCCGACAACATCGCCGAAGCGGCCAGCGCGATCAGCAGTCGGACAGACGGGTGACCAGGTTTCGTTGAGGAGGACATCGGCGACTCCTCAGTGGTGGTGATGCGCGCCGGCCGGCGCGGAAGCCGCCTGGCTCTCGCGCAGCAGCGCGCGCCATCCGCCGGCGTCGAGCACGCGACGGTTGGCCTGGCGCCAGTCGCCGACGCCGGGGTCGACGACCGCGGCGCTCGATGCGGGCGCGGGGGGCTTGGGCCGCGATGCGGCGGAGCTCAGGCGCGCATCGGCGGGATCGGGCGGCGCCGCCGCCGCAACGGAAACGGCGGCAATGGCGGCGCCCAGGCACATCGCCAGAGCGAGTGCGGGAATGGAACGGGAAGACATGACTGCCTCGCGAATGAACAGGTGCGATGCCGTTCCGCCGCAGGACATGCGAACGGACGACGGCTCGAACGGCGGCTCGTCCAGGACGAGCGCCGGCGTTCAGTCGAGGAAGGCTTTGGGCGGCCGCTCAAGCGGCTGGGGGGACTGCTCGGGCGCACCGTGGGCGTCGAGCGAGGGGGCGGCGTCGCGCAGGTCTTGCGCGGCCGGCGTCAGGGACGCGATCGGCAACGCCGCGCCGATGCAGCATTGCAGGCAGATGCCACAGTGGTGGTCGGAGGTCGCCGAGTGGTCCATGCCGTCGTGGTGCGACGCGTCATGGTTCATCGATGCCGTGCCGGCGTGATCCATGTCGGCGTGATCCATGCCGGCCATGTCCTGCGACATCCCGTCCATGGCGGACATGTCATGCGCCATGCTCTGGTTCATGTCCTGGCAATCGCTCGGCATCGTCATCACGGCGGCGCCAGTGGTCGACGACATCAGCGCCATGCCGATGCCCATCGTCGCGGCCAGCGCGCCCTGCAGCGGCAGGGTCAGGCTCAGCAGGGCGAGCACCAGCCAGCGGCTCCAGAAGCGCTGGCACGGGGTGGACGCGGTCGGGCAGGACATGAGGCGGAGTGTAAGGGCAAGGCGCCGCTCCCCGCCCCGGCCATCACCCCGGCCAATGTCGGAACACCCGTTGTCAAACGACGCGGAGCGACACCCTCACTGACTTACCCCGCAGCCTCGCCACTGAAGCCTCATGGTCAACCCTTCGAAGCATTTCCCGCCCGTGCCCGACAGGGCGGACGGCAGGCTGTCTGCGGTCGCCGAGGCGTCCGACATGTCGCCCAACGGTGGGGCGACTTCGGACACGCCATCTCAGCCACCGGTTGCGAACAGGCGGGGGCCCTCGTCCGACGAGATATTCGCCCGCTGGGCGGTCGACAGCACCGATAGCGCGGGGCAGCTCCGCTACCTGATCGGTCAGCATCTGCGCAATGCCCCCCCGGACAGCTCGCTGGCGATCGCCGCGCCAACCGATGTGCACGCGCCGTCCGTGCACATGGCCTGGCATCGTCTCGTGCGGACCGGACTGCTGGTGTTGATGGACGACTGGCGCCAGGCCGCCGACAGGGAGCCGCCACTCAAGCAGGCCTCCTGGGCCTCCCGCGTCTGCGAGCTGGTCGACCGTACCGTGCGGGACGACCCCACCGCGGCGCTTGGCGCGGTGCATGGCGCAGCACCACCGCTGACGCCGTTGCGGGATCGTTTCGCACTCCTGGAGCAGACGCTGGCCTGTGCGAAGGAAATTCAAGAACCGCAGATGCACGCCTCGAGCAGGGCGGGCGCGGGTACCCACAGTCGCGCGGGCTATCTGCGCGCCCCTTCGACGTCAGGCGCCGAAGGATCCGCCCCGGGATCGCGGCCCGTCTCCCATGCGAATCCGGTCTTGGCCAACGCCATGGGAACGGGGGCGCTGATGCCGCAGCTTTCGTTCTCGTCGGAGATCAGCTTCGACTCATCCCCCCTGCCCTCGCTGGATCTGTCGTCGTTTCAGGCCACGGAGTCTGGCCCGCCCGTCGCGGCCCCCCTGTCCCCTGCCAGTCTGGCTGTGCCGGTCACGGTCCCCGCCGTGATGTGCGATGAACTCGCCGAGCTGACGCTGTCCGATGAGAGCCATCGTCTGGCCGCACCGGACACCGCGTCGATCTCGGAGCGGTCCCAGACATGGAGCTGGTCCAGCTGGGGCCCGTCGGAGTCGCGCTCGACCGGTTCGGAGCAACCCTCCTCCGCATCGCTGGCATCGCTGGCCTGGCTGCCATCGATGTCATCGGTGCAACTCTCGCCGGATGCCTCGCCCTGGTTGGGCGACTTCGCCTCCGGCCTGCCCAGCAGGGACGACCTGGCGGCGTGTCAGCAGATGCTGCGAATGCCCGATTGCCCCGGCCTCAGCGCCGCGGGCCGGCTGGAACGCGACTGGGCCCTGGCGCTGGTCTCGTCCTACCTGGACGGATCGCGGCAACTGCCCTTCATGCCGCGCGACGAAGTCACCCTGCTCGCGCGGGTCAGCGCGGCCATGACGCGCAGGCAGATGGCATTGCCCCGGGATCCCGGGGCGGCAGCGACCGACGATCTGGCGCGCCCGCCCCAGTCCAGGCAGGCGCTCACCGAAATCGCCGACTGGGTCGATGAAGCGCGCGGCGCGGAGGGCGTGCGACGCGAACGATGGCTGCAATACCTGACCGATCGAAGCTTCGACCCGGAAGCGCGTCTCCTGCTTCCCGCCCAGCTGCTGGCGCAGGGCACGGAGCTTCCGCCGGAGTCCGCGCTGAATGCGCTGTTGCCGCCGGACAGCCTGGCCGATCGCGGCACCCTGCGGTGGAGAGGTCAACGCCTGACGGAGTCGACGCCGCTCGCCACGCTGTTCGACCGCCTGGGCGTGCGCCATCTCGACCTCGCGGCGCCGCAATTCCTCCCCCACGAACAGTTGCGGCGGCTGAGCAATGCCGACATCTCCGCCGCGACGTTGCATCACTCCCGGGACCTGGCGCCCTCGTCGCTCCAGGAGCGAATCCAGGAACTGGCGGGTGTGCTGCCCTCGCTCTACCTCGTCCGGTTGGCCGACCAGCGCCGGGGCGTCGAACGCGCCGCGACGCCCCCCGGCTGGATCCGGGACCCTCACGTGCCGGGACAACTGCGTCACGTGCTTCGCGATACCAATCGCAGGCGCATGGTGCCGGTGCGCGACCTCTGGCCCGGTGGACGCATGCCGCCAGCCTTGCGCGCCCAGGCCGTGAACACGCTGCCGGAAGGAGGACCCGTGCTCGACTACATCGGCCGCGTACGTGGGCAACGCGCCGCGACCGGCCAGTTCGGTCAGGCGGACGTCGAACTGTGCGCGCATCTCACCACCATCATCGATGGTCTGTCGAAGGACGCCGGCTTTGCGCAGCGCTGCCGGGCCATGGCCGAGGATCCCGCGGGACCGTGCGCGGACGGCGGCACGCTCACGCTGTCGGCCATGTCGGCGTTGCGGGATGCGTCGGAAGCGACCTCGATCGAGCAGGTCGCGCAGAACGCGTTCGTCCAGGCCTGCCTGGCTCGCGCCAGCGCCGATCGCGCCGAGCGTCGCCCCGAGTTCGACGAAACGGTCGAGGACGCCATGGTCCTGCGCTGGCACGTGTCGGGCGTGCTGGCCGAATTGCTTGGCGCCGACCGCGTCCGCGTCGGCGACAAGCCCGTCTTCGGCGCCTATGTCGAAGGGAAGGATTGGGACTCGCCCGAACGCATTTCCGCATTCCGGAAGGAAGCGCTGGCGCTCGTCGCACGGGAGGCCGACGACGGTTTCCCTGGGGTGGTGATGCTGTTGTCCGCCAAGGACGATCCGCTCGGGTCGGTGTTCCAGACCCGCCTGGATCGGGAACCCGATTGCGCCGTCTTCGACGACCGCCGTGACGCGGCGCATCGCGCCTATGAGAAGGCCGTGGCGGACGGCCAGGATGAGGGCGAGGCCAGCGCCCGCACTGCGGTGCAGCTCGCGCGTATCGACGAAGGGCATCACGCGCAGCGCCTCGCGATGCTGCGGCCCGGACTCGATGACATCCAGGCGCGGATCGGCGCGGCGCGCCGGAGTCCGGCGCTTCCCGGCGCAGAAAAGGAAAAGGCCGCGTGAGCGGCCCTTCATCATGACGCGGACGGCATCGGTCCCGTCAATATCAAGGATCAGTCTTCGTTCTTGAACACGAGCTTGACCTCGTGCGTTTCCTTCTGGCCGCTGGGCTCGAACTTCCAGTCCATCAGCGCGCGCGTCACGGCCTTGTCGAAGACCTTGCGCGGCTCGGCTTCCAGGATCTCGACGCCCGAGACCTTGCCGTCCGGTTCGATGTTCATCTTGGCGCGCACGGAGCCTTGCGAGATCGACTGGCGGGCGGCTTCGGGCGGGAACTCCGGCGGCACCTTCTTGACGATCTTGGGGGTGGCGTGGGCGCCGGCGGCCAGGACCAGCGCGGCGGCCAGGCCCAGCAGGGTACGGGAGACAGTCTTGTTCAGTTGCTTGCTCATTTGGGACCTCGTACGTCTTGGGTGAGGAAATCGGGTTTCCGGTAGGAACTGGGGAATCAGGAAGCGGCGCGCGCGGTGCTGAAGAAGCCCACGGCCTGCACCAGGCGCGAGCTGCTGTCGCGCAGCGAATCGGTGGAGCGGGTCAGCTCGTCCACCAGCGTGGTGTTCTGCTGCGTGGCGCGGTCCAGCTCGTTCATCGCGTTGTTCACGACGCCGACGCCGGCGGCCTGCTCCTGGGCCGAGTGCGAGATCTCCTCGATCAGCTGGCCCATGTTGTTGACCTCGTCGACGACCGAGCGGATCGTGGCGCCGGCGTTGTTGACCAGGGCGGTGCCGTTCTCGACCTTGACGGACGATTCCTGGATCAGCACCTTGATCTCCTTGGCGGCCTGCGCCGAGCGCGAGGCCAGCGCGCGCACTTCGGACGCCACCACCGCGAAGCCCTTGCCGTGCTCGCCGGCACGGGCCGCTTCGACCGCGGCGTTCAGCGCCAGGATGTTGGTCTGGAAGGCGATGCCGTCGATGACGCCGATGATGTCGCCGATCTTGCGCGAGCTGGCGCTGATCTCTTCCATCGTCGACACGACCTGGCTCACCACCGTGCCGCCGGCCGAGGCCGACTGGCGCGCCTTGGTCGCGATGCTCGCGGCCTTGCGGGTCAGCTCGCTGGCGCCGTTCAGGTTGGAGGCGATCTGCTCCACCGACGCGGCGGTGTTCTGCAGGCTCTCGGCGGAACGCGCGGTGCGGTCCGACAGATCCACGTTGCTGCCGGCGATCTCGTTGGAGTTCTGGGCCACTTCACCGGCCGCGGAGCTCACGCTGGCGACGACGCCGGACAGCGCGGTCTGCATGTCGCGCATCGCATGCAGCATCTGCGCCAGTTCGTCCGAGCCTTCGACCTCGATGTGCTGCGACAGGTCGCCGGAGCTGATCGCCTGGGCGGCGTCCTTGGCCTTGCGGGCCGGCACGATGATCGAGCGGGCGATCGTCAGGCCGCCGACGCTGCCGATGACCACGGCGATCACGACCAGGATGCCGGTGATGACGATGGACTGGTTGGCCAGCTTGGCGCCGCCTTCGGCGAGCTCGCGGCCATTGGCGAACTGCAGGTCGACCAGGCTCTTCAGCGTGTCCTGGTAGTCCTTCTGCGCGGGACGCACGTCCTTGATCAGCGCTTCGCGCGCTTCGTCCGGGCTGCCGTCCTGCTGCACCTTCAGGAACTTGGACACCGAGTCGACGAACTTGGTCTGGGCCTCACGCACCTTGGCGGCGAGTTCCTTGTCCTTGGCGTCGGAGACCTTGCCGTCGAGCTCGGTCAGCTGCTTCTGGCCGTCTTCGAGCGCGGCGGCGATGTCGGCCTTCTGGCGCTTGATGGCGTTGGCGGTGTCGAGCAGCAGCAGGTCGCGCGAGGCGCGGGCGATGACGTTGACGTCGCTCTCGAGCGCGTTGGCCAGCGCGATCTTCACCAGGCTGGAGTTGGCCGTCGTGCTCAGGTCATGGGACAGGCGGCTGGCGTTGTGGGCGCCGAAGGCACCGATCACGACCAGCAGCAGGATCAGCAGCGCGTAGCTCAGCGTCAGACGCTGGCCGATACGCAGGCGGGACAGAAACGACATCGATTCCCTCGCAACGATTGAGTTGTTTGAATGGTCGGACCGCTGTGGATCCGCGAGCGCTTGTGGCGCCAACGGTACGGGCCGCCCATCGGCTTCGGCGCGATCATCGTTGCACTTGAATCGGGGATTGCAGGGCGGGATCAAGGCCCCGTGAATTCTGACGCGGCACTTGCAACTGAATGAAAGCGCTTCGCCGAACCGTTCGGACGCACTCGGTAGAAGCCCTAATGAGCCGCTCGTCGCGGTTTCAGGATTCCTGCACATTCCTGCGCAAGGCCCCGGTGCAGCGGGCGTACCCGCGCGGTAACCGCCGCTGCCGAAGCCTTGCGGGGGTCAGGCGTTGCCCGTCGGCGCGGACCCCGCGTCGACGTCGACGTCGACGTCGAGGACCTCGACGCGATTGCGCCCGCCCTCTTTCGCGCGGTACATCGCCGCGTCCGCGCGACGCAGCGCGTCCTCGATGCCGGCATCGTTCTCGCGCAGCACGGTGACACCGATGCTGACGGTGTACGCGATAGCCGCCGCGCTGCCGTCCTTTGCCTCGATCGCCACCGGCGTGGCGGCGATGCGCTCGCGCAGGCGTTCCGCAAAACGGCGCGCGCCCGGCAGATCCGTGTGGGCGAGGCCGATGACGAACTCTTCTCCACCGAAACGTCCCGGCAGATCCACGTCGCGCGAGGACGCCTTCAGCACCTGCGCCAGCGCGCGGATCACCGCGTCCCCGGCGGCGTGGCCATGGCGATCGTTGACCTGCTTGAAGTGGTCGATGTCGAGCATCAGCAGCGCGGACGGCGTCCGGTAGCGACGCACCGTGCGCAGCAAGGTGCCCAGGCCCTCTTCGGTCGCCATGCGGTTGGCCAGTCCGGTGAGGCCGTCGGTGCGCGAGCGCTGCTCCAGTTCCGCGTTCACCTGCGCCAGCTGCGCCACGAGCGCCTCGGTGGAGCGCAGCCAGCGCGACAGCGCCTGGTAGCCGAACTGGGCGACGAACAGCACGATCAGCGTGAACACCCAGAAGAACACCCAGGCGGTGCTGAGCATGGCCCGCGAGGCCTCGTCGAGCGTCGCCCAGTCCCGCCCGCCGAGCGCGGTCCGCAGCTGCAGGGAACCCAGGCCGAGGCTGACCAGCCCGTACCCCTGCACCGCCAGCACGATGGCGAACAGCAGCCCCAGCCCCATCGCGCGACGACCGCTGGGCGGCGGCGTGAACAGCGCCGGGCGCGCGACGATCCAGCGCGACAGCCGGGGCCAGGTCAGCGCCATCAGCGGCCCGCCGAGCAGGACGCTCTGGAGGAAGGCGCCCAGCCACCAGCCCTGCCAGATCGGCAGCTGGCGGTGCGCGGGGAGGTCGTGGGAGAAGTTCCAGATCAGCGCGCCCGAGGAGCTGAACACCGCCGCGACGAAGCACAGCGGCACGAAGAACAGCCAGGCGCCCAGGCTGCGCAGCCCGCGCGGCGCGCCGACGGCGCGGTAGCCCAGGGCCAGCACGGCCAGTCCGAGAGGATTGGCGCAGGCGAACAGTGCCGACCAGGGGGCCGACATGCCGGCGTCCAGGGCGAGGACGAAGGTCGCCAGCCAGGCCGGCACGGCGCCCCAGCGCCAGCCGAAGCACAGCGTCCACCACAGGCACAGCGGGATCGGGGGATAGAAGGTCAGGAAGGCATTGGCGCCGCCGAGATCGACGGGGATGCCGGACCAGCCCTCCCGGACCGTGGCCAGTCCGAGCAGGACGCACGCGAGCATCGTCGCGAGCCAGCCGCCGAGCACCCAGCCCCGTTCCGCCGCCCCGCCCTCGCGCCAGAGCGCCCGGACCGACAGGTCGCCCGGCGTGTCGGGCACCAGATCGGCAGGACGCTGCAGCGGGTCCATTCAGACCGCCGGAAGGGATGGCTCGGCCGGCGGCTCCGGTCTGGCCCGCGAGCCGAAGATGGCCGAGCCGACGCGCACCATCGTGGCGCCTTCGAGGATGGCCGCCTCCATGTCGGCGCTCATGCCCATGCTCAGGGTGTCCAGCGCCAGACCCAGGTCGCGGTTCAGCGCGGCCAGCAGATCGGCCAGCGCGCGGTGCGGCTGCCGCTGCGCCTCCAGTGTGGCGGCCGGCTCGGGGATCGCCATCAAGCCGCGCAGGCGCAACGCCGGCAGCGCGGCCACGGCCCGGGCCACGTCGGCGACCTCCGCCGGCGCCAGGCCGCTCTTGCTGTCCTCGCCGCTGATGTTGACCTGCAGGCAGACGTTCAGCGGCGGCAGCTCGGCCGGACGCTGTTCCGCCAGCCGCTGGGCGATCTTGAGGCGGTCCACGCTGTGCACCCAGTCGAAGCGCTCGGCCACGACGCGGGTCTTGTTGCTCTGCAGCGGACCGATCAAGTGCCATTCGACCTGCGCGCGCAGATCGGCCAGCGCCTCGACCTTGTCCACGCCCTCCTGGACGTAGTTCTCCCCGAAGCGGCGCTCGCCCGCCGCAAAGGCCTCTCTCACATCCGAAGCCGGGAAAGTCTTTGTTACCACCAGCAGCGCGACGCTGTCGACAGGCCGCGACGCCTGCTGGCAAGCCCTCTCAATGCGGCCATGGAGCTGTTGTATGTTCTCGGAGATCGTCGCCATAATCGCCCACGCTTTTCCTCATCCCATGGACATCACCCAACTGCTGGCATTCTCGGTCAAGAACAAGGCCTCCGACCTTCACTTGTCCGCCGGACTGCCCCCCATGATCCGCGTCCATGGCGACGTGCGCCGCATCAACGTCGAAGCCCTCGAGCACCGCCAGGTGCACGACATGGTCTACGACATCATGAGCGACGCCCAGCGCAAGTCCTACGAGGAGACGCTGGAAGTCGACTTCTCGTTCGAGATCCAGGGCCTGGCGCGTTTCCGCGTCAACGCGTTCAACCACAACCGCGGCGCGGGGGCGGTGTTCCGGACCATTCCGAGCAAGATCCTGACGCTGGAGCAGCTGAACTGCCCCAAGGTGTTCACCGAGCTGGCGATGAAGCCGCGCGGCATGGTCCTGGTGACCGGCCCCACGGGCTCGGGCAAGAGCACGACGCTGGCCGCGATGGTCAACCACCTCAACGAGAACGAGTACGGCCACATCCTGACCGTCGAGGACCCGATCGAGTTCGTCCACGAATCCAAGAAGTGCCTGGTCAACCAGCGCGAAGTGGGTCCGCAGACGATGAGCTTCTCCAACGCGCTGCGCTCGGCGCTGCGCGAAGACCCGGACTGCATCCTGGTCGGCGAAATGCGGGACCTGGAGACCATCCGCCTGGCGCTGACCGCGGCGGAAACGGGCCACCTGGTCTTCGGCACGCTGCACACCTCCTCGGCGGCCAAGACGGTCGACCGGATCGTCGACGTGTTCCCCGCGGCGGAGAAGGACATGGTCCGCGCCATGCTGTCGGAATCGCTGCAGGCGGTGATCTCGCAGACGCTGTGCAAGACCAAGGACGGCAACGGCCGGGTCGCCGCGCACGAGATCATGCTGGGTACCTCCGCGATCCGGAACCTGATCCGGGAGAACAAGGTCGCGCAGATGTACTCGTCGATCCAGACCGGCAACAACCTGGGCATGCAGACGCTGGACCAGAACCTCACCGACCTGGTCCGCCGCAACATCATCTCGCCGGCCGAGGCACGCGCCAAGGCCAAGATGCCCGAGAACTTCCCCGGCTGAGCGGACCGGCCCCCACCACAACGACAGAACGATCGGGGACGGGCGGTGACCGCCGCGTCCCCGGCACACAGGACAGGACGCCGCCATGGAACGCGATCAGGCCACCAAGTTCATCAACGACCTGCTTCGCCTGATGGTGTCGCGCAAGGGCTCCGACCTCTTCCTGACGGCGGAGTTCCCGCCGGCGGTGAAGGTCGACGGCAAGGTGACCAAGGTGTCGCCGCAGCCGCTGACCGGCCAGCACACGCTGCAGCTGGCGCGGGCCATCATGAACGACAAGCAGGCGGCTGATTTCGAGCGCACCAAGGAGTGCAACTTCGCGATCTCGCCGCAGGGCATCGGGCGCTTCCGGGTCAACGCCTACATCCAGCAGGGCCACGTGGCGCTGGTGCTGCGGACCATCCCGCAGACGCTGCCGACGGTCGAGTCGCTGGAGCTGCCGCACATCCTCAAGGACGTGGTGCAGACCAAGCGCGGCCTGGTGATCCTGGTGGGCGCGACGGGTTCCGGCAAGAGCACCTCGCTGGCGGCGATGGTGGACCACCGCAACCAGACGACCTACGGCCACATCATCACGATCGAGGATCCGGTCGAGTTCGTGCACCCGCACAAGAACTGCATCGTCAGCCAGCGCGAGGTCGGTCTGGACACCGAAGGCTGGGAGCAGGCGCTGAAGAACACGCTGCGCCAGGCGCCGGACGTGATCCTGATGGGCGAAATCCGCGACCGTGAGACCATGGAACACGCGGTGGCCTTCGCCGAAACGGGTCACCTGTGCATGGCCACGCTGCACGCCAACAGCGCCAACCAGGCGCTGGACCGGATCATCAACTTCTTCCCGGAAGAGCGGCGCGCACAGCTGCTGATGGACCTGTCGCTCAACCTGAAGGCGCTGGTGTCACAGCGGCTGCTGCCGCGCCAGGAAGGCAAGGGCCGGATCGCGGCGGTCGAGATCCTGCTGAACACGCCGCTGATCAGCGACCTGATCTTCAAGGGCGAGGTGGGCGAGATCAAGGAGATCATGAAGCGCTCGCGCGAGCTCGGCATGCAGACCTTCGACCAGGCGCTGTTCGACCTCTACGAGATGGGCAAGGTGACCTACGAGGACGCGCTGCGCAACGCCGACTCGGTCAACGACCTGCGCCTGCAGATCAAGCTCAACAGCGAACGGGCTCGTAGCGGCGACTTGTCGTCGGGTACTGAGCACCTCACGATCGTCTGATCCGCAGCGCCGCGGTGACGCGGCGCGCACAGGGCGAACCTGCGGAGGGGCCACAATCGTCGGGTACTCAATCACCCCACGACAGGTCCTTCCATGAGCAGCATCGGCCAGCGTTCCTACGAATCGACTCCGTCCCTCCGCGTGTCCTTCCTGGGACTCGGCGTGATGGGCTTCCCGATGGCGGGCCATCTGGCCAAGGCCGGCCAGCAGGTCACCGTCTACAACCGGTCGCCCGCGAAGGCCCAGGCCTGGACCTCCGAGTTCGGCGGCCAATCCGCCGCGACGCCGCGTGAAGCGGCCAAGGACGCGGACATCGTCTTCTGCTGCGTCGGCAACGACGCCGACCTGCGCTCGGTCGTGCTGGGCGCCGACGGCGCCTTCGCCGGCATGAAGCCGGGCGCGGTCTTCGTCGACCACACGACCGCCTCCGCCGAGGTCGCCCGCGAACTCGCGGCCGAGGCGCAGAAGCTCGGCCTCCACTTCATCGATGCGCCTGTCTCTGGCGGTCAAGCTGGCGCGGTCAACGGCGCACTCACGGTCATGTGCGGCGGCGAAGAAGCCATCTTCGACAAGGTCCGCCCCTACGCCATCCACTTCGCCAAGGCAGTCACCCGCGTGGGCGAGGCCGGCGCCGGTCAGCTCGCCAAGATGGTCAACCAGATCTGCATCGCCGGCATCGTCCAGGGACTGTCGGAAGCCATCGCCTTCGGTCAGAAGAGCGGCCTGCCGATGCCGCTGGTGCTCGACGTGATCGGCAAGGGCGCCGCGCAGAGCTGGCAGATGGACAACCGCGGCAAGACCATGGTTGAAGACAAGTTCGACTTCGGCTTCGCCGTGGACTGGATGCGCAAGGACCTCGGACTGGTGCTCGACGAAGCGCGCCGTAACGGTGCACGCTTGCCGCTGACGGCGCTGGTCGACCAGTTCTACGCGGACGTGCAGGAGATGGGCGGGAACCGCTTCGATACGTCGAGCCTGATCAAGCGCTTGCGCTGATCGACGGCCGCTGGCCCTCACCCCTGCCCTCTCCCGCAAGCGGGAGAGGGAGCAAGAGGAACCAGCGCTGCGAGGGGAGCCGGTCGGACTCCCTCTCCCGCACTGCGGGAGAGGGCGGGGGTGAGGGCCAGCGGCCGCTGCACTCAGAAAAAACGGCGCCTCGCGTGAGCGGGCGCCGTTGGCGTTCATGCCTTGACGATCAGGACGGATTGCGCGGGGCGTCGACGCCGCCGCCCAGCACCTTGTAGAGCTGCACCTGGTTCTGCAGCTGCGCAAGGCGCACCTGCAGCGCCGCCTGTTGCGCCGCGAAGGTCGCGCGTTGCGCATCCAGCAGGTCCAGGCTCGAGGCCGCACCGTTGCGGAAGCTCAGGTCGACCAACTCCAGCCGCGTCGCTTCCGCAGCGGCCTGCGCATCCTGCGCGCGCAGCTGCTCGTCGAGCGTGGCGCGTCCGGCCAGGGCGTCCGCCACTTCCTTGAACGCCGTCTGCACGACCTTCTCGTACTGGGCGACCGCGATCTCGCGGTTGGCCTTGGCCGCGTCGACGTTGTTGCGCACGCGCCCCGCATCGAAGATCGGCATCAGCGCCGAACCGGCGATGCTCCACGCGCTCTGGCTGAACAGGTCGCGCAGCGCGCTGCTCGCCGTGCCCACGCTGCTCGTGAGCGTGATGCTCGGGAAGTACGCCGCCCGCGCGACGCCGATGTTGGCCTCGGCCGCCACCAGCTGCTGCTCGGCCTGGACCACGTCGGGCCGACCCACCAGGACCTGCGACGGCATGCCCGCCAGCAGTGCGCCCATGGTCTGGTCGCTCAACGGCCGGGACTGCGGCAGCGAGTCCGGCACGCCCTGCCCCACCAGCAGCGTCAGCGTGTTGAGGTCCTGCTGGCGCGTGCGTTCGGCCTGCGCCAGCGTGGCGCGCGCGGCTTCGTACGACGACTTCGAGGTGCTCAGGTCCAGGTTGGACGCGGCGCCGTTGTCGAACTTCAGCTGCATCAGCTTGAGGCTGTCCTCGCGGGTGGCCAGCGTCTGGCGCGTGAGCGCCAGCAGCTCGTCGTCGGCCTGGACCGCCAGGTAGGCCGACGCGACGCCGGCCACCAGGCTGATCTGCGCCGAGCGCGCCGCCTCGCCCGTCGCCAGGTACTGCGCGAAGGACGCGGCGCTCTGGTTCTTGACGCGGCTGAACAGGTCGATCTCGTACGAGGTGATCTGCAGGCCCGCCTGGTAGGCGTTGACGATGCGGCTGTCGCCGTTGGACGTGGTCTGCGGTCCGCGCGAGGCCGAGAAGCCCGCGTTGACCGTCGGCCAGCGGCTCGCCGCCGTGACGTTGGCCTGCGCCCGCGCGACGTCGACGTTCAGCAACGCGATGCGCAGGTCGCGGTTGTTCTTCAGCGCGAGGTCGATCAGCTGCTTGAGCCGCTCGTCGCGGAAGAACTGCTGCCATTGCAGCTCGGTCGCCGCCTTGGCGTCGGCCGCCTCGGCGCCCGGGCCTTGCGGCCACTGCGGCGCCACCGGCGCATCCGGACGCTTGTGATCCGGCGCGAGGTTCACGCAGCCGGTCAGCAGCGCCACGGTCGCGGCCGCCGCGGCCAGCACGGAAAGTTTGCTTGTCATCATCTTCAGACTCCGTCCGCGTTCTTGGCGGCCGCGATGGCCTTGGTCGGATCCGGTCCGTCCAGTTCGTGGGCGTAGAGCTTGTTCTGGCGCTCGCTGCCCTTGAAGAAGCGGCGCACGACCAGGAAGAACACCGGCACGAAGATCACCGCCAGCAAGGTCGCGGTGACCATGCCCGACAGCACGCCGGTGCCGATCGCGCGCTGGCTCGCCGAGCCCGCGCCGCTGGCGAAGAACAGCGGCGTCACGCCCAGGATGAAGGCCATCGAGGTCATGATGATGGGACGGAAGCGCAGGTGCGCCGCCTCCAGCACCGACTCGACCAGCCCCTTGCCCTGCGCCTGCAGGTCCTTGGCGAACTCGATGATCAGGATCGCGTTCTTCGCCGACAGGCCGATGATGGTGATCAGGCCGACCTTGAAGTACACGTCGTTGGGCATGCCGCGCAGCGTCGCCCCGGCCAGCGCGCCCAGCAGGCCCAGCGGCACCACCAGCAGCACCGACAGCGGGATGGACCAGCTCTCGTACAACGCGGCCAGGCAGAGGAACACCGCCAGCAGCGAGAACGCCAGCAGGATGCCCGCCTGCGAGCCGGACAGCTTCTCCTCGCGGGACAGGCTGGTCCACTCGTAGCCGATGCCCGGCGGGAGCTGCTGGATCATGGTCTCCAGCTCCTTCATCGCCTGGCCCGTCGAGGCCCCCGGCGCCGCGTCGCCGGCCAGGCGCATCGCCGGATAGCCGTTGTAGCGGGTGGCCTGCATCTGGCCGGTGATCCAGTGGCTGGACGCGAAGGCCGACAGCGGCACGTTGGCGCCCTGTGCGTTCGTGACGTTGATGGACAGGATGTCTTCCGGCGTCATGCGCTTGGGCGCGTCGGCCTGCACCACGACGCGCTGCATGCGGCCGCTGCTTGGGAAGTCGTTGACGTAGGTCGAGCCCAGCTGGATGCCCAGCGTGCGCGCGATGGTGTCGTAGCCGACGCCCAGCGCCTGCGCCTTCTCGCGGTCGATGTCGATCTGCAGCTGCGGCGCGTCTTCCAGACCGTCCGGACGCATGCCGGTGATGATCTTGCTCTTCTGCGCCATGCCCATCAGCTGGTTGCGGGCCTGCAGCAGCGCCTCGTGGCCGAGGCCGCCGCGGTCCTGCAGGCGCAGCGCGAAGCCGGTGGCCGTGCCCAGTTCCGGGATCGGGGGCGGCGACAGCGGGAAGATGAACGCGTCACGCACGCCCACCATCATCGCGCCCATCACGCGGCCGGCCAGCGCCTGCGCGCTGTGCTCCTTGCCGCCGCGCTCCTCCCAGGGCTTCAGCGGCACGAACACCAGCGCGGCGTTCTGACCCTGGCCCGAGAAGGAGAAGCCGATCACGCCGATGGTGTCGGCCACTTCCGGCTGCTTGTGCAGGAAGTTCTCGACCGCGGCGACGGCCTGCTCGGTCCGGTTGGACGTCGCGCCCGGCGGCAGCTGCACGTTGACGATCAGGTAGCCCTGGTCTTCGTTGGGCAGGAAGGACGTCGGCATGCGGATGTACAGCCAGCCCACGACGGCCACGATCGCGGCGAAGGCCACCATCATGCTGCCGCTGCGCTTGAGCAGCTTGGACACCCAGCCTTCGTAGCCCTTGGCGGTGCGCGAGAAGCCGCGGTTGAACCAGCCGAAGAAGCCGCGCTTCTCGTGGTGGTGACCGGCCTCGACCGGCTTGAGCAGCGTCGCGCACAGCGCCGGCGTCAGCGACAGCGCCATCAGCGCCGACAGCGCCATCGAGGCCACCATCGCCAGCGAGAACTGGCGGTAGATGTTGCCCACCGAGCCCGAGAAGAAGGCCATCGGCACGAACACCGCGATCAGCACCGTGGTGATGCCGATGATGGCGCCCGAGATCTGGCCCATCGCCTTCTTGGTCGCTTCACGGGGACTGAGGCCCTCCTCGCTCATGATGCGCTCGACGTTCTCGACGACCACGATCGCATCGTCGACCAGGATGCCGATCGCCAGCACCATGCCGAACAGCGTCAGCACGTTGATCGAGAAGCCCAGCGCCAGCATGATCCCGAAGGTCCCCAGCAGCGCCACCGGCACCACCAGCGTCGGGATCAGCGTGTAGCGCCAGTCCTGCAGGAACAGGTACATCACCAGGAACACCAGCACGATCGCCTCGATCAGCGTCTCGACCACCTGGGAGATCGAGATCTTCACGAACTTCGACGAGTCGTACGGGACCGTGTAGACCACGCCGGCGGGGAAGAACTTCTTCAGCTCCTCCATGCGCTGCTTGATCGCGTTGGCGGTGCCCAGCGCATTGCCGGTCGGCGACAGCTGCACACCGATGCCGGTGGACGGCTGGCCGTTCAGCCGCGTGTAGGTGGCGTAGCTCTGGCCGCCCAGCTCGATGCGGGCGACGTCCTTCAGCAGCACCTTGGAACCGTCGGTGTTGGCGCGCAGCACGATTTTCTCGAACTGCGCCTTGTCCTCGAGCTGGCCCTTGACCACGATGGTCGCGGACATGGTCTGGCTGGTCGTGTTCGGGCGGTCGCCCAGCACGCCGGCAGGCACCAGCGCGTTCTGCGCGCCGACCGCCGCGCTCACCTCGGCGGGGCTGAGGTTGTACGACTGCATCTTGGCCGGATCCAGCCAGATGCGCATCGCGCGCTCGGAACCGAACAGCTGCGCCTGGCCGACGCCGGGGATGCGCTGGATTTCAGGGACGATGTTGCGGGCGGCGTAGTCGCCCAGCGCGATCGGGTCCATCGAGCCGTCCTTGGACGCCATCGTCACGAACAGCAGGAAGTTGGAGCGCGACTTGTCGACGCGCACGCCCTGCTGCGTGACCGCCGCCGGCAGGCGCGGCGTGGCGCGCGAGAGGCGGTTCTGGATCTCGACCTGCGCCAGGTCGATGTTGGTGCCCGATTCGAAGGTCACCGTGATCGAGCCGGTGCCGTTGGCCTGGCTGATCGATTCCATGTAGGCCAGGCCGGGCGCGCCGTTGAGCTCCTGCTCGATGACGGAGACGACCGCCTCGTCCAGCGTCTTGGCCGAGGCGCCGGGATAGGCCACCGAGATCACCAGCGAAGGCGGCGCCACGGTCGGGTACTGCGCCACCGGCAGCTGGGTGATCGCCACCCCGCCGAAGACCAGGATGAACAAGGCGATCACCCACGCGAAGATGGGGCGATCAATGAAGAAACGTGCCATGTCTTGGATCCTTCCTGAGCGTCAGGCGCTCAGCGGCTCGCCGCGGAGGCGGCGGGCGCAGCGGCAGCGCCGGACGCCGCACCGGAGGCGGCGCTGGCCGGGTTGAACGGCACCGGATTGACCGGCGCGCCCGGCACGAACATCTTCTGGAAGCCGTCGGCGATGACCTTCTCGCCGGCCTTCAGGCCGTCGAGCACCACCCACTGGTTGCCGATCGCGTTGCCGATCTTGACCTTGCGCGGCGCGGGCTTGTTGTCGGGACCGACCACCAGCACCGTGTCGCCGGTCGAGCCGCGCGTCACCGCCTGCTGCGGCAGCAGGATGGCCGACGGCAGTTCCGCCTGCGCGACGCGCACGCGCACATACTGACCGGGCAGCAGCGCGCTGTCCGGGTTGGGCACTTCGGCGCGCAGCGTGACCTGACCCGAGGTCGGATCGACCGTCAGGTCCGTGAACAGCAGCTTGCCGGTGCGCGGCAGCACGACGCCGTCGTCGCCGACGATCTCTACCTGCGCGGCATTGGCGCCGGCGCTGCGCAGCTGGCCCGCGGCCAGCGCGCGGCGCATGGCCTGCACCTCGTTGGCGGACTGCGTGAAGTTCACGTAGACGCTGTTGACCTGCTGGATCAACGCCAGCTGCGTGGCGTCCGACGCACCGACCAGCGCGCCTTCGGTCACCAGCGCGCGGCCGATGCGGCCGGCGATCGGGGCGTAGACATGGGCGTAGTCCAGGCTCAGCTTGGCCTGCACGGCGGCGGCCTTGGCGGCGGCCACGTCGGCCGCGGCGGCCTTGGCGGTCGCGACCGAGGTGATGTACTCCTGCTGGCTGATCGCCTTCGCGTCGGCCAGCGGCTTGTTGCGCGCGGCCTGCGCCGAGGCCTGGGCCTCATTGGCCTGCGCCTTGGCGACGTTGGCGTTGGCGCTGTCGAGCTGGGCCTGGTACGGCGCCGGATCGATCAGGAACAGCGCCTGGCCGGCCTTCACTTCGGAGCCTTCGGTGAACAGGCGCTTCAGGATCACGCCGTTGACGCGGGCGCGGACCTGCGCGGTGCGCAGCGCCTCGACCCGGCCCGGCAGTTCCGTCTGCAGCGCGACCGCCTGCTGACCCACCGTCACGACGCCGACGTTGGCCGGCGGCATGCCGCCGCCCGGCGCGCCCGCCGCCTTCTCTTCCTTGCCGCAGGCGGCCAGCACCGCCGCGATCGAGATCACCAGCGGCAGCAGGTAAAGCATGCGCGCGCCGGCCTTCAGGCTCGGGCGCTCCGACCCCGGCGTTGCTTTTGTCAGAGGGGTAGACATCACGATGGGATTCCTCTCGCAGTACAGATTCGAAGTGCAGATTCGCAGATCCAGGGGGGTCGGCCCGGCTTGAACGGCCGGGCGGACGGGGCAAACCGCGGCCCTACCGTCACGACGTACGGCATCGGTACGGTTCGACCAAAGTGGCGCAGTATATACATACATTCACGCATGTATGTTTCCGCCATGTGCTTCTACAATCGCACCATGGCTCGTCGAACCAAACAGGAAGCCCAGGAAACCCGCGCCCGTCTGCTGGATGCCGCGGAACAGCTGTTCCATGAGCGCGGTGTCTCCCGCACCTCGCTGCAGGACATCGCGCAGGCCGCCGGCGTGACCCGGGGCGCCGTGTACTGGCACTTCGAGGACAAGGTCCAGCTCTTCAACGCGATGATGGAACGCGCCACCATGCCGCTGGAGGAGGACTTCGAGCCCTCGGTGTCGCCCGGGCCGGACCGGCCATTGGACGATCTGCGCCTGAGATTGATGAACGTCATGCACTGCGCGGCGTTCAATGCCCGCACGCGTCGCGCGTTCGAAATCGCCAACCTGCGCGTCGAGTTCGTCGGCGAGATGGCGTCGATCCGCGGCCGCAAGGTCGCCGCCCACCGGGAGTGGACCGACCACAACCGCGAGGCCTTCGAGCGCGCCAAGGCGCTCGGCCAGTTGCCGCCCGACGTCGACGCCCATCAGGCCGCCATCGGCTTGATGGCGCTGATCGGCGGTCTGCTGCATCACTGGATCCTGGATCCGGAGGCCTTCGACCTGATCGTGGTCGGTCAGGCGCGGCTGGAGCATTACCTCTCCTCGCTGACGGTGGTGGTGCCGAACCGCTTCCCGCCGCTGACCGCCGCGGAGCGCGGCGCGCTGGGCCGGCAGCCGGTCTGCGAGGCCGCCCACACGGCTGAAAGGGCCCCGGAAGACGCCTCGGTTCCCTCCGATCCTCGGGAATAAACGCCTTTCCGTTGGAAAGCCCTGTATTTATGCAGGGTGCCTCGGGGTGAACCCCAGGGTGCGGCGACAATACCCGGTTGCCCACGCCCGAGCCGCCGCCGTGTCCATCGCACCCCCGCCCACCCGTCCGCTGTCCGATCTGAAGAAGACCGGCCAGAAGGCGCTGACCTCGTACCGCCCGTTCTGGGCGAAGCGCTTCGGTCCCGCCCCCTTCCTGCCGATGTCGCGGGAGGAGATGACGCAACTGGGCTGGGACAGCTGCGACATCATCATCGTCAGCGGCGACGCCTATGTGGACCATCCGAGCTTCGGCATGGCGGTCATCGGGCGGACGCTGGAGGCACAGGGCTTCCGCGTGGGGATCATCGCGCAGCCCGATTGGAACTCTCCGGACGCGTTCCGCGCCCTGGGCAAGCCCAACCTGTTCTTCGGCGTGGCGGCCGGGAACATGGATTCGATGATCAACCATTACACGGCGGACCGGAAGATCCGCTCGGACGACGTCTACACGCCCGGCGGCGGCGCCGGCAAGCGTCCCGACCGTGCGACGCTGGTCTACACGCAGCGCTGCAAGGAGGCGTTCAAGGACGTCCCCGTGATCATCGGCGGCATCGAGGCCTCGCTGCGCCGCATCGCCCATTACGACTACTGGCAGGACAAGGTCCGGCGCTCCATCCTGGTGGACTCCAAGGCCGACCTGCTGGTCTACGGCAACGCCGAGCGCGCCATCATCGAGATCGCGCACCGCCTGTCGCAGAAGAAGCCGATCGAGTCCATCACCGACGTGCGCGGCACCGCCTTCATGCGCAAGCCGGACGACGCCGCGCTGGACGGCTGGTTCGAGATCGACTCGACCGACGTCGACGCCCCCGGCAAGATCGACGCGCTGCTCAGCCCGTACATGACCACCGAGGAAGCGGCCGCCGACCAGGGCACCGATTGCTCGAAGCAGCAGGAACAGGCGCAGGCCGCGGCCATGCCGGGTGCTGCGGGTTCGCCCGGCACTCCGGCGGGTGCCGCGGCGCAGCCGGGCATGCCCGAGATCAAGCCGATCAAGATCATCCGCCAGACGCTGTCCAAGACCGACGGCCGCGCGCTGGTCACGCCGCGCGAGCGCACCGTGATCCGCCTGCCGGCCTACGAGCAGGTCAAGAGTGATCCGGTGCTCTACGCCCACGCCAACCGCGTGCTGCACCTGGAGACCAACCCCGGCAACGCGCGCGCGCTGGTGCAGCGGCATTCGTCGGGCGGCGTCGATCGCGACGTGTGGCTGAACCCGCCGCCCATCCCGCTGACGACGGTCGAGATGGACCATGTCTTCGACCTGCCCTACGCCCGCAGCCCGCACCCGGTCTACGCCGACGAGAACGGCAGCCACGACCACGCCACCAAGATCCCGGCGTGGGAAATGATCCGCTTCTCGGTGAACATCATGCGCGGCTGCTTCGGCGGCTGCACCTTCTGCTCGATCACCGAGCACGAGGGCCGCGTGATCCAGAGCCGCAGCGAGGACTCGGTCATCCGCGAGATCGAGGACATCCGCGACAAGGTCAAGGGCTTCACCGGGATCATCTCGGACCTGGGCGGCCCCACCGCCAACATGTGGCACATCGGCTGCAAGAGCCCCGAGATCGAGGCCGCCTGCCGCAAGCCGAGCTGCGTCTATCCGGGCATCTGCCCGAACCTGCACACCGACCACGGTCCGCTGATCAAGCTGTACCGGCGCGCCCGCGCGCTGCGCGGCGTCAAGAAGATCCTGATCGGCTCGGGTCTGCGCTACGACCTGGCGATCGAGTCCCCGGAGTACATCCAGGAACTGGTGACCCACCACGTGGGCGGCTACCTGAAGATCGCGCCGGAGCACACCGAGGGCGGACCGCTCTCGAAGATGATGAAGCCGGGCATCGGCACCTACGACCGCTTCAAGCAGCTGTTCGAGCAGGCCAGCGCGGCCGCGGGCAAGAAGCAGTTCCTGATCCCCTACTTCATCGCGGCGCACCCGGGCACGGCCGACGAGGACATGATGAACCTCGCCCTCTGGCTCAAGCGCAACGGCTTCCGCGCGGACCAGGTGCAGACCTTCTACCCGAGCCCGATGGCCACCGCCACGGCGATGTACCACTCGGGCAAGAATCCGCTGAAGAAAGTGACCCGCGACAGCGAGCCGGTCGACATCGTCAAGGGCGAGCGCCGTCGGCGCCTGCACAAGGCCTTCCTGCGCTACCACGACCCCAACAACTGGCCGCTGCTGCGCGAGGCGCTCAAGGACATGGGCCGCGCGGACCTGATCGGCAACGGGAAGAACCACCTGATCCCGACCTTCCAGCCGACCACCGACGGCGCCTACGAGTCGGCGCGCCGCAAGAACTCGACGCAGGCCGGCGAGAAGGTCGCGCCGAACAAGCCGCGTTCAGGTCAGATCCTGACCCAGCACACCGGCCTGCCGCCGCGGGCGACCGGCGCGAAGCCGGCGCCGCGGGGCAAGCCGCTGCAGGGCGGGAAGCCGGCGTCGCAGCCAGCGATCAGATCGGCGGGCAAACCGGCAATCAAGCCGGCGATCAAGCCGGCCTCCAAGCGCGGTCAGCGCTGATCGTCGGCGGGTGGAGCCGCCGGCTTCACCCACTGCCAGACCTTCCATCCCAGGCTGATCCAGGCCCAGAGGCGGGCGATCCGACCCGGCGAACTGTCGGCGGCCTCGGGCTCGTGCCGGCGGAACGCCCGGATGAGTCCCGCCAGACCGCCCGCCGCGGCCATCGCCGCCAGGGTCCGCCACAGGCGCGGGAGGCTGCCGGCCAGGCGGTAGAGGGAATGCCCCCGCTCGGCCCATCGCATCGGGCCTTCGAGCCCCTGCACGTCGTCTCGCAGGCCGAGCCGCAACTCGGCGCTGCGCAGTTGCAGTTCGAGCTGCCGCAGCTGGAGCCGCTGACGCGCGTCGCCCCACATCACCGTCGCGCTCCCTGGCCGCCGGTCGCTTCCGCGCCGTCCTCGGGCTCCAGCGCCCGCCGGTCGCGCGCCAGTTCCGCGACGCTTGCCGCGAACGGCTTGCCCGTCGCGAGTTGCTGCTTCGCCCAGAACCAGCATCCCGCGGCGCCGATCAGGAACGCGGCGCCCAAGCCTGCGCCTACCGGGGCGCGCCACACGTCGGGCACCCACAGCAGCGCAGCGAACACCAGCATCAGCAGTGCCGCCACGCCCAGCAGCAAGGCCAGCAGCAGCGCGGTCAGCGCGCCGAACAACCGCAGCAGTTCCGACTGCAGTTCCACGCCCAGCAATTCCAGCCGCACGCGGGCCAGTTCGAGCGCCCGGTCAGCCACCCGCCGCAGCCGTTCCGTCAGCCCCGGATCGCGTGATTCCATCGATTGTTTCTCCTCTGTGTCCGTCCCCTCGGTGTGCGAAAGCTATCACTGAATCGGGGGAAACGAGGGCGTTCTTTGTCCGATTCCGCCACAGGCCTTGGGCTACAGTGCGGTAACGCCTGGTTGCGCGGACCCCGCGCCGCCGGCCTGACAAGGTTCATTCAATGCCTGATCGCCAGCACACGCCGCACTCCGCCGTCGTCGAAGACGACGACCTGCTGCAGTTCCTGGACGACCACGAGCACGCGTCCGACGAGCCCCTGGAAGCGCCCAGGCCCTGGCGGGTGCTGATCGTCGACGACGACACCGACGTCCACAAGGCGACCGAGCTCGCCATGCAGGGGCTGCAGGTCGAAGGCCAGCCGCTGGCCTTCCTCCACGCCAAGTCCGCCGCCGAGGCCCGCTCGCTGCTGGGCCACGAACCCGACATCGCCGTCGTGCTGCTGGACGTCGTCATGGAGTCCGACGACGCCGGCCTGCAGCTGGTGCGCCACATCCGCGAGGAACTGCGCCAGCGCGCCGTGCGCATCGTGCTGCGCACCGGCCAGCCGGGTTATGCGCCGGAGATCGAGACGGTCCAGGCCTACGACATCAACGACTACAAGACCAAGTCGGAGCTGACCCGCACCCGGCTCTACACGGTGCTGACCGCCGCGATCCGGTCGTACCGGCAGATCCGCGCGCTGGAGGCGAACCGCCAGGGCCTGGAGATGATCGTGGAGGCCAGCACCGAGCTCGGCCGCCAGCACGGGCTGCATCGTTTCGCCGAAGGCGTGGTCACGCAGCTGTGCGCGCTGCTGGGCACGCTGCCCGAGGGCCTGGTCTGCGTGCAGGCCCCCAACCACAACAGCGGCGATACCAGCGGCGACGCCCGCGTGATCGCTGCCGCCGGCCAGTACAGCTCGCTGATCAACCGCCCGCTGCACGCGGTGCCGGCCGGCAAGATCCGCGAACTGCTCTCGCGCTGCCTGTCGGCGGGCCACAACCTGTACGAGGACGGCTGCACCGTCCTGTTCTTCGGACTGCCCAGCGGTCGCGCGATGGCGGCGCTGGTCGAAGTCCAGCGCGAGCTCGACGAACTCGACCGCCAGCTGCTGCGCGCGTTCTGCTCCAACATCGCCGTCGGTTTCGAGAACGTCATGCTGTACACGCAGCTGACCGACCAGGCCTACAACGACCCGCTGCTGCAGTTGCCGAACCGGACCCGCTTCATCGAGCTGCTGGAGCACAACCTCAAGTCGCCCGAAGGCATCACGCTCGCGCTGATCGACCTGGACGACTTCGCCGACGTCAACGACGCCTTCGGCCATCGCTTCGGCGACCAGGTGCTGCAGGCGGTATCGCAGCGGCTGGCGCAGCGGCTCGGATTCAACACCGCGATGGCGCGGATCTCGTCGAACGCCTTCGGCCTGCTGGGGCCGGACGACATGGTCAACGGCCATCGCATCGGCACGGCCTTCGAGGACCCCTTCACCGTCGCCGGCGAGCGGCTGCAGCTGTCGGCCACCACCGGCCTCGTGCGGCTGGCGCAGTCGCGCGCGCTGGGGTCGGAGCTGCTGCTGGACGCGCAGATCGCGCTCAAGCGCGCCAAGGCGGGTAACCGCGGCGCGTCGCAGTACTTCTCGCCGGAAATGGGCGTCGACGCGCGCGAGCGCTTCAAGCTGCTCAAGGGCCTGCGCGCCAGCTTCGAGGAGCGTCGGCTGTTCGTCGTCTACCAGCCGCAGGTCGAGCTGGCCACGCACCGCGTCATCGGCGCCGAGGCGCTGCTGCGCTGGCGCACCGATGAAGGCAAGTTCGTGCCGCCCGACCAGTTCATCCCGCTGGCGGAGCAATCCGGACTGATCGTCCCGATCGGCGAATTCGTGCTGAGGACCGCCTGTCGGCAGGTGCGTCAGTTGCGCGACGGCGGCTATTCGGACTTCCGCGTCGCGGTGAACATCTCTCTGGCGCAGTTCCGCCATCCGGCCTTCATCGACACGGTCCGCCGCGCGCTGGCCGATGCCGACGTGCCCGGTTCGGCGCTGGAGCTGGAGATCACCGAATCGATGGCGATGGAAGAGGTCTCAGCCGTGCTGCGGGTGCTCGCGGAGATCCGCGGGACCGGCGCCTCGGTGGCGATCGACGACTTCGGCACCGGCTTCTCATCGTTGAGCCAGCTGCGTCGGCTGGATGTCGAACGGCTCAAGATCGACCGCGCCTTCGTGCGCGAGGCGCAGAGCTCCGCCGCGGGCGCGACGATTGCGCAGATGGTGGTGAACCTGGGGTGCAGCCTCGGCATGCGGGTCGTCGCCGAGGGCATCGAGACCGAGGAACAACGCCAGCACCTGCTGGCGCTGGGTTGCCATGAAGGCCAGGGCTGGCTGTTCGCCAAGCCGATGCCGGCGGACGAACTGGACCGCTGGCTGGCGGCGCCCAAGGCCTGGGAGACGAATCCGCCGCAGGCGGTCGCCCAGACGGTGCTGGCAGCGCCCTGCGCCGCGCCGGTCAACAGCGGTCGTTGAACGACTGCTGTCGCTGATCGACGGCGGCGCGAGCGCCGTCGCCGATCACCTTCCCGGTCAGCCGCAGATCAGCGGCGGGTCAGCAGCAGCCCGATCAGCAGGCCGACGCCGGCCGCGACGCCGACGGATTGCCACGGGTTGTCATGCACGTAGTCGTCGGTCGCCTTGCCGGCGGCCTTCGCGCGATCGACCGCGGCGGACTGGAAGTCGCTCAGGCTGGACTTGGCGCGATCCAGCGTCGACTGGACACGGGCGCGCAGTTCGGAAGCACCGGCGCTGGTCTGGTCCGCCGTGGCGCGCAGCAGCGATTCGGCATCGCTCACCACCTGGTTCAGGTCGTTCAGCAGGCGGTCGGAGGGAGAGGTCTTGGCCATGAGCGTTACTCCTTTTGGTCGGTTTGTGGGATCAGAAAGCGCATAGGCGCGGGCCGGAGTCCGGTTGTACGTCTGTCGAGCAGTGCTCGGCAAGTCGCCCTGACGGGAGTCCGACCGCGGCACGCGGGTTTGCCGAGCTACCCATCGGGCCGTTGGCAGCGACTATGCGAGGGGGCCATGCCCGCCTGTCCGGCAGATTTCGTTCCCGGGGCGGGCCAGCGTCGGAGGAAGACTCATCCGGGCGAGCCGTCATCGTCGTCGCAAACGGCGTAGTGCTGCACCAGGAAATAGCGCTCGCGGCGTTCGCCTTCGACGATCAAGACCTGACCCTCCAGCGCCTCCAGCTCCGGATCGCGGAACGGGTTGGCGCCGGCGCGGCGCAGCACGAGGCGCTCGCCCCCGGCCACGGCGAGCAGCAGCGCCAGACGCTCGCTCTTGCTGCCGGCGTCGACGCGCTCGCGGCAGAGGCGGCCGCGCAAGCGTTCAGCGGGGCCGGCGGCGTCAGGTCCGTCGAGGTCAGCGGGCATGCATGCGTCTCACGTGCAGGAGGCGGCCGTCCTGTTCGGTCGCGATCAGCGCCAGCAGCCGGCGATCGACCCAGCCCTTGTAGACATGGATCGTGCGCTGGCCCGGCGCACCCGCGATGCGGTAGCTGATGGGCGTGCAGTGGTCGGGGTCGATGCCGGACTCCTTGAGCATCGGCCGCACGGCGTCGACCACCGCCTTGGCGGGCGCCGTCTCCGTGGGCAGCAGTCGGGGCAAGGACCGCGCCAGGTTGCGGCCTTCGCGCTCCAGGCGCTCGCGCCGCAGGCCGCGCACGCCGCGGTCCTCCACGGCGGCGAAGGCTTTCCGGAATGCCTTGGTGCGCGACAGTGCATGACCCGATCCCGCCACCGGCTGCAGCGACGGGTCGCCCAGCAGGTAGAACTGGCCGAGCGTCTTGAGGTCCATCGGATCCAGGTGGGTGCGCTCGCCGGCGAACTTCTGACGGGCTTCGAGCAGCGCCCGGCCGAGCGAGGCGCCGGCCAGCACGCGTTGCAGGAAATACTGGCAGATCAGGTCGGCCGAGCCGTTGCCGTCGCTGGGGCCGTAGGCGACGGTCGTGCTGCCGAGGAAGCCGCAGGCGCCGTCGGCCAGGTAGCGCAGCGCCATGGGCCAGTCGCCGTCCGCCTGCGCCGGGTCGAAGAGCTGCGCGCCGTAGCAGCACTCGGCGGCCACGACGGTGCCCGCGGTGACGCGGTCGCGCAGCAGTGCCGAACGCATGGCCACCGGGAAGTCCTCGCCGTGCTGGCCGTAGTACTCGGGTGCATCCTCGGCACCGTGGCAGTTGATGAAGTGCATCCGCGGCGCGAGGTCCGCCTTGGCCCACTTCGGGCCGCCGGGCGGCGAGAGGTGCAGGCGGTCGGCGTTGCCGAAGGTGTTGGTGAGGCTGAGTCGCGTCGACGCCTGCCAGACCTCGGCCGACAAGCCGAAGCTGTCGGCGAAGGCGTCGCGCGGCAGGCCCTTGTGGCGGGCGGCGGCGCGGATCAGCTGGAGCAGCAGGTCGGGTTTGGAGGCGCCGGCCAGATCCGGGAGCCGGCCGACGACGCGCGTCGGTCCGAGGAAACGGTTCGGGTCGGTCGAGTAGGCGGCCTCGCACGCATACGGCAGGTCGCTGGGGACCAGCTTGTCCGAGTCACCGAGCTCGCCGCCGTGCGCCGGATTCTTCAGCGGGACCATCGGCATCACGTCGGGCCCGCCGATCAGCACGAAGTAGTGCGGCAGGCGCGCATGGGCCAGCGCGTCGATGGCGCCCTTGAGCGACTTGGCGTCCGGCCGCGCCGGCACGGGAGCGACGCCGTAGGGCTTCATCGTCGACGCCAGGTCCACCGCCACCACGAGCGTGTCGACGCCGCGCCGCTTGTCGGCGGCGGCCAGCGCCTTCAACGCCGCATCGATCTTCGCGAGCGCCGCGGCGCCGTACTTGGCGCGCAGCGCGCCGCGATGAACGATCACCAACTTGTCCATGGGAGTTCCTCCTCGGTGGGGTCGTACCGGTTCTGGAGCCGGAAAGAGTTGATCCTAGGCATCGGCGGCCCATGCGGCAATGCACAAGCGTGGGAGGCCTATGGCTCGCTGTCATCAAGCGTGCATGCGGGCTTTGCAAGATGCGCCCGCCATGCAAGCATCCGTAACACCTCCCCGCAAGACCGAGCTGGCGCGCGAGATGCTCGCGCCGGGACAACGCCGGCTGCCGCCCGCGCTGCGCGCGCTGCTGATCACCGTCGACGGCAAGCGCAACGCGGAGGAGCTGCGCCAGCTCGGCCGCGGCCTGGGCCTGGGCGACGACGGCCTGACGCGCCTGGTCGACCAGGGGCTGGTCGAAGTGCCGGTCATCGTCGTGCCGCCGCCGGCGGCCGCCAAGCGTCCCGCTGCTCCAGCCGCTCCCACGTCCACCGCCGCTCCCGCTGTTCCGGCGGTTCCGGCAGTTCCCATCGTCACCGGCCTCGACGTCATCGACGAAGCCGAGGTGCGCGAAGCCGCCGCGCTGGCGCGCGCCGCACAGGATCGGGCGCGCCGGCTCGTGTCGGCGAAGTTCTTCGGTCTGGACCTCGTCACCCGCATGCTGGCCGGCCGCGAGGGCGAACTGCGGGATCTGGCCCGACAGGCCGATACCGAAAGCCGCTTCCTGGAATGGGTCGACCTCTGCTGCGAGCGCATCGAGGCCGAATCCGACGCGGAGCGCGCGACGAAGTTTCGCGACAGCGTGGCGCAGACGCTGACCGCCGGCTGAAGGTCGTGATTCACCGTCCTCATGCCCAGGTCAGCGCGGCCACGAACAGCTGATCGATCTTGCGGTACTTGCGCAGCAGCAGGCTGGCCGCCTCCATGGTGGTGCCGCTGTCGACGACGTCGTCGATCAGCAGGGCGTTCCACAGTCCCTGGTTGCGGATCTCGTCGTGCAGCGAGAAGGCGTGGGTCAGGGCCAGCAGTCTTTCCTCGCGCGTCGGGAAGTCCTTCAACGGGCGCGACAGGGGCGTCTTGAGCAGCAGCCGCTCGAACACGGGCACACGCAGCTGCAGCGCCAGCTCGCGCGCGACCAGCGACATCGGCTGCCATGGACGCACGCGCGACGGCGGCATCGGCACGATGAAGCCGATCGGCCCGAGGCGCGGCAGGATGAAGTTGCGCACCGCGCGGGCGAGCGGCTCGGCCTGCGACTTGTCGCCGCGGTGTTTCAGCTGGAACAGCGCCTCGCCGGCGTCGGTGCGGGTGTGGTCGAACCTCGGGCGGCCCTCGCTGTCATTCCCCAGATAGACGCTGCAGAGCATCTGCTTGTCGAGCACGAAACCCGCCGACCACGGACCGTCGATCTGTCGCAGGGAGACTTTCATCGAAACGCCTTTCGAACGTGGAAAGGCGCTTGGTTGGCGGGTCGAACGGATGGTTCGAGATGCACTCGTCATGCGCGCCAGCTCGGGATCGCATGACTCCGGGCGGGTTGATCGCCTATGCTGAAGCTTCGCCTGGTCCCGAAACCGATGCTCAGGAGTTGCGATGAAACCCACGCCTGCCGGCTGGCCGCGTCTGTCCAGCGCCGTGTTCTACGACAGCGCCGCCGAGGCGATCCCGTGGTTGTGCAAGGCCTTCGGGTTCGAGGTGCAGCTGCGGGTGGACGGCGACGACGGTTCGGTCGTGCACAGCCAGCTCACCTACGGCGAGGCGCTGATCATGGTCAGCGAAGGCGGCGAGGGGGAGCGCTCGCAGCGCTTCGGCATCCCGCTGCGCAGCCCCAAGGGCGTGGGCGGCGCCAACACGCAGAGCCTGATGGTGTATGTCGACGACGCCGCCGCGCACTGCGAGCGCTCGCGCGCGGCGGGCGCCACCATCGTCTACGAACCGAAGATCGAGGACTACGGCCCCGAGTACTGGGCCGACAAGAGCTACGGCGTGCTCGACCTCGGCGGGCACCTGTGGTGGTTCGTGGAACGGATCAGGGGTTGAACGTTCCTGGTCGGCGGGGAGCCCGGCATCGCGCCGCGCGCTCCCGTCGGCTCACCCCTTGCGCTTCGCCAGGATCGCCTTCCCCACGCGCGAGACGGGCGGGCGGCCCAGCACGCCGGAGATGAACGCGCCGGCGTCGACCAGCCTGTCGATGTCGATGCCGGTCTCGATGCCCAGGCCGTTCAGCAGGAACACCACGTCCTCGGTCGCGACGTTGCCGGTCGCGCCCTTCGCGTACGGGCAGCCGCCGAGGCCGGCGACGCTCGCGTCGAAGGTGTGGATGCCCATCTCCAGACAGGCGTAGATGTTGGTCAGCGCCTGGCCGTAGGTGTCGTGGAAATGACCGCTGACCTCGACCAGCGGGTAGTGCTTCAACGCCCGCTCCATCGCGGCCTGCACCTTGCGCGGCGTGCCGACGCCGATCGTGTCGGCAACGCCGAGGTGGTCCACGCCGATGGCCTTCATCAGCTGGACGACGCGTTCGACCTCATCCGCCGAGACATCGCCCTGGTACGGGCATCCGACGGAACACGACAGCGCGCCGCGCACCTTGATGCCGGCCTCGTGCGCCGCAGCCACCACGGGCGCGAAACGCTCGATGCTCTCGGCGATCGAGCAGTTGATGTTCTTCTGCGAGAAGGCCTCCGACGCCGCCGCGAAGACGACGATCTCGTCGGGCTTCGTCGGCAGCGCGCCTTCCAGGCCCTTCATGTTGGGCACCAGCACGCTGTGCCGCACGCCGGGCCGGCGCTCGATCGCCGCCATCACCGCCGTGTTGTCCGCCATCTGCGGCACCCACTTCGGCGAGACGAAGCTGGTGACCTCGATCTCCTTCAGACCGGCGTCCTGCAGCAGCGAAACGAGCCGGGCCTTGTCGGCCGTGCCGACGTTCTCCTTCTCGTTCTGCAGGCCGTCGCGCGGGCCGACGTCCACGAGGGTGACGCGGGTAGGCAATGTCGTCATGGCTTGATCCTCTGGCTGACTGTCTGGCTTACTCCCTCTCCCGCTTGCGGGAGAGGGCGGGGGTGAGGGCCAACGGCCTCACGACTGCAGCCGGAGCAGCTCGGCGCCGTCGCCGACCTGGTCGCCGATCGCGAACAGCAACTCCGCCACCACGCCGTCGCGCGGCGCGGTGATCGTGTGTTCCATCTTCATCGCTTCCATCACCGCCAGCGGCTGGCCCTTGGTGATCGCGTCGCCGGGTTGCGCCAGGAAAGCCACCAGCTTGCCGGGCATCGGCGCGGTCAGCCGACCGGCTTCCGATTGACCCTGACCCGCGTGGGCGATGACGTCGACCTCGGTCACCAACGCCGAGCCGTGCGCGCCGAACACCGCGACCTGCTCGCCCACCTTGTAGGTCGAGACAGTGACGCGACGCTCGCCCAGGTAGAGCTCATGCTGCTCCGGCCCCTTCGAACGCACCGCCAGCACGATCGACTCGCCGCCGACGTTCAGCGACAGGCTGCCGTGATGGTGACGCGCCAGCAGCACCTGGTGATGCTCGCCGTCGACGTCCAGCTCGAAGCGGCGCTGCGCCGCGCCGAACATCCGCCATCCGTCGCGGCGGCTCCACGGATCGGTGGATTCGGTCAGCGCCTCTTCCGCCAGCGTGTGCGCCACGACAGCCGCCGCGGCGTCCGCCAGCGGCAGGCCCGGCTGGCCGAACAGCACGGCCTTCTCGCGCTCGATCAGCGCGGTGTCCAGATCGGCGTTGGTGAACGACGCCGTCGCCGCGCAGCGGCGCAGGAACGCGACGTTGGTGTGCAGGCCGACGATGTGCGTGTCGCGCAGCGACGCGTCCAGCAGCGCCAGCGCCTGCTCGCGCGTCTCGCCCCAGACGATCAGCTTGGCGATCATCGAGTCGTAGAACGGGCTGATCGCGTCACCCTCGCCCACGCCCGAATCGATGCGCACGCCCGCCCGCTGGAACGCCTCATGCGCCGGCCAGCGCGCCACCGACAGCGTGCCGGTCGCGGGCAGGAAACCGCCCTCGGGGTTCTCGGCGCAGATGCGGGCCTCGATCGCGTGGCCGTGCATGCGCAGCTGGTCCTGCTTCAGCGGCAGCGGCTCGCCGGCCGCCACGCGCAGTTGCCATTCGACGAGATCCTGCCCGGTGATCGCCTCCGTCACCGGATGCTCGACCTGCAGCCGCGTGTTCATCTCCATGAAGTAGAAGCGGCCGTCCTGTTCGGCGATGAACTCGACGGTCCCCGCGCCCTGGTAACCGACCGCCTTCGCGGCCGAGACCGCGGCAGCACCCATCTCGGCGCGGCGCTCCGCCGTCATGCCGGGCGCCGGCGCTTCCTCCAGCACCTTCTGATGCCGACGCTGCACCGAGCAGTCGCGCTCGAACAGGTAGACGCAATCGCCGTGGCTGTCGCCGAAGACCTGGATCTCGATGTGACGCGGGCGTTGCACGTAGCGTTCGATCAGCACCGCGTCGTCGCCGAAGCTGTTGATCGCCTCGCGCTTGCACGACGCGAGCGCGGCGTCGAATTCCTCGTCCGCGTGGACCGCCCGCATGCCCTTGCCGCCGCCGCCCGCGCTGGCCTTGATCAGCACCGGGAAGCCGATGCGATTGGCTTCTCGACGCAGCAGCGCCGGATCCTGATCCGCGCCGTGATAGCCCGGCACCAGCGGCACGCCGGCCAGCTCCATCAGGCGCTTGGATTCAGCCTTCAGACCCATCGCCTGGATCGCCGACGGCGGCGGGCCGATGAACACGAGCCCCGCATCCGCGCAGGCCTGCGCGAACTCCTCGTTCTCGCTGAGGAAGCCGTAGCCCGGATGCACGGCCTGCGCGCCCGTGGCCTTGGCGGCATCGAGGATGCGCTGCCACTGCAGGTAGCTGTCGCGCGGCGCGGGGCCGCCGATGCGCACGGCCTCGTCGCAGGCCTGGACGTGACGCGCATCGGCGTCCGCGTCGGAATAGACGGCGACGGTCTTCACGCCGAGACGGCGCGCCGTGGCGGCGACGCGGCAGGCGATTTCGCCGCGGTTGGCGATCAGGATCTTCTTGAACACGGGTGTCTCCTCATGTTTCGGGTCCTCGGCGCGTCGCGGCTCGTGACCGCTTCGCGCCGGGTGCGTCTGGACGCCGGCGCTTCGCCGTCGTCCGACGCGGCACGGCAGTCGTTGCCGCCGTGCTCGTCAGGTCGGTTCAGATCAATGGCGATGGCCGCAGGACGCCGCGGCGTCCTCGCCCACCGGCGCGCAGCCGGGCACGGTGTCGGCGCTCAGCTCGGCTTCCGTCGCGCAATGCATGCCGAGGCGGTCGATCAGCTTCCGGTCCTTCTCGGCCTGCGGGTTGCTGGTGGTCAGCAGCTTGTCGCCGTAGAACATGCTGTTCGCGCCGGCCAGGAAGCACAGCGACTGCATGGTCTCGGGCATCTCCTCGCGACCGGCGGACAGGCGGACCATCGCGCGCGGCATCGTGATGCGGGCCACCGCGATCGTGCGGATGAACTCGAACGGATCCAGCGCCTCGGTGCCCGCCAGCGGCGTGCCTTCGACCTGCACCAGGTTGTTGATGGGCACCGACTCCGGATACGGATCCAGGTTGGCCAGTTGCGCGATCAGGCCGGCGCGCTGGCGGCGGGTCTCGCCCATCCCGACGATGCCGCCCGAGCACACCTTCAGGCCGACGCCGCGCACGCGCTCCAGCGTGTCCAGGCGGTCCTGGTAGGTGCGCGTCGTGATGATCTGGCCGTAGAACTCCGGCGAGGTGTCGAGGTTGTGGTTGTAGTAGTCCAGCCCCGCCTCGCGCAGCTGCTCGGCCTGGCCGTCGCCCAGCATGCCGGCAGTCAGGCAGGTCTCCAGGCCCATGGCCTTGACCTCGGAGATCATCTCGCCGATGGCCTCCAGGTGGCGCTCCTTCGGCGAGCGCCAGGCGGCGCCCATGCAGAAGCGGGTCGCGCCGTTGGCCTTGGCGGCGCGGGCGGCTTCCATCACCTCCTGCAGCGGGATCAGCTTCTCGGCCTTCAGGCCGGTGTCGAAGTGGGCCGACTGCGGGCAGTACTTGCAGTCCTCCTCGCAGCCGCCGGTCTTGATGGACAGCAGCGTGGACAGCTGCACCGCGTTCGGATCGAAATGCTCGCGATGCACCTGCTGCGCGCGGAACAGCAGGTCGTTGAACGGCAGCTCGAACAGCGCGGCGATCTCGTTGACGGTCCAGGGCTTGGCGTTGCGACGTTGCTCGTCGGTGGTGGGCGTCAGCGTCTGGATCTGGTTGACGGTCTGCTTCATCGTCATGCTTTCAATGCGTTCAACAGCAGCGGCTGCTGCAGGTGCGCGGCCACGGCCGCGGGAGAGGGATCGGGGAGCCGGGGCACATGGCCCCAGCACGGCACGCCCAGGCCCTGGTCGAGCCGGGCGTGCAAGGCGGCCAGATTGTCCGCCACATGGGGTTGATGGGGGTCGGCGGTGTTGGCGACCCAGCCGGCCAGGCGCAGGCCGCGCGCGAGGACGGCCTCGGCCGTCAGCAGCGCGTGGTTGATGCAGCCCAGCCTCAGGCCGACGACGAGCACCACCGGCATCGCCAGGTCGACGGCCAGGTCGGCGGTGTCCCAGTCGTCGGTGAGCGGCACGCGGAAGCCGCCGACGCCTTCGATCAGCGCGAAGTCGCCCTTGGAGGCCGATCGCCGGATGGCGGCCAGCAGCGCGGTGCGATCGATGGCGCGGCCTTCGAGCTTCGCGGCGATGTGCGGCGCGCAGGGCTCGCGGAACTGCAGCGGGCCGACCTCGTCCATCGTCATGCCCTGCGTCTGCGCGGCGTGCAACTGGGCGACGTCCTCGTTGACCCAGACGCCGTCGGCGTTCTGGGTCTGGCCCGCGGCCAGCGACTTGATCGGCGTCACGTAGCGGCCCAGGCCGTCGAACGCACGCGTCAGGCCGGCGGTGATGCAGGTCTTGCCGATCTCGGTGTCGGTGCCGGTGATGAAGAAGCCGTGGAGCGGATGCAACGTGCTCATGCGCAGGCCTCCAGCGCCGCGACGAGGCGATCGACATCCGCATCGGTGTGCGTCGCGCACAGCGTGATGCGCAGCCGCGCTTCGCCCTTGGGCACCGTTGGCGGGCGGATGCCGGGCACCCGCAGGCCTTCGCGCTCCAGCGCGGCGGCGAGCGCCATCACCTCGGCGTTGCCGCCGACGATCAGCGGCTGGATCGGCGTCTGCGAGTCGGCGAGTTTCCAGCTCAGCGTCGGATGGCGATCGAGCATGGCGACGATGCCGTCGCGCAAGCGCGCCTGCAGCGCCCGCAGCGACGCGCGGCGCGCGCGGCCGACGTCGCCGCGGATCAGCGCCAGGCTGGTCAGCAGCGCGTGTTCCACCGCCGGCGGCGAGGCCGTCGAGAAGATGTAGTTGCGCGCCGCCTGCAGCAGGAAGTCGGTGATCGTCGAATGCGCGACGACGAAGGCCCCGGCGAGTCCCGCCGCCTTGCCCAGCGTGCCGACGAGGATCAGCCGCTCGCTGCGCAGCTGGAAGTGCTCCAGCGAGCCGACGCCGTTCTCGCCGAGCACGCCCAGCCCGTGCGCGTCGTCGACGATCAGCCAGGCGTCGAATTCCTCGGCCGCGGCCAGCAGCGCCGGCAGCGGTGCGATGTCGCCGTCCATGCTGAAGACGGCGTCGGTGACGATCAGCTTCACGCGCGCCGAACTGGCCGCGAGCTGCGTGCGCAGGTCCTCGACATCGCAATGCGCGTAGCGCGAGACCTTGGCCTTCGCCAGCCGCGTGCCGTCGATGAGCGAGGCGTGGTTCAGCGTCTCGCTGAAGATCTCCGCGTCGGCATCGCCGAGCGCGGTCACCACGGCCAGGTTGGCCATGTAGCCGGTGCAGAAGCCGATCGCCTTGGCGCTGGGGATGTGCGGCTCGAACCAGCGGCCCAGCAGCGCTTCCACGTCGTGGTGCGCGCGCGAATGGCCGCTCACCAGCGGCGACGCGCCGGAGCCGCCGCCGTAGACGTGCGCGCCTTCGATCAGCGCGTCGGCTACCGCCGGATGCGCGGCCAGGCCGAGGTAGTCGTTGCTGCAGAACATCGTCAGCTCGCGCGCGAATCCGTCGGCGCCGCGCACCGTCTGGCGCGGCGCGGTGCCGGTCTCGGCGATGCGGGTGAAGCGCGTCAGGTCCTGGGCGCGGATCGCGTCCAGCTTGGCTTGCAGGTGATCAAGCAGCATGGAGCACCTCCTCCAGCGTTGCGACCACGGCGTTCGCGAGGAACTTCGCGGCTGCTTCGTCGATCAGGTACGGCGGCATCAGGTAAACGGTCTGGCCGATCGGTCGGATCAGCAGCTCATGCCGGCGTGCCGCGAGATGGAATTTCTCGGAGAAGCGCTCGACCGGTGCCGTCGTCTTCGGGTTGATGTCGAAGGCCAGGATCATTCCGCGCTGGCGCAGGTGCGTCACGCGAGGATAGTCGGCCAGCGGCGCGAAAGCTTCGGTGAGCCATGCCGCCTGCTGCTGGTTGCGTTCCAGTTGGCCCGCGTCGAAACGATCCAGCACCGCGTTCGCCGCCGCACACGCCAGCGGATTGCCCGTGTAGCTGTGCGAGTGCAGGAAACCGCGCGTCACGTCCTGCGACCAGAAGGCCTCGTAGACGTCGTCGGTCGTCAGCACGAGCGACAGCGGCATCGTGCCGCCGGTGATGCCCTTGGAGAGCAGCACGAAGTCGGGCCAGTCCGCCTTCGTCGCAGGCGCTGTCTGCTCCCACGCGAAGAAGGTGCCGGTGCGGCCGCAGCCGACGGCGATCTCGTCCGCGATCAGATGCACCTTGAACTCGGTGCACAACGCACGCAGCGCCTTCAGGTAGCTGGTCGCATACATCGACATGCCCGCGGCGCCCTGCACCAGCGGCTCGACGATGACGGCGGCGATGTGGTCGTGACGGTCCGCGAGCAGCGCGCGCATCTCGTCGATCGCCTGCGCCTCGTTGCCCAGCCGCTGATCCGGCGACGTCACGATGTGGCTGCGCATCAGCAGCGGGTCGTAGGCGTCGCGGAAGATTGCCACGTCCGTGACGGCCAGCGCGCCGATGGTCTCGCCGTGATAGCCGTTCTTCAGACAGACGAACTCCCGCTTGTCCGTCAGACCGCGATTGCGCCAGGAATGGAAGCTCTGCTTCAACGCGATCTCGACCGCCGAGGCCCCATCGCTGCCGAAGAACAGGTGGCCCAGCGCGCCGCCGGTGCGCGCGGACAGGCGCTCGGCCAGTCGCACCGCCGGCTCGTGCGTGCAGCCGGCCAGCATCACGTGCGGCAGCGTGTCGAGCTGATGCTTGATCGCGTCGTTCAGGCCCCGGTCGGCATGGCCGAACAGGTTGACCCACCAGGAGCTGTTGGCGTCGAAATAACGCCGACCCTCGTGATCGAACAGCCAGGGGCCGTCACCCCGGGCGATGGGCAGCGGCGGCACGTCCTGCGCGCGCGCCATCTGCGTGCACGGGTGCCAGACCGCCGCGAGGCTGCGGCGTTGCCAATCTTGTCGTACTGCTTCAGACATTCAGGAGAACTTTCAGGCCAGCCAGGAGGGCTTGCCTTTCGACAGGAAACTCTGCACGCCCTCGCGCCCTTCGGCGCTGGCGCGGATGTCGGCGATGCGGCGCGCGGTGTCGTCGCGCAGCGTCGCCGTGATGGGCGCGTGGGCCACGTCCTGGACCAGGCGCTTGCACCCCCGCACCGCCGCCGGGCCGTTGGCCAGCAGCGAGGCGACGAGCGCGTCGACCTTCGCGTCCAGCGCCTCGGGGTCGGCGGCCAGTTCGTGGACCAGGCCCAGGCGATGCGCCTCGGCCGCGGAGAAGCGCTCCGCCGTCACGAAGTAGCGGCGCGAGGCCTGCTCGCCCAGCGCGCGCACGACGTAGGGCCCGATGGTGGCGGGCAGCAGGCCGAGCTTGGCCTCGGACAGGCAGAAGCCGGCGGACTCGGCCGCGACGACGATGTCGCACACCGATACCAGCCCGACGCCGCCGGCGTAGACATCGCCCTGCACGCGCGCGATCACCGGCACCGGGCAGCTGTAGAGCGTCCACAGCATGTGGGCGAGGCGGCCGGCGTCGGCGTGGTTCTCGTCCCAGCTGTAGCCGGCCATCGCCTTCATCCAGTTCAGGTCGGCGCCGGCGCAGAAGGCCTTGCCCTCGGCGGCCAGGACGATCGCGCGCAGCGACGGATCGGCCCCGAGCGACTCGAACACCGCGGTGAGTTCACCGATGACCGTGTCGTTGAAGGCGTTGCGGACGTCGGGGCGGTTCAGCGTGACGCGGGCGACCGCGTCGTTCGGGCCGGAACGCTCGACGCGCAGCGTGGTGGGGGTGAATTCGTTCTTGGTCATGGTCGAGGTCATGGGTGGCTCCAGACGACGGTCCGGTTGACGGCGTAGAGGCGGCAGCGCTCCTCGCCGTCGGTGAGCTGGTCGCACAGCGCGAGCGCATGGGACTGCGCGTCGTCGCCCGTGGCGAGTCCCCAATGGCGGCCGTTGGTGGCGAAGGCGCGCGGCTCCTTCGCCGCCAGGAACTTGCGATAGCCGTTGATCACGCGCCCGTCGGACGGCAGCGCCGAGGTGTCGTCGATCGAGACGGCGCCGCCCTGCGGCATCGGCAGGGCGCCGGGAATCGGGAAGCCGAGCGGCTGCAGGAACTCGTCGACGATCGGCTGCCAGAGGTCGTTGCCGCGCGCGAACAGCAGGTGGCCTTCCTCGCCGAAGGCCGGCATCAGGTGCGTCTGCGCCCGGCCGCCGCCGTCGCGGTAGGCCTGGGCCCAGCGCTCCTGGTACTTGGCGGCGATGAACTGGTCGTTCCCGGTGAACACCCACAAGGTCGGTACCGCCTCGCGACCGTGGGACGCGCGGCGACCGAAGTCGTGGAAGCGGTTGGCAAGTTCTTCCGGACGGCACGGCTCGCCGGCGTTCGCGCCGGGGCCGGGCCCGTAGCCGCCGGCGAAGTCGATCGCCGCGACCAGCCCCGGGATGCGCTCGCCGGTCGCCGCCATCGCCGCGAAGCCGCCGACCGACTGGCCCATCACCACGACGCGCTGCGCGTCGATGTCGACGGACGACTGCATGAAGCGCACGACCGCGGCGACCTGCGTGGCCAGCGCCTTGGCGGCCACCTTGTACTGGGGCACGTCGCAGCGCACGCTGGAATCGGGGTCGCCCTTCGCGGCCGTGTCGCCGTACCCCAGCCGGGTCGGCACGGCCACCGCGAAGCCCTTGCGGACGAAGAAGCGCGAGGCGCTTTCGAGGCGCTGTCGCTTGACGGCGGCGCGCTCCTGTTCGGAAGCGGCGGGACGGCCGTGGTTCAGCACGACCAGCGGGAACGGCCCCGGACCGGGCGGCCGGTAGGTCGTTACCACGAGGTCCCCGATCAGCGTCTGCCCGCGGTGGTCCTCGACGATCGCCTGGACGCGGATGACGGATTCGCGGATGTCGGTTGCCAGGCGCTCGGGCGCGGGGGCGGTCGGGGCCGATGTCTGCACGATGGGCGCGACGCCGGCGGCAAAGGCCGGGATGCTCGCGCCGACGACGGCAGCCAGCCAACCGACTCGCAGGCGGCTCGCGATGCGAGGCATCGATGTCAGCCTCATGCCACGGCTCCATCGCCGCCCAGCGCCTTGCGCATCAGCACGCTGCGATAGGTCTTGCCGGCCCATTGCACGTCGCCGATCAGCGCGTAGCCGCGGCGCTCGTAGCGGCGGCGCAGCGCCTCGGCAGGCACGGCCGTGTCCAGCGCCACATGCGCATAGCCTTGCGCGCGCGCCCAGGCTTCCGCGACGTCCATCAGACGCTCGCCGACGCCCTGCCCCCGGCACGACGGATGCACCGCCAGCTGGGCCAGGATCGCCGTGTCGGCCTGCGTGTAGCACTCGGGCACGGGATCGCCGAGGTAACGACCGTCGGGCCGCTTGGGCGGCGCCACCGTGACCGTGCCCACCAGCGCGCCGTCCGCGTTCAGCGCGACGAAGGCCTGGCCGGACGCCACGCGCTCGCGCGTCGTCTGGACGCTCTGGTCGACGGCCGTGAAGTTCCAGCCCTGCGCCGCCAGCGACGCGTAGGCCACGTGCAGCAGCGCGGTCAGGGCCTCGATGGAATCCTCGGGGCTCAGCGGACGCAGGGTCAGGTCGTTCATCGTTGGAAGGCGTTCAGGAAGAGGTCGGCACCTTACATCCGGAACACGCCGAACTTCGTCTCGGGGATCTCGGCGTTCAGCGCGGCGGACAGGCCCAGCGCCAGCACGCGGCGCGTGTCGGCGGGATCGATGACGCCGTCGTCCCACAGGCGGGCGCTGGCGTAGTACGGATGGCCCTGGTCCTCGTACTGCTGGCGGATCGGCGCCTTGAAGGCTTCTTCCTCGTCCGCGGACCACTGGCCGCCCTTGCCCTCGATGCCGTCGCGCTTGACCGTCGCCAGCACCGACGCGGCCTGCTCGCCGCCCATGACCGAGATGCGGGCGTTCGGCCACATCCACAGGAAACGCGGCGAGTAGGCGCGGCCGCACATGCCGTAGTTCCCGGCGCCGAAGCTGCCGCCGATGATCACGGTGAACTTGGGCACCTGCGCGCACGCGACCGCCGTCACCATCTTGGCGCCGGCGCGGGCGATGCCTTCGTTCTCGTACTTGCGGCCGACCATGAAGCCGGTGATGTTCTGCAGGAACACCAGCGGGATCTTGCGCTGGCAGCAGAGCTCGATGAAATGCGCGCCCTTGTTGGCGCTCTCCGCGAAGAGGATGCCGTTGTTGGCGACGATGCCCACGGGCATGCCCTCGATGTGGGCGAAGCCGCAGACCAGCGTGTTGCCGTAGCGGGCCTTGAATTCGTCGAAGGCGCTGGCGTCGACGATGCGGGCGATGACCTCGCGCACGTCGAAGGGCTTGCGGGTGTCGGTGGGGATCACGCCGTGCAGTTCGGCGGGGTCGTAGGCCGGCGCCTGCGGCGTCTGCGTCAGCAGCTCGCCCTGCTTGCGCCAGTTCAGCCGCGCCACGGACTGGCGCGCGATCGCCAGCGCGTGGGTGTCGTTCTCGGCCAGGTGGTCGGCCACGCCGGACAGGCGCGTGTGCACGTCGCCGCCGCCCAGGTCCTCGGCGCTGACGACCTCGCCGGTGGCGGCCTTCACCAGCGGCGGGCCGCCCAGGAAGATGGTGCCCTGGTTCTTGACGATGACGGTCTCGTCGCTCATCGCCGGCACGTAGGCGCCGCCGGCGGTGCAGGACCCCATCACCACGGCGATCTGCGGGATGCCCTTGGCGGAGAGGTTGGCCTGGTTGAAGAAGATGCGGCCGAAGTGGTCGCGGTCCGGGAAGACCTCGTCCTGGTTGGGCAGGTTGGCGCCGCCGCTGTCGACCAGGTAGATGCAGGGCAGGCGGTTCTGGTCGGCGATCTCCTGCGCGCGCAGGTGCTTCTTGACGGTGATCGGGTAGTAGGTGCCGCCCTTGACGGTGGCATCGTTGCAGACGATCACGCACTCGACGCCGGACACCCGGCCGATGCCCGCGATCACGCCGCCGCCCGGGGCGGCGTTGTCATACATGTCCAGGCCCGCCAGCGGCGCCAGTTCCAGGAAGGGCGTGCCGGGGTCGAGCAGCATCTCCACGCGGTCCCGAGGCAGCAGCTTGCCGCGCCCGACGTGCTTGGCGCGCGCGGCCTCGCCGCCGCCCTCGGCGATCTTCGCCAGCCGGGCGTTGAGGTCGTCGATCAGGCCGCGCATCGCGTCCGCGTTGGCCTTGAAGTCGGCCGAGCGGGCGTTGAGCTTGGTGGGCAGCTGGGGCATGGGTCTGGGTCTCCGGTCTGGGGACGGTGGTCGTCCGTCTTATGAGCCGCGCTCAATTCGGTACGGGGAGCGCTGGCTGAAGGCGCGATTCCGGGATCGCCGGAGTGACGCAAGGCGCGAAGCATAAGCCAGATGGCGAACGATTCCAAGCCGGACTGCAGCCGCCAACGCACCGACTTGAGCCCGGCTCAATAAACCCGGAAAATGCGCTCCTCATGAGCCCCGCCCCGCTGTCCCGAGTGGATCCCTCCCTCGACGTCCGACTCGATCCGCCCTCTGCAGCCGCCCTGCCCGCGCAGCGGCGCTCGCCGGTGGGCGCGAAGGCCGAGCAGCGGGTGAAGGACATCCTGCGCGCGAGCCGGGCGGTGTTCGCCGAGCGCGGCTACGAGCGCGCGACGACGACCGAGATCGCGCAGCGGCTGGGGATCTCCGAGGCGACGGTCTTCACCTACTTCCGCGGCAAGCGCGAGCTCTGCATGCGGGTGATCGGCGACTGGTACGACGAGATCATCGAGGCGATCGAATCGGGCCTGCCTCGCGAGCGGCCGATCCGGGACCAGTTGGAGTTCGTGGTCCACACCCACCTGCGGCTGTTCCTGATCCAGGGCACGGGGCTGTGCGAGCTGGTGCTGTCGGAAGGCCGCAAGCGCGAGGCGCCGGTGGCGCGCGGTGAGAGCCAGGGCCAGGACTTCGGCGCGGCCTTCGTCGATCTGCAGCGGCGCTACACGGCGCCGCTCATGGACCTGCTGGCGCGCGGCCAGGCGCAAGGCGAGGTGCGGCAGGACATCCCGCTGCGGCTGCTGCGCTCGCTGGTCTTCGGGCCGATGGAGCACATGCTGTGGGAAGTGATCATCGCCGGCCGGCAGATCCAGGTGGACGCGGCGGCGCGCGATCTGGTCGCGCTGCTGTGGCCGGCGCTACAGGCGCCGGACCAGGAACTCAAGGCCCTTCGTCGACTGAAGGCCCGCGTGGCGGAAGCACTGGACGGCGGCATTGACGCCGTCGACGGCAAGTCCTGACCCTCAGCGCATCGCGCCCCGGCGCGCAAGACCTGGGAAGGTCAAAAGATCAGCAGTTGAGGTCATAGCTCGACGACCCCTGTTCGGGAACGATGACGACTCCGACTTTCGAGTCATTCCATGGAGACCGACAACGTGAACCACGACATCGATCCAGCAGCTCAAGGGCTGCTGGGCACTGGCCATGCGCCGCTGCATATCCCTCCACCCTCCGTCCCCGGTCAATACGCGCCGCGCATCGGCGAGGACAACTTTGATCAGGAAGCCTGGGACTGCTGGTATCAGGAGCAGATCCGCCTCTCGATCGAAGACCCCCGCCCGAACATTCCTTTCGATGACTTCGTCGACTGGATGGAACGCAAGTTCCTGGACATGAGGAGCCGCCATGCTCAATCCCAAAACGATTGAATGTCGCCCCCGCGCCCTGCTCCGCATCGATCTGATCCTCGAGGAAATGGCCCGACACAATCAACTGGCCTCAGAAGAGTTCGGCCGGCAGATCGTCAAGAAGCTGCGGTTGGCCTTGTCGTTCCCGATGCTCTATCGCGCCTCGTCGCGAGTGGAAGGGATCCGGGAGATCGTCGTCACCCCCAACTACTTCGTACCGTATCGCGTGACGCCCGAAGCCATCGAAGTGCTGGACCTCGTTCACACGCGTCAGAACTGGCCGGACCCGTCAGCCTCTGCACTGGCAAGCTGATTCCCAGCGAAAGGGCGACCGCATGCGGTCGCCCTTCCTCATTGCAGCCGTCGCTGAAGTCAGCGGGCGCGTCGTTCGATGACGACGCTGAGCACAGCGAGGCCGAGCCCGACCACCGCAAGCCCTGCCCCCGCCACCGGCAGCGAGCGCAGCGAAGCCCCGTGCGTCAGCATCCACCCGCCCAGCCACGCGCCGCCCGCGTTGCCCAGGTTGAACGCCGCGATGTTGAGCGTCGACACCAGCGCCGGCGCATCGGGCGCCTGCTGCATCATGCGCATCTGCAGTCCCGGCACCGTCGCGAAGGCGGCCATGCCCCAGACGAAGACGGTCACGATCGTCGGCCATTGCCAGTCGAGCACCACCGCCAGCAGCGCCTGCACGATCGCCAGCGCGACCAGCACGCCCATCAGCGACGGCATCAGCTTCCAGTCCGCCAGCTTGCCGCCCACCGTGTTGCCGATCGTCAGCCCCAGGCCGAACAGGAACAGCACGCCCGTGATCCAGCCCGTCGACAGACCGGTGACCTCCGACAGCATCGGCGCGATGAAGGTGAACGCGGTGAAGATGCCGCCGAAGCCGACCGCCGTCAGCGCCAGCGCGATCAGCACCTGCGGGCGCTTGAGCACCGACCAGTCGTTGCCCGCTTGCGCGGCGGTGTCGGCGTCCTTCGTCTTCGGCAGCAGCGCGACCAGCGCGATCGCCGCCACGATGCCCAATCCGGCGACCGCGCCGAAGCTCGCGCGCCAGCCCCATTCCTGGCCGATCAGGTTGCCCAGGGGCACGCCCAGCACGTTGGCCAGCGTGAGGCCAGTGAACATCAGCGCAATGGCGCCGGCCTTGCGGTCGGGCGCGACCAGTTCGCTCGCGAGCACCGCACCGATCCCGAAGAAGGAGCCGTGCGCCAGCGCCGCGACGATGCGACCCGCCATCACCGTCCAGTAGCCGCCGCCGATCGCGGACAGCACGTTGCCCGCGATGAACAGCGCGATCAGCACCAGCAGCGCCCGCTTGCGCGGCCAGCCCGCGCTCAGCGCCGCCAGCGGCGGCGCGCCCAGCGCCACGCCCAGCGCATAACCGGTCACCAGCAGGCCCGCACGCGGCAGGCTCACCGCCAGGTCCTGCGCCATCGCCGGCAGCAGACCCATGATCACGAACTCGGTCGTGCCGATCGCGAAGGCCGCGAGCGCCAGCGCGAGGATCGGCAACGGGAAGCCGCGCGCGGCCGGTTTGGCGCCGGCATCGTCCAGGGTGGTGGAGAGGGAGGTCACGGAAGACTCCAACGTTGATTCAATGGTCCGCACTGTGATCTGTCGCTCCCCGGATGGGAATCCATCAGAAGGGATAAGCATCTGTTCCAGAATGGAATAGATGGCGCCCGCATGATGCGATCGCCAACGGAGATCCGGAATGAATGAACTCGACGACATGCGCCTGTTCGTGCGCGCCGTCGCGACGGGCAGCCTGTCCGCCGCGGGACGGGAACTGGGCTTCTCCCCCGCCGTCGGCAGCAAGCGGCTGGCGCGGCTGGAAGCGCGGCTCGGCGTGCGGCTGCTGCAGCGCAGCTCACGGCGCCTCGCGCTGACCGACGAGGGCGCGATCTACCTCGAACGCTGCCAGACCATCCTCGCCGACATCGACGACGCCGAGGCCGAACTCACGCAAGGTCGCCAGCAGGCGCGCGGGCTGCTGCGCGTCACCTCGACCGTCGCGCTGGGTCGCCGCTGCGTCGGACCGCTCGCCGCCGAGTTCATGCGCGAGCACCCCGACGTCACCGTGCAGGTCTCGCTGTCCGACGCGCTCGTCGACCTGATCGAGGAAGGCTTCGACTGCGCCGTGCGCATCGGCGGTCCGGCGGATTCGCGGCTGGTCGCCCGCCGTCTCGGCCCCAACCGGCGCGTGCTCTGCGCAACGCCGGACTACCTGCGCCGGCGCGGCACGCCGCGCGCGCTCGAGGACCTCGTCGACCACGACTGCATCCTCCAGGAGCGCATCGCCACCCGCCAGTCGGACTGGCTGTTCATGCCCGCCGATGCTTCGATATCGGCATCGCCGCGCACGGTCACCGTGCAAGGCCGGCTCGTCACCGACAACGGCGAGCAGGCGCACGACTGGGCGCTGGCGGGCCTGGGCCTGGTCCGCCGCGCGGTGTGGGACGTGGTCGACGAACTCGACGACGGCCGCCTCGTCGAGGTCCTGCCCGAATGGGCCGGCGAGGTCGGCCCGCTGCAGCTCGTGTTCCCGTCGCGCCGCCTGCTGCCGGCGCGCACGCGGCTGTTCATCGACGCGCTGGCCGCGCGGTTCGAGCACTCCAGGGACCAGGCCCGCGTGCGCGCGCCGCTGCCCGTGAAGAAGAAACGGCGGTCTTGAGCCGCAGCGGCAGGCACAGACGAAAAAAAAGGGACCTTGCGGTCCCTTTCGGTCAGGTGTTCGAACCGGCCGGAGCCGGCCTCGATCACTTGAAGCTGTAGCTGGCGTTCAGCGTCCAGTAGCGGCCGGTACCGCTGTGCATGCCGGCGTTCCAGCCCGGGATGGCCGTCGCGCTGTTGTTGGTCGTCGGGTAGTACGGCGCCTTCTCGTCGGCGATGTTCTGGATGTTCAGCGTCAGCGCCAGATCCTTGAAGCCCGTGTACGTGTAGGCCACGTCGAAGGTCATCCACTTGCCCACCGCGCAGTTCGGGTAGCGGTTGATGTACAGGTCGCGGCCGTTGGTCGCCGTCGGCGCCACGCCCAGCGTGGTGCGGCCGGTGATGCGCGGATCCGAGCTCGGGCCACCCCAATGGCAGGTCGTGCCGTTGTAGATGATCGCCGGGTTCGACGAGCTGTCCATGTGACGCAGGAAGGACACGCCGCTGATCCAGTTCATCGCACCCATGATCGAGTGCTTGCTGTCGATGTCCAGCGTCGAGGTGGCGCGGAACTTCAGGCGCGGGATGTCGCCGGCCGAGGTCGCCCAGTCGTACAGGCCGCCGTTGGTGCCCACCAGGTTGTTGTCGTCGTAGCCCGGGACTTCGACACGGCTGTACTTGGTCATGTACGTGCCGCGCAGCTGGTTGGTCCAGCGGACGCCTTCCTTCAGGTTCAGGTTGGTCTTGACCTCGAAGTCGACGCCCGACACTTCCGTCGAACCCTGGTTGGTCCACGGCGTGGCGACCACCAGCAGCGGGCCCGTGCCGGCCACGCCGTTGAGCAGCAGCGCCGGGTTGGTGTCACGGATCAGCGCGGTCGGGGCGTAACGTTCCGGATGGTCGATCACGTCCTGCGCCGAACCCAGCGCCACTTCGTCCTTCTTCTTGATGTTGAAGTAGTCGATCACGAAGTCCAGGTGCTTGCTGGGCGAGAACACGATGCCCAGCGAGTGGCTCTTGGACTTCTCAGGCTTGAGCGCCGGGTTCGCGCCGCCGGTACCGGACACGCTCTTCGAGCAGTCCGAAGCCGCCGCGCCGGGCTTGGGCGTCACGCCGTCTTCCTCGCAACGCACCGGGTCGATCAGGCCGTTCACGAAGAACTGCGCGCCGCCGGCGCTGACCTGCGACACCGCCGGAGCGCGGAAGCCTTCGGAGTACGTGCCGCGGAACGACAGGGTCGGGATGACCGTCCACTTCGCGCCGACCTTGGGCACGAAGTTGCCCTTCATCTTGTCGTACTTGTCGTAGCGACCGGCGAAGTCCATTTCGAAGGACTTGAACCAGGGCGTACGGAATTCGATGAAGGCCGACTTGACGTTGCGGCCGCCTTCGACGGCCGTGTTGGCCAGGCCCAGGATCTTGCCCGCGGCGTTCAGCGGATCCGGATCGATGCCGATGGACTCACGACGCAGTTCGACGCCGGTCGCCATGCCGATCGCGCCGCCCGGCAGCGAGCCGAATTCGGTCGAGACCTTGGCGTCCCACTGCTTGATCGTCGAATCGGCCTTGTTGGTCAGTGCCGGCGACAGGTTGGGGTCGGCCGCCACGTCCGCGATGGTGCGGCCGGTCAGCAGCGTGCGCAGCACGTCCAGGTTCAGGAAGCCGTTGGTGGTCTCGTCGCGCTTGGCCTTGTTCCACAGCAGGGCGGTTTCCCAGTCCCAGGCACCGAACGAGCCCTTCACGCCGGCCAGCGCGCGGTACTGCTGGTTGACCAGGTTGGTGCCGCCGGCGGCGTTCTCGAAGCGGTACTGCACCGCGGCGCGGCCCGGGACGGCGTCGTTGTTGAACGGGTTGTCCGGATGGCCGACCGGCAGGATCGCCTGGTACGTGGGCACGGTGCCGCCGCCCAGCACGAAGTTGCTGGTCGGGCTCAGGCCGCTGATGGTGCGGGGGGCCGACAGGTAGTCGCGTTCGACGCGCGAGTAGCCCGCTTCGGCGAAGGCGGTGATGTCGTTGGTGACGCGGAAGGTACCGCGGCTGATCAGGCTGAGGTCGGTGCCCTTGTTCTGCGCCTCGTTGAAGTCGTCGAGGTTGAAGTTGCAGAACTGGCGGCCCAGCAGCGGCAGCGTGCTGATGCCGTGCACGGCGCTGCCGGTGAGCAGGCGCGACGCATCGCAGTTCTTCTGATTGACGACCACGGACGCGGCCGTGTTCTGCGGGAAGTTCAGGCTGTTGGGCGCCGATTCCTTCGTGAAGAAGGCCTGGTTGGACACGCTCGAGCCGAACGGGTTCAGACGCAGGTTGATCGCGCGGTAGTCGTCGGCGTGGATGTCCTTGACGTCGCGGGTCATCGTGCGGCCGCGGTGGGTCAGGTCCGCGCCGATCAGGACGTTGAAGCCGTCCTTGGCGAAGTCGCCGATGCCGAAGCTGCCGTTGACCGTCTGGCGCGAGAACTCGCCGTCGTCGTTGGCGCCGACCGTGGCGCCCATCTGCGCGCCCTGGAAGTCCTGCTTGGTGATGAAGTTGATGACGCCGCCGACCGCGTCGGAGCCGTACACCGCGGACGCGCCGTCCTTGAAGATTTCAACGCGTTCGATCGACGAAGCCGGGATCGAGTTCAGGTCGTACAGCGTCGACGTGCCGTTGTTCGGGTTCGCGTAGGCGGCCGGCACGATGCGGCGGCCGTTCAGCAGGATCAGCGTCGAGGTCGAGCTCAGGCCGCGCAGCGAGACGGTCGCGACGCCGCGCGAGAAGCCGTTCTGCGTCGGGGTGTCGTTGAAGCCGTCGGTGCCCACCGCGGGCACCATCTTCATCAGTTCCAGCGCGGTCTTCGCACCGCTGGCGCGGATTTCCGCGGCGGTGATCCGGTCGATCGGCGAGGTGCCTTCGGCCGCCGTGCGGCGGATGTTGGAGCCGGTGACTTCCACGCGCTCCAGTTGTTGCGATTCCTGCGCGGCGGCGATGCCGCAGGCCAGCGTGCTGGCGATCGCGATGCTGGTGAGTACCAGCGCCCTGTGGGTAAGTTGACGAGACATTGCGGTCCTCTTCTGAAGTGGGGTCGCACCCGGTGATGGCGCTGTTTCCCGAACGGTTGCAGAGCGCACCCAGGTCGATGTGCCCGGTGCGGTGCGTGAGCTGATTTTTTCAGTAGCGCAAACGTGTGGTTCACTGACTTAAACATTTGCTACATCGCGCAGCAAAAGAGCGACAGACCTATAAGAAGAAACCCGAAAGTCATGGGCCAAAGCAGGGTGAACCCTCTCCCCAAAAACCCCCTCAAATGCGGGCGCAAATCACACGGATATGCCGGGTCATTGACATGACCAAGGCATCTCCGATGTCGAAAGACAGGTTTTTCGAGTCGCCTTGTGTCCATTCCGACATGCCCGAGGGGAGCCGAACGACGACCAACGGCGGAAAGAACGGACGAAAAAAAGCCCGGCCGAGGCCGGGCTTCGAGGCGATCGCGGCAGCGATCAGAAGTCGTAGGACGCGCCCACCTTGTAGCTGCGCGGACGGATGCGGTAGCCGTCGCGCAGGTTGACCGGACGCTCGTCGCCCATCAGGTTGTTGATGTTCAGCGACAGGCGCAGGTTCTTGATGCCGGTGTAGCCCAGGCTGAAGTCGGTGCGGATGTCCTCGTCGATGTAGCAGGGCAGCGAGCCCGGCTTCAGGCTGCTCTGGCAGGCGGCCTCGCCCCAGGTGTCGAGGTCGGCCTCGCTGCGGTTCAGCGAGGTGCGCGACGTGTAGTTGAAGCGCACGCCGGTGGTCCAGTCGCCCTTGTTCCAGGCGGCCGAGAACACGGCCTTCAGACGCGGGTTCTCGTACATGCCGACCTGGTTGGGTCGCCACTTGTTCGCGTCGATGTCCCAGGCCTTGTAGGTCAGCGCATAGGTCGCCGCCACGCCCAGGTTCAGCGTGCCGAACGATCCCGCCGCGACGCGGCCCTTCAGGTCGATGTCCACGCCCGAGGTCTCGGTCTTGCCGAAGTTCTCGTACTGCAGCAGCAGCGAAGTGATCTGGCCCGCGCCCCAGGTCAGCGACTGGCCCGACACTTGGCTGGCGCGCGCCGCCCAGGCCAGTTCCTGCGCGGTCAGCGCACCGCGGCTGATCACCGACTCGTAGCCGGCCTGGCCTTCACGCGCCAGCACATAGTCGGGATCCCGCGAGTTGATCTCGTTCTTGCGCTCGATGCTGAAGTAGTCGACGGCGATCGAGGCGTTCTTGGACGGCTCGAACACGAAGCCCAGCGTCACGCTCTTGGAGGTCTCCGGCTTGAGGTTGGGATTGGCCGAGATCATCACCGGCAGCGACGCGCGGCAGCCGCTGGCCAGGGCCAGCGCGGCGTCCGACTTGTCGGCGGCGGTGCCGTTCTTGAGGATGTCGTTGATCGCCGTGGCGGTGGCGCAGCGCTTCGGATCCACCATCTGGTTGTAGAAGCCGGTCACGCCGACCTGACCCAGGGTCTCGGGGATGTTGGGCGCGCGGAAACCGCCCGCCACCGTGCCGCGCAGCAGCAGCTGCGGCAGCACTTCGTAGCGCACGCCGAGCTTGGGCGACACGCGGCCGTCGAAGCCCGAGGCCTTGTCGAAGCGCAGCGCGCCGTTGAGCTCCAGCTTCTTCAGCACCGGGGCGTTCAGCTCGATGAAGGCGGCCTCGAGGTTGCGCTCGCCGTCGATCAGCACCGAACCGCGACCCACGATCTGCGCCTTCAGGACGTTGTCCGTGGACTTGATGCGCACGCCTTCCTGGCGATGCTCCGCGCCGACCGCGAAGGCCAGCGGGCCGCCCGGCAGCTGCAGCAGTTCGCCGCTCAGCTTGGCGTCCACCCAGGTCTGGTGGTTCTTGCCCTGGGAGCCGTTGATCGGGAACAGGCGTTCCAGCAGTTCGCGGCTGTTGCCGCCGCCGATCTTGTACTCGCCCGACTCGACGGCCGTGAACAGGTCGCGCGAGCCCCAGCGGGCCAGCTTGTCCGCCTCGGCGGCGTTGCGGCCGACAGAGACTTCCCAGTCCATCTCGCGGAAGGTGCCCTGCACGCCGGTCAGCACGCGGTACTGCTTGCCGGTGCCGTCATAGTTGAACAGGTTGGGATCGTCCATGAAACGGTAGTCGATGCCCACCGGCGAACCGGTCGGGTTGGCCGGGTTCGTGGCCGACAGCACCGGATGCGGCACCGACTGCGCGACCTTGTTGAAGCCGTCGTACCAGCGCGAGGTGGCGCCGGCGCCGATGGCCATCGGCACGGTCAGGTACTCGGTGGTCGTCTTCGAGTAGGACACCTCGGCGAAGGCCTGGATGTCTTCCGTGACCTTGAGGCGGCCGGCGCTGAACAGGTTCACGCGCTTGGCCGGATCGGACACCGGATTCAGGCCGTTCAGGTCGGTCACGCACTGGCCCGCCGCGTTCAGCGTCGTGCAGCCGGTCACCGGCACGCGGTTCGTGCCCACGCGCAGGTTGCCGGGGTAGGAATTCAGGCTCTTGTCGCCGAAGGTCGACAGGAAGAAGCCCTTGTGCCACGCCGGATAGTCGTCCTTCACGTCGGCGACGGTGTAGCCGTCGCGCTTGTAGGCCTCGATGTTGGCGAAGACGTTGAAGCGGTCCTTGTCCAGATCGCCGAAGCCGGCCACCAGGCTGGCCTGGCGCTGCGCGCCGACGGCCGGATGCTCGTTGAAGGTGGTGCTGACGGAGGCGCCGACGCCGTTGTACGAGCGGCGCGTGATGATGTTGATCACGCCGGCCATCGCGTCGGAGCCGTAGATGGCGGAGGCGCCGTCCTTGAGGATTTCCACGCGTTCGACCGCGTCCGCCGGGATCGAGTCGACGTTGACGAAGGTGTCCTTGGCGCCGTCGGCCAGGCCGAAGTTGGCGACGCGGCGGCCGTTCAGCAGCACCAGCGTGGCGCCCTTGCCCAGACCGCGCATGGACACGCCCGAGGCGCCCGAGGCGAAGCTGGAGGTGTTGCCGTCGTCCTTGATCTCGCTGCTCGAGGTCGAGGTCAGCGTGTCCAGCACCTGGCGCACGGTGTTGGCGCCGGTGCGGCGGATCTCTTCACGGTTGTAGACCTGCACCGGCGAGGCGGTTTCGGACGCCAGACGCTTGATGTTGGAACCGGTCACCTCGACGCGCTGAAGCTGGGTCGTGTCCTGGGCCTGGGCTTGCGCGACTTGAACGCAGCACAGCAGCGCCGCGGCGGCGCTCAGGGACAGGGAGAGCTGTTTGTCTTTTCTCATACTTCCACTTGCGAATTGATGAAGGGCCGGATGGATCGCATCGGCCGAGGGGACCGGCAGCCGGGTCGGTGCCGGGTCGTGCCCTGGGGGTTTCCCGATGGGCACGAGGGGGCGGATTCTGTGGAGCGCCCCGCCCCATGTCCGTCGTCATCCATTGCAAAACAGCAACAATCGTTCACTTCGTAGCATTCACTCTTCGCATTCGAGGGCGCCTTACGCCCGATTGCTGCAAAAGCGGGCGAAGCAGGCCCGGAAATGGGCGATGACATCGGTGCCAGGGAGGGAAAACCCTCTGCTTGCAAATCGGCACCATTCGGGTGCGAGGGGCGCCCTCTTCTTCCTGTCCTCTACGAGTTAACCCTTCCGGGTCACCCGCGACGGGTGGGTCATGACCTGGCACCGCACGCGAAAAGTTCGAAAGGGATACGCTTGCGCACCCCCGCCGCAAGACCCGACCCCTTTTCTGGGCGATCGGGCGCGGCGGATCCGCCCAGGCGTCCCCAGGAGGAACCCCCATGTCCATTTCGATGACCGTGAACGGCAAGGCGGTGACGCTCGATGCCGATCCGCAGATGCCCCTGCTGTGGGCGCTGCGGGAAGACCTGCAACTGACCGGCACCAAGTTCGGCTGCGGCATGGCGCTGTGCGGCGCCTGCACCGTGCACCTGGACGGTCAGCCCGTGCGCTCGTGCCAGACGCCGCTGGAGTCGGCCGCCGGCAAGAAGATCACCACGATCGAAGGCGTCGGTGCGACGCCCGCCGGCCGCGCGGTGCAGCACGCATGGCTGAAGATCGACGTGCCGCAGTGCGGCTACTGCCAGAGCGGCCAGATCATGAGCGCCTGCGCGCTGCTGGCCGGCAAGAAGAAGCCGAGCGACGCCGACATCGACGGCGCGATGAGCGGCAACGTGTGCCGCTGCGGCACCTACAACCAGATCCGGGCGGCGATCCACGACGCCTCGGCCACGCTGGCGAAGGGAGGCTGATCATGATGGCCTTCGACAAGGACGCGATGTCCGCGGCATCGGCCGCCGCCTCTACCGCCTCCGCCTCCCCCAGCCGCCGCTCGCTGCTCAAGAGCGGCGCGGCGCTGACTGTGTCCTTCGCCCTGCCGCTGGCCGCCGGCCGCGCGGCGCTTGCGCAGACGACGGCGGGCACCGCTTCCAACACCTTCGCGCCCAACGCCTGGCTGCGCATCACGCCGGACAACAAGGTCACCGTCGTCTGCGGCTCGGCCGAGATGGGCCAGGGCGTGCTGACCGCGATCCCGATGATGGTGGCCGAGGAGCTGGACGCCGACTGGGCGCTGGTCTCCGTCGAGCAGGCCCCGGCGGACGCGGCCTACAACAACCCGATGTTCGGCATGCAGGCCACCGGCGGCAGCACGACGGTGCGCGCGCACTGGACCCCGGTGCGCCAGGCCGGCGCCGCGGCGCGTCAGATGCTGGTCGCCGCGGCGGCGCAGCAGTGGAAGGTCGATGCCTCGACGCTGCGCACCGAGCGCGGCCAGGTGATCGGTCCGAACGGCCGCAAGGCGACGTACGGCTCCCTGGTCGGCGCCGCCGCGAAGCAGCCGGTGCCGGAGAAGCCGACGCTGAAGGACCGCAAGGACTTCCGCATCATGGGCAAGCCGACGCGCCGTCTGGACAGCGCCTCCAAGATCAACGGCACGGCCAAGTTCGGCATCGACGCGCACGTGGACGGCCTGCTGGTCGCGGTGATGGCGCGCGCGCCTATCGCCGGCGCCAGGCCCAAGGCCTTCGACGAAGGCAAGGCCAAGGCCATCAAGGGCGTGCGCAAGGTCATCGCGATCCCGTCGGGGGTGGCGGTGCTGGCGGACGGCTACTGGGCCGCCCGGCAGGGCCGGGACGCGCTCGGCATCGAGTGGGACCTGGGCGCGCACGCCGACCTGTCCTCGGACAAGGTGTCCGCCTCGCTCGACGAAGGCCTGCAGAACGCCACGGCGATCGCGCGCGACGTGGGCAACGTCAAGGACGGCAGCGCCAACGCCGCGCGCAACCTGACGGCGCAGTACGACGTGCCCTACCTCGCGCACGCCGCGATGGAGCCGCTGAACTGCCTGGCCTGGGTCAAGGGCGACGAGGTCACCATCTGGGCCGGCACGCAGAGCCAGGGCCCGGCGCAGGGCATCCTGTCGCAGGTGGCGCAGGTCACGCCGGCCAAGGTGAAGGTCCACACGATGCTGCTGGGCGGCGGCTTCGGGCGCCGCTTCGCGCCGGACTTCACCATCGACGCGACGCTGCTGTCCAAGCTGAGCGGCAGTCCGGTCAAGCTGATCTACGCCCGCGAAGATGACATGGCCGCCGGCTACTACCGGCCGACGTCGCGCGTGCGCTTCGAGGCAGGCCTCGACGACAAGGGCCAGCCGCTGATGCTGCGCGCGGACGTGGCCAGCCCGTCCATCATGGCCGCGTCGGGCTTCATGAAGATCCCGGAGAACGGCGTCGATTCGATGGCCGTCGAAGGACTCGCGGACCACCCCTACGAGATCCCGCACCAGCGCATCGCCTACGGCCGCGCGGAACCGGGCCCGCAGGTGTGGTTCTGGCGTTCGGTGGGCCACTCGCAGAACGCGTTCTTCATCGAGAGCTTCATCGACGAGCTGGCGCATGCGGCGAAGATCGATCCGCTCAAGTACCGCCTGTCGTTGTTGGAGAAGCACCCGCGCGCGCGCGGCGTGCTGCTGCTCGCGGCCGAGAAGGCCGGATGGAGCCGCCCGCTGCCCAAGGGCCGCCATCGCGGCATCGCCGTGGCGGAAAGCTTCGGCACCTGGGTCGCGGAAGTGGCCGAGGTGTCCGTGGCCAAGGACGGCGGCATCACCGTCCACCGCGTGACCGCGGCCGTCGACTGCGGGCAGACCGTCAACCCGCAGACCATCTCCCGCCAGATCGAAGGCGCAGTGGTCTACGGACTGTCAGCGGCGCTGTACGGACGCATCACCTTCAAGGACGGGAAGGTCGAACAGAGCAATTTCCACGACTACCCCGTGCTGCGCCTGAACGAGATGCCCAAGGTCGACGTGCACATCGTGCAGAGCAACGAGCCCCCCGGCGGCATCGGCGAACCCGGCACGCCGCCGATCGCACCCGCCGTGGCCAACGCGATCTTCGCTGCCACCGGCAAGCGCCTGCGCCAGCTGCCGTTCGACAGCGAAGCGCTCAAGCAGGCCTGAACGCCTGCTCTCCGCTCACGAGGCCGGCGGGTAGCCGGCCTCGCTGAGCACACCCGCCAGTTGCTCGCGGCTCAGCCCGCTCGCCACCGTCACCGTCTTCTGCGCCAGGTCGACGTTCACCTCAGCGTGCTCGTCGACCTCCTTGACCGCCTCGGTCACCGCCGCGCGGCAGTGACCGCAGCTCATGTCGGGAAGCTTGAATTCATGCATGTCGGAGTCCTTCCGGTCAATCAACAGGACGAAGCGTAAACCTTGCCACCATGGGAAGGTCAAGCGTTCGACGACCGAGCAAGTCTGCGGGATCCGGTGCCGGCCGCCCTCATACGCTGCACATGTTCCGCAAATCGGTCGGCCGGCACCGGATCCCTCCGACCGAACCACCGAGCGCCTCGGGCCTCGGCCTTCGCGAAATCTCCCATCCGGGGCATGGCCTTGACCTTCCCATCATGGCAAGCTTGAGACTGACGCCATGAATACCGCCACCACCCCTCCCATCACCGCCGCAGGAAGCACCGCCCACGAGCTCCAGCTCGCCGTGTCCGGCATGACCTGCGCCAGCTGCGTCAACCGCGTCGAACGCGCCCTGCGCAAGGTGCCCGGCGTGGAAAGCGCCGAAGTCAATCTCGCCACCGAAAGCGCCACCGTGCGCGCACCCGCCGGCATCGCCGCCGACGCGCTCGTTGCCGCACTCGTCGCCGCCATCACCAAGGCCGGCTACGAAGCCCACCCGATCGTCGCCGACGACGACACCCCAGCAACGCCACCGCCCTGGACCGCCACCGGCTGGCCCGTGCTGACCGCCGCCCTGCTGACGCTGCCGCTCATCGCACCCATGATCGCCATGGCCTGGGGCGCGCACTGGATGCTGTCCGGCTGGTGGCAGCTCGCGCTGGCCACCCCCGTGCAGTTCTGGCTGGGCGCCCGCTTCTTCCGCGCCGGCTGGGCCGCGCTGAAGGACCGCAGCGGCAACATGGACCTGCTCGTCGCCCTGGGCACCAGCGCCGCCTACGGCCTGAGCGTCTACGAACTGCTGCGGCAAGGACCGATGAGCCCGGCGCTGTACTTCGAATCGGCCGCCGCCGTCATCACGCTGGTGCTGCTGGGCAAGTGGCTGGAAGGCCGCGCGAAACGCCAGACGCTGAGCGCGATCGCCGCGCTGAAGCAGCTCCGCCCCGAATTCGCCCGCGTGCGCCGCGGCCCCGCCGAACTCGGGATGGAGGTGGACGTCCCGCTCGCGCAACTGCGCCTGAAGGATCTGATGGTGGTCCGTCCCGGCGAGCGCATCCCCGCCGACGGCCGCATCCGCGAGGGCCGCAGCGCGGTCGACGAGTCGCTGATCAGCGGCGAGAGCCTGCCGGTGGACAAGGCCGAAGGCGACCGCGTCGTCGGCGGCGCGGTCAACGGCGACGGCCGGCTGCTGGTGGAGGTCACGGCGCTGGGCGCGGAATCGACGCTGTCGCGGATCGTGCGTCTGGTGGAGTCCGCGCAGGCGCACAAGGCGCCCATCCAGCGGCTGGTCGACCAGGTCAGCGCGGTGTTCGTGCCGGCGGTGCTGGTCATCGCGGCGGTGACGCTGCTGGCGTGGGGGTTCTCCACCGGCGACTGGGAACGCGCGCTGATCCACGCCGTCGCCGTGCTGGTGATCGCCTGCCCGTGCGCGCTGGGTCTGGCGACGCCGGCGGCGATCATGGTCGGCACCGGCGTCGCCGCGCGCCGCGGCCTGCTGATCAAGGACGCCGAGGCGCTGGAGCAGGCGCGTCGCGTCGAGCTGGTCGTGTTCGACAAGACCGGGACGCTGACGGAAGGCAAGCCGCGGCTGACGGACTTCGTCGCGGCGACTGGTGTCGGCGAGGCGGACGCGCTGGGCCTCGCGGCGGCGCTGCAGATGGGGAGCGAGCACCCGCTGGCCCGCGCGGTGCGCGACGCCGCGTTCGAGCGCGCGCTGACGACGGCGCCGGCCGCGTCGGTGCGCGCAGTCGCAGGCCGCGGCATCGAAGGCCGCGTCCAGGCCCGCGCGCTGATGCTGGGCAGCGGCCGCTGGATGGCGGAGCTCGGCGTCGACCTGTCGCCGCTCCAGGCACAGGCCGATTCGGCGCTCGCTCAGGGGCGCACGCTGTCGTGGCTCGCCGCCGCCGACGGACCGGGCGCGCCGGTGCTGCTGGCGATGCTCGCTTTCGGCGACCGCGCCAAGGCTTCGTCGGCCGCGGCGATCGCCGATCTGAAGGCACTGGGCCTGCGTACGCTGATGCTCAGCGGCGACAACGCGGCCGCCGCGAAGGCCACTGGCGATGCGCTGGGACTGGACGAGGTGCGCGCCGAGCTGCTGCCCGAGGACAAGGCCCGCATCGTGGCCGGACTGCGCGCCGACGGCACGCACGTGGCGATGGTGGGCGACGGCATCAACGACGCGCCGGCGCTGGCCGCCGCGGACGTGGGCCTGGCGATGGGCGGCGGCACGGACGTGGCGATGGAGGCGGCCGGCATCACGCTGATGCGCGGCGATCCTCGACTCGTGGCCGAAGCGATCGCGTTGTCCCGCGCGACGGTCGCCAAGATCCGCCAGAACCTGTTCTGGGCCTTCATCTACAACCTGCTGGGCGTGCCGCTGGCGGCGCTGGGGCTGCTGAGCCCGGTGATCGCCGGCGCGGCGATGGCGCTGTCCAGCGTGTCGGTGCTGGGCAACGCGCTGCTGCTCAAGCGCTGGAAGGGATCCGCACGATGACCTCACCGCTGACCCCGCCGCTGACCATCGGCCAGGCGGCCGAGCGCTCCGGCGTGTCGCCGAAGATGCTGCGCCACTACGAATCGCTGGGGCTGCTGCCGCCGGTCGCCCGCACGGAGTCGGGCTACCGGCTCTACGGCGAGAAGGAGGTGCACACGCTGCGCTTCATCCGCCGCGCGCGCGATCTGGGCTTCTCGATGGCGGAGATCGCCGAGCTGGTGAAGCTCTGGCAGAACCGCCGCCGCGCCAGCGGCCAGGTCAAGCGCATCGCGCAGACGCACATCGCCGACCTGGACCGCCGCCTGGCCGAGATGCAGGCGATGCGCCGCGCGCTGGCCGAGCTCGCGGACTGCTGCCACGGCGACGACCGCCCCGATTGCCCCATCCTCGACGACCTCGCACAAGGAGCCACCCCATGACCGCGCCCTCCGATCCTTCCAGCCCCTCCGGACAGGCCTCCGCCGGTCTGCCCACCGATCCGGTCCCGGCGCGCTGGGAACGCATCGCCGCGCACCTCGGCAACGTCGGCGGCCTGACGATCCGGCGCGCGGTGCCGACACCGAAGCGCCGCATGATCGCGGCCTGGTGTTTCCTCGATCACGCCGGCCCGGCCGACCTGACGCCGGACAACCGGATGCGCGTGGGCCCGCATCCGCACACCGGCCTGCAGACCTTCAGCTGGATGATCGAGGGCGAGGTGCTGCATCGCGACAGCCTGGGCTCCGAGCAGATGCTGCGACCCGGCCAGGTGAACCTGATGACCGCGGGCCGGGGCATCAGCCACACGGAGGAGTCGCAGTCCGACCGCCTGCAGCTGGCCCAGCTGTGGATCGCGCTGCCCGACACGGTGCGTCATCGCGAGCCGGCGTTCGAGCACTTCCCCGAACTGCCGTCGTTCGCGACGGGCGGCTTCGACACGATGCTGCTGGTGGGCGAGTTCGGCGGCCATCGCTCGCCGGTGCCCAGCCACACGCCGCTGCTGGGCGTGGACCTGAGCGCGACGCGCGCGGCCGAGGCGTCGATCCCGCTGGACCCCGAGCACGAGTACGGCCTGATGGTGCTCGAAGGCGAGCTGTCGGCAACGCTCGACGGAGAGTCCACCGGCGCCAGCAAGCCCGGCGAGCTGCTCTACATCGCGCCGGGCGCGCAGTCGCTGAAGCTGCTGTCGGGCGGCGGCAAGAGCCGCGCGCTGCTGCTGGGCGGCCCGCCGTTCGGCGAGCCGGTGCTGCTGTTCTGGAACTTCGTCGGCCGCACCCGCGAGGAGATGCAGGTCTACGCCGAGGAATGGAACAGCCGCGAGGACGGCGGCCGCTTCGGCGAGGTCCGCGGTTTCGACGGCCCGCGCCTGCTGGCGCCGGTGGTGCCGCCGCTCAAGACGCCGCGCTGACCGCTCACCGACGCGTCGTCCAACGGGCGATGTGCTTCGCGCGCAACAGACCGCGCGCTTCGGCCTCGAGGATCAGCGCGGCATAGGCAGACACCGCGCGCGGGTCCGGTGCGCGGTATGCGGCCATCGCCGCCTCCACCGCATCCATGCCGATCCGCCGGCGTGCGTCCTTCAGCGACAGCAACCGGCGGAGGTCGCGGCCGTCGAGCGTCCCCTGGGCGTGCAGGCGCAGGAGGCTGGCGCCTATCACCCTCACCGCATCGGCATGCCCCTGCGCCAGCGCTGCGACCAGCACTGGGTGCTGCCCCGCGCCGGCACCCAGCAGTCGCACGACGTGGGACGAGCGCCATCTCGCCTTGAGCGCGCTGTCGACGACGCACGCCAGGAGATGGTCCAGCACCGGCGTCGGTGCCCACAGGGCCTCGGCATCGAAGAGCCCCGGCTTCTTGCCCCTGCGCCCGGACAGCAGGGTCAGCATGTCCCGGTGACGGACGCGCCCTTCCGCGACGAGCGTCGTGAGCGCGTCGAACCAGACGTCGATGACGTCGAGCCGTCCGGCCGTCACGGCCACGCACAATGCCGAGACGTGCCCCGGGCGCCCCTGGAACGACGGGAACAGCACGCCTTTCCATTGATCGCGCAACAGCCCGCCGGCATGAGCGGTGAGCACGCGCACGGCCTCGACCTGTCCGTTCAGCATGGCGGCGCCGATCGCGGCATGACCGCCCTGCCGGGCCCAGCGCTGGATATCCACGAGGCTCTGGGTCCAGCTTTTCGATAACCCGAGGACGGCCTTCTCCGCCTCCAGGTGCTCGCGCAAGGCCGCCACATGGCCGGCCGCGGCCGCCAGCGACGGCGCATGTGCGCCATCGCCGTCGCCCAGGAGCAGTCGCGACACGGATTCGCGCGGGAGCAAGCCGTCCTTGCGTGCGGTGCGGAGCACACCCCGATAGGTCGCGGCAGCCTGCGCCGATCCGGCCGCCATGGCCGCGTGATAGACGCAGCGCCCGTCGTCGCGCGGCACGCCGGCGGCGTCGACGAAGTCCTGGGCATCCAGGACACCACGACGGCGCAGACGCAGCAGGAAGTTCATCCAGACCCCGACGGCCTCGGCATGGTTGCGCTTCATGGCCAGCGCAAAGCCGTCCAGCCGGTGCGCGTCCTGCACGGAGTTGGCGCTCAACACGAGACGACGCAGGTCGCGCAAGGGTTGCCGGAACCAGAACGACGGCTTGCCGAGGGCGGCCTCCGCCGCGTCGATGAAGGTGCTGATGGACTGCGCACCGCCCACGGCCAGCGCCGTGGCCACGCCCGTCGGCCAGATCCGGCCGCCGCCGCCCAGCAGGTCGACGACGTCGGGCTCCAGCGGCAGCCCGGCGGCTCGCATGGCCTGGATCCCCGACGTCAACTCGCCCACCGCCGCCTCGCCGTCGACGCGCGACATCGCATGGGCCAGCGCCGCGCGCCCCTGATCGTCGCGCGCCGTCAAGGCCTGACCCCGTTCCGGCCCGCTCAGCGCCGGCGCCGCGGTCCGGAGCAGCGACATCCAGCAATGCAGCCGCGCATCGTCGCCGCCGCGGACCGCGACCATCACCGCGTCCACCCCGTCGCACGCGCGCCAGGCCCGCGCCGTGGCGTCCGGACCGACCGGCCTCAGACGCTCGAAGGCCGACGGATGACCCGCCTCGTCCGCCGCCCGGATCAGCGCATGCCGCGTGTCCGACGGCAGGGCATGGAGGTATTGGGCGTGGAGCCACTTCCGGCAGCGGCCCGGTCCCAGGCGCTGCCACCAGCGCGCGGCGAGCGCAGGGTCCGCCAACCAGCGCGGCGACAGCCCCTGCAACGCGCGCGGGGATCCGGCGAGGACCGCAGATCGCGCCAGCGCCGCGCACTCGGCGTCCGTGAAGACGAGCAGCGGCAGGCGATCCAGCGCCTGCAACTCGCGCGGGCCCACCGGCGTGCTCATGCCCGCGTCGAAGCGCGGATCCGTTCCGGCCTGCATCCACCACAGACCGTCGGTCAGATGGCGCAGCCGCTGGGGCTCGCCCTCCCGCCACAGCCGCCGGCGCATACCGATCTCCGCGACCGGCACGGCCCCCTCGGCCATCAGATTGAGCAGCCCCTGCACGGCCAGGCAGGTGGGATCCGCCTGCAGTTGGACCGGCGCCGTGTCGTCCTCCTGGCGGAACAGCGTCCAGCGGTCCACCGGCCCCAGGCGCCGCTCGATCGCGGCGATGCCCGCTTCCTGGACGTCCGCCTGCACCGGCGTCAGACACTCCAGCCGCGCGGGATCCGCCCCCGACTCGACCAGTTGATGACGCAGCTCCTCGATCGCCTCCTGCGCCATCGACCACACCACAGCCGCCGGCGTGACCCGGGTCTGCAGGGCCCGTCGCGCACGCTCGACCACGGCGGCGTCGATCGCGTCGGCATCGAGGAAGGGATCCGGCGGCAGCGCCAGCGCCTCGGGCAGGTGCAGCCGGCGCCCGAGGCCGGCGACGTAGTGCGACTCGAAACGGGTCAGCGTCCGTCCGCCCTCGGCCGGATCGCGTCCGAGCGTGGTCCGCGCCACCGCCATCAGCGTCTGGCGGACGAGCTCCGCGCGGCGCAGCGCCGCCGCCTGCGTGACGCCGCCGGCCGCGCAGCTCAGGCGATGCACGACCTTGTCCCACTCGATCGCCAGGCCGTTCAGGCAGAGCTCGACGGCCTGGCCGGCCTGCGCCAGCTGCTCGCGCCGGAGATCCGGCGCGATGCGCTCGTCCACGGCCAGACGCGCCATCGCCTGGAGCCGGCCGGCCCCCTCCCCGAGCAGGTAGCCGCGACGGGCCACATCCGACAACGGATCCGCGGCGTCCTCGACGCGCCGCGCCAGGCCGACGAGCGCCCTGGCGGCCGCAGGCGCGCGCAGGACGACCACGGCCTCCGCGATCGCGTCGCAGGCCTCCTGCAGGGTCGGGACTTGCCCGGTCGCCCCGGCGCCGTCCGACGCGCGGCGCCGGCCGCCGGCCGGCGGCGGATCGATGTCCGCGCTGAAGCCGAAGTCCGGGTCCAGGCTGTGGTCGAGGAAGGGCGGGGTGGAACGGAAGGGCAGCATGCGGCGGCACGGGATCGCGAAGCCCGCTTGGTGACGCCGCCGCCGCGACTGCCCCATGGCGCCCATCGGTGCGAACGGGTCAAGGCCGTCAACGATTCCGGGGAATCGGTGACGGCCTTGTGGCGCTGCGGACGGTCCGCGGACCGTCGTCGGCGCCGGACGAACACGGACGGACTCAGGCGAACTTGCCGGCCTGGAAGTCCCGCACCGCCTGCAGCAGTTCGCCCTCGGTGTTCATCACGAAGGGCCCGTACTGCGCGATCGGCTCGCCCAGCGGCTGCCCGGCGATCAGGATCGCGCGGGCGCCCTCGTCGGACGCCGTCAATCGCGCACCGTCCGCCCCGGCCGTGTTGGCGAGGATCGCCATGCGGCCGCTCGGGACCAGGCAGCCGGTGTCGAAGCGCAGCGCGCCCCGATACACGTACAGGAACGCGTTGTGCGTCGACGGGATCGCCTGTTCGAACGTCGCGCCGGGTTCCAGATGCACGTCCAGGTAGATCGGCTGCGTCGCATCGCGCTGCACCGCGCCGCTCACGCCGTGGCTCTCGCCGGCGATCACGCGCACCGTCGCACCCGGCAGCGTCAGTTCCGGGATCTCGGCGCTGGCGATGTCGCGGTACCAGGGGTCGCGCATCTTGTCGCGGCCGGGCAGGTTCAGCCACAGCTGGAAGCCTTCCATGCGGCCTTCCTGCTGTTCGGGCAGCTCCGAATGGATCACGCCGCGGCCGGCGGTCATCCATTGCACGCCGCCGGGACCGAGCAGGCCTTCATGGCCCGCCGAGTCGCGATGGCGCATCTGTCCCTCGAGCATGTAGGTCACGGTCTCGAAGCCGCGGTGCGGATGGTCGGGGAAGCCGGCGATGTAGTCGTCGGCGTTGTCCGTGCCGAACGCATCCAGCATCAGGAAGGGATCCAGACGCCGCTGCAGATCCTGCGTCAGCACGCGCGTCAGCTTGACGCCCGCGCCGTCGCTGGTGGCCCTGCCCTGCACCAGGCGCTCGACCTGGCGGGGCGTCCGAAGAGAGGTGACAGGGGTGGCGGCGGTCATGATGGATTCCTTTCCGAAATGTCGCGATGTCGAGATGTCGATCGATGTCTGTGCCGGCCGTCAGCGGATGCTGCCGGCCCGGCATGGGGCTTGGGGGTCCAGGAGGGAGCCCCCATGCCCCGTGGAGGGCGCGCGCGGTCGATCGGGCCGGCGGCGCCGACCGGCGATCAGGCCGGTTGCGTTTCGCCGAACAGCGCGGCGATTTCCTCGCGGGCGGTGGCCAGGCCCTTGGCCGCGGCTTCCTCGCCCATGTTGAGGCCTTCGGCCAGCACGAACTTCACGTCGGTCATGCCGAGGAAGCCCAGCGTCAGCTGCAGGTAGGGCACGATGTTGTCGGCCGGCTGGCCGCGATAGACGCCGCCGCGGGTGCTGACGACGATGACCTGCTTGCCGGTGACCAGGCCTTCGGGGCCGTTGGCGCCGTACTTGAAGGTCGCGCCGGCGCGGGCCACCGAGTCGATCCAGTTCTTCAGCTGCGAGGTCACGCCGAAGTTGATCATCGGCGCGGTCAGCACGATGACGTCGGCGGCCTTCAGTTCGGCGATCAGCTGGTCGTTGAAGGCCACGCGGTCGGCCTGGGCCTGGGTGCGGGCGTCGGCGGGCGTGAACAGCGCGCCCAGCGTCGCTTCGTCCATGGCGGGCAGCGGACGCACCGCCAGATCGTGCACCACGGTCGTGGCGCCGGCGTTGCGGGCGACCAGCTCGGCGACGACTTCATTGGCCAGCAGGGTCGAGACCGAGCCTTGGCCCTCATGCAGACGGCGGGCGCTGGAGTTGATCTGGAGGATGTTCATGGTGCGGTTCTCCGGGGCGTTTCGGCTGGATTAGCCGGGTGTGATGGGATGGAATGAACTGTATTGATCGCCCCTCAGCACCGGAAGACGCCGTACTGGATAAGATTGTTCCATTCAACGAACAATCCCTCCCTACCCCGGGAGCGCCCCGTCCATGAGCCTCGATGCCGATGACCTGCTGGTCTTTGCCCGCGTGATCGAAAGCGGCAGCTTCAGCCGCGCGGCGGAGCGGCTGCAATTGCCGAAGTCCACCGTGTCGCGGCGGATCGCGGCACTGGAGGAGCGGCTCGGCGAGAAGCTGCTCCAGCGCAGCACGCGGCGGCTGACGCTGACCGAGTTCGGCCAGGGCGTGCTGGAGCACGCGCGGGTGCTCGCGGGCGAGGTCGACGGCGCGCTGGCCCTGGCGCTGCATCGGCAGCAGCGGCCGACGGGGCGGCTGCGGGTGTCGATGCCGGCGGACTTCGCCAACCAGATGCTGACGCCGATGCTGAGCCGCTTCGTCGGCGACTATCCGGAGGTGCAGCTGGAGCTGGACCTGTCGCCGCGGCGCGTGGACCTGATCGCCGAGGGCTTCGACATCGCGGTGCGCATGGGCCAGTTGCCGCCGGACAGCCAACTCGCGGCGCGGCGACTGGCGATGTTCAGCAGCGGCTTGTATGCCTCACCGCAATACCTGGAGCGACACGGCGAGCCGCAATTGCCCGAAGGACTGCTGAGCATGCACGGCCTGATGATCCTGAGCCGCGCCGGCGAGCCGCTGCCGTGGCGGCTGTTCGGCAACGTCGACGCCCAGGCGGACGAGCGCATCGAATGGGTCGGCGTGCCCGACAGCCGCACGCTGGTCAACGCGCCGGACATGCTGCTGCAGATGGCCCGCGCGGGCCTGGGCATCACCTGGGTCGGCAACCAGTACGCGCAGGCCTTCGTCGATCGCGGCGAGCTGCTGCGCGTGCTGCCGGCCTGGTGCGCGGAGCCGTCGACGTGCTGGGCGGTGTTCCCGCAGCGTCGCCTGATGCCGCTGCGCACGCGGCTGTTCCTGGACGCGATGGCCGCGGCGCTCACGCCCTTCGATCAGGCGGCGATGTACGGGATGTGAGCTCGCGCCACGGCGCGGTCGCACGCCTGCAACAGCGTCTTCAGATGGACCGCGGAGGTGTCGAACAGCCCCGCGTCCTCAGGCCCCTCGTCCCCTGCCGCGATGTAATCGATGCCCAGCAGGTCCTTCACGGCCATGGCTTGCATCCGCAGCCTCTCCTCGCGCGCTTCCGGCGCCAAGTTCTCCAGCAACCCGGCACCGCCTTCACGGACGGCCTCATCCACAACGGCACCGCGGATGCGGTGCGCCTCGTCGCACGTGGGTGTCCCCCGGGTTGCCGGAAGAAGACGGCCATGAAGGATCGTCAGGATGACGCTCGCCGCATCCTTCCCCCGGTTCAGGCCGAGGAGCAGTTCCTTCAATGCCTTCCTTGCTTCTGCGGCATCGACGCCCGGACACTGCGCGCGATCGAGCAGTCGGCTCAACGCATCCAGTCCGAAGCAGTGCATATTGCCGACAGGGTCGTGCTGGCCGCGCGTCGGCTCTGCGCACAGGAAGCGGTCATAGAGGGCCACCGCCGCAAGCTCGGCGTCGAGGCGATGCTGGCCGGCCAACGCCAGAAGCCGCCGGACCTCTTCTTTCAGTCGCGACTCCGGGGTCACGCGGACTGTGGCGGCACGGGTCTCGGCCTGTGCGGCCGTCCATGCGCCGGCGATCGCACCAGCGGCGCCGACGCTCAATACGCCCGTACCGTCGAACGCCAGACCCAGTTCGTTGCAGGCCGCGACCGCGGTGTCCTGCCGAGGATCCTGGTGCAGCGCCTTGCACAGCGCCAGCAGATCGACCTGGCCCTCGCGGTACAGCTCGAACTCCTCCTGCATCAACGGTCCACCGTGCGTAGACAAGGAGCGGGCCATGGCACCGATGGCGTCGCTCACCCGGATCACCTTGTCGCGGCCCTCTGCCAGGAGCATCAGAAGGTCCGTCAGCAACAGCAGGTTGTCGTAGAGCGCTTCGCGGGCCGCAGCGAACCCCGGCCCGCGCTGGAACTCGTACGCGGTCACGGTCGGCCCGGGAATGAGCGTCCGCGCCTTGGCCGCGCGGATCCGGTCCGTCATGTCCGCCATGGTCCGCGCGTACTCGTCGACGCTGCCCCGGATCGACGTCGTCGACGCCGGAACGTCATATCGACAAGAGAAGTTGTCCATCAGATTCGCCTGAAGAGTGGAAACCACTTCAGTTCGAACTGCGCCGCCGCGGTTCGGCGGAATGGAAGGCCCCAGGTTGTCGTCGCCCGGCAGCACCGAGCCCGGAGGTCGGTGCGCCGCAAGAACCGTCGAGGTGGACGCGTTCGGGTGCGCGCAGGTCAGTCGACCTGGAACCCGATCTCCACGCTGACCTGGCGCGGCGCCGGGATCGGCCCGAAACGCCATTGCTTGACCGCGTTGACCGCCGCCGTGCTGAGCTTGCGGTCCGGCGAACGCAGCGCCTGCGCCGCGTCGACCGAGCCGTCCGGACGGACGGTGAACTGCACCAGCACCGAGCCGGCGCGCTGTTGCGCCAGCAGGGCGCGCGGGTACTCCGGATCGACCTTGCGCAGCAGCTTCAGCGGCACGGGTTCGTCGTCGGGTTCGGGCTCGGGCGCCTTGCCGGCCGGCGCGGCGGTCGACGGCGCGGCCATCGACACGACCTGCGGCGCCGGCGCTTCGGACATCGGCTGCGGCACGGACGACGGCGGCGCGATGGTCTGGGCGCTCGATTGACCGATCGCGGCGGGCGCAGGCGATGGCGAGGCAACGACCGGCACCGCCGCGCTCTCCTGCGTCGCGCGGGCCGCGAGCGCACGCTCGGCGGCGACGTCGGGTTCCTGCCGGCGCGCCACCGGCGCGGGGGCGGGCGCGGCGACGGCCACCGGCTTGGCGACCGGCTTGGGCGCCTCGGCCTTGGTTTCGTGCGCGGGCTTCTTCTCGCCCTTCTCGGCGTGGAACTTGATCCACTGGAACACCTTGTCGGCGTCGCGCTTGGCGCGCTCGACATCGCTCAGCGGCGCCGCCTTGGCATCCGCGGCCTTGGGGTCGACCGCCGCGGCGGACGTGGCCGCCGCCGGCGCGGTCTGCGCTTGCGCGACGCTCGCGGTCAGGGGCAAGGCCAACACCAGGGTCACCAAGGTCAAGACCTGACACACCGCCAGGCCGCGGTGCGGGACGCTCAGGAGACGTCGACTGCTCATCACTCCACCCTCTCGTTGCGCTTGGTTGCTCTCTTCTGGAGAGAACGCCGGTCTTGTCTGCTGCTGTTGAAATCGGTTTCTTCGCGCCCCGGCATGAGCGCCGCAGTGTAAGAAGTCACCCGCGTGACGCTCCCCGGTGTTTCCCCGGAATCAGGTTGTAACAGCACCTCGGAAGGTCCTTGACATCGAGGTTGCGTCCAAGAATTCACGTCCCGCCCGGGCCGGGTGTTGCGCGGCCTATACTGCGCGCCTGCTCCGGGGAGCCCTGGGTCGCCGACGCGCTTTGCGCATCGACGACACGGGCTGAGACATGGCGATGAAGCCGTGGACCCGCTGAACTTGATCCGGTTCGTACCGGCGTAAGAAGAGCCCGCCCTTCCAGGCGCACCTCGGCGAGAACGCGTGCCTCCCCGGCCCGCACCGATGCCACGCGGTCCCCCACCGCCCCGTGCGCCCCCTGCCCAGGAAGGGGTCTGTTCCGAACGCCCGCCCGTTCCCGTCGATTCAGCCTCCGGCGCCCAACCGGAGACCCCGATGAACGACCTGACCCCCGCCGACGCCACCTTCCACGAGCGCCTCGCCGCCAGCCGCGCCCCGCTGCCCGCCTCGACCAAGACGCATGAGCACGGCGTGCTGCATCCGCAGCTGCGCGTGCCGCTGCGCGAGATCGCACTCACCAACGGCGAACGCCTCGCGGTCTACGACACCTCCGGCCCGTACACCGATCCGGCCGTCGCCACCGACGTGCGACGCGGCCTGCCGGCCACGCGCGCCGCCTGGGTCGAGTCGCGCGGCGACACCGAGCCCTACACCGGCCGGCCGATAAAGCTGTTCGACGACGGCCTGCGCGAGGCCGCGCAGCAGGACGCGCTGCGCGCACAGAGCGCCGCGCTGACGCGCCCGCCGCGCCGCGCGAAGTCCGGCGCCAACGTGACGCAGATGCACTACGCGCGCCGCGGCATCGTCACCGCCGAGATGGAGTACGTCGCGATCCGCGAGAACGGCCGCCGCGCGTGGATGCACGAGTATCTGTCCGACGCCGAGCGCGAACAGCGTCTGCGCGGCCAGGGCCTGGGCGCGCAGATCCCCGGGATCATCACGCCCGAGTTCGTGCGCGACGAGATCGCCCGCGGCCGCGCCATCATCCCGGCCAACATCAACCACCCGGAAGTCGAGCCGATGGCGATCGGCCGCAACTTCCTGGTCAAGGTCAACGCCAACATCGGCAACTCCGCCGTGAGTTCGGGCATCGAGGAGGAGGTCGAGAAGCTCGTGTGGGCCACGCGCTGGGGCGCGGACACGGTGATGGACCTGTCCACCGGCCGCAACATCCACACGACGCGCGACTGGATCCTGCGCAACAGCCCCGTGCCCATCGGCACCGTGCCGATCTACCAGGCGCTGGAGAAGGTCGGCGGCGTGGCCGAGGACCTGACCTGGGCGCTGTTCCGCGACACGCTGATCGAGCAGGCCGAACAGGGCGTCGACTACTTCACCATCCACGCCGGCGTGCGGCTGCCCTTCGTGCCGATGACGGTCAAGCGCCGCACCGGCATCGTGTCGCGCGGCGGCTCCATCCTGGCGAAGTGGTGCATCGCGCACCATCGCGAGAACTTCCTCTACACGCACTTCGAGGAGATCTGCGAGATCATGAAGGCGTACGACGTGAGCTTCTCGCTGGGCGACGGGCTGCGGCCGGGCTCGCTGGCGGACGCCAACGACGAGGCCCAGTTCGCCGAGCTGCGCACGCTGGGCGAGCTGACCAAGATCGCGTGGAAGCACGACGTGCAGACCATGATCGAAGGCCCGGGTCATGTGCCCATGCACATGATCCAGGCCAACATGACCGAGCAGCTCAAGCACTGCGACGAGGCGCCGTTCTACACGCTGGGCCCGTTGACGACGGACATCGCGCCGGGCTACGACCACATCACCAGCGGCATCGGCGCCGCGATGATCGGCTGGTTCGGCTGCGCGATGCTGTGCTACGTGACGCCCAAGGAACACCTGGGGCTGCCCGACCGCGACGACGTCAAGCAGGGCCTGATGGCCTACAAGATCGCGGCGCACGCGGCCGACATCGCCAAGGGCCATCCGGCGGCCCGGGCGCGCGACGATGCGCTGTCCAAGGCGCGCTTCGAGTTCCGCTGGGAGGACCAGTTCAACCTCGGCCTCGATCCCGAGACGGCGCGCGAGTTCCACGACGAGACGCTGCCCAAGGACAGCGCGAAGGTGGCGCACTTCTGCTCGATGTGCGGACCGAAGTTCTGCTCGATGAAGATCACGCAGGACGTGCGGGAGTACAGCGCGCAGTTGGCCGCCAACGGCGGCGGTGAGGGCGGCGGTGAGGGCGGCAGCGAAGGCCTCACGGCCGAAGCCGGCATGCGCGAGAAGAGCGCCGAATTCCTGGCCGGCGGCGGCGAGCTCTACATCCCGATCCGCCAGGCCTGAGCGCGATGGCCACGATCGCCATCGCCGGGGCGGGGCTCGCCGGGCGGCTGCTCGCGTGGACGCTCGCGCGGGCCGGGCATCGCGTCGAGGTCTTCGACGCGTCGCCCGGTCCAGAGCCCGCGTTCGACGCGCAAGGCGCGGCGGCGTTCAGCGCCGCCGGCATGCTCAGTCCGCTCGCCGAGCAGGAACAGGGCGGCGCGGAGATCGCCGCGCTGGGCTGGCGGTCGCTGGCCTTGTGGCCCGACATCGTGGCCTCGTTGTCCGGACCGGCACCGGACTCGAACCCGGTCTCGACGTCGTCCTCGGGATCGAGTCCGGCACCGGGCACCGTGCCGCTGCGCATCGAGGGCAGTCTGCTGCTGTCACATCGTGCGGACCTGGGCGCGGCGCAGCGCGCGCTGATGCGCATGCCGGGCGCGGAGCCGCTCGATGCCGACGCGCTGCGCGCGTTGGAGCCGATGCTGGCGCCGGGCCTGCGCGGCTGGCTGCTGCCGCGGGAAGGTCTCATCGCGCCGGGGCCCGCGATGACCGCGCTGCACGCCGGCGCGACGGCTGCCGCGGCGCGCTGGCACTGGTCGCGTCCCGTCGACCAGGTGTTGCCCGGCGCACTGCACTTCGCTGACGGCGGGCACTGGCACGGCGACTGGGCGATCGATGCCCGCGGGCTGGGCGCGCGGCCGCCGCTGCCGCTGCGCGGCGTGCGCGGCGAGATCGTCACGCTGTCCCTGCCGGGGCACGGTCTGCGCCGCCCCGTCCGGCTGCTGCATCCGCGGCATCGCGTCTACCTCGTGCCGCGTTCCGACGAAGAGATCGTCGTCGGCGCCAGCGAGATCGAGAGCGAAGACCGCAGCCCGGTCTCGCTGCGCTCCGCCGTCGAGTTGATGGCGGCGGCGCAGAGCGTGCTGCCGGCGCTGTCGGAGGCGCGCATCGTGCGGCTCGACCGGCATCTCCGGCCGGCGCTGCCCGACAACCTGCCCTTCACGCATCACGAGCCCGGCCTGCTGCGGCTCAACGGCCTGTACCGCCACGGCTGGCTGCTCGCGCCGGCGCTGGTCGAGCGGCTGCTCGACATGGCCCGACTGGCCGGACAGGCCGGACCGGCCGGACCCGCCGCCCCTCTCCTGGAGACCTCCCCATGACCGCCCTCCCCCCGATCACCGTGCGGCTCGACGACCGCGCCGTGGCGATGCCCGCCGGCGCGACGCTGGCGCAGCTGCTCGAACTCGAACGGCGCGAGGCCGCCGCGGTGGCCACCGCGCTGAACGGCCGCTTCGTCGCGCGCGACGCACGCGCCGGCACGACGCTCAACGACGGCGACGTCGTGCTCTTCTTCCAACCGATCGTCGGAGGCTGACATGCCGCTCACCGCCACTCCGCCATCCGCCGATCGACCAGCGATCGTGCCGAAGGCGACCGATCCGCTGCTGATCGACGGCGTCGCGCTCGACAGCCGCTTCTTCCTCGGCACGGCCGGGTATCCCAGCCCCGCGACGCTGTGCGACGCGATCCGCGCGTCCGGCACGCAGCTGCTGACCGTCGGCCTCAAGCGCACGCTGCAGGCGGGCGACAACGGCGCGCTGGCGCAGGCGCTCGCCGTCGGGCGCGAGCAGGGCGCCCGGCTGCTGCCCAACACCGCCGGCTGCCGCAGCGCGCGCGAGGCGGTGCAGCTCGCCCACATGGCGCGCGAGCTCTACGGCACCGCCTGGATCAAGCTCGAAGTGATCGGCGACGACCACACGCTGCAGCCCGATCCCTTCGAGCTGGTCGCGGCGGCGACGGAACTCGTGCGCGAGGGCTTCGTCGTCTTCCCCTACTGCACGGAGGACCTGATCCTCGGCCGGCGGCTGCTGGACGCCGGTTGTCCGCTGCTGATGCCCTGGGGCGCGCCGATCGGCTCGGGCCAGGGGCTGCTGAACCTGCACGGGCTGCGCACGCTGCGCGAGCGCCTGCCCGACACGGTGCTGGTGATCGACGCGGGCCTGGGCGCGCCGTCGCAGGCGGCGCGGGCGATGGAACTCGGCTTCGACGCCGTGCTGCTGAACAGCGCGGTGGCGCAGGCCGGCGATCCGGTGGCGATGGCCGGCGCATTCGGCGACGCAGTGCGCGCGGGGCGGCGCGCCTTCCATGCCGGCTTGATGGCGCCGCAGGCTTTCGCGGTCGCGAGCACGCCGGTCAGCGGCCACGCCTTCCTGCTGGGGGACGCATGAACGACGAGAGCGAACGCAGCGCACACGGGGAGCGGACCGATCGCATCGGCAGCCCCGATCGGCGCGAATCCGCCGGGGCGGCCTTGCCGTCGCCGCTGGTGCCCCATCCGAGCCTGCCCTCGCCCTGGGCCGCACCGGTCGACCCGGACCTCCTGACGCTGACGCCGTGGACCGACGACCCGTCGCCGCCCATCGTCTGGAGCGTCGCCGGCACCGACAGCGGCGGCGGCGCGGGCTTGAGCGCGGACACGCGCGCGGCGGCGGCGATGGGCGTGCACCTGTGCCCGATCGTCGCGGCCGTGACGGCACAGCACTCGATGGGCGTGAACGCGGTGTTCCCCCTGCCGGCCAGCCAGGTGCGCGCGCAACTGAGTGCGCTGAGACAAGACCTGCCCCCGCGCATCGTCAAGACGGGCCTGCTCGCGAGCGCGGCGACGGTCGACGCGCTGCTCGCGCAGATCGGCGACGCGCCGCTGGTCGTCGATCCAGTGCTCGGCGCGAGCGCGGGCGGCGCGGCGTTCTGCGACGACGCGCTGCTCGGCGCCTACCGCCATCAGCTCATCCCGCGATCGACGCTGATCACCCCGAACCGGCGCGAGGCGGAGCGGCTGCTCGGCGTCGCCTCGGGCCAGTTGCCGGTGCCGGAGCTGGCCGCGATGCTGCGCGGCATGGGTGCGCGCGCCGTCTGCATCACCGGCGGCGACGATGCGGCGCAGGTGGACGGGCTCTCGATGGATTGGCTGGACAGTCCGATGGCGACCGGATGGATCGCCCTGCCGCGGCTGTCCGGCCGCGACGGCGCCGCGCCGCATCACCACGGCAGCGGCTGCACCTTCGCGACCGCGGCGGCCGCGGCGCTCGCGCGCGGCTTCGCGGTGCCGGACGCGGTGATCCTCGCGAAGATGCTCACCTGGTGCGCGCTACGCGACGGCCACGCGGCGGGCGCCGGCGCGGGCCCTCTGCGACCGGACCGGCACTTCGTCGATGACGCCGGTGCGATGCCGGTGATGAGCTTCGACGACGAGACCTCGCCGGACCGCGCGACGCTGACGCGGTGGCGCGAGGTGCTCTGGCCGGCGTCGCGCCGCGCAGCGCCGTTCGCCACTGGTCTGTATGCGATCACGGATCGTCCCGAGCGCGTGACCGCGCTCGCGCTCAGCGGCCACTTCACCCACCTGCAGCTGCGCATCAAGCGCGGCCCGGCGATCGACGAAGACGCGCTGCGCGCGGCGATCCGCGAGGCGGTGCGCGACATGGCCGGCCGCTCGGCGACCTTGTGGATCAACGACCACTGGCGCCTGGCGCTCGAAGAAGGCGCACGCGCGTTGCACCTCGGCCAGGAGGACTGGTCGGCCCTGAGCGTCGAGGACCGCGAGGACCTGCAGCAGCGCCGCGCCCGGCACGGCGTTCGCCTCGGGCTGTCGAGCCACAGCTTGTGGGAACTCGCCCGCGCGCGCGGCCTGGCGCCGGACTACATCGCCTGCGGCCCGCTGTGGCCGACGACCACCAAGGACATGCCATGGCTCTCGCAAGGACTGGCGCAACTGCGATGGTGGTCACGCATGGCCGGTGCGCCGGTGGTCGGCATCGGCGGCGTGCTGGAGGAACGCCAGTGGCGCGCCGGCATGGCCGCCGGCGCGTCGGCCATGTGCCTGGTGCGGGCGGCGGAGGAGATGGTGGCGAATGGGCGGTTGCGGTGAGGCGAAGCGCCGGTGGCCTCACCAGGCGGTGGTCAGGGCATCCGCCTTGTCGCAGGGGTCGGCATAGGTGATGAAACGACGTTTGCCCGGACGGCGTTCGTCCGGCACGTACCGGTCATAGAGCGCCACGACCTGATCGATGACGAGTCCCGCGCCCGGGTCGGCGCGCCAGTCGGAGGGCGAAGTTCCCCATTGTGTGGGGGTGAAACCGGGACTGCGGACGAAGCTGATCGGTTGGCCGTTGTCGTCCCTGATGCCCACGGTACTGCCGATGAAATGCTGCTTGGCGAAGAAGGGCGTGTCGCGCTCCGCACTGTCAGGAGCCACGAAGAAACAGGCATTGCCGTTCTTCGTCACCGTCATGGCCGCCATGATCTTTCCATGACTGACCAGCGGCGTCCGCCAGATCGCGTTCTGAGCCACGACGCCGGAATCCTGGAGGTGGAAGCCGACCTGCCGCCCGAACTCGAAGCCGAAGGCGGCCTCCTTCAGGACCTGCTTCTTGTAGACGACTTCGTTCTTGAGCTCCGCGACCGTTCGCAATGCCAACGACCGGCCCTCAGGCAGGTTGATCCGCACGAGGAATGCGGGCTCGATCACGGCCCCCCATCCGTTGCCGATCACCGGTTCCCAGGATTCCCCCTGGGCGAGGCGAATGCCGAAGTCTTCGTCGATCCTGGGCGTGCGGCACCAGTGGCCGGGCTCGTCGTAGCTCTCCTTGTCGAAGATCCGGCGGTAATGCGCGCCGCAGACAAGCGGATGGATCTCCCGCGCCTCGGGCGGTGCGGTCGCGCCCTCGGCGGCCTCCGAGCAGGTCCTGCCGTCCGTCGAGTGGCACATGACATCGCCGGCCGGCGTCTCGGCCAGCCATTTCTTCACCCCCAGCCCGGCGTAGTTCACCCACTTCGCAAACAGCGTCGCATACGCGGACCGGCACCAATGAAATTCGCCATGGTCCTTGTTGTCGTCGTTGTACCCGTTGATGCCCCACTTCTCCTGGTGAGCGGCTCCGCACACCAGCGGATGCCGTGTCGCCGCGTCATCGGCTTGCGGATCGACGACTTCGCCGCGCCAGAAGCAGTTCTGCCCGTCGGGGCTGAGGCAACTCAGATTGCGGTCGGCTTCCAGCCGTACCCAGCCGCCCCACCACGGCTTCCATTCACCCGGCGCACCGGCCGCAGGGGGAGACGTCGAGGCCGTGCTCGACGTCGTGTTCGGGGGCGATGTTGCGACGGCCGCACCGGACCAGACACCAGCGAGCACGAGCACGGAGGAAAGGACGATAGAACGCATGAGAGCTCCTCATGAAACCGGGGAGCCCGATCAGTGTTGCTCGCAGGATCTGCCCTCAACGGAAAAGGCCGCCGATGACAGCGGCTTTTGCGAGGCACGGGGATCGGAGTCCGGTGACCGCTTCGCCACCTTCGCAGGCCACTTCGGCCAGCGCCGCCTTCACCAGAACTTCCACCACGGCTTCGATCGCCCGCCGACACTCACCGCGGTCGGGCCAGATGCCATGGGCGCCTGCGTGGCCTGCTTTGGTGGTTTCGGAGCCGCGGCGCGCACCTGCTGCGCCATGACTTCCTCATAGGCCCAGTCGAAGCCGGCCTCGTCGCGAAGGAAGACGATGATCTCTTCCAGGGCGGGTGTGTACTCCTTCTCCGCCATCAGCGGTCCCATGGCGTAGATCGTGGCCTCCTCGCGGAAGTTTGGAGACTCTTCTCGAATCTCCTTCAGGATCGCGTCGCGCTCCAGACCGGACGCTGCGAAGCGGCACAGGATCTCCAGCGCATTGCCCTGTGTCCAGTCGTAGGCGCCGAACGCCACGCGTCGGACCTCCGAAAGCGCGGCCTCTCCCAGGTGGAAATAGATCTCGAAGATCGCGAACTGCCTCGCCGTCATCCAGGAGCCCAATCCCGGAAACGAGTCTGCATGTTCCTTTGGCGGCGAGGAGTCGAAGAGAGCGACCTTGCCTCCCCCTGACTTCCTACTTTTTCGGGATTCTCAGCACCCCTCTTCGATCCTACTTTCGCGTGATTCCTAACGACGACAGTCGTGCGCAAGATGAGGGCTCGTTCGATGCGCGCTGGGCGGTCCGACTGCTCCTCCACTGCAACGGCCTCCCGAGGGACCGCCCGGCGTTGCATTGAACGTACAACTTTGTTTTACACCGATCACGCGACTTCCTAGAATTCAGGGCAACCTGCAGACGGAGAGCGCGACCATGGAAGTGGTGTTGAAGAAAATGGGAAACAGTACCGCGTTGATCCTCCCCCCGACCGTGCTCCGCAACCTGGGCTTGACCGCCGGCCACGCGCTGACGCTGGAGACCACGTCCGACCGCCGCATCGTCCTGACGCCCAAGCGCAAGTACACGCTGGCCGAGATGATTGCCCAGTGCGATCTTTCCGCGCCGGCGCCGGCAGATATGGCGGCCTGGGACAGCATGAAGCCGGAAGGCGGTGAAGTGTGGTGAGGAAAGTCTTTGACCGAGGGGACATCGTCGCGGTGCCGCTAGATCCCGTCCTGGGGCACGAGCAGCGCGGGACTCGCCCCGCCCTCGTGCTCACTCCCAAGGCATTCAACGCGCTCGGAGACGCGTTGGTGGCGCCCATCACCCAGGGAGGCGACTTCGCTCGCCATGCGGGGTTCGCGGTCACGCTGACCGGCACAGGATGCAAGACCCAAGGTGCGGCCCTGGTCAACAAGATCAGAATGCTGGACCTCGACGCGCGCAAAGCACGACGCATCGAGCAGGCGCCGGCCGAAGTGATCGACGACGCCTTAGCGCGACTTTCCGCATTGCTGCAATAGGCGCAACGGACGCGACGACGTCGTCACGACGTGCAGGCCACGAACGATAGAAGCCCAATCGATACGCCTGGGCTTCCGAAGGCCACAACGAGCGGTTTTCCAGATGAGTCCCGTTAGGGCTGGAAGATTGAGAAGGCCACCAGGGCAAGACGCATTCTGCGTCCAAGCGCCGACAGGTTCATCGAAGCAGTCGAGGCTGTTGCAGAAACGACGAGGGGCCCGCAGGCCCCTCGATCGAAGTCATTGCGCAGCAGTGACGTTTACTTCTTCGCCACCTTCGCCGGCCGCTTCGCGCCGGTCGCATCGGCCGGTGCGGTCGCACCCTTCACCGCCGCCTGCGCGAGCTTGAAGAACACGTCCGTGTTGTCGATGACGCCGGTGAACGCCAGCGCGCCCGGGCCGAAGGCCGACAGCGGGATGTCCGTCGCCGTGTGCACCGCCTGCTCGCCGGGCACCTGGCCCGTGACCAGGAACTCGCCCGTCGCGTCGTCGCGCTCGGCGGCGTTGGCCGGGTACCACTTCAGCGGTTCGGACTTGGCCATTGGCTGCTGCGAATCCCGCAGCGGCGTCGCGTTCGTGCGCCAGTCTTCGTAGCGGTCCGCGTTCGCACCGTATCCCACCAGCAGGCGATAGTCGATGTCGGTCGCTTCCGGGTAGCCGTCCGCAGCGATGCGATAGCGCGGGAAGCCCGCCTTCTCGTACACGCCGACGACCTTGTCGCGCAGGTTGGCCGCGCCCTTCTTCGTCGCCGCGTCCAGCAGCGCCTGGTCTGTCAGCATCGAGCCGCCGATCAGCGCCGCGCCCGAGCACTCGTGGTCCGCCGTCACGATGACCAGCGTGTCGCCGTTCTCGCGCGCGAAATCCTGCGCGACCTGCACCGCCCGATCGAACTCGATCGTGTCCAGCATCCAGCGCTCGCTGTCCATGTTGTGCGCCTGCTTGTCGATCGACGCCCCCTCGATCATCAGCACGAAGCCCTTCTGCTGCTTCTTCAGTGTCGCGATCGCGGCCTTGGCCATCTCGTCGAGCATCGGCTGGTCGGGGAAGCCGTAGTCGTCGACCACGCTGCCGCCCGCCAGGCCCTTCTTCGCGCCGCGTCGGCCGTCGATCTTGTCCAGCGCCACGTTCATGTTGGAGAACGCGAACAGGCCGAGCAGCTTGTCGGCGCCCGCGCCCGCCGTGGCGGCTTCGAGTGCCGTCTTCGTCGGCGCGTAGCGGTAGCCCGCGCCCTGGAATTCCTGGATCAGGTCGCGGCCCTTGTCCTTCGCGCCCGGCGCGGCGCCCCAGCGCTTGACGATCTCCGAGGTGTGGGGATCGGTCGCTGAGAACGCGTAGTCGTTGCCGTCGGCGCGCTCCGAGCCCGCCGTGCCCGCCGGGAGGAACCACTTGCGGCCTCCGCCCAGCAGCACGGTCAGCCCCGTGCGCGAGCGGTCATCGAAGAACTGGTCCACGATGCCGGTGCCCGCGCCGCGGTTGCTCGTGTGCACCGCGTTGCCGGCCGGCGTCGCGTCGAACACATCTGCCGTCGTCACGATGCCCAGCGCCTTGCCCTGCGTGCGGTGCAGGTACTCGGACAGGTATTCGATGCGCGGGTTGTCGAAGGGCTCGATCGTGTCGTCGGGGAACACGCCTTCTTCATTGTTGTTGTTCTTGTTGCCCGAGACGTAGGACGTCATGCCCGGCGACGAGTCCGTCACCACCGAGTTCAAGGACGCCGTCTTGACCATGCCCGTCGCCGGGAAAGTGTCCATCGCCAGCGGGTTGATCACCTTGCCCTGCGCATAGCCGCCCTTGACGATGCGGGCCGCCGTTCGTTGCGCCGCGCCCATGCCGTCACCCAGCAGGATGATGATGTTCTTGACCTTCGGGCCCATGGCCGCGGTGAACGGCACGACATCGAAGTTGCCGGTGGCGGCAACCTTCTGGCCATCCGACTGCGTGGCCTCGACGCTGAACTCGTGGCGGCCGGCCTTCTCCAAGCTCACCGCGCGGATCGTGGCGATCGCGGTCTCCGCGCTCACGCCCTTCACGCAGCCGGTGGCGCAGTCGCGCAGCGCGACCGTCGCGTCGACCGGCTTGCCGTCGATCACGAAGCGCGCGGCCGTGATGCGCTGGCCGGCGTCCGGCTTGATCGTCGCCTGCAGGTCGAAGCGCTGACCGGGCAGGAAGCGCGCGATCACGGGCTCCGGCTGGCCGGTGGAGAAACGCTCGCTCGGCGGCGTCAGTCGCGTCACGGTCGGCGCGGCCTGGGCGGCACTCAAGGCCAGCAGCGCGCAGGCGCCGGCGAGCAGGGAAGGCAGGTGTTTCATCGTGGAGGACTCGAGTCGGGGAAATCGGGAACCGCGCGGGCTGCGGTCAGGAACAGGTCAATGACGATGGCCGCGGCTGTCGGGCTGGGCGGAGGCGGACGCCGACTGCGCTTCGAGCGCGCCGGGCGGCAGCTGCAGGCGGATCCAGGAGACCCGGCCGGACTCGTCTTCGACGCGGCCGATGGACAGCGTGCCGGTGAGCACCACCAGCCCGTCGCGATGGGCGACCAGGCGTTCCTGTTGCGACGGATCGAGCAACACCGTCACGGCCGCCGCGGGCAGGTCGTCCGCCTCGCCGTCGGCGTGTTCGCTCATGCGCACCGGGCGCGGCGTGAGCCAGAAGCGACCGGGCCTGGCCTGCTCCTGCGCGACCATGTAGCCGACCAGGCGCACCGGGCGACCGTCGGCGGCGCGCAGCGCGTCGGACAACTCCAGCCCGGCCGGACCGATCGGCGACTTGAAGAACTGGGAGAACTTCAGGTCGGACGTCGCATCGGTCGCCGTCGCGAGCGGCGCGGACTCGGCGTGCGCCACAAAGGCGGCCAGAGGAAGGACGACGGCGGCGCAGAGCACGGCGATCGAGCGGGCGGCACGACGGGCAAGCCGCGTACCTGTGGTGAGTTGGACGCACATAGGGACGCGATTCTTTCGGTCCCGCATGACGGTTCCGTGACGCTCCGTTTTTCTTGCTTGACACCGGCCTCCGCGCCACGCGAAGCTGGCCCGGCAGCACAAGGGAGTCCATGAACACGCCAGACCCCAGTCCCGGTCGGCAAGCCGCCAACGCGCTCTACGCGCGGCGTGCGCCGGTCTACGACTACGAGTTGATGCCGGTGGCGCCGCTGCGTCGCGAGGCGATCGCCCTGCTCGACCTGCAGCCGGGGCAGACCGTGCTCGACATCGGTGCGGGCACCGGGCTGAGCCTGCCCGGCCTGAGCGCCGCCGTCGGCCGTACCGGCCGGATCGTCGCCGTCGAGCCCTGCGACACGATGATGCGTCAGGCCAAGCAACGCGCGCGGGTGGATCACCTTCCCACGCCGATCGACTACCTCGGTGTCGCCGCGGAAGACGCGGACTACGCCTCCGTGCTCGGCACGCGCCGCGCTGACGCGGCGATCTTCTTCTTCACGCACGACGTGCTGCAGAGCGAAGAGGGGTTGCAGCGCGCCTTCGCCGCCCTCAAGCCCGGCGCGCGCATCGTGGCGGCGGGCCTGGCCTGGGCGCCGCCGTGGATGCCGATGAGCAACCTGTTCGTGCTCGGGGCGGCGATGCATTCGATCGTGCGCATGGACGGGCTCGACTGTCCGTGGCGCTTGCTGGAGGCTCGAATGAAGAACGCGGAGGTCGAGCGCCGTTGGCTCGCCTCCGCGTATGTGTTGAAAGGCCATGTCTAGCTGGCCCCTTCACGACGCTCATCCGGAGGCGGGCTTCACCTCGAACGCGTCTTGTCCATGCCGGCCACCAGACGCTTCGCTCCAGCCTGACGGAGCACATCGAGCAGTTCCGCCAGCGTGTAGGGCGGTTTCTTGAGCTCCTTGACGGCTTGAGACACTGCGCGAGACATCGCCTCGGGATGTGCGTCGAAGACCTCATCCAGGAACTCGCCGGGACGCAGCACCCTGACACCCAGACGCTTCATCTGCGTCACAGCGAAATCCTTGATGTTGTCCGTCAGCAGGATGACGTCGTACACGGGGCTCTCATCTCCTTCGGTATCTCGGTCAGCCGCATGCCGAAGTGCCAGAGCTGCCGCTGCCACGTGTCGATCTTTCGCGTCGACCTGCTTCGGCACGGCTTCGAAGTCGGCGCTCGACATGAATACCTCCCACTCCGGACAGCGAACCTTCATGGCGCGAAGGCGACCCGCCGCCTTCGTTCGATCGATGCCGTAGACCTTCACCATGTTGCGGAGGTACTCGTCATCGATGTTTGCCGTCCAGTGCGCCGAGAACAGGCCCTCCGCCCGCATGTCCATGAGGACGTCGCTCAGCCGCAGCCTGAGTTGCACGCAGGTATCCAGGACGACGAACGTGTCGCTGCGGTTCACGGACGAATCTTGCGACCTGCTTTGGTGGCGGCCTTCATTGACTTGGAAGCGCCTGCGCTCTCTCGGACGACGTTCTTGAAGTGCCCTTCCGGGACGTCGTACAACCCAGCTTCCATGCCCGCCTCACGAGGGGATTTGGCTCCGTCGAACTGCCTGGTCCGATCCTCCAGGTAGGCCTGCACCGCCGAAGCCCGGATGCGGCGATGCCCTCCTTCTGTCATGACGACCTCGCCCAGCTTGCCTTGATCGCAGAGCATGGACACGTGGGGTCGGCTGACTTCGAGCTTCGACGCCGCCTGCGCCGTGGTGAGCAGTCCGTCCGCCACCGCCGGTCTTGCCTCCGACACGGCGCCTTCATCGGCCTCGGCGTTCGCCAACTTGGCGATCAGCGCCATCCGCAGTGCCTTGCCTTCCGCGGTCCGGGCGCTCAGGGACCGGTCCAGGGCCTTGGCGACAAGCACCGTGATGTAGGCCTCCAGATCGACCGAACTGGTTTCAGAAGCACCCGCGGAGGCGTTCCTGCCGACCTTGGTCGGCGGACACACGAAGCTCTTCACTTCGGCAGCCACCACCTTCCCCACCTGCTCGGCGATGGGGTTCAGCGGATCCGCAAGGTGGGACACGTACCTCGCGACGGCGGCGGCCTTGGCAACAGTGTGGTGAGCGCGAGGCATCAGTGGTCTCCGTCGGAATGCCAGGGAGCGCTCATCATATCAAACTCGAAAATATCAAAAAATAGGAAACAGCCGTCGAGAGGCGGCTGTCGCCAACTGCTTCACTCCTCCAACGGCACAAAGATCCACAGCAGCAGGTACAGCAGCACGCCACCGCCGGCGCAGGTCGTGAGCGCGACGAACACGATGCGCCAGAACCACGCCGCCAGGCCGCTGAGCCGGGCGAGTCCGCCGCACACGCCGCCTATCCAGCGGTCGTCGCGGCTGCGGCGGAAGGTGTTGATGGCGTTCACCACCGGCGCACCGCTGCTGTTGCCGTGCGGCGTGGCGTAGGCGTAGGAGGTCGAGCTCGACGACCGGGCGCTGGCGTTCAGCACGCGTTCCTTGGCCTTCGCGAACTCCTCGTCGCTGAGGATGCCGCGTTGATGCAGATCGGCCAGGCGGTTGAGTTCTTCGCTGTCGGACATGGTGGGCTCCTTTCCGGGAGAGTGGTGCATCGGTGGATGCGATGGGTTGAAGACTACGCATCGGCGCCTCACGCCGCGAGCCGCGTGCGACCGGCTGCATCTGGGCGCGATGCGGAGCGGATGAGCCGCGACAGGGCGTTTCCACCCAGGTCCGGCGCCGCGCGCCGGACTAGCATTCCCGTCCATGATCCTCGAAACCATCGAACTGCAGACGCGCGAGGCGCCCCGCTTCAGCCTGCTGGTGCTGCACGGCCTGGGCGCCGACGGCAACGACTTCGTGCCCGTGGTCCAGGCCCTGGACCTGTCGCCGGTGCTGGCGCTGGGCGGCCTGCGCGTCGTGCTGCCCAGCGCGCCCCAGATCCCCGTGACCATCAACGGCGGCATGCGCATGCGCGCCTGGTACGACATCCGCCATGGCGACCTCAGCCAGCGCGAGGACGCCGACGGCCTGCGCGTGTCGCAGCGCCTGGTCGAGGACCTGATCGCCCGTGAGGAGAGCGAGTTCGGCATCCCGCCGGAGCGCGTCGTGCTGATGGGCTTTTCGCAAGGCTGCGCGATGACGCTGATGACCGGACTGCGGTATCCGAAGCGGCTCGCGGGGCTGGTCGGCCTGTCCGGCTATCTGCCGGTCCTCGGCACGACCGAGGCGGAACGCAACGCCGCCAACGCGCACACCCCGATCTTCCTGGCGCACGGCAGCAACGACGGCGTCGTCGTGCCCGCCCGGGCGCATGCGTCGCTGGCCGAGCTGCGCCGGCTCGACTATGAGGTCGAGTGGCATGAGTACCCGATGGCCCACGAGGTCGCCATGGACGAGATCCAGGCCCTGCAGGCCTGGCTCGTGAAGACGCTGACCGCGGCAGACGCGGCGGGCGGCTGAGCCGCTGCCTCCTCCGATCTCGGCTCCCCCGCCTTCCCGCCCCTTTCCCGACTCCTTCCTCCGACTATGTCCACCCGGTCCTTCCTGTCCTCGCTCCCCGCGCTGTCGCTCGCCCTGCTGCCGCTCGCGCCGCTGGCCGCGGCCACACCGCCGCAGTCCGCCACGCCGGTCGCCGCCGCAGCAGCCGCCGTCGGCCAGCCCGTCGCCGCCAGGCTGCCGATCACGCACGACGTCTATGCCACCTGGCGCAGCATCCAGCACACGCAGCTGAGCCGCGACGGCCAATGGATCGCCTACGCGCTGGTCGCGCAGGAGGCCGACGGAGAACTCGTCGTGCGCCACGTCGCCGACGGCCGCGAGTACCGCGCGCCGCGCGGCACCTCGCCGCAGTTCAGCGCCGACGGACGCTTCGTCGCCTTCGCCGTGCAGCCGACGCGCGTCGATCTCGACAAGGCCAAGAAGGACAAGAAGAAGGGCGACGACGCGCCCAAGGCCGGCGCGGCGTGGATGGATCTCGCCACCGGCAAGGTCGACGTCGTCGAGCGCGTGAAGCGCTTCGCCTGGGGCAAGGACGGCGGGCAGCATCTGGCGCTGCTGATGGAGGCGCCGGCCAAGAAAGACGCCAAGGACGCCAAGGACACGAAGCCGTCGGCCGCGAAGGCGGATGTCGACAGCGATGGCGATCTCCGCGATGTCGACACCCTCTCCGACCAGGAAGCGCCCGCTGAAGGCGGCGGCCCCTCCGCGAAGAAGGCCCCCGGCAACGACCTGCTGCTGATCGACGCCGAGACGAAGCAACGCAACACCTTCAAGGACGCGTCCGACTTCGCCTGGAACAACGCCGGCACGCTGCTGGCCTACGTGGTCTCCGTCAAGGAGCCGGCGAAGAAGGACGCGGCCAAGCCGGCCGCGCCGGCAGCGGTGCCTTCATCCGCCACCGCCGCTTCGGGTGTTCCTGGCGCTTCCGGCGCTTCGGACGCCGCCGCCACCGTCGCCGAGGCAAAACCTGCCACCGACGAAACCGCCCGCGAAGGCGTCTACGTCATCGACCCGGCCTCGCCGACTCAGGCGCGCGCGGTGATGTCCGGCGCCGGCAGCTACAAGCAGCTGCGTTTCGACGAGGCCGGCCGCCGCCTGGCCTTCGTCAGCAACCGCGACCACATCGCGGAGACCAAGGTCGCCGAGAAGGCGAAGAAGGCCGACGACAAGAGGGAAGAGAAGAAGGACGAGAAGGCCGACAAGCCCGATCCGACCCCGTTCAAGCTCTTCCTGTGGAAGGCCGGCCAGGAGCGCGCCTCGGTGCTGGTCAGCGGCGAGACCGCCGGCATGCCCGCCGGCTGGACGCCGAGCGAGCACGCCGCACTCGCCTTCAGCAAGGACGGCCAGCGCCTGTTCCTCGGCACCGCCGAACTCCCCGCGCCGGAGCCCAAGGATGCGCCCGAGCCGATGAAGGTCGACCTCTGGCACTGGAAGGATCCGGAGCTTCAATCCGCGCAGAAGGCCAAGGCCGAGCGCGAACGCGCGCGCAACTACCGCGCGGTCGTGCACCTCGGCACCGACGTCGACGCGGCGCGTTTCGTCCAGCTCGGGACGAAGGAGCTCCCCACGATCCAGGTCAACGAGAACGCCGCCGTCGCGCTCGGCCTGAGCGAACTGCCCTACCGCCAGCTGATGTCCTGGGAAGGCGCCTACATGGATGCCTACGCCGTCGACCTCAACACCGGCGCGGCCAGACCGCTCGCGCGCAAGCTGCGTCACGCGCCGACGCTGTCGCCGGCTGGCCGCTACGTGCTGGGCTTCGACGCGCCGACCGCGCGCTGGATGGCCTGGCGCACCGACACCGCCGCCGCCGTCGACCTGACCGGCAAGATCAAGTCGCGCTTCGACAACGACGACCGCGACGTCCCCGACCTGCCCTCCCCCTACGGCAGCGCCGGCTGGACTGCCGACGACGACAGCGTCGTCGTCTACGACAAGTTCGACCTCTGGGCCGTGCAGCCGGCCACCGGCCAGTCGCGCAACCTCACGCAGGGCTGGGGCCGCAAGCAGCAGGTGCAGCTGCGCGTCGTGCCGCTGGATCCCGAGGACGCCGACAAGAAGCCGCTGCCCGCCGACGCGCTGACGCTGGCCGGCACGCACGACATCACGCGCGCCAGCGGCTACTTCCGCGTCGATGCGACCGGGGGTGCGCCCAAGACCCTGATCCAGGACGACCGCATGATCGGGGGCCTGATCAAGGCCAAGGATGCGGACCGCATCGTCTTCACGCAGCAGACCTTCACGCAGTTCCCGGACCTGTGGACCTCCACGCTCGCGTTCCAGCAGCCGCAGCAGATCAGCGCCGCCAATCCGCAGCAGTCGCGCTACGCCTGGGGCACGCAGGAACTGGTCGAGTACACCGCCGCCGACGGGAAGAAGCTGCGGGCGCTGCTCGCCAAGCCGGCGGACTTCGACCCGAAGAAGCAGTACCCGATGATGGTCTACATCTACGAGAAGATGACCGACAACCGGTACCGCTACATCCCGCCGGCGCCGGCGCAGAACATCAACGTCACGCGCTACGTCAGCAACGGCTACCTCGTGCTGCGCCCGGACATCGTCTACACGACCGGTCATCCGGGCAAGAGCGCGATGAACACGGTGCTGCCGGCGATCCGCCAGCAGATCGCCAAGGGCTACGTCGATCCGAAGCGCGTCGGCATCCAGGGTCACAGCTGGGGCGCGTACCAGATCAACTACCTGATCACGCACACCAACCAGTTCCGCGCGGCGGAGGCCGGCGCGTCGATGGCCAACATGGTCAGCGGCTACGGCGGCATCCGCTGGGGCGCCGGCATCAGCCGCGCGTTCCAGTACGAGCACGGCCAGAGCCGCATCGGCGCCACGCCCTGGGAGCGTCCGGACCTGTACCTGGAGAACTCGCCGATCTTCCGCGTCGACAAGGTCACCACGCCCTACCTGACCATCCACAACGACGAGGACGATGCCGTGCCCTGGTACCAGGGCATCGAGTTCTTCACCGCGCTGCGCCGCCTCGGCAAGGAGGCGTACTGGTTCAACTACAACGGCGAGAAGCACGGTCTGCGCGAGCGCGACAACATGAAGCACTTCACCGTGCACATGGCCGAGTTCTTCGACCACTACCTGCTCGGCAGCCCGCGCCCGGCGTGGATGGACCAACCCGTGCCTTACCTTGAGCGTGGCAAACGCGACGTGATGGGTCAGTTCAAGCCGGCGACGCCCGAGACCGCCGTGGCCAAGGGCCAGGAATCGTCGACCGCCACGCCCGCCGCACCCACCTCGAGCGCCAGGTAAGGCGTCGACTCAGGGCTGCGGTTCCGCGTTCTGCGCGGCCTGCCGCGCGCTCTCGATGCGCTCGCCGATCGGCGGATGCGTCGAGAGCCACGGGGTGCCGGTGTCGACGCGGCCGTCCCGCCGCCGCGCCTCCAGCACCTTGAGCCATGCCCCGACCAGCGTTTCGTTGGGCAGATGTTCGCGCAGGATCAGGCGCTGCGCCTCGGCGTCGGAGTCGCGCTCCGCGTCGCGCGAGTAACCCAGCGTCTGGGCCATGGGCAACGCCCCTGCCGCGACCGACTGGAAGTCGCCCAGCACCACGCCCGCCACCGACAGCAGCCCGGCCCCCTGCACCAGATGGCGCATGGCATGCCGGTGCTTCACATGGCCGGCCTCGTGGCCGAGCACGGCGACCAGCTCGTCGTCGCTGAGCGCCTCGACCAGACCGTCGAAGGCGAAGATCGTGCCGTTGGGCAGCGCCATCGCGTTGAATCCGGGCAGGTCGCCCTGGCGCGCGAATCGGACGTTCAACATCATTCCCGGGAACACCCGTCCGGCGACCTCGGCGAAACGCGCGCGTATCGCCTGCTGGCGTTGCGCCGGCACCCGGGAGGGTCTCAGCCACGTGGACTCGAGCTGCTGCTCGACCCGCTTGCCGACGGCGTCGTCGAGCTGCGTCGGGATCAGCGGCAGCGCGGCGCGCGCCAGCAGGCTCGCGCCCTGGCGGTCGAACCACAGGACCAGCGCCATCAGCGCCACCAGCGCGCACACGGCCAGACTCCAGCTGCCGGCGGTCTGCGCCATCAGCGACTGTCCGCCCAGCACCCGGCCCATGGCGCTGTCCGCCGGGAGCCAGATCGTGCCGCCGTCCGGCAGGCCGACGGGCGTGGGTCGACCGCGCCACCATTCGCCGACCTGCAGGGCCTTGCGGGTGTAGCGGCGCAGGCCGGGCATCGACGGCCGCGACGCGGCCAGTTCCGCCTCCGACGGCGGCATCGACGAGGCCGACTGCCCGCGCGGCGGCCACGGCATGAATTCGAGGTGGTTCCGGCCCAGGCGCACGCGCACTTCCTGCGGCCGGTTCTCGGCGCCGTCGAACCAGCGGGCGGTGGCGGTGTGGATCTGCGGTCTCATGCCGGGTTTTGCCTTCACCAGCCGATGTCGAGGCCGAAGGCCCCGGCGGCGCCGTCGCCGGCCGCGCCGCGACCGGGACCGCGACCAGGACCAGGACCACGACGTTGAGGCGCCCGCACGAGGACCGCATCGATGGGCATGTCGGACAGCACCGTCAGGCCTTCGATGCGCAGCTTGGCCAGGCGCACAACGAGGAACGGCCAGTACAGGCCCAGCGTCAGCAAGGTCAGCAGGCCACCGACCAGCAGCGTCTTGAACAGGGGAACCACGGGAAGCTCATACGCGAACTCAATCCCGTCGCCCAGCCGGGTGCTGTGCCAGACCAGGTGCTGCAGTCGCGCGACGTAGACCGGCCAGGCGATGACGCCGACCACGCCGAGGGCCCCGAGCGGCAGGAAGGTCGCGAGCCACGGGACCTCCGCGCCCATCACCTGCTTCAGTCCCATCGACAGTCCCACGCCGAGCAGGCCCGCCACCGCGCCGGCGACGATCAGCGCGGCGGCCAGACGCAGGTACAGGCCGTAGAACGCGTCCAGGGACAGCTTGAAGTCGAAGGCCAGCGCGCCGTAGCGGGCATGCGCATGCTGGAAGCGCTTGAGCCGGCCGTGCGCGAGCGGCAGCAGCAGCACGAGTGCGACACCCGCCAGGCCGTCGACGAGAGGGCCGAGCCCCAGCCCGCCGATGACCGACACCAGCGTCCACGCCACCAGCATCGGCATGCAGGACGCGTAGACGGTGACGGCATCCGCCTCGAAACCGAAGCGCATGCCGCGCCAGCTGGTGTTGGCCAGCTTGAAGCGATGGACGCTGCCGAACAGCAGCGGTCCGATCGCGTAGAGCGCGCCCAGCGTGGCCAGGCCCACCACCGCGGCGCCGTCGAACACGTGGAGGTAGGCCACCAGCAGCACCACCGCCAGCACGCGGCCGACGAGGATGCGGCGCGGGTCGCCATGGAAATCGAAAGGCTCGCCGGCCAGCAGCGTGTGTCGCGCGAACCACCGGGCCTTGCGCCGCTTCGCCCAGGCGGAATAGACACCCAGCGTCGCCAGCGTCAGCAGCAGGTTGATGATCCAGATGCGGAAGTAGTCGGCACCGGCGCCGGTGAACTCCAGCCGCTGGGCGTGCCGCTGGACCGCCAGCCCGCCCAGCGCGGACGACGCCCCCGACGGCCGGACCGCCGGCCGCGCAGGCGCAGGCGCAGGCGACGCCGACACCGCGCCGCGCACAGGCGCGGACGGGGTTGGCGCCTCCCGCGGTGCCTTGGGCACCAGCGTCAGCTCGGTCGTGCTCTCGATCAATCCCTCGACTCCCGGGCTCTAGGCGGCCCGGGCGAGAGTCTACTAAAGCACTTCGGCGCCCAGCCGCCCTCGGACGAGCGCGTGATGCCGGGCGTCAGCCGGCTGGAACAGCGCCACCAGCGCCGCCATCAGCGCGCGCGCCTTTTCCGAGTTGTCGCCCTCGTAATTGCAGACGTAGACGTCCAGCGTCACCGAGGCGATCTCCGGCCAGGTGTGCAGCGCGACATGGGATTCGGCCAGCAACAGCATGCCGGTGATGCCGCCAGGCTGGCCGTCGGCGGCGTCAGGGAAACGGTGCCAGTGCTCGCCGACGACGGTCAGGCCCGCTTCTTCGGCGGCCGCTCGGACCGACCGGGCAAGACCTGGCCCGTCAATCAGCAGTCCGCTGTTGACGCAGCCGGCAAGGTCGGCGGTGAGGTGCAAGCCGTTCATGGGCGCGATCAATCGGCCGACTGGCCTGCTTCCGACAGCAGCACGTGGCAGCGTTCCTCGTGCAAGGCGATCTCTTCCAAGGTGATCTCGATGTCGTTCAGCTGCTGCTGGAGCTGGCGGCGATGCTGCTGGAGGACGTCGAGGAAGGCGCGCGCCTGCGGGACCGTGTCCGACTGGCTGTCATACATGTCCACGAGCTGCTTGATCTCCTGCAGCGACAGGCCCAGCCGCTTGCCGCGCAGCGTCAGCTTCAGCCGTGTGCGGTCCCGTTGCGTGTAGACGCGGTTGCGACCGGCGCGAGCCGGCGTCAGCAGGCCCATGTCCTCGTAGAAACGGATGGCGCGGGGGGTGATGTCGAACTCGGCCGCCAGCTCGGTGATCGTGAACAACGGGCCCGCGTCGTCGCCGGCCTCGGGCAGCGCGTCCTCGGACAGGTCGTCGGCCGGGGTCGGGCGGGGAGAGGGGCTCATGGCTACACTGGCAAATGACGTTGACGTAAACGTAAGTCTAAAGCCATGGCCAATCCTCGCGAATCGGAACTCTCCTACCCCCTGGGCGACACGCTGCCGGGCCCCGGCGAAGCGCTGGACCTGGTGCCCGGCGTGCGCTGGGTGCGGATGGGGCTGCCCTTCGCGCTGGACCACATCAACCTCTGGCTGCTGCGCGACACGTTGGACGGCCGCGAGGGCTGGACCATCGTCGATTGCGGGATCCACAACGACACGACGAAAGCGAACTGGGAGCGCGTGTTCGCCGAACGCCTGGACGGGCTGCCGGTCCTGCGCGTGATCGTCACGCACTTCCATCCCGATCACCTCGGACTGGGGCACTGGCTGACGGAGCGCTGGCAGTGCCGGCTGTGGATCAGCGCGACCGATTACCAGCTGGCGCGGGTGGCGTCCTCGTCGACGGTCGGTCTGGGCGGTGAAGCGGCGGCGGCCTTCTTCGGCAGCCATGGGCTGAGCGATCCCGCGGCGCTGGAGAAGATCCGCGGTCGCGCCAGCTACTACCCGAGCATGGTGCCGGCGATCCCGGCCGCGTTCCGCCGGCTGATGGACGGCATGACGGTGCGCATCGGCGACCACGACTGGCGCTGTCTCGTGGGCTACGGCCATGCGCCGGAACACATCAGCCTCTTCAGCGAGTCCATGGGCGTGATGATCTCCGGCGACATGATGCTGCCGCGGATCTCGACCAACATCTCGGTGCTCGACGTGGAGCCGGAAGCGGATCCGCTGCAGCTCTACCTGGATTCGATCGCTCGGCTGACCGCGCTGCCGGCCGACACGCTGGTGCTGCCGGCGCACGGCAAGCCTTTCCGCGGACTGCATTCGCGCATCGATCAGCTGGAAGAGCACCATCGCGAGCGCCTGGCGGAAGTGCTGGAAGCCTGCACCGCCAAGCCCTGCCATGCGGCGGAGCTGCTGCCGATGATGTTCCGCCGCCCGCTGGACCTGCACCAGACGACCTTCGCGATGGGCGAGGCGGTGGCTCACCTGAACCGGCTGTGGCTGGGCGGACAGCTGCGTCGCTCGCTGGACGAGGACGGCATCCATCGCTTCTCGGCGTGATCTCCGCCTGAAGCAGGAAAAAACGAACCCCAGAAAGACAGTCGCCGCCGCCCCGATCACGGGACGGCGGCGCTGCGCCTTTTTATGCATCAGCTTGTCGGCTCTGAGCGCGGGTTGTCCTGACGCGGCCTGTCGGCCGGGGAACCCTGAGCGCCGCCACGAGCGGAACGCGGGAGGAGGTTCTGACTCAGATGCGAGTGATGACAGCAATCCCTAGTGTGTCGCCACACCCAAATTAGCTACAAGCCCCCCTGAAGGGGGAGCCCGCTTCTTCAAGAGGCTCTGCCACTGACCCGACCCTCACCCCTGCCCTCTCCCGCAGTGCGGGAGAGGGAGTAAGAGGGGCGCTGGTGTGGCCCCCTCTCCCGCACTGCGGGAGAGGGTGGGGGTGAGGGTCGGCGCAGTACGCCTACGCCTCGTCCATCAGCGGCAGCACCGCCTGCTTGAGCCGATCGCGCGCCAGTTCGTATTCGGGGAACACGGACTTCACCACGGCCCAGAAACGCGGGCTGTGGTTCATCTCCTTGAGATGAGCAAGCTCATGCGCGACGACGTAGTCGATCAGCGCCGGCGAGAAGTGGATCAAGCGCCAGTTGAGCCGGATCATGCCGTCGGCGCTGGCGCTGCCCCAGCGCGTCTGCGCGGAGGAGAGTCGCAGCCCCGTCATCGTGACGCCCAGCGGGCCGGCGAAGTGCCGGCAGCGCAGTTCGAAGCGCTGCCGGGCCTGGCGCTGCAGCCAGGCCTGCACGGTGTCGCGGATCTGGTCGGGGGTCGCGTCTTGCGGCAGGCCGAGGTAGAGCATGCGGCGCGGCACCGTGGCCAGCGTCGGCTGCGGGTCGGCCTGGCCTTCGTCGAGCCGTGCGCCCGTCAACGACGGGTCGAGCACGACGATCAGCGGTTCGCCCAGGTACGGCAGGCTGCAGCCGTCGCCCCAATGGACGCGGGCCGCCTGCGTGCGCCGCGCGCGTTCGCGCTGCTCGACGAGCTTGCGCAGGATCCATTCGCCCTTCTGCTGCAGCGCCTTGTCGATGTCGCCCAGCGGCACCCACTTGGGCGCAGACACGCGCAGGCCGTCCTCGCTGACGGTGAAGCCGATGCTGCGGCGCCGCGCGCGCTTGAGCTCATAGGGAATGGACTGCCCCTGGAGCAAGACCTGACGCGTGGAGGCGCCGGCGTCGCCGCGGGATCGCGGCGTCGGCGCCAGCGGCTCCGGCGGAGGCAGCGGAGACGTCGTCGGGTGGACGGGCTGGGGCTGGGGCTCGCTGTCGAACAGCGACAACTGCGTGAAGCTGTTCAGCAGCGCGCCCAGTCCCCGCAGCTTGGGAGGCAGCATGGACAGCGAGTGTAATCAGACCGCCGCCGGCGCGGGCGGCGGCGCAGGAGGAGCCGGGGGCGCGGGCGGCGCTTCGGTCGGCGCTTCGGTCGGCGCTTCAGGCAGGCTGCCCGACGCGGCGGCCGGATAGGCCGCCGGGTCCAGCACCCGCATCTCGGTCTCGATCCAGGCCTGCACTTCCTTCATCAGCTCGGCCGGCGCGCGACCGGTGCTGGGGATCATGGGGCCGATGGACACGTCGATGGTGCCGGGTCTCAACAGGAAGCTCTTGCGCGGCCAGCAGCTGGCGGAGTTCATCGCGATGGGCACCACCGGCACGCCGGTCTCGACCGCCAGGCGCGAGCCGCCGGTCTTGTAGTCGCCGGCCTTGCCGCGCGCCACGCGCGTGCCTTCCGGGAACATGATGATCCAGTTGCCCAGCGCCGCGATGCGCTTGCCCTGCGCGGCCACCTTGTTCCAGGCCTCGCTGCGCTTGCTGCGGTCGATGTGGATCATGTCCAGCCGCGCCATCGACCAGCCGAAGAACGGGATGTAGATCAGCTCGCGCTTGAACACGTAGGCCAGCGGACGCGGCATCAGCATCGGGTAGGCGAAGGTCTCCCAGGTCGACTGGTGCTTGGACAGCAGGATGACCGACTGCTTCGGATCGGTGGGCAGGTGCTCCATGCCGCGCACGCGCCAGTGCACGCCGCAGATGAGCTTGGCGCCCCAGATCGCGATGCGCAGCCAGTTGGCGCACATCCAGTAGAGCTGGGTGCTGTTCAGGAACAGCGAGCAGAGCACCACCGCGCTGCCCCACGGAATGACCGTGACGATCAGGTAGACGACGAAAAGGATGGAACGCAGCGCAATGAGCATCAGCCCAGTTCTCCAGGAGCGGTATCGGGTTCGGCGGATTCGCCCCGCGCTTCGGCGCGGGCGCGGCGTTCCGCGTGGATGAGGGTTTCGGCGAAGGCCGCCAGGTCCTGGTGCACGCGCGAGCCGGGCACGAGCGCGATCTGCTCCTGCAACTGCGCCTCGTCGACGCCGGACAGCCGGTCGCCGCGCACCAGGTGCGGCACGCAGCCGGCGTTGTGCGCCGTCTGCAGGTCGCGCACGCTGGCGCCGACCATGTGGACGTTCTTCAGGTCGACGCCGAAGCGCTCGCCGATCTGTTCGATCAGGCCCGGCAGCGGCTTGCGGCAGTTGCAGTTGTCTTCCGGCGCATGCGGGCAGAAGAACGCGGCGTCGAGCCGGCCGCCCTTCTCCGCCAGCAGCTGGTTGAGCCGCAGATGGACCGCGTTCAGCGAGGCCATGTCGATCAGCCCGCGGCCGATGCCCGGCTGGTTGGTCGCCATGACGGTGTGCCAGCCGGCGTGGTTGAGCCGCGCGACGGCCTCGAGCGCGCCGGGCAGCGGCTCGAGTTCCTCGGGCGACTTCACGTGGTCGTCGCGGTAGCGGTTGATCGTGCCGTCGCGGCCCAGGATCACCAGTTTCATGCCGTGCGGATGGTCGGACCGGGTAGGCATCGGGTTCTCCAGTGGACTGCGCTTGGACGAGGGCGGGTCAGACGGCCAGGCGCGACAGGTCGGCGACGCGGTTCATCGCCTCGTGCAGCTGTTTGAGCAGCGCCTGGCGATTGGCGCGCAGCGCGGGGTCCTCGGCGTTGACCATCACGTCGTCGAAGAAAGCGTCGACCGGCGCCTTCAGCGCGGCCAGCGCCTTCAGCGAACCGGCGTAGTCGTGCTGCTCGAACAGCGCGTCGGCCTGCGGCTTCACGCCGGCCAGCGCGTCGGCCAGGGCCTTCTCGGCGGCTTCGGTCAGCAGTGCGGGCTTCACCTCGGTCGGGAGCTCGCCCTCGACCTTCTTGAGGATGTTGCCCACGCGCTTGTTGGCCGCGGCCAGCGAGGCCGATTCCGGCAGCGCCGCGAAGGCGCGCACCGCGCCCAGGCGCTTGGGCACGTCGCCCAGCCGCGCCGGGTTCAGTGCCAGCACGGCATCGACTTCCTGGGCGCTGTAGCCCTGGTCGCGCAGGCTGACCGCCAGGCGGTCGGCGAAGAAGCCCAGCAGCGGCTCGCTCGGATCCTGGATCAGCTCGCCGAACGCGGGCAGCGCGCCCTCGATCAACTCGGGCAGCGACAGGTGCATGTGGTTCTCGACCAGGATGCGGATCACGCCCAGCGCATGGCGGCGCAGCGCGAACGGGTCCTTGTCGCCGGTGGGCAACTGGCCGATGCCGAACAGGCCCACCAGCGTCTCCAGCTTGTCGGCCAGCGCGACGACGGTGCCGGTGTGGTTGCGCGGCAGCGCATCGCCGGCGAAGCGCGGCTTGTAGTGGTCCTCGATGGCCTTGGCGACGCCGTCGCGCAGGCCTTCATGGCGCGCGTAGTAGCCGCCCATGATGCCCTGCAGCTCGGGGAACTCGCCGACCATGTCGGTCAGCAGGTCGGTCTTGGCCAGCAGCGCGGCTTCCTTGACCTTGCTGTCGAGCATGTCGAACTCGTCCTTGGCCTCCGCCGTGTACGGGTGCTGGGCCATGCGCAGCTGGTTGACGATGGTGTGCGCGATCGCGCGGACGCGCTCGGCGCGGTCACCCTGGCTGCCGAGCTTGCCGTGGTACACGACCTTGCCCAGGCCCTCGACGCGCGAGGCCAGCGTCTTCTTGCGGTCCTGGTCGAAGAAGAACTTCGCATCGGCCAGGCGCGGGCGCACGACGCGCTCATTGCCTTCGACGACCTTGGAGGCGTCGTCCGGATGCACGTTGCTGACGACCAGGAAACGGTGGGTCAGCTTGCCGTGGCCGTCCAGCAGCGGGAAGTACTTCTGGTTGGCCTTCATCGTGAGGATGAGGCACTCCTGCGGCACGGCCAGGAATTCAGGCTCGAACTGGCACGAGAGCACGTTGGGCAGCTCGACCAGCGCGGTCACTTCGTCCAGCAGCTCGGGCGCGTCGATCGGCGTCAGGCCCAGCGGCTCGGCCTGCGCCTGCAGCTGGCGCACGATCTCGTTGCGGCGCTGCTCGAAGGACGCGATCACGCGGCCTTCCTCGCGCAGCTGCTGCTCGTAGGTGTCGGCGCTCTTGATCTCGATCGAGGCGACGGTCGTCTCGAAGCGGTGACCGCGCGTCGTGCGGCCGGACGTCAGACCCAGTGCGGCGACGTCGATCAGCTCATCGCCATGCAGCGCGATCAGGCCGTGGGCCGGGCGGACGAACTTGACGTCGCTCCAGCCGTCGGCCAGCTGATAGGTCATGACCTTGGGGATCGGCAGCTTGGCCAGCGCTTCGTCCAGCGCCTTCTGCAGGCCGTCCTTCAGCGTGACGCCGGCGACGACGGTGTCCAGGAACAGCGCCTCGGCCTTGCCGTCCGGCGCGCGCTTCAGGCTGGGAACGACCGAGGCGTCCGCGCCGACCGAGGCCAGCTTCTTCAGCAACGCGGGCGTCGCGTTGCCCGACGCGTCCAGCGCGACGGCGACCGGCATCAGCTTCTGCTGCACGGCGCGGTCCGCGGCCTTGGCGCCGACGCCGGTCAGGTGCACGGCCAGGCGGCGCGGCGTGGCGAACGCGGTCACCGCGGCGCCGGCCTCGGCCAGGCCCTGCGCCTTCAGCGAGTCGGCCAACACGGACGAGAACGCCTCGCCCAGCTTCTTCAGCGCCTTGGGCGGCAGTTCCTCGACAAACAGTTCGACGAGCAGGTTCTTCGTGGTCATGCTGGGGTGTTCCTCGTCGTCTCAGGCGGCGGTCTTCTTTTCAGAAGCCTTGTCAGCCTTGGCGGCCGCCTCGGCGCTCTTCTTCTCGATCTGCGCGATCACCTCGTCCGCCCAGTCCTTGGGCGCCATCGGGAAGCCCAGCCGCGCGCGGCTGTCCAGATAGCTCTGCGCCACGGCGCGCGCGAGGTTGCGGATGCGGCCGATGTAGGCGGCGCGCTCGGTCACGCTGATCGCGCCGCGCGCGTCCAGCAGGTTGAAGGTGTGGCCGGCCTTGAGCAATTGCTCGTAGGCGGGCAGCGCCAGGTGCGCGTCCATCAGGTCCTTGGACTTGCGCTCGTACGCGCCGAAGGCGTTCAGCAGGAAGTCGACGTCGCTGTGCTCGAAGTTGTAGGTCGACTGCTCGACCTCGTTCTGGTGGAACACGTCGCCATAGGTCAGGCCGTCGGTGTAGACCAGGTCGTACACGGACTCCTTGCCCTGCAGGTACATCGCCAGGCGCTCGAGGCCGTAGGTGATCTCGCCCGTGATGGGCTTGCAGTCGATGCCGCCGACCTGCTGGAAGTAGGTGAACTGCGTCACCTCCATGCCGTTGAGCCAGACCTCCCAGCCCAGGCCCCAGCAGCCGAGGGTGGGGTTCTCCCAGTCGTCCTCGACGAAGCGGACGTCGTTCTTCTTCAGGTCGAAGCCGAGCGCCTCCAGCGAGCCCAGGTAGAGCTCCAGGATGTTGGCCGGCGCGGGCTTGAGCACGACCTGGAACTGGTAATAGTGCTGCAGGCGGTTCGGGTTCTCGCCGTAGCGGCCGTCCTTGGGGCGGCGGCTGGGCTGGACGTAGGCGGCCTTCCAGGGCTCGGGACCGAGTGCGCGCAGGAAGGTCGCGGTGTGACTGGTGCCCGCGCCGACTTCCATGTCGTAGGGCTGCAGCAGGGCGCAGCCCTGCTGGGACCAGTACTCCTGCAGGCGGAGGATCAGTTGCTGGAAAGTCAGCATAGGGACGTCGGGCCGTCGGCGGCGCGTTGGGGAAAACCGACCGATTCTATGTGCGCCCCGAGGCGCGCACAGGCGTCGCGTCGCGAGGGCACGCCCGGTCAGGCGAAGCGCTTCGAGGGCAACGTTTCACGCGAAGCGCGAAGCGCCCTGACGTCGGCGGACCAGCACCGGCAGCACGCCGAGCGCGGCCAGCGCCCACAACGGCCACAGGCCGAGCGTCGACAACCAGCGCGCGTACGGCGTGACACCGCTGCGTCCGTCGACGCTCACTTCCAGCACGCCGGCCTGTTCCGGCGGCAGCCGCTCCAGCACGCGGCCGCGGTGGTCCACGTGCGCCGTGGCGCCGGTGTTGGTGGCGCGCACGATCGGCCGCTGGAACTCCAGCGCCCGCATCTGCGAGAACTGCAAATGCTGGTCCTGCACCATGCGCGGTCCGAACCACGCCAGGTTGCTGACGTTGACGAACACCGTCGCGGCGGGATCGCCGCCGTCGAGCGCACTGGCGACGACATCCTCGCCGAACAGATCCTCGTAGCAGATCAGCGGCCGCAGTCGCTGGCCCGCGAAGGGCAGCGCGCGCTCGTGCTGGCCGCTGGCCTGGTCGTCCAGGGGAATGTTCATCGCCTTGACGAACCAGTGGAAGCCCGGCGGGATGAACTCGCCGAAGGGCAGCAGGTGACGCTTGCCGTAGTCGTAGCGCTGCGCGAAACCGATGCCCACCAGCGAGTTGACGAAGCCGTCCGTCGTGTTGCCCAGGAAGGTGCCGAGCAGCAGCGGCCGGGTCTCGGCGTCGTGGCGCAGGCGCTCGACGTGTTCGTCGTCGAGGAAGGCCAGCGGCACCGGCAGCACCGACTCGGGCGTGATCACGACCTGACCCCGCGCCGTCCGGATCAGCGCGATCAGCTGGTCCAGGTTCTGGTCGAAGCGCTCGCGATCGAACTTCTGGTCCTGCGGGATGTTGGGCTGCACCAGCGACACGGTCAGCGTGCCGGTGGACCGGGTGAAGTCCTGCGGCAGGAACTGCCCCGCGACGATGCCCGCGACGAGCGTCCCCAGCAGCGCCCAGCGCCGCAGCGCCAGCGCCGCCGCCACGAGCGCGGCCAGCGCGGTGATGCCGTAGACGCCGATGTAGGGGGCGAACGCGGCCAGCGGGCCCTGCGCATGCGCGTAGCCGCTGGCGATCCACGGGAAGCCGGTGAGGATGGTGGCGCGGGCGAGCTCCGCCCCCAGCCACAGCGCGGCGAAGGCCAGCGCCCGTCGCCACGGCGCGGCGCCGGCCGACCAGCGCGCGGCCAGTCCCATGCCGGCGGCGTAGTAGATCGAGAGGAACAGCGCCAGGGCCAGCACCGCGAGTGCGGACACGGCCGCGGGCAGGTGCCCGAAGTCGTGCATGCTGATGTAGAGCCACCACAGCCCGGAGGCCAGCCAGCCCACGCCGAACAGCGCGCCGGTCAGCGCGGCGCGACGCGGCCGCTGCCCGTCGCAGGCCCGGATCAGCCAGGCGAGCGCGAGCGGCTGCAGCCACCAGGCCGGACTGGGCGAGAACGAGGCCGTCTGCAGAACGCCCGCCAAGAACGCCAGTGCCAGCGCCAGGGCGGGACGGCCCCGCCAGGAAACCCCTGGTCGCATCAGCCGCTGTGGTCGTCGGCTTCGGAGGCCGGCGCGCGGGTCACCTTGAACCAGCGCACGGCGCCGCCGCGGTTGATCATCACCGAGAAGCGCAGGCCGGCCACCTCGACCGTCTCGCCGCGGCGCGGCACGCGGCCGTGCTCATGCGCGACCAGGCCGCCGATGGTGTCGAACTCCGCCACCGACAACGACAGCCCGAAGGACTCGTTGACCGCGGCCACATGCGCATCGCCGGCGACGCGGTAGCTGCCGTCGGCCAGCGTGTAGATCCCGGCGTCGCCGTCGCCGACGTCGAATTCGTCCTCGATCTCGCCCACGATCTCCTCGAGCACGTCCTCGATGGTGATCAGCCCCGCCGTGTTGCCGAATTCGTCGATGACGATGGCCAGGTGGTTGCGGTTGGAACGGAAATCGCGCAGCAGCTCGTTCAGGCCCTTGCTCTCGGGCACGAAAACTGCCGGGCGCAGGAGGGCGCGCAGGTTCAGTTCCGGCGCGCGCTGGAGCTTGAGCAGGTCCTTGGCCAGCAGGATGCCGATGATGTTGTCGCGCTGGCCGTCGTACACCGGGAAGCGCGAGTGGCCGGTGTCGATGACGTTGGCCAGCAGGTCGTCCGGGGTCCACTGGATGTCCAGCAGGTCCATCCGCGGCGCGGCGACCATCACGTCGCCGGCGCTGAGTTCGGCCATCCGCAGGACGCCCTCGAGCATCTGGCGCGATTCGGGCGCGATCAGATCGCGCTCCTCCGCTTCGGCGAAGTTCTCGATCAGCTCGCTGGTCGAGTCGGGGCCGGGGTGCAGGAATTCGAGCACGCGGTCGATGAGACCGCGCTGGTCGTTGCCACGCCCGCCATGTTTGGCGGGCCGACTAGGCTGGGGTTCAGACACTGGGGTGTGTGCCGGTCGTTGATGAGGCGCCAGAATAACCGATTGACATTGACATTCGCTTGAAACACAGTCATCCGCCCTCAGTTAGCGGGCCCAGGCTTCCCTTACAGATTGGTCTTCACCATGTCGTCCGTCCCTGATACCGCCGCCGCGCAAGCTTCCGTCGCCAGTCCCGCCACGGGCCTGATCCCCGCCACCATCCTCACGGGCTTCCTGGGCTCGGGCAAGACCACGCTGCTCAAGCGCGTGCTGACCGAGGCGCACGGCCAGAAGATCGCCGTGATCGAGAACGAGTTCGGCGAGGAGAACATCGACAACGACATCCTCGTCAGCGAGACCCAGGAGCAGATCATCCAGCTGAGCAACGGCTGCGTCTGCTGCACCATCCGCGAGGATCTGCGCACCACGCTGGCCGATCTGGCCGCGAAACGGCGCAAGGGCGAGCTGGACTTCGAGCGCGTCGTCATCGAGACCACCGGCCTGGCCGATCCCGGCCCGGTCGCGCAGACCTTCTTCATGGACGACGAGATCGCGGAGACCTTCCTGCTGGACTCGATCCTGACGCTGGTCGACGTCAAGCACGCCAACGACCAGCTCGACACGCGCCAGGAAGCGCGCCGCCAGGTGGGCTTCGCCGACCAGATCTTCCTGAGCAAGACCGACCTGGTCGACGCCGCGTCGGTGGAGGCGCTGTCGCACCGCCTCAAGCACATGAACCCGCGCGCGCCGCTGTCCAAGGTGCACTTCGGCGAGGTGCCGATCAAGGACGTCTTCGACCTGCGCGGCTTCAACCTGAACGCCAAGCTGGAGATCGATCCGGAGTTCCTGTCCGTGGACGACCACGACCACGACCATGCGCACGGGCACGATCACGGCCATGAAGGCCACGACCACGCCCCGGGCGAAGCCTGCAACCACCCGCACCACCATCACCACGACGACGACGTCAAGTCCTTCGTCTTCCGCTCGGAGCGGCCGTTCAATCCGGCCAAGCTGGAGGACTTCCTGGGCGCGATCGTGCAGGTGTACGGTCCGAAGATGCTGCGCTACAAGGGCGTGCTGAACATGAACGGCACCGACAAGAAGGTCATCTTCCAGGGCGTGCACCAGCTGATGGGTTCGGATCTCGGTCCCAAGTGGCTGCCGGATGAAAAGAAGGTCAGCAAGATGGTGTTCATCGGTATCGATTTGCCGAAGGACATCCTCATGCAGGGGCTGGAAGGCTGTCTGGCTTAGTGCCACACTGAATGATGGTTCACAGCCATCGCTGGCGCGGCGGCGGAGGTGGCTACAATCCGCCGCGCCCGAACCAGGCCCCTGCGCCACCGGCGGGAAGCCCCGGCTTCTCATGTCGAGCAGGTATAAAGAGCCGCTAGGAGAGTGAACGTGAGCAAGACCCCGGCCTCCAAGACCGCAGCGACCAAGACGCCAGCCAAGGCGTCGAAGGCCGCCGCGGAAGGCAAGTCCGCCGACGCGGACGCGCCCGACAGCACGGTCTCACTGCTGGACAGCCCCGTCCGGCCCTCGACCCCGACATCAACGAACCAGAACAGCCGACCTGCCGTGAAAGCCGATCCCAAACTCTCCTCTGCCTGGAAAACCAAGGCCGGTGCCGAACTGTCCGATGCCGAAGTGCTCGCGATGCCCGACACCGAATACATGAACGACAAGCAGGTCGACTTCTTCCGCGCCAAGCTGACGCAGCTGAAGGAAGACATCCTGTCGAACGCCGGTGAAACCACCGAGCACCTGCGCGAAGACACCTCCATCGTCCCCGATCCGGCCGACCGCGCCACGATCGAGGAAGAACACGCCCTGGAGCTGCGCACCCGCGACCGCGAGCGCAAGCTGCTGAAGAAGATCATGCAGTCGCTGCAGCGCCTGGACAGCGGCGAGTACGGCTACTGCGACGAGACCGGCGAGCCGATCGGCCTGGGCCGGCTGATCGCCCGCCCGACGGCGACGCTGTCGCTCGAAGCGCAACAGCGCCGCGAGCTCAAGCAGAAGATGTTCGGCGACTGAGTCGCCCGCATCCCCCAGAATCGGGAAGTACCGCCAGTACCACCGCCAGCACCACTGCCACTACTGCGATAAGCAAGGTCCGCGTGAGCATGTCCGACCCCAAAGACGGCACCAAAGAAGGCGAGAGCTTCTTCCGCAAGGTGGCGCGTTTCGTCGCCAATCCGACGACCGACTGGGCGGAGATCAACTCGCGCCAGGACGACCCCGAGGCCGACGCCGCCAAGGCCGAGCTGCGGGCGATGGTGGAGCGCAAGCGCCGCAACGACTTCGTGCGCAAGCGCGAGCTCGACATGCTGCGCAAGATCCGCCGTGAAGGCCTGACCCCCGAGCAGCTGGCCGCCCTGGGCGGCCACGCGACCTCGGGCATCGACGAACTGGGCCGCATCAGCGAGATCCAGGGCGTGCGGCGCGACGACGGCACGGTGAAGGCCAAGATCGACCAGATCGAGCAGCAGATGGTCGGCGAGGGCTTCGTCCCGACGCAGGTCCAGAGCCAGCATCCGCCCGGGTTCTTCGAGACCAGCACCCGCCCGGTCAACTTCGCGGCGACGCAGCCGGCGGACCAGATCGGCCAGGTCGGCGCGCGGGTCTCCGACTACGCCCCGCCGGCGGAGATCGAACGGCTGGACCTGTCGCCCGCGCCCGCCGCGGCCTCGATGGGCGGCGGCATGGCGCCGCCGACACCGGCCGGCGCGCCGGCGCCGATCCCCGAGCTGAAGAAGGAGATCCCGACGCTGAGCTTCCGCGTCGCGGATCCGCAGGTCGAAGTCAGCGAGGTCGTCCACGACGCCGAGCTGGACGAGGCGGTCATCGCCTTCGCCAACGCCGACTACGAGCACTGCGAACGCAGCCTGATCGACCTGACCCGCCAGGGCGGCGCGCGTCACCAGCACGCCGAGACCTGGCTGGTGCTGTTCGACCTGTACCGGGCGACCGGCCAGCAGGGCAAGTTCGAACATCTGGCCAACGACTACGCGCAGCAGTTCGGGCTGTCGTCGCCGCAATGGTTCTCGCTGCCTAAGCTGGTGGCGGAAGCCGTGCAGGCGGAACGCGCCCCGCGCGGCCGCGCGAGCAGCGTGTCCTGGACGACGCCGGAGTACCTGGACGTCGAGGCCGTGACGCAGATGCGCACGCGCTGCGAGAACCTGCCGATGCCGTGGGTGATCGACTGGGCGCCGCTGCGCCAGATCGACATCGAGGCCTGCGCCAAGCTGCGCGACCTGTTCCGCGCCTGGGCGCAGCAGTCGCTGGACCTGCGCTGGCTGTCGGGTGACCACTTCTTCCAGGTGCTGCGCGAGCAGGCGCCGGTGGGCAGCCGCGACGCGGACCCCATCCTCTGGATGCTGCGCCTGGAAGCGCTGCGCCTGGCCAACCGCCCGGACCAGTTCGACGAGGTCGCGATCGACTACTGCGTGACCTACGAGGTCTCCCCGCCCAGCTGGGAGAAGGCGCTGTGCCACGTCCGCATCAGCGGCAATGCGCTGTCGACCAGCTCCCCGTCGTCCATCCAGCCGGCGGCGATGGACACCGGCATCGCGTTCCTGGAATCGACGATGACCGACGCGGTCAACACGGCGGCCCTGATGGAACTGTCCGGCCAGCTCAGCGGCGACATCAGCGAGACGCTGGCGTTGATGACCGAGCAGCTGGGCGGCGCCTCGCTGGTGACCATCGCCTGCCCCAAGCTGATCCGCCTGGACTTCATGGCCGCGGGCGACCTGCTGAACTGGGTGCTGGCGCGCCGCAGCGAGAACCGCTCGGTGCTGTTCACCGATGCGCACCGGCTGGTGGCGCTGTTCTTCGGCGCGATGGGCATCAACGAACACGCCCGGGTCAAGGTCCGGCACGTCTGACGCCGTCGGCAGCATCGACCTGCACGTTCAACCGACGCAGCAACGGGGCCTCTGGCCCCGTTGCGCTTTCAGATGTCCGATCATCGACCCCAACATCGACATCCACATCGACATCCGCAACCGGCATTCGCACACGCGACGCCGCAGGCTTTTCCTCACCGTCCCCTCACCTTGTGATTCCCGCCAGGGAACCCACGTGAGACTGTCATGACACCCGACGTCCAGCCTTTGTCGACGTCGCCTCACAGGTCGGAATCCTCATGTCTCAAGACCACTCCTCCCCGCTGCCGCCGTACCACGGCACCACCATCGTCAGCGTGCGCCGCGGCAACCAGGTCGCGATCGGCGGCGACGGCCAGGTGACGCTGGGCACCATCGTCGTCAAGTCGACGGCGCGCAAGGTGCGCAAGCTCCACAAGAACCAGGTGCTGGCGGGCTTCGCCGGCGCGACGGCGGACGCGTTCACGCTGTTCGAGCGCTTCGAGGCCAAGCTGGAGAAGTACGAGGGCAACCTCGTGCGCGCCGCCGTCGACCTGACGCGCGACTGGCGCACCGACCGCGTGCTGCGGCGGCTGGAGGCGATGCTGGCGGTGGCCGATCGCACCTCGTCGCTGATCATCACCGGCAACGGCGACGTGCTGGAGCCCGAGCAGGGCATCGTCGCCATCGGCAGCGGCGGCGCCTACGCGCAGGCGGCGGCCAAGGCGCTGCTGAACCACAGCGAGCTGAGCGCGGTGGACATCGTCAAGCAGTCGCTGGTCATCGCCGGCGAGATCTGCATCTACACCAACGGCAACCACACGATCGAGGTCCTCGAATGAACAGCCACGCAGCGCCGGGCCGTCCCAAGCAAGTGGCCATCCCCTCGGGGGATCGGTCGATGTACCCATCGAACGAGGGGCTCCCATTCAGCCACGCAGCGCCGGGCCGTCCCAAGCAAGTGGCCATCCCCTCGGGGGATCGGTCGATGTACCCATCGAACGAGGGGCTCCAATGAGCAGCAGCATGACCCCGCAGGAAATCGTCTCCGAACTCGACCGGCACATCGTCGGCCAGGCCGATGCCAAACGCGCCGTCGCGATCGCGTTGCGCAACCGCTGGCGGCGCCAGCAGGTCGACGAGAAGTTGCGCGGCGAGATCACGCCGAAGAACATCCTCATGATCGGTCCGACGGGCGTCGGCAAGACCGAGATCGCGCGCCGCCTGGCCAAGCTGGCCGATGCGCCCTTCATCAAGGTCGAGGCGACGAAGTTCACCGAGGTCGGCTACGTCGGCAAGGACGTGGACAGCATCGTGCGCGACCTGGTCGACATCGCCGTCAAGCAGGAGCGTGAGCGCCAGATGCGCTTCCAGCGCGCGCGGGCCGAGGACGCGGCCGAGGAGCGCATCCTGGACGTTCTGGTGCCGCCGCCGCGGTCCTCGACCGGTTTCGCGCCGGCGGCGACGGAGACCGGCGGCGCGGACAACACCGCGCGCCAGGTCATGCGCAAGCGCCTGCGCGAGGGCACGATGGACGACAAGGAGATCGAGATCGCGCTGACCGAGGCCAAGCCCTCGATGGAGATCCTCGGGCCGCAGGGTATGGAGGAGATGGCCGAGCAGCTCAAGGGCCTGTTCTCGCAGATGGGGCAGGAGAAGAAGACCACGCGCAAGGTCAAGATCGCGGAGGCGCGCAAGCTGCTGGTCGAGGAAGAGGCCGGCAAGCTGGTCAACGAGGACGAGATCAAGACGGCGGCGCTGGCGCTGGCGCAGGACAACGGCATCGTCTTCATCGACGAGATCGACAAGGTCGCGACGCGCAGCGAGCACAGCGGCGGCGCGGACGTGTCGCGCCAGGGCGTGCAGCGCGACCTGCTGCCGCTGGTCGAAGGCACGACGGTGAACACGAAGTACGGGATGGTGAAGACGGATCACATCCTGTTCATCGCCTCGGGCGCGTTCCACCTGAGCAAGCCCAGCGACCTGATCCCCGAGCTGCAGGGCCGCTTCCCGATCCGGGTGGAGCTGAAGTCGCTGTCGGTGGGCGACTTCGAGGCCATCCTGTCGAGCACCCATGCGAGCCTGGTGAAGCAGTACCAGGCCTTGCTGGCGACGGAAGGCCTGACGCTGGAGCTCAGCGCCGACGGCATCCGCCGTCTGGCGCAGATCGCCTACGAGGTCAATGAGCGCACCGAGAACATCGGCGCACGCCGGCTGGCGACGGTGCTGGAGCGGCTGCTGGACGACATCAGCTTCGACGCGCACAAGCACGCCGGCAAGACGGTGACGATCAACGGCGCGCAGGTCGACGAGAAGCTGGGCGCGCTGGCGCAGGATGAGGATCTGAGCAGATTCATTCTTTGAGCCAAGGGGTCAGAATGGCGCCATGAGCGCCCTTCCCTCCACCGACATCTCCGTCATCCCCGAGCCCGCCCGCGCGGAGATCCACGCGCGACTCCGGACCGCCGAATCCGAGCACCGGGTGCGCGTGCTGCTCGCCGTCGAATCCGGCAGCCGCGCCTGGGGCTTCGCGTCGCCCGACAGCGACTTCGACGCGCGCTTCATCTACGCGAACCGGACCGAGTGGTACCTCTCGATCGGCCTGGAAGAACAGCGCGACGTCATCGAGTACCCGATCGTCGACGACATGGACATCAACGGCTGGGACCTGCGCAAGGCGCTGCGTCTCTTCCGGAGTTCCAATCCCGGCTTCGTCGAATGGATCCAGTCGCCGATCGTCTACGAGAGCAGCACCAGTTTCCATGCCCGGGCGCGGGAGCTGTTGCCTGTCGTGTATTCGATCGTGCGCGGGATCCATCACTACCGCAGCATGGCCAAGACGACTTTCCGGTCGCATCTGCAGGCTGACGAGGTCAAGCTCAAGAAGTACTTCTACGTGCTGCGCCCGCTGCTCGCGGTCCGGTGGCTCGAACGCGAAAGGCAACCCGCCCCCATCGAGTTCCACCGCCTGCTGCAGACGATCGATGACGCCCCGGAGGTGCTCGCGGCCATCCACGATCTCGTCGAACTCAAGAGGAACACGCCGGAGTTCGGCCTGTCCGCACAAGTCGTGCCCATCCAGCGTTTCATCGAGCGCGAGCTGGACAGGATCGAAGCCTTGGAGCTGCCGATCAACGATCGCCCGGAAGTCGAGCCCTTGCTGTCCGAGCTGTTCCGCGACGTGCTGCGAGAGTGCTGGGAAAAGGCTTGAGCAGCCGGCCAGGCGCCGTGCCGGTCGGGGTCATGACGCCGGCTTGAGCCGCAGCTTGGCCTTGGGCTGCGGTTTGGATTTCACCTTCCCCAACGCCGACGTCGCCGTCACCCGCGCCTTCGCCGGCGCGCGCTGCGCCTCCACCTCCCGGATCACCTCGATGAAGGCGCGCAGCGCCGCGGGCATCAGGCGGCTGCTCGGGTAGTAGAGGTGATGGCCGGGAATCGGCGGCGTCCAGTCGTCGAGCACGGTGACCAGGCGCCCCGAGGCGATCTCCGCCTCGGCCTTCGTGGACCAGACATAGGCGAGGCCCATGCCCTTCGCCGCGGCGTCGACCATCAGCCCGATGTGATCGAGCGTCAGCGACCCCGGCACGTCGACCTTCAGCGATTGCCGCTGGCGCTCGAACTCCCAGCGGTACATCTTGCCGCTGGGCAACCGGAAGCGGATGCAGCGGTGATCGGCGAGCGCATCCGGCGTGCGCGGCGTGCCGTGCCGCGCGAGGTAGTCCGGCGACGCCACCACGATGAAGCGCACGTCGCCGCCGAAGGGCACGGCCACCATGTCCTGCGGCAGCGCCTCGCCGAGCCGCACGCCCGCGTCGAAGCCCTCGGCGACGATGTCGACGAGCTTGCCCTCGGTGACCAGGTCCAGTTGCACGTCCGGATGGCGTTCGACGAATGCGGGCACGATGTCCTGCATCAACTCGCCCGCCGCGATCTCCGAGACGTTGATCCTCAGCCGCCCCGACGTGCGCCCGCTCAGCGAGCCCAGGTCGCCGAGCGCGTTGTCCAGCTCCGCCAGGATCGGTCCGACATCGCGCGCGAGCTGCTGACCGGCGTCGGTCGGCGCCACGCTGCGCGTCGTGCGGTTGAAGAGCCGGACGCCCAGCCGCTCCTCCAGCCCCCGCACCAGATGGCTCAGGCTGGACGGCGACATCCCCAGTTCGTCCGCCGCCGCGCGGAAGGACTGGTGCCGCACGATCGCCAGGAAGGCGGTCAGCTCCGCCAGGCTGGGACGCTCAGTCATTGAAGGGCCCCGCGCACTCATTCATGAATATTCCCCACTAGCTCGTTTCAATTCCTGAGCATAGACGCATCAATCGCCGGTTCCTAGAGTTCGCTCCACACCGCGCCGCACATCGACCAGGCGCGGTGACACGACCAGCAAAGGAACCGCACCATGTCCAGCACCCGACTTGTTTCCGCCGTGATGACGGGCGCCGTGATCGCGTCGCTCGCGATGGCGATTCCCGCGGCCCGCGCCGCGACCGCCGCCGCCCAGGCCAAGGCGCAGGCCTCGAACGCCGGAAGCGGCGCCAGCGCCGAAACCGCCGCCAACAAGGCCGCCGTCGACAGCATGCTGCGCCGCTGGATGGGCGGCGACTACGGCGCGCTGCAGCCCATGCTCGCCGACGACATCGAATGGACCATCACCGGCAACTCGCTGGTCGCCGGCACCACGCGCAGTCGCGACGAACTCAACCGCAACGTGCTCGGTCCGTTCGGCGCGCGCTTCGCGCAATCGCAGGACCGTTTCCGGCCGCGCACCATCCACGCGGTCTATGCGGACGGCGACACCGTCGTCGCGCATTTCTCCGCCGCCGGCACGACCAACGCCGGCAAGCCCTACGCGAACAGCTATGTCTGGATGCTGACGATGCGCGACGCCAAGGTCGTCCGCGTCACGGCCTTCTTCGACAGCATCGCCTTCGACGAGTTCTGGCGGCAGAACCCGGTCGCGGCGAACTGAGTTCCCCCAGCCTCCCTCGGCCCTCCCACTGCCCTCCCCCTCATTCCCCACAAGGAGTTCCCCATGAAGACCTGGTTCATCACCGGCGCCTCGCGCGGCTTCGGCACGCTGTTCGTCAAGGAAGCGCTGGAGCGCGGCGACAACGTCGTCGCCACGGCGCGCAACGCCCGCGCCATCGTCGATACGTTCGGCGACCATCCCCGGCTGCTCGCGGCCAACCTCGACGTCACCGACGAAGCGCAGGCCCGCGCCGCCGTCGAGCAGGCGGTCAAGCGCTTCGGCCGCATCGACGTGGTCGTCAACAACGCGGGCTTCGGCGTGCTCGGCGCGATCGAGGAGACAAGCGCCGCGGCCGTCGAGTCGGTCTACCGCACCAACGTCTTCGGCCTGCTGGCGGTCACGCGCGCCGTGCTGCCGCAGCTGCGCAAGCAGCGTGCGGGTCATGTGATCAACATCTCGTCGATCGGCGGCTACCGCAGCGCGGCAGGCTTCGGCGTGTACGCCTCCACCAAGTTCGCGGTCGAAGGCATCAGCGAGGCGCTCGCCGAAGAAGTCAGGCCGCTGGGCATCCACGTGACCATCGTCGAGCCCGGCTACTTCCGCACCGACTTCCTCGACGGCGGCTCGCTGACGACCCTCCCGACGACCATCCCCGACTACGCCGACACGCCGGTCGGCACGGTGCGGCGCATCGCCGCGGAGCTCAACCACCAGCAGCCGGGCGATCCGGCGCGTCTGGCGAAGGCGCTGCTGCAGGTCGTCGACGCGGAGGTTCCGCCGCTTCGCATGCCGTTCGGCTCCGACACGGTCGCGGCGATCGAGCAGAAGAACGCGTTCGTCGCCGGTGAACTCGCCCGGTGGCGCGAGCTCGCGATGTCGACGGACTTCCCGACTTCACTCTGAGTTCACACAGGGCTCATCCTGAGCTCCACCCGCATGGCGAGACTGGGTCCTTCACCTCAGGAAAGGACCCGTCCCGCCATGAACCGCTTTCTCGCTTCCGTGCTCATCGGGCTGCTGGTGTGGAACGTCTCCACCGCCCTGCTCATCGACGTCTACGTCCCCTCGCCCTGCAACGCCGCCGGCCGCTGCGACGGGGACATGGCCTTCACGCTGAAGGTATTCGGCATCTGGCTCGGCATGTTCTGGGCGACGTCGGCCTCCGTGCTGCTGTACAACGTCGTGTCGTGGAAGCGGGAGTGGGCGCGGCATCAGCAGCAGGCGCTGTGACCCGGACGCGCGGGCCTGTCGAAATCCGCTGCCCTCGTTCGTCGTCCGTCATCTACCCTCGATGAATGCCAGGAGCACGCGATGACCGACGATCCCGTTCAGACCTTCCTCCGCGACTACGCCGCCGCCGTCTTCGACCGCGATCTGCGACGTTTCCTGGACCTGTACGCCGACGACGTCCAGGTCTTCGACAGCTGGAACCGCTGGGAATACGCCGGCCGCGCCGACTGGGGCGGGATGATCGCCGCCTGGTTCGAGGGCATCCAGGATGTCCGCGTCCACGTCACGGCCAAGGACGTCAAGGCCTGGCACGACACGCAGGTGGCCGGCGGTTCGGCGACGCTGGAATTCGCGGCACTCGACGCCGACGGCCAGCCGCTGCGCGCGACCGAGAACCGCCTCACGGTGCTCCTGCGCAACGACGGCGGCACCTGGCGCGTCGTGCATCAACACACCTCGGTGCCGGTCGACTTCCACAGCAAGCAGGTCGTGGGCCGCTGATCGTCGGCGGCCACTTCACACCGACCTCACCGCGGGCTCATGCTGCCCTCGAAGGGCCTGACGAGACTGGCGTCTCCTCAACGAGTGGACACCGATCCCGTCATGCCGCACTTCCACGTCTCCCTCCGCATGGGTCGCGATAAGCTGGGGGCCCCGTCGCCCTCCACCGCCACGCCCATGCCGAGCACCCTCATCGAAGTCCGTCGCGCCTATTCGCAGGAACAGGAAGTCCAGTTGATCGAAGCCGTGCAGGCGGCGCTGGTCGAGGGCTTCAAGATCCCGGCGGAAGACCGCTGCGTGCGCCTCATTGCGTACGAGCCGCACCGGTTCATCTACCCGCCGCGTCTGTCCCGGCCCGAGTGCTACACGCTGGTCACGGTGACCGGCTTCGCCGGACGGACCATCGAGGCGAAGCGCCGCCTCTATCGCGGCATCGTCGAACGCCTCGGTGCGCTCGACATTCCCGCCGACCACGTCACGATCACGCTCAACGAAGTCGCGCGCGAGAACTGGGGCCTGCGCGGCGGCGTGCCGGCGTCGGAGATCGACCTGGGGTTCAAGGTCGACGTGTGACCGCCGCGGTGTCCGGGCCGTCCGGCCCGTTCGGCCCGATCGACGAAATCGGCGCAATCGGCAGAATAGGCGCGCTCAGAGCGCCAGCCGATGCGCCTGCAGCGCCAGCAGCCCGTCGAAGATCAGCGAGTCGATCAGCTCGTGCGGGATGTCCAGCGCGGGCGAGACCTTCCAGCCCGCGCCGCCGGTCATCAGCGTGACCGGTGCCTGGCCGCAGCGCTTGAGGATGTGGCGGTGCATGCGCTCGATCGCGCCGGTGATCGCGTAGTTGCCGCCGCTGGTGAGCGCGTCCGAGGTGTTGGTCGGAAACTCGCGCACCTCGCCGGTCGGCACGCGCAGACCGGCGGTGCCGCCTTCCAGCGAGCGCAGCATGATCCCGTGACCCGGCAGGATCAACCCGCCGAGGAAACGTCCGTCCGCATCGAGCGCATCGACCGTGACCGCCGTGCCCACCATCACCACCAGCGCCGGCTTGGGCGCCTGCCCGCGCCCGCGCGCCAGCACGTGATGCCGCGCGCCGATGAGCGCGACGAAGCGGTCCGCGCCCAGCCGACCCGGATGGTCGTACCCGTTGGTCACGCCGCCCGCCTGCGCCGACGAGGCGACCCAGCGCGGCTCGATGTCCCAGATCTCCTCCATCTGCTCCTCGACGCGATGCCGCATCGCGTCGCCGGCGACGTTGCTGCCGAGCATGCTGCCCGGCGCCGCGGGCAGCTTGGCCCAGTCGCCCTCGGCCAGCGTCTCGATGTTCTCCAGGAACTGCGCACCGTGCGCCAGCATCGGGCTGCCCGGTTGGGGGCCGGCATAAAGCGCCCACTTGAGGCGGGTGTTGCCGATGTCGATGGCCAGGAAGCTCATGGGAGGAGATGCCAGCAAGTGTGGAGTACTTGGGAAATGTCAGTGCCGTGAGGGACAGGGCGGCAGGTTAGCAGTGTTTGTCCTCAAGCCGGTGCACCGGACGGCCGATTTAGGATTGAATCGAGGCCGGTCGCACCACCCCGGGGCGACGCCGTCGACACAACAACAAGGCTCAGGACCGATGAAGTTCTCCATCGCCACGCGACTGTGGATCCCCGTCGCCGTCATGTCCGTCGTGACGGTGGTCATGTCGCTGGGAGCCGCCTCCCGGACGCGCGCCCTGCTGGAAGTCGCCCAGGTGACACAGGAGAAGCAGCAGCAGCGCTTCGAGCTCGCGCTGCGCTGGCGCGGCCTGACCGAGGCCAACGCGAGTCGCGTGCAGGCCGGCCTCGCGGCGAACGACAACGCCGTCGCGGACTCGATGAAGGGCGACATCGCCCGCACCAGCGAATCGATCAACGACATCCAGAAGCAGCTCGAAGGCCTGGCCGAAGGCGACGAGGACAAGGCCGCGATGGCGAAGATCGCCGAGCGGCGCCAGGCCTACATCGCCGTGCGCAACGAGGCCAACAAGCTCAAGGCCGGCGGCGACAACGACGGCTCGCACCAGGCGCTCAAGCAGAAGGTCGTGCCCGCGATCGAGCAGTACCTGGCCGCGCAGCAGGACTTCGTCGTGCTGCAGCAGAAGCGCTCCGCGGCGCTGCGCGAGGCCGCCGGCGCCGAGCGCATGCGCACCGTGTGGGGCGTGGCGGCGCTGATGACGGTGATCGTCGGCCTGCTGGCGCTGGCCACGGCCTATTTCGTGCGGACCATCTCCGCGCCGCTGAAGTCGCTGATGGCAGAAGCCGAGCGCATCGGCGAGGGCGACCTGTTCCACGTCGAGCGCGAGTACCGCGAGGACGAGATCGGCGACGTGCAACGCGCGCTGGCGGCGATGAAGAGTGCGCTGCGCAAGGTCATCCGCGAGGTGCGCGCGACCGCCGACGGCATGCAGACCGCGAGCCAGGAGATCGCCAGCGGCAACCAGGACCTGAGCCAGCGCACCGAGCAGACGGCGTCCAACCTGCAGCAGGCGGCCTCGTCGCTGTCGCAGCTGACCGGCACCGTGCAGCAGAGCGCGGAGAGCGCGCGCACCGCCAACCAGCTGGCCGGCAGCGCGGCCGAGGTGGCCGGGCGCGGCGGCGCGGCGGTGGGCGACGTGGTGGGCACGATGGCGCAGATCGATGCGTCGGCCAAGAAGATCAACGACATCATCGGGACCATCGACGGGATCGCGTTCCAGACCAACATCCTGGCGCTGAACGCCGCGGTCGAGGCGGCGCGTGCGGGCGAGCACGGCAAGGGCTTCGCGGTGGTGGCGTCCGAGGTGCGGGCGCTGGCGCAGCGCAGCGCCGGCGCGGCGCGCGAGATCAAGGCGCTGATCGGCGACAGCGTGACCAAGGTGGAAGTCGGCTCGCAGCAGGTGCGCGACGCCGGCGCGACGATGAACGAGATCGTCGCCAGCGTGCAGCGCGTGTCGGACATCATCGGCGAGATCAGCGCGAGCACGGTGGAGCAGAGCCAGGGCATCGGCACGGTCAACGGGTCGGTGGCGCAGTTGGACCAGATGACGCAGCAGAACGCCGCGCTGGTCGAGGAATCCGCGGCGGCCGCCGAGTCGCTCAGTGAGCAGGCGCGCAAGCTCACCGCGCTGGTGGGGCACTTCAAGGTCAGCGATCCCAAGCCGAAGCCGGGTGATGCGATGAACGTCGTCGCGGCACCCGCGCCGATCGCACGTGCGTCCGCGCCGGTCGCGAAGCCGGCTGCGGCGCCTCGCCCTGCGGCAACGCCGGTCGCGGCGAAGACCCCGATGGCCAAGCCGCTGGTTTCGAAGACCACCACCAAGGCGACCACGACCAAGCCGGTGGCAAGACCTGTCGCCAAGGCGCCGGCGCCGAAAGCGTCTGCCGTGACACATACACCAAAACCGGCGGCGCCAACCCCATCGGGCCCCAGCGCAACAGCGGCACCCGACGGCGATTGGGAAACTTTTTGATCTAGCGCAACGACCTCTTGAATAGAGGTCGTTTTGCTTTGGGAATGGATTTTGGACGTCCTGCCCGAGCGTAGGCTGACCGCCTTCGTCACTCCAAGAGCCCCCGATGTCTCACGGTCAGTATCACCCGCGTACGCTCTCTTCCCTTCCCCTCAACTCGGTTCCCTTCATGCACACCCGCACCCTGACTCTCTCCGCCGAACAGGAGCAGTTCGTTCAGGAGGAGTCGCAACGCGAAGGGTTCGAGTCGACGACGGAATACCTGCTCGACCTCATCGACAAGGAGCGCGATCGCAAGTACATGCGCGACATGATTCTGGAAGGCATCCGCTCCGGAAAGCCAGTGGAACTCGATATGTCCGGCTACCTCGATCTCGGCAAGATCCTCGACGAGGAAGCCAAGAAGTGGGAGTCCGGGCAATGATCGGAAAGCGCCTGTTTCTTCTCCCCCGAGCGGCCCGCGATCTCGATGAGATCCGCCGGTACTACCAGGACGAAGGGGGGACGCTTCCTGTCGAAGCACTTCATTCGGAGGTGACGCGCGCCCTTCGACACATTTCGCGCGCGCCGGGAACTGGTTCTCCGCGATATCGCCCTCTCTTGCAGGTCACCGACATGCGCACGTGGCGGCTGACGAAGTTCCCCCACTTGGTCTTCTATCTCGACCGCCAGAATGCAGTGCATGTGGTGCGGGTCATCCACGAACGACGCGATATCCCTCGCCGCTTTCGCGAGCATTGAAGGAGCGATTTCATGAACATTCCACGCAGCCGGCTGGATCGCATCGACTACAACGACATTGCGACCGGGCGCCGGCTCGACCCGGTCCATCCAGGAATCCTTCTTTCGTCCGAGTTCATTGAACCGCTTGGCCTCACCCGCTATCGCGTCGCCAAGGCGCTCGGCGTGCGGCAGCGTCGCATCGATGAAATCTGTGCAGGCGAACGCTCGATCTCGGCCGACACCGCGGTCCGACTCGGACTCGCTTTCGGCGTGGATCCGCGGTTCTGGCTCAACCTCCAGGCGCAGTACGACATCGAGGTCATCCTGCAGGCGCACGGTGATCAATTGGTAGAGGAAATCGACGCGCTGGCCGCCTGAGCGATGCGCAGCGCCGACTCGCTCCATCCCTGGCAAGTCTCCGCCGGCGGCATCGCCGGCCTGATCCTGAGCATCGGCCTGGCGCGCTTCGCCTACACACCGGTGCTGCCGCTGATGCAGCATCAAGCCGGGCTCGGCGACGCGATGGGCGGCACGCTCGCCGCCGTCAACTACGCCGGCTACATGAGCGGGGCCCTCCTCGCCGCGCTCATCGACGATCCGCGCTGGCGATCGCGGCTCTACTTCTGGGGCATGCTGCTCGGGCTCATTGCCACCGCGATGATGCCGCTCGCGCCCAACCTCGCGCTGTGGGCCGTCTCGCGCTACCTCGGCGGACTCAGCGGCGCCGCCGGCATGCTGCTCGGCTCCGGCCTCGTGCTGGGCTTCCTGATGCGTGCGGGCAGACGTCCGGAACTCGGCGTCCACTTCATGGGACTCGGCCTGGGCATCGTCGTCTCCGCCATCGGCGCGATGGCGATGGACCGGCTCGCGCTTGACTGGGCCGGACACTGGTGGGGTTTCGTCGTCATCGGCGTCCCGCTGCTCGCGATCACGTGGTGGTGGCGTCCACCGGTGCCGCCGCCCGCCACCGCCGCGCTCGGCGCCGGCGCGCCCAGCACCCGATGGATGCGCTGGATGATCGCCGGCTACTTCTGCGCCGGCTGGGGCTTCGTCATCAGCGCCACCTTCATCGTCACCATCGTCGAGCGCCAGCCGTTGCTCCACGGCCAGGGGCCGTGGGCCTGGCTGCTCGTCGGTCTCTCGGCCACCCCGGCCGTGTTCCTGTGGGATCGCGTCGCGCGCCGCTTCGGCGACCTCAACGCGTTGCTCGCCGCCTTCGCGCTGCAGATCGTTTCCGTCGTGCTGCCGATGCTGTCAGGGAGCCTCGCCGCCGCGCTCACCGGCGCCCTGCTCTACGGCGCGACCTTCATCGGCCTCGTGAGCCTCACTCTCGCGCTCGTGGGGCGGCGCTCGCCCGGCAATCCGGGCAAAGCGATGGCGCGCCTCACGCTGAGCTACGGCGTCGCGCAAGTCACAGCGCCCGCGCTCGCCGGCGCGATGGCGCAAGCCAGCGGCAGCTACCGCGCATCGTTGTGGTTGACTGCCGCCGTGCTCACCGTCGGCATGCTGATCATGCTCAGACTACGCAGCCTGGAAGCGCGCCGCGACGCGTGAGTCCTCGAGATCATCGGCCATCGTCGGCACGTCGACCTTCCCGGTCGCCACGGGCTTCGCGCTCATCGCCGCATCGAGACCCACATCCGCCCGCCATTGCGGTGACAACGCCACCACCTCGCCGATGACCAGCAGCGCCGGGCTCGGCAGTCCTTCGCGCTCGATCGCGGCGGGCAGGTCCGCGAGCGTCGTGAAGCACTCGCGCTGACGCGGCGTGTGGGCCGCGCTCACGATGACCGCCGGCGTCTCCGCGGCCAGTCCGCCGTCCTGCAACGACTGCGCGATCACCGCGGCCCGCGTCAGCCCCATGTAGACGACGAGGGTGAGCCGGCTGCGCGCCAGCGCCTCCCAATCCGGCGCGATGCCGTGCTCGCCGTTGTGGCCGGTCACGAAGGCCACGCCCGGCGTGCAGCGCCGGTCCGTCACCGGCACGCCGACCGACGCCGGCGCCGCGAGGCCTGCGGACAGCCCATTGATCACCTCGACCTCGATCCCGGCCTCGCGCAGCGCGTCGACCTCCTCGCCGCCGCGACCGAACACGAACGGATCGCCGCCCTTGAGCCGGACGACGCGTGCGCCGGACCTGGCTTCTCGAATCATCAGCTCGTGGATGAAGCGCTGCTCCGTCGACACGCAGCCGCCGCGCTTGCCCACGCGCAGCACGCGCGCGGTCGCCGGCAGGCAGGCCAGCACGCGCGTGTCGACGAGGTCGTCCGTCAGCACGACCTCCGCCTGCTGCAGACGCTTCAGCGCCTTGACCGTGAGCAGCTCCGGATCGCCCGGCCCCGCGCCGACGAGGGACACAGACAGCGGGCGGGCAGTCTGGCTGGCGATTGGGCTGGCGTCGAGCGGGCTCATGTCGGTTCCTTCAGTTCATGCGAGACAGACGATTTCTTCGGCGCCGAGGTGTGCACGAGGCGCCTCAGTGCCGGCAGGCAGGAGCCGCACTGCGTGCCGCAGCGCAGTTCGCCTTGCAGTGCGGCGAGGCGAGCCTCGGGCGCGCCATCCGGCTGGCGGCGGAGGCACGCAGCGATCGCGTCCTCGCGCACGTTGAAGCAGTTGCAGATCTGCGGACTGGACGTTGTCGCGGGCTGCTCCGCGTCGGGTGCAAGCAGGCGGCGTCCGAACGGGGCGACCGGTGCGCGCTCGCGCCAGAGCGCATCGAGCCACTCGGCCTCGCTGCCCTCGCCGACGCGCATCAAGGCTTGCAGCCTCGCCGCCGCGCCTTCGCCGTCGAGTCGCAAGGAGCGACTGCGTCCGCGACGTCCATCGGCATAACGCAACACGCCGACGCCATTGAGCTGGAGCACCGCCGCCAGCGCCTGCACGACGGGCGCCGGCGGCGGCTCCGCAAACGCCAGTTCCAGACTCCACCCTTCCAATGTCTCCTGCGCCGGCCCCGGCAGGCAGCAGGCGTAGTCCGCCTCCGCCATCAACGCGCGGAGTTGGCTCCGCAATGCTGCGCCTTCGCCGGGCGCGATCCACGCGGCACCGAAGATCCGCCACGGCAGGTCGACGGCTTCGACGGCCACGGCGGTGAACTTCAGTTCCGGCTGCCGCGAGTCCGGGCAGTAGGCAGGCTGCGTCAGCGCGTTGATGCCCGACAGGCCGCGCCCGCCGAGGAACTCGCTGCCCCAGTGCATCGGCAGCCAGGCCTGCTGCGCGCCGACGCTGTCGTCCGCGCGCAGCGGCACGATCACCTCACCGCGCCGCGAACGCACACGGACCAGCGACCCCGCCTTCAGTCCTCGACGGTCCATGTCCTGCGGATGCAGGGTCACCGCCGGCCCCGGCTCGCCGGCGAAGAGCTTCGCGACGGTGCCGCTGCGGCTCATGCCGTGCCACTGGTCGCGCAGGCGGCCGGTATTCAGCGCCAGCGGAAACTTCGCGTCCTGCACCTCCGCGGTCGACGCGAAAGGCTTCGTCATGAAGCGGGCCCGCCCATCCGCATGAGCGAACTCGCCATCCTCGTAGAGCCTCGCCTTGGCCTGGCTCGCGCCGGCGGGCCATGGCCACTGCCGCGGCGCCTCCTCCAGCATCGGATAGCTCAGGCCGCCGATGTCCAGATCCCGGCCGAGCGTGGCCTCGCGATGCTCCAGCCAGACTTGTTCCTCGCGATCCCACGCGAAGAGCGACGGTTCCATCGGCCGAAGCGCCGCTTCGATGCGATGCGCCACGTCGCGCACGATGCGCCAGTCCGCCCGGGACTCGCCGGCCGGCGGCAATGCCGCGCGCACGCGGCTGATGCGCCGCTCGCTGTTGGTGACGGTGCCTTCCTTCTCCGCCCAGGTCGCCGCCGGCAGCACCACGTCGGCGAACGCCGCCGTCGCCGTGCCCGCGAAGGCCTCCTGGAGGATCACCAGCTCACAACGCTCCAGCGCCGCACGCACCAAGGCCTGATCAGGCATCGACTGCGCCGGGTTCGTGCAGGCGATCCACAGCGCCTTCACCTCGCCGCGCGCGGCCGCCTGGAACAGCTCGACCGCCGTCTTGCCCGGCCGCTCCGGCAACGCTTGCACGCCCCAGATGGCAGCGATCTCCGCGCGATGCGCCGCGTTGCCCGGGTCACGATGGCCGGGCAGCAACGTGGCCATGCCGCCGCTCTCGCGGCCACCCATGGCATTGGGTTGGCCCGTCAGCGAGAACGGCCCCGCGCCAGCGCGACCGATCTGCCCCGTCGCGAGATGCAGGTTGATCAGCGCCGTGTTCTTCGCCGCGCCGCTGCTGCTCTGGTTCAGCCCCATGCAATACAGCGACAAGGCCGACGGCGACTGCGCGAACCATTGCGCCGCCTGCAGGATGTCCGCTTCCTTCAACCCGGTCAGTCGCGCCGATTCAGCCGGCGTCATCGTGCGCACCAGCGCCTTCAGCGCGTCGAAGCCGCTCGTGTGCTGCGCGATGAACGCGGCATCGATCCAGCCTTCCCAGATCGCCGCATGCAGCATGCCGTGGAACAGCGCGACGTCGCTGCCGGGCTTCAAGGCCAGATGCAGGTCGGCAAACTCGGCCGTCTCGGTGCGACGGGGATCGACCACGATGATCTTCATCCCCGGCCGCGCGGCGCGAGCCGCCTCGATGCGGCGGAACAGGATCGGATGCGCCCACGCGGTGTTGGCGCCGGCGATGAACAGACAGTCGGTCTGTTCCAGGTCCTCGTAGCAGGTCGGCGGCGCATCCGCGCCCAGCGACTGCTTGTAGCCCACGACCGCCGAGCTCATGCACAGGCGTGAGTTGCTGTCGATGTTGTTGGTGCCGATCAGCCCGCGCGCCAGCTTGTTGAACGCGTGGTAGTCCTCGGTCAGCAACTGCCCCGAGATGTAGAACCCGATCGCATCGGGACCGTGCTCGGCGCGGATCGCCAGCAACCGGTCGGCGAGGCGCTGCGTCGTCGTGTCCCACGCCATGGGCTGGAGCGGCGCATCGCGCGTCTCCCGCCACGCCGGCTGCAGCAGCCGCTGCTGCGCGCGCACCACCGGCGTCGCGGTCAGGTGCAGGGTCGATCCCTTGGTGCAAAGCCGACCGAAGTTGGCCGGATGGTCGGGATCGCCGCGCACACCGACGATCTCCGCCTGCGCGCCTTCGCCGGCCACATCGATCAGCACGCCGCAGCCCACGCCGCAGTACGGGCAGGTCGAGCGCGTGGTGCGCGTGATGGGCGTGGTGCGGATATCCGGGTTCATCGATGACAGCGGCTCGGCGACCACGTCGGCGCTGCTCAGCAGGCCACGCGCGTGCAGGGACCGGCCTTCACCGCCGGCAGATCGATCCCGACGGTGTCGAGTTCATCGCGGTCGAGCAGCACGACGCCGTCCTCGACCTTCACCTGGAACACCGGGGTGCGGCCCTCATCGGGCTCGCGGGCGCAGCCGTTCTCCAGCGCGATGGTCCAGTTGTGCAGCGGGCATGCGACCGCGTTGCCGAACACGATGCCCTGGCTGAGCGGACCCGCCTTGTGAGGACAGCGATCGAGCAGCGCATGGACGCGGTCATCGGCGGTGCGGAACAGCGCCACCTGCGGTCCCTTCGCACGGGCGACGCGTCGCGAGCCCAGCACGGGGATGTCGGCCACGGTGCAGACGGAGATCCAGTTCGTCATGGGGTGCTCCTCACGCTTGAACGGTGGTTTGACCGATGGCGCCAGAGGGGGCGTCGGCGATGACTTGGACGGTGGCGACCGGCTCGAACTGCCGCACGTCGACCTGCGCCTTCGCGAACTCGAACCACGGATCCGGCTCGCCGTCGAGCGCGAACTGCAGTTCGGCCCACAGCGCCTTGCGCCCCTCGTGGTCATCGAGGATGCGGCGCTTCACGTGGTCCAGGCCCACACGGCTCACGTAGTGCACGGTGCGCTCGAGGTACCAGCCCTCCTTGCGATAGAGCTGCATGAACGCGCCGGTGTATTCCATGACCTCCTCCGAGGTCTTGAGCTTGACGAGGAAGTGCGCCACCTCCGTCTTGATGCCGCCGTTGCCCGCGACGTACATCTCCCAGCCCGAGTCCACGCCGATGATGCCGACGTCCTTGATGCCGGCCTCGGCGCAGTTGCGCGGGCAGCCGCTGACGGCGAACTTCACCTTGTGCGGCGCATACATCCGCCACATCGCGCGCTCCAGGTCCTTGCCCATCTGCGTGCTGTCCTGCGTGCCCATGCGGCACCACTCGGAGCCGACGCAGGTCTTCACCGTGCGCAGCGCCTTCGCGTAGGCGTGTCCGCTGGGCATCCCGATGTCGCGCCAGACGTCGACCAGATCCTCTTTGCGGACGCCCAGCAGGTCGATGCGCTGGCCGCCCGTCACCTTGACGGTCGGGATCTTGTACTTGTCGACGGCGTCGGCGATCCGACGCAGCTCATCGGCGGTTGTCTCCCCGCCCCACATCCGCGGGATCACCGAGTAGGTCCCGTCCTTCTGGATATTCGCGTGACTGCGCTCGTTGATGTAGCGCGACTGCGGATCGTCCACGGCCTCCTTGGGCCACGACGACAGCAGGTAGTAGTTGAGCGCCGGCCGGCAGGTCGCGCAGCCGTCGGGCGTCTTCCAGTTCAGGCGCGCGTAGACGTCGCCCAGCTTGATCAGATGGTCCTTGAAGATGGCGTCGCGCACCTCCTGGTGGCTCAGGTCGGTGCAGCCGCAGATCGCCTTCTTCTTCGGCGCCGAGGAGTAGTCGCCGCCGGCGGTGAACATCAGCAGCTGCTCGACCAGGCCGGTGCAGGACCCGCAGCTCGCGCTGGCCTTGGTGTGCTTGCGCACCTCCTCCAGCGTGAACAGGCCCTTCTCCTTGATCGCCTTGCACACGGCGCCCTTGGTGACGCCGTTGCAGCCGCAGACCTCGTCGCTGTCGGCCATCGCCGCGGCCTTGTTGTGGCCCTGGTGGCCGACGTCGCCGATGTTGCTCTCGCCGAACATCAGCTTGTCGCGGATGTCGCCGATCTTGCGGCCCTCGCGCAGCAGCTTGAAATACCAGCTGCCGTCGACGGTGTCGCCGTACAGGCAGGCGCCGACGAGCTGGTCCTCCTTGATCACGAGCTTCTTGTAGACGCCGGCGAAGGGATCGCTCATCACGATCTCCTCGGTGCCCTCGCCGCCCATGAAGTCGCCGGCGGAGAACAGGTCGATGCCGGTCACCTTCAGCTTGGTGCTGGTCTGGCTGCCGAGGTAGCGGCCGATGCCGAACTGCGCCAGGTGGTTCGCGCAGACCTTGCCCTGCTCGAACAGCGGCGCGACCAGGCCGTAGGCGATGCCGCGGTGCGCGGCGCATTCGCCGACGGCGTAGACGCGCGGGTCGGTGACCGTCTGCAGCGTGTCGGTGACGACAATGCCGCGATGGCAGTGGATGCCGGCGCTCTCGGCGAGCGCGGTGTTGGGGCGGATGCCGGCGGCCATCACGACGAGGTCGGCGGGGATCTCTTCGCCGTCCTTGAAGCGCACCGCCATCACGCGGCCGTCCTTGTCGCCGATCAGCGCCTCCGTCTGCGCGCCCATGCGGAAGCGCAGGCCGCGCTCCTGCAGCGACTTGCGCAGCAGGTCGCCGGCCTGGTCGTCGAGCTGGCGCTCCATCAGCCAGCCGGCGATGTGGATCACCGTGACCTGCATGCCGCGCAGCATCAGTCCGTTCGCCGCTTCCAGGCCGAGCAGGCCGCCGCCGATGACCACGGCGTGGCGGTACTTGGTCGCCGCCTCGATCATGGTGTTGGTGTCGGTGATGTCGCGATAGCCGATCACGCCGTCGAGGTCCTTGCCGGGCACCGGCAGGATGAAGGGATTCGAGCCGGTGGCGATCAGCAGCCGGTCGTACTCGGCCTCGGTGCCGTCGTCCGCGACCACCTTGCGCTTGATGCGGTCGATGGTCTTCACCGTCTTGCCCAGGTGCAGCGTGATGCCGTTGTCCTCGTACCAGGACAGCGGATTCAGGATGATCTCGTCCAGCGTCTGCTCGCCGGCCAGCACCGGGCTCAGCAGGATGCGGTTGTAGTTGGGATGCGATTCGGCACCGAAGACGGTGATGTCGTAAAGATCGGGGGAGATCTTCAGCAACTCCTCCAGCGTGCGCACGCCGGCCATGCCGTTGCCGATCATCACAAGCTTCATCTTCTTCATGGCGGGAGCTCCGGCGGGGGAATTCAGAGGCGCGAGTTCGGTGGTGGCGTTCATGCGGAGCGCTCCATGCGGAAGGTGGCGTTCGGAAGAGCCCGGCCCTCACCCCTGCCCTCTCCCGCAAGCGGGAGAGGGAGTGAGAGGGGTGCCCGCGCGGCGGTGGCAGCGGTAGCAGGGGTTGGAGTGGTGGTGGACTCGGAGGGATGCGCGCGGCCGCCGGCGCCGACCCAGGTGCGGGTCCAGCGGGCCTGCATCACGCGCAGCAGGCCGAGCATCGCGAGCGAGAACACGGCGAAGGCCGCGAAGCCCCACGCGTAGGTGCCGGCCCACTGCTTGGACAGGCCCATCAGGTTGGGGACCGCGCCGCCGCCGAGGGCGCCGATCTCGCCGATCATCGAACCGGCCACCGCGGTGGCTGCGGGCCAGCGCAGCGGCACAAGCTGGAACAACGCGCCGTTGCCCGCGCCCAGCGCGCCGAAGCAAACGACCAGCAGCACCGTCGTCAGCACCAGCGAGCCGTCAGCGAGTCCGACCAGCATCAGCGACAACGTCACCACGGCCAGCACCACCGTCAGCGCGTTGATGCCGCCCCAGCGGTCCGAGAGCGCGCCGCCGGCGACGCGCACCGCCGCGCCCATGAAGGCCGCGAGCATCGTCAGTTGACCGGCCGCCACCTTGGAGACGCCGAACTGGTCGTGGTAGTAGGTGGGCAGGAAGGTCGTGAGGCCGATGAAGCCGCCGAAGGTCACCGCGTACAGCAGGCTGAAGGCCCAGCCGTCCTTCTCGAACAGGCAGGCGACGTGATCGCGCAGACCGGCGTGGTCGTCGACGTCGGGCGGCTCCTTCGCGAAGACCACCATCACGAGCATCGGCACCGCGATCGCGGCGGCGGCGATCGCGTAGACGCTCTGCCAGCCCAGCCACTGCGCCAGCGGCGGGGCGACCAGCACCGACACCGCCGTGCCCACGTTGCCCGCGCCGACCAGGCCCATCGCCAGGCCCTTGTACTTCGGCGGGTACCAGCCCGAGCCCAGCGACATCGCCACGCCGAAGCTCGCGCCGGCGATGCCCAGCAGCACGCCCATCGCGAGCAGGTCGCCGTAGCTCTCGACCTGGAAGTAGCCGTAGCTCATGGCGACGGCGATCAGCGCCATCTCCACCAACGTCGCGTTCTTGCGCCCGATGTACTGCGACAGCACGCCCAGCGGGAAACGCATCAGCGCGCCGGCCATGATGGGGATGGACAGCATCAGCCCCTTCTGCGCGGCGGTGAGCTGGTAGGCCTCGCTGATGAAGGGCGCGAGCGCGCCGTTGAGCACCCAGATGCAGCAGGAGCAGGCGAAGTACAGGAACGCCGCGCCGAGAGTCGGGGCGTGGCCGGAGCGCAGGAAGGTGCGGAACATGGCGGGTTCGCTGTGGGTGGCTGGAAACGAAAAAAGGCCGCGTCGAGCACGGGGCTCGGCGAGGCCTTCTGACGGATGAGGCATCGGATCGCGAACGATCCGGCGCGAAGACCGCGGAGCCGGAGCCCCGCGAGGGTGCGGCGCGTCGTTGCGCCACGCCGGAGACTTCGCAAGTCGCATGCCAGCGAGCGTCACGCTCGGGATTTCTTCAACACCGGAGCGCCGCAGGCTTATGCTGCGGCGCTTCGTCGGCGTTGCGACGCACCTCCGTCGCTGGCTGCATTCCTCCTCTGTCACGCCCTGGTTCCAGAACCTGCCCGAGGCCATGTCCGAACACCAAGCACCGCCCGGTTCCAATCCCGACGACGACGCGAAATTGCCGCTTCGGGTGCTCCTGCTAGGCGCCGATGCGCTGGCCGGCAACCCCGCCACGCACTGGATTGCGGCGGCCGTGCACCACCCGGAACGCGACAGCTTGGTGCACACCGCACAGGAACGGGACGTCGAGGCGTTCGTGCTCGACCTCGGCGACGCATCGCTTGCGAACGCCTCCGATTGGCTGGACGCGCTCGAAGCGGCCTCGTTGAACCTGCCGGGCGTCTGCGTGGCGCCGCACGTCGACCGCCTGCCCGCCGACTTCCAGCAGCGCGCGATGGCGCTCGGCGTGCAGGTGCTGCTCGAATCGATGCCCGAACCCGCGACGCTACGTCGCCAGCTGCGCTGGGCCATCGGCTCATTCAACCGCTTCTCGGCGCTGCGGGCCCAACTGGACGACCGCAAGTGGACCGATCGCGCGAAGGGACTGCTGATGTCGGCCCGCGATCTCGATGAAGACGGCGCCTTCCGCCTGCTTCGCGAGGCGGCCATGCACGCGCACCTGCGGTTGGGTGAGGTGGCGCGGTCGGTCGTGCAGTCGGCGCAACTGGCCGAAGCGGTGAACCTCGCGGGCCAGCAGCGCATGCTCAGCCAGCGGCTGGTGAAGCTGATGGCACAGCGCGCCGCGGGCATCGAGGTCAAACGCGCAAAAGCGTTGCAGGATGAGTCCTGCGTCCGTGTGAACGCCAACCTGGCGCGGCTACCCGCGCTGGTGACAGGCCTGCCGCCGTCGACCGGTGCACCGGTCCAGCTCGTCGATCCCGTGATCGACGCCTGGCATCGGCTGGAGCCCTTGCTGGTCGGCAAGCCCGCGACCGAAGCGCTCGCCGCCGCCGATGCGGCCGCGCAGGATCTGCTGACGCACTCCGACGCGCTGGCGACGGCGCTCGCCGCCTCAGGCGGCGGCAAGCCGCTGCACGTCGTCAACGTCTGCGGACGGCAGCGCATGCTGAGCCAGCAACTGGCGAAGGAGGCGTTGCTCGTCGACCTCCTGCCGGGCCGCACGCCGGCCGAGCTGCTCGACAGCCTCGATCGCTTCGCCGCGGGACTGGCGGAGCTGGAGTCCTCCCCGCTGTCGAGCGACGCGATCCGCGCGCTGCTCGCCGAGGTCGGCGCCGAATGGCTGCGGCTGATGCGCAGCGTGCGCGACGCCCATGGCCGCGAAGCGGCCGAAGGACTGGCGCGGAGCAGCGAGGTGATGCTCGATCGGCTGGAACTGCTCACGGTGCATTACCAACAGAGTCTGCAGATCATCCTGGGTTGAGGGCTTCCGCACTTCCACGGCCGCTGGCCCTCACCCCCACCCTCTCCCGCGGTGCGGGAGAGGGAGCCACCCCAGTGCTCCTGCTCAGAATGGCTCAGTGCGTTCTCACTCCCTCTCCCGCTTGCGGGAGAGGGCGGGGGTGAGGGCCAGCTGCCTCAAGCAGTCAAGCGGCACGCGGCTCCACGTGTCGATGCCGCGTGTAGAGGAAGTCGATCACCGCCTTGCGCGCATGCACGTAGGTCGGATCCTCGGCCAGCGCGACGCGGTCGCGTGGGCGCGCCAGCGTGACGGGCAGGATCTCGCCGATCGTGGCCGCCGGGCCGTTGGTCATCATCACGATGCGGTCGGACAGCAGCACCGCCTCGTCCACGTCGTGCGTGACCATGACCACCGTGCTGTGCGTCGCCGCGACGATCTTCAGCAGCTCGTCCTGCAGATGCGCCCGCGTCAGCGCATCCAGCGCGCCGAAGGGCTCGTCCATCAGCAGCACCTTGGGCTCCATCGCCAGTGCCCGCGCGATGCCGACGCGCTGCTTCATGCCGCCGGAAATCTCATGCGGCCGCTTGAACATCGCATGGCTCATGCCGACGAGGTGCAGGGCCTCCTCGGTCCGCGCCATCAGACGAGGCCGCAGCTCACGCCCGCCGAACACCGATTCCACCGCCAGCAGCACGTTGTCGAAGCAGGTCAGCCACGGCAGCAGCGAGTGGTTCTGGAACACCACCGCGCGCTCCGGCCCCGGTCCGGCGATCTCGCGACCGTCGCAGAGCAGGCCGCCGTCGGTGGGTCGCAGCAGCCCGGCGATCAGGTTCAGGAGCGTCGACTTGCCGCAGCCCGAATGGCCGATCAGCGTCACGAACTCGCCCTTGGCGATGTCGAGGTCGATCTCGCGCAGCGCGTGGAACCGGCCCTTGCGGCTCGCGAAGACCATCTCGGCCTGCTGCACGCGGATGAAGGGAGTGCTCATGAGAATCTCCTTGAATCAGGAGGCCCAGGAATGGGCCGACATTTCTAGCGGAGCCCGTGGCGCTGGCTTTGCCAGGCCACCGGGCTCGCCCCCTTGAGGGGGCCGGCGAAGCCGGTAGGGGGTGGTCCTAGTCATCGAAAGAGAAGCGCTTGGCCAGCGCCATCAGCAGCCACTCCAGCATCAGCCCCACGATCCCGATCACGAAGATCGCGATGAGGATGTGCTGCACGTTGAGGTTGTTCCACTCGTCCCAGACCCAGAAGCCGATGCCGACGCCGCCGGTCAGCATCTCGGCCGCGACGATCACCAGCCAGGCGGTGCCGACAGACAGGCGCACACCGGTCAGCATGTAGGGCAGCACGGCGGGGAAGAGGATGCGCGTCACCAGCTTCCACTCGGAGAGGCGCAGCACGCGCGCGACGTTGAGGTAGTCCTGCGGCACGCGCTGCACGCCGACCGCGGTGTTGACGACCATCGGCCAGATCGAGCAGATGAAGATGGTCCAGATCGCCGCCGGGTTGGCGCTCTTGAACACCAGCAGGCCGATGGGCAGCCACGCCAGCGGCGACACCGGCTTGAGCAGGCTGATCAGCGGCGACAGCATGCGGCTCGCGAATTCGAAGCGGCCGATGATGAAGCCCAGCGGGATGCCCACCGCCGCCGCGAGGCCGAAGCCCAGCGCCACCCGCTGCAGCGAGTTCAGGATGTTCCAGCCGATGCCCTGGTCGTTGGGCCCGTTGCGATAGAACGGATCGGCGAACAACTTGACCGCGGCATCCCAGGTCGCGCCCGGCGTGGGGAACTCGCCGCCCTTCAGTGTGGCAACGTACCAGACCAGCCACAGCAGGCCCAGGCCGCACACCGGCGGCAGCACGCGCATCCACACGGCGCGCCAGTCGACGCCGGCGCGCGGCGGCCGCGCGACGGGTGCCGGCGTGGCGACCGGCTCGTTGGCCGCGTCGCGCGCCAGCGGCAAAGGCGTGGCGACGGAGACGCTCATCGCGTCGCCCGACGCGTCGTCGGAGGAATGGAAGACGGCACTGACCATGGCGGACTCCTGCATCGACCAGAAGGGAACTGGGAGAGATCTCGTCAGGCGCGGACCTTGAAGGAGTCCGCGTACTTCGCAGGATCCTTCGCGTCCCAGACGACGCCGTCGAACAGCTTCGCCGAGCGCATCGTCTCCTTCGGCACGGAGACGCCGAGCGCCGACGCCGCCTGCTTGTAGAGCTCGATCTGATTCACCTGGCGCGCGACGCCGAGGTAGTCCGGGTGCTCCTTGATCAGGCCCCAGCGCTTGTGCTGGGTCAGGAACCACATGCCGTCGGACAGCCAGGGGAAGTTGACCTGGCCGTCGTTGAAGAACTTCATGTAGTTGGGGTCGTCCCAGGTCTTGCCCAGGCCGTTCTGATAGCGGCCCAGGATGCGCTGGTTGATGGCGTCGACGCTGGTGTTGACGTAGGCCTTGTCGGCGATGGTCTCGGCCATCTTCTGCTTGTTGGACAGGCTGGCGTCGATCCAGCGGCCGGCTTCGAGCACGGCCATGATCACGGCACGCGCGGTGTTGGGGTACTTCTTGACGAAGTCGCCGGTGGTGCCGAGCACCTTCTCCGGATGGTCCTTCCAGATGTCCTGCGTGGTGGCCGCGGTGATGCCGATGCCGTCGATGATGGCGCGGTGGTTCCAGGGCTCGCCGACGCAGAAGCCGTCCATGTTGCCCACGCGCATGTTGGCCACCATCTGGGGTGGCGGCACGGTGATGACCTTGGCGTCCTTCATCGGGTTCACGCCCGCGGCGGCCAGCCAGTAGTAGAGCCACATCGCGTGCGTGCCCGTCGGGAAGGTCTGCGCGAAGGTGTAGTCGCGCTTGTCCTTCTTCATCACCCGGGCCAGCGAAGCCGCGTCCACCGCGCCCGCCTCGGCCAGCTTCTTGGACAGCGTGATCGCCTGGCCGTTGTTGTTGAGGGTCATCAGCACGGCCATGTCCTTCTTCGGACCGGCCACGCCGAGCTGCACGCCGTAGATCAGGCCGTAGAGCACGTGCGCCATGTCGAGCTCGCCGTTGACGAGCTTGTCGCGCACGCCGGCCCAGGAGGCTTCCTTGGTGGGGATGATCTTGATGCCGTACTTCCTGTCGAAGCCGAGCGCGGCGGCCATCACCACCGACGCGCAGTCGGTCAGCGGGATGAAGCCGATGCGCACTTCCTCCTTCTCCGGCTTGTCGGAGCCGGCCGCGTACGCGCCGCCGCCCGGCAGCGCGGCCAGCCCGCCCAGCGCCGCGCCGGTGGCGAGCAGCTTGCGACGTTCAGCGCTCATCAGACCCTCCTTCGAACCGTGTTGCATCCCGATCTCCAACGAAGAACTCCAGCGGAAAAACAAAAAGGCGTCGCGACCGTCCCGCTTCGTCGAAGCGGAACCGATCGGACGCCTTTGCCCAAATCTTTCGATGTGACCCTCACGCCGTTGCGAGGGCACGAGCAGGGCATTGCAGGAAGCGTGCCATGGGGTCGATGCGATGCGGCCCAGGGCGCAGCACGCAGACGGGGACGGCCGACGTCCGTCGCGATGCACTGTCTCGCGGCACGGATGCGCCGTTGCGGTGCGTCCGGCCGTTCAGCCCCGCAGCAGCTCGTGCGCGTCGATGACGCGCCGCGCGACCTGCCCGATCGCCTCGCCGCGGTCCATCGCGAGCTTGCGCAGCCGCTGGTAGGCCTGGTCCTCGTCGAGGCCCTGCTCGCGCATCAGGATCCCCTTGGCCTTGTCGACCAGCTTGCGCGAGGCCAGCTGCGCCTGCGCCTGGCTCAGTTCAGCGCGCAGCGCCAGATCCTGCTCGAATCGCGCGATCGCCACGTGCAGCACCGGTGCCAGGCGTTGCGTCTGCAACCCGGCCACCACATAGGCGCTGACGCCAGCCTGGATGGCGCGGCGCATCGGCGCGCGGTCCTCGTCCTCCGCGAAGATCACGACGGGACGCGGCATGTTCGTCGACAGCGTGGCGAGGTTCTCCAGCGTGTCGCGCGTCGGCGACTCGGCGTCGACGATCACGACGTCCGGCTGCAGGCGCAGCACGCAGTCGTGGATCAGCGTCGCCTGCTCGATGACGCCGACCACCTCGCAGCCCTGACGCACCAGTTCATCGCGCAGCAGGTCCACGCGATGCGCGCCGTCGTCGATCAACAGCACGCGCAGTCCGGCATGCGCGGACAGCGGGCTGGCGACGGGGGCTTGCGGCGACTTCACCGCGGTGACGGCGCAAGTTCCGTGCCGTGCGTGATCCGCCCTCGCGACGGCAATCGGCAGTCCCGACACGCCGCACGCGACGTGCCTGCGGTCCTCGTTTCAGGGGGCCGCACACTCCGCGCGAACGGCGTACGTTCGCTCCGCCTGCCCCATCCGGGGGCGCGTGGGAGCGAACATGAACTGGATTCCTCGCATTGAATCGACGCAGGCGCGTCTGCGCCGCGTCCATCGCAGACTCTCTCTGTGCGGCGGCCTGCTCCTGGGTCTGGCGATGACCCCGGCGGCCCACGCGCAGGCGTACATGGTCGCCGGCACGAATACCAGCGCCACCGCACTCAACCAGATCGTCGTCCCCGAGCCACCGACCTTCTACGGCCCGGGTTCGACCGAGAGCCGCGCCGGCCTCAGCCGGAACGACGACGCGAGCTTCGGGATCGCCGCCTCCTACGCCCGCGTCAGCAACGACTATGGACGGATGAGCCTGTATGCCGACGCCGGCAGTTTCGTCTCCGGCACCGACGCGGCCCACGTGCGCGGCTGGGGCACGGCGTTCGCCGTCCAGCAGGACAGCTTCATCGTGAGCTGCGCCACCTGCGTGACAGGATCAAGAGGGGAAATGACCGTCCGCCTGCACCTCGGCGGCCTCACGGTGGCGAACGGCGGGTTCCTGGGCTCGCCGCCTGCGGACGCGTCGCAGGAGATCCGCAGCTACTTCAACACCAACCTCATCCTGGAAGGTCCCGAGGTCCCGAACACGCCCTTGCCCGGCCAGCAGTTCGCCGCCTACTACCGCGCCAACCCGTCCGTCGAACGCACGCAGGCCCTGGTCGCCGGACTGCCCTCCGAGCTGGGACCCAACGGCTACCCGGAGATCGAGTTCCGCTTCGGGTTCCTGTTCGGCGTGCCGATCAAGATGACCTGGTCTGCCTCGGTGTCCGCCTTCGTCGACACCACCGCCGGCGCGAACGGCCTGACGCTGGCCCAGTCGCTCTCGACCGTCTCCATGGACGACCTCTACTGGGATGGCCTGCACGACGTGATCGGCAGCGACGGTCAGCGGCTCCTGTCGTACACGGCCCTCAACAGCGCCGGCATCAACTACGCGCGCACCTTCGCCGCGCCCGTCCCGGAGCCGGCCAGCGTCGTGCTGATGGCCCTCGGCGTGGCGCTGCTCGCCGCCTTCGCCCGCCGCGGCCGCGATCCCACGGCCACTTGAGTGTCGATATCGAGGAGCCCGTCATGCCGACCCTGTCCACTTCCACACTGCGTTCCTGGCCCGTGCTCATCGCCACGGCGCTCATCGCCGGCGCGTCCGGCCCGTCCCCGGCGATGGCCGCGGACTTCACCACCGGCTACAGCTACCAGCTGGGCGTCTCGGGGACGCCATTCCGGTCCGGCGAGCAACGCGGGCCGGCCGCGCCGGGGCAACGCCTGCTGCTCGACGAATCGGGCGAGTTCCGCGACGGCGCGCTGTTCAACACCGGAAGCGTGACCGGCTGGAGCAGCGCCAGCAACGGCCATCTGCAGGCCGCCCTGCGCGCCGATGCCGCGATGTCCACGCAGACCGCGCTGCAAGGCGTCGATGTCCGCGCGACGGTGACCAGCGCACTGAGCGACACGCTGATCGTCAGCTGCCCGACCTGCACCGCAGGCACGCTGGGCTGGATGAACTTCCGCGTCTTCTACGACGGCGTCACCGCCGGCTCGGGGCATCTCGGCCAACCGCCCGGCGAATTCGGTCGCTACTCCGCCGACACCGTGTGGCAGGCAGATGTCCTCCTCCAGGCCGACGGCGTGCCGAACTTTCCGCCCGATCCGGGCGGCCCACCCTGGCCCGTCGACTACGACGTGGTCCATCTGCAGTACTTCCTGCTGGAGACCCGCTCCAACGGCGGGTCGAGCATCTCCCAACCGCCTCATACGGGCTCGGGGATGCAGGATCTCTCGATCCAGTTCGTCTTCGGCCAGCCCATCCACCTCGATCTGGCGATCTCGGCCACCACCCTCACCGCCGTCGTGAGCGACGACAGCAACGCGCCCTTCAACGCCAGCGCCACCACCTGGATCGACCTGTCCCGCAGCCTGTACTGGGACGGCGTCACCGGCATGCAGAACGCCGACGGCGGAGTCGTCACGGACTACACCGTCACCGGCGCCAACGGACTGGACTACCGGCAGTCGTTCGCCGCCGCCGCCGTGGTGCCCGAGCCCGGCACCTGGGCCTTGATGCTGGCCGGCCTGGGCGCGCTCGGGGCGCTGGTCCGTCGCCGCGGCGCCTCGTCGTCCTGAGGACTCCTAGGGATTTCCCGCCCTTCGCGCGCGGATAAGCGCGGGCTTCTCACGTTTACGTAAACGTCAACCGGCACCTAGAATCGAGCGCACACGATCGATCCCCAGAAGGGTCGACCCACGACAGGCGCCGCGGCGGGACCACCCTCGCCTGCCGCAGGCGACCGCGCCCCCACGCCGGAGACCCACGTCATGACCGAGATGTCCGCCGAGTACAAGGCCCTGGCCGAGTACCGCCCCACCCAGAAGGTCCGCTTCGTGACCGCCGCCAGCCTGTTCGACGGGCACGACGCGGCGATCAACATCATGCGGCGCATCCTGCAGAGCATGGGCGCGGAGGTCATCCACCTGGGCCACAACCGCTCGGTGGACGAGGTCGTCACCGCCGCCCTGCAGGAAGACGCGCAGGGCATCGCGGTCAGTTCCTACCAGGGCGGCCACGTCGAATACTTCAAGTACATGGTCGAGCTGCTGCGCCAGCGCGGCGGCGACAGGATCCAGGTCTTCGGCGGCGGCGGCGGCGTGATCGTGCCGGCGGAGATCCGCGACCTGGCCGACCAGGGCGTGCGCATCTTCAGCCCCGAGGACGGCCAGCGCATGGGCCTGATGGGCATGATCGGCGAGATGGTCATGCGCTGCGACCAGGACCTCAGCGCCGCCGCGCCCAAGGCCGTGGCCGCGCTGCAAGGCCATTCGGAAAGCGCCTGGCGCGCGCTCGCGCAGGCGATCACGGCGCTGGAGAACGGTCGGGTCGATGCCGCGTTCACGCAAGCCCTGCGCGACGCCGCCACAGGCCTGCGCACCCCCGTGCTGGGCATCACCGGCACCGGCGGCGCGGGCAAGTCCTCGCTGACCGACGAACTGATCCGCCGCCTGCGCCTGGACCAGGACGACGCGCTGCGCATCGCCGTGATCTCCATCGACCCGTCGCGCCGCAAGAGCGGCGGCGCGCTGCTGGGCGACCGCATCCGCATGAACGCGATCGCGCCGTGGGCCGCGGGTCAACGCGTCTACATGCGCTCGCTGGCGACGCGCGACTTCGGCTCCGAGATCTCGCAGGCGCTGCCCGACGTGATCGCCGCGGCCAAGGTCGCCGGCTTCGACCTGGTCATCGTCGAGACCTCCGGCATCGGCCAGGGCGACGCGGCCATCGTCCCGCACGTCGACGTGCCGATGTACGTGATGACGCCGGAGTTCGGCGCGGCCAGCCAGCTCGAGAAGATCGACATGCTGGACTTCGCCGAGTTCGTCGCCATCAACAAGTTCGACCGCAAGGGCGCCGCCGATGCGTGGCGCGATGTCGCCAAGCAGGTGCAGCGCAACAAGGAGGCCTGGGGGAAGAAGGCCGACGAGATGCCCGTGTTCGGCACCATGGCCAGCCGCTTCAACGACGACGGCGTCACCGCGCTCTACCAGGCGCTGAAGCCGCGTCTGGCCGAGCTTGGACTGGTCCTGCGCGACGGCCGCCTGCCGGTCGCCGCCACGCGCTTCAGCACCCACCAGACGCCCATCGTGCCGCCGGCGCGTTCGCGCTACCTCGCCGAGATCGGCGATACGGTGCGCTCGTACAAGAAGCGGGCCCGCGCGCAGGCGCGCCTGGCCCGCGAGATCCAGCAACTGACCGCGAGCGCGGCCATGCTGGGCGGCACCGAAGCCGGCGGGGATGCGCAGACACGCGCCGCGTCGCTGGCCTCGCTGGAAACGCTCTCGACGTCGCGTCAGGCGAAGCTCGATGCCGACGCGCGCCAGCTGCTCGCGCAGTGGCCCGACATGCAGCAGGCCTACGCCGGCGACGAGTACGTCGTGAAGATCCGCGACAAGGAGATCCGCACCGCGCTGGTGTCGACCTCGCTGTCGGGCACGCGCATCCGCAAGGTCGTGCTGCCGCCGTACGAGGACCAGGGCGAGCTGCTCAAGTGGCTGATGCTGGAGAACGTGCCGGGCAGCTTCCCGTACACGGCCGGCGTGTTCGCGTTCAAGCGCGAGGGCGAGGACCCCACCCGCATGTTCGCCGGCGAGGGCGACGCCTTCCGCACCAACCGGCGCTTCAAGCTGGTGTCCGAAGGCCTGCCGGCCAAGCGGCTGTCGACGGCCTTCGACTCGGTCACGCTCTACGGCGCCGACCCCGCGCCGCGGCCCGACATCTATGGCAAGGTCGGCAACTCCGGCGTCAGCATCGCGTCGCTGGACGACATGAAGGTCCTGTACGACGGCTTCGACCTGTGCCACCCGACGACCTCCGTGTCGATGACGATCAACGGCCCCGCGCCCTCGATCCTGGCGATGTTCATGAACACCGCGATCGACCAGCAGCTGACGAAGTTCAAGGCCGACAACGGCCGCGAGCCGACCGCCGACGAGGCCGCCAAGATCCGCGCCTGGGTGCTGGCCAACGTGCGCGGCACGGTGCAGGCCGACATCCTCAAGGAGGACCAGGGCCAGAACACCTGCATCTTCTCGACCGAGTTCTCGCTCAAGGTGATGGGCGACATCGCGCAGTACTTCGTCAACCACGACGTGCGCAACTTCTACTCGGTGTCGATCAGCGGGTATCACATCGCCGAGGCGGGCGCGAACCCGATCTCGCAGCTGGCCTTCACGCTGTCCAACGGCTTCACCTTCGTGGAGGCGTATCTGGCGCGCGGCATGCACATCGACGACTTCGCGCCCAACCTGAGCTTCTTCTTCAGCAACGGCATGGACCCGGAGTACACCGTGCTGGGCCGCGTCGCGCGCCGCATCTGGGCCGTGGCGATGCGCGACAAGTACGGCGCCAACGAGCGCAGCCAGAAGCTGAAGTACCACATCCAGACTTCGGGCCGCTCGCTGCACGCGCAGGAGATCGCCTTCAACGACATCCGCACCACGCTGCAGGCGCTGATCGCGATCTACGACAACTGCAACTCGCTGCACACCAACGCCTACGACGAGGCGATCACCACGCCGACCGAGGAATCGGTGCGCCGCGCGATGGCGATCCAGCTGGTCATCAACCGCGAGTGGGGCCTGGCCAAGAACGAGAACCCCAGCCAGGGCGCGTTCATCATCGACGAGCTCACCGAGCTGGTCGAGGAGGCGGTGCTGACCGAGTTCGAGCGCATCGCCGAGCGCGGCGGCGTCCTGGGCGCGATGGAGACGGGCTACCAGCGCAGCAAGATCCAGGAAGAGTCGATGCACTACGAGATGCTGAAGCACACCGGCGAGTACCCCATCATCGGCGTGAACACCTTCCGCAACCCGCACGGCGACCCGGTGCCGGAGCACATCGAGCTGGCGCGCTCCACCGAGGACGAGAAGCAGGGCCAGCTGACGCGCCTGGCCGACTTCCACGCGCGCCATGCGGGCGAGGCGCCGGCCATGCTCAAGCGGCTGCAGCAGGCCGTGATCGACAACGGCAACGTCTTCGACGTGCTGATGGACGCGGTGCGGGTGTGCTCGCTCGGACAGATCACCGCGGCCCTGTTCGAAGTGGGCGGGCAGTACCGGCGCAGCATGTAAGCGCCTGCGGGAGCGCGCGCCGGGCGCGCCGCGCGTGCGCCGTCGCGGCACTCAGGCGGACCGTCGTCGAGGTCCGCCGCATGCCGCCACCGCTCCCCCTCTTCACCCTCGCGAGGACCTTGTCCACCGTCGCCCGCGGCGGCGACCGCACGGTCCTCGATCCGCTGCGCCAGCGCCTCACCGGCGCCGGCACCATGGTCGCGGACCTGCGCGACCTGGGCGCGGCGATGGTCGACGAGTTGCCGGACGGTTTCCTGCGCGGGCTGATGCAGCCGGCCCATCCTCATCCCCCTGCGCCTCGCGACCCGCCGATGGTCGCCCTGCCCGAGGGCTGCGCCGCGGCCACGGTCAACCGCTTCCTGCGGGAAATGCCCGGAACGGAATGTCTCAGCGCGGCCGGCATCGACCCGCGGGGCGAGCCGATCCACATTCCGCCGGACACCGCGCTGCGGCTGTTCGAGACCACGTCGCCTCATCCGCCGCTGCGCAACGCCGGGGACGTGCCCGTGCTGCTGCGTACGACCCCGGGTGCCAGCACCGTGGTGCCGGCCGAACCGCCCGAGCACGCGCCCGACGCGCGGCTCGCCGTCGTGGCGAGCCTGCGCAGGGCCCTGTGCGACGACGACTGTCAACTGGAGCTGCCGCAGACGGCCGCCTTCCGCGAGATGCAGCGACGGCTCAACCCGACCTTGGACGCCCTGCGGGCGCGGCTCCCCGCCGGAAAGAAGCCCGCGGCCGCGCCGGACGCCGACGAGCAACGCACGCTGCGCGCGGCGCTGTGCATGGTGCCGCGGGAGCTGCTGAGCGCGCCGGCCGCGATCGCCGCGCAGGACCTGCTGCGTCGCCTGGCCGCCGACGGCCGCGCGGCGCGGCTGGACCATGGCGACCTGGGACGGATCACGCGTCTGTTCATCGATCAATGGGACGTGGCCTGTCCGGTACGCGGCAGTTTCCGCCCGTCCCGCCCGCCGAAGGCGCTGGTCACCTTGGCACGCCTGCAGCGCTGGGCGTGGCCGGACGCGTTCTATGCGAAGCCTCGAGCCATCGACAAGCAGCAGGCGGCGCGAGGACACGCGGCGAAATGCCTGCGCGCGGACTGGGACTCCCGGTACGGATTCGACCGCGCGCTGAGGATGTTCGCGGAGTCCGGCCTGCCGCTCCCCGACGTCGATCTGCTGTACCGCATGGGCGTGCTGCCGGTGGAGGTGGAGGCCGCGCAGCAGAGGAGCCGGCGCGTGTCCTTCGCCGCGTTGCCCCCCGCCGGGCGCAGCCGGACGACGCCGGCGGGAACGGATGGCGCGGGCGGCGCGAACAGCGCGAACAGCGCGGAGGGCGCGGAGCGGCCCGACGGCCGGTCGTGACGCGCATCACGGCGCACGCGGATCGTCGTCACCGGAGTGCGGGGCTTCCCTGCCGCTGGCACATATCGTGCAATCGGCTCTGGCATCGTCGTTCACAAGATCCGTTGGAGACCGCCATGACCTTCCTGCGTCGTTTCACCACCGGCAAGCGCCTCTCGCTGGCCTTCGGGCTGATGCTGCTGCTGATCCTCGGGGTCTCGGCGCTGGGCATCCAGGGCAGCGGCCGCGTGTTCTCGGACCTCAAGACGATCTATGAGGACCGGACGATTCCGCTCAAGCAGATCGGCGACATCGACAGCCTGATGCTGCGCAACCGCATCCTGGTCACCGAGATGATCCGCGACCCGGCCCAGCTCTCGACGCTGGACACGCAACTGCAGACCAACATCGCGACCATCACCGGGCTGTGGAAGGACTACATGTCCACCTACCTCACCGATGAGGAAAAGCGGTTGGCGGACGCCTTTGCGGAGGTCCGCGGCAACTACGTGCGGCAGGGCCTGCTGGCGGCGCGCGATGCGGTGAAGGCCGGCGACGTGGCCAAGGCGCAGACGATCTACGGCGATCGCATCGTGACGCTGGGCGCGCAGGCGAAGTCCGCGATCGACGCCCTGCTCGCGCTGCAGGTGCGCGTCGGCGCGGAGTCCTTCCGCAGCGCCGAATCGACCGCCGCGTCGGTGCGCGGCTGGAGCCTGGCCGCCGCGCTGGCGGCGGTGGTCATCGCGCTGGGTGCGGGCGTGTTCACGACGCGCTCCATCACCGCGCCGATGCAGGAGGCGGTCCACTTCGCCGAGGCGGTCGCGCAGGGCGACCTGCGCAGCCGCGACGCCACGCCCGGCCAGGACGAGGCCGCGCGCCTGATCGCGGCGCTGGGCGCGATGGCCGGCTCGCTGCGCGACATCGTCAGCCGCGTGCGCAACAGCAGCGAGAGCATCGCGACGGGCTCCAGCGAGATCGCCACCGGCAGCCTGGACCTGAGCCAGCGCACCGAGGAACAGGCCAGCAACCTGCAGCAGACGGCGGCGTCGATGGAGGAGCTGTCGAGCACCGTGCAGAACAACGCCTCGACCGCCGGCCAGGCCGACGCGCTGGCCACGCGCGCCGCCGAGGCCGCGGGCCAGGGCGGCGGCGTGGTCCAGCAGGTGGTGCGAACGATGCAGGACATCAGCACCTCGTCCAAGCAGATCGCCGACATCATCGGCGTCATCGACAGCATCGCGTTCCAGACCAACATCCTCGCACTGAACGCGGCGGTGGAGGCGGCGCGCGCCGGCGAGCAGGGCAAGGGCTTTGCGGTCGTCGCCTCGGAGGTGCGGGCGCTGGCGCAACGTTCGGCGCAGGCCGCGCGCGAGATCAAGGCGCTGATCGGCCGCAGCGTCGAGCAGGTGCAGTCGGGCTCCGGGCTCGCCGACGACGCCGGCGCGGCGATGCAGGGCATCGTCGATCAGGTGCGGCAGGTCAGCGTGCTCATCGGCGAGATCGCCTCCGCCAGCGGCGAGCAGTCGCGCGGCATCCAGCAGATCGGCCATGCGGTCACGCAGCTGGACCAGGTGACGCAGCAGAACGCCGCGCTGGTCGAGGAAAGCAGCGCAGCCGCCGACAGCCTGCAGCAGCAGGCCAAGGAGCTCGCGGAACTGGTGCGGGTGTTCCGGTTGGCGTGACGGGCCGTGTTGCGCTGCGTCATGCCGTGTCAAGCCGCGTCAAGCCGAGCGAAGCCGCATGAAGCCGTGCGGAGCGGGTTGTGTCGTGTTGGTGTCCGCGCCACGCATGACCCGGCACCTGTCGTGAGATAGGTCGCGGATCGCCCGGGTTCCCTTATTCCATCGGCCCCTCGGACGAGGGACCCGGGTTCTCCCGCCTGTTGTCGCTGGGGTGGGCGACTCCCATAATCGATTGCACCATCGATATCGGAGTACGCCATGCTGCAGGCACTGAGCCGGATGAAGATCACGACCTTGTTGCAAGTCGGGTTCGCGGCGGTACTCGCGATGGCGGCGCTGATGACCGGCGTGGGCGTGTTCAAGCTGCGCGAGATGGTGCGGCTCAGCGACGAGCTGCACACGCTGGAGCAGCGCCGGCTGATGGCCACGAACTGGCGCGCCGCGACCGAGCTCAACCTCAACCGCGTGCTGGCGATGGCCAAGTCCGGCGGGCATGAGGGGCTCAGCAGCTTCCTGTCCGGCGAGATGACGAAGACCACGGAGCGCATCAACCAGCTGCAGGCCGAGCTCGACAAGGTCATCGACGACACCGAGCAGAAGGCGCAGCTGCCGGTGATTGCCGCGGAGCGGCAACGCTACGTCGACATCCGCAAGGGCGTGATGGCCGCGATCAAGGCCGATCCGGAAGCCGGCGCGCGGCAGGTCGATCAGACGCTGATCCCGGCGGCGGCCAGCTACCTGGCCTCGGTCGAGAAGCTGGTGTCGTTGATCTCGGAAGACACCGACGCCTTCGCCGCGCAGCAGCGCGAGCAGGCCGCGCATGCGGCGACGCTGATGCTGACGCTCACGGCGCTGGCGGTGGTTCTGGGCATCTTCATCGCCTGGCGCATCACGCACTCGGTGCGGGCGCCGATGGTGCGGGCCGGCACGGTGGCGCAGACGATCGCCAGCGGCGACCTGAGCCAGGACATCGTCGTCGACCGCAGCGACGAGATCGGCGTGCTGCTGCGCGAGCTGAGCGTGATGCAGGATTCGCTGCGCCGCATGGTGCGTCAGGTCCGGGACGGCACGGAGACGATCAACGTCGCCACGCGCGAGATCGCGACCGGCAACGAGGACCTGTCGGCGCGCACGGAGGCCACGGCTTCCAACCTGCAGGAGACGGCCTCCTCGATGGAAGAGCTGACCGGCACGGTCGCCAACACGGCGAGTTCCGCGCAGCAGGCCAACGACCTGGTGAGCGCGACGCGGGTGTCGGCCTCCAAGGGCGGCGACGTCGTCGGCGAGGTGGTCGCGGTGATGCAGCAGATCGAATCGAGTTCGCGCCGCATCAACGACATCATCGGCGTCATCGACGGCATCGCGTTCCAGACCAACATCCTGGCGTTGAACGCGGCGGTCGAGGCCGCGCGCGCCGGCGAGCAGGGTCGCGGCTTCGCGGTGGTGGCCGGCGAGGTGCGCGCGCTGGCGCAGCGCTCGGCGGGTGCGGCCAAGGAGATCAAGGCGCTGATCGGCGAGAGCGTGCTGCGGGTGGACACCGGCACGCGGCTGGCGCAGAACGCGGGCCTGGCCATGGGCGAGATCGTCCAGGGCGTGCGCCGTGTGGCCGACATCGTCGGCGAGATCGCGACGGCGGCGGCCGAACAGAAGGACGGCATCGGGCAGGTCAACGTCGCGGTGCAGCGCCTGGACGAGATGACGCAGCAGAACGCCGCGCTGGTCGAGGAATCGGCCGCGGCGGCGGGCAGCCTGCGCTCGCAGGCCGAGCAGCTCACGGCGCTGGTGAGCACGTTCCGGCTGGCGGCATAACCCGCCCCACACTCTGTTGCCATCGCACACCGCCCGCGCCCGGGCGGTTTCTCCTCCGCAGGAACGTTCCTTGCCCGCTGCCCGGTTCCCGTCCGTGCAACATCGCAAGAACGACGAAGAAGGAGGAACGATGGATGCAGCCTCTCTGAAACTCGGCCTCGTCGGCAACTGCGCCGTCAGCGCATTGATCGACGACCGCGCCCGCGTCGTCTGGTGCTGCGCCCCGCGCTTCGACGGCGACCCCGTCTTCCACGCGCTCATCGACTCGCCGGACGGCATCGGTCCCGACGGCACCTTCCAGGTCGAACTGGAAGATTTTTCCCGCAGCGAGCAGTCCTACGACCACGGCACCGCGGTGCTGCGCACCCGCCTCTACGACACGCACGGCAACGCGATCGAAGTCACCGACTTCATGCCGCGCTTCTTCCTCAACGACCGGCCCTACCGCCCCATGATGCTGGTGCGCCGCATGCGCCCCATCCAGGGCCATCCGCGCATCCGCGTGATCCTGCGACCCGTGATCCAGTGGGGCTCCGCCCACCCGACCCGCACCCGCGGCAGCAACCACCTGCGCTTCGTCAGCCCGGAAGGCACCATCCGGCTGACCACCAACGCGCCGCTCACCTACGTGCAGGAAGAGACGCCCTTCGCGCTCGACATGCCGATGAGCTTCATCTTCGGCCCCGACGAGACGCTGGACCGCGCCGTCGAGGACACCGCGCGGCTGCTCGAAGAAAAAACCATCAGCTACTGGCGCGACTGGACGCGCCGGCTCGCCATCCCGCTCGAATGGCAGGAGGCGGTGATCCGCGCCGCCATCACGCTGAAGATGTGCCTGTTCGAGGAGACCGGCGCCATCGTCGCCGCGATGACCACCAGCGTGCCCGAGGCGCCGCACACGCAGCGCAACTGGGACTACCGCTACTGCTGGCTGCGCGACGCCTTCTTCGTCGTGCGCGCGCTCAACAGCCTGTCCGAAACCGGCACGATGGAGGACTACCTGCGCTGGATGCGCAACATCATCGGCCAGTCGAAAGACGGCCACGTGCAGCCGCTCTACGGCATCGGGCTGGAAGCCAAGCTCACCGAGTACATGGTCCCGCACCTGCGCGGCTACCGCGGCATGGGCCCGGTGCGCGCGGGCAACCAGGCCTACGAGCATTTCCAGCACGACGTCTACGGCAACATCGTGCTCGGCTCGGCGCAGTCCTTCTTCGACCACCGCCTGCACCAGCGCGCCGGCATCGACGAGTTCGCGCTGCTGGAGCGCGCCGGCGAGCAGGCCTTCGCCATCCACGACAAGCCCGACGCCAGCATGTGGGAGCTGCGCACGCGGGCGCGCGTGCACACCTCGTCGGTGCTGATGAACTGGGCCGCCTGCGACCGCCTGGCCAAGATCGCGCGCGAACTCAAGCTGCCGGAGCGCGCCGCGCTGTGGGAGGAACGCGCCACGCTGATCAAGCAGAAGATCCTGGACAACGCCTGGAGCGAGCAGCGCCAGGCCTTCGTCGAGAGCTTCGGCGGGAAGGACCTCGACGCCAGCGTGCTGCTGATGACCGAGGTCGGCTTCATCGATCCGATGGACCCGCGCTTCATCAAGACCGTCGACGCGCTGGAGGCCTCGCTCTGCGACGGCCCCTACATGCGCCGCTACGAGGCGCCCGACGACTTCGGCAAGCCCGAGACCTCGTTCAACATCTGCGCGTTCTGGCGCATCGACGCGCTCGCGCGCATCGGCCGCTATGAGAAGGCCCGGGAGCTGTTCGAGGCGCTGCTCGCCTCGCGCAACCACCTCGGCCTGCTGTCCGAGGACACCCATCCCGTCACCGGCGAACTCTGGGGCAACTTCCCCCAGACCTACTCGATGGTGGGGATCATCAACGGCGCGATGCGGCTGTCCAAGCCGTGGGAATCGGAGATCTGAGGGCGGCGGTCCTCAGGCCTGCACCATCCCGCCGTCGACGAACAGTTCGATACCGGTGACGAAGGACGAGGCGTCGGACGCCAGGTAGACCGCCGCCTTCGCGATGTCCTCCGGCTGGCCGATGCGGCCGATCGGCAGCTGCGAGGTCAGGTAGTCCAGCAGGCCTTGCTGATTGGCCGGATCGGGGCCGGCCAGTTCCACCAGGCCCGGCGTGTGGATCGGGCCGGGGGACAGCGTGTTGATGCGGATCGCGCGGCCCTTCAGGTCCAGGATCCAGCTGCGCGCCAGGTTGCGCACCGCCGCCTTGGTCGCGCTGTAGACGCTGAAGTTGGCCGTGCCCATCGAGCTCGTCGTCGATCCGGCGAGGATGACCGACGCGCCGGCGGCCGCCTTGTCCAGCAGCGGCAGCGCCTTCTGCACGGTGAAGATCACGCCCTTGACGTTGCGCTCGAAGGTCTCGTCGACGTGCTGCTCGGTCAACTCGCCGAGCGCGGCCATCGTGCCGCCGCCGGCGTTGGCGTAGAGCACGTCCAGGCGGCCGTGGCGCTCGCCGACCTCGGCGTACAGCCGGTCGAGGTCGGCCAGCTTCGTCGAGTCCGCCTGCACGCCGATCGCGTTCGGGCCGATCGCGGCGACAGCCGCGTCCAGCTCGGGCTTGCGCCGGCCGGTGATGTAGACGACGGCGCCTTCCGACGCGAAGGCCTTCGCGGCCGCCAGGCCGATGCCCGTGGTGCCGCCGGTGACGACGGCGACCTTGCCTTCAAGTTGCTTGCTCATGATTCGCTCCGTTCAGGAAGTGGTGAAGAGGTGAGCGAAGCTTAAGAATTCGTCCTGATCGAATAAAGCTTTCTAACTCGACTTCTTTTTTTCCAATGCTGAATAATCAAGGATTCAGGAGAGGGAACCGTCGATGGACCAGTTGCTTGCCTTGCGCGTCTTCGTGCGCATCGCCGAATCGGGCGCGTTCTCGAAGGCCGCGGACGCGATGAACATCCCGCGTCCCACCGTGACAAAGCTGGTGCAGGACCTGGAGCGTCACCTCGGCACGCGGCTGCTGCAGCGCACGACGCGGCGCGTCAGCGTGACGCCCGAGGGCGCGGCGTACTACGAGCGCGCACGGCGACTGATCGAGGACCTCGCGGAGATGGACGAGCTCGCCGCGCAGACGCGCGCGCAGGCGCGGGGACGGTTGCGCGTGGACATCGGCTCGGTGCTCGCGAACATGATCCTGATTCCCGCCCTGCCCGATTTCCGCGCGCGGCATCCCGAGCTGCATGTGGATCTGGGCGTCAGCGACCGACCCGTCGACCTCATCGGCGAAGGCGTCGACTGCGTGATCCGCGGCGGCGAACTGTCGGACACCACGCTGGTCGCGCGCCGCATCGCCGACCTCGACTGGGTCACCTGCGCGAGTCCGGTCTACCTGAAGGCGCGCGGCGTCCCGAAGCATCCCTCCGAATTGATCGCCCGCGCCCACGGCCCCGAGGACCGGACCCGCGTGCCGGGCCATGCGATCGCGGGCTACTTCTCGTCGTTGACGGGCCGCGCGTTTCCGCTGGAGTTCCACCGCGGCGACGAGCACCTGCAGATCGCCGGCGAGACCGTGATGGCGGTCAACGAGAGCACCGCGCACCTGAGCGCGCTGCTGTCCGGCGCCGGCCTGGGCCAGACCTTCCGCTTCGCGGCCTCGCCGCACCTGGAGAGCGGCGCGCTGCGCGCGGTGCTGACCGACTGGACCCGGCCGCGTCACCCGTTGCACGTCGTCTATCCGGCCTCGCGTCACCTGAGTGCGAAGCTGCGCCTGTTCGTCGACTGGGTCGCGGAGGTGTTCGCGCCCTTCGACGATCGTCCGGCCTCCGGGAATCTCCTCAACGCGGGGGATCGCTGACCCGCTGTTCCGCCTTCACAATCCGGCCGCGGCGCGACAGACGCCAAGCATGAACGACGACCGGAATCGAGCGGCGCCGGAGGGCGCGAGGGAGGAACGAGGATGAAGACTGCCGACTTCGAGCAGATGGTGGCCCGCCTGGAGCGGGAGAGCGAACAGGCCCCCGAGGCCTACAAGATGAAGGTGGCGCTGCTGGCGCTGGCGGGTTTCGTGCTGCTGGCGGTGCTGCTGTCCTTCGCGGGCGCGGGTCTGCTGGTGCTGGCCGGTCTGGCCTGGTGGATGATCTCCAGCGGCGGCGGCGCGCTGATCCTGCTGCTCAAGCTCGGCAAGCTGCTGATCGTGCTGGCCTTCCCGATGTGGTTCCTGCTGAAGGCCTCGTTCTCCGCGTTGTTCGTGCGGCTGCCGGCGCCGACCGGCCTGCCGGTCACGCAGGAGCAGGCGCCCGCGCTGTTCGCCGCGCTCGACGACATGCGCCGTCGCATGCGCGGTCCGCGCTTCCACCACGTGCTGCTGATCAACGAGATGAACGCGGCCGTCGTGCAGCGGCCGCTGTTCGGCCTCATCGGCTTCCCGCGCAACTACCTGCTGCTGGGCCTGCCGCTGCTGGAGTCGGCCACGCCCGACGAGGCGATGGCCGTCGTCGCGCATGAATACGGCCATCTCGCCGGTTCGCACGGCCGCTTCGGCGCCTTCATCTACCGGCTGCGCCTGTCGTGGGGAACGATCCAGGCCATCGCCGAGCACTGGAGCGGCTGGAGCGGCCGCCTGCTGCGCAAGCCGGTCGACTGGTACGCGCCCTACTTCAACGCCTACACCTTCGTGCTGGCGCGCGCCAACGAGTACCAGGCGGACGCCGCGGCCGCGGAGCTCGTCGGCCCGGCCGCCGCCGCCTCGGCCCTCAAGCGCGTGAACATCAGCGGCGGCAGCTACGACCGCTTCCTGACCGACCTGTTCAAGACGGCGCGGTCGGAGAACTCCCCGCCCGAGGACCTCGCCGAACGCTGGGCGCGCACCGCGACCGAGCCGCAGGCGCCCGAGCTGTCGAGCAAGGACCTGGACGCGGCGCTCGCCCGCGATCCCGGCGTGGCCGATACCCACCCGTCGCTGCGCCAGCGCCTGCGCGCGCTGGGCGTTGCCGACACGCAGTTGACGCTGCCGCCGCCCGATCTCTCGGCGGGTGAGGCGAACCCTGCGGCCGCGGGCTCGGCATCGAACTCGGCGGCGACCGTCTGGCTCGGTGCCGCGGCATCGACGCTGCGGCGCGAGATCCAGCAGCAATGGCGCAACGACGTGCTGCCGGGCTGGCGCGACCAGCATCGCCACTGGTCGGAGCTGCGCGAGCGCGCGAACGTGCTGCAGGCGCAGCCCGAGCGCACCGTCGACGAGGCCTTCGAGCTGCTGCGCCTGGATGTCCAGCTGCGCCCGGACGAGGACCACCTCCCGCAGATCGTCGCCTTCAACGCGGCGCATCCCGACCGCGCGACGGCGCTGTACATGGAGGGCCTGCTGCGCCTCGACAAGGACGACGAATCGGGGCTGGCGCTGCTCGACCGGGCGATGAGCCTGGACGGCGATGCGATCCGTCCGGCTTGCGAGCGCGCCTACGAGTTCCTCGTTCCGCGCAAGGATCCGCGCGCCGAGCAGTACGCGGAGCGTTGGCGCCAGCGTGCCGAATGGGAAACCTCGCGCGACAAGCAGGTCGGCCAGCTCGACGCGAAGGCCGAGGCGATGCCCAGCGGCTTCTCCGCGGAGGCGCTGACGACGCTGCGCCACCAGCTCTCCGCCGTGACGCCGAACATCGTCGAGGCCTGGATCGCGCGCCGCCGGATCCCGGCGGATGCGGACGCGGTCGCGCTGGTCGTGGTGATCCGCTTCACGCGCTGGAGCCGCGGCAGCCGCCGCCAGGAGGCGCTCGAAACGCTGGCCGCGCAGGCGTGGCCGGCGACGGTCCACCTGATCACGGACGAGGCGCCCTACACGGGGCTGTGCAAGCGTGTCAGGGCCGCTGGCGAGCGCGTGATCTGAGCGCGACGGACGCTCAGCGCGTCGGCGCCGGGCCTACCGGAGCGGCGACTGCCGCTGCAGCCGGCGCAGGCGCCGGTTTCGCACGCAGCACCCACAGCACCGACGCGATCGACAGGCCGATGATGACGACGTTGCTCATCGTGAAGAGCACCGGCGCGAGCGTCGTGAAGACCGGATCGTCGCCGCGCTCGGCGAAGCGCATGGTGCCGGTGGAGATCGCGGTCGCGCCGAAGGTGAAGGCCCAGTACGACAGCGTGAACGGCTGGCGGATCCACGGCATCAGGCGCAGGACCATCAGCGCCTGCACGATCGCGTAGCCCAGCAGCATGCGGGCGACGATGTCCGGCGGACCGGTGGTGACCGCCGCGTAGGCCAGCAGCGAGACGGCGGGCGGCGCCATCTGGATGCCGACGGTCGGGCGCAGCGCCAGCGGGAGCGGCTCGACGGTCAGGAAGCGGCCCAGGATGATGGATTCCTGGACGATCCAGGCCAGCACGCCGGCGCCGAAGAACAGCTGACCCCAGGTCGGCCACCCGAGCGCCGAGATCGCGATCGCCGACACCAGGTTGGCGCCGACGGTGGGCAGGTACAGCACGGTGGTGGTGGTCTTCTCGTCCCGGCCGCCTCGCCACTGGCCGCCGTGGCGCCACAGCCCGAACAGCAGCGACGCCGTCGCGCCCGCGAGGATGATCGCCGTCCCCACGCCGTGCGCATGCGGCAGCACGCCGATGCCCGCGAGCATCGTCGCCACCGGCACCAGCGCGATGAAGCAGCACAGGATCGGATGCGCGGCTTCAGCCTTGGCCGCGTCGCGGACGGCGATCCACTTGATCGCGAAGCGCAGCAGCAGCACCGCCCACACGGTCACGGCGACCGCCATGACGGCCTCGCCGATCCAGGCGGGGAAGCCCCACAGGCGCGCCGCCACGCGCCAGCCGTTGCCCAGGCCGGTCAGGCCCAGCACCATGCTGAAGTAGGAGGCGGGGACCGCCCAACGGGATGCATTCATCGAGGTGCTCCTGCGCGCCGACCGGGGGAGCGGTCGGACGAGCGGACTGTAGGAGTCGCCCCCCGGGCGATCAATCGGTGGTTGTTGGAAGCTCCCTCCAAAGGCGGCGCGGAACCGACACCGTGTGCGATCTGCGGGCGGCGGACCGCAGCGAGAATCGGCCAGCCTGGAAATGACATTCGCTCGATCGGACAACACACATGGACAAGCTCGATGCCATGGCCATCTTCGTGGCCGTCGTTCAGGACGGCGGCTTCTCCGCGGCGGCGCGGCGGCTGGGCGTGTCCGCGCCCGTCGTGACGCGCGCGGTGAGCGAGCTCGAAGCCGCGATGAACGTGCGCCTGCTGGTGCGCACGACGCGGGTCGTCAAGGTCACCGAGGTCGGCGAGCGCTACGCGCAGGACTGCCGGCGGGTGCTCGGCGAGCTGCAGGACATCGAGCAGGTGGCGAGCGGCTCGCACGGCGCGGTGAAGGGGAAGCTCGTGGTCAGCGCGTCGGTGATGTTCGGGCGCCTGCGGCTGAACGAGGTGGTGCTGGACTACCTGCGGCAGTATCCCGAGACCGAGGTCGAATGCCGCTTCCTCGACCGCAACGTCAACCTGCTCAACGAGGACGTGGACGTGGCCATCCGCATCGGCGACCTGCCCGATGCGTCCTTCCACGCGACGCCGCTGATGACGGTGCGGCGCGTGGCGTGCGCCTCGCCGGACTACCTCCAGCGGCACGGCACGCCGAAGTCGCCCAAGGACCTGGAGAAGCACACGCTGGTCGCGGCGCTGGGCGTGGAGCCGGGCGCGGAATGGAAGTTCCGCGCGGGGTCAGGCGTTGATGCCGCGACGGTCGCCGTGCCGGTGCGGGCGAGACTCTCCACCAACAGCAACGACCACGCGATCGCCGCCGCGAGCGACGGGCTCGGGATCACGCGCGTGCTGTCGTACATGGTCGAAGCCCAACTCGCTTCAGGCGAGCTGGTCGAGGTGCTGGCGAAGCACTCACCGCCGCCGGTGCCCGTGCAGGCGCTTCAGCACCAAGGGCTGCGCGCGTCGCGGAAGGTGCGCGCATTCATCGATCTCGCCGTGGAACACCTGCGGCGCTGACCCAGCGTCCTGCGCGCCCTGGACGACGCGCCATGCAAAACGGCCCCGAAGGGCCGTCCGTGTGTCGTCGATCGATCAGGCGATCCTGCGATCCAGCGATCAAGCCGCCGAGGCCTTCTCCGCTTCCACCTTCTCCAGCGCGGCATGCGCCTGCTGGTCCGCGTGGTAGCTGGAACGCACCATCGCGCCGACCGCCGCGTGCGTGAAGCCCATCTTGTAGGCCTCTTCCTCGAACATCTTGAAGGTGTCCGGGTGCACGTAGCGGCGCACCGGCAGGTGGTGACCCGACGGCGCCAGGTATTGCCCGATCGTGAGCATGTCGATGTGGTGCTCACGCATGTCGCGCATGACCTGGAGGATCTCCTCGTCGGTCTCGCCCAGGCCGACCATGATGCCGCTCTTGGTCGGCACGCCGGGCACCGCTTCCTTGAAACGCTTCAGCAGGTTCAGGCTGAACTGGTAGTCCGAGCCCGGACGCGCTTCCTTGTACAGGCGCGGCGCGGTCTCCAGGTTGTGGTTCATCACGTCCGGCGGCGCGGCCTTCAGGATGTCCAGCGCGCGGTCCATGCGGCCGCGGAAGTCGGGCACCAGCACCTCGATCTGCGTGCGCGGGCTCAGCTCGCGCACCTTGCGGATGCACTCGGCGAAGTGGCCGGCACCGCCGTCGCGCAGGTCGTCCCGGTCCACGCTGGTGATCACCACGTAGTTCAGCTTCAGCGCCGCGATCGTCTTGGCCAGGTTCAGCGGCTCGTCCACGTCCAGCGGATCCGGACGGCCGTGACCGACGTCGCAGAACGGGCAGCGCCGCGTGCACTTGTCGCCCATGATCATGAAGGTCGCCGTGCCCTTGCCGAAGCACTCGCCGATGTTGGGGCAGGACGCCTCCTCGCAGACCGTGTGCAGCTTGTGCTCGCGCAGGATCTGCTTGATCTCGTAGAAGCGCGTCGACGGCGATCCGGCCTTCACCCGGATCCAGTCCGGCTTCTTCAGCTGTTCCGCCGGAATGATCTTGATCGGGATCCGCGCCGTCTTGGCTTGCGCCTTCTGCTTGGCGGTCGCGTCGTAGTCGGACGCGCTCTTGGCTTCGTGGGTGACGTTCTCGGTTGCCATCAGGCGTTCTCTCGGTTGCCGTGTGCCGGGCCTCAGGGTTGGAGCTGCGCGGCGAGCCGCGCTCCGAACCGCTGGGCCACCGTGGCCCAGTCCGTGAAAACCCCGAGTGTACCGAGGTCCACCGTCTGAAGCCCTGCGTATCCGCACGGATGGATGCCCAGGAAGGGCTTCAGGTCCATCGCGACATTCAGCGCGACGCCGTGATACGTGCAATGCCGGCTGATCTTGATGCCCAGCGCCGCCACCTTGCCCAGCCCCCGGAACGGATCCGCCGGATCGGCCGGCCCGGTCAGGGCGGCATGCGCCCCGGGGTCGTCCAGCCGCACGTAGATGCCGGGCGCGCCGGCCACCCGGTGGCCCGTCACGCCGACGCCTTCCAGCGTCTGGATCACGGCCGTCTCCAGGCGGAAGACGTATTCCTTGACGAAGATCCCCAGCCGCTTCAGGTCCACCAGCGGATAGGCGACCACCTGCCCGGGGCCGTGATACGTCACCTGCCCGCCGCGGTTGGTCTGGACCACGGGGATGCCTTGCGGGTCCAGGACGTTGTCGGCCTGGCCGGCCAGGCCTTGGGTGTAGACGGGGTCGAATTCGCAGAGCCAGAGCTCGTCCGGGGTGTCCGGACCGCGCGTCTCGGTGAAGGCGCGCATCGCGTCCAGCGTGGCCGCATAGTCGACGCGGCCCAGGGTCTTGATCAGCATCCCGGCATGCTAGCCGCGATGGCCCTAGCATCGTCGGCATCGGGACATTCAGGAGCCGCGCCATGCCGCGTCACATCACGGCCCTCGCCGCCCTCGCGGCCTGCTGCCTCGCGCTGCAGGGCAGCCCCGCCTTCGCCGCCGGCGTGACGCTGGAGCAGGCGCTCGCCACGTACGAACGCGGCGATCTCCCGGCCGCCGAAAAGCAGTTCCGCGCGCTGTCGCAGCGGGGTCTCGCGCTCGGCGACTACAACCTCGCGATGATGCATCTGCGCGCGGAAGTGCCCAAGCCCGATCCCAAGCTCGCCCGTCAGTTGCTGGTCCGCGCGGCCGGTCGCGGCCTGGTGCGCGCGGAGCTGGCCCTGGGTCAGTTCCACGAGCAGGGCGAGGACGGCAAGCGCGACCTGGTCCAGGCCCAGGCCTGGTACCTGAAGGCGGCGGAACATGGGAGCGTCGATGCGCAGGTGGCCGTGGCCACGGCGTTCTACCTGGGTCGCGGCGCCGGCAAGGATTTCCCGCAGGCGGCGCAGTGGTACCGCGAAGCCGCCAAGGGCGGCGACGTCGGCGCGCAATACCTGATCGCGTCGATGTACGAGTCGGGACTGGGCGTCGATCGTGACCTGCGCCTGGCGCGCTACTGGTACGACATTGCCGCGCGCAACGGCGACGAGGCCGCGCCGTACAAGCTCAAGGCGGTCGACGCGGCGCTTGCGGCCGACGCCGGCTCCGTCTGAGCGCTTAGAGGACGACCTTCACCATCGGGTGCGTGGTCAGCGTGCGATAGAGCTCGTCGAGCTGCTCGCGGCTGGTCGCGGTGACGGTGATCGTCACGCCCAGGTACTTGCCGCCCGAGCTCGGGCGGGTCTCCACCGTCGCCGCGTCGAAGGCCGGATCGAACTGCCGCGCGACGCTGACGATGGCCTCGACGAAGCCCTCCACCTGCGCCCCCATCACCTTGATGGGGAACTGCGACGGGTATTCGATGAGCGACTGCTCGGGCGGGATCGGGGCGTTGTTGAAGCTGGTCATGATGGGAAATTCAAATGGAGTCGGTCAGCGGCTTTGCAAGACCTTGGCCCGCTGATAGGCCTCGTGGAGCCTGGCGTAGACCGGGCCCGGCTTGCCGCGCAGCGCGCCGTGACCGACCTGTTCGTGGTCGAGCCGGGTGACCGGCGCGACTTCCTTGCTCGCGGAGGTCAGCAGGATCTCGTCGGCGGTGCTCAGCTCGGTCTCCGCGATCGGGCACTGGTTGAAGGCGATGCCGAGTTCCTCGCAGAGCTCCTTGAGCAGCCGCACGCGGATGCCTTCGAGCAGCGCCTCGCCCGGCGGCGGCGTCAGCAGCGCACCGTCGCGGACGATCCACACGTTGCTGCTGGAGCCCTCGGTCACGTAGCCGTCGCGGATCAGCACCGTCTCGTCGGCGCCCTGATCGGCGGCCGCCTGGCGTGCCAGCACGTTGCCCAGCAGCGAGATGCTCTTGATGTCGCCGCGCTGCCAGCGGAAATCACGCGCCGTCACGCAGCTCAGGCCTTGATGACGCTGCTCCGCCGTCAGCCCGTGCAGCGGCTGCGTGTACGCGAGCACCGTCGGCTCCAGGTCCTTGGGCATCGCATGGCCGCGCGCCGCGACGCCGCGCGTGACCTGCAGGTAGATCGCCTGGTCCTCGACGTCCGGCAGATGCGCCACCAGACCGTGGAACAGGTCCAGCCAGGCTTCGCGTTCGTAGGGATCCTCGATGCGCAGCGCCTTCAGGCTGCGGCCGAGCCGGTCCAGGTGATCGTCGACGCGGAACAGCCGGCCGGCATACACGGGGATCGACTCGTACACGCCGTCGCCGAAGAGGAAACCCCGGTCCATCACCGGCACCCGGGCGTCGCCGAGGCGGCCGAGGTGGCCGTTCAGGTAGCAGGGAAGATCGGCCCAAGGCATGGTCATCGGTGGCTCCCGCAGTGTGGTCACGCCGCAGCCACCGACTGTACGCCGCCGGCCCGACCCGCCAACCCCGGCAAGCGAGGGGCCTTGGCCGGTCGGCCTGTCGGGCGGCCTGCCGATCGTGAGAACGGGCTTACTTGATCCAGAGCCGGATCGCGTCCCAGGCGCGGCCGAAGATGCCGGCCAGCGGCACCTCCTGCTGCACGACCAGCGGCACTTCCGCCACCGGCGCGCCGCCCGAGGTCGTCACCTTCAGCGTGCCCACGCGCTGGTTCAGGCCCAGCGGCGCGACCAGCGGGTCGGTGCGCTGGATGTCGGTCTTGAGCTTGCCGCCCTCGCCGCGCGGCACCGCGACGAAGACCGCGTCGGCCGCGCCCAGCTTGGCTTCCGGCGCGGCGCCCTTCCAGACCTTGACGGTGGTGATCGGCTGGTTCTTCTCGAACAGGCGGACCGCGTCGAAGGCCGAGTAGCCCCAGTTCAGCAGCTTCTGGCTCTCGGTCGCGCGGGCCTCCTTCGAGGCCGTACCCATCACCACGCTCAGCAGGCGGCGCTTGCCGTTGGGCACGTCGCGCTGCGCGCTGGCCGCCAGGCAGTAGCCGGCCGCATCGGTGTAGCCGGTCTTGCCGCCGTCCACCGACGGATCGCGGCCCAGCAGCATGTTGCGGTTGGACTGGCGGATCTTGTTGAAGGTGTACTCGCGCTTGGAGTAGTAGTCGGCGTAGTACTGCGGATAGTCCTGGATCACGTGCGAGAAGATGACCGCGATGTCGCGCGCGCTCGTCTTGTGGCCGGGCTCGGTGATGCCGGTGACGTTCTTGAACGAGGTGTTCTTCAGGCCCCAGGCCTGGGCCTGCCTGTTCATCATCGCGACGAACTGCTCGACGGTGCCGCCCACGCCTTCGGCCAGCGCGACCGAGGCGTCGTTGCCCGACTGGATGATCATGCCGCGCAGCAGCTCGTCGACCTTGGGCGTCATCGTGGTGTCGATGAACATCAGCGACGGGTCGCCCTTGCGCTCGTCCCAGGCGCGCTTGGACACCGTCAGCGTCTGCTCCAGCGTCAGGCGCTTGGCCTTGAGCGCGTCGAACACGATGTAGGCCGTCATCAGCTTGGTCAGCGAGGCGGGATCCTGCGGCGTGTCGGCGTCGCGCTCGGCGAGCGTCTGGTTGGTCGTCAGGTCCAGCAGGACGAAGTTGCGCGCCGCGATCTCGGGCGGCGTCAGCGCCTGCGCCGAGGCGCCGGTCGTCATCACGAAGCTGGACAGGCCCACGCCGAGGGCCAGGGAGGCGAGGAATCGTTTCATTCGGGAGAAGTCCTTAGGTGCGCGCTTCGCCGGCGGCATGCCAGCCGCGCAGCACCAGAGTCTTGAGCAGCGGCAACTGCCCATGGAAGAAGTGCCCGACGCCGGGCACCACGATGACCGGCAGCGCCTGCGGGCGCGCCCAGTCGAAGACGGCGCTCAAGGGCACCACATCGTCCTGTTCGCCGTGGATCACGACGGTATCGGCCGGCACCGTGGCGACGCCGAATCGGCTCGTCGCCGGACCGACCAGCAGCAGGCGCTCGGCCGGCTGCTCGAGCTTGAGCGCGGCCTGCGACGCGACGAAGCCGCCGAAGGAGAAGCCCGCCAGCGCCAGCGGCTGCGCGGGATCGCGGAACCCGGCGATCACGGCCAGCGCGTCGTCGACCTCGCCGCGGCCTTCATCCCAGGCGCCGGCCGACTTGCCGATGCCGCGGAAGTTGAAGCGCACCGCGCGGTAGCCCAGGTGCACGAACGCGCGCGCGATCGTCTGCACCACCTTGTTGTCCATCGTGCCGCCCTGCGTCGGATTCGGATGGCAGATCACCACCACGCCGCGCAGCGGGCCCGCGTCGACCGCGGGTTCGTCGACGGCGCATTCGATCTCGCCGGCCGGACCGGCGATCTGCCGGCGCTGGGTCTGTGCATTCATGAGCGCGGGCTCCCGATCAGCGGCCGACCGAATCGTCGAGCACCAGGCGCTCGACGACCTCGCCGTGCTTGAGGTGGCGTTCGACGATCTCGTCGATGTCGCTGTTGTCCACGAACGAGTACCAGACCGCGTCCGGGTACACGACCGCCACCGGCCCGCCGGCGCAGCGGTCCAGGCAGCCCGCCTTGTTCACGCGCACGCCGCCCTTGCCGGCCAGCTTCTCGGCCTTCACGCGCTTCTTGCAGTGGTCGAAGGCCTCCTGCGCGTTGTGCTGAAGGCAGGCGTTCTCGTTCTCGCGCTGGTTCAGGCAGAAGAAGATGTGGCGTTGGTAGTAGCTGGGGGAGCTCATCGGTCGATTGTAGTTTCAGGGTTTACACCGAGCGGCGGTTCGTGCGGTCCGTCACGATCCGCTTGTCCTTCAGAGCGCCCGGCGGAGTGCTCATCGGCAGGCCGTTCCCCGGCAGACGGCGCACCCGGGCGGTCGCTCTGCGTGACGCCGTAGAGCAGCCAGGCCAGCGCCGCGAACGGCCACAGCCAGCCGACCCATTGCGCCAGCCCGTAGAGGTTGACGAAGCGGCCCTGCTCCCAGAACTGCAGGCTTTCGAGCAGATAGGGATCGGACGGCGCCTCGGCCATCAGCGCGATCAGCACGGTCAGCACGACCAGGCCCCAGGCCGCATTCGCGCGGCGCGACATGAAGGCCGCTAGCAGCGCCAGCACGCCGCCGATGATCAGGCCCGGTTCGGTCGTCGAGGTCAGCCAGGCCCAGGCGTGATCGGGGCCGAAGTTCAGCACCGTCGACCACGCGGTGGTGGTCACGCCCAGCGCGATCGCGCCCAGCACCAGCAGCGCGCGGCGCTTGCCCGGCCGCGCCACCGACAAGGCCAGCAGGCACGGCGCCAGCACGCCCATCGCAATGGCGATGGCCTCCAGGCCGGGCGGCAGCGGCAGCTCGTCGCTCAGTTCCTTGGGCACGAGTTCCCAGGGCGTGTTCTCCAGTACCAGCTCGGCCCATTCGCGCAGACGCGGGAACAGCTGGCCCAGGCCCAGCGGCAGCGGTGCCGGGTAGAGCAGTCCCACCGGCCACATCGCCAGCAACGCCAGGGCGCCCGCGCTGTGCGGCACGAACCAGCGCTCGCGCCAGCCGTTCCAGCGTGCCAGCCCGCCCAGCCACAGGAGCGCCCACGCGCACAGCCCGCCTAGCCAGGCGCCGGCGCTGTTGAGCAGGAAGTCCGCCAGCGACGGGACGCGGCCGGGGAGGAAGTACTGCAGCGTCTCCATCGAGAACGACAGCAGCGGCAGTCCGACCACCGTCAGCAGCAGCGCGCGCAGCAGGCTGCCGCTGCCGCGGATCACCGCCGAGAAGCACAGCAGTCCCAGCGGCCAGTAGCCGACGACGTTGATCCAGATGTCGAACCGGCCCCAGTAGCGCGGCCAGGGCAGCCCGACGAAGCCCGGCCAGGGCAGGCTGGGCGGCATGCGCCAGGGCCAGAACGGATAGAGGCTGGCGTAGACCACCAGCACGGCGTAACACAGGGCCAGCCAGGTGGCGGAACTGCGCCTATGCATCGCCGGATCAGAAGGGCTTGACGACGACCAGGATCACGATGGCCGCGAACACGAGGACCGAGACCTCGTTGAACACGCGGAACCACTTGTGGCTGCGCCGGTTGGCGAGCATCTCGAACTTGCGCAGGAAGGCACGGCACACGTGGTGGTAGCCGATGACCGCCACGACCAGCGCGAGCTTGGCGTGCATCCAGCCGTTGCCGGGGCCGCGGCCGATGCCGTAGTACAGCCACAGCGTGAGGCCGAAGGCCAGGGCCAGCACCATCAGTCCCGAGCTGAAGCGGTAGAGCTTCAAGGCCATGATCAGCAGCCGTTCGCGCTCGGCGTGGCTGTCGGCCGGCACCATGGCCAGGTTCACGAAGATCCGCGGCAGGTAGAACAGGCCGGAGAACCACGCGGCGACGAAGATGATGTGAAGCGCTTTGATCCAGAGCATCGCGGCATTATGGAGGCGCGAAAAAAAACCCCGGCTTCACAGCCGGGGTCGGAAAGCCTTATCGCTGTCATCACGCTAAGGCTCCTGCTCAGGGAGGAAAAGCAGGGAACGACAGCCGAACGGCTATCATTCAAGAACGACTTTAACAGATCTGCCGAATTTCGGAATCCTCGTCTTTCCACCAATTGGCCCCTCATCCTGGTGGCACTTCCCGGAAATCATGCAACTTCCCGCCCCCTACCCCGCCAGCCGTCCCCGTCGCCTGCGCCGCGACGCCTTCACCCGCGCGCTGGTCCGCGAACATCGTCTGCACGCCAGCGACTTCATCTTCCCGGTGTTCGTGCATGAGGGCGAGAACCGCGTCGAACCGATCGCGTCGATGCCGGGCGTGTCCCGGCTGAGCCTGGACAAGCTGATCCCCGTCGCCGAGGAATGCGTCGAACTGGGCATCCCGGTGATCGCGCTGTTCCCCGCGATCGACACGGCGCTGAAGACACCCGACGGCATCGAGGCGACCAACCCGGACGGCCTGATCCCGCGCGTCGTGCGCGCGCTCAAGGAGAAGGTCCCCGGCATCGGCGTGCTGACGGACGTCGCGCTCGATCCGTACACCAGCCACGGCCAGGACGGCGTGCTCGACGAGCAGGGCTACATCCTCAACGACCGCACCGTCGAGCTGCTCAAGCAGCAGGCGCTGGTCCAGGCCCGCGCGGGCGTGGACATCGTCGCGCCCAGCGACATGATGGACGGCCGCATCGGCGCGATCCGCGCCGCGCTGGAGGCGGACAGCCACATCCACACGCGGATCATGGCCTACAGCGCCAAGTACGCCAGCGCCTTCTACGGCCCGTTCCGCGACGCGGTGGGCTCGCGCAGCAACCTCGGCAAGGCGGACAAGAAGACCTACCAGATGGACCCGGGCAACAGCGACGAAGCCTTGCGCGAAGTCGGCCTGGATCTGGCCGAAGGCGCCGACATGGTCATGGTCAAGCCCGGCCTGCCCTACCTGGACATCGTGCGGCTCGTGAAGCAGGAGTTCCGCGTGCCGACCTTCGCCTACCAGGTCAGCGGCGAGTACGCCATGATCAAGGCGGCCGCCGCGAACGGCTGGCTGGACCACGACGCGGTGATGCTGGAGGCGCTGCTCGCCTTCAAGCGCGCCGGCGCCGACGGCATCCTGACCTACTTCGCGATGGACGCGGCGCGCCTGATCCGCGCCGGCGCCTGAGTTCCCCGACGACGGGGAACGCCGGCTGCCCGACCTCACGCATGCGCATCTTCCATCTCAGCGACGCGCTCTATGAGGAGCGCGCGGAGCTGCCCGACGAGCTCCCGCCCGACGGCTTCCTGTGGATCGGCCTGCCGCGGCGCGAGTTCGAGCTCCAGCTCGGCGCGCTGCAGCAGCGGCTGATGCGCTGGACCGGCGCGCAGCTGCTCGATCTGCATGTGTCGGATCTGATGAATCCGCAACTGCCGTCGCACTTCGATTACACGAGCGCGTACGACCTGATGGTGTTCCGCCGGCTCGCGACCATGCCCGGCAGCCAGCAGCACCTGTCCGACGACGAACCCCGCACCGCCGGCGCCGTCAACGAGGCGCTGAAGGCCATCGACACCAGTCCGGTCGGCTTCGCCGTCTTCGACCGCGTGCTCATCACCGTGCATCCGGGCGAATGCTCGCTGCGGGACTACTTCGCCGGCAAGCTCGGCGCGCAGCAGGAAGGCCGCGACCTGCGCGGCAGCACGCGGCTCCCCCACAGTCCGGCCGAGCTGATGCTGCGCATGGTCAACCACATGGTCGACAGCTACCTGGACCTGCGCCGGCTGCTGACCCGTCAGCTGACGACGCTGCAGAACCTGCTGCTGGATCGTCGCGGCCACTTCCGCGACTGGCCCGTGGTGCTGCACGCGCGCGACACGCTGTCACGGCTGGAAGACCTCTGCGAGGACCAGCGCAGCGCCGTCCAGGAATGGATAGACGCGCTGGGCGAATGGCCCGTCGGCGACGCGCGGGCGGAACGCGAGCGCGAGCTGCTGCGCGTGCGATCGCGCGACGTGCTCGAACACGTCGAGCGCGTGCTGACCCACGTGCGGCGGCTGGAGACCTCGGCGGAGACCTCGGTGCAGATGCACTTCTCGCTCACCGGCGAACGCACCAACAACATCATGCGGACGCTGACCGTGCTCACGGCCATCTTCCTGCCGCTGAACCTGATCACCGGCGTCTTCGGCATGAACTTCGACACCCTGCCGCTGATCCACCGCGCCACCGGCTTCTGGATCGCCGTGGGCGTCATGGTCGTCACCGCCCTGCTGCTCGGCGCCTTCTTCTGGCGCAAGCGCTACCTCGGCACGCAGCAGTAGCGGAAGGCGGCGAAGCGCTCAGCGCTTCGCCTTGGCCACGGTCTTCGCGACCTTGGCGGGTTTGGCTGGCTTGGCCTTCGCTGCGGCGTACGGATCGGCGAAGCCGAGCCCGACCATGACCTCGGTCTCGCGCGCTTCCATGAACTCGGCCTCGTCGTCTTCCTCGTGGTCGTAGCCCTGCGCGTGCAGCGTGCCGTGAACCAGCATGTGCGCGTAGTGCGCCGCGATGTCCAGGCCCATCTCCTTCGCCTCGCGCTCGACCACCTCGGCGCAGATCACCAGATCCGCGGCGACGACGGGCTCGTGCGTGTAATCGAAGGTCAGCACGTTGGTGGCGTAATCCTTCGAGCGGTACTCGCGGTTGAGCGACTGCCCCTCTTCCGCATCGACGATGCGGACGGTCATCTCGCCGGGCAGCTCCAGCGCCGCGCGCATCCAGCGGATCACCTTGTGCCGCGGCAGCAGCGCCTTGTGGCGCGGATCGGCGAATTGCAGCGACAGGCTCAGTTCCGGGCGGCTCATCGGGCAGCTCCCTTGCGCGTGGACTTGGCGGCCGTCTTGGCAACCGGCTTGGCAACCGGCTTGGCCGCCGCCTTCTTCGTGGCTGGCTTCTTCGTGGCTGGCTTCTTCGTTGCCGGCTTCTTCGTTGCCGGCGTCTTCACCGGCGCGGGCGGCGGCGCATCGAAGCGCATCGCCTCCTCACGCAGGCGCAGCGCACGCAGGCGACGTTCCTCGCGCTCTTCGGCGAACTGGGCGCGGTGCTCTTCCTGCGCGCGGGCCTCTTCGAGCGCCAGCGCTTCCGTCTGGTTCTCGTAGGCCTGCACGATGCGCGCCACCAGCGGGTGGCGCACGACGTCCTCGCGCGTGAAGCGCGTGATCGCGATGCCCTCGACGCCTTCCAGCACCTGCTCCGCGTCGACCAGCCCGCTGCGCATGCCGCGCGGCAGGTCGATCTGGCTCGTGTCGCCGGTCACCACGCATTTGCTGCCGAAGCCGATGCGGGTCAGGAACATCTTCATCTGCTCGGGCGTCGTGTTCTGCGCCTCGTCGAGGATCACGAACGCATGATTCAAGGTCCGTCCCCGCATGAAGGCCAGCGGCGCGATCTCCAGCTGGCCCTTCTCGAACGCCTTGGTCACGCGGTCGAAACCCATCAGGTCGTACAGCGCGTCGTAGAGCGGGCGCAGGTACGGGTCGACCTTCTGCGTCAGGTCGCCGGGCAGGAAACCGAGGCGCTCGCCGGCCTCGACGGCCGGACGCGTCAGGATGATGCGCTGCACCGTCGAGCGCTCCAGCGCGTCCACCGCGCAGGCCACCGCCAGGAAGGTCTTGCCCGTGCCCGCCGGGCCGATGCCGAAGCTGATGTCGTGCGACAGGATGCTGCGCAGATAGAGATGCTGGTTGCCCGTGCGACCGGCCAGGTCGGCACGCCGGGTACGCAGCACGACGCCGTTGCCGTCCGCGCCCTCCGGGTCCTCCCCGTTGCCGTCATGGGCCGCTTTCGACCGGACGACCACGTCGTTGGCGGCTTCGACGATCGCCAGCCGCAATGTCTCACCGGGAATCGCCCGGTCGGCGCGCGCATAGAGCGCTTCCAGCAGGACCATCGTGCGCTGCGCCGGCGCGCGGTCGCCCTCGACGTTGAAGTGCTCGGCGCGGTGGGTGATGCGCACGCTCAGCGCCGCCTCGATCTGGCGGAGGTGCTCGTCCAGCGGGCCGCACAGGTGGGACAGGCGACGGTTGTCGGCGGGGGTGAAGGCGTGGCGCAGGTTCAAAGCGGAGACGGCTCCGTATTCAGGGGGGTTGAGGGCGGTATTGTCGCGCGCCGGTGCGCCGCGCGCTTGTTGCGCCTGCACAATCGCCCCCCATGCACCGGATCACGGAACAACAAGGAGACGCCGCCGGCCTCAGGGATGCCGCGCAGGCGCAGGGAGGCACCCGGCCCGCGGCGTTCGGCGCCGCGGCGATCCTGTCATTGGCCGTGCCGGTCTGCCTCGCGCAGGTCGCGGGCGCGGCGGTCGCCGGCGCCGACGGCGTCACCACCGGCTCCTTCGCCACGCTGTGGACGCGGCTCGCGCCGCAGCTGGCCTACGGCCTGCAGTCCGCGCTGGTGCTGATGGCCTTCGTGCTGGGCCTGCTGATCTGGCAACGCCGCGCGCAGCGCCACATCGCCTGGCTGCTCGTGCTGATGCCGGGATGGGTGGTGACGGTCGGGCTCGCGCCGCTGTCGTCGTGGCGGACCGGGATCGCGGTGATCCTCGCCCCCTGGCTGCTCTGGTGCGCGATCCATTACCTGATGCGGCGGCTGCGTCGGCGCGACCGCCGCATGCATCGCGTGCTGCTGGCCCAGGCGCTGCTCTTCCCCGCGGCGCTGCTGCTGCCTGTGCCCGCGACGCGCATCGCCGCGTTCGCGCTCTGGTGGCTGGGCGCTCAGTTGCTGGTCGCGATGGCCTGGCACCTCTGGCATCTCTGGCAGGACATGTTCCTGCCGACGCTGGAGGAGCGTTATCCGCAATCCGACTTCGTCCTCAGCTGCGTGCTGATCGGCTTCGGCGTGCTGGCGGTGCTCACGGCCTGGACCCTGCCGGGCAGCGGCCTCGCCGGCATCCTCGGCCCCTTGTGCCTGCTGGGCCTGGGCCTGCACCGGGTGCGCGAGTTCGCCCGCGCGCTCACGCAGTCGGAGCTCGCCGTCCTGCAGGGCGAGCTGCGCCTGCAGGAGCGCATCGCCGAGCTGGAGCGCCACTTCGACCAGGTCGCCGAGACCAAGCTGGAGCAGGTCACCGAACGCGAGCGCAAGCGCATCGCCGCCGACCTGCATGACGACCTCGGCGCCAAGCTGCTGACCATCGTGCACACCAGCGAGTCGGACCGGATCTCGACGCTCGCGCGCGAGGCGCTCGAAGAAATGCGCCTGTCGGTGCGCGGCCTGACCGGCAAGCCGGTGCAGCTGCTGGACGCGCTGGGCGACTGGCGCGCCGAGGTGGTCTCCCGCCTGGCGCAGGCCAACATCCTGGCCGAGTGGAAATCGCCCGCTGAGGACATCGAGCACACCTTCCCCGCCCGCGCCTACGTGCAGACCACGCGCATCCTGCGCGAATCGGTCAGCAACATCATCAAGCACAGCGGCGCCACGCACTGCGTGATCAGCTGCTCGGCGCAGGACGGCTACTTCTCCGTGGTGATCCAGGACAACGGCCAGGGCATTCCGCTGGAGCTCGAAGGTCGCCTGGACAAGGGACACGGCATGGCCAGCATGAAGGCCCGCGCCAAGCAGATGCACGGCCAGTGCCTGGTCGAATCCGGACCCGGCTGGGGCACCGTCATCCGGCTCACAATCCCACTTTGATCACGCTCTGATCGCGTTCCCGCGTGATCCATTGCCGCCGGCACCACAGTCCGGCGTTGATCAGGATGGTCAGCCCCCCGAGAAAGCCGTACTGTTGCGCGAAGCCGGCTGGTTCCCTGCCGGCATTGCTTTCCTGAGCAAGAATCCGCGCCATGAACCACATCCTGCTCCTCGAAGACATTCCCGAAATCCGTGCCTGGCTCAAGGTCCTGGTCAAACAGGTCTTCGCCAATGCGGTCGTCACCGAGTGCTCGCGGGTGCAGGACGCGCTGCAGCAGGTCAACTCGCAGCGCTTCACGCTGGCGCTGCTGGACCTGGGCCTGCCGGACGGTTCCGGCGTCGACGTGATCTCCGCGCTGCGCGAGAAGCAGCCCGAAGTCCAGTCGGTCATCGTCACCATCCACGACGACGACGAGCACCTCTTCCCCGCCCTGCAGGCCGGCGCCTTCGGTTATCTGCTGAAGGAACAATCGCGCGAGCTGCTGGTCGAGCAGCTCCAGCGCATCAGCCAGGGCGAGCCGCCGCTGTCGCCGTCGATCGCGCGCAAGGTCATCGCCTACTTCACCTCGCAACGCCGGCCGCAGGCCGCGCAGGTGCTGCATGAGGTGTCCCTGACTGACCGCGAGACGGAAGTGCTGCTGCGCGTCGCCAAGGGCTTCACGCTGCCGGAAATCGGCGTGCAGCTGGGCCTGTCGCGCCACACGATCGCCGACTACGTGAAGCAGATCTACCGCAAGCTCAACGTGAGCTCGCGCGCCGAGGCCGCGCTGGAAGCGCAGCGCTTGGGCCTGTTCGGCCGCAACTGAGCGCACCCCGCGCCCGATCCCGGGCGCGCAATCGGCGTCGAATTTTCCGCCTCGGGAAAATACTGGACAAACATCCAGCAAATTTCCGTCGAAGTGTCGACGAACGCGGATAATCCGCGCCCATGATCGGCAAGCTCACCGGCGTCATCGCGGAAAAATCGCCCCCGCAGGTTGTCATCGACGTGCAAGGCGTCGGCTACGAAGTCGACGTGCCGATGAGCACCTTCTTCAACCTGCCGGGCCTGGGCGAGCGCGCCTCGCTGCTGACGCACCTGAGCATCCGCGAGGATGCGCACGTGCTCTTCGGTTTCCTCACCGCCGAGGAGCGCAGCACCTTCCGTCTCCTCATCAAGATCAGCGGCGTCGGGCCCAAGATGGCGCTGTCGTTGCTGTCGGGCATGTCGGTCGGGGATCTGGCCCAGGCCGTCTCCAAGCAGGAGGCCGGCCGGCTCGTGAAGGTCCCGGGCATCGGGAAGAAGACGGCTGAGCGTCTGCTGCTGGAACTCAAGGGCAAGCTGAGCCCCGACCTGTCGCTGCCGGTGTCCGTGGCCAACGACGCCCAGGCCGACATCCTCCAGGCACTGGTAGCGCTCGGATACAGCGAGAAGGAAGCCGGTTCCGCGCTGAAGACGCTGCCGGCGGACATCGGCGTCAGCGAAGGTATCAAGCTGGCGATGAAGCACCTGTCATGACGCCCCGCGCGCGGCGTACCCTCCGACCATGAGCATCCAGACCGACGACTTCACGCCCGCGCCGCAGCAGGCCCGCCTCATCAGCGCCCAGCCCGCGTCGCCGAACGAGGACGCCATCGAACGCGCGCTGCGCCCCAAGCTGCTCGACGAGTACGTCGGCCAGGCGAAGGCGCGGGAGCAGCTGGAGATCTTCATCGGCGCCGCCAAGAAGCGGCGCGAGGCGCTCGACCACGTGCTGCTGTTCGGCCCGCCGGGACTGGGCAAGACCACGCTGAGCCACATCGTCGCCGCGGAGCTCGGCGTCAACCTGCGCCAGACCAGCGGGCCGGTGCTGGAGAAGCCCAAGGACCTGGCCGCCATCCTCACCAATCTCGAGCGCAACGACGTGCTGTTCATCGACGAGATCCACCGGCTGTCGCCGGTCGTCGAGGAAATCCTGTACCCGGCGCTGGAAGACTACCAGATCGACATCATGATCGGCGAAGGCCCGGCGGCCCGTTCGATCAAGCTCGACCTGCAGCCGTTCACGCTGGTGGGCGCGACCACGCGCGCCGGCATGCTGACCAACCCGCTGCGCGACCGCTTCGGCATCGTGGCGCGGCTGGAGTTCTACACGGCCGACGAACTGCGCCGCATCGTGACCCGGTCCGCGTCGCTGCTCGGCGCACCCATCGATCCGGAGGGCGCGCTCGAAGTCGCGCGCCGGTCGCGCGGCACGCCGCGGATCGCCAACCGCTTGCTGCGCCGCGTGCGCGACTACGCCGACGTGAAGGCCGACGGCACCATCACCCGGACGATCGCGGAGAAGGCGCTGGCGATGCTGGATGTCGATCCGCTGGGCTTCGACCTGATGGACCGGAAGCTGCTGGAAGCCGTGGTGCACCGCTTCGACGGCGGCCCCGTGGGACTGGACAACGTCGCTGCAGCGATCGGCGAAGAGCCGGGCACCATCGAGGATGTGATCGAGCCCTATCTGATCCAGCAGGGCTTCCTGCAGCGCACCCCACGCGGCCGGATCGCGACGCTGGCGGCGTATCGCCACCTGGGCGTCGCGCCGCCGAAGCAGGCGGGGCAACTGTTCGACCTGGAGTAATCGGGGGCCGGCCAGGCGAGCTGACCGGCGCTCCGGAACGGCAATGAACAGGACGATGAAACGGCAATGAAAAAGGCGCTCCGAGGAGCGCCTTTCTGCTTCGTGATCCGGAGATCAGAAGTTGTGGCGGACGCCCAGGGCGAACGAGTTCAGGTCGTCGCGCTTGGCCGGCGTGTTCGCGTCCACAGCCGTGTAGAAAGCGTACACCTTGGTGCGCTTGCTCAGGTTGTAGTTGTAGGCCAGCGTGTACTGCTTGCCACCGTTGCGACCGTTGTTGAACGAGTACGCGCCGGCCTTGGTGCCACCGACGTTCAGGTGGAATTCCGATTGGCCCATCGTGTACATCACGGCAGCGCGGCCGATCCAGCGCGCATCCTTCGCGCCGGCCGACTGCGGCGTGCCCGACTCTTCGCGCTGCGCGTAGCCGCCGAAGGTGAAGGCGCCCAGTTCATACAGGCCGCGGATCGCGTACTGCTTGGCCGAGCCTTGCTTGCTGTAGCCAGCGCCCAGGTGCATCGGGCCCTGGTCGTAGTTCAGGGCGACGTCGTAGCCGCGCGGATCGACGCCTTCACCGGCGTGCAGCGTGAATTCGCCGTTGAAGCCGCCGACGTTCGGGGTGAAGTAGCCGACCTTGTTGGTCTGCGTGAAACCGGCGCCCGAGTACAGCTTGTCTTCCGACGTGCCGGTGTCGTGGTTGTGCATCGACACGTAGTCGGCGGTGGCGTAGTACGAGCCCGGGGTCCAGCGGCCCAGACGGATCGCGCCGAAGTCGCCGGCCAGCTGCACGCTGGCTTCACGGTTCCAGAACGCCGAGTTGGTCTGGCGGCCGTCGTCCGAATTCAGGCCATGTTCCAGGGCGAAGCTGGCCTTCAGGCCGCTGCCGAGGTCTTCCGTGCCCTTGAAACCCAGGCGGGAGTTGTTGTTGATCACCGATGCGACACGGTCGCGGTCGCCGGTCTTGATGCTTTCCACCGAGGTGTTGATCCGGCCCCAGAGCGTGACGGAGCTCTGCGCGAACACGGGAGCGGAAAGAGCCGCGATGGCCGCAGCGAATGCAATCTTTTTCATACCCACCTTCATCCAGTTGGAGGTTTCAGCCGGTCTGGCTCAATGGCTTTACTGCAAGGTGTGCGGAGTATAGAAGTGCGTTGCACGCACCCATAACGCCCGACGCAAAATTGCAACAGTTCCCCGTTAGGGGTGAACCAGAGGGTCTGCGGGTGATAACAAACGGGCCGTCAGGACCTGTCCCGCCAGGAGGGCGGCCAGCACGCCGATCTGCTCGATCGGGCCGAGCCGGTGGGCGTTCCAGAGGAAGAGCGCGATCGCGACCAGCAGCAGCAGGAACATCGCGCCTGCGGCCCAGGCGTGCGAGGAGGCGACCTTCGGGTCGAACAGCGGCCGGGTGTGCGGGTCGTATCCGGGCGCTATGCGGGCACCGAGGCCCGGCTCCCAATGCGCCGGCTCCCACCACAGGCGCAGCTTGTCGCGCCAGCGCGGCGTGCGCCGCATCTTCGACAGCAGTCTGGCGTAGACCTGGACGTTGGCCGTCCACGGGTTCCAGCTCCGAAGCGCGTCGCGGGTCCCGTAGACGCAGGGCTCGCGATCCAGCTCCTCCTGGAAGCTGCCGAACATCCGGTCCCAGATGACGAGGATTCCGCCGTAGTTGCGATCAAGATAAGGATCGTTGACGGCGTGATGCACGCGGTGGTTGGACGGCGAGCAGAACCAGCGGTCGAACCAGCCCAGCTTGCCGATCTGCTGCGTGTGCACCCAGAACTGGTACAGCAGGTCGATGAGCGCCACGACCGCGTAGACCAGCGGCGGGAAGCCGAGGATCGCCATCGGCATGTAGAAGACCCAGCCGACCAGCCAGCCGCTGCCGGTCTGGCGCAGCGCGGTGGAGAGGTTGTAGTCCTCGCTCTGGTGGTGGACGGCGTGCGCGGCCCACAGCAGCGCGGTCGTGTGACCGAGGCGGTGGTGCCAGTAATAGAGGAAGTCGTAGAGCAGCAGTCCCAGCAGCCAGACCCACCAGGCGCCGGCATCCAGGCGCGTCAGCGCCGCGCGCTCGAAGACCCAGGTGTAGATGCCCAGCGTGAAGAGCTTGGTCAGCACGCCCACCACCTGGCTCAGCATGCCCAGCGCGATGCTGCTCACCGCGTCGTTGAGGCGGTAGGTGTTGCGGCCGCGGCGCAGCCCGATCCAGTACTCCAGCCCGATCAGGGCGAAGAACACCGGCGTGGCCAGCACGATGATCTGTGCGTCGGTCATGTGTCTCCTCGATGAGCGCTCGATGCGGCGCTCTTGTCGATGTCGGCGGCCGCCGGCCCTCGTGGGAGCCGGCGATCACGCGCTCAGGCCTTGGCGGTCGCGACCGCTGCGGGGATGAAGCCCGGCACGCCGGGATCATCCAGCGCCAGGCCTTGCAGATGCTGATCGTCGTTCCACCCGACCAGGCTGAATCCCTGCGGCGAATACAGCAGCCGGTTGACGCTGGTGTTGCCCAGGACCCAGCTGCGCGGCGCCTGCAGGTCGATGCGGGTGGCGGCGCGGTACAGGCAGTCCATCACCCCGCCGTGCGCGACGATCGCGATCGTCTGACCCGCATGCGCCGCGGCCAGCTCGGACACGACGGCGATGCAGCGCGCATACAGCGCGGTCAGGCTTTCGCCGCCAGGCGGCTCGAAGTCCGGGTCGCGTCGGCGCCAGCGTAGGGCGTCCTCCGGGAAGCCAGTCTCGATCTCCGTCCAGAGCTTGCCCTCGTGGACGCCGAAGGCGCGCTCCCGCAGGCGTTCGTCGAGTCGCACCTCGAGTCCATGCGGCTCCGCCAGATGCCGGGCAGTCACCGCTGCGCGGTCCAGGTCGCTCGAATAAATCGCGTCGATCGGGTGGTCGGCCATTGCCGCGCCGAGCCGCCCGGCCTGGCGCTCGCCCATCGCATTGAGCGGCAGGTTCAGATGGCCCTGCAGCCGCCCTTCTCTGTTCCAGGCGGTCTCGCCATGCCGGATGGCCAGGATCAGCGTCGGATCCACTCAGACGCCCCAGACCACGTCGGTCCCGGCGCCCTGGGCGGCGCGCATCAGCTCCAGCAGCGGCCACAGGCGCTGGCGCAGCGTGACCTCGGGCTTGGGCGGCGGCTTGCGGCCTTCGGCCTGCGCCTGTTCCGCGGCGCGATCCTGCGCCTGCTGCTCCTCGGCGATCGCCGCCTCGCCGTGCGCGATCAACGCGGCCAGGTCGGACGACTGGAAGATGCCTTGCGGCGCGGGTCCGCGCCCCAGGGCCTGCAGCGCCTGATCGCCATGGGCGGCCAACATGATGACGTCAGCCCCGGCCTTCGACTTGAACTTGTACAGCACATGTGTCTCCCGGCCGTCGACGGCGGCCATCGGCGCATTGTGCCGCCCTCGCGCGGGAGACAGTGGAGAGGTCTCCCGACCCCGCTCCCGAGTGTTCTGCGGGTCGATCCCGATGCGCGACGGACGCGCCGCGGATCAGGTCCCGCGAAGCAGGTGGACGGATGCGCGCGCGGTGCGCGGCGCCGCTGCGGCCTGCTCGCGCGCCAGCTTGGCGGCCTCCGCCTGCGCGGCGATCTGGGCCTGCCGCTCCTCGAAGGCACGCGTCTCCAGCGCGGGTGCGCACAGGAAGCCCTGGTACTCGTGGCAGCCACAGCGCGCCAGGAAATCGCGTTGCGCGTCGGTCTCGACGCCCTCGGCGATGACCTTCAGATTGAGCGCACGACCCATCTGCACGATCGCATTGACGATGCCGGCGTCGCTCGCGTCGCCCGGCAGTCCCTGCACGAAGCTGCGGTCGATCTTGAGGCGCTGGATAGGGAAGCGCTTCAGATAGCCCAGGCTCGAATAGCCGGTGCCGAAATCGTCGATCGACATCAGCACGCCGAGCTCCGACAGCGCCTCCATGCGATGCAGCGCCTCCTCGGCGTCGCGCAGCAGCACGGACTCGGTGAGCTCCAGCTCCAGCAGCGACGGCGGCAGGTCGTAGGCGCGCAGGGCCTGTGCGACCTGCTCGACGAACTGCGTCTGCTGGAACTGCAGGGCCGACACGTTGACCGCCACCGGCACGCGCAGCCCCTTCTGGAGCCACGCCGCGGCCTGCGCCACCGCCTGCTGCAGCACCCACTGGCCGATCGCGACGATGAAGCCGCTCTCCTCGGCCACGGGGATGAACTCGGACGGCGGCACGTCGCCGCGCAGCGGATCGCGCCAGCGGATCAGCGCCTCCGCGCCGACGAGCTCGCCGGTCTCCAGCGAGACCTGCGGCTGGAAGTGCAGCCGGAACTCGTGCTCCTGCAGCGCCTGGCGCATCGCATGGTCGAGCCGCATGCGCGACAGCAGGTCCACGTCCTTGCGCGGCTGGTGGAAGCGGAACGCGCTGCGGCCGCTTTCCTTGACCCAGTGCATCGCGCGCTCGGCGCTGGCCAGCAACTCCTCGGCGCTGGCGCCGTCGCCGGGGAACAGCGCGATGCCGATGCTGCAGGTGACGGTGAAGCTCAGCGTATCGAAGCAGAACGGCCGCGACATGGCCTCCTGGACGCGCCGCGCCGCGTGCTCGGCGCCGCGGGCGTCGGCCTGGTGGATCAGCAGTGCGAATTCGTCGCCGTCCAGCCGCGCGACGGTGTCCACTTCGCGCAGCGACTCCTTCAGCCGCAGCGCGACTTCCTTCAGCACGCGGTCTCCATACGAGTGGCCCAGCGTGTCGTTGATCTGCTTGAAGCGGTCGAGGTCGACGTTGAGCAGCGCGAACGGCGTCGTCTCGCGGCGGGCCATCGCCTGCGCATAGTCCACGCGCTCCATGAGCGCGCGCCGGTTCGGCAGCCCGGTGAGCATGTCGTTGTGCGACAGCTCCTCGATACGCTGGTGCGCGGCCAGCTTCTCGCTGAGGTCGCGGAACGAGTACACGCGGCCGATCGGTCGGCCCCGGCTCCACTGCGGCAGGGAGACGCGTTCGAGGACGCGGCCGTCGATCAGCTTGAGGTTGTCGCTGGTGTGCAGCAGCGGCGATTCCTGGATCGCGCCCAGCCGCATCGCATACGACGCGCCGTCGACGACACTGCGCCGCATCCACGCCTGCACGGCGTCGTCGTTGCGGTCGTTGAGGAGGTCTTCGGGAATGCCCCACAGCGACGCCAGCCGCTGGTTGAAGCTGCGGATCCGGCCGGCGAGGTCGGTGACCAGGATGCCGTCCGCGGTCGATTCGAGCGTGGCGCGGAGTTCGGCGAGCAGCGTCTCGCGCTCCTCGTCATGCTGGCGCTGCTGGGTCTGGTCGCGCATCGCGATCAGCCACAGGCCGTCGCCCTGCGCCTGCGCCACATGGCTGATGCGACGGGAGATCCACAGCATGCGCCCGTCGGCGTGGCGCATCATCGTGTCGGTGTGCAGGCTCTCCCGGCGGCCGATCGCGGCGTCCATCCAGAACAGCGCATCCTCCGGCGTCGACGCCAGCGATTCCACGCTGCTGCCGACCAGGTCCTTCGCCTGCAGTCCGAGCAGCTGCTGCGAGGCCTGGTTGACCGCGACGACGCAGTGGGTGCGCGCGTCCACGAGCCACACCGCCTCCTGCAGGCCGTCGATCAACGGCAGGAACGCGGCATTGAACGCCGCGGGAGTCGCGGCGACGGCTCGGGTCGGAAGGTTCACGCCGCCATCTCCCCGGGGGGCGAGGGCGGCATGGACGTCGGGCCGGCGGACTCGAAGAAATAGGCGATGCGGCTGCGCGGGCTGAGATAGTCCAGCGAGGCGCGCGGCAGCTGCTGCGGCTTGACGCTGCGGCGGATGCCGAGGTCGGGCAGCTCTTCCAGGTTCAGCACCAGCGCCTCGTCGCGCGGTACGCGAGGATCGTGGACCATGACCCGCGGCTTGAGCGGGCGCGATGAGTTGACGGCCACGACCAGCGCGTAGCGGTCGTCGGTCAGTTGCACCGCGGAGCCCGGCGGATACACGCCCATCATCCGGATGAAGGCGTTGAGCATGGTCGCGTCGAAACGGCTGCGGCCTTGCGCGAACATCAGCGACAAGGCCTCGTGCGGCGTCATCGCCTTGGAGCTGAGCAGCGGGTTGCACAGTCCGTCGAAGCGGTTGACCAGCGCCACGATGCGGGCGCCGATGCTCATGCGGTCGGCGTTCAGGCGTTGCGGGAAACCGCTGCCGTCGGCGTGTTCGTGATGCTGAGCGATGATCAGCAGCGGGCCCGCGCCCACGCCCATCTTCTGTCCCAGCACCACGCCCTTGGCGACGTGCTGCTGATAGGCGGCCACCTCGGCGGCGGTGAAGCTGTCGTCGCGATGTCGGAAGCGGGCCGTCAGCTCCATCTTGCCGATGTCGTGCAGCAGGGCGCCCTGGCCCAGGTCCAGCATCTCGTCGCGGCCCAGGCCGAAGGCCCGGCCCAGCAGCATCGCGATCACCGCGACGTTGAGCGCGTGCGCGGTGCCCCGGTCGCCGGCGCCCTCGTTGAGCAGGCGGATGTTGATGTCGCCCTCGACCAGCATCTTGTCCAGCAGCGCGCGGGACAGCGCGGACGAGCGGTCGCGCGCGTCGGTCGGCTCGCGCGGCACCAGGTCCATCAGGTCGCGCAGGGCGGTGGCGGCCTCGGCGTACTGGCGCTCGCAGAGCAGCAGCGCGTCGCGCTGTTCGGCCAGCAGGCGGCGATGGCGCTCGCGCACCTCGTCCTCGACGCTGCGGTGGTCATCGACCACGGCCGCCGCGGTGGCCGGCGCCGGCATCGGCGTCGCCTCCAGCGGCAGGTCGCTCTTGCCCGGACTCCAGCGCACCTGCTTCAGCCCCAGGCGGCGCAGGATCAGCAACTGCTCTTCCGAGCTCAGCTTGAAGCTGCTGAGCGGAAACGGATGCGACATCCAGCCGAGGTCGAGATGGATGAACATCCCCACTTTCAGCTGGTTCACATCGATGAGCGGATCGGCCGATCTGTCCTTCATTCTTGTAGTTCCGCGTCCCGGATCGGGCGCCCTCGTCAGCAGCTTCGGCTGCGGAGGGGCGCAACTTAAATCAAAAGCGCGTCAACCGTACGGCGTTGCGCATGATCCCGCGGGGACCGTGCAACTTGTCACAGGTTTTTCCTGCGCCCCCCTATGATCCCCCGAACCTCGCATTCTCATAAAGATACAGGAGACTTTTCATGCACGCCTTCATCTGCGATGCGCAGCGCACCCCTTTCGGGCGTTACGGGGGCGCGCTGTCGTCGGTCCGTGCCGACGATCTGGGGGCGGTGCCCATCCAGGCCCTGATCGCGCGCCACCCGTCGCTCGACTGGGGAGCGCTGGACGACGTGTTCTACGGCTGCGCCAACCAGGCCGGCGAGGACAACCGCAACGTGGCGCGCATGTCCGCCCTGCTGGCCGGCCTGCCCATCGCCGTACCCGGCGTGACGCTGAACCGGCTGTGCGGCTCCGGCATGGACGCCGTCGGCAGCGCCGCCCGGGCGATCCGCGCCGGCGAGGCGCAGCTGATGATCGCCGGCGGCGTCGAGAGCATGAGCCGCGCGCCTTTCGTCATGCCCAAGGCGGAGTCGGCGTTCTCCCGCGCGAACGCGATCTATGACACCACCATCGGCTGGCGCTTCATCAATCCGAAGATGAAGGCGCAGTACGGCGTCGACGCGATGCCGGAGACGGCCGAGAACGTCGCCGTCGACTTCGGCATCGCCCGCGACGCGCAAGACCGCATGGCGCTGGCCAGCCAGACCAAGGCGCTGGCCGCACAGCGCAGCGGCTTCTTCGATGCCGAGATCTGCCCCGTGACCATTCCCCAGAAGAAGGTTGACGCGGTCGTCGTGCGCCAGGACGAGCATCCGCGCGAGACCAGCCTGGAGGCGCTCGCCAAGCTCAAGGGCGTGGTCCGGCCGGACGGCAGCGTGACCGCCGGCAACGCCTCCGGCGTCAACGACGGCGCCTGCGCGCTGCTGATGGCAGGCGAGGCGGCCATCGCCAGGCACGGCCTGACCCCGCGGGCGCGCGTGCTGGGCATGGCGACGGCCGGCGTCGCGCCGCGCATCATGGGCATCGGCCCCGCGCCGGCGGCGCGCAAGGTCCTCGCGCAGGTCGGGCTGACGCTGGACCAGATGGACGTCATCGAGCTGAATGAAGCCTTCGCGGCCCAAGGCCTGGCGGTGCTGCGCGACCTTGGCCTGCAGGACGACGATCCCCGCGTGAACCCCAACGGCGGGGCGATCGCGCTGGGACATCCGCTGGGCGCCAGCGGTGCCCGGCTGATCACGACGGCGATCAACCAGCTCCACCGCACCCAGGGCCGCTACGCGCTGTGCACGATGTGCATCGGCGTGGGCCAGGGCATCGCGGTCGTCGTCGAGCGCGTCTGAGCTTTCCGGGAGCCGGCACGGACCGGCTCCTTGTCCCTCGTTCATGGCGGCGCCCCTCCGCCTGGGACGAATTGAGGATTACAGCAATCGCCCAGGTTGTCTGACCTCATTTTGGTGCAGCGCGGGAGCGCTGGCCGTGTCTGCCAGGGTTGGGCGACCTATAGCCAAAAGTTGGGGGCGACAGAGAAATAGTCATGGGCGCACGTAGGACCACGTAGGCGCCAATCGCACATCGCGTGTGATACTGACCTCGTTTGATGGCGCATACCGCTCATATATGTAGGGTATGCGGTGACAAGCATGATGTCTGACTATCGACCGCCTGCTTAGCGACCACCCACCGCGGTTTCGCGCACCTTTTTCCCGCTGAACGCCCGTTCACACCGCCCGACGAAGGCGGTGGGGCGTTCTGCGCTGAAAATGCACCAAATTTATGCACAAGCGGGCGATCTGCGGATAAAACATTTGCCCTGGCAAACATTCTTCACAGGGTTGTCCCTATAGTCTTGGACATCACCTGCTTACGCCCAGCAGATTTGGGCGTCAAACGCACGTCGTCCCTCCCCGCCATGTCCGCTGCACGAGCCTTTGATGATGAACTGACCGCGATCCAAGCGGTCGTCCCCGCCCCTGACGCTGAAGTCCGTACCGGTCCGCTGAAGCGCGACCTGGTCGCCGGCCTGGAAAAGGGTCTGGCCGTGATCGAGGCCTTCGATCAGGAACGTCCCAGACTGACCATCAGCGAAGTCGCCGGCCGCACCGGCCTGACCCGCGCGGCCGCCCGCCGCTACCTGCTGACGCTGACCCATCTGGGCTTCGTCTCGCAGGACCGCAAGATGTTCGCGCTGACCCCGAAGGTGCTGCGCCTGGGCCAGAGCTACATGCACTCCGCCCGCCTGCCGCGCATCATCGAACCCGAGCTGCACAAGCTGGCGTACGCGATGAAGGAAGCCTCGTCGGCCGGCGTGCTGGACGGCAACGACGTGATCTGCATCTCGGCGACGAGCGCCGGTCGCGTGGTGTCCCCGACGCTGCAGCCGGGCACCCGCGTGCCGGCCTACTGCACCGGCAACGGCCGCGTGCTGCTGGCCGCGCAACCGCAGGCGGAAGTCGACGCCTTCATCGCCCGCCAGGAACTGACCGCGCTGACCCCGCACACGATCACGCATCCGGAGCGCCTGCGCATCGAGATCGCCCGGGCCCGCGCCCAGGGCTACGCGCTGATCGACCAGGAGCTGGAACAGGGCCTGCGTTCGGTGGCCGTGCCGCTGAAGAACTACAAGGGCGACACCGTCGCCGCGATGGCCATCAGCGTCCACGCGACCCGCATGAGCATGGAGCAGATGGTCGAGCACTGCCTGCCCCCGCTGCTGCAGGCGCAAGCGCACCTGCGCATGCTGCTCTGAGGCTTCGGACGCACAGTGTCGGAGCCCTCCGGCACCAACGGAAAAGCGACCCGCGGGTCGCTTTTTTCATGTGCGCCTCAACCCCAGAGGCGCTGCCGCAGGAGCGGGCTGACGCGGTAGCGCTCGCTGCGATACGCGTCGAAAAGACCGTCGAGCGCGTCCACGACGGCCGGTGCGCCGAGCAGCGCGAGCCATTCGAACGGCCCCGCCGGGTAGTTCACGCCGAGCTTCATCGCCGTGTCGGCGCCGGCCTCGTCGCAGACGCCTTGCCAGACCGCGTCGGCGCCTTCGTTGACCAGCATCGCGATCGTGCGGGCGACGGCAAGACCCGGCACGTCGCGCAGCACGAGCGGCTCCCACCCAAGACGGCGCAGCAGCACTTCGGCATGTTCCCGCGACGCGGCATCGACACGCGAGGCGAAGGCAATGGCCAGCCCCTCGACGCGATCCGGCGCCAGCGGCCAGTCGATCACCGCCAATCCGGGTTGGCCGCGCTCGTGCGCCAGTTGCGAGGCGCAACGCCCGCGCGTGAAGTGCAACTGCAGACCGTCGAGGGCGACGCCGTTCCAGTCCGTCGTGGCGTCGCGCTCAAACGCGACGCCGCGCGTCGTCATCCAGGCACCGAGGCGCTCGACCAGCGCGCCCTGCCCTGCCAGCGTGACCGCCCCGACGTCCGCGTCGGCGGCGGAGGCAGTGATGCTCTCTGCCGGCGACGTCGAGGTGGAGGCCGGCACGCCCTCATAGAAGCCCTTGCCGGACTTGCGTCCCAGTCTCCCGCCGTCGACGAGCGCCTTCTGCACCAGCGACGGCTGATAGCGCTTGTCGCCGAAGTTGGCCTCGAACACCGACTGGGTCACGAGGTAGTTGGTGTCGTGCCCGATCAGGTCCATCAACTCGCACGGTCCCATGCGGAAGCCGGCGCCGCGCAGCGCGCGGTCCAGTTGCGCGGGTGAGCCGGCCTGCTCCTGCAACAGCGCGAGCGTCTCGGCGTAGTACGGCCGGGCGATGCGGTTCACGATGAAGCCCGGCGTCGACCTGGCATGGACGGGCGTCTTGCCCCAGCGACGCGACAGCTGCTCGATCGCCTCGGCGGCGGAAGGATCCGTCTCCGCGCCCCAGACGACCTCCACCAGCTTCATCAGCGGGACCGGATTGAAGAAGTGCATGCCGACCAGGCGGCGCGGCGTCGCCATGCCGTTGGCCAGCGCGGTGATGCTGATCGACGAGGTGTTGGATGCGATCAGCGCGTCGGGCGGCAGCAGCGCGTCGAGCTCGCGCAGCAGCGCCTGCTTGGGCTCGAGCTTCTCGACGATCACCTCGATCACCAGCGCCGAGTCCTTCAGATCCGCGGTCGCGCCGGCCGGCGAGAGCCGGCTCATCACCGCCTCGCGCTCCGCCGCTTCCATGCGGCCCTTGGTCACCAGACCGTCGAGCGCCTTGCCGATCTGCGCGATCGCCGCAGCTGCGGCGCCCTCGCGCAGGTCCATCAGCCGGACCGGGTGGCCGGCCTGCGCCGCCACCTGCGCGATGCCCGCGCCCATCACACCCGCCCCGATCACCGCCACCGGCGCCTGCGCGGCTGGTGCCGTCGCGACGCGCCAGGATCCCGTCGATCCAGTCGATTCCGTCATTGCTGTCTCCGTATTCTTCGCATTCCGGTGTTCGTTCCGGTGCTCGTTCCAGCGATCGTTTCCGTTGCCGTTCCGGGCCGGTTCAATCGGCGCTGGGCACCCAGGTCGCAGGCCGCTTGCCGAGGAAGGCGGCGAAGCCCTCCTTCGCCTCCGCGCCCATGCGCACGCGGGCGATGGTCTGCGCAGTCACTTCGCGGACGTCATCGGTCACGGGGCCGACTTCGAGCTGCGCGAACAGCGTCTTGATCTCCGCCTGCGCCTGCGGACCGTTCTTCAGCAGCTCCGAGATCCAGCGCTCGACGGCGCCGTCGAGGCCACCGGCCGCGTCGCTCTCGACGACCTCATGCAGCATGCCGATCCGCAGCGCTTCGGCGGCAGGGATGCGGCTGGCGGTCAGCGCGAGCCGACGGGCCTCGCGGGGCCCGACCGCGTTGATCACGTAAGGGCCGATCACCGACGGCAGGATGCCGAAGCGGGCCTCGCTGACCGCGAACTGCGCGCCGGCCGCGGCGACGGCGATGTCGCAGGCCAGCGTCAGGCCGACACCGCCGCCCAGGGCCACCCCGTGGACCTTGGCGATCGTCGGTTTCGGGCAGCGCGCGATCCGGTCGAGCATGCCGGCGAAGCGGCGCGCGTCCTCGACGTTCCACGCCTGCGTCGCCTCGGACGCGCGTTTCATCCATTGGAGATCGGCCCCGGCGCTGAAGGCCTTGCCGGCGCCTTCCAGCACGACGATGCGCACGGCCGGGTCCTGGCCGAGCCGCTCGAAGGCGGCGTCGAGGGCCGCGATCATCGCCTCGTCGAAGGCGTTGAACACCTCGGGCCGGTTCATCGTCACGCGGGCCACGCCACGCGCGTCGGTCGATATCTGCAGGGTCTCCACGATGCAGTCTCCGTTGTGATCGCCGGAGTATCGCAGCCCGACCGGTCGGTCGAAAAAGAATCCGGCGGCGGCCTTCAGTCTGGAGATCGGCCGGCGCTTGGCTGGCTCAGTCCCGCCAGACTTCCTCGACCAGCTCCCGCACGGCGGTCAGCGCGTGTTCCTCGGGGCCCTCCTTCTGGAGCCAGCACAGCCAGGTCTCGTCCTGCCAGTGCGGCCAGATCCGCAGTTCCCCGGCGTCGACGGCGGCCTGCGCCTGGTCGAGCCGGAGGATCGCGGCCCCGAGGCCGCTCGCCACCATGCCGCGCACGGCGGCCTCGGTCTCGGCCATCAGGCTGTGCGGCGGCTCGCGGCCGGCGCTCTGGAACAACCGTTCGGCCGCGGCGCGCAGCCCGCAGACCACCGGCGTGCCGATCCAGGGCAACGACAGCAGCGCATCCCGCGACACCGGCCACTCGCGGTCGGCGAAGCGGCGCGGCACCGCGATCGCCAGTTCCATCCGCCGCAGCCGATTGACGATGAGCCCTTCCGCAGTCTCGTTGTCGTGGAGGACGTAAGCGCAGTCGACCTCGCCGCGACGCAGGGCTTCGACGCTCTGCAGCGACAGGCGCTGCATCAATTGCAGGCCAATGCCGGGATGCCGCTCCGCCAGCTTCACCAGCACATCGCCCAGACGCAGCGAGATCGGATCGCTGACCGTCCCCATGCGCAGCACGCCTTGCACGTCGCCGCGGATCTGCGCGGCGGCGTGCCGCAGGCGCTGTGCGGCCTCGAGGGTGCGGCGGGCTTCCTCGGCGAGCTTCTCTCCGGCGGACGTCAGCGTCATGCCGCGCGAGCTGCGTTCGAACAGCTGGACGCCGAGTTCCTCCTCCAGCGCCTTGATCTGCGCGCTGACGGCGGGCACGGACGTGAACACCTTCTCCGCGGCGCGAGTCAGGTTGCGTTCGGCGACGACGGCCAGAAAACTCTTCAGCTGGTACAGCTCCATGGGTCCGGATTCTGACAAGCCGCCGTCGGATCGGCGTTCAGATTCTCAAAACGCCTGTTCCAAAGATGCGCATGGACCGCGTGAAGGGCGGCGCCCAGACTCCGTTCCATCGAAGTCCTGCGAAAGCGAAGGCCGCCATGAGCCTCTCCAATCCCTATGCCGCCACCGTCGCGATGCTGTTCGCGGCCGTCTCGTGGGGCAGCCTGTTCCTCGTCGGCAAGCCGGTACTGAGCCGCCTCGACCCGATCTGGTTCACGGCACTGCGTTATCTGCTCGCAGGCGTCGGCATGACGCTGCTGGTCGTCTTCTTCGGCCAACGGCCCTGGGCGAAGCTCCGCGCCCATTGGGGCACGCTGACGCGCTACGGCGTGCTGGGTTACGGCTTCTTCGGCATCCTGGTACTGGAGGGGCTGAAGCTCTCGCTGCCCTCGCACGGCGCCGTGCTGATGGCCACGATGCCCATGACGACGATCCTGCTGCGCTGGCTGCTCGACGGCCAGCGGCCGGGGATCGCCGTGGCCGGTGCGGCGGTGCTGGCGCTGAGCGGCGTCGTCCTCGTCTCCGGCGTGCTCGGCCGCACGGACGGTCCGCCGCACATGCTGCTGGGCGACGCGCTCACTCTGCTGGGCACCGTCGGCTGGGTGCTCTACACGCGCGGCGCGGCGAAGGTGCCGGACCTCAGCCCGCTCGAATACACCGGCCTGACCGCCATCGCGGCGCTGCCGTGGCAGGTGGCGTTCGCGCTCGTCGCAACCGCGGGGGGCTGGGTCGCCGCGCCTGCGTGGACCGACATCACGCCGGTCGTGCCGCACCTCGTGTATATCGCTGCCGTGCCCACGGTCGCGGCGGTCGTCGCCTTCAACTTCGGCGTACGGCAGCTGGGAGCGTCGCGAGGGACGCTGTTCCTTAACGGCGTGCCGGTGTCCGCGCTGCTGATGAGCGTCGCGCTGGGTCAGCATCCGGCGATGCAGGAATGGATCGGTGCGGCGCTCGTCATCGCGGCGCTCACCTTGAGCACGCGGTCGCCCGCATCCTCCGGTAAAGCGGAGGTAAAGGCCGGGGCGCCGGCGAGGACCGCCACGCGCTGCCCAGCCACTTGATCCGCCTCGCGGCAAGCTGGAAAGTCCCGGTGCGGCGGGCGCCACAGGCGGGCTCATGCCTTTTGTCATGGGCCTGTCTTCTGGCATAGGCTGGCGGCCTCGTCGGGCCCGGCCCGCGCTCAAGAGCTGCTTGCGATGAAGACTGCCCTCCGCCTCACCACCCTCGCCCTGCTGATGCAGCTGGGCGGCTTCGCGATGGCGGCACCGCCGCAATCGGGCCTCGACCTCAAGGGCTACGACAAATCGGTCCGCCCGCAGGACGACCTCTTCCGCGCGGCCAACGGCCACTGGCTCTCGACCACCGAGATTCCCGCCGACAAGTCCTCCTACGGCGCCTTCCACCTGCTGGCGGACCTCTCCGACAAGCGCGCGCGCGCCATCATCGAGGACCTCTCGAAGAAGAAGGCCAAGGGCGGCACCGTCGAGCAGAAGATCGGCGACTACTACGCCGCCTACATGAACACCGCGGCGATCGACAAGGCCGGCCTGGCCCCGGTCAAGCCGCTGCTGGACAGCATCGCCGCGATCCAGACGCGCGAGCAGCTGGCCACCTGGCTGGGCGCGCAGACCGGCGTCGTCGACCTGCCGGTGCCGCTGGGCATCGAGGCCGACTACCAGGATCCCACCATCAACCGCCTGCAGACCTGGCAGGGCGGCCTGGGCCTGCCCGACCGCGACTACTACCTGAAGAAGGACGACGAGCGCCTGGGCAAGGCCCGCGGCGCCTACGTCGACTACCTGCAGACGCTGGCGAAGGCCGCCGGCATCGCCGATCCGGCCGGCAGCGCGCAGCGCGTGCTGGCGCTTGAGGAACGCCTGGCCCAGGTGCAATGGGACAAGGTCGAGCTGCGCGATCCGCAGAAGACCTACAACCCGATGACGCCGGCCGAGCTGGCGCAGAAGGCGCCGGGCTTCGACTGGAACGCCTTCTTCACCGCCGCCTCGCTGCCGGGCCTGGACAAGCTCTCGGCCTCGCAGCCCAGCTACCTGGCCGGCGCCGCCAAGATCCTGAACGAAGCCTCGCTCGACGACCTCAAGCTCTACCTGACCTTCCGCACCCTCGACGCCAACGCCTCGACGCTGCCCAAGGTCTACCGCGACGCGCACTTCGCCTTCCACGGCGCGGCGCTGACCGGCGCGAAGAGCCAGCTGCCGCGCTGGCAGCAGGCCGTGGGCAACGTCAACGGCGCGCTGGGCGAGGCCGTCGGCGAGGTCTACGTCAAGCGCCACTTCCCGGCCGCCGACAAGGCGCGCATGGTGCAGCTGGTCAACAACCTGCTGGCCTCGTACAAGGAGTCCATCGACAAGCTGAGCTGGATGACCCCGGCCACCAAGGCGCAGGCGCAGGACAAGCTGTCCAAGTACATGGTGAAGATCGGCTACCCCGACGTCTGGCGTGACTACGGCGCGCTGGAAGTGAAGGCCGGAGATCCGGTGGGCAACAACCTGCGCGCCTCGGTCTTCGAGTGGAAGCGCCAGGCCGCCAAGGCCAGCAAGCCGGTCGATCGCCGCGAGTGGCTGATGACGCCGCAGACGGTCAACGCGTACTACAACCCGACGCTCAACGAGATCGTCTTCCCGGCGGCCATCCTGCAGCCGCCCTTCTACAACACGAAGGCGGACGACGCGGTGAACTACGGCGCCATCGGCGCGGTCATCGGGCATGAGATCAGCCACGGCTTCGACGACCAGGGCAGCCAGTTCGACGGCGACGGCAAGCTGCGCAACTGGTGGACCGACGACGACCGCAAGGCCTTCGACGCCATCGGCAACAAGCTGGTCGCCCAGTACGAGGGCTATGAGCCCATCGCCGGCAAGCATCTGAACGGCAAGCTGACGCTGGGCGAGAACATCGCCGACCTGTCCGGCCTGCAGATCGCCTACAAGGCGTATCTGCGCTCGCTGGGCGGCAAGCCGGCACCGGTGATCGACGGCTACACGGGCGAGCAGCGCTTCTTCATGGGCTGGTCGCAGGCCTGGCGCGAGAAGGCGCGCGACGAGCGCAAGCTGCAGCTGCTGACCATCGATCCGCACTCGCCGCCGGAGTTCCGTGCCAACGGCGCCGCGGTCAATCATGACGGCTTCCATGAGGCCTTCAAGACCAAGCCGGGCGACAAGATGTTCAAGTCCAGCGAGGACCGCATCCGGATCTGGTGATCAGACCTTCGCCAAGCAGATCGGCCGGGATTCCCGGCCGATTTTCTTAGTGCGTCAGCCCATCCCGATCCAGCGCCCGGCTGGCGCCGAGCAGCGGGGCCTGGTCCGCCTCGTGGACCACGAAGGTCGGAATCGCGCGCAGATACGAGGTCAAACGACCGCAGGTCTCGAAGCGCGTCCGGAACGGGCTGCGATCGAACCACTCGCCGAGGCGGGGCACGATGCCGCCGCCGATGTAGAGCCCGCCGCGTGCGCCCAGCGTGAGGGCGACGTGGCCGGCAATGTCGCCGAGCAGCGCGCAGAACATGCTCAGGACGTCGCTGCTGAACTGCTCGCCCGCCAGTGCCGCTGTGGTGATGGCGTGTGCGCTGCGGCCTTCGCCCGGCGCGAGCTTGAGCCCGCGAAGCTCCGCCAGCGCGGTGTAGAGGTTTTCGAGCCCGGGCCCGGACACGGCGCGTTCCGCCGACACGTGTCCGAAACGACGGTGCAGCAGGTCGAGTACGACGCGCTCCTCAGGCTCGTAGGACGAGAGCGTCGCATGGCCGCCTTCGCCGCCGACGGCAACCATCGAGGTCCCGTCCTCCGACGGCAGCAGTCCCGAAACGCCCAGGCCCGTGCCGGGGCCGACCAAGCCTCGCGCCGCGCCGACGACGGCTTCGCCGCCGCCGACCTTGCGCGTCGACTGCGGTCCGATCGTCGGCAACGCCAGCGCCAGCGCAGTGAAGTCGTTGATCACCAGCAACCGCTCCGCGCCTAGCGCCGATTGCAGCGCCCGCGTGGAGAAGCTCCAGTGGTGGTTGGTCATCCGCACGTGATCGCCGGTGACCGCCGTCGCGATGCCGATCGCGCAGCTGCGCGGCGTCCGCAGGCCCTCGCGATGCAAGTGATAGAAGATCGCGTCCGCGAGCGTGTCGAAGTCCCGGCAGACATACCGCGCCACGTGCTCCAGCGGATCCGCCGCGCCGCCCTGGCTGGCGAAACGCACGTGCGTCGCGCCCACGTCCGCCAGCAGACGCGCCGGCGCCGTCTTTGCGCCTTGTCTCATGCCTTCTCTTCCTTCACCGATGCTCCAGGACTTCGCCGGGCAAGCTGGTCGCCTGCCCGCAAAAGCCTCGGATGCTGCCACAGCCCGCCATCGGCTCCCGAGGGCGGACGTCGTCGCGGCCGGTGTTCAGCGCGTCGCGCTCAACGTGCCCTTGAACGCATCAAGCGCTGCGCCTCTCAACGACCGGCCTTGAACGCCGCAATGGCATCGCGGTACCAGTGCGCGCTGTCCTTGGCCAGCCGCTCCTGCGACGCGTAGTCGACGTGGAACAGCCCGAAGCGCTTGAGGTATCCCGAGTTCCACTCGAAGTTGTCCAGCAGGCTCCAGTAGAAATAGCCGCGGACGTCGGCGCCCAGCGCCACCGCCTGGGCCAGCGCCTCCAGGTGGCCGCGCAGGTAGGCGATGCGCGCCGCGTCGGGCACGCGGCCGTCGACGATGCTGTCCGCATTCGCCATCCCGTTCTCGGTGATGACGATCGGGGGCGGCGTGTACTCGCGGGTGATGCGCAGCAGATGCTGCGTCAGCGCCTGCGGGTAGATCTCCCAGCCCATGTCGGTGAAGCCGAGTTCCCCCGGCGGCGTCACGAACTGCTGCTGCCCGTTGAGCACGCTGCGCGTGTAGAAGTTGATGCCCAGGAAGTCCAGAGGCTGCTGGATCAGCGCAAGGTCGCCGTCCTGGATCTTCGGCGCGTCGGCGCCCAGGTGCTCGACGATGTCGGCCGGGTACTGGCCGCGGAACACCGGATCCATGTACCAGCGCACGTTGGTGCCGTCGTCGATGCGCGCGGCGCGGCGGTCGTCCTCGCTGAGCGGGTCGGCCGGGAAGGACGGCGTGTGGTTCAGCACGATGCCGAGCTGCGCCTTCGAGCCCACCGCGCGCATCGCCTGGATCGCGGCGCCGTGCATCATCAGCAGGTGGTGCGAGACCTGGTAGGCCTCGGCGCGGTTGGTGTGGCCCGGCGCGAACTGCGCGGTCTCGTAGCCCAGCGTCGCCGAGCACCACGGCTCGTTCAGCGTGGCGATCGTCGACAGGCGGTCGCCGAAGCGGCGCGCGATCTCGGCGGCGTAGTCGGCGAACAGCGGCACCACGTCGCGCGACAGCAGCCCGCCGATCGACTCGTCCAGCGCCTGCGGCAGATCCCAGTGGTACAGCGTCGCGTTGGGCTTGATGCCGGCCGCGAGCAGTTCGTCGATCAGCCGGTCGTAGAACGCGAAGCCGGCCTCGTTCCAGGCGCCGCGTCCCAGCGGCTGCACCCGCGGCCACGAGAACGAGAAGCGGTAGGCGTCCAGGCCCAGCCACTTCATCAGCTTCACGTCCTCCGGATAGCGGCGGTAGTGATCGCAGGCCACGTCGATGTTGGACGCGTCCTTGATGCGGCCGGGCTGGGCGCAGAAGCGGTCCCAGATCGACTCGCCCTTCCCTTCCTCACGGGCCGCGCCCTCGATCTGCGCGGCGCTGGTGGCGGAGCCCCATTGGAAGTCTGCGGGCAACGACTGGATCAGCGATTGGAAGGTGGCGGTGTCTGCGGCGGGGTTGGCGTCGTTCGCGTGCATGGTGGTGGCAGTCGTGGTCGTAGGGATCGAAAGAGTCGAAGAGGTGGAGGACATCGCGCCGGAGGCGGAGGTCGCAGGAGAGTTCGCTGGTGCGGTCGTGGCCATGGCGTTTCCGGCGTCGGTTCGGTCAGCCGCGCACGGCGCCCGAGGTGAGCCCGGCGACCAGCCGCCGGGCGCTGAAGAAGTACGCCACCAGCAAGGGCAGCATCGCGATGGCGCTGCCGATCATCAGCGCGCCCCATTCGGTGTTGTTGGGCGCCTGCATCGAACGCAGCGCCAGCGGCAGCGTGTAGTTCTCGGCCGAGCGCATCACCACCAGCGGCGCGACGAAGTTGTTCCAGCTCGCGATGAAGGTGATCAGGCCCAGCGTGCCCAACGCCGGCATCAGCAACGGCAGCACGATGCTCCAGAAGATGCGCAGCTCGCCGCAGCCGTCGATGCGCGCGGCGTCGATCAGGTCGGGCGGGATGGCTGAGCCGATGTACTGCCGCATCAGGAAGATGCCCAGCGCGCTCGCCGCCGCCGGCACGTAGAGCGCGCGCGGCTCGTCGATCCAGCCCAGCGCGTCCATCACCATGAAGCTCGGGATCATGTGCATGAAAGCCGGCAGCATCATCGAACCGAGCACGATCGCGAAGAGCGTGCCCTTGAAGCGGAACTCGTAGATCGCGAAGGCGTAGCCGGCGAGCGAGCACAGCAGCAGGTTGAGCACCGTCGTCATCGAGGCCACGTACAGGCTCATGCCGAGGTTGCGCCAGAACGGCAGGCGTTCTTCGAGCAGCCTCAGGTTCGAAACCGCCGCGTCGCCGAACCACAGCGGCGGCGGGTTGTCGAAGATCTCCGTGCGGCCGTGCGTCGCGAACACGAAGGTGAAGTACAGCGGCGCCACGAGCAACACTGCGCCCGCGGCCACGAGCAGTCGTGCCGGCCACGCCGACCGGACCCGCGCAGGGCGTTCAGCGCTTGCCATGGGCGCCCCGCGGGTCGCGGCCGAACAGCCGCGCGTTGAGCCAGGTCAGCGCGGCGATGAGCACGAACATCAGCCACGACATCGCCGATGCGGTGCCGAAGTCGCCGTCCGAGAACGCCGTCCGGTACATGAAGATCGCCGTCGTCATCACCGACGAGGACACGCCCTTCTCGCCGTCGACGAGGATGAAGGGTTCCTCGAACAGCTGCAGGTTGCCGATGATGGTCAGCGTCACCGCGAAGAACATCATCGGCTTGAGCAGCGGCAGCGTGACGTGCCAGAACTGCTGCCATTCGGTGGCGCCGTCCAGCGTCGCCGCCTCGTAGAGGTCCTTGTCGATGACCTGCAGGCCCGACAGATAGAGCACGAGGTTCCAGCCCAGGTAGCGCCAGAACACGACGAAGGCCACGGCGGGTCGCGTGACATCGGCGTCGCCCAGCCAGTCGATGCCGCCGTCCTTCAACGCCGTCAACGACGCCAGCGGGCTGCCGATGAACGGAATGCGCGTGAGCTCGGCCAGCGCGGCGTTGATCAGGCCGTAGTCCTTCGAGTACAGCGTCGTGAAGATCAGCGCGATCGCCACGCTCGACGTGATGTACGGGACGAAGTACGCGCCGACGATCAGGTCCCGGCCGCGCTTAAAGCGCCGATGGATGAAGAAGGCCAGCGGCAGCGCCACCAGATGCTGCGGCACGCCGGCCACCAGCGCGAACCAGGCGGTGTTGTAGAGCGCATCCCAGAACCACGGGTCGGTGAGCGCGTAGCCGTAGTTCTCCAGCCCGACCCAATGCATCGTGTGCAGGCCCTCGGCCGGATTCCACTGCTGCAGCGACAGGTAGATCGAGAAGACCAGCGGGAACAGGCTGAACACCAGGAACAGAGCGAAGAACGGCGCGATGAACAGGTAGGGCGCGAGACGACGCGACCGCAGCGCCGGCAACCGCAGCCGGGACGGGCGCGTGCCGGCGAGCGAGGGGGAGGGGCGCGCGTTCATGCGTGGGACCTCAGCGACGGCGAGCGCGGCGCTCGATGAGGTATCGCGCGTCGGCCAGCGCTTCGGCGATGGCCTTGCCCTTGGAGATGACGCGCTCGAACTCGTCGCGGATCACGGTCGTGGCGAGCACGTCGAACCGGTTCACCGGGATCGCAGGAATGTGCGACGCGGTCTCGCGCCACAGCTGGCGCGCGCGTTGTCCGCCGAGGAAGTCGATCGGCTCGTCCATCACCGGATCGCGCAGCACCGCGCGCATCGCGGGGAAGCTGTCCAGCACCTTGAGCGATTCCAGTTGCACCTGCGCGTCGGCCGTCATCAGGCGGATGAAATCCCAGGCGGCGGTCTTGTTGGCGGCCTTCTTCGGGATCGCATAGAACGATCCGCCATACGCCGCCTGCACGCCGCCGGGCAGCGGCGCCGAGCGCCACAGACCGGTCGTCTGCGGCGCGATCCAGTTGCGCAGCTGGCCGACGAGCCAGGCGCCCATCATTTGCGTCGCGATGCGGCCCTGCTTGAAGCCGGCCGCCCAGTCGTTGGTCCACGCGATCGCGCGGGCGTCCAGGCCCGCGCGGCGCGCGGCGCGGCCGAGTTCGAAGGCATGGCGGAAACGTGCGGACTCGACGAGCACACGACCTTCCGCGTCGAAGTAGAGGCCTTCGCCGTCCTGCAGCCCCTGGCGCAGCGCGATGTCGCGCAGGTCGGCGGCATCGGCCATCAGGTAGGCGCCGGTGGTCTTGCGGATGCGCTCGCCCGCGGCCAGGTACGAGGCCCAATCGCGGGTGATCTCCGCCTCGCTGACGCCAGCCTTGTCGAGCAGGTCCTTGCGGTAGATGAGCGTGCCGGGGCCGATGTCGGCGGGGATCGCGACCTGCGTGCCGTTCGGGCCCACGCCCTGCGCCATCGCGAAGCGGACATAGTCGTCGGCATGCGCGGCGGCGTTGAACGGCGCCTGGTTCAGGTCGACGAAGCCGCCCGAACCGGCGAACTTGCCGATGTAGCGCAGGTCGATCGCCATCACGTCGGGCAGGCCGGAGCCCGTCGCCAACGCCGTCGTCATCGACAGGTGGTGATCCGCGTATTGCATCGACAGCAACTTGAGCTCGACCTCCGGATGCAGCGCGCGCCAGCGGGGCGCGGCCGCGATCGCGGCGCGGTCGAGGTCGGGGAATGTGGCGACGCGCAGCACCGAGGTCGGTGCGCGCGTCGGGGCCACCTGGGCCGCGGCCGGGAAGGCGCCAGGAAGCGCGGCGGCCGCCCCGGCCACCAGCAGCGCACGCGCTGCCGATCGCCGGGTCAGGTGGACATCGGGCACAGCGGTCAGAAGTTGTAGCCCGCGTTCAGACCGAAGGTCCGAGGCGCCGCGTACTGCGCGGTCCACACCGGATTGGCGAAGCTCACCGCGCTGCCCGCGCTGGTCTTGATCTTCTCGTCCGACACGTTGCGCACGAAGCCGTCGACGTACCAGTTCTTCTTCGACGTGTAGCGCACGCTGATGTCCGCCGTCGAGTACGCCTTCTGACGGTCGCCGTCGCCCAGGTTGAAGACCGACAGCCAGTTGGCCGACTGATAGTGGTAGCTGATGCGCGGCGCGACCTGGTCGCCGTTGGCGAGCGGGAAGACGTGCTCGTACATCAGCTGGATCGCCACCTTGGGGGCGTGCGGCAGCTCGTGGCCGGTCACATTCAGGCAGGTGCCCGTCAGGTTCGGTTCCGTGCAGGCGGGCAGCTGGTAGTCGTTGGAGGCCGCCACCAGCTGACCGAGCTTGGTCTTGGTGTACGAGGCCGACAGCATCAGCTTGTCGTCGTTGGTGATCATCCAGGCCGTTTCCAGCTCGACGCCGGACACCTTCGCGCCTTCGGCGTTGGAGTAGGCGAACTGGCGGTTGCCGTTGACGATCACCGGCGCGCTGAACTGGAAGTCCTTGAACTTCATGTGGTACGCGCTGACGTTGAAAGTCATGCGTCCGTCCAGCAGCGAGGTCTTGTAGCCGACCTCGTAGTTGGTGAGCGTCTCCGGGCCGTAGGGCAGGCCGCCGTCGCCGGTGCCGCCGGACTTGTAGCCGGTGGACACGCTGCCGTAGGCCATCGAGCTCTTGTCGATGTCGTAGGTGGCGCGCGCCAGCCAGGTCGTCTTGCTGCCCTTGTAATGGGCGTCGTTGATGTTGCCCGCGACGTAGCCGTTGGCCGGATCGGTCGGATCGATGGTCGGGTTCAGCGGGATCTGCGGCGCGGTGGGGTCGCCGTTCCAGGTCCAGCCGCGGCCGCCGATGTTCTTGCGGTCGTCGTGCGTGTAGCGCAGGCCGCCGGTGACGTGGAAGGCGTCGGTCAGGTTCCAGGTCGCCTGGCCGAAGGCCGCCTTGGAATCGACCGTCTCCTTGGGCTGGATGAACGAGCCCTGCCAGCTCACCGTGCCCTGCTGCGTCCCGTTCATGATCGGGATGTCGAAGCGGATGCCGTTGTCCTCGGCCGCGTAGTACAGGCCCAGCACCCAGTCGATGGTCTGCTTGGCCGTGCTCTGCAGCGTCAGTTCATGGCTCTGGCTGCGGTAGCTGGTCCAGACGGTGTTGTCTTCCTGGTGGTTGGCGCCCGTCGTGAAGCTGGTCGGCATCTGCACGCCCAGGTCCTGGTCGTAGGTGCCCGATCCCTTGAAGTGGGTGTAGCCCGCGACGTAGGCCAGCGACATGCCGCCCATGTCGTACTCCGCGCGGCTGCGGATCGAGGTGGAGTCGCGCTTGAGCGACGGCGCCGTGTCGATCAGCGCGGACCAGAACTTCTGGCCTTCACGCGGCGTCTGCATCAGGCTCATCGCCGGCGTGCCGCGGTCGGCGAACTGCTCCACCGACACGTCCCAGCGGAATGCCTTGATCGGCTGCCACAGGAAGCTCAAACGCGCGGCGGTCTGGTCCTGCGCGTTGTACTTCGGTCCGCCGGTGGTGAACAGGTTGTAGTTGATCGGCTGGAACGGCGGGAAGGTGCCGGCCGTGTTGCCCGCGTTGTAGGCGGCCTGCTGCTGGGCGATCGTGTACTGCGTCGGCTTCTGGTAGTCGACGTAGCCGTCGTGCTGCTCGTGGATGAAGGCCACGCGCGCCGCGAGCGTGTCGCCCAGCGGGATGTTGATCGCGCCCTTGGCGCCCAGGCGGTTGTAGGTGCCGGTGCCGAGTTCGACGTAGCCGGAGTTGTCCTTCAGCACCGGCTTGGCCGTCTTCATGTTGATGGTGCCGACGGTGGAGTTGCGTCCCCACAGCGTGCCCTGCGGGCCGCGCAGCACTTCGATGCCGTCGAGGTCGAACAGCATGGTCGCGGCGCCTTCCGGACGCGGCGCGAAGACGCCGTCGACGAACAGCGCGACCTCGGGGTCGGCGTATTCGGTCTTGGCGGAGTCGTTGCCGATGCCGCGCAGCGTGATGCTCACGATGCCGTGGTCGCCCTGCCCCGTGCCCTGCATGCTGGGCACGAGGTTGAACACGTCGAGCATGCTCTTGACGTGGGCGTCGTCGATGGTCGACGCGCTGATCGCGGTCACCGCGATCGGGGTCTTCTGCAGCGACGTGGCGCGTTTGGTCGCCGTGACGACGACTTGAGGCAGCGCCTTGTTCTCCTTGCCGTCGGTCGACGACGTGGCGGCGGTGGTGCCGGTTTCAGCCTGCGGCGCCGGCGCGGGGGCTTCGGTCGATTGGGCGTGGGCGGCGCCGGCCAGCAGCGCGAGCACCGCGATCTGGACAGGCGTGGAAAGGCCGAGGCGCGGCCGGCGGATGAGGCGGTCAGTCATGTTGTCTCCTGGTGGGCTCTCGATGCGAAGCTCTGTTCCGGGTCTTGTTCTTGTAATTTGAGTACATCGTAGGCAACGCATGACAACGTTGTCAACGCTTCGATTGACATCGTTGTCATTTTGCTCACTATCATTTACCCGTAGATCGCAGGATCCGGATCCGACGTCAGATCGGGCCGCGACAACAGACCCGACCCGAGCAGGAGACACACGCATGCAGCCCATCCAGGACATCCTCATCGTTGGCGGCGGCACGGCCGGCTGGCTGACCGCCGCGTTCCTCGCGCGGCAGCTCGGCACCGCGCACGGCGGCGTCCGCATCACGCTGGTGGAGTCCAGCGACATCGGCATCATCGGCGTGGGCGAAGGCACCTTCCCTTCGATCCGCGGGACGCTGTCGGCGATCGGCATCGGCGAGGCGGAGTTCCTCGAGGCCTGCTCCGCGACGTACAAGCAGGGCATCCGGTTCGAGCACTGGGTGCGGCCGCCGGGGGCCGCAGGCGCGGATCACTACTTCCATCCGTTCAGTCAACCCAGCCAGCGCCCCGGCGCGCCGGAGCTACTGCCGTACTGGCTGATGGGCGACGCCGGCAAGGGACGCGCATTCGCCGAGGCGGTGACGCTGCAGAAAGCCGTGGCGGATGCGCGGCACGGTCCGAAGCGCGCGAGCGACGGGGACTTCCTCGGGCCGTTGAACTACGCGTATCACTTCGATGCGGGACGCTTCGCGGCGCTGCTCGCGGAGCATGGGCAGGCGCTCGGCGTGAAGCGCGTGATCGCGACGGTGGATCGCGTGGATCTCGATGAACAGGGCGCGATCGCCGCCGTCCACACGAAGGAGGCCGGCACCTTGACGGCCGGGCTCTATGTCGATTGCAGCGGCTTCCGCGCGCGACTGATCGGCGAGGCGCTCGGTTCGCCGTTCAAGTCGATGCGCGACGTGCTCTTCGTCGACAGCGCGCTGGCGATGCAGGTGCCGTATGCGCGGCCCGACGCACCGATCGCGTCGTACACGATCGCGAGCGCGCAGGAGCACGGCTGGATCTGGGACATCGGGCTGCAGGAGCGGCGCGGCATCGGGCACGTGTACAGCAGCCGGCATTGCGACGACGCGGAGGCGGAACGCGCCCTGCGCCGCTACATCGGCCCGGCGTCTGATGCGCTGACGCCGCGCAAGCTCGCGCTCAACATCGGCTATCGCGAGACGCAGTGGGTGAAGAACTGCGTGGCGGTCGGGCTGTCAGGCGGTTTCCTGGAGCCGCTGGAGTCGTCGGGGATCGGGCTCATCGAGACCGCGGCGTACCTGATCGGGCAGCTGTTCCCGTTCAACGGCGACACGGCACCGGTGGCGAAGCACTTCAACGCGTTCATGCAGGAGCGCTACGCGCGCATCGTCGACTTCATCAAGCTGCACTACGGACTGACACAGCGCACGGACACGGCGTTCTGGCGCGAGAACGCGGATCCGGCGTCGTTCACCGACACGCTGAAGGAGAAGCTCGCGATGTGGCGCTGCCGGCCGCCGCAGCGCCTGGACTTCATCACCGACGTCGAGATGTACCTGCCGGCGAGCTGGCAGTACGTGCTCTACGGGATGGAGTTCGAGACGCAGCTCGGGACGGGCGCCGCCGCGCTGATGCGCAGCGAGGAGGCCCGGAAGGAGTTTGCGACGATCGCGCAGCTCGGCGCGCATGCGTTGAGGGATCTGCCGCCGCATCGGGTGTTGATCGAGCAACTCCTCGCACGGACAGGCAAGCGCGCCGCCTGAGCCCGGCCAGCAGGCGCTCAGGCCTTCTTGAGGCGCGGCGCAGCCTTGGTGCCGAGCACCGCGGTGGAATCACGCACGACCAGTTCGTGCGGCAGGACGCGGTGCTTGGGTTTGGCGGCCTCTTCGGCGCCGACCTCGGGGTCGGCATCGCGCGGCGTGCCGATCAGCAGGTCGACGGCGGCACGCGCCATGTCGTCCATGGGCTGGCGGACCGTCGTCAGCGGCGGCCACACGCGCGCGGCAGCGGGCGTGTCGTCGAAGCCGGCGATCGAGAGGTCGCCCGGGACGGCCAGGCCGAGACGCTGCGCCGCAGCCAGCACGCCGAGCGCCATGTCGTCGTTGCTCGCGAAGACCGCGGTTGGGCGCTGGCGTCGGCTCAGCAGTTGATAGGCAGCGTCGACGCCGGTGTCGAAGGTGAAGTCGCCCTGCACCACCAGGTCCTTGTCCAGCGGCAGCTTGTGCGCCTTCAACGCGGCCAGGTAGCCCTGGTAGCGACGCTTGGACGCGACCTGCTCCTTCGCGCCCTTGATGATCGCGATGCGCGTGTGGCCGAGGCTGATCAGCAGGTTGGTGATCTCCTCCGCCGCGTGCACGTCGTCCATGCGGACGCTCGGGTGGTCGGGCTCGTCGGCGGCCGGGGAGATCAGGACGCACGGCGTCTGGCCCTCACGCAAGGCGGAGAGCACCTGCGGGTTGTCGCACAGCGGCGGGGTCAGGATCATGCCGTCGGGTCGCAGCGCGGAGACCATGCGGTCGACCTGCATGGCGAGGTCAGGAGCGTCGTTGTGGAGGGACTCGACGACGAGGTGATATCCCGCTTCGCGGCAGCGCAGCGTCGCACCCTGCTGGACGCCACCGACGAAGGCCGCCGACGGGTCGTAGTACAGCAGGCCGATCAGGAAAGACCGCCCGCCGGCGAGGCTGCGAGCCGATTGCTTGGGACGGTACTTGAGGTCGGCAACGACCTTCAACACCGCCTCACGGGTGTCGGCATGGACCCCCGGCTCCTGGTTCAACACCCGGGATACCGTCTTGATGGAGACCCCCGATTCGCGGGCGACGTCGATGATGGTGGCGGGTTTACGTGGCGGCATAGAGATCCGAAATGCTCGCCCGACTTTGCCATACGGACACGTTCCCTGCGGGAGAGTGCGAATCCGGAGCGCCAATGAGAAAAGCCGGCTGGAAGCCGGCTTTTCAGATTTGGTGCCCAGGAGAGGACTCGAACCTCCACGGAGTTACCCGCTAGTACCTGAAACTAGTGCGTCTACCAATTCCGCCACCTGGGCTTTCAGGATTTGTCTTCGCCGCTCTTGCGTTTGACTGCTGTGTGCAGCGAAGAATTGGACTTTAGCACGGTTTTGGAATCAGGCAAGCGATTCAGCCGCCCCAATTCACTTTCCCGAGACGCGTGTGCGGATCCCACAACATCTGTACTCTTCTCGCCCAATCCAGCATCGCCGGCTCCACCCGCTCCCAGTGAGCCCGGTACGCCTCCTGGAGTTGAGGCCCGACGCCGTGCTCCGCGCTGATCGATCCGCCGAGCTCCGCGACCAGCGCGTACAGGCCTTCACGCAGGGTCAGCTCTTGCTCCGACGTCAGCGTCCCGGCTGTCGCCGGCCACACCATGTTGAAGTGCATCCCGCCGTCGCCGAGGTGGCCGAAGTCGGCCAGCCGCACCTGCGGGAAACGCTCCGCCAGCCAGGCCGCACCGCGTTCGCGGAAGGCCATGAAGTGCCGGCGCGGCAGCGAGAGATCGAGACCGATCACCTTGCCCTGCACCCGCAGGCCTTCGCTGATGCGATGGCGCAGGCCCCAGATCGCCTCGTCGGCGTCGAGCACCGCGTCCCGCACGCGTCCGGATTCGAATTCGGTTTCTAGCCAGCCCTGCAGCAGTCCGGTCAGCGCGAGCTGATCCACGGGCAGTTCGCTGCTGAGCTCGATGAGCATCGCGTAGTCCGGCAGTTGTCCTTCGAACCACCGCGCAACGTCCTGACCGTGCAAGCCGGCTTCCAGCGCTGCCCGGCTGATGCCTTCGAAGGCGGACACCAGCCCGCCCCAGCGCTGCATCACGTCGGCGTAGAGCGGGAACACGTCCGTCAGAGACGACGGCGCCACCAGCGCCACGGCCCGCTGACGCGGCAGGGGCGCGAGCCTGATCGTGACTTCGCTGACCAGCCCCAGGCTGCCCGACGAGCCGATGAAGAGCTGCCCCAGCGCCAGCGCCGAGTTGTCCTTCTGCAGTCCCTGCCCCAGGCGCAAGACCTGACCCGCCGGTTCCGCCAGCACGACTTCCAGCGCCAGCGTATTGGCGCGCACGTCGCCGTAGCGCAGCATCCGCGTCCCGCCGGTGTTGTGCGCCACCATGCCGCCGATCGACGGATCGGCGCTCAGGTCGACCGGGAACCACAGCCCGTGCGGCTCCAGCCGCTCGTTGATCTCCGACAGCCGGAAGCCCGACGACACGCGCAGCGTGCGGTCGAGCAGGTCGAGTTCGAAGACCTCGCGCAGCCGTTCGGTGCTGAGCAGCACCTCGCCGTTCGCGTCGTCCGGCGTGCCCGCGCGGACCAGGCCGGTATGCGCGCCCTGCACCACCACACGCAGCCCGCTGGCCGCCGCGAGCGCCAGCACCCGTGCTGCTTCATCGCGACTGCCCGGGCGCACGAGCGCGGCCGCCCGCCCCGCGGCGTAGCGAGCGGGTTGCAGGAAGCGCGGCTCGATGTCCGTGCCCACCTGCACGAAGGCTTCGCCGCAGACGGCGATCGCTTCCGCGAGGAAACCGCCGGCCTGGAAACTCAGCACGCCGCGGCCTCGCCGGTGGTGTCGGCGTCCTTGGCGGCGCCGGCCGTCATCTTGAAGATGCCGGTCGCGTTGCCCGCATCGAAGGCCAGGTCCAGCGCGCCAGATTCATCGAGCGGCGCGCGCTGGATGAATTCGTGGAAGCTGCCCGGCACTTCGAGCATCACGCGCTGGCCGCGATCGAGGAACTCGCGCATCACGCGCGCCGCCTTGAACGCGGTCTGGCGCACGCGCCCGGTCGCCGAGGTCTCGATCGAGTCCTTCACCGGCCGGTCGAGCGCACGCTGCGCCGCGACGACGGATTCGATGTCGGCGACACGGTCGGTCGCATGGTTGAAGGCGTTGCCCTCGGTCGCGATCCAGGCCATCTCGGCCGATTCGGCGAGCAGGAGCTGGTAGTCGTCGGCCTCGAACAGCGCATGCTGCCGGGCGAAACAGCCGACCAGCTTCGGCAACAGCGCCGCCGCGGCCGCGGCCGGCAGATCGCCGTCGCGCGCCAGGTGTTCCAGCAGCGCCAGGTCGCCCGGCGTCAGCGGGTCCTGCGAGGTCGACAGCACCCGCGTCACCGCGCCCTGGAAGCTGCCGGAGAAACGCTCCGGATGCAGTTCCGACACGAAGAACTGGGCGATGTCTTCCGGGAAGTCGGCGTGACGCCAGGCGCGGCCGGTCATCTTCAGACGCGGCAGCGGATAGGTCGCCGCCATCGTGAAGCCCAACGGTCTCAACACGCGCGTGATCGCGGCCTCGCCCGGCGGCAGCGCGCCGGACGGCCACGCCACCGTGCGCAGCGCGCCGTGGTCGAAGACCAGCTGCTGCCCGTCGCGCTGCAGGTCGGCGACATAGGCCGCCGCCATCGGCACGCGGTCGGTCACGTCGAGGAACAGCGCCATGTTCAGCGCCTGCGCCATCTCGGCGCGCGACACGCGCTCGCCGGCCGGACGCAGCAGCGCTGGCACGACCTGCACGCGCGCGAAGGCGGCGCGGGCCGCCTCGTCGCCGAGCGCGCCGCACAGCAGCTGGAACAGCCCGCTGTCCACCGCCGCCGCGACCTTGGCGTTGAGCGCCGTCAACGCCTTCAGTTCAGCGGTCCGCTCAGACATCGAACTTCACGCCCTGCGCCAGCGGCAGCTCGCGCGAGTAGTTGACGGTGTTGGTCGTGCGGCGCATGTAGGCCTTCCACGCGTCCGAGCCGGATTCGCGGCCGCCGCCGGTCTCCTTCTCGCCGCCGAAGGCGCCGCCGATCTCCGCGCCCGAGGTGCCGATGTTCACGTTGGCGATGCCGCAATCGGACCCGCTGGCGCTGACGAAGGTCTCGGCCTCGCGGATGTCGTTGGTGAAGATTGCCGAGGACAGGCCCTGAGGCACGTCGTTCTGCAGCGCGATCGCCTCGTCCAGCGTCTTGTACTTCAGCGTGTACAGGATGGGGGCGAAGGTCTCGTGCTTCACGATGGCCGACTGCGCCGGCATGCGGACCAGCGCCGGCACCGCGTAGAACGCTTCCGGGTACTGGGACGCGAGGGCGCGTTCGCCGCCGCTGACCTCGCCGCCCTGCTCGCGCGCGGCGGCCAGGGCCGCTTGCATCGCGTCGAAGGCGGCCTTGTCGATCAGCGGACCGATCAGGTTGCCGGGTTCGACGGGGCTGCCGATCTTCAGCTGCGCGCGGGCGCGGTCCAGGCGGGCGACGAGCTCGTCATGGATCGATTCATGCGCGATCACGCGGCGCGTCGTCGTGCAACGCTGGCCGGCCGTGCCGTAGGCGCCGAACAGGATGCCGCGCACGGCGAGGTCCAGGTCCGCGCTCGGCGTGACGACGATCGCGTTGTTGCCGCCCAGCTCCAGCAGGCAACGGCCGAAGCGCGCCGCGACGCGCGGGCCGACCGCACGACCCATGCGGGTCGAGCCGGTCGCGGAGACCAGCGCGACGCGCGTGTCGTCGACCATGGCTTCGCCGACACCGGCGCCGCCGATGAGCACCTGCGACAGGAACTTCGGCGCGCCTTCATAGCGGGCGACCGCCTTCTCGAACAGCGCCTGCGTGGCGAGCGCCGTCAGCGGGGTCTTCTCGCTGGGCTTCCAGATGCAGGTGTCGCCGCAGACCAGCGCGAGCGCCGAGTTCCACGCCCACACCGCCACGGGGAAGTTGAACGCCGAGATGATGCCCACCACGCCCAGCGGCAGGTACTGCTCCATCATGCGGTGGCCGGGACGCTCGCTGGCGATCGTCAGGCCGTGCAGCTGGCGCGACAGGCCGACGGCGAAATCGCAGATGTCGATCATCTCCTGCACTTCGCCTTCGCCCTCGCTGGTCACCTTGCCGGCTTCCAGCGAGACCAGGCGGGCCAGTGCCGCCTTGTTGGCGCGCAGCTCCTCGCCGAACAGGCGCACCAGCTCGCCGCGCTTGGGCGCCGGCACCGTGCGCCAGGCCAGGAAGGCCTGCTGCGCGTTGGCGATCGCGGCGGTCATGTCGGCGGCCTTGGCCTCATGGACCGCGCCGATCACGGCGCCGTCGATGGGGCTGCGGACGGTCATGGAACCGCCGGTGACGGCGGCGGCCGGCACGCCCAGGGCGGCCAGCAGGTCGGTGGTGGTGGAAGTCATCGCGGGATTCTCCTTCAGCCGATCGATTCCACTTGGCGGCTCTGTTGATAAGCCTTGCCGAAGCGGTTCGCGAGGAAGTCCGGCAGCGCGACTTCTTCCTGACGGACGAAGCCCGACTGCGGCAGCTTGCCTTCGCGGAACAGGTCGACCGCGGCGCAGATGCCGGCGGCGGTGGTGATCTGGATGGCCGACAGCGGCTGCGCACCGTCGCGCTCGGCGAAGATCTTGCGGGCGAAGACTTCCTGCATCAGCACGCCGTTCTTCATGCCCGAGACGGTCACGAACACCAGGACCACGTCCTGCATGGTCGCCGGCATGCTCTTGCGCATGATGTCCTTGAGCTTCTCCTGATCGTTCTTCAGCGCCAGGTCGTCCAGCAGGAACATCATCAGGTCGCGGTGGCCCGGATAGCGGACGGTCTTGTAGTCCAGGTTGCGGACCTTGTTCTCCCAGGTCTCGCACAGCGTGCCCAGGCCGCCGGAGGTGTTGAAGGCCTCGTACTCCGTGCCGTCCAGCGAGAAGTGCTCCAGGCCTTCCAGCGGCAGCGCGGCGATGGAAGCGCCGTCGTGGATGGCTTCGCAGGGATGGCAGTACTCGTTGATCAGGCCGTCGACGGACCAGGTCAGGTTGTACTTCAGCGCGTTGGTGGGGAAGGCCGGCAGCGCGCCGACGCGCATCTTCACGTCGCTCAGCGAGTCGAAGCTCTTGGCCAGGTGGTGCGCGACGATGCCGATGAAGCCGGGGGCCAGGCCGCACTGCGGCATGAACGCGGTCTTCGCGCCTTCGGCGATGCGCTTGATCTCCTTGGTCGCGGCCACGTCCTCGGTCAGGTCGAAGTAGTGGCAGCCGGCTTCCAGCGCCATGTGCGCGGCGGTGATGGCCAGGTGGTACGGCAGCGCGTTCACGACCACGTCGTTGCCGCGCAGCGCGGCGGCAAGCTGGGCCTTGTCCTCGGTGTCGACGGTCTTCGTCGCCAGACCCTGGCCGGCCAGCAGTTTCAGCGCGGTGTCGTTCTTGTCGATCACGGTGACCTGGTAGTCGCCGCTGCCCTGCAGCAGTCGAGCGATGGTCTGGCCGATGTGTCCGGCGCCCAGCAGTGCCACTTTCATGTCGTACTCCTTGTGATCCTGTGCGGATGAGGTTTCAGATGCGATGCGGGCAGTGTCCCGACCTGCGCTGACGAAAGAAAGCACGAGTTCGACGAAAAACACCTCGATACTGACGATCCGTCAGCCGGATCCGCCATTCCGGCGAAAACGAGGGTTTATCCCGAGAACTCCGTCACAGCCCTTCGAAGGCCCCGCTCATGAACGCCAGGAAGACCTCGCCCGCATCGACCGCCGCAGCCGCGCCGCAATCGCCGACCGGATCGCCGGCCGTCTCGCCGGCGACCTTGCGCGACCAGACCGATCGCGCGCTGATCGCGCTGCTGCAGGCGAATGCGCGCGAAAGCACCGCGGACCTCGCACGCAAGTTGGGCGTGGCCCGCACCACCGTGGTGGCGCGGCTGGCGCGGCTGGAGGCGGACGGCCTGATCGCCGGCTACACCGTGCGTCTGGGCGGCGAGGCGGTGGAGCGTGGCGTGCAGGCTTTCGTCGGCATCACGGTGCAGCCGCGCGCGGGGCGCGAGGTGGTGAAGCTGCTCTCGCGGCTGCCGGAGTTGCGGCAGCTGGCGTCGGTCAGCGGCGAGTTCGACTACATGGCGACGTTGCGCGCCGACAGCACGGCGAGGCTGGATGCGCTGCTCGACGAGATCGGCGACATCGAGGGTGTGATCAAGACGCACACGTCGGTGCTGCTGGCGCTGCGGGTGGACCGGAGCGCCTGAGGCGCATCGGGGACGTCGCACGATCCGTCATGGACGCGTGAGCGGTCCATGTCAGCCTCGTGGCGCGTGAGTAACGTCATGTTTTAGGCGGTCGAGGCCGTCAACGCGCCGAGCTGGCACGCCGTTTGCAAACCATGAGCTGCCAGCTCAAGGAGCGCACCATGTCGAAGCCTGCCGTCACCTCCAAGCATGTCCCGCCGATCTTCATCGGCATGAAGGCCCTCGCGATCCTCGCGGTCGCCTGGGGCGCGGTCTATCCGACGCTGCTGTGGGGCCTGGGCGCCGTGCTGCCCTGAGCCTGGCGGCGATCTCCCGCGATCTCGTCCGCGATCTCGCTTCTCACAGGAGTTCCGCCATGAAAGCCCCTGCCCGCCTCCACGGCGCCGCGCCACCTTCGCAACCGCCCATCGCCGCTCACCGCTGGCGCCGCCTGCTGCTGCCCGTGCTAGGCGCGGTCGTCGGCGTTCTCGTGCTGCTGGCCGCGATGGCCTGGCTGGATCATGCCGAAGGCGATCTGCGCCAGGTGCAGGCGCCGATCTCCGCGACGCCCCTCGCTTGACCACCTCCTGATCGGGGCCGAGCCGCCTGACCACCGGCTCATCCTTGTCCTGATCACGAGTTGAAGGGCGCTCCCCCGGGAGCGCCTTCTTTCATTCAGAGGCTGCGCTTGCGCTGCAGGACCAGCAGCCAGAAGCACAGGCCCGCGACCATCAGCCCGCCGATGAACTGCGGATGCCAGGCGGCCTGCAGGACCTGGGGCAGTCCTTCCCGGGCGTAATCCGGGAAGCGGTAGAGCATGTCGAAGAAGTCCTGCAGGTTGAGGTGACCTTCTTTGTCAGAGTCGATGACCAATTTCGTCCCTGTCTGGACCAGCGAGCGTCCGACGCCGGCCACCTGCGTGATCAGCGCGCTGCGCAGCGCCTCGGCGGCGGGTTCGTTCTTGTAGATGTTGAGGAAGGCCGAGACGCCGATGACGAGCAGCGGCGCGCCCCAGCGCTTGAGCCAGGCGGAGGCGGCCATCAGCGCGAGCACGATGGGCGACAGCCACAGCGCTGCGAGCACCAGCCCGACGGCCAGGCGCAGGCCGAGCCAGACGGTGGCCTGGAACAGCGCCGCCCACTGCGTCTGCTGCAGTGCGGCGAAGCCGAATTCCTTGAACGCCATGGCGGAGCCGACGATCGCGCCGCCGACCAGCGCCAGCAGCGTGGCGACGACGGGCACGAGGATGCCGTGGGCGACGATGGGCGCGCCGATGCTGGCCGCATGGCTGCCGGGCAGCGAGGACCAGAACTCGATCGAGCGGTCCTGCTGGTCGCGCCGGGCCAGGCCCATCAGTTGATAGACCGAGACGGCCAACGCGAGCGCCAGCACCAGGCCGACGGTCAGCAGGCCGGCGATCAATGCGACCGGTTCCGGGCTGGGCACGTCGATGCCGTCGACCTGGCTGAACGGCACCAGGGCCAGCAGCACCAGCACGGGCGCCAGCACCAGGCCGATCCAGGCCCGCTTGTATTGCAGCCACTCGCGCAGGAGCAGCGTATTGAAGAGCGTCATGGGGTGATCCTTTGAAGAGGGTCGCTGTACGTCGCTGTAGGTCGCGGTGTGTCCGATCGGCCGGTCAGGCCTCGGTGGCCTGGCGCTCCGGCTTGCGGGTCAGCGCCATGAAGAGGTCGACGAGGCTGGGTCGCACGCGCTGGCCCAGATGCGCGACGGCGTCGGGCGGCACGCCGTCGAACAGCGCGGCGGGCCGGCCCTGCACGCGGTAGCGCAGCAGCGGGTGGTTGGCGGCGACCAGCTCGGCGGCGTCGGGGTCATGGGACAGCGCGACGAAGCGCTCGTCCATCTCCGCCAGCGAGATGTTCAGCACCAGCTTGCCTTCGTCGAGCATGAGCACGTCGGACAGCAGCGTCTCGACTTCCTCGACCTGGTGGGTGGAGATGAGCACCGAGCGCTCGCCGTCGCACCATTCGTCGATGAGCATCTCGTAGAAGCTCTTGCGCGACATCACGTCCAGGCCGAGCGTCGGCTCGTCGAGGATCATGAGCTTGGCGTCGATGGCGGCGATCAGCGCGAGGTGCAGCTGGGTGACCATGCCCTTGGAGAGGTGCTTGACCTTGTCGTTCTCGGTGACCGAGGTGCGCTTGAGCAGTTGCCGGGCGCGGTCGGCGGAGAAGGCGGGCTGCAGGCCGGACATGAGCCGGATCAGCTCGGAGACCTTGGCCCATCGCGGCAGCACGGCGACGTCGGGGATGTAGCAGAGGGAGGTCAGGAGCTGGGCGCGGTCCGCATGGGGATCCAGGCCGAGCACGCGGAGCTCGCCTTCGGCGCGCTTGAGTCCGACGAGCGTCTTCATCAGCGTGGTCTTGCCGGCGCCGTTGTGGCCGAGCAGCCCGACGACGCGGCCGGCGGGGATGGTGAAGGACAGGTCCTGCAGGGCGGCCTTGCGGCCGTAGTTCAGGCTCAGATGGCTGGCCTCGATGAGCGTCTTCATGCGTCCTCCCAATTCAGGTCCTGGGGCTTGAGGCCCAGGCGGCGAAGTTTCTCCCGCAACCGGGGCCATTCCTCCTGGAGGAACTGCTCCCGCTCGGTGTGCAGCAAGCGGATCCGAGCGCCGTCGCGGACGTACATGCCCACGCCGCGGCGGCTCTCGACGAGGCCCTCGTCCACGAGGGCCTGCAGCGCGCGGCTGACGGTCAGCGGGTTGATGAGGTACTGGCTGGCGAGGGTGCGCACGGAGGGGAGCGCCTCGCCTTCGGGGGGATCGCCGTCGAGCAGCTGCGACGCCAGACGGTCGGCGAGCTGCTGATAGATCGGCGCTTGATCGTTCCAGCTGTGCATGACGCGGGGCGCCGAAGCGCCGGTGTGTTGCTGATGTAGCACACCATAGCAAGCCACCCCGCGCTCCCCCAGCGGGGGGCGACAGACTGCAGAAAAGGGGGGATGAAGCGGAGGGGTGGCCGTCCCTCGCTCCAGGGCCAGTCATTGGATTTCCTAGAAAGCCTCGTTCAGCAACAGCGATGCGACGCCGCCATCGCTACCCCGCGGGATGTCCGCAAATCGCTGGGAGCGCCATTTCAACGGGGTCAGAGCAGCTCGCCGCCGAACTCATCGTTGTGGGCCACCCAATGTCAGTTAGGCGGCGCGGAATGCCTTAGGAGATCCCCTAGGTATCAGACGCAAGAGTCGAGGCAAGCTCGCACAACTCGCTTTCAACTTGTTACGAAACGGTCCTGTAGAGCACGGACTTGTTTGAAGAGCCGGGGGAAAAGCACAACAAGCACTAGGGAGTGCCCACATGGAAAACACCATTCACAACCCAGACCAATACATGTTTGGGTTTCGTCAACTCGCCACCAATGGACGAAAGCGCATTGCTGTTCTGATAGGAGCTGGGGCTCCAGTCAGCATCGATGTGGGAACAGATGGGCAGTGGAAGTCATTGATCCCCAACATTGCGGGCTTAGAGGTCATCGTTCTACAGGCCCTATCCCCAATCCAGAAGGGGGTGTATGAGCAGATCAAGACTTCCCTCTCGGACCCAAATCTTGAAAAAATTCTCTCAAGAGTCCGAATGCTTACAGAAGTGCTGGGCGATGGCGCAGTCTATGGCTTTAAAGCAAATGACTTTGCAACGCTGTCCGAGGCGATCTGCAATTCAATTCGTGATGTCGTCTCCGCCGACCTACCTATTGGTGAAAATCCGTACTCTGAGCTCGTCTCCTGGATAAATGGGATCAATCGAAAGCATGCGGTCGAAGTTTTCACTACCAACTACGATCTCCTGCTAGAAAACGCACTTGAGCGTGCGCGAACCCCATACTTCGATGGGTTCAGCGGCTCGAAAAATGCGTTCTTCGACCCGTCGAGTATTTCAAAGAATGATCTTCCCGCTCGCTGGGTAAGGCTATGGAAACTCCATGGCTCAATTGGCTGGGAGGCAAATGACAATGGCGAGGTCTTTCGGGTCCCTCACTCCAAAAATGCCAGCTTGGTTTATCCATCGCACATAAAGTACGACCAAACGCAGGCCGCACCATTCTCTTCGCTTTTTGAGCGTCTGAAGAATTTTATTCTTGAGCCAGATTGCCTCATTTTGAGCACCGGATTTTCATTTGCAGATGCGCACATTTCATCGCGGCTGCTTGAATGTTTGATGGCCAACCCGACTGCCGCCCTGTTTGCGTTTCAGTTTAATAATCTGACTGGCGAAAGTGCCGCCAAGGAGCTTGCACTCAAATGCCCAGGCATCAGCGTGTTCTGCAAGGACGGAGCTGTTATCAATGGGGTTGAGGCAAAGTGGAAGATTGGTAGCCCGCCCACAAAAAATTGGCATGAAATTCGCTCCGAATATTATAAGGACAATAAATTCCTGCTCGGAGATTTCAAACGCCTAGCGAGGTTTCTGGCTACAGCTGGAAGTGAGATTGCTCAAGACCTGACCGCCCCCGATATTCAGGAGGCAACCCAATGAGTGCTCAACCAACCTTTCTTGGCGTTGTGAGCGCCGTATCCAGCGCCTCGGTAGCGGTCGAACTTGCTGCGTCGGTCGATTCTGGAATTATTGTGCTCGAAGGGCGCAACTATCGAATTGGACAGGTGGGCAGTTTCGTAAAGATCCCTCTGGGTTACAACCTTCTCTATGGTGTGATTTCGGAGTCCAGCGAAACATCAAAATTCGATGAAGACTCGCGCATGGCTTCGGCACGCAAATGGATCAAGGTAGAACTTGTGGGAGAGTCCCTTGGCGGAAACTTTGATCGAGGCATTAGCGAATATCCAAGCATTGGCGATCATGTCCATTTCGTCGTTGACAGTGATCTGAAGTCGATATTCCAAAAGCGCTCAAAGAATCAGTTTCAAGTTGGGCGATTGTCTAGTTCTGAAGGTACGGAGGTTAGTTTAGACCTAGACAAGCTGGTGGCGCGACATTCTGCGATATTGGGGTCGACGGGTTCGGGCAAATCCACCAGCACCGCTAGCTTGTTGCGTTCGATGGTGCGCAGACCTGATGACTCTGTTCTTCCATCCGCAAGAGTGCTCTTGATAGACATCCATGGAGAATATGGGCCCGCGCTTGGAGACATTGCCAAAACATTCTCGGTACTACCGTCAGGAGAGAATCAGCTATACATCCCATTTTGGTGTCTATCACCCGAAAAACTTGTTGACTTCCTCTGCAACAACCCAAACGACTCGCAACGGTCGCTGTTCATGGATAAGACTGTCGAGGAAAAGAAAGCCAGTATTGGGTTCAACAGTATCTTAAACGTCGACGAAGAAAAGATCACGGGCAGCACTCCACTACCGTACCGATTGAAAAAGATTTGGTACGACCTGTGCCACGAGGACGGCGTCAACTTTAACGATGCTGCCATGACGATTCCCGCATATACACAAAATGGTGAGGGATCATTCGAGAAGCTCATTGCGCCTAAATTTATCCCACCGGGATCTGGCAATGCCATGCCGAAAAAGGGCGGGAACGGATCGATGAAGAAGCAGCTTGATTTGATGAAATCGAGGCTACTGGACACTCAATACTCGTTTTTATTAAACCCTGGCGATTGGAATCCAGACAAAGACGGAAAAATAAAGAGGGACCTTGATGGCCTGATTGAAGATTGGCTGGGGCACGACAAACCCATCACCATATTCGACCTTTCAGGAATGCCCTCCTCCAGATTGACGCTACTCCTTGGCTCGGTACTGGATATCCTCTTTGAAGCTGCGATTTGGGGGAGAAGCGCGGCGGAGGGAATGCGCGAACGCCCGCTTCTGATAGTACTGGAAGAGGCTCACCGATATCTCGGAAAGGCAGAAACTGGTCTTTCAAAAGAAATGGTTCAACGCATTGCCAAGGAAGGCCGAAAATTCGGTGTTGGCGCCATGATTGTTAGCCAACGCCCTTCTGAGATCGACGAAACAATCTTGTCCCAATGCGGCACGATCATTTCACTTCGAATCAACAACTCAACAGATCGAGGAATAGTTAAAGCGGCAATGTCAGAAGGCCTTGCCGGAATTATCGATTCGCTTCCGGTTCTGCGAACAGGGGAGGCAATTATCGTGGGAGAAGCTGCACAGTTACCCACCAGATGTCGCTTCAACGTCTTACCAGACGATAAATATCCCAATAGTGGGGATCCAAAAATCGGAGAACGATGGAACAACCCTAGACAGAAGGAAGATTATTCAAAGCTCGTCAAAGCTTGGCGCAATCAAGACATTACATAACAGGGGGAATCGTATGCAACGCACATCCGTGAGTTCGTCGAACTTGGCCTCGGCTGGTTACGACCCGACAACTCAAACTTTAGAGGTCGAATTCAACTCGGGTGGAATCTATGAATATTACAATGTACCCGAACACCTATTCCATGAACTGTTAAGCGCTTCTTCAGTTGGACGTTATTTCGCGCAGCACATTAAGAATACATTTGGCTACGCTCAAGTGGGATAAATGCGGCCTTCCCCTGGGCGCTTGCCGGCGCCCAGGGTGTCGCCGGTTAACTCGAATTCCTCGCATCCTTGACGCGTTGCGCTGTGGGCACAGAGTTGCTTCGCCAGTTCTCCTACCGCCCGATTGAGCTTACGGTCTGGTAGGTTGGATGCATTCAGAGGACTCGTCTCACTTTCGTAGCTCCCGACAGCTAGCCGGCTACCTTCGTCGGCTGGCCAGGCACTGGGCGGATGTAAGCAATCGACATCCCTGTCGTTCTAGCGGCACCAGCTTCCGCCTGGATAGACGGGACCGTGATGGCGCCGAGGCACATGTCGGTCCGAGGCAACCTGTAAGTCCGACTTACAGGATCGCTGAGCCCATTCGACGAGACTCTGCCCGGGGTAATTTGAAAGCGACAACAGCGTGCCTATCGCGGCGGCGACGCGGCAGTCAACTTACCATCTGCGACGAATAAGTCTTAGTCGCCCACACCCCTACTCATTCACTGGACGATGACCCAAAGTTCATCCCGACGCCACCCCGGCGCCGTCATCCAGAGATTGAATCCATGAGCACACTCACCAACAAGGTCGCCATCGTCACCGGCGCTTCCAAGGGCATCGGCGCGGGCATCGCCAAGCAGTTCGCCAAGGCGGGCGCTGCCGTCGTCGTGAACTACTCGACCAGCAAGGACGCCGCCGACGCCGTGGTCGCCGAGATCAAGCAGTCCGGCGGCAAGGCCGTCGCGATCCAGGCCGACTTCTCCAAGACCGCCGACATCCGCCGCCTGTTCGAAGAGTCCAAGCGGGCCTTCGGCACGCTGGACATCCTCGTGAACAACGCCGGCGTCTACGCCTTCGGCCCCGTCCAGGAAGCTACCGAGCAGGAGTTCCATCGCGAGTTCAACACCAACGTGCTGGGCGTGATCACCGCGACGCAGGAAGCCGCGAAGCACTTCGGCCCGAACGGCGGCAGCATCATCAACATCAGCTCGATCGCCAGCGTCGGCTTCATGCCCAACTCGGCCGTCTACGCGGCGTCCAAGAGCGCCGTCGACGCCATCACCCGCGTGACCTCGATCGAACTCGCGCCGAAGAAGATCCGCGTCAACACCCTCGCCCCCGGCGCCACGATCACCGAAGGCATCGCCGCCCTCGGCTGGCCGGAAGAGGCCGTCAAGTCCATCGTCGCCACGATCCCGTTCGGTCGCCCCGGACAGCCGGAAGACATCGCCCGCGTGGCGCAGTTCCTGGCCTCCGACGACTCGGCCTGGGTGACCGGCGAACGGATCACGGCCTCCGGCGGCCAACGCGCCTGATCAGCGCCTGACCGCCGAGCCTGATCAGCGAGGCAGCTCGGCGATCAGGTACTCGACGAAGGCCCGGGCCGACGGCTTCGGCGGTCGGCCCGGCGTGAACATGCCGTGGACTTCGACGTCCTTCATCTTCCAGTCGGGAAGCAGCTGGACGAGCGCCCCGCTCGCGAGCTCGGCGCGGCATCCCCACAGCGACGTCGTCACGACGCCCAATCCCGCCACGGCCGCAGCCACCGCGCCCTCGTTGGCGGACACGCTCAGCCGGCTGTCGACGCGGATCGTCATGTCCCGGCCATCCTTGTGGAACAACCATCCCCCGGCGCTCGTCCCCGCGGGGCCGACGATGGCCGTGTGGGTCGCAAGTTCAGCGGGCGCCTTCGGTGTGCCGTTCGCCTTGAGATAGGCCGGCGACGCCGCGATCAGCCGATGCGTGCGGCCGATGAGCCGCGCGGTCGCGCTGGAATCCGCCAGGTCGCCGAGCCGCACCGCGACATCGACGCCCTCCTTGAGCGTGTCCTGCCGTTGATCGTTCATCAGCAGGTTGACGTTCAACAGCGGATGACGTTTCAGGAAGCCGGGCAACAGGGGAACGACCTCGCGCACGCCGAAGCTCGCGGACAAGGCGACGCGCAGGGAACCTCGCAATTCCAACGACCCGCGCGCCACGTGGTCGGCCTCTTCGAGCGACGCCAGGATCGCCTCGACGCGCGCGAGGTAGTCCGTCCCGGCATCCGTCAGCGTCAGCGCCCGCGTCGTGCGCGTGACCAGCGCCGCGCCGACATCCTGCTCCAGCGCCGCGATGATTCGCGAGACCGACGGCTGGGACAGATCCAGCTCCCGCGCGGCGGCCGAGAAACTTCCCGTGCGCGCCACGCGCGAGAACAGTCGGAGGGCAAGCAGCTTGTCGTTCATGCGGCGGAGTGTCGGGGAGCGACCGCGTCCGCCGCAAGATCAGACCGACTTGATCTCCCCGCCATCCATGCGAAGCACCGTCCCCGTCATCCACCGCGCGCCGGGCGAGGTGATGAAGGCGATCAGCTCGGCGATCTCCTCCGCCTCGCCGAAGCGGGCAATGCCTGACCCTTTCAGGAACAGCGACTTCATCTCGTCCAGCGTGATGCCACGAGCCGCGGCCGCCTTCTCCAGCATGCCGAGACGCCGGCCCGTCATGATCGCGCCGGGCGACACGCTGTTCACCTGCACGCCGTCGACGACGCCCCGCTCCGAGAAGGCCTTGGCCAGCGCCTCGATGGCGGCGTTGATGGACGCCACCGCCGCCTGGGCCGCCTTGGGGTTCTCGGCCGAATTGCCCGAGATGAACACCACCGATCCCCGCTGAGCTTTCAGCGCCTCCCAGGCGCGCACCGTGAGACGCCGCGCACCGTGGAACTTCAGCGCGAGGCCGCTGTCCCACTGGGCGTCGCTCATCTCGAAGACGTCCAGCCCGGGCACGGCGCCGGCCACGTTGACCAACGCATCGATCCGGCCGAATCGGGTCAGCGTTGCTCCGATGACCGCCTCGGCCGCGTCAGCCAGGCTGAGGTCCTGCGCGACGGGCCAAGCCTCCGCTCCGATATCACGCACCGCCTGCGCGGCGCTCTGCAGGTCTTCGCTCTCCTGCGCGACCAGCACGATCACCTTGAACTCACGCGCGAGGCGCAGCGCCGTGGCGCGACCGATTCCGGAACTGGCGCCGGTGACGACGGCGACGGACTTCGACATGGGGTTCTCCTTGGGAAATGACATTCAATGGACGGCGCGAAGCGCGGTCTGGATGACGTCGACGACCGCATCGGGTGCGGTCAGGCTGGGCGTGTGATCGACCGGTCGGCGGATGACCGTGGCGCGCATGCGCTCGGCAATGAAGGCCTGCTTGTCCTTCACGATCATCCGGTCGTGCTCGGCGAGCAGGTACCAGCTCGGCAGGTCGTGCCAGCGCGGACGACCCACCGGCGTCGTGATGCAGGACAGCGCAATGGGGCGTTGCACCGCCGCCAGCAGCTGTTGCACCTCCGGCGCGGCGTCCGGCGCAACGGCATGGGCAAACGCCTCGTGAGGGAGCCAGATCCCGCCATGGCCGTCCGGCGCCAGCGCGGGCGCCATCGGGTGAGGCGCACCGCGGCTGAACACCGCCATCACGGTTTCCCCTTCGTCAGGCGCGATCGCCGCCACGTGGACCAGCGCACGCACCTTGTCGCTGCGCGCCTCGCCGTTGACCGCGCCGCCATACGCATGCCCCACGAGCACCACCGGGCCGTCCACGCGATCCAGTGCGCGCTCCAGCACCTCCACGTCGTCCCGCAGCGAGGTCAGCGGCAGCTGTATCGCCATGACGGCGATGCCTGCGCCTTGCAGTCGCTGGATGACCGGTCTCCAACTGGACCCGTCCGCCCACGCGCCGTGCACCAGCACGACGGTCGCCTGCTTCGCGCTCATCGGACCGCCCCTTCCAGGAACTCGCGCATCACCGTCGCGATCTCGTCCGCGTGGGTCTCCAGCGCGAAGTGCCCGGTATCGAAGAAGCGGACCTGCGCGTTCTTGTTGTCGCGCTGGAACGCTTCCGCGCCGGCGGGCAGGAAGAACGGATCATTGCGACCCCAGACCGCCAGCAGCGGCGGCTGATGCTGGCGGAAGTACGCCTGGAACTCCGGATACATCGCCACGTTGGTGGCGTAGTCCAGGAACAGGTCGAGCTGGATCTCGTCCGCCCCTTCGCGGGCCAGGTAGTGGTTGTCCAGCGTGTAGCCGTCGGGCGAAACGCGCGTGGGATCCGGAACGCCGTGCGTGTACTGCCACTGCGTCGTCGCGGGGGCGAGCAGTTGCCGGATGCCCTCGCGGTTCTCCTGCGTCGGCTCGCGCCAGTACTTCTGGATCGGACTCCACCCCTCGCTCAAGCCTTCGACATAGGCATTGCCGTTCTGCGACACGATCGCGGTGATGCGCTCCGGGAAACGGGTCGCCAGGCGCAAGCCCACGGGCGAGCCGTAGTCGAAGACGTAGATCGCGAATCGCTTCAGCCCCACCACCTCGGTGAAGCGGCCGATCACCTGCGCGAGCTGCTCGAAGGTGTAGCGGAACGCCGTCCGCGACGGCATCGCCGACTGGCCGAAGCCCGGCAGGTCCGGCGCGATCACGCGGTACTTGTCCGCGAGCTTCGGGATCAAGTCCCGGAACATGTGGCTCGAACTGGGGAAGCCGTGCAGCAGCAGGAGCACCGGCGCGTCCGCCGGCCCCGCCTCCCGGTAGAACACCTCCAGCCCGTCCACGTCCACGCGTTGATGTGTCGTCGCACTCATGGTCACTCCTCAGACTTCAATAACCGCCAAATTGCGTATTTAAAGGTTATCTACGCACGGCGTAACTTGTCAACAAGCTTTTTGGCGGTTAGCATGAATGCACGCTGTCGAACCCCATGTCCATGAGCCCCGCACGCCCCTCCCCGATGTTTCTGGCCGACTCGCGCGGTCTGGACTTCCTGAACACGCTGGCCGTGCCCGTGAACGAGGAAGTGGAGTGGCTGGCCGACGGCGAGGACCTGCTCGCCTGGCTGCAGGCAGCGGGACTGATGAACGCGGAGGCCTTGGCGGACATGCGCCGTTCGGCGAAACGGGAAGAGCTCGATGAAGCCGCCGGCCAGGCACGGGCGCTGCGCGAGTGGTTCCGTGGATTCGTCCGTGAGCACCGCGGCAAGCCGCTGACGGCGAAGGCCGTCGCCGAGCTGGCGCCGCTCAACAGTCTGCTCGCCAGCGACGAGGCGTTCCTTCAGGTCGTGCCGCGCGTCAAGGCTGCGGAAGAGGACGCGCCGTCCGCGCTGGAGCTGGTGGTGCAGCGCCGGTGGCGCTCGCCGCAGGCGCTGCTGCTGCCCGTGGCGGAGTCACTCGCCCGGCTCGTCACCGCCGCCGACTTCAGCGATGTGAAGCAGTGCGAGGGACCGGGGTGCGTGCTGCATTTCCTCGACACCACGCGGCATCGGAATCGCCGCTGGTGCAGCATGGCCGTGTGCGGCAACCGGGCCAAGCAGGCCGCTCACCGCAGCCGCAAGGCGGCCGGCGGTTGAGCGGACGAGCAGCGGAGCGCTGAAGGCTCAGCGCTCGGTCGACCCGCCCAACTTCGCAGCTTCCTCGACCAGCCACGCGGCGACGTCTTCCAACGGCGCTTCGCTGCGTCCGCGTCGGGGCGACACGAGGTAGTAATCGAGCCCCAGGGGCATCACCTGCGGCGTCACCTGCACCAGGCGCCCGGCCGCGAGATCGGCCTCGATGAAGAACCGCCCGGTGAGGGCCAGGCCTTGTCCGGCGATCGCCGCGTCGATCGCCAGTCCTGTCTGGTTGAACCGGGGGCCCTTGGCCGGCGAGGACGCCACGCCCAGTTGCGCGAGGAAGGCCGGCCACGCGTCGTGCCCGTCGTGGATCAGCGGGCGACTCGCCAGCCGCTTCGGTGACAGGGTCGCCGCGCCGTCGAGCATCGAGGGACTCCCCACCGCGATCAGATTGTTTTCGAGCAGCAGTCGCGCCTCGACGCCCGGGCCGAACGGCGGACGCCCGCAGCGGATCGACAGATCGACGCCCTCCGCATGGAAGCTGGACACGCGCTCGGTCGCCAGCACCCGCAGGTCGATGTCGGGATGACGCGCGGTAAAGCGGGGCAACCGCGGCAACAGCCACTTGGTGGCGATCGTCGGCGCCACGCTGATCGTGACGTGCCGGTCGCCGGGACGCAGCAGGCGCGTGGCCTCGGCGATCTCCTCCAGCGCGAGTCGCACGCGGCGCGCGTAGGCGGCGCCGGCGCCCGTCGGCGCCAGGCCGCGCGGGTGCCGCTCGAAGAGCTTGATGCGCAGCTCGGCCTCCAGCGCCCGGATCTGCTGCGCCACGGCGCCTTGCGTCACGTCGAGTTCCTCGGCCGCGAGCCGGAAATTCAGGTGACGCGCCACGACTTCGAAGACGCGGAGCGCCTTCAGCGGCGGCAGGCCTTCCAGCGGGATGTTCATGCCCTGGACTGTAGCTTTTCTACTGGATGAATGTAGGCGGGCGGGCTCGCCGGATCGAAGTGGCGCTGATAGCGTATCGCTGAACGTGAACAGACGCCATTCGGCGAAATCACGACGACTGCACGACCAAGGAAGAACGCCATGACAGCTCAGACAGCAGCCGACCAGACAGCCGGTCAGACAGTAGAAAAGGTCGCCCTCATCACCGCGGGCGGCAGCGGCATGGGCGCCGCCGCGGCGCGCCGTCTCGCAGCGGACGGCTTCCGGGTCGCCGTGCTCTCCTCATCGGGAAAGGGCGAGGCGCTCGGGCGCGAACTCGGCGGCATCGGGATCACCGGCTCCAACCAGTCCGAGTCCGATCTGAAGGCGCTCGTCGATCAGGTGCTGGCCCGCTGGGGTCGCATCGACGTGCTGGTCAACAGCGCCGGACACGGCCCGCGCGGCCCGTTGCTCGATCTCTCCGACGACGACTGGCATCGCGGCATGGACACCTACCTGCTCAACGTCGTGCGCGCGTCCCGCGCCGTGGTGCCGACGATGCAGCAGCAGAAGTCCGGCGTGATCATCAACATCTCGACGGCGTGGGCCGTCGAACCGTCCGGTCAGTTCCCGACCTCGGGCGTGTTCCGCGCGGGCCTGTCCGCCTTCACGAAGATCTTCGCGGACACCTACGCCGCCGACAACGTCCGCATGAACAACGTGCTCCCGGGGTGGATCGACAGCCTTCCCGCGACCGACGAGCGTCGGGAGAGCGTACCGATGCAGCGCTACGGACGCAGCGACGAGATCGCCGCCACCATCGCCTTCCTGGCCTCCGACGGCGCCGGCTACATCACCGGCCAGAACCTGCGCGTCGACGGCGGCCTGACGCGATCGTTGTAAGACGAGATCGCTGAAGGAGCGCTCCATGCACGCACTGGTCTTCCATGAATTCGGCGATGCCGACGTCCTCCGCCACGAGGCGGTGCCCGATCCCGTGCCGCGTCCCGGGCAGGCGCTGGTGCGCATGCGCGCCGTCGGCCTGAACTTCGCGGACGTCTACCGCCGCAAGGGCAACTACCACCTGGCCGGCTCGCCGCCGTGGATCCTGGGCTACGAGGGCGCGGGCGAGATCGTCTCTGCGCCCGAGGGCAGCGGCCTGCGCCCCGGTCAGCGCGTCGGCTTCGCCGACAGCCCGTTCGCCAACGCCGAGCTCTGCGCGGTCGATGTGAGCCGGCTCATTCCGCTGCCGGACGACACCTCGTTCGAGACCGCCGCCGGCTGCCTGCTGCAGGGCCTGACGGCGCAGTACCTGTGCCGCGACAGCTACGCGGTGCGTCCCGGCGACTGGGCCGTCGTGCACGCGGCGGCGGGCGGCGTGGGACTGATGCTCGTGCAGATCCTCCGGCACCTCGGAGCACGCGTCATCGGCATCGCGTCGACCGACGCCAAGCGGCAAGCCGTGCGCGACGTGGGCGGGCCGGGCGCCGACGCCGTGATCGCGACCGATGGATGGGTGGAGGCCGTGAAGGCCCTCACCGAGGGCCGCGGCGCGGACGTGGTGTACGACTCGGTCGGCACCACGCTGCGCGACAGCCTGGACGCCGCGCGGACCGGCGGCACGGTCGTGTTCTACGGCATGGCCGCGGGCGACCCGGCGCCGGTCGATCCCCGGCTGCTGATGGATCGCTCGCTGACCCTCGTCGGCGGCGATCTGTGGAACGTGCTCACGAGCACCGAGGAGCGCCAGACCCGCGCGACGGAACTGTTCGACTGGATCCGGTCAGGCGCCGTGAGGCTGCGCCTCTCGCAGACCTTCGCGCTGCGGGACGGCGCCCAGGCGCACCGCGTGCTCGAAAGCCGTCAAGCCATCGGCAAGATCGTGTTGCTGCCGTGAGCCCGCCCGCGCTGACGTCGAGGTCGACGTCGACGTCGACGTCGCCGTCGACGTTGGCGCTGGCGATTACTGCGCCGGCTTCCTGAAGCGCAGCACGAAGCGGTCGGTCTTTCCGCGGATCGCCGGATCGAAGACCTTCAGCGTGCGGTCGTCGGCGGGATTGGCCAGCGCGTCGGTTTCCCCGTCGAGCACGAACCCGGCCTTCAGCACTTCGGCCTTGACCGTCTCGCGGTCGATGCGATGCAGGTCCTCGGTGTTCTTCAGACCTGACCCCGCCACCGCGGAATGGTCGGCCACGATGTAGTACCCGCCCGGCTTCAGCAGGCTGAACACCGCCTTGTTGTACGCATTCACGTCAGCGCCCTTCATGAAGCTGTCGTGGAAGTCGTGGTAGTTCTCGAAGGTCCAGTAGACGTCGAGCGTGTTGTGGATGCTCGCCGGCGGCTGGTCCGCCAGCGGACTGGACGTCTGCTCGACGTTGCCGTGACCGGGCTCCGACGTGATCGCCCGCGCGGTCGCCGACGGGTTGGACTTGAAGACGGCGAACTCGGCCGGCACGTAGGCGTAGACCCGGCCCGTCGAGCCGACGAGCGTCGAGAAGATCCGCGTCCAGTAGCCGCCGCCGGGCACCGCGTCGATGACCTTGTCGCCGGGCTTCACCTTGGAGAAGGCGACCAGATCCGTCGGGCGGCGCGAGGCGTCCTGCTGGACGTCCTTGGCCGGACGCGTCGCATCCGCCACGGCGGCGGCGATGGCCGGCGAGGCAGGGGCGGCAGGCGTCTGCGCCACCGCCAGCGAGGACACGAGCGCCGCGGCGGTCGCGAGGGCAAACAGTCTTGAACTCATCGTGGATCCTTCTGCAAATGAGTGATGGCGCGCGGCCTCAGCGCGCGTACGCCTTGGACGCCCGCATCGTCAACGAAACGGTCGTCCCCTTCTCGGGCGCGCTCTCGATCTTCAGCGTCGCGCCCAGCGTCTGGGCCCGTTCCCGCATCGAGGCGAGTCCCATGTGCCCGTGCTTGCCGGTCGCCGCCAGGTCCACCGGCATGCCGCTGCCGTCGTCCCGAAGCTCGATCCGCAGACGCCACCATCCGAAGCGCCAGGTCATTGTGATCCGGTTGGCCCGCGCATGCCGGAAGGCATTCAGCAAGGCCTCGCCGAAGATCAGGCGCAGCTCGTCGCGGACCTCCGGCCGCAACGGCCGCTCCCGGCCGTCGACCTCGAGCCGGAACTCGCCGTCGTAGTCGCGCGCCAGCTGCGACGCGATGTCCTCCAGCGCGCGCGGCAGGCTCGTCCCCACCTGCGCCGCGCCGCGCAGCGACATCACGCGTCGACGACTCTCGTCCAGCACGTCGTCGGCCATCACCAGGTCCGCATCGATCGCCGCCCGCACCGGGTGCTCCGACGGCAGCTGCGCCGAGTGCGCCTCGAATCTCAGGATCAGCCCCTGCACGCCCTGCAGCAGCGTGTCGTGCAGCTCGCGCGCGATGCGGTCGCGCTCGGCCATGCGGGTGCGCATCTTCTCGCGCGCGCGCCGGGCCGCCTGCTTCAGCCGCAGCCGGTGCAGGGCCCAGATCAGCGCGATCGCCGCGGCCACGCACAGCAGCTGGAAGACCACCGTCTGGTACCAGGCGGCGGGGATGACGAAGTCCTGGATCGCTTCCTCGTCCGACGCGACGCCGTCGCCGTTGATCGCCAGCACGTGGAAGCGGTAGCTGCCCGGACCCAGGCTGTTGTAGCCCGTCTCCCGCCGCACGCCCGCCTCGCGCCAGCGGGTGTCGATGCCGTCCAGCCGGTAGCGGAAGCGCACCCGCTCCGGCATCGCAAGGTTGGCGGCGGAGAAGCGCAGCTCCATCATCTCGGTGTTCTTGGGCAGCGTCACCGGCGCACCCGGCGCGTACTCGACGCCATGCGCGCGCAAGTCGGTGATCCTCACCACCGGCGCCACCGGCGTGCCGCGCAAGCGCGCCGGGTCCAGCCAGGCCACGCCCGTCGTGCCCGCGAACCACAGGCGTCCGTCCTCGCCTTCCACCACGCTGGGCTGCGGCCAGAACGCCGTCGCACCGCCGGGGTGACCGTCCAGCGTGTCCAGCACCTCGATCTTCAGCGGCTGCAGCGGGTCGTTGAGGTAGGCGCGCAGGTCCTCGCGGCGCACGTGGACCGCCCCCTTGCGCCCGTTGAGCCAGAGATCGCCGGTCGCCGTCTCCGCGATCCCGGACACGCCGGCCAGCGCCTCCGGCACCTCCGCGGCCAGGGGCACGAAGCGGCCGTCCCACAGGATCGCGACGCCGCGCTCGCCCGCGACCAGCGGACGCGAGCGTCCGGCGTAGACGTGCAACACCTCGCCGATGCTCCCGGGCCGTGTGACCGGAAACCGGCGCACCCGGTCGCCGCTCCAGCGCAAGACCTGGCCTTCCTTGAGACCGAACCAGTAGACCCCCTTGCCCGGCCCGTCCGCCCAGGCCACCGACGCCTCCAGCGGCGAGGTCTCGCCGGGCAGGGCCAGCGGCTGCCAGCGTCCGTCCTCCCAGGTCTGCACGCCGCCGCGCTGGAACGCGACCATCACGCCGTCGCCGTAGGGCACGATGCCGCTGATCCAGCGCTCGCCGACGCCCGACGGCCGGGGAATCTCCTCCCACCGCGCGCCGTCCCGGCGCCAGAGCCCGGCCGGCCCGACCAGCCAGAGCCGCCCCCGCCGGTCGCGGCCGGCGGCGGTGATCTGCGCCCCGGGCGCGGGCAGCGGCTCGGCCTTGCTCGCACTGCCCGACAGGTGCCACACGGTCGACGCCACCGGAGAGAAGGCCGCCACCGTCACGCCGCCGTCCGCATCCGGCGCGAGCGCGAAATTGCTGGTGGCCCGCGGCATCGGGGTCGACACCAGCGGCGCGCGCCGGAAGCGGTCCAGGCCGGTCTTGGTCGCCACCCACAGACTGCCTTCGGCGTCTTCCAGGATCATCATCCCGAAGTCGCCCGACAGGCCCTCCGGCGCGGCGTAGCGCTCGTGGTCGCCGGTCAGCGGCACGCGGTCGCCTTCCAGCGGCCAGGGCAGGCGGCGCCGGCACAGGCCCGCCGGACAGAACACGGTCCACAGGTTGCCGTCGCGGTCGACCACGGTCGACGATCCGCGGCGCGTCGACAACCGCGTATCCCGGGCGATGGGCAGCCTCGACAAGGCCGGCGCCTTGCGCATCTCGCCGGCGAAGACCAGCCAGGCCTCGCCGCGCAGCACCTGCAGGCTGGTCGCCTCCTTGCAGTCGCCGACGGCCCGGAAACGCGTCTCGCCCTGCGGCAGGCCGAGCAGCTTGTCGTTGTCGCACAGCCAGACCGTGCCGCGCCCGTCCACCACCACGCCGTCGATGGCGCGGCCTTCCACGCCCCAGGACGCGCCGATGCGCTCCCAGCGGCCGTTGTCGAAGCGGAAGAGCTCCGTGGCGCCGCCCGCCCAGACGGCGCCGTCGGCATCCTCGGCGATGAAGCGGATGCGGGCGGTCGCGACCGCCTCGGCCGCCGGGACGCGCCAGACCTGCTCGCCGCGGATGCGCACCAGCCCGCGCGGGAAGAAGGCCGCCCACAGGTCGCCGTTGGAGGTCGCCAGCACCTTGGCCACGGTGCCGGAGGGGAAGGCCTCCGGCCGCGCCGGGCTGAAGCGCTCGAAACGCACGCCGTCGAAGCGCGTCAGGCCGTTCGGACCGCCCATCCAGAGCAGGCCGTCCGGCGTCTGCGCCATGGTCCAGGTCTCCATCGGCACGCCGTCCGCGGCCGTCCAGGCGCGATGGTGGAACTGGCTCAACGCCAGCGACTGGTCCAGCGCCCGGGCCGGAACGGCGAGCGCCAGCAGCGTCGCGATCAGCAGCGCCGCGCCGATCGCACGACAGGCAGAAAGGGACAACACGCGGGACAAGCTCATGGGGCCGGAACACTATCAGAAGCGGCGCGGTGAGCGGGCGAGCCGTGGGGGTGGGGCGAGGCGCCGACGCGACACGCCTGCGCTAACTCTTTCGAGGGAGGGGCATCGCCCCCGGGGGTGATCGGGAGCGGCGGCTGCGGCTACGCTTCGCCTCTTCGTGCCGTACCTCCGTGCCGTACCTCCGTGCCGTACCTCCGTGCCGTCCGTCCCCCGACGTTCGTTCGAGCCGACCGGATGGCGCCCCCGACCTGATCGCTGCCTGCGCGTGAACGACTCCGCCCCGATTTCCTCCCCCATCACCGTGATGGCTGTCGACGACCATGCGCTGATGCGCAGCGGCATCACGACGATCATCGACGCCGAGCCCGACATGCGCATGGTGGCCGAGGCCACCACCGGCCTGGAGGCGCTGTCGCGCTTCCGCCAGCATCAGCCGGACGTGACGCTGATGGACCTGCGCATGCGCGACATGGACGGCATCGAGGCGATGACCTCGATCCGGCGCGAGTTCCCCCAGGCGCGCATCGTGATCCTGACGACCTTCCCCGGCGACTTCCAGGCGGCGCGTGCGATCAAGGCGGGCGCGGTGGGCTATCTGCTCAAGGGCCTGATGCGCACCGAGCTGCTGGACACCATCCGCGGCGTGCACGCCGGCCGGATGATGGTGCCCCCGGCGATCGAGGCCGCCATCGCGCAGCACGCCGGCAGCCGGGCGCTGTCGCTGCGCGAGACGCAGGTGCTGCGCCTGGTGGCGCTGGGTCACGCCAACAAGGAAGTGGCGGAGCATCTCTCGCTGACTGAGGAGACGGTGAAGGTCCACATGCGGACCATCCTCGGCAAGCTGGCCGCGAAGGACCGCACCCACGCGGTCACGATCGCGCTGAAGCGCGGGATCATCGAGCTCTGATCGGCTTCTGATCGATCCCTGATCAATCCCTGATCGAGGTCCGCAAGTTCAGCTGCGGTTGCCCATCGGGCCCATTTCGAGCGTCGACGGCGTGACGGCCGCGGGCTCGTCCTTCTTGAACATCGGCGCCAGGTTCATCTTGGTGTTGATCCAGACGTTGAGGCCGGCCCACGCCGGCGCGCTGGAGGCCGCGGCCTTGGCGAACGGATTGGCGTCCGCCAGCGTCTTGCCCAGGCCGACAGGAATGCCGACCGGCAGGGTCAGGCCCCAGTTGATCATCATGCGGGCGGCCATGCCGGCCTTCATGGTCGCGTAGTCCACCTTGTCGTTGACGGCGGTGCCGCCGGTCGCGCCGGGCAGCTTGCTCTTCATGACCGTGCTGGTCAGGTCCGACACGGTGTCGAAGCCCGCGCTCACGGCGCGCTGTGCCGCGGCCGTGACCATCATCGCGGTGGCCTGGGCCATCGGTTCCGGCATGCCCTTGGCCTTGAAGGCCTCGGTCATCGCGGGCGTCAGCTTGGCCGACAGGGCCACGCCGCTCATGCCGCCGGCGATCGCCGTCCACATGTCGTTGAAGCCGGCCATCACACGCGGGCCTTCGCGCTGCAGGAAGGTGTCGCCCGGCAGCTTGATCGTCGCGCCCAGCGACGGCTTGGTCTTCATGTGCTCGCCGATGAACTCCTTGCCCAGCGCGGCGGCCAGTCCGCCGAGCACGCTGGAGGACACGCCGAGCGCTTCCTTCGACGCGCCCGCCGCGCCGGCGCTCATCAGCGTGATCGCCTGCACCGCCCAGGCGATGGCGTGGCCGCCGCCGTAGGTCGTCGCGCGCTGTCCGAGCGTGGCCAGCAAGGCGTCGGTGAGCTGCTTGCCGGAGACGTTGGCGGGCGGGACGCCGGTGGGCGTGGCGGCCACGGTCGTCGTCGTGACCGGCGCGGGTGTGGACGATGTGGATGACGAAGACGAAGACGAAGACGAAGACGAAGACAGTCTGCCTGCCAGCGTCGTCGGATTCGGATTCGGATTCGGCGTCACCGGCGAGGCGGACGCGCTGGAGGACGAACTGGAAGATGGCCTCGACGAGGACGACAGCGAAGGCCTGCCGAGCGAAGTCTCAGGCAGCTGCGGTGATTGCGGTGACTGCGGCGGACGCTCGGAGACGGCGGACTGAGGCCGACTCTCGGCGGTCGACGCCGTCGGCGATGGCCGCTTCGTGTCCGGGATCGAAGGCTTCGGCGAAGGAAGCTTCGTCTCCTGGATGGCGCCTTGCGGCGATTGGGGTTTGGTCTCGGCGACGGAGGTCTTCGTCTCCGGGAGCTTGCTGCCTGATGCTGCGGCTTCCGATGGGGTCGACGGCGTCGAGGGCAGCTTGGTATTGAGCTTCAGCGACGGCCTCGTCGATGTCGTGGGCGACGGCGTTGCCGAAGTCGTCGGTGTCTGGACCTTGCCTTCAGCGGCCGGGCGCTGGGGCGACGAGAGACCGGTGGTGCTGGGCTGAGTCGACTGGGGCTGCGTGTCGAGGCTCAGGGGCGGCAACTTCGGCGAAGCCTTCTCCGGAGTCTCCGACGCTTCCTTCGCCGGCGTCTTGTTCTCGGTGGGCTTCAACTGCGGCGACGACGGTGGACTCGTCGAGACCGGAGAGTCCGGCAGCGGCACCTGTGTCGGCGACGCCGGCGGCGATTGAAGGCGGGACTGCTCGAACAGGGGCGTCTGAGCCTGCGTCTGCGTGCGCAGATTCGGCAGGGAGGCGGTCCGACGCGGCGGTGCGCCGGCTCCAGCGGGGCCAGGTCGTGCCGCCAGGCCAGGAAACTGCGCAGCGGCGCCGCCCTGCCCACCGGCGGGCGTCGTGGTCGGCGTGGTCACCGGCGTGCTGGTCGGCGTGCCAGGCGTCGTATCGACGGGTGACGGGACGGCGCGGTTCTGGATCGTGTTGGACATGGCGCCCTCCTTGGCAGACGTGGCCCGCCGGCGACATCAGGAGGCGGAACCCGCGCGCCACGCGGGCGCCCGAACCTCATCCGGCAGCGAGGGGCCACTGTCGGACTGCGACGCCGTCAAGGCGTTCGGACAGGCGAATCCGCGGATGCCGATGCGAAGCGACGAGCGTTTCCCCCATTCGAGGGTCAAAGGGGTGACATCAACAGCTCTGGCATTCCCATTTGGAGGGAGCGACTGCATGCAGTTGCATCGGTCCTACCGAAATGAGCGAATTGCCAGTGACGGCAACGGTCACCAACAATTTCAGGCTTCCATCGATCGCTTCCGCATCAGGCAGACGGCGCTCGACACGTCAGTTCTTCTGAAAGCGGGACATCGGATGACCAGTGAGATCCTCATCCTCAACAAGCGCGCCGCCGTGATCGGCGCGGACAGCGCGATGACCAGTTCATGGGGTGGCGATCACCCCCGCTTTTCGAAGTCCGCCAACAAGATCTTCGAATTGACGAGGCAAGGCTCGATAGCGGTCGCCATCTACGGTTCAGCAAGCATCGACAGCGTTCCGTGGGAACTGGCCATCAAGCTGTTTCGCGCCCATCTCGGAGCCCGAACGTTCGGACGTGCCAGTGACTATGCGACGGCCATCCTCTCGTTTCTGACGGCCAACAATCAACTGTTTCCACCATCAGTCCGGAACGACAGCACTGGCCGGCAGTTCGATGCAGCCATCGAAGAGATCGTTCGCATGACGCGCCGTGCTGATGATTCGATCTTTGATCGCGACGCGCCAATCGATCGACGACGCGCGGCCTGGACGTCGCAGACGAAGCAAATCCGAGAACTGCTGGATGCGACGGGCGTGGTTGAACCACTCTCTGCGCCGGCATTGAATCAGGTACTTCGGGATCTTGCTCCCTGGACGCTGCGCGCAGAACACCAAATCAGCAAGGTAGCCTCGCTGGCTGCAGTGAATGCCGCCGAATTGGCTGAGCTTGGGCATCGGCTCAGGTATGCGGCCCCGCAATCGCTGATCCCAGGTTCCGGCCTCGTGATTGTTGGGTACGGCGAGGAACAGATCTTTCCCGCCTACACGCAGCTGGAAGTCTTCGGTCATGTTGGCGACGAACTGCTGCATGGCACGACAGGCGCCTTCGAGGTCACGCACGGCGGGGCGGCCAGGATCCAACCGCTTGCCAGTACGTCAATGATTGATGCCTTCATCGATGGCTACGACCGCACACTTGAGGCGGCCGTCGACGACCAGAGCAAGCTCGGGTTCGAATCCGTCTTTCAGTGTCTTCACGAATCCGGCATCGATGTCCCCCGCGATCTGGCCGGGGCCATAGCAGGCGTCTGCCAGCAGCGCTTCATGGTCGATTGGAAGCGGATGAACTGGCAGCACAACTGCTCTCCGCTGCTCCGCGTTCTTCAAAGTCTCGACGTTCCGGAGATGGCTGATCTGGTCGAAGCCCTCCTTGGCATCGAATCGCTGAAGGAGCGCGCTACCTCCTCTTCGGAGTCCGTCGGAGGACCGATCGACGTTGCGGCGATCACCAAGGAGGAGGGCCTGGTTTGGATCCGCCGCAAACATTACTTCGACGCGGCAATGAACACGCGATACGTCTCGCGCCTGCACAAATCTTTCGATTGATGGAGTAACCATGATCCAGCTGAAACAAGAGAACCTGTCGATGAATCACCGCAAGCACAGCATCGAAGACATATTGCGCACGCGACTGAATCCGCCTGTGAGCAAGACTTGGCAAGACTATGTGGAAGAACAGCGCGCACGCGACGCACTTCCCGAAAATTCGCCACTTGTTCGATGGGCCAAACAAGCGTTGGAGGGCGAAGCGGTTGAGAGCTTCAGTGCCAGCGTCTGGCCTGGCATCGAGGAATGGTCGACCGGCGTCTAGCGATTCACCATCACGATCCCCGCCGCCAGCCCGGCGAGGGCGAGCATCAGGCGCGGGGTGATGGGCTCGCCGAGCAGCAACGCGCCCGCGATGAGCCCGAACAGCGGCGTGCTCAGCGTGAAGCTGGACAGCTTGGTCGCCGGGTAGTGGCGGATCAGCCAGAACCACAGCAGGTAGCTGACGAACGACACGATCACCGCCTGGAAGCCGAACAGACCCAGCAGCCGCCAGGACCAGTCGAGCGGCAGGACTTCGCCGGTCGCCGCCGCGCCGGCCGCCAGCGCGATCGCAGAGATCGCCAGCTGATACAGCAGCGTCTTCTCCGCGCTGGCCGATGAGAGCTTCGTCGCGCGGATCGCGAGCGTCGTGCCGCCCCACAGCAGCGCGGCCAGCACGCCGAGCGCATCGCCCAGCCACTGCATCGTCTGCCCGGTGCCCTGCAGTCCCTCGCCGAACGCGAACGCCACCGCGCCGAAGGCGATCAGCAGCCCCGCAGCCTGCCGCTTCGTCAGCCGCTCGGCCGGCGAGATCAAGGGCATGCCCAGCGCGACCACGAACGGCGACAGGTAGAGGAACACCACCATCCGCGACGCCGTCGTGTATTGCAGGCCGACGAAGATGCAGGCGAACTCGGCGGCGAACAGCAGGCCGGCGAGCATGCCGCCCGGCAGACTGCCGTCACGCCGGAACAGCGCGATGCCGCGCGCTGCGGCGAAGGCCCAGACCAGCGCGCCGGCCAGGCCGGAGCGCAGTGCGGCCTGCCACAGCGGACCGATCTCCGTCAGCGCGGCCTTGGCCGCAACCTGGTTCAGGCCCCACAGCACGCAGCATCCCAGAAGGATGACCACCGCCGTGCTGTCGAGATGCTGCTTGCGTTCCATGGGGCCGGATCATGCCCGGCGGTGCGTGCGGCCGCTGGCTCGGCGCGCCCAGACCCGCGCGGCCAGCGCACACAGCAGCGCGGTTGCCACGCCGGCGACCAGCCCCGTCAGATGCGCCAGCGGCGCGATCGCGATGTTCCAGCCGTCCCAGTGCCGCAGGGCCGGCGCCGACAGGGGCCGCTCCGCCGCCACCTTCACGATGAGCCCGATGCCGATGAGCAGCCCGATCACGCGCTCCCGCCCGTGAGAGGCCCGCATCCGCATCATCCCGATCGCCGCCACCGCCACGCCCGCGTGCAGCACGCCCGACGCGCCGCCGAAACGTTCCAGGGAAGGCTCGATCAGCAGCCCGAATTGCGTGAGCGGCCATGCGAGCAGCCAGGCCACGGCGTCGCGGGCCGTCAAGCGCGCGGCCACGCCGAGCAGGCCGACCACGGCGCAGCCGGCGAGGTTCGCGATCAGGTGCTGAGGGCTCCAATGCAGCCACGCCGCGCTGATCGCGCGCCAGGGCTCGCGCGCTGCGAGCTCAGGTCGCCATTCGAGCGCGGCCTGCACAGGCGGCGCCTGGACCCACGCCACCAGCGAGCCGATCGCCAGCGCCATCGCGACGAGGAGCCACGCGCGTCCCGGCATCCGGTTCCGCTCCGCGATCTCAGCCGAAGACGGCCCGCCAGAGCGCCAGCACCGCGTCGCGCTGCGGCGCGAGCGCCTCGGCGGCCTCGCCGTCCAGCGAGGTCGACTGCTCGTTCAGACGCGCCCGATGCTGCACGCGGCGCAGCTCGCGGTAGGCGTCGGCGGCCTGGCGGCCCACGTCCGCGGGCAGCAGGCCGAAGGACTCGGCGCGCTGCAGCAGCGCGATGTTGCCGGCGTTGGCCAGCAGCTCCGGATGCTGGCCGGAGTGCGCCAGGATCAGGTACTGCAGCGCGAATTCGGCGTCGACCATGCCGCCCGGGCTGTGCTTGACGTCGAAGAAGCCGGCACGCACGGCGCGCGCGGCGCGCAGCTTCTCGCGCATCGCGACGACTTCCTCGCGCAGCGCCGCCGGATCGCGCGGCGCGGTCAGCACCGCGCGGCGCGTGGCCTCGAAACGTTCCGCCAGCGACGCGTCGCCGGCGCAGAAACGCGCCCGCGTGATCGCCTGGTGTTCCCAGGTCCAGGCGGTGTTGCTGCCGCGCCCGCCCTGGTAGTTCTCGAAGGACGACAGCGAGGTCACCAGCAACCCCGAGTTGCCGTTGGGCCGCAGCGCCGTGTCGATGTCGAAGAGTTCCCCGGCCGCCGTGCGTATCGTCAGCCAGGTGATCAGCTTGCGGATGAAGGCGCCGTAGATCTCGGCCGCGTTCTCGTCCTCGTCGTCGAAGAGGAACACCAGGTCCAGGTCGCTGCCGTAGCCCAGCTCCTTGCCGCCCAGCTTGCCGTAGGCGATCACCGCCAGGCGCGGCGCCGGACGGTGCTTCTGCTTCAGGCGGTCCCAGGCCCAGCCGAGCACGCAGTGCAGCGTGGCGTCGGCGAGCAGCGACAGCTCGTCGGCGACCTGCTCGACGCTGATCTGCCCTTCCACGTCCCGCACCAGCGTGCGGAAGACCTCCGCGTGATGCGCGCGGCGCACGCTGTCCAGCAGCGCGTCCTCGCTCGCTTCGCCGTGTTCGGCCCAGGCGTCGTGACGCGCCTGCAGATCCTGGATGAAGGCGGGGCCGTCGAAGCGCTCGTGCAGCAGCCGCGCGTCGGCCAGTTCGTCGATCACGCCGGGATGCTGCATCAGGTAGCGCATCGGCCAGCGCGCCAGCCCCAGCAGGCTCAGCAGCCGGCCCTGCACGGCGGGCCGCTCGACCAGCAGGGCGAGGTAGCTCTCGCGGCGCAGCAGCGGCTCGATCCAGTCGACGAAGCGTTGGGCCGCGTCCATCGTGCACTCGCCCTGGCGCACCGCCAGCGCCGCGCGCCCGACCAGCTTGGCCAGCCGCAGCCGCGATTCCTCGCGCAGGTTCTGCACCCGCGCCTGCTGCGCCCAGCGGCGCACGTTGGCCGCCAGTTCGGGCTGCAGCTTGTCGAGGAACTCCTCGCTGTCGATCGGCAGCGGCGGCCCGCCGCACATGCCGTTCTTGCAGTTGCCCTTGCCGCCCGGCGCGACGCCGTCATGCAGCAGCGCGTCGAATTCGGTCGCCACCAGCTCCCGCACTTCCATCAGCTTGTCCAGCAGCGGACAGGCGTGGCTGTTGCAGGTCAGGTTCAGGCTGCGCGCGATCCAGCCGATGTCCTCGTCGGCCGCGGGCAGGCAATGCGTCTGCTGGTCGTCCAGGTACTGGATGCGATGCTCGACGCGGCGCAGGAAGTCGTAGCCCTTGGCCAGCGCGGTGGCGGTCTCGGGCTTCATCAGCCCGCGCGCGGCCAGACGCGTCAGCGCCTTCTGCGTCGAGCGGGTGCGGATCTCGGGGAACTGTCCGCCGCGCACCACCTGCAGCAGCTGGACGATGAACTCGATCTCGCGGATGCCCCCGCGCGAGAGCTTCACGTCGTTGGCGCGCTCCGGCCGGCCGGCGGCCCGGCGCTGGGCCTCGTCGCGGATCTTGCGATGCAGCTGGCGCAGGCTCTCGAAGACGCCGTAATCCAGATAGCGCCGGTAGACGAAAGGCGTCACCAGGCTGCGGAGCTGCATCGCGCGGCCGTTCCTGACGCTCTCGCGCGGCGCGACGACGCGGCTCTTCAGCCACGCGAAGCGTTCCCATTCGCGGCCCTGCACGAGCAGGTATTCCTCCAGCATCGCCATGCTGACGGCGGGCGGTCCGGAGTTGCCGTTGGGCCGCAGCGCCAGATCGACGCGGAACACCTGGCCGTCCTCGGTCACGTCGCCGATCAGCGTCGACAGCCGGCGCGACAGCTGCGCGAAGTATTCGTGGGCGGAGATCTTCTGGCCGCCGGCGGCGTTGCCCTCGGTCTGGCCGTCTTCCTCGTAGACATAGATCAGGTCGATGTCGGACGAGACGTTGAGCTCGCGCCCGCCGAGCTTGCCCATGCCCACGACCCAGAAGTCGATGTCCTGGCCGACGGCGTCGCGCGGCGCGCCGTACTGGGCGTCGAGCTCGGCGCGGCAGGCGATCACGCCGATGTCCAGCGCCACCTCCGCCAGGTGCGTCATCGCCTGCGTCACGTCGGTCATGGGCGCGCCCTGCTCGACGTCGAGCACGGCCAGCCGCTCCATCACCAGCTGGCGCATCACGCGCAGCGCGGCGGGCAGCGGGCGTCCGGCTTGCCGGAGCTGGTCCACGACGGCGCGCATCGTGACGTCGTCCGGCAGGCCGGGCGGCAGCAACGACAATTCAGCCGCATAACGGCGGCGGATGCGCTGAACGAAACGGCTGTGGTCCGCGGACGCGACCGGCGTCGGGACGCCCGTCGTGTCGGAGGTTGCCGAGGCAACTGAATCCATCGGTAAAGAATGCTCTCGCTGGCTCATGGCCGGAATGGCTGTGCTAGATTCGGCGACCGCCGTCCACCCTTACATGTCTTCGTCCGCCGCCACCAGTCCTGACTCCGGTTCCGCGGTCGCGAAACGACGCTGGTGGGCACGTTGCGCCCTCTGGCTCGGAGTGGCTTCGGCAGGGGTCTTCTCCCTGCTGATCGCGGCCTGGCTGGCATTGCACTGGGCGATTCTGCCCCACATCGACGACTGGCGACCCGAGCTCGAAAAGCAGGCCACCCAGGCATTGGGGGTACCCGTCAAGATCGGCGCCATCAGCGCCACCTCCTCGGGCTGGATCCCCAAGCTGGACCTGCGCGACGTCCGGGTGGTCGACGCCGCCGGCCACGAAGCCCTGCACCTGCCCCGCGTCAGCGCCGCGCTGTCGCCGCGCTCGCTGCTGGCCTTCGAGCTGCGCTTCTCCCAGCTGCTGCTGGACAGCCCCGAGCTGCTGCTGCGCCGCGACGCCAAGGGCCGGGTCTTCATCGCCGGGCTCAGCGTCGATGGTCCGTCCGACACGCAGGCGTCCGACGACGCCGCCGACTGGTTCTTCGAGCAGCACGAGTTCGTCATCCTGCACGGCCGCATCCGCTGGGTCGACGAGCTGCGCGCGGCGCCGCCGCTGGAACTCTTCGACCTGAACCTGGTGCTGCGCAACGGCCTGCGCCGCCACCGGCTGCGGCTGGACGCCACGCCGCCGGCCGGCTGGGGCGAGCGCTTCACGCTGCGCGGTGAATTCACGCAGTCGCTGCTCGACCGGCCGGGCGCGGTCCAGCGCTGGAGCGGCCAGCTCTTCGGCCACCTGCCGCGCACCGACGTCAGCGAGCTGCGCCGCTATGTGGACCTGCCCTTCGAACTCAACGAAGGCGACGGCGCGCTGCGCGCCTGGCTGGACGTGGACCGCGGCGAGCCGCGCAGCCTGACCCTGGACATGGGCCTGCGCGCCGTGAAGCTGCGCGTCGCGCCGGGACTGCCGGAGCTCGCGCTGGCCAAGATCGGCGGCCGGCTGGTGCTCAAGCAGACGCCGCAATCGCTGTCGCTGGAGGCCAAGGCGCTCGGTTTCCAGGCCGGCGACGGCCTCGACTGGCCGCGCTCGGACTGGGCGCTGGAGGTCAAGCGCGATCCCAAGACCGGCGCGCTGACCGGGGGCGATTTCCAGGCGCAGCAGTTGGACCTAACGCTGGGCGCCCAGATCCTCGCCCGGCTGCCGCTGGCCGAGCCGCAACGCCAGCTGATCGCCGACATGAAACCCGCCGGGCTGCTCAATGCGCTGCAGCTCCACTGGGACGGTCCGCTCGACGCGCCGCGCAGCTACCGCGCCAAGGGGCAGCTGCAGGGCCTGCACCTGACGGCCGCGACGCCGGAGCCGCCCGCGGATCCGGGCTCCGCGCCGCCGACCGGCCGGCCCGGCGTGAGCGGCGCCGACCTGCAGTTCGACGCCAACGAGCAGGGCGGCACCGCCACCCTCGCAATCAACAACGGCGAGGTCACCCTGCCCGGCGTCTTCGAAGAACCGTCCGTGCCGCTGAAGCAGGCCCAGGCGAACCTTCGCTGGCAGGCGCAACGGCCGGCGGCCCTGGCCGGCAAACGCGCGCCGCCCGCCACTCCCATCGTCGCGCCAGCCGCCAAGCCGGCCGCCGTCGGCCCGCTCGCGGCGGCCTCGATCGCCAGCGCGGCCTCCGCCCCGGACGAGCCCCGCACGCGCTGGTCGGTGCAGTTCAACGGCGTGCGCCTGGCCAACGACGACCTGCGCGCCGAGATCGACGGCGCCTGGCAGAGCGGCGAAGGCAAGCGTCCTCACGACGCCGGCAAGCTGGACCTCACCGGCCGCATCGAGGAGATCAAGGCGCCGCGCGTGCTGCGCTACCTGCCCGCCTCGATGGGCCACGAGGCACGGCGCTACGTCCGCGACGCGATCCGGGATGGCACCGTCCAGAAGATCCAGGTGCGGCTGCAGGGCGACCTGCTCGACTTCCCCTTCGATGCCCCGCGCAGCAAGGGCCAGTTCCGCGTCGCCGGGCAGGTCCGCAACCTGACGCTCGCCTACGTGCCCAGCCACCCGGCGGAGGACGACCATCCGGCGTTCCAGTCGCCGTGGCCGGTGATGGAGCAGCTGGACGCGGAACTGATCTTCGACCGCGCCTCGATGAGCATCCGCAACGCCAAGACGAAGCTGATGGGCGTCGAGGTGTTCAACGTCCAGGGCGCGATCGCCGACCTGTACCACCATGCCCCGGTGCTGGAGATCGACGGCCAGGCGCGCGGCGCGCTGGTCGACGGCCTGCGCTACGTGAAGAACTCGCCGGTCGCGGCGCTGACCAGCCACGTGCTGGACAACACGACCGCCACCGGCCCGCTGGCGCTGAAGCTCAACCTGCGCCTGCCGTTGATGCACATCGACGACACGACGGTGAAGGGCCTGGTCACGCTGACCGGCAACGACGTGCGCATCCGGCCCGACACCCCGATGCTCGGCCAGGCGAAGGCGCTGGTGAGCTTCGACCAGAAGGGCCTGCAGATCCGCAACGGCCAGGCGCGCGTGCTGGGCGGCGACGCGACCTTCGACGGCGGCAGCCAGCCCGACGGCGCGATGCGCTTCGCCGCGCTGGGCACGGTCACCGCCGACGCGCTGCGCAACGCGCCGGAGCTGGGCCTGCAGCAGGTCGCCTCCGTGATGACGGGCCAGACCTCGGTGCGTTTCGAGCTCGGCGTGGTCAAGGGCGGCCAGACCGAGATCACCGTCGCCAGCCCGATGCAGGGCATCGCGGTGAACCTGCCGGCACCGATGCGCAAGGCCGCGGACGAGACCTGGCCCCTGCGCATCGTCACGCGGGCCACGGCCGCGCCGGCCGGCACGCAGCGCGACGAGCTGCGCGTCGAGGCCGGCCCGGTGCAGGCGCTCTACCAGCGCGACGTGACGCACGAGGCCAAGGTCCTGCGCGGCGCGGTCGCCGTGCGCGAGAAGCTGCCCGAGCTGCCCGCGCAGGGCGTCGTCGCCCGCGCCACCTTCGACCAGTTCAATGCCGACGCCTGGCAGACTGCCCTGCCGGGACTGACCGGCGCGAAGGAAGGCGCGACGCTCGACAGCGCGACCGACGGCATGACCGAGGGCGGCTACGCGCCGTCGCAGCTCACCTTGAAGGCGCAGACGCTGCAGGTCGCCGGCCGCACGCTGAACGGCGTCACCGCCGGCATCTCGCACGACGCCGGTGCGGGCTGGCGCGTCTCGATGGACGCGCAGCAGCTCAGCGGCCTGATCGAAGTCCGCGCCGAGAAACCCAACCAGCCGGGCCGCGTCTACGCGCGCCTGTCCCGCCTGTCCGTGCCCCGCAGCGACGTGGACGGCGTCGAGCAGCTGCTCGACAAGCAGCCGCGGTCGGTGCCCACGCTGGACATCGTCGTCGAGGACTTCGAGCTGCGCGGCAAGCGGCTGGGCCGTCTCGAGATCGACGCCCAGCAGCAGAACGACGCGCGCGACTGGCGCCTGGGCCGACTGGTGCTGAAGAGCCCGGACGCCACGCTGAGCGCCTCCGGCAAATGGGCGCCCGAGCCGGGCAAGGCGCTGCGCCGCACCGAACTCGACTGGAAGCTGGACGTCGTGGACGCCGGCAAGCTGCTGGAGCGGCTCGGCCAGGGCCAGGTCTTGCGCGGCGGCAAGGGCGAACTCACCGGTCAGGTCGCCTGGCAGGGCTCGCCGCTGTCGCCGGACTACGCCAGCATGAGCGGCCAGTTGAGCGTCGTCATGGAGAAGGGCCAGTTCCTCAAGGCCGAGCCCGGCGTCGGGCGGCTGCTGGGCGTGCTGAGCCTGCAGTCCATCCCGCGGCGGCTGGTGCTGGACTTCCGGGACGTGTTCTCCGAGGGCTTCGCCTTCGACAACGTCACCGGCGACATCAAGATCGGCAAGGGCGTGGCGCGCAGCGACAACCTCCGCATGAAGGGTCTGCAGGCCGCGGTCCTGATGGAAGGCAGCGCCGACCTGGCCGCCGAGACCCAGGACCTGCACGTGCTCGTGCTGCCCGAGATCAACGCCGGCGGCGCCGCCCTCGCCTATGCGGCGGTCAACCCCGCCATCGGGCTGGGCGCCTTCCTGGCCCAGTGGCTGCTGCGCAAGCCGCTGGCCGCGGCCAGCAGCGAGGAATTCCGCGTCACCGGCACCTGGTCCGATCCGCGCATCGAGCAGCTGCAGCGCAAGGCCCAGCCGCAGGGCAGCTACAACGGCACGGCCGCCGCGCAAGGAGAGTCCGCCCCATGAGCACGTCATCCACGAAGGCCGGATCGCCGGTCACTGTCGCCGCGATCCAGATGGTGTCCGGCACCCGGCTGGAAGAGAACCTCGGACGCGCCCGCCACTGGATCGGCGAAGCCGCCCGGCAGGGCGCCGCGCTGGTCTCGCTGCCCGAGTACTTCTGCCTGATGGGCCACAAGGACACCGACAAGCTGCCCTTCGGCGAGCGGTACGGCGACCTCGACGCGCCCATCCAGGGCGCGCTCAGCCGCGCCGCGCGCGAGCACGGCGTGTGGATCCTCGGCGGCACCCTGCCGATGGCGATCGACGGCGCGACCCAGCCCGCGGAGCGCGTGCGCAACACCACCTGCGTCTTCGCGCCGGACGGCTCGCTCAGCGCGCGCTACGACAAGCTCCACCTCTTCTGCTACGACAACGGCCGCGAGCGCTATGACGAGGCCCGCGTGCTGGAGGCCGGCGAAGCGCCGGTGACCGTCGAGGCCGCGATCCCCGATGGACCCGCGCTGCGCGTGGGGCTGTCCATCTGCTACGACCTCCGCTTCCCGGAGCTGTACCGCGCGATGAGCTTCAGCGGCGAACGCCCGCTCGACCTCATCAGCGTCCCCGCGGCCTTCACCTTCACCACGGGTCAGGCCCACTGGGAGCTGCTGCTGCGCGCCCGCGCGGTGGAGAACCAGGCCTACGTCATCGCGGCCGCGCAAGGCGGCACGCATGAGAACGGCCGCCGCACCTGGGGCCACAGCATGATCGTCGACCCGTGGGGCGAGGTGCTGGCCTGCGTGCCCGAGGGCGAAGGACTGGCAGTCGCCAAGATCGACCCCGCGCGTATCGCGCAGGTGCGTGAGCAGTTGCCGGCGCTGCAGCATCGGCGGCTCTGAGCCTTGAACGGCGAGGCCCGAACACTGGGCCTCGAAAGCGGTCCACTTCGGGCGATCGATGCCCGGCTGGCGGAGGCAAGATGCCCGGCATGATCGACCGTCGTCCCGATTCCTCCCGTTCCGCGCTGGCCGTGCTGGCCGCCGCGGCGTGCGCCTGCGCGCTGCTGGCGGGATGCGGCACGCCGGCCCGGCCGCTGGAGTCCTCGATCACGGACATGGAGTCGCTGCAGCTGCGCTCGTGGCTCAGCCCGCAGTTGCGGCGCAACATCGACCTGCTGCCGGTCACCGGCGGCCAGGAAACCTCGATGTGGTGGGGCAGCCGGATCAATGCGATGACGCTGAACCAGACCTACCAGGAGTCGTTCCGGCGCCTGGGGTTGATGCCGGACGTGCCCGACACGGGCCGCTACCAGCTGAAGGTCGAGGTCCTGGCGCTGGCGCAGCCCAACGTGCCGGTGCTGCCCGAGGTCGCCCTCTCCATCCGCTACACGCTGACGGAGCGGGCCGCCGGCGGCGGCAAGGTGCTCTATCAGCGCACGCTGCGCACGACGCAGAAGGCCGGCATCGACGACAGCCTGAATCCGAGCGAGCAACTGCGCATCGCCACGGAATCCGCGCTGCGCAACAACATTGCGGACCTGGTCCGCGAGCTCGCTTCGCTCGCTCTGCCCGCTTAAGCAGTCCTCGCTCTCTGGCTCCCTCTCCCGCTTGCGGGAGAGGGCAGGGGTGAGGGCCAGCAGCCTCACGCAAGAACTGACCCTTGCCTGGGTGGAGATGTCGTTGACTGCCACGTCCGCTGGCCCTCACCCCCACCCTCTCCCGCAAGCGGGAGAGGGAGTCCGACCGGGGTTCGGCGTGGAGAAGGCGCGCTTGTCGTTATTCGAATTCAGCAGATTCCCCACCCCGGCATATGCATATAAGCATTGATTGCTTGCCAAACGCCGGGTAATCCCTAAGCATCACGGTTTCCGCACCAAAGAGGCGCACGACGGCAACGGGAGTCACCTGCCGCTAGCGTCCTTCTTCTTCCCGTGATCGAACTTCAAAGCTTGCACAAATCGTATGACGTCGAGGGTCGCCGTGTTCCGGCGCTCCAGGGCGTGGATCTGACGATCGAATCGGGTGAGGTGTTCGGGATCATCGGCGCGTCGGGGGCTGGCAAGAGCACCCTGCTGCGGGTGATCAACCTGCTGGAGCGACCGGACAGTGGCCAGGTCGTCGTCGCCGGCCAGGACCTGCAGACGCTGGACGCCGCCCGCTTGCGCGCCGCCCGTCAGAAGATCGCGATGATCTTCCAGCACTTCAATCTGCTGAGCTCGCGCACCGTGGCGCAGAACGTCGCGTGGCCGCTGCGCATCGCCGGTTGGGATGCCGCACGGATCGCCCCGCGCGTGCAGGCGCTGCTGGCCCGGGTGGGCCTCGCTGACCAGGCCGACAAGTACCCCGCGCAGTTGTCGGGCGGACAGAAGCAGCGCGTCGGCATCGCCCGCGCGCTGGCGCTGGACCCGCAGGTGCTGCTGTGCGACGAGGCCACCAGCGCGCTCGACCCTGAGACCACGCGCTCGATCCTCGACCTGCTGGCTGAACTCAACGACGAACTGAAGCTGACCATCGTCCTCATCACCCACGAGATGGACGTGGTGCGCCGCGTCTGCGACCGCGTCGCGGTGCTCGAAGCCGGCCGCATCGTCGAGCAGGGCCCGGTCGCGCAGGTCTTCCTCCACCCGCGTTCGGGCACGGCCAGGCGCTTCGTCCTTGCCTCCGAACATGTCGACGAAGGCGAGCAGCGCGACGACTACGCGCATGTCGCGGGCAGCCTCTGGCGGCTGACCTTCTTCGGCGAACGCACCTACGAACCGCTGCTGGGCGAAGTCGCCCGCCATGCGAATCTGGACTTCGGCATCCTGGCCGGCCGCATCGACCGCATCAAGAAGCAGCCCTACGGGCAGTTGACGATCGCCGTCAGCGGCGGCGACCGCGCCGCCGCGCGCCAGTTGCTGGCCGACCGCGGCGTCCAGGTCGAGGAGCTGCGCGCATGAGCCTCGCCGCCACCCCTTCCCTGCTGGACACGCTCCGCGCCATCGACTGGCCGGAGATCGCCACCGCCGGCGGCGACACGCTGCTGATGCTGGGCGGCTCGCTGCTGTTCACCGCGCTGCTCGGCCTGCCGCTGGGCATCGCGCTCTACCTCTTCGACCGCGACCGGCTGGTGGCCTCGCCGAAGGTGTACACGCTGCTGTCCCTCGTCGTGAACGTGCTGCGCTCGCTGCCCTTCGTCATCCTGCTGATCGTGCTGATCCCGTTCACGCTGCTGGTCACGGGCACCTCGCTGGGCGTGGCCGGCGCGATCCCGCCGCTGGTCGTCGGCGCGACGCCCTTCCTGGCACGCCTCGTCGAGACCGCGCTGCGCGGCGTCGACCGCGGCATCGTCGAGGCCGGTCTCTCCATGGGCGCCAGCACCCGCCAGATCGTCTGGCAGGGCCTGCTGCCCGAAGCGCTGCCGGGCATCGTCTCCGCGCTGACCGTCACCGCGATCACGCTGGTCGGCTACACCGCGATGTCCGGCGTCATCGGCGGCGGCGGCCTCGGCGACCTGGCCATCCGCTTCGGCTACCAGCGCTTCCAGACCGAGGTCATGGTCGTGACCGTCGTGCTGCTGCTCGTCCTCGTCCAACTGCTGCAGATGTTCGGAGACTGGCTCGTCGCCCGCGTCTCCCATCGCTGAACCCCGCCTCCCCCTTTCATCGCCGGACGCCCCAAGCAGGCAGCCGGCACCGTCCCTCAGAGGAGTTTGTCCCCATGAAGAAGCTGTTCACCGCCGCCGTCGCGGCCCTGTCGCTGGCGGCCGCCGGCACCGCCGCCGCCGAGAAGCTGACCGTCGCCGCCACCGCGGTGCCGCACGCCGAGATCCTCAACCTGGTCAAGCCGGAACTGGCCAAGCAGGGCGTGGAGCTGGAGGTCAAGGTCTTCACCGACTACGTCCAGCCCAACGTGCAGGTCGCCGAGAAGCGCCTGGACGCCAACTTCTTCCAGCACAAGCCCTACCTGAACGAGTTCAACAAGGGCAAGGGCACGCACCTGGTCGCCGTCGCGGCGGTGCACGTGGAGCCCTTCGGCGCCTACTCGACCAAGCACAAGACCCTGGCCGCGCTGCCCGAGGGCGGCACCGTCGCCATCCCCAACGACCCGACCAACGGCGGCCGCGCGCTGCTGCTGCTGGACAAGGCCGGCGTGATCAAGCTCAAGGACAAGGCCAACATCCTGTCCACGACCAAGGACATCGCCGACAACCCGAAGAAGCTGAAGTTCCGCGAGATCGAAGCCGCCACACTGCCGCGCATCCTGCCGCAGGTCGACCTGGCGCTGATCAACACGAACTACGCGCTGGAAGCGAAGCTGAATCCGTCCAAGGATGCGCTCGCGATCGAAGGCGGCGAGTCCCCCTACGCCAACTGGCTGGTCACGCGTGACGACAACCAGAACGCCCCGGCCGTGAAGAAGCTGGCCGCCGCGCTGCAGTCCGACGCCGTCAAGCGCTTCATCCAGACCCAGTACAAGGGCGCAGTCGTTCCCGCGTTCTGAGAACGAAACCGACCGCCAGGTCGGCTGGGACATCAGCCGGTTTGGGCGATATCCGCCAATCAGCGCCCCGCACACGCGGGGCGCTTTCATTTGCGGGCGGGATGCCGCGCATTTGTGCCGTATGGCGAACCACGCTTCTTGGCACCATGGCGGACTCCTCCCATGCCCTGGTCCTGCGCCCGCGCGCGCGTGCAAGACCTGCCCCTCCCAGTGCCCGAACTCTCCGCGGTCCTGCCGCAGTTCTTCCTGTTCCGAGACGGCGCCCCGACGCTGCTGCTCACCGGCCGGTACGACTGGCCGCTGGTGCTGCTGTCGCTGGTCGTCGCCTCGCTGACCTCGGCGCTGGCGCTGCAGGTCGCGGGCATGGCCAAGCCGGCCAAGGGCTGGCGCCGCCAGCTGATGCTCGCCACCGGCGCGCTCGCGCTGGGCGGCGGCATCTGGTCGATGCACTTCATCGGCATGCTGGCCTTCCAGCTCTGCGCGCAGATCGCCTTCGACGCCCACATCACCGCGCTGTCCATGGTGCCGGCGCTGATCGCCTCCTGGGTCGCGCTGGCGCTGCTGGCCCGTCATCAGCTCGAGACCTGGCGCCTGATCGTCGGCGGCGTGCTGGTCGGCGCCGGCATCGGCGCGATGCACTACATGGGCATGGCGGCGATGGAGATGACCGTCGCCCTGCGCTACGACCCGGTCTGGTTTGGCGCCTCCATCGTCGTGGCGGTGCTGCTGGCGATGCTGGCCCTGTGGATCCGCTTCGGCCTGGCCGGCAGGATTCCCCGCCACTGGGCCATCGCGCTCGGCGGCGTCGTGATGGGCTGCGCCATCGCCGGCATGCATTACACGGCGATGGGCGCGGCGCGCTTCGTCGGCCTGGGAGACGGCCCCTGCAACAGCAGCATCGAGAACGCCGGCTGGCTCGCGCTCGCCGTGACGGTGATGGCGCTGGCGATCAGCGCGATCACCGCGGGCGCCAACGGCCTGCTGGCGCTGCGCCGGCTCAACACCGACCTGATGGACGAGCGCCGCCGCATGCTCACGATGGAGCAGGCCCTGCGCGACAGCGAGACCAAGTACCGCACCGTCATCGCCAACAGCCCGGGGGTGACCTTCCGCTGCCGCATGGACGAGAACTGGTCGATGCTGCTGATCAACGACGCCGTCGAGGAACTGACCGGCTGGACCGCGCAGGACTTCCTGGACGGCCGCCAGCACTTCGCCGCGCTGATCCACCGCCATGACCAGGAGCGCGTGAACGCCGCTGTCGAGACCGCCGTCGCCGCCGACGCGGCCTATTCGATCGAGTACCGCGTCCACACCCGCGAGGCCGGCGAGCGCTGGGTCTCCGAGCGCGGCCGCGCGGTGCGCGACGCGCGCGGCGCGCCGCAGTGGATCGACGGCGTGATCCTGGACATCACCGAACCCAAGCGCCTGCAGCGCCAGCTGGAGGAAGCCAAGGAACGCGCCGAATCCGCCGCCGCCGCCAAGAGCGCCTTCCTGGCCAACATGAGCCACGAGATCCGCACGCCGATGAACGCCATCCTGGGCTTCACCGAGCTGCTGCTGGACACCACGCTGACCGAATCGCAGCGCCGCCACCTGACGACGGTGCGGGGCTCGGCGCGCTCGCTGCTCTCGCTGCTCAACGACATCCTGGACACCGCCAAGCTCGACAAGGGCGCGATGGAGCTGGAGGTCGTCGACTTCTCGCTGCGCACCGTGTGCGAGCAGGCGCTGAACTCACTGCGGCTGCTGGCCCAGCGCAAGAACCTGGCGCTGTACCTCGACTACCCGAGCGCCGAGCCGCGCTTCTTCAAGGGCGACCCGCTGCGCGTGCAGCAGGTGCTGCTGAACCTGGTCGGCAATGCCATCAAGTTCACCGAGCGCGGCCTGGTCACGCTGCGCATGCGCGTGGAAGGCGGGCAGATCCATCTGGCCGTCATCGACACCGGCATCGGCATCGCCGCTGACCGGCTGGACCGCATCTTCGACGCCTTCGCGCAGGCCGACGCCTCGACCACGCGCCGCTTCGGCGGCACCGGCCTGGGCACGACGATCTCGCGCCAGCTGGTCGAGCGCATGGGCGGCCGCATCACCGTCGAGAGCGAAGTCGACCAGGGCAGCACCTTCCACGTCTGGCTGCCGCTGGCCGCGGGCGACGCCGCGCGCGCCGAAGCCGACGCGACCGAGGTCGCCGTCACGCTGCCGCCGCTGCGGCTGCTGGTGGCCGACGACGTCGCGCAGAACGGCGAGCTGCTGCAGATCATCCTCGGCCGCGAGGGGCATCAGGTCACCTTGGCCTCCGACGGACTGCAGGCGCTGAAGGCCTTCTCCGACGAACGCTTCGACGCCGTCCTGATGGACGTCCACATGCCGGGGCTGGACGGCCTGGGCGCGACACGCCGGATCCGGAATTTCGAGCACGCGCAGGGACGCGGCCACACGCCCGTCGTCGCGCTGACGGCCAGCGTGCTGGAGGAAGACCGCCAGGCGGCACTGGCCGCCGGCATGGACGGCTTCGCGGTCAAGCCGGTGGAGCCGGCGCGGCTGTTCGCCGAGATCGCCCGCGTGCTGGGCCTGACGCCGGGACGCTCGCCGGCCTCGGCCGGTCCGGTGCCGGCGACGCGCCACGCCAACGATGCCCGCATCGCCGATGCGGCCAGGGGTCCGTTGGACTGGCAGCAGGGTCTGCGCCTGTGGGGCAGCGTCACCGCGTGGCAGCGCGGCCTGCGCCGCTTCGCCGAGGAACAGCGCGAAGGCGTCGCGCGGCTGCATCAGCTGACGCACAGCCGGCAATGGATCGAGATGCGCGGTCTGGTGCACCGCTGGCGCGGCGTGGCGGGCAGCCTGGCGATGCCCGGACTGCTCGCGGCGGCACAGCCGGTCGAGACGGCCCTGCGCCTGGGCAAGCAGGAGGACCTGATGGCGCTGGTGGACACGCTCGCGCTGGCGCTGCAGGACACGCTGGACGCGGTCGCGGAACTGGACGGCACGCCGTCCGGCTTCGCGGCGAGCGCGTCCATGCCGTTGGCGGAGCCGTCCGCCACGGCGGTCGCCGTGGCGCAGGACCTGCGCGAAAAGAAGACGCTGATCGACCGCCTGGCCGCGGCGCTCAAGCGCAGCGAGCTCGACGACGAATCGCTGGCCGCGCTGCGCGCCGCTTTCGGCGTCGACCGCATCGCCCCGCTGGCGCAGGCGCTGGACGATTTCGATTTCGACGCGGCACTGCTGCTGCTGCAGTCGCTGCGCACGCAGCTGAGCACCGCTTCCCAGGCGGCCTCCGGTGCGCGAGGATGACGCCGTGACCGCCGACCACCGCCCCAAGCTGCTGCTCGTCGACGACGAGCCCGCCAACCTGCAGGTGCTGCGGCATGTGCTGCAGGACGACTACCGGCTGCTGTTCGCGCGCGACGGGCAGAAGGCGCTCGAACTGGCGAAGACCGAGGCGCCGCAGCTGATCCTGCTCGACATCATGATGCCGGGCATGTCCGGCCTCGACGTCTGCCGGGTGCTGAAGTCGCAGCCGGCGACCAGGCGCACGCCGGTGATCTTCGTCACCGCGCTGGCGGACTCGCGCGACGAGACCGAAGGCTTCGAGGCGGGCGCGGTCGACTACATCGCCAAGCCGGTGAGCCCGCCGGTCGTGCGGGCGCGGGTGCGTACCCACCTCTCGCTGGTGCGCGCCGACGAGCTGCGCGAGACGCGGCTGCAGATCGTGCAGCGGCTGGGCCGCGCGGCCGAGTACAAGGACAACGAGACCGGCTGGCACGTCGTGCGCATGAGCCACTACGCGCAGCTCCTGGCGCTGGCGGCCGGCTGGACCGACCAGGAGGCCGACGACCTGCTGCATGCCGCGCCCATGCACGACGTCGGCAAGCTCGGCATCCCCGACGCCATCCTGCAGAAGCCGGGTCCGCTGACCGAGGCCGAATGGACGGTGATGCGCCGCCACCCGGCCATCGGCGCCGAGATCCTCGGCGACCAGACCACCGGGCTGCTGGGTCTGGCGCGCCGCGTCGCGCTGGGTCACCACGAGAAGTGGGACGGCAGCGGCTATCCGGAAGGACTGGCCGGCGAGGCGATTCCGCAGGAAGCCCGCATCGTCGCCATCGCCGACGTCTTCGACGCGCTGACCAGCATCCGGCCCTACAAGCCGGCGTGGCCGATCGAGCAGGCGGTGGAACACCTGCGCGCGCAGGCCGGCCGGCACTTCGATCCGGCGCTGGTCGAGCAGTTCATCAGCGTGCTGCCTCAGGTGCTGGAAGTGCGGGACCGGTTCCTGGAAGAGGGCTGAGCGGGGCCATCGGAGCAGCCGGCGGGACCGTGGCGGCGGGCACGATGGTGCCGGCAGTCGACGCCGGTGTCCAATCGGCGAAGGGGTTCTTCCGGACCTTCAGGTCCGTGCCTTCGTAAGTCCAATGCGCATCGCTGGCGCCGGCGGACGGCAACACCGGCGCCCGGCCGTCCCTGTCATGCGCCTTCAGACGGAAGTACTCCACCTGCCGCGTGATGCCGTTGAAGCGGACGTATCGCTTCCCGATCGGCGGGTCCAGTTCCTCCACCCGCCAGACGCGCAGCGGCGCGAGGACCTCCCGGCTGGCCGGCAGTTCCGTGCCGAGGTACTCCCAGTGCTCGTTGTCGTGTCCATCGGTGGGAAAGGGCGCCGCATGGCCGTCGGCGCTCGCGGCCACCCGCCGGAAGAACTCGATCCGCCCGCTGTGGGGATTGTCGTAGTAGCTCACCTTGCCGACGAAGGACGGCGATTGCTGCTCGAGCAGCCGTGAAGCCAGCGCGCGTGCGTCCTCCCTCAAGCCTTGATCCAGCAAGGCGCGGTAGATGGCCGGCCAGAACGCGCTCAGCCGCCAGTGCACGCCCGACGGGTCCGTGACGACGCCGACCAGTCGCGACAGCGTCCCCCTTGACGCCATCAGGCCCACGCCGCGCGCGAGGGTGCCGAACGGATGCTTCAATCTCCGCTCGTCCAGCAGCGCCTGCCGGGCCGTCTCGCTCCAGAGGCGGGTGATGCCGTCGGCGGCATCGCCCACGGTCGTCAGGACCAGGTCGTCCAAGACGGCATCCGGGACGACATGCCCATTCATCCTGGAGCGCAGCAGCCGGCCAAGGATATCGGGACCCGGGCCGTCGTCGGGCAGGACCCCATCGCCGGACAAGTCGAATCTCCCGGGCTCCGCCGCCCGCAAGGCGCTGACCGAACGGTAGACCAACCGCCGCTCCGCGGTCGCAAGACGGTCGGGCATCGCAGGCGGACGCACGTAGTGGCCCTCCATTTCCGTCGCCCGAGGCGGAGCGACGTCGTCAGCCCCGATGGACGGCGAGGGCACGTGGCCGCTGAGCCAGGCCGGATTCACGGCGCGGTCCCGGACCAGCTCGGCTTCCTCCCGATAGGTCGGGAGAGGGCCCGTGGCGAAAGTGCCCGGACCCGGCAGGCCGGAGGGCGGCGCATCCAGCAGGAACAACGCCAAGGGCCGTCCGGACAGCCTCGTCGCCTCTGCGGCGGTCACGCCACGTCGCGGCCGGTCGGTCAACAGCCGTCCGGTCAGGTGCTCACCGGTCGACCGTTGCTGCATGGTGTGCCGTTGCCGACCGACATCGCCCTGACAGTCGTAGGTCGTCACTGCCACGCGGGAGGTGATGAGCGTGGCCGAACATCGCTCGTCGCCGAGCAGCCAGTAGGGCAGCGCGGCGGTTGGCGTCCGCCAGGCGCCCCCGCCAAGGGGCGTGGCGATGGCGCCCGTGCCCCAGGCCAGCAACAGCGCGGCGATGAGCGGACGCGCCGTCGCGCGGGACCTCCCGCGTGCGGCCTCGGTGCTGCGCGCGTTCATGACGCCCTCCCACCCTCGACGGCAGGCTTGGCGGCCTTGCCCGCCGCCTTCGCGGCCGTGCGATCCTTGGCCTGCCTCTCCATCACCTCCGCGCGGGACGGAAGATCGGTCCCGAGGAACTCCCACCAGTCGTCGCCCTGCCCGTGCGACGGTCGTGCCGGATAGGTGCCGTCGGCGTCGACCCGACGCAGCCGGAAGAATTCGACGTCGTTCGTCGACGGATTGGCCAGTGCGTAGAACTGCCCAGGCTTGCCGGTACGCGCCTCGTCGAAGGCCTTGAGGTTCAACACCTGCGCGGCCACCTGGGCCGCATCCTCCCGCCATCCCTGCTCGATCATCGCCCGGTAGATCGCGGGCCAGTGGGCGCTCAACCGCATGTGCAGCAGGCCATCGCCGCCGGTCAGCCCGACCAGCTTGCCGTCCAGCGCCAGATCGCCGGCCGGGCGGGCGGTGGCCAGCAGCCCGCTGCCTTCGTCGCCGGACTGGAACGGCGAGCTCATCTGCCCCCAACCCGGCATCGGGGGCGGGCGGCGGCGATGGGTCATCCCATCCGTGATCGTTCCGGCCAAGGGGATCAGCAGCGCGTCGGCCGAGGGGTCGTTCCACCCCCGCAGCGCGTGTTGCACCCGCTCCCCCAACAGGTCGTCCCAGGGCACGTCGAGGCCCGAACGCTGGAAGCGTCCCCGCTCGGTCGACTTCAGGCGCGCGAGGGATCGATAGGTGAGCGGCAACCGCTGGTTGTCGAAGCTGCGATCCCGCGCGCCTACGCCGTGGACCCAGGCGTAGCCGTCGACGCGCGAGGTGGCAAAGGCATAGAGCCGGCGACCCTGCTCACGCGTGGCTCCGGGTTTCGGATCCTTGAGCAGTCCCGCCTCCTGGACATAGCTCGCTATCGGGGCGCCTTTCGTGCCGGTGTCCGACGACGCACGCAATTCGATCAGCGCCAGGCCGCTGGGCGGCAGCTCCGACAGCTGGGCGTGCATCACCACCTGCCCGGGGAACGTCGTCCCGGTACGGCGCTGCGTGAAGCTCAGCGCGGCGCCACCGACCGGGAACTTCGCCCGATCGGCGCATCGGCTCGTCGTCAATGCGATGCGCGAAGTGATGAGGGTCGCGGAACAGTCTTCGACGCCGAAGGCCCAGGAGGCCATCCGGTGCTCGGACTGCGGCATGGCGGCCGCCCATGCGGGGACGCTCAGCGCGGCAGCCGCGAGCCAGCGTCGGCCGTTGCGGCAGGCAACGCGCGCAGCCGGGCCGGGGCGCGTGTCGGAAGAGGAACTCAGGATGCAAGTCATCGGTAGCACTCCAACCCCTCCGGACCGGAAGGGCGAGGCCATTCTTCGAAAGCGCGGCCTGGTGCTCAATGACCCCGACGAGGGCTGCCGCGGCCCGGCAGCCACTCGCATCGGGCGTCCCGCTCCCGGTCCGGGTCGTTGCATGCGCGTGCGGGCCCGCGTCGTCCGTGACGCGCACGGCAAGCTCAGGGTGCCGAGGCGATCGCGGTTATGACCTGCCCCCACAAGGTGATGCTCGCAATCCCGCAGCCTCGCGGCCCGGGAGGCGCGGGACCGGAATAATCCGCCCCCATGGTGCTCAACTTCATCTGGATCGGGTTCTTCCTGATCGGCTTCGCGGTCGCGCTGGCGCGGCTGGTCCAGGGCGACCTGACCATCTTCACGCAGGTGCTCACCGGCATCTTCGACACGGCCAAGACCGGCTTCGACATCTCGCTGGGCCTGGTCGGCGTGATGAGCCTGTGGCTGGGCCTGATGAAGGTGGGCGAGAACGCCGGCGTGATCCAGCTGTTCGCGCGCGCGATGGGGCCGTTCTTCGGCCGCATCTTCCCGGAGGTGCCGCGCGGGCACCCGGCGGGCGGCTCGATGGTCATGAACTTCTCGGCCAACATGCTCGGGCTGGACAACGCCGCCACGCCGCTGGGCCTGAAGGCGATGAAGGAGCTGCAGGAACTCAACCCGCAGAAGGACACCGCCAGCAACGCGATGATCATGTTCCTGGTGCTGAACACCGCGGGCATCACACTGATCCCGACCTCGGTGATCGCGATACGCCAGGCGATGGCGGTGGACCAGGGCCTGGTGGGCTTCAACGCGGCGGACATCTTCCTGCCCACGCTGGTGGCGACCTTCATCTCCTTCATGTCGGGGCTGATCGCGGTGGCCTGGGTGCAGCGCATCAACCTGTTCAGCGCGCCGGTGCTGGTCTTCGTCGGCGGCTTCATCGCGATCATGGCGGCCGTCTTCGGCTGGCTGCACAGCTACCCGCCGGAGGTGATGTCGCAGTACATCGGCCTGCTGGGCAGCGGCGTGATCCTGAGCATCATCGCGATGTTCATCGCCGTCGGCGCGTGGCGCCGCATCAACGTCTACGAGTCCTTCGTCGAAGGCGCCAAGGAAGGCTTCGGCGTCGCGGTCCAGATCATTCCCTACCTGATCGCGATCCTGGTGGCGATCTCGGTGTTCCGCACGACGGGCTGCATGGAGTTCGTCGTGAGGGGCATCGCCGCCGGCGTGGCGGCGCTGGGACTGCCGACGGACTTCGTGCCGGCGCTGCCGGTCGGGCTGATGAAGACGCTGTCGGGCAGCGGCGCGCGCGGGCTGATGGTGGACGTGCTCAAGACCTACGGCGTCGACAGCTTCGAGGGCAAGCTCGCCGCCATCATCCAGGGCTCGACCGAGACCACCTTCTACGTGCTGGCCGTCTACTTCGGCAGCGTCAACATCAAGAAGACCCGCTACGCGCTGACCTGCGGGCTGCTGGCCGACGTCGTCGGCCTGGTCGGCGCGATCCTGGTGGGGTACTGGTTCTTCAAGTGACGCACGCGGCGCCATGCGACGCCACGCGGCGGGACGCGGGCAGCCGAGTCGCAGGCCGCGTCACATCGCCTTGAACAGATGCACGTAGGCCCGACTCACGGGCAGCTCGCTCGCATGCCCGCGCACGCGCACGAACAATCGGCTCAGTTCGTCGCGGCGTGTGCCCGAGACGTGGTCCAGGTTCACGATCGTCGAGCGGTGCACCTGCCAGAAGCGCTCGCCGTCGAGCTGCGCGGCCAGCTCGTGGATGGACGTGCGGATGAGGTACTCCGTGGTCGCGGTCTGGACGCAGGTGTACTTGTCGTCGGCACGGAAGAAGAGCACCTCGTCGACGGGGATCTGGTGCATCAGGTCGCCCTGCGTCGCGCGCACCCAGCGCAGCGGCCCCGTCGGTCTTGCCGCCGTGCCGCCCGGCGCGTGCAGCCGCTGCAGCGCGGCGAGCAGCCGCGCGTCCACCTCGTCGCCTGCGCCCTCGCCCTGTCCGTCGCCATCGGCCGCGCTCGACGCACGCTTCGCCAGCGCGCGGCGGATCCGGTCGACCGTGCGCGCGAGCCGTTCCGCCTCGACCGGCTTGAGCACGTAGTCGATCGCCTCCTGCTCGAAGGCCTGCACCGCGTACTGGTCGTAGGCGGTGACGAAAACGACGCGTGTCGCGCCCTCGATGCCTTCGGCGACTTCGAGCCCCGTCAGGCCCGGCATCTGGATGTCCAGGAAGGCCAGGTCCGGCTGCAGCGCGGCGATCTGCTCGGCGGCCTCCACGCCGTTGCGGGCGATGTGGACGATCTCAAGTTCCGGCCACGCGGCGCTCAGCTGCGCCGCGAGGGCGCGGGCGAGGTGCGGTTCGTCGTCGGCGATCAGCGCGGTGAATGCGGCGGGTGCGGTCATGGTCGTTGACTGGAGGAAGAGGTCGGAGGTCGGAGGTCGGAGGTCGTCGCGTTCAGACATCGAGCGGCACGCGCAGCGTGACGCGGCAGCCGGGCTCGGTGGGTTCGAGGCTCAGCGACGCGCGGTCGCCGTAATGCGTCATCAGGCGTTCGCGCAGGTTGGCGAGCGCGATGCCGTTGCCGACGCGGCGCGAGGCGCCGGGACCGACGCCGTCGTCGCGCACCTCGATCACGAGGAATCCCTTGTCCAACGCGGCGTCGACGCGCACGGTGCCGCCCTCGATCTTGGGCTCCAGGCCGTGATGGACTGCGTTCTCGACCAGCGGCTGCAGCAGCATCGGCGGCAGCGGCACGACGCGCGCCTCGGGCGTCGCCTGGATCTCGAAGCGCAGGCGATCCTCCATGCGCGTCTGCAGCACCGTCAGGTACGCGGTCGCCAGCGACAGCTCATCCTCCAGCGGTCCTGTCTCACGCCGCAGGCCGCCCAGCGACGCCCGCAGGTAGGCGGTGAACGCGCCCAGCATCTCCTTGGCCTTGGGCGCGTCGTAGTCGATCAGCGAATGCACGTTGGCCAGGGTGTTGAACAGGAAGTGCGGTTCGATCTGCCCCTGCAGCAGACGCAGTTGCGCCTCGGTGGCGCGCCGCTCGGCATTGAGCTGACGGTTCTTCGACGCAAACCAGTGGTGCAGCACGAAGGTGATGCACAGGGACAGCGCCGAGGTGATGCCGATGATCTTGCCGCCCTGCGACCAGTCCATCCGGACCCAGTTCGCCAGGCCCGCCATCCACATGCCCGGCACCCAGCCGATGAGCACGCCCAGCAGCGGCACGCCGGAGAAGAACACGGTGCGCTTCCAGCTCGTCCAGGCGCGGACACGAGCGCGACCGCCGAAGAGCGGCACGAGGATCGTGAACAGCGTCTGGATGACCAGGCCGATGGTCAGGCAGACGATGACGTTCTTCCAGTACCACCAGGCCCAGATCGCGGGGTCGGTCCAGCGGGCGGTACGGGCGTTCAGCAGGAAGCCCAGGACGGTGAAGCCGACGGCCAGCGCGCACGAGAAGAAGACCGTCCAGACCCATTGCAGCCATTCGGGGCCGCTGGGCTGGGCGTCGTTGCTCAGCCAGGCATGCCAGGAGGCGCGCAACCGGCGGGCATCGCGCCAGAGGGGACGGGACGGGGCGGGAGTCATGCGGCGCAGTGTAGGGAGGCGTCCCGGGGGCCGGGCCGGGGGAAACGACGGATCGACAGCAGGCCCGGCGGATCGACGGCGGAGGGCGTGGACGAGCGTCGCCGGTCATGTGCCGAACATGCCCTGACCTTTGACAGCGACCGGGACGTGTGGTGTCCAATAGCCGGCATTCAACGGAGACCCGCATGAGCTACATCCTGCTGATCAACGAACCTGTCGGCCAGCGCGAGGCGCGCACGCCGGAGGAAGGCCGCGAGGCCTACGACCGCATGACCGCCTACGCCGACCAGCTCCAGGCCAAGGGCCTGCTGCACGCGGCGCAGTCGCTGCAGTCGGTCAACGGATCGACCCGGGTCGCGAAACGCGACGGCCGCATGACCACGATCGACGGCCCGTTCGCCGAGGCCAAGGAGATGGTCGGCGGCTTCTTCTGGCTGAACGTGAAGACCCGCGAGGAGGCGCTGGCGATCGCCCGCGAATGCCCGGCGACGGAGTGGTGCACGGTGGAGGTCCGCTCGCTGGTGCCGTGCTACGCGGAGTCCAAGGCCTGAAGCTCCGCAAGATTTTTTCGAGGACCGTGCAGCGGTCTGTCGAAATCGGCGGAGCCGGACCGTCGTGGGAGTGTGGACCCCCATCCCATTCCCCCAACCCCCCTCCTGGAGCTCCGTCATGCGCCACAAGCAAATCTTCGTGAACCTGCCCGTCAAGGACGTGGAGCGCAGCAAGCGCTTCTACGGCGCGATGGGCTACGAGTTCAATCCGCAGTTCTCGAACGAGCAGGCCTTGTCCATGGTCATCTCGGACGACATCTACGCGATGCTGCTGGTGGAGGAGTTCTTCCAGACCTTCACGCCGCGCAAGATCTCCGACGCGCATGCGACGACCGAGGTGCTGACCTGCCTGTCCTGCGAGAGCAAGGCGCAGGTGGACGAGCTGATCGCCAAGGCGCTGGCCGCCGGCGGTACCGTGCCGCGCGCGCCGCAGGACATGGGCTTCATGTACTCGCAGGCGTATGCGGATCCGGACGGCCACATCTGGGAGCTGATGTACATGGACATCACGCAGTTCCCCGGCGCCTGAGGCCCACCCGGCGCGCGTACGATCGCGCGCATGAACGACGACACCCATCGCGCGATCACGACCGTCTGGCGGCAGGAATCCGCCAAGATCATCGGCGCCCTGTCGCGGCTGACCCGCGACGTGCCGCTGGCGGAAGAGCTGGCGCAGGACGCGCTGGTCGCCGCGCTGGAGACCTGGCCCCGGCAGGGCCTGCCGGACAAGCCGGCGGCCTGGCTGATGACCACGGCCAAGCACCGCGCGCTGGACCGGCTGCGCCATGTGAAGCTGAGCGGCGACAAGCTGGAGCAGCTCGGCCATGAACTCGACGCGCGCGAGGCGATGATCGTGCCGGACTTCGTCGACCACCTGGACGACGACCGCGCGGCGCGCGAGATCGGCGACGACGTGCTGCGGCTGATGTTCTGCGCCTGCCATCCGGTGCTGAGCCTGGAGGCGCGCGTGGCCTTGACGCTGAAGATGGTGGCCGGCCTGACGACGGGCGAGATCGCCCGGGCCTACCTGCAAGCGGAGCCGACGGTGGCACAGCGGCTGGTCCGCGCGAAGCGCACGCTGGGCGAGGCGAACGTGCCCTTCGAGCTGCCGCGCGGCGAGGCGCTGACGGAGCGGCTCGCGGCCGTGCTGGAGGTGCTCTACCTGATCTTCAACGAAGGCTACGCGGCGACCAGCGGCGAGCGCTGGATCCGCCAGGACCTGTGCGACGAGGCGCTGCGGCTGGCCCGCATGCTGGTGAAGCTGGCGCCGCGCGAAGGCGAGGTGCTGGGCCTGCTCGCGCTGATGGAGTTGCAGTCTTCACGCGCCGCTGCGCGCGTGGATGCCCAAGGCCAGCCGGTGCTCCTGCTGGAGCAGGACCGGTCGACCTGGGATGCGGCGGCGATCGAACGCGGCCTGACGGCGCTGGAAGCGGCCGATCGCCTCGCGGCCGAACTCGACGATGGGCACGGCCTGGGGCCGTACGCGCTGCAGGCGGCGATCGCGGCCTGCCACGCCCGGGCGCGTCGTGCCGAGGACACCGACTGGCCGCGCATCGCGGCGCTCTACGAGGCGCTGGCGCTGCGGCAGCCGTCGCCGGTGGTGGAACTCAACCGCGCCGTGGCGCTGGCCATGGCCTTCGGTCCCGCGGTCGGTCTGGAGATCGTCGACGGCCTGATGGAAGAGCCCGCACTGAAGCAGTACCACTGGCTGCCGAGCGTGCGCGCGGACCTGCTGTCCAAGCTCGGCCGCAACGCCGAAGCGAAAGAGGAATTCGAACGCGCTGCAGCGATGACCGGCAACGAGCGCGAAAGGGAACTGCTGCTCAAGCGGGCGAGGGAGCAGGGGCATTGAGGCCCAGCGAGCGAGTGCTCAATCCGGCGAATCGCCCTCGCCTTCGCTCTCGTCGGTGAGCCAGGTGCCTGTCATCGCGGCGCTCTTGCGCTCGCGCTTGGCGGCGTACATCGCGGCGTCGCTGCGCGCCATCAGCGTCTCCAGCGTGTCGCCTTCCTGGCGCTGTGCGGCGCCGATGCTGATGCTCACCTGCAGGCCCTCCGAGACCGCCGACCAGTCGTGCTTGCGCACCGCCTCGTCGAGCCGGAGGCAGGCCTGCTGCGCGATGTCCTCGGTCGCGCCGCGCAGCAGCAGCACGAATTCGTCGCCGGCCAGGCGCGCGGCGACGTCGTGCTCGCGCACGTGCTGTCGCATCAGCCGCGCGATCTCGCTCAGCACCTGGTCGCCGACCAGGTGCGAGTGCCGGTCGTTGACCTGCTTGAAGTGGTCGACGTCGATCAGCGCCAGGCTCACCACGCCGCTGCCCGCGAGCTGCGCCCGCGCGTGATCCTCGAAGCTGCGGCGATTCGCGAGTTCCGTCAGCGGATCCTCCATCGACAGCTTCTCCAGCCGCAGCGCCTCGTCCGCGAGCTGCGCGCGGTCGCGCTCGCTGCGGCGCGCGTCGAGCTGCCATTGCACCGTCGCCTCGCGGCTCGCGAGGCTGGCGATGCGCACGCGCGCCTCGCGCTCGCGCAGCGCGCGCATCCGCTGCAGCGCGCGTTGCGGCTGCCCCTGCTGTTCCTCGATCTGGCTGGCGATCAGCTCGCCGAGTTGCGCCAGCGGCTCGTGCTGCACCGCGTCCGCCGCCGTCACCGTCTGCGCCGCCGCGCGCCGCGCCTGCGGCCACAGGCGGCGCGCCCAGGCGAGCTCCGCCTGCACCCAGCCCGCCAGTGCGACCAACCAGTGGCGCTCCTGCTCCGGCAACTGCGCCAGCGTCTGCTGCAGCTCCGGCTGCGCATAGGCCGTGGCGCCCTTCCAGATCTGCGCCATCGTCTGCATCAGCGTCCACCAGCAATTCGCCTCGGCATCGCCTTCGGACAGCAGGTGCCGCGCGTTGATCAGATGGCCTTCCAACGGCCCCAGCGGCGGCAGCTGCCCGCGCTGCTCGCGCTCGCCTGCATAGGCCAGCAGTGACCCCAGCGCCAGCCACAGGCAGGCGATCAGCGGGGACAGCCGTGGCTTGCTTGCATTGGCCGCGTCGACGGCCTGTCGCAGCACTTCCGCCGCCTTGTCGAAATTGCGCGCCCACACGTGGCAGGCGCCCAGGTCCTGCAGCGCCACCACCAGGGCCGCGCCGTCGCCGCGCGATTGCGCCAGTCTCAGGCCGAGCAGCGCCGCCTCGATCGCTTCCTCGTGGTGACCGGCCGTGGACGCGCTGTGCGCCAGCACCGACAGCGCGCCGGCCTCGCCGACCGCGTCGCCCTGCTGCCGGAACAGCCGCGCCGCCAGCTCGCTGCGCGCGCGCGCCTCGCCGGGCCGATGCAGCACGCGGTCGCAGCGCGCCAGGTGCAGCAGCGCCTGCGCACGCTGCGCGTCATTGCCCTCTTCCAACGCGAGCAGCAGCCACTCCTCGCCGGGCGACAACGCAGCGAGGGCGTCGCCGGCCTGCAGCGCGGCGCGGGCCTGCTGGGCGAGGGCGGAATGCGGGTCCAGGACGGGGTCGGAACGCAATTGGGCGACGAGGTTCAGGAGGCCGGGGCCGAGGATGCAGAGGATAGCGGCAACAGGCGGGGCGCCATCAGGTCGGCCAGCCATTGCATGAAGGCCTGGACGCGCCGCGGCAGTTGCCGGCGGTGCGCGTAGAGCAGATGGACCGGCATCGGCGCGGGCCGGAACTGCGGCAGCACCTCGACGAGGCGGCCGTCCAGCACCTCCGTCTCGAAGCCGTGGCGCGGGACCTGCGTGATGCCGAGCCCGGCGAGGCAGGCCGCCGTGTACGAGCCGGAATCGCTCACCGTCAGCGCGCCGGCCATGGGCTCGAAGCGTGTCGCGCCGGCGGCGTCGCACCACTCGAAGCCCGGGCAGCGCTGGCCGAGCGTCGTCGCGTACTGGACGAGCCGATGGCGAGACAGGTCCTCCAGCGTCTGCGGCGTCCCGAACGTCGCGAGGTATTCGGCGCTCGCCAGGTTGGCCATCTCCATCCCGCCGAGCGGACGCGCCACCAGACTGGAATCGCTGAGCGGCCCGACGCGCAGCACGCAGTCGAAGCCCTCGCGCACCAGGTCCACGCGCCGGTCGGTGCTGCTGAGCTCCAGCTCCAGCCCCGGATGCGCGGCGAGGAACTCCGGCAGCCGCGGCACGACGATGTCGTGCGCCACCCGCATCGGCATGTCCACCCGCAGCCGGCCGCGCAGTCCGCTGGCCGCCGGCTGGAACATGGTCTGCATGTCGTCCAGGTCGGCCAGCAGGTCCTTGCAGCGTTCGTAGCAGGCCTGACCGTCCTGCGTCAGCTGCACGCGCCGCGTCGTGCGGTGGAACAGCCGGATGCCCAGGCTGGCCTCCAGCCGCTGGACGGCCGTCGAGGCACTCGCCTTCGGCAGTCCCAGGCTCTGCGCCGCCTGCGTGAAGCTGGCCAGCTCCGCCACGCGGACGAAGACCTGGAGGGTGTCGATGGAGGGCGCCGGAGAAGGCGGCGAGGCAAGCGACGCGGCCGGGGCGGCGTTGACGTTCATTTGTTCACCTTGGACGAACGGTCAAATCAGACTTAGGCGGTTTATACGCCAATCGTCGATCAATAAAGTTCCTGCATCCGATCCACAAGCCCCACAGGAGCTGACCATGACGACTTCCTCCACCACCAAGATCGCGCTGATCACCGGCGGCAGCCGCGGCCTGGGCCGCAATGCGGCGGTGCACCTGGCGCGCCGCGGCATCGACAGCATCGTGACCTACCGCAGCCAGGCCGGCGAGGCGCAGGCGGTCGTCGACGAGATCCGCGCGCTCGGCGGCCAGGCGGCGGCGCTGCAGCTGGACGTCGGCGACAGCGGCGCCTTCCCCGCCTTCGCCGAGGCGCTGAAGCAGACGCTGAAGCAGCACTGGCAGCGCGAACGTTTCGACCACCTCGTCAACAACGCCGGCATGGGCGTGCACACGCCGGTCGCCGACACGACCGAAGCGCAGTTCGACGAACTGATGCGCGTGCACCTGAAGGGCCCGTTCTTCCTGACCCAGGCGCTGCTGCCGCTGATCAACGACGGCGGCAGCGTGCTGAACGTGTCCAGCGGCCTGGCGCGCTTCACGGTGCCCGGCTACGGCGCCTACGCGACGATGAAGGGCGGCGTCGAGGTGATGACGCGCTACATGGCCAAGGAGTTCGGCGCCCGCGGCATCCGCGTGAACACGCTGGCGCCCGGCGCGATCGAGACCGACTTCGGCGGCGGCGCGGTGCGCGACAGCAAGGAAGTGAACGGCTTCATCGCCTCGGTGACGGCACTCGGCCGCGCCGGCCTGCCGGACGACATCGGCCCGGTCGTCGCCTCGCTGCTGTCCGACGACAGCGGCTGGATCAACGCGCAGCGGGTGGAGGCGTCGGGCGGCATGTTCGTCTGAGGCCGTGAGCGAAGGTGGTGGCGCTGCCGCCCCTTCGCCTCGGATCATCCGGCGCGCGCATAGGTCGCCTGAGGCTCCTGCGCGCGCTGGACCACGTCGCCCAGGCAGTCAGGATAGCGACGCTGCAGATGCCGCAGGCCCGCCTGCCGGCTGGCCTTGTAGTCCAGGGTTTCCTGGAGGAACTGCAGGCGGGCTCGGTTCTCGTCGATCAACTGCGCCCAGGTCACGACGTGAACGGAATAGTTGAACGGGCTGCGCAGGTGCAGCTCTTCCTGGAGCCTCGCGAGATTCCGCGAACCTTCCTGGATGTCCCGCCCCACCAGCCAGAACGACCACTTGACCTTCACCGACAGGAAACGCTCGTCGCCCGTGACGTCCAGCGCATAGCCGGAGATCTGGTTGATCTCCTTGCGCCCGATGGCGATGTGCGGCGCCTTCAACTCCACCACGAGGTGCTCCAGCGTCGATGGCTGATGCCGCCTCGTCGCCCGGGAGAACATGAGGTCGATGATCGAGCGCTTCTCGCCCGGCATCTGGAACGGCTCATCGATGGCGACGTCCGTTCCCAGCAGTTCGCGATGCTTGCGCAGCACCTCCGTCAGCGACCGGTTGTCGACCGACAGTGCGAACTCGTCGCCGAACAGCCAGGGATTGCGGGACACGATGCGGTGCAGTTCCCCGCGCTCCTTGACATGCGGCTGGAGCGTCTCGTCGAAGAGCAGGGTCTCCAGGCCGTCGAGCAGTTGAAGCCGCTGGGTGACCACGTGGGACTCCCGGATGACCGACGACAGCGAGACGTCCTTGAGCAGCTCGGCCAGCATCTGGCGCTCCGCGATCGGCAGGTTCAGGACCTCGGTCAACAGGACCTGGAGCTCTTCCGGGCCGCATTCGACAGCCTGCCGCAGCACGCGGAACTGCAGCGCGATCGCCGCCGGCGCCAGGGTCCGGAACACCGGGTGGAAACGGGACAGATGCCAGGCCGCCTGATCGAAGAGCTGGCGCTCGAGCAGCTCGACCGGCGTCTCCGGATCGCGGGAGAACGGATAGAGGCCCTCGCGCTTCCAGGCCTCGACCGGCGGAAAATCCGGTTCACGTTGGGACGTCGTCATGCATCCACCTCGACTGCTTGAAGCCCGGCTGGGCGATGCAGTCACTCTATGCAAGCGAGTCGCGGCTGACACCTGCCCATTCGCGGTCGACGCGGCCGCGATTCCAACTGGTTCAAGTAGGCGGGCTACGGATTCACATCACGCCGCCCGCGCCTCCCGCCTCAGTGCCCCCCGCCCAGATACGCCGCCTTCACCGCCGGATCCGTGCGCAGCTTCTCCGCGGGACCGTGCAGCGAGATGCGACCGTTCTCCAGCACATAGCCGTAGTCGGCCACCGCCAGCGCCGCCGCGGCGAACTGCTCCACCAGCAGCATGGTCACGCCTTCGGACTTCAGCCGCGCGATGATGCGGAACACCTCGTCGACGAGAATGGGCGCCAGGCCCATCGACGGCTCGTCCAGCAGCACGACCTCCGGATTCAGCATCGTCGCCCGCGCCATCGCGAGCATCTGCTGCTCGCCGCCGGACAGGGTGCCGGCGAGCTGCTGACGCCGCTCCTTCAGGCGCGGGAACAGCTCCATCGCCTTCTCGAGGTCGGCTTCCACGTCGCCCTTGGGCCGCGCGCCGGTGTAGCGCGGGAATGCGCCCAGCCGCAGGTTGTCGGTGACGCTCATCGTCGCGAAGACGCGGCGCCCTTCCGGCGAATGCGCCAGCCCCAGCCGCGCGATGTGATACGACTCCAGCCCGTCGATGCGCTTGCCGTTGAGCGTGATCTGGCCCGAGCTCGGCGCGATCATTCCCGACACCGCGCGCATCGTCGTCGTCTTGCCGGCGCCGTTCGAGCCGATCAACGTCACCACCTTGCCCTTGGGCACCTCCACCGAGATGCCGTGCAGCACCTCGACCTTGCCGTAGCCGGCATGCAATTGTTCGATCTTCAGCATGTCAGTTCGTTCCGTTGCATTCCGCGCTCAGGCTGCCTGGCCGCCGAGGTAGGCCTCGATCACCTTCGGATCGGCCTGCACCTGCGCGGGCTTGCCCTCGGCGATCTTCTGGCCGAAGTCCAGCACCGACACCACGTCGCAGATGCCCATCACCACGTCCATGTGGTGCTCGATCAGGATCACCGTGATGCCGTGGTCGCGGATCTTGCCGATGATGCGCATCAGCTCCTTGATGTCGGGCGCGGTCAGCCCCGCCGCCGGCTCGTCCAGCAGCAGCAGCCGCGGATCCAGCGCCAGCGCGCGGGCGATCTCCAGCAGCCGCTGCTTGCCGTACGGCAGGTTGCGCGCCTCCTCGAACGCCAGGTCCGCCAGGCCGACGAACTCCAGCAGGCTCAGGGCCCGCGCGCGCGCCTTCGCGTCCTCCTCGGTGTAGCGCGACGAATGCAGCGCCACCTGCACCAGGTTGCTGCCGAAGCTGTGATGCAGCGCCACCATCACGTTGTGCAGCGCGCTCATCTCGCCGAACAGCTGCACGTTCTGGAAGGTCCGCGCGATGCCCGACAGCGCGATATCCGCCGAGGTCCGGCCGACCAGCGAGCGGTCGAGGAACTTCAGCTCGCCGGCCGTCGGCACGTAGATGCCGGTGAGCACGTTCATCATCGTGCTCTTGCCCGAGCCGTTCGGCCCGATCAGGCCGTGGATGGTGCCGCGCCGCACCTGCAGGTCGACGTTGTTCAGCGCCTTCAGGCCGCCGAACTGCATCAGCACGCCGCGCGCGTCGATCAGCACCTCCTCGCCCGTGCCGGCGCCCGCGGCGCGGGAGATGGCGTCGGACGGCTTCTCACCGACCGGACCGCCCTCGCCCACCGGCTTGGCCTTGATGTGCAGCGCGTTGCGCACGAAACCGACGATGCCGTCCTGCAGGTAGTACACGACGAACAGTGTGATCAGGCCGAAGATCGACAGCCGCCAGTCGGTCATCGACTGCAGCACGAAGGACAGCGCCGCCAGCGCGATGCTGCCGACCACCGGGATCGCCGCCTGCTTCAGGTCGACCTTGCCGCGGCGGTAGGCCACCACGGTGACGGCGGTCACGAGGATCGCGAAGATCACCGACACGTAGCGGAACAGCTCCAGGTCGTCGAGCAGCTTGGGCAGCACCACCACGATCGCCGCGCCCAGCAGCGCGCCGGTGCGGGTCTTGCGGCCGCCCATGATGATGGCCAGCAGGAAGAACACCGTCAGCTCGAAGTTGTAGGTGTTGGGCGAGATGTACTGCTCGGAGTAGGCGTACAGCGCGCCGGCCAGACCGGCCAGGCCGGCGCTGATCACGAACGCGTAGACCTTGTAGCGGTAGACCGACACGCCCATGCAGTCCGAGGCCACCGGGCTGCCGCGCAGCGCCTCGAACGCGCGCCCGAGGTGCGAGCGCAGCACGCGGTGCACGAACACCAGCGACGCGAGCAGCATCGCCACCACGAGCCAGTAGTACTCGTCCTCCGTCATCGTGTGGCCCATCAGCTGCGGCTTGGTGAGCGTGATGCCCATGGGCCCGTGCGTCAGGAAGTCCATCTCGTTGATGAGGATCTGGATGATGGTGCCGAAGGCCAGCGTCACCATCGCGAGATACGGACCGGTCACGCGCAGCGCGGGCAGCGCCAGCAGCGCGCCGAAGCCCGCCGTCACCGCGATCGCCGCCGGCAGCGTCACGTAGATCGGCAGGCCGAACTTCATGACCAGCACGCCGGCCGTGTAGGCGCCGACGCCGAACAGCCCCGCGTGGCCGAGCGACACCTGACCGGTGTAGCCCACCACGATGTCCAGCCCGAACAGGACGATCGCGTAGATCAGGATCGTCTCGACCAGATGGATGTAGTACGGATTGCCCGACACCAGCGGGAAGGCGATCAGCGCGATGAGCGCGATCGCCCCGGCGACCAGTTTCTTCGGATTGATCTTTGCAGTGGCACTCATGGGGCTCAGACCTTCTTGATCGCGGTCTTGCCGAACAGGCCGGCCGGCTTGAAGGCCAGCACGATCAGCAGCAGCACGAGTCCCGGCACGTCCTTGTAGCCGGTGGAGAGGTAGAAGCCGGTGGTCGTCTCGGCGATGCCGAGGATGATCCCGCCGACGATGATGCCCATGCCCGAGGTCAGCCCGCCGATGATGGCCACGGCGAAGGCCTTCAGGCCGAGCACCGCCCCCATGGTGGCGCCGGTCAGCGTGAGCGGCGCGATCAGCACGCCGGCGAAGGCGGCCGTCAGCGAGGACAGCGCGTATGAGAAGGTGATCACCAGCCCGGTGTTGATGCCCATCAGCTTGGCGGCGTCGCGGTCGTTGAAGGTCGCGACCACGGCGCGGCCGTAGATGGAGCGTCGGTTGAAGAGCTCGACCGCCAGCATCATCGCCAGCGCGCCGCCGACGACGAGGATCTCCATCGGCAGCACGTTGGCGCCGAGGAACTTGATCGGCGCTTCCGGCAGCGGCGAGGGGAACTTCAGGTCGTCGCGGCCCCAGACGTTCTCGGCCACGTTCTTGAAGATGATGCCCAGCGCGATCGTGGACATGATCCAGCCGAACTCCGACTTGATCTTGATGGCGGGTCGCACGCCGATGCGCTCGACGAAGGCGCCCTGCAGCGCGCCGAACAGGCACACGATGGGGATCATGAGCCAGTAGTTGACGCCGTGGCCGACGAGGGTCAGGCCGACCAGCGCGCCCAGCATCAGCGCGTCGCCCTGGCCGAAGTTGAGGGTGTCGGAAGTCGAGAAGGTCAGCTGGTAGCCGAAGGCGATGACCGCGTAGATCATGCCGAGCGCGATGCCGCTGAACACCAGTTGGGTCAGGATCTGCATACGGAGTCCGGTACTTCAGGAGATGGAAAAACGGCCGCGCGAGGCGGCCGTTTCTGCGGAGGTCACTTCTTCTGCGGCATCGCGCCCTTGGCGTTGACGTCCTTGAGCTTGACCTCGGACGCCGCCTTGAAGTCGGCCTCGTAGGCGTAGACGACGCGCTGGCCCTTCACCTCGCCGAACACCGGGATGTTGGCGGTGATGGCCTCGTGGTCGGTCTTGGTGAACGGCTTGTTGTAAGTCGTCACCACGCCTTCGACGGGGGCCTTCAGGTCTTCGAGCGCGGCCTTGACCTTGGGACCGTCGGTGCCGCCGGCCTGCTTGATCGCGGCGGCCAGCAGGTAGATCGAGTCGTAGCCCTGCGCGGCCGACACCGGCGAGTCGATGCGGCTGTTCTTCGGGTTGAAGGTCTTCAGGTAGTTGACGATGAAGGCCTGGCGCTTGGGCGTGGTCGGTTCCTGGATGAAGGTCTGCGGCATGCGCGCGCCTTCGCCGCCGGGGCCGGCGTTGTCGATGTAGTTGGCCATCGACAGCGTCCAGCTGCCGACCATGGGCACCTTCCAGCCCAGCTTGGTCATGCCGTTGGCGATCTGCGCCAGCTCGGGGCCGATGCCGTAGGTCAGGATGGCCTCGGCGCCGGCTTCCTTGGCCTTGAGCAGCTGGGCCGTCATGTCGACGTCCTTGATGTTGAACTTCTCGACGGCGACCGGCTTGATGCCCTTGAGCTCCAGCGCCTTCTCCAGGTCGGCGCGGCCGAGCTGGCCGTAGTTGGTGGAGTCGGCCAGGATCGCGACCTTCTTGAAGCCGCGGCGGGTGACGGCTTCCTCGACGATCATCGGCGCCTGGATGCTGTCGTGGGCGGCGTTGCGGAACACGTAGTTGTCCGGCGCGTCCTTGAACTGCTGGGTGATGACGGAGCCGGTGGCCACGTTGTTCATCACCGGGATCTTGGCGTCCTGGTAGAAGCGCTGCGCGGCCAGGGCAACACCGGTGTTGATGAAGCCGACGGTGGCGGCGACCTTCTCGCGGTTGATCAGCTCCTGGGCGATCTGCACGCCGCGTTCGTTCTTGGCTTCGTCGTCGCGTTCGACGAGCTGGATCTGACGACCCAAGACCCCGCCGTTCTTGTTGATTTCCTGGGCCGCCAATCGCACACCGTCGCGCATGCTGACGCCCATCGACGACGAGCCGCCGGTGAAAGGTCCCGAGACGCCGATCTTGATCGGGTCGGCCGCGAGGGCGGCGAAGCTGGCGGCGGCCAGGGCGGTAGCGGTGATCCAACGCGCGCTGAACTTCATGTTTGTCTCCGAATGGTCTTTGTGCATGAGGGGTCGGAATGCCAACCCGCCAAAGAGGAAGCCGTCAGACAACAAACGGCCCGTCGTTGGGCGTCAGCCTTCTCGCCACATGGTGCATCAAGCGTGTCGAATTGCACGCATGCCACTACTTACTCGGAAACCCCGATCGGGGTGTTCAGCGTCGTGTCAGCTAGGTGGACGTGTGGACACGGCGCGCCAGGACGGTGCATCGATGGACGTCACCGCGCTCACGCGAGGAAGGCCGCCGCGTGCCTGTCGGCAGGTCGCCGACCCGAGGTGATGTACTCGGCCAGATGCTCGCTGACCTCGTCGGCGTCGAAGCCCTGCGCCAGCATGACGTCGGGCACCTGGCTCGCCCGCACGACCGACTTCGCATAGGCGCGGATGAAGGTCCGTTCGATGACTCGGGCGCTGCCGAGCTCGTAGAACGCCACCATGCCGCGGAGGTACTCGGCCTTGTCGACGTCGACGTAGGACAGCGGCAGCATCCCCGACTCCAGCAAGGGCAGATTGGCGGCGATGCGCGCGGTCCGCTTGTTGCCGTTGGCGAAGGATTGGATGTAGGCCACGCGGGTCAGCAGGTAGAACGCCGCCTGCACCGGATGCAGCGTCCGGGCGATGACCATCACCTGGCCCAGCAGCGAGGTTGCGTGGCCGGTGCCCGGACGAAAGGGCGGCAGGTAAGCCGACTGGCGGAGCCGGATGTCCTGGAACTCGCGCGGCTTGCCGCGCTGCTCGATCGGCAGGAAATGATCGGAGTCGCAGACCTCGGCCAGACCATGGTCGTCGGTCAGCAGCGCATGCATCCTGCAGACGTTGTCGACGCTCCATTCGCGGTGGGACCAGAGATGCTCCGCGACGCGCTGATGGTTGAGCGCGAGCACGGCCTCGTCCATCGGCTTGGACGGGTTGCGCTCCCCGCATTCGAGCAGGGTCGCCGTGTCGAGGACCGAGTAGCTGCTCCCCTCCAGCAAGGACGACGCCCAGGTGAAGTCGACGAGGAACTCGGTAAGGAAGGCGCGATCCAGCGGCCGGGCGAGCGCCTGGATGAAGGCGCATCGGCCGGCCCGCATCGGCGAGAGTCCAGGCTCGGGATCGAGGAATTCATCGCGAAAGGGAGCGGCCGGCCTCGCGTCCGCGGGGAGCGAGAAGTGGAGATCTTCTTCGGGGAAGCGGGGGGTCGCCGGCGTGGAGCCGACAAGGACAGCGTCGTTCTGCATGGAGCCTCTCAGAGATCATGAGAGGCTGGATTCTTCGGAATCGGGTGCGGCGGGAAATGACCTAAAGCTGCCTCGATCGACAAGCTCGCATCGGCGCAACGATAGATTGCCTCGACACACTGCCCGCGAGTCCCGCACGCGGCGGTCGCTCAAGGATGCTCGGAGAATGGTGGTTCCATGGGCTCGCAAAGGGACCCGCTACAGCCTCGCCCGATTTGGCTCAGATTGCCGGTTATCCAGGCACGGCGAACCAAAAGATCAGCTGAGATTGACTGGCAGAAGTCGCTAACTTGTTATTTCGTAATACGTTTCGTATTGCGCATCACGAGCCATATCTCGCGGGCGTCAACCATAGTTGAACCAAAAGCGGCTAGCGAATCGAGCTGGCTCCGCGCGCCCTCAAGGTCCACGCGGCAGCCGCCGCGCACGCGAGCACCGCAAGCGCATATCCCACCAGCGCGCCCCACCCGCTGTGGTCCCAGAACCACCCGCCCATCGCGCCGAGGGTGCTGGAGCCGATGTAGTACGCGAGCAGGTAGAGCGAGGCCGCATGCCCCTTGCTGCGGCCGCCGAGCGCGCCGACCCAGGCGCTGCTCACCGAGTGCGCGACGAAGAAACCGATCGTCAGCAGCACGATGCCCACGATCACCGCCGGCAGCCAGGTGGTCAGCGTCAGCAGCACGCCGGTGATCGCCAGCGCGATGCCCGACAGCAGCGCCGGCGCGCGGCCGAAGCGGTCGGACAGTCCTCCCGCCGCCGCCGACGCGGCAATGCCGAAGAGGTAGGCGCAGAAGATCAACCCGATCGCGCTCTGGCTGAGCGAGAACGGCGCGCGCATCAGCCGGAAGCCGGCGTAGTTGTAGACCGCGACGAACATGCCCATCATCAGGAAGCCCATCGCGAACAGCAGCGGCAGCATCGGATGCGTGAGATGTCCGCGCCACGCGGCCACGTGCTCCGAGAGCTTCACGCCGGTCCGGCGCACGAAGTGCCTGGACGGCGGCAGCAGGAACCAGAAACCGATCGCCGCCGCCAGCCCCAGCACGCTGACGATGAACAGCGCCGGCCGCCAGCCGAAGGCATCGCTCAGCACGCTCACGCCGACGCGGCCCATCATCCCGCCGAAGGCCGTGCCGCCGACGTACTGACCCATCGCACGGCCCAGGCCCTTGGGGTGGATCTCCTCGGCGAGGTAGGCCATCGCGACGGCCGGCACGCCGCCTAGCACCAGGCCCTCGATCGCCCGAGCGACCAGCATGCCGTGCCAGCTCGGCACCACCGACGCGATCAGGTTGAGCACCGCGGCCATCGCCATCGACGCGAACATCAGCCGCTTGCGGTCCATGCTCTCTGACAGCGCGCCCGCGCACAGGATCGCGAACGCCAGCGCACCCGTCGCCAGCGAGAGGGACAGCGCGCTGGCCGCCGCGCCGACGTGGAACTCCGCCGCGAACAGCGGCAGCAGCGGCTGCACGCTGTAGAGCAGCGAGAAGGTCGTGAAGCCCGCCAGGAACAGCGCGAACGCGATGCGCCGGTAGGCGGTGGTGCCGGGTTCGGCGTAGTCGTGGAGAGAGGCGGCGGCACTCGCCGCGCCCGGGGGACTGCTCATGGGAAGGGACGCGATCGGCGGCGGCTCAACGGGAGGATAGGCAGGAGGGCTCGGCGGAACTGCGCGGCATCGCGGCTCATCGTCGGCCGAACATCATCTGCCCGGCCAGCGCGCGCTTGAGCGGCGGCAGCGCCTGCAGCGCGGCGAGGCCCAGACCTCGCGCCGCCGGCAGTCCCGGCCAGCGCCAGGCGAAGGTGCGCGCGAGGAAGTCGGTCGTGAGGATGGTCGCCCAGCGGTCCGACGCGCGCTGCCACTCGACGCGCCGCAGCGCGGTGTCGATGCGCGGATCGCGCCGCAGCGACTCGACCAGCGCGAAGGCATCGCGCAGGCCGAGGTTCAAGCCCTGCCCAGCCACCGGATGCAGCGTCTGCGCGGCGTTACCGATGCGGATGCGCCGGCCTTCGACCAGCGTGCGTTCGGCGTTCAGGCCCAGCGGGAAACACTTCAGCGGACCGATGCCCTGCAGCCGGCCGACGCGGTCCGGCAGTTGCTGCTGGATCACCAGCAGCCGCTGTGCGTCGGTCAGGCCGGCGACCTCGTCTTCGTCCTGCGGCTGGCACCAGATCAGCGCGGCGCGACGTTGGCCGTCACGGTCGGGCAGCGGCAGCAATGCCAGCGGACCGCGCCGCGTGAAGCGCTCGTAGGCCACGCCCGTCGGGCTGTCCGGCGACAAGGTGACCGTGCCCACCCAGGCGTTCTGCTTGTAGTCGTGCGCGAGCGCCTTGCGTGCCTGGTCGGAGAACACGCCGCCCTCGGCGACCACTGCCAGGTCGAAGCGCTCGGCGATGCCGGCGTCGATCTCGACCTCGTCGGGGCGGTCCTGCTTGATGCCGTCCACGGCCTGGCCGAAGCGGCTGATCAGACGCTTCGGTTCCAGTGCGCTCGCCTGCTGCCAGGCGGCCTGCAAGGGGGCCACGAGTTGCCCGTAGGCGAGCACGGCACCGAGCTGCGGCACCGACTGCTCAGCGGCGGTGAGGTGGACCTCGGGCTCGCCCGACGGGCCGAACCAGGGGCTGGAGAGCGTCGGCGGCGCCTGGCTCACGTGGACTTCGCGGATCGACTGCGCCTGCGCCGCGGGCCACACGCGCAGCCGCTGCAGCAGCTGCACGCTGCCCAGCGACAGCGCGATGGTGCGCGGATCGCCGGAGACGTCGCGCTCCAGCGGCCGGGCGTCGAAGAGGCTCACCTGCGCCTGCGGCAGGTAACGCGCCGCGAGCAGCGCCAGCGCCAGGCCCGCCGGGCCCGCGCCGATCACCGCGAGGCGCAGCTGCGGCGCATTGCCGTCGAAGGAAGCATCGAAAGCGTCGGCGGCCGGCGAGGCGGCGGATGTAGCGTCGGAGACTGGTGGCTGGGACATGACGTCGACCCGGAAACTGATGCCGGCTGCGTCAGGCGGCCGGCTGCAGATGACTATAGCGCCGGGCTCCTCGGCACCGAGACGTGCGTGCGACCCTCACCCCCAAGCGGGAAGGCTTCAGGACTTCCACCGCCGCTGGCCCTCACCCCTGCCCTCTCCCGCAAGCGGGAGAGGGAGCAAGAAGGCGGCCTGCGATCAGACCGTCAGACCGTCAGACCGTCAGACCGTCAGACCGCCACCAGCTTGCGGCCGCTCGCGCCGGGCAGCGTGCGCAGCGACTGTCCGACCGTCGCCGTGTATTCGCGGTTCAGGATCGTGCTGACGTAGATCCAGTCGCAGCGGCATTCCGTCGCCGTCGCGGTGACCGTCATGTAGCCGCGGCGCGAAGTGTCCGCATAGACCAGCGGTCCGATCAGCTGCGTCAGCGCGCCGGCGAACTGCTGCGGGTTCTCGTTCGGCACGTACTCCTCGAAGCCCGGCGAGGTCACCGACGAGGTCGCGAACTCCACGCCGATCTGGCGGTTCGCCCCGTCCAGCAGATCGTTCGCCCAGGCGTTGTGCGTGTCGCCGGCCAGCACCACCAGGTTCTTGTCCAGCTGGCGCGCCGTGCCCAGCAGCGTCTCGCGCGCCACCGGATAACCATCCCACGCGTCGAGGTTGTAGGGAATGCTGGGGGCGGCGAGCACCGCCTGCTCCTGCGGCGTCAAGCTGGCCGGATTGCTCTGCGCCTTGGCCACGATCGCCGCGTACTGCGACACCGACACGCCGGTGCCCGGCTGGGTGACTTCGAACAGGATGGGCGCCGGGATGTTCATCCGGCCCATCAGCACCTGCTGCCCCAGCACCTGCCAGGTGGCCGTCGACGCCTGCATCTGCGCCTGCAGCCACTGGCTCTGCGTCGCGCCCATCAACGAGCGGTCGGTGCGGGCCATGTCGGCCTGGAACTTCGCGCTGTCCAGGCCCGACGCGGTGAGGTAGTCGTTGTAGCTGAGCTGCTTGTCGCGCGCGAGGACCCGCGTGTCCAGCATGTGCAGGGACATCAGCGCGCCGAAGTTGAAGCTGCGGTACGTGATCAGCGGATCGCTGCCGTCGCGCACCGGCAGCCATTCGTGCCAGGCCTGCACGGCAGCGGCGCGGCGCACCGCGTAGTCGCCTTCGGTGGCCGGCTGGTGGTTCTCGGCGCCGTCCTTCCAGGCGTCGTTCGCCACCTCGTGGTCGTCCCAGACGGCGATCATCGGCAGCGCGGCGTGCAGCTTCTGCAGATCGGCGTCGGCGCGGTATTGCGCATAGCGGCGGCGGTAGTCGGCCAGCGCAACGATCTCCTTCTGCGGCTCGACCACGCGGCCCAGCGCCTGCGCGCTCCCGCTCGCGTACTGGCCAGGGCCGTATTCGTAGATGTAGTCGCCCAGGTGCACGGCGACGTCGTAGCTGTCGGTCTCGGCGCGCTTGGCCGCCTCGGCATAGACGTTGAAATAGCCGGTCGGGTAGTTCGAGCACGAGAACACCGCCAGACGCACCTGAGCCACGTTGGCGACCGGCAAGGTCTTCGCGCGGCCGACGGTCGAGGTCGCTGCGTAAGCCTTGAAGCGGTACCAGTAGCGCACGCCGGCTTGCAGCCCGGTGGCGTCGACCTTCACGCAGAAGTCGCTCGATGCGCGGGCGGTCGCGTCGCCCTTGGCCACCACCGAGGCGAAGTTCGCATCGGTCGCGACCTCCCAGCTCACCGGCACATCGCGCACGTCGGCGCTGTCCTGCGCGAGGACGCGGGTCCAGAGGATCACGCGGTCGCTCAGCGGATCGCCGCTGGCCACGCCGTGGCTGAAGACGACCGCGACCTGCGGCGTGTCGCCGTTGCCGTCGTCGCTGCCGCAGCCCGCCAGCGGCAGTCCGGCCAGGGCGCCTGCCGCCAGCGCGCCGCGCACCAGATGGCGCCGGGTGTGGTCGATGGACTCGGCAGGAACGACGTGATCGTCGTTCTTGAGCAGGTTCAGCAGTGGCTTCTTGGTCATGGTGGGGCGAGCGGTCGGCTTGCGAATTGGGGATGAAACACGTGCAGTCGCATGTGCGCGGCACAGTGTTCAGCTTCACGGTGACATCACGACGACAGTGGTGGCGGGGCATTCGACGTGCCGTCTGACAGCCTCGCCGCGCTCCGCTACGCTTGCGCGCCTTTGAGGAGAAACGAATGCAATACCGTCGACTCGGCCGCAGCGGCCTGCAGGTGTCCGAACTGTCCCTGGGCTCCTGGGTGACGTATCACAACCAGGTCGATACCGGCTCGGCCGTCGAGCTGATGGCCGCGGCCCGCGACGCCGGCATCAACTTCTTCGACAACGCCGAGGCCTACGCGCTCGGCAAGAGCGAGGAGATCATGGGCCAGGTCTTCAGGCAGCTGGGCTGGGGCCGCCACACCTACGTGGTGTCGACCAAGTTCTACTGGGGCATCGACAAGTCGGGCACCACGGTCAACTACAAGGACACGCTGAACCGCAAGTACCTGATGCAGGCCATCGACGGCTCGCTCAAGCGCTTCGGGCTGGACGAGATCGACCTCGTGTACTGCCACCGTCCCGATCCGAACACGCCGATCGAGGAGACGGTGCGCGCGATGAGCGACATGATCACGCAGGGCAAGGCGCACTACTGGGGCACCAGCGAGTGGAGCGCCGACGAGATCCGCGCCGCCTGGGAGATCGCCGAGCGCCACCACCTGCACAAACCGGTGATGGAGCAGCCGCAGTACCACCTGTTCCACCGCCAGCGCGTGGAGAAGGACTACGCCCGCCTGTACGAGGACCTCGGCCTGGGCCTGACGACGTGGAGCCCGCTGGCCTCCGGCCTGCTGACCGGCAAGTACCGCAACGGCATCCCGGAAGGCAGCCGCGGCGCGCTGGAGAGCATGTCCTGGCTGCGCGAGCAGCTGCAGGAACCGCAGCGCAACGCGGCGGTCGGCGAACTCGGCAAGATCGCCGACGAACTGGGCTGCACGCTGGCGCAGTTGGCCATCGCTTGGATCAACCGCAACCCGCACGTGTCGACGGTGATCCTGGGCGCGAGCAGGCTCTCGCAGCTGCAGGACAACCTGGGCGCGCTCGCCGTCACGCCGAAGTTGACGCCGGAAATCCTGTCGCGCATCGACGCGATCACGCTGCCGCTGGCGAAGTAAGCCCTCGGGGTTTATCCGCAGACCGCCCGCCAAGCCCCTCATTGGCGGGGCCGGGTTGTCGCGTCAGGGCCGCATTCCGGGCGGGAGGACGGCTAGCATCCCGCGCGATGCTGCGACGACGTGCCGTTCCCCTGCTGCCGAGTCTGTTTGCCGCCGTCGTGCTGACCTTGGCTTCTGCCATGGCGATCACGCCGCGCGGCGTCGCGGCGTTCCCGGACGAGACACCCGCCGGGCGCACCGACCACGCCGACCATCCCGCGCCGCCTGAAGTCTCGCTGCTCGCCGAGCCGCGGTTCGAGACCGTCGGCATCGACGCGCCGGTCCCGCTGAACATCGTCTCCGCGATCGCGCAGGACCGCACCGGTTTCCTGTGGATAGGCACCGGCGCCGGGCTGGTGCGCTTCGACGGCTACCACTTCCGTCAGCCGGGCGCGCCGATCGAGAACGGCGTGCGCTCGGCCCGCAGCCTCGGTTTCATCCGCGCCCTGCTCGTCGCGCGCGACGGCCGCCTGTGGATAGGCACCGAGGCCGACGGCCTGGCCGCGTACGACCCGCAAAGCGAGAAGCTCTCGCTGTTCCGCTCCGACGCCAATCCGCAGCTGCCGCGCAGCGCGGTCTCCGCCGGCACGATCCGCGCGCTGGCCGAGGACCGCGACGGTCAGCTCTGGATCGGCACCATCGGCCACGGGCTGGACCGCTACGACCCCGTCGAGGGCCGCTTCCAGCATTACCGGCAAGGGACGCCCGCCGGCCTGCCCGATGACCGCGTCCAGTCGCTGGCCATCGACCGCGAAGGCTCGCTGTGGGTCGGCACCTGGAAGGGCCTGGCGCGCAAGCGCGCCGGCGCGGACCGCTTCGAACCGGTGTTCTCGACGCCGGGCAAGCCGGGGCTTGCCGGCAGGATCGTGCTGAGCCTGTTCGTCGCGCCGGACGGCCGCGTCTGGGCCGGCACGCAGCAGGGCGACCTCGCCCTCGTCGATCCGAAGACCGGCGAAGGCACGTTGCTCGAACGCGCCGAGGACGCGGTGAACGGCTCCGTCAACACCTTCGTCGCGCTCGACGAGCGCCACCTCTGGCTGGGCCGCAACGGCGGGCTGGAGCTGCGCGGGGTCGCCACCGGCGAACTGCTTCGGACCATGAAACACGATCCGCTGAACCGCGGCAGCCTCGGCGGCAACGAGGTCCGCGCGCTGATGCGCGACCGCGCCGGCTGGATCTGGACCGGCGGCTACGGCGGCGGCCTGCAGCGCCACAACCCCGCCAACACCAGCACCTGGGTGCGTGGCCGCGATCCGGGCAAGCAGGCGCAACTGATCGACCCGAGCACCCGTGCGATGGTGCAGCTCGACACCGGCGAGATCTGGCTGGGCAGCAACGAGAGCGGCGTGACGGTGCTCGACGAACAGCTGCGGTCGATCGCCACGCTGCGCCCCGCGCCGGGTCAGCGCGGCGGACTGTCGGGCGGTCGCATCTCCAGCCTCGTCCAGATGAAGGACGGAACGGTCTGGCTCGGCAGCGACGGCGGCCTGCATCAGTACACGCGCGATCGCCAGCTGCTGCGCGTCATCCAGGCCGGCACCGGCCGCGCGCGGCGGCTGCTGGCCGGGCGCGACGGCACGCTGTGGATCGGCACGCAGGACGGGCTCTACCGCCTGCCGCCAGGACCGCCCGTGCAGACTTCGTCGGCCGGACAAAGCGGACAAAGCGGACAGAGCGGAAAGGGCGCTCAATCAGGTCAGGCGGCTCAAGCGCTTCAGGCGGCGGCCCCGGTGACGCCAATGCGGCTCCGGCAGGAAGGCGGCCAGCCGCTGACCGGCGACGTGAACGCGATCTCCGAGACCGAGGACGGCGGCCTGTGGGTCGGAACCGAGAAGGGCCTGTACCGCCTCCCGCCCGGAGGCACGGAGCTGGTCGTCGCGCGCGCCCAGCCGGGCCACGACCTGAGCCACCACTCGATCGTCGGTCTCCTGGTCGATTCCAGGCAGCGGCTGTGGATCGACACCGCCGCCGGGCTGCACCTGCTCACCCGCTGGGACGGCCGTGACGCGGAGTTCGACCGCATCAGCGAGAAGCACGGCGTGATCGGCCGCGCCTTCGGCGCCAACCTGCTGGAGGACGGCGAGGGTCGCATCTGGTCGCAGAACTTCGTCTACGACCCGGCCAAGGACAACTACTACGAGCTGACCAACGCCGACGGCGTCGACATCGGCACCGGCTGGTTCCGCGCCTACATGAAGACGCGCGACGGCCGGCTGCTGTTCGGCGGCAGCAAGGGCGTGCTGGTGGTGACGCCGGAGCGCTTCGAGGCCTGGGCCTACAAGCCCCCGCTGGTGACCACCGAACTGCGCATCGACGGCCAGCGCCTCGCGGCCGGCAAGCTGCCCGAGGACGGCGTCACCATCGGCGCCGACAACCGCAGTTTCAGCGTCGAGTTCGCCGCGCTCGACTTCAGCGAACCCGAGCGCAACCGCTACGCGTATCAGCTGGAAGGCTTCGACCCGGACTGGATCAGCACCGGCGCCGACCTGCGCGTGGCCGTGTACACCAACCTCGATCCGGGCAAGTACCGGCTGCGCGTGCGCGGCACCAACCGCAACGGCGTGTGGAGCCCGCTGGAACTGGATATCCCCGTCCGTGTGATGCCCGAATGGTGGCAGACCTGGTGGGCGCGCACGCTCGGCGGTGCGGCCCTGATCCTGCTGGTCTACCTGCTGGTGGCGCTGCGGACCTCCTACCTGCGGCGTTCGCAGCTGGCGCTGGAGATCAAGGTGCGGGCGCGGACCGCCGAACTGGAGCGGCTCTCGCTCGACCTGCAGGCGAAGACGGTGGCGCTGGAGGAATCCAGCCTGTCCGATCCGCTCACCGGACTTCGGAACCGCCGCTTCCTGACGCAGCATGTCGACGCGGACGTGGCGCTCGCGGTGCGCCGTCACGAACAGGCCCGCGGCGAAGGAAGCGCGAACGGAAACGGCGACGACATCGGCGCGACGTCGCCGGACGACGGCGACCTGATCTTCTTCCTGCTCGACCTCGACCACTTCAAGGCGCTGAACGACCGTCTCGGCCACGCGGCCGGCGACGCGGTGCTGCAGCAGATGCGCGACCGGCTGACCGCCGTGTTCCGCGAGGCGGACTATCTCGTGCGCTGGGGCGGCGAGGAGTTCCTCATCGTCGCGCGCGACACCTCGCGGGCCCATGCGGCGGAGCTCGCGGAACGCGCGCGGCTGCAGGTCAGCGGCTCGCCCTTCGACCTCGGCGACGGCCGGACCGTGGACGTGACCTGCTCGGTGGGCTTCGCGGCGTTCCCGCTGGCGCCGGCCTTCCCGCGGGCGCTGGACTGGGCCGCGACGATCGCGCTGGCCGACGAGGCGCTCTACGCGGTCAAGCGCAGCGGCCGCAACGGCTGGGAGGGTGTCATCGGCGTCCCGCCGCGGGACGATGTCCCCGACCTCGAGGGCGCATTGCGCCAGCGTTCCCGCGAAACGATGGCAGACTGGCTGTCGAGCGGCGACCTGACGGTCGTGCGCTCTTCGCCGCCGGCGGCTTCCCCTTCTGAAGCCTGATTCCTGATCCGCCTCCTCGCGGACGATCGACGCCGGCAAGTCCTGACCCTGCGGCACGGCCTGCGTGCGGGTGATCGCCCGGACCGCCGATTGCCACACGTGCGACAAGACCGGCGCGGAGACGGCAATTGACGCTCCCGCCCGGTTGCCGATGACCGGCAATCGGTAAAGCCGACAAGTAAAGGCTGCCAGCACCTGTCCGCCATCGCCATTGCGGCGACCGGATTGGCCCGATGATTGGGGGCTTCCCCGGCCCACCGGATCCCGCGCTGGCCGCCGTCCACGATTCGAGGAGAACCTTCGTCTTGATGAACGACTTTGCGAACTTCCTGCAGTTCAGCAGCTGGCCGCCTCGGCCCGATTGGCTGTTCTGGGCCTCGCTGACCATGGTGGCCGCCGGCGTGCTCGGCGAATTCGTCAACCGCCGGCTCGGCCTGCCACGCGTCGTCGGGTACAGCGTCGTCGGCATGGTGCTGGCGGCGCTGGGTCACGGCATCTTCGCCAACGGCGCGCTGGACGCGCGCTTGCGGCTGGTCGTCGATCTCGCGCTCGCGCTGCTGCTGTTCGAGATGGGCTCGCGCGTCAACCTGCGCTGGCTGCGCAACAACAAGGCGCTGCTGGGCGCCAGCGCGGCGGAGGCCGTCGCCTCCTTCGCCATCGTCGGCGTCGGTCTGATGCTGCTGGGCGTCAGTCCGCTGGTGGCGTTCAGCTGCGCGGTGCTGACGATGGCGTCGAGCGCCGCAGTGGTCGGCCGGGTCGGAGCGGAATTGCGCGCCGCCGGCCAGGTGAGCGAGCGCATGCTCGCGCTGACCTCGCTGAACACGATCTACGGCGTGCTCGCGCACAAGCTGCTGCTGGGCTGGCTGGCGCTGGACCAGAAGGGCGACTGGCTGGAGGCCGTGGCCCAGCCGCTGTATGCCTTCATCGGATCGATCATCGTGGCCGCGCTCCTGGCGCGGCTTACCGCGAACCTGATGCGCCGGCTGGACCTGCGCAACGAGAACTCGGTGCTGATGCTGCTGGGTCTGGTGCTGGTGGCGCTGAGCGTGGCGCGGGTGCTGAACCTGTCGACGCTGCTGGTGCCGCTGCTGGCCGGCATGATCCTGCGCAACACGACCGAACGCCCGTGGGTCTGGCCGCGCCACTTCGGCACGGCGGGCGGGGTGCTGGTGCTGATGCTGTTCGTCGCGGTCGGTTCCGCGTGGACGCTGGACGCGCTGGCGATGGGCGCGGTGCTGGCGCTGGCGCTGCTGCTGCTGCGCCTGTTCGCGAAGGCGCTGGCCCTGACCGGCATGGCGCGCCTGAGCGGCATCGACGCCCGCCAGGGCATCGCGCTGGCGGTGTGCCTGAGTCCGGTGTCCGGCACGATGCTGGTGCTCTTCAGCGAAGTGCAGCTGCACCATCCGCAGACGGCCGCGCTGCTCGCGCCCGTCATCCTGTCGACGATCGCCTTGATGGAGCTGGTCGGCCCGATCGCCGTGCAATGGGGCCTGCGCCTCGCCGGCGAGCATCAACCTGAAACGCCTGTAGTCAAGGAGGCTGCGAAGCGATGAGCCTCGAACCATTTGCCATTTCGAAGCCCTTGACAATGGGCGTGGAGCTGGAGCTCCAGATCGTCAACCGCCACGACTACGACCTGATGCCGGGATCGAAGGATCTGCTGCGGGTGATGAAGGGCGAGACCGTGCCGGGCGACGTCACGCCCGAGATCACGGACAGCATGATCGAGCTCTGCACCAACGTCTGCACGAACTACGAGCAGGTGCTGGAGCAGTTGACGGTCACGCGCGATGCGCTGGTGCGCAGCGCCGACCGGCTCAACCTCGGTTTGTCGGGCGGCGGCACGCACCCGTACCAGCACTGGAGCAAACAGCGGATCTTCGACAAGCCGCGCTTCCAGGAGATCTCGTCGCTGTACGGCTACCTGAGCAAGCAGTTCACGGTGTTCGGGCAGCACGTGCACATCGGCTGCGAAGGCCCGGACCATGCGCTGCGACTGCTGCACGGGCTGTCGCGCTTCATCCCGCATCTGATCGCGCTGTCGGCGTCCTCGCCGTACGTGCAGGGGAACGACACCGGCTTCCATTCGGCGCGCTTGAACTCGGTGTTCGCGTTCCCGCTGTCGGGACGCGCGCCCTTCGTGCTGACCTGGGACGACTTCCTGGTGTTCTTCGAAAAGATGACCCACACGGGCGTCGTGAAGAGCATGAAGGACTTCTACTGGGACATCCGGCCCAAGCCCGAGTACGGGACGATCGAGGTGCGGGTGCTCGACACGCCGCTGACGATCGAGAAGGCGTCGGCGCTGGCGGCGCTGATCCAGTGCCTGGCGCGGTGGATCTCGCACGACAAGCCGTTCGCGCTGCACGAGGACGACTACCTGCCCTACACGTTCAACCGCTTCCAGGCATGCCGTTTCGGGCTGGACGGGACCTTCGTGGATCCGAAGAGCGGCGAGCACCGCAGCTTGCGCGAGGACCTGAACGTCACGCTGCACGCGCTGGAGCCGCACGCGGTCGCGCTGAAGGCGGAACCGGCGCTGCGGTATGTCCGCGAGGAAATGCGCTGGCAGGGCAACGACGCGACGTGGGCGCGCGGAGTCGTGGAGAAGGAGCAGCTGCTGAACGAGCTGGTGCGGCAGCAATGCGAGCGCTGGGCGGGAAGGCCGGTGGGGACGGCGAGGTGAACCGGACCTCCTGAACGTTTGAGATCGCAGATTGCGATCTCAAAACATCAGTCCACTTTCTGCGTGACGCGGGTTTGAGATCGCAAACTGCGATCTCAAACATTCCGGAGCGGTTACGCATCATCGGTCGGCGGAAGAAAACCGATCGGGCGTTTCGACGACGGACTTGAAGGCTTCATCAGGTCCCTCAAGGCTTCGAACACCTGCTTGAACTGATCGTCCGCGTGCCGGCTGAACATCTCTTGATGCTGGGCCAGCGCTTCTGTCCGCGCCTCCAGTTCACCAAGACGATGTGCAATGTCTGCATGCGACGCGGCCAGTTCCCGCAGTCGAATGAATGCGCGGACGACGTACAACGACACCTCGACCGCTCGGGGGCTGCTGAGAATCGTCGCGGCCATCAATGCGCCATGTTCCGTGAACACGCGCGGCGCGTAGCGACGACCTCCGCGGCCCGCCGGCGCATCGTTTGAGGTCGCAAGTTGCGACCTCAAAGAGGAGAACTCCTCGGCCGAGAGCGTGAACATGAAGTCTTCCGGAAACCTCGAAAGGTTGCGCTTCACCGCCTCGTTCAAGCGCCCTGTCTCGACGCCATAGAGCGCGGCGAGGTCGGTGTCCGTGAGCACGCGCTGCCCGCGGACGACAGCAATGCGCAGCGAGATGCTTTCCGCCGCAACCAGTTCGACCGATGTGGAGTTCGCCATCGGAGGCCTCGGCGTCAGTCGGTCACGGCAAAGAGCGGCGTCACCTGCCGGGTTGCATCGGATAACAGCCCGGCGTATTTGAGCCTGTCGCGCATCGCCATGTCTTCCAGAGCGTACACGCCTTCCACGGAGCGCCAGAGCAGGCGCCTTTCGCGCAGGGTCTCTAAGGCTGCGCCCACCTGCGCCACATCGACGCGCATCGTGGCCGGGTTGCCGTCATCGGCGAGGACGGTCTGAAGCGTCTTGATGGTGCCGGGCCAGAGCGGTGCGCAATCCCACCCTTGGGCTGCGATGACACGCAAGAGCGCGAACTCCAGCGGACCGAGCCAGCGGAGGCGGATGAGCAGATTCCGGACCGCACCGCGCTCAAGGTGGACCATCGCGTTCGTCAGCACGTTGATCGTTTCGCCGGGGTCCCGATTCGTCCCGCGCAGGAGGGCATCAAGACCCGCGCTGAGCCAGGAGGGACGACTGCCATACCGCAGGAACAACGCCTCCACCTGATCAACGTCCAGACGAACCGATCCGGGAGCGTGGTGGCAGAACCACTCGACAAACTCCCGCCCCAGGAGCGGGACGTCCCTCACGCTCTCGTCGTCCAGCGAGGACTTCAGATCCTGGGCCAGCATCGCGAGCTTGGCGCGCTCCGAGCCGACGGCCACGAGGCGGAGGCCGTGATGCGACCCCATGTTCAGTTCTTCGATCGCGGACCGGATCGCACGCAGGATGTTCTTCCCGTTCTGCGTGGTGATGATGTCCTGTGCTTCGTCCACGATCAGGACCAGGGGCTGCGCGCATTCGTCCGACAGCGCGGCAAGGGCATGCGTCAGCGACACCATGTTGCCAACGTCGTCTCGCAGGAGGCCGAGCGGCCACGCGCCATTCCCCCTCTCGACGAGACCCGTCCTGCGGGCGAGGCGAATCAAGGCGCCGTCGTGGCGACCGAGAGCGCTCCGGACCTCGGCGGCAAGGACTTCGCCCGGCTCTTCGCCGAGCGCCTCCCAAAGATCGACATGAATGACCACGGCGCCACGACGGCTTAGCGCCGGAGCCAGGTCATGGGAAAGAAACGTGGACTTGCCGGTGCCGCGCGGAGCGGCAAGCAAGAGCGAGGAACTCGAAGACGACGTTGCGTCGTCGAGGATGTAGGTAGCCAGCTCTTCGGCCAGCTGCGTGCGGTGAAAGACTTCCAAGGGGACTTCTCCGGATCGGAACAACGAGTACGCATGCTCTTCGCAATGGCGCGATCGCTTTCTGATCCATATCAAAGTCTCAGGCCTGTTCCACCATTGGAGGGAATGATGGGGGGGTCAAGTCTTGTCGAGGCTCATGGGCGAGCACTCCCGACCGTCTCAGCGTTTGAGATCGCAAACTGCGATCTCAAAACATCAGTCCACTTTCATCGCGACGGAGGTTTGAGATCGCAATCTGCGATCTCAAAGATCGACGCCGCAGTTTCAGCATCGCGCCGGGACGCACGCGAAGCCGCCCACGCTCATGGGCCATGTCATTGACCCATGAGCGTAAGCGGCTTTGCTTTAGCGGCGCTCTGCTGTTTGAGATCGCAATCGGCGATCTCAAACGGGGACCTCGTCGACTGCGCGGCCGACGATGCCGAGCATTCCGAGGCCTTCGCGCAGAGACTGGCGCACGCTCTCCACCACGTGGCGGGACGGGTCGCCCTCCACGCAGTTGTCCTCTACCAGCGACAGCGTTGCCGCCGCGGACACCAGCGTGTTGCGCAGGTTGGCGATGGCCGAGGCGACGGACACGTCGGTGCGCAGGCAGACCGCGTCGGCCCCGAGGCGCAGTCCGAAGAGCTGCGCGTCGCTCATGCCCCACTCGTTCTGGAGACGGATGAGCGAGCCGAGGTCGCAGTCCGCCAGCGGGCGGCGGTCGCGGATCGGGCCGCGCGTTTCGTTGATACGCGTTTGATGCAGGGTTCCCATGTTCGTAAAACTCCGAAGAACTTTGGAAACCACCGGCTTCGATTGCCGAGTCGCGACATGCGGTCGATCGAATCGAAGGGGTGGGCGAGATGTCAAACCACGCAGCACTCCGTCGTGTGGTCACCCTCACGGAATGACCCATCTCGCCCGTAAACCATGAGTACGGGAAGAGCCTCGCTTTGATCGCGAGGCCTGAAGCGCTGGTGTGTTTGAAGCACCTGGGTGCATCGTGCAACCGGTCGACGAATCACTCTCTGATAAAAATCAAAGTGCTCCGGCGATTCCGCCATCGTGGGGTTGCTTGGGGGATGCGTGAGGATCCGTCTCCCACCGAGGTGCCGGGTCGTGTCAGGTCGTCGTCAATCTTGTTTGAGATCGCAGCTTGCGATCTCAAAACATCTGTCCATCTGCCACGCAACGCGGGTTTGAGATCGCGATCTGCGATCTCAAACGGACAGCTCGCATTCAGGCTTGCCCGTTGAGCTCTTCCAGCTGCTCCGGCGCACCCACGTTCGCCCATGGGCCCGTGTAGAGCTCCGCCGTCACCGCCCGCGCGTTGATCGCGCGGTCGAGGCTCGCGCGGATGCGCTGATGCTGTCCCGCCTGCACGCCGTCGAAGAACGCGCGCTTGTACAGGCCGATGTTGCTGTAGACCTCCAGGTCACCATCGATCGTTGCGTAACCTTCCGCGTCGATGCCGAAGTCGCCCGTCGGATGCCGTGGCTGCTTCGGCACGAACCACAGGTGCGCCAGCAGAGGGCTCGCCGCGAAGGCCGCAGCCTTCGCCGCGTCGAACTCGAAATCGGGAATGAAGATGTCCGCCGACACCGCCCAGAACGCGTCGTCGCCGTCCGCGCAGAGCAGATCCAGTGCCGTCGCGATGCCGCCGCCGGTCTCCAGCGCGCGGCCGTAGCGCTCGCCTTCGTGGCTGTAATGCAGCGTCACGCCGAATCGCGCGCCGTCGCCCAGCGTCGCCTCGAACTGCTCGTGCAGCCACGCCGTGTTGATCACGATGTCCCGGATGCCAGCGCGCGCGAAGGCGTCGATGTGCCACTCGATCAGCGGCTTGCCGCGCACCTTCAGCAGCGGCTTGGGCGTGTGGTCGGTCAGCGGCCGCATGCGCTCGCCGCGCCCGGCCGCGAGGATCATGGCTCGCATCGATCAATCCAGGAAATGAGGCCGCGAGTGTAGAGGGCCCTCTCCAGCAGTTCCCCGCGCACTTTTCCACCCGAGTCACGAACGCGAAAACCGCTTCCCGGCGGCTTCACTAGAATGCCGGGTTTGCCCCAACTCCTGCCCGAGACCACCATGGCCGAGACCAGCGCTGCCGTCGTCACCCCGAACACCACCCAGATGGCCAACGCCATCCGTGCCCTGGCGATGGACGCCGTCCAGCAGGCCAACTCCGGCCACCCGGGCGCCCCCATGGGCATGGCCGAGATCGCCGTCGCGCTGTGGAAGCGCCACCTGCGCCACAACCCGGCCAACCCGCAGTGGGCCGACCGCGACCGCTTCGTGCTGTCCAACGGCCACGGCTCGATGCTGATCTACGCCCTGCTGCACCTGACCGGCTACGACCTGCCGCTCGCCGAGCTCAAGGCCTTCCGCCAGATGCACTCCAAGACCCCGGGCCACCCGGAAGTCGGCATCACCCCCGGCGTCGAGACCACCACCGGCCCGCTCGGCCAGGGCATCACCAACGCCGTCGGCTTCGCACTGGCTGAGAAGCAGCTCGCCAAGGAATTCAACCGCGACGGCCACACCATCGTCGACCATCACACCTACGCCTTCCTCGGCGACGGCTGCCTGATGGAAGGCATCAGCCATGAAGCCTGCTCGCTGGCCGGCTCGTGGAAGCTGAACAAGCTGATCGCGATCTACGACGACAACGGCATCTCCATCGACGGCCAGGTCGGCCCCTGGTTCGGCGACGACACCGCCAAGCGCTTCGCCGCCTACGGCTGGAACGTCGTCGGCCCGGTCGACGGCCATGACGTCGACGCCGTCGACGCCGCCATCGCGCTGGCCAAGACCAGCAAGGACAAGCCGTCGCTGATCATCGCGAAGACCCATATCGGCAAGGGCAGCCCGAACCGCGCCAACACCTCCAAGGCCCACGGCGAACCGCTCGGCGCCGAGGAGATCAAGCTGACCCGCGAGGCGCTGGGCTGGTCGCACGAGCCCTTCGTGCTGCCCGCCGAGGTCTACGCCGACTGGGACGGCAAGGACGCCGGCACCGGCTTCGAGAAGGCCTGGGACGAGAAGTTCGACGCCTACGCCACGCAGTTCCCGGAACTGGCCGCCGAGTTCTCGCGCCGCATCGCCGGCGTGCTGCCGCCCAACTTCGCCGACGTCGCCGCGCAGGCCGTCATCGGCGCGCACGAGAAGGCCGAGACCGTCGCCTCCCGCAAGGCCAGCCAGATCGCGCTGGAAGCCTTCACCGCCGCGATGCCCGAGCTGCTGGGCGGCTCGGCCGACCTGACCGGCTCCAACCTGACCAACACCAAGAGCACGCCCGCCTTCCGCCTGGAAGAGGACGGCAGCTCCAACGGCGGCCGCCACATCAACTACGGCGTGCGTGAGTTCGGCATGGCCGCGATCATGAACGGCGTCGCCCTCCACGGCGGTTTCATCCCCTACGGCGGCACCTTCCTGACCTTCAGCGACTACAGCCGCAACGCCATCCGCATGGCCGCGCTGATGAAGCAGCGCGTGATCCACGTGTTCACGCACGACTCCATCGGCCTGGGCGAAGACGGCCCGACCCACCAGTCCGTCGAGCACGTCTCCAGCCTGAGACTGATCCCCGGCCTGGATGTCTGGCGTCCCGCCGACACCGCTGAAACGGCCGTCGCCTGGACGCTGGCCCTGGCCAACAGCCAGCGCCCCAGCGTGCTGGCGCTGAGCCGCCAGAACCTGCCCTACCTGAAGAAGTCGGGCGAGGCCGTCGACGCCATCACCACCGGCGGCTACGTGCTGAGCGAGCCGGCCGACGTCGGCCTGAAGAAGAAGGCGCAAGCGGTGCTGATCGCCACCGGCTCGGAAGTGCAGCTGGCCATCGCCGCCCAGCAGCAGCTGGCCGTGGCCGGCATCCCGGTGCGCGTCGTCTCCATGCCTTGCACGAGCGTCTTCGACCGCCAGGAAGCCAAGTACAAGAAGAGCGTGCTGCCGGAAGGCCTGCCGCGCGTCGCCATCGAGGCCGGCGTGACCGACCTGTGGTGGAAGTACGGCGTCTCGGCCGTCGTCGGCCTGGACACCTACGGCGAATCGGCCCCGGCCAACGTGCTGTTCAAGCACTTCGGCTTCACGCCTGAGAACGTCGCCGACACCGTCAAGGTGGTGCTGGGCAAGGCGCGCCTGAAGGGCTGAGCGACGTTTCGCACGTGATTCGCGCTGGGCTTCTCCAGCACGAAGTGAAGAGGTGCCTCGTGCACCTCTTTTCACGTCCGGACGCGCGGCCTCGATGCCGCCGATGCCGGCGACAAGCGCAGCGCTTGCCCGCGCTCCCCCTCCGAAGGGGGGCTCGATTCGACAGCTCCCCCGCATAGACTGCCCGACGCCCGTCGGCGTGCTCAGCCGCCTTCGGGTCAGGGACAAGACTCGAATCCAGGGAGCACGATGACACGGCATCTCTTCGCGCGCGCCACCGGCGCGCTTCTCTCGTGGGCGATCGCCGGCGGTGCGATGGCCGCGGCCGGCGCCACGGACGTCAGTCCGCCTTCGCCGGCGCAATCGCTCAGTTGCCTGCAGCGGCCCGAGCAGCAACCCAAGTTCCCCGCGCGCGGAAACTACGATCGCACCGGCGGCTTCGCGCGCGTCAAGCTCAAGTTCGTCGCGCCCGACCAGGCGCCCGAGGTCCAGCTGCTGACCAACTCGCTGCGCGAGGACATGCTCGACGTCGTCACGCGCTACGTGGACCGCTACCGCCTGCCCTGCCTGCAGCCGACCGACGGCACCGTCAGCGCCGTCCAGGAGTTCGAGTTCTCCAACACCCAGAAGGCGCCGCTGCCCCTCGCGCCCGACGAGACCACGCCGCGCGGACGACTCGACCTCTGCTACCTCCGGCCGAAGCACGACATGATCTTCAACGCATTGAGCGTCGGCCGCGAGGTCAACAACGTCGTCATCACGATGACGTTCTCGGGTGACGGCGAACAGCCCCCGGAGGTCAAGGTCCTGCACCAGCAGGCCGTGCCGCGGGCCGTCGATACCGTCGTCGACTGGGCGCGCGCTTCCCGCATGCCCTGCCGCAAGGCCGACGATCCGCCGCTGGTGCTCCAGCAGATGTTCCGGCTCTACCCGCCCGGCCTGCAGCGCCAGGTCCTCAAGGTGGAACAGGTGAACCTGGTCGACTTCCTCGCCATGACCGAGAACCCGCATGCCGAGGGCGTGCGCTTCGACTTCAACACCATGGCCTGCCCGTTCAACGTGAACTACACGATGTACGGCCCCACCCTGCCCAATGAAGTCACCGACGGCGAGAAGAAACCGGACCGCGCCATCTTCATCGACTGGCTGTCGCGACAGAACCTGAAATACTCGTCGCCCAAGCAGGCCCGCGCGTTGTTCGGCGAGGACCTCCAGATCCGCGTGCCTTGCGGCGAGCTCAACCTCCAGGCCAAGACCTGACCCCGCGCATGAAACACCATTCCTTCGCCGCCGCCCTCGGCGCGCTCGGCCTGCTGGCCGCCCTGCTCGCGGGTACCCCCGCTCACGCCCAGCAAGGCGACATCAGCGACGCGCCTGCCGATCCCGCCACCAGCACGCTGCGCTGCCTGCAGGCGCCGGCCTCGCTCGAATATCCGGCGGAACCCCGCCGACTCAACCTGGGCGGCACCGTGCGAGTGGTCCTGGCCTTCTCCGGACCCGACAAGGCACCGGACGTCGAGGTTCTTGCCCGCTTCGGCGATGAGCGCCTCGTCAACGCGGTGCGTGCGCACGTCGCCGCCTACCGGCTACCTTGCCAGGCCGCGGGTCAACCGACGGTCCGCGCGGTCCAGACCTTCCTGTTCCACCCGCAGGAAGCCGTGCCGATCCGCTGGTCCCACCCCGTCGAGGAAGACGACCCCGCCCGCCTGCGCGCGATGCGCGAATGCCTGCGCACGCCCGCCGAGAAGCTCCAGGTCGGCGCCTCGAAGTTCGATCGCAAGACCGTCAGCAACGTGCTGACCCGCATGACCTTCACCGCGCCGGACCAGCCGCCGCAGGTCGAGGTGCTGTACAGCTCCACCGGCGGCAACACGCAGGACGCCTTCGTCGATCGCATCCGCGAGTACCGCCTGCCCTGCCTCGCGCCGGACGCGCGGCCGGTGAGCTTCCTCCAACAGATGGTCTATCGCCGCAACGATGCGGGGCGATCCGTCTTCAAAGACCAGGTCACGCTCGGCGAGTTCCTGTCCAACATCAAGGACATCCGCCAGCAGCAGGTCGAGTTCGACTTCAACACGATGCACTGCCCGTTCACCGTCGCCTGGAAGCTCGGCAAACCCGCCGTGGCCAACCATGTCGGCGAGGTCGGCGAGCACGACCGCAACCGCGCGGAGTTTCTGAGCTGGCTCGCGGGCCTGCAGATGGACCTCACGCCGGAGCGCTTCGAACGGCTGCTCGGGCGGGTGGTCAAGGTCGACGTCGCCTGCGGCACGCTGCGGCTGCAACCGGCAGCCACGGCGGACGCGACCACGGGTGCGACCACGGGTGCCACAACGCCCTGACGCGTCCTGGCGCGCCCTGCAGCGCCTTCGCCGTAACCGCGAGACGCCGGCGGACGTAATCCGGTAACCCGCTCGAAACGCCGGGCGTCGACTATCTGTTCAAATCGAAGGTTCCCGGCGACCCAGCCGGCTGCCGGACGGACCTGTCGCGGCAGCCCCGCGCGGCGCCGGACCGAACACCTCCGAGGCACGACGTCCACTGGCTGGGCGACGCGCCCATGACGTCATCGATTCATTTCACTCGCAGGAGACTTTCCTCATGACCATCAAGATCGGTATCAACGGGTTCGGTCGCATCGGCCGCATGGTGTTCCGCGCCGCCGTGGCGAACTTCAAGGACATCCAGATCGTCGCCATCAACGACCTGCTCGAGCCCGATTACCTGGCCTACATGCTCAAGTACGACAGCGTCCACGGCCGCTTCGACGGCGACGTGGCGGTCGACGGCAACACGCTGATCGTCAACGGCCAGCGCATCCGCCTGACCCAGGTCAAGGATCCCGCCGAACTGAAGTGGAACGAAGTCGGCGCCGACATCGTCGTCGAAGCCACCGGCCTGTTCCTGACCAAGGAAACCGGCGAGAAGCATCTGACCGCCGGCGCCAAGAAGGTCATCATGTCGGCCCCGTCCAAGGACGACACCCCGATGTTCGTCTACGGCGTCAACGACAAGACCTACGCCGGCCAGGCCATCATCTCCAACGCCAGCTGCACCACCAACTGCCTGGCCCCGCTGGCCAAGGTGCTGAACGACAAGTGGGGCATCAAGCGCGGCCTGATGACCACCGTGCACGCCACCACCGCCACGCAGAAGACCGTCGACGGCCCGTCCAACAAGGACTGGCGCGGCGGCCGCGGCATCCTCGAGAACATCATCCCGTCCTCCACCGGCGCCGCCAAGGCCGTGGGCGTCGTGATCCCCGAGCTGAACAAGAAGCTCACCGGCATGTCCTTCCGCGTGCCGACCTCCGACGTCTCCGTCGTCGACCTGACCGTCGAGCTCAACAACAACGCCACCTACGCCGAGATCTGCGCCGAAATGAAGGCCCAGAGCGAAGGCGCCCTGAAGGGCGTGCTGGGCTACACCGAGGACAAGGTCGTCGCCACCGACTTCCGCGGCGACCCGCGTACCTCCATCTTCGACGCCGACGCCGGCATCGCCCTGGACGGCACCTTCGTCAAGCTGGTGTCCTGGTACGACAACGAGTGGGGCTACTCGAACAAGGTGCTGGAAATGGTCAAGGTCGTCGCCAAGTAAGCGACGCCCGTCCGGCCTTCGAAGCCCCGCCTTGGCGGGGCTTTTTCGTTTCCGACGGTCGCAGAGGCAATCATCCCCGTCGTTCCAGGATGGAGACCGTGAGATGTCCGCAACTGGCTTTTCGATTCGAATTCATTACACTAAGCGCATTTCCGGAACGAATTCGTTTCACTATGGCAAGCTCAGCTGAAGTCAGATTTCCTCCGCGGGTCCTCCGTTCGCTGCAGAAGTTCGGCAGCGATGTGGAGATCGCGCGGAAGAAGCGCCGACTCACCGTGGAGGCGCTCTGCTCTCGGGCGGGCATCTCCCGACCGCTCTACAGCCGCATGGTCCGCGGCGCCCCGGGCACCTCTGCCAGCGCCATCGCGATGGTGCTGTTTGCGCTGGGCTGCGGAACGCCCTTCGACGACCTGCTCGATGTCGCCAAGGACGATACGGGCTTGCTGCTGGATCAGGAGCGATTGCCTGTGCGCGTCCGCCCGCCCCGCAAGTCCGGAGCCTTGTGAGCGCATTTCCTGGACAACGGAACAACCTCGCCCTTGATCATGGCAACGCGGACAAGCAACAAGCCCGGGACCAAGTTCTCGACCAAGCAGACCGCCACGGTATGCCTCGGCGAGACTGGCATCGAAGTTGGTGAGCTGAGCTTCGAGACCAGTGGTACTCGCCGTTCTGCTCGGTTCGAGTACCACGCGGACTGGCTCGAACGCCCTGGCGCCTTCGCGTTGTCGCCAGACTTGCCGCTGGTGAACGGCCCGCAGTTTCACTCCCCGAAGGAAGCTGGGTCTCCGGCCTTCTTCGGCTGCATCAGCGACATCGAACCTGATGGATGGGGGCGAATGGTCATCAAGCGTGACCACGCCAATCAGCGAAAACACGCCAGCGCCAGCGCCCATCTCCCCGCGCTGTTGACCGACTTCGACTACCTCCAGTGGGTATCGGACTTCGGCCGCATGGGAGCCTTGCGCCTGCGAGATTCGGCGGGAGAGTTCCAACGAACGAGCGCGCCTCGCGACACGCCGGCGCTCATTGCCCTGCCTGATCTCGTCGGCGCGACCCGTGCTGTCGAATTGAATCAGGAAACGGCGCGTGACCTCGCCTTCCTGCGCGGCAATGGCACATCGCTCGGCGGGTTGCGTCCGAAGTGCTCCGTCATGGAAGAGGACGGCGCGCTGGCAATCGGCAAGTTCGCCAGCGTCACCGACACGCGATCGGTCGTTCACGGCGAGGTGCTGGCATTGGCGCTGGCGCGGGCCGCCGGAATCAACGCAGCGATTGCCCGCGTTGTCGATGCCCAGGGCATTGCCGTCGCCGTGGTCCGACGTTTCGATCGCATCGATGGCAAACGCCTCATGTACCTGTCGGCTCGCTCGCTCATGCAGGCTCGCGGCTCACAGCAATACGCCTATACCGACATCGCCGAGTCCATCCGGGAACACAGTGCTGACGCCGCATCGGACCTGGCAGAGTTGTGGCGGCGATTGGTCTTCAACATACTCATCAATAACGTCGACGACCATCTCAACAACCACGGCTTTCTGCACGTCGCCCACGGGCAGTGGCGTCTGGCACCGGCGTTCGACATCAATCCGTTTCCAGACAAGGCTCGCGCGCTCAAGACTTGGGTGTCCCCTGACTCGGGAGATGGATCTTCGCTCTCCGAGGCTCTGCGTGTCGCGGGTCAGTTCAATCTGAGCGTTCTTTCTGCCCGAACCATTCTTTCCGAAGTGAAGGATGCAGTCACCGGATGGCGAAATCTGGCGCGCAACTTGGGCATGAGCACCGCGGACATGGCCAGCTTCGCGCCAGCGTTCGAACATCGAGAATCAATCGGCTGAACCCGTCTCGGATACGATCAGTCACCACTTTGTTCGCTGATGGCCGATGTTTGCGTGCGGAATCCCCCTTTAGAGGTGATGCCTCGCAGCAAATGTGTCGTGCCATTAGCAATTTCTTAGCGGCCTCCCTCATAAACTGGCTAGCTCAGTTTTGTGGAGTTTCCGCATGTCCGTGCTGTCTTTGCCGAAGCGTCTCGCCGCCGCGCTGGCTGTCGTCGGTCTGTTCGGGGTCGGCACCGCCGGCGCCGTCACCGGCACCGCCCTGAAGCCGGATCAGCAGCCCGATTTCGCACGCGTCATCGTGCGCTTCAAGGCCCAGGCGGATGCCGTCAAGGCCAGGCCGCTCGCCACGCGCGCCACCGCCTCCGAAGCCAAGGACATCGCCCAGATCCGCGGCACCACGCTCGGGCTCAGACATGCCGCCACCCTCCAGGTGCGCCGCAGCCTGGACAACCGCACCCACGTCTACACGGCCACCGGCATGAGCTCCGCGGAACTCGCCAAGCGGCTGGCCACCGACGGCGACGTCGAGTCGGTCGAAGTCGACCGCTGGTGGAAGCACTTCTCCGTGCCCAACGACCCGCTGTACACCACCGCCGCCTCGGCCGGCGTCACCGCGGGCCAGTGGTACCTCAAGGCGCCCGATTCGACGGTGCTCTCGTCGATCAACGCGCCCGCCGCCTGGGACAAGTCCACCGGCACGGGTGTCGTCGTCGCGGTCCTCGACACCGGCGCGCGCATGGATCATCCCGACCTGGCCGGGCAGTTCGTCCAGGGCTACGACATGATCGGCTTCGGCAACAGCGGCACCAACGTCATCGCCACCGCCAATGACGGCGACGGCGCCGACAGCGATCCCAGCGATCCCGGTGACTGGGTCGACCAGTCCGACATCACCAGCGGCCGGCTCGGCTCCAGCTGCACCTCCGCCGACATCAGCAACAGCTCCTGGCACGGCACCCGCGTGTCAGGCCTGATCGCGGCCATCGCCAACAACGGCCAGGGCATGGCCGGCGTCGCCTACGGCGCCAAGATCCTGCCCGTGCGCGTGCTGGGCAAGTGCGGCGGCTGGGCCTCGGACATCGCCGCCGGCATGCGCTGGGCGGCCGGTGTCTCCGTCCCGGGCCTGCCCACCAATACGCATCCCGCCAAGGTCATCAACATGAGCCTGGGCGGCGACGGGGCCTGCACCTCGACCTACCAGGACGCGATCACGGCGGCGTACAACGCCGGAGCGACGGTCGTCGTCGCGGCCGGCAACGGCGTCGAGAACGACGATCCCACCAAGGAAGGCGGCATCGCCGTCGGCACGCCGGCCAATTGCGCGAACGTCATCGCTGTCGCTGGTCTGCGTCATGCGGGCACCAAAGTCGGGTTCTCCAACCTCGGTCCGCAGGTGACGATCAGCGCGCCGGGCGGCAACTGCGTCAACTCGACCGGGTCCTGTCTGTATCCGATCCTGTCGACCAGCAACAGCGGCACCACCACGCCGGTCGCCAACAGCAACGCCTTCAACTACACCGGCACCGGCACGAGCTTCTCGACGCCTCTGGTCAGCGGCACGGTCGCGCTGATGCTGGCGGTCAACCCGAGTCTCACGCCGACGCAGATCAAGGCGGCGCTGCAGTCGTCCGCGCGGGCCTTCCCGGCGGCGGCGGCGGGTGTCGCGCAGTGTGTGGCGGGGAACAGCACGCAGCCGCAGCTGGAGTGCAATTGCACGACCAGCACCTGCGGCGCGGGCATGTTGGATGCGAATGCGGCCATCACCGCCGTCACGACGACGTCGACGCCCACGACGCCCACCACGCCGACCGACACGTCGTCGGGAGGTGGTGGCGGTGGTGGCGCAATGAGCGGCCTGTGGCTGGCCGGTCTGGTGATGGCGATCGTCGCGCTGCGTTGGCCGAAGCCGCGTCTCGCCAAGATCCGCTCGAAGTAATCGAGCCTGAAATCGAAGAAGTCCTCGGTGGCAAAACCGGGGCAGTACGACAGTGGTTGGGGACGGTGAGGCGTGGGGTTTCGGAGCTTGACTCCGGGGCCCCATGCCTCGGCGGCCAACGCACTGAACGGGGTGGGTAGGCGGTCTCTCAGATCGCTTCTGTACTTCCACGGCCGCTGGCCCTCACCCCCACCCTCTCCCGCAGTGCGGGAGAGGGGGCCACCCCAGTGCTCCTGCTCCGAATGGCCCACTCCTCCCGCTCCGAATGGCTCGGTGCATTCTCACTCCCTCTCCCGCTTGCGGGAGAGGGCGGGGGTGAGGGCCAGCGTCCTCGGCAGTCAGCAGGGGTCAGGTCTTGTGGTCAGCGGCTTGCGCCCGACCCTGATCCGTTCGCGGCGCTTGCGGCTGACGACGCCACCGGTGCCTCCACCGAGCAATCCTTGCGCTTCTCGCCCCACGGCGGATTGGCCAGCGCATTCAGCTTCGCAGACTGGGCGCCGTCCAGGCGTGCCAGGCGCAGCGTCGTCTGCTGCAGCGGTTCCTGCAGCCGCATCACGCGCAGGCCCTTGTAGTTCCGCTTGGTCATCCCGTCGAGGGCCGCCTGCGCCGCTGCTTCGCTGTCGTGCTTGCTGAGCACCAGCGTCGGTTGTTCGTCGGGGAAGCCTTGCAGCGGTTCGAAGGCGATCTTGGCGCTGCGGTAGGTGTCTTCCTTGCGTTCGCGGAAGTCCTTGCTCGGCATCTTGATCGTGGCCAGCGCCCACACGCCGCCGCTGTTGACCGCCGCGGTCTCGATGGACGACGACGGAATCCCGGCGCCCGACAGCGCCGCGTTGGCGCGCTTGAGCAGTTCATCGCCGATCAGCGGTCCCAGCTCCAGGCAGGACCGTGCCGCGAGCTGCGTGACGGCGTTCTGGTTGAGCAGCGACAGCCGCTCCGGGTTGATCTGCTGGTCCAGCCGCGGCGCGGCGGGCGCCATGCCGGCCACCCAGCCCTTGTTCCACGCGAACACCAGCACGTTGACGACGAAGAGCAGGACGACCGCAGCGCGCAGCATCGTGGCTTATCCCTGTCCGGCGGAGGCGCCGCCGAGCCGCACGCTGACCTCGCCGCCGCTGACCGTCTGGCGGCCTTGCGGGGTGTCGATCAGCAGTTCACCGCGTTCGTTGACGCCCGCGCCCGTGCCTTCGACGAGCCCGGCCGTGATCGCCTTGCCCTGCAGCAGATCGCGGCGCGCGAAGCGCTCGCGCCAGGCGCCGAAGCCGCTCTGCGGGAACGCCGCCAGCGCCTTCACCAGCACCGGCGCCAGCCGCGCCAGCGCCTGCGGCGGCGTGACGTCGGGAATCAGTTCCTGCAGGCAGGCGAAGCCGGTGTTGAGCTGCGACTCCGCGACCTTGGCGCGGTCCGACACGTTCAGACCCACGCCCACCACCGCCATGCGCGAGCTGCCGGCCGGCACCGTCTCGATCAGGATGCCGCCGAGCTTGCGTTCATCGAGCCACAGGTCGTTGGGCCATTTCAGGCCGAGCCGGCTGCCGTCGGGATCCAGCGCCTCGGCGATCGCCGCGCCCACCACCAGCGACAGCCCGGACCAGTCCGCCACTTCCACCGGCATGGACAGCGAGAAGGTCAGCGACGCCCCCGCCGTGCTGTGCCAGGCGCGGCCTTGCCGGCCGCGTCCGTGGGTCTGGTGCTCCGCGATCAGCAGGCACGGGTGCAGGTCATGCTGGCGCCGCCCGTACGGACGATCGCCCGCCCGGCCCGCCGCCACGGTGCCCTCGTCCCGGCGCACGCGCTCGATCAGCGTGGCGTTGGTCGATTCGACCCGCGCCAGCACCTCGATGCTGAGCCCCGGCAGCAACGGCTCCAGGTCTTGCCACAGGGCCTCTGCGCCCCAGTTCTGATGTTCTTGCATCGCCGCGAATGTGATCCTGCGATCCCGTCTTTGGTCTTCCCGGGCCGAGCCGCCCGGTGGTCGTGAATGGCCGGAGTCTAGAGGGAGATGGTCCCCGTCCGGGGATCGTCACCATGAATCGGTGGCTGTAGGACCTGACAGGGTCCCCCGGCGACCGCTTCAGCGCTTTCTTTCCTTGGGCGCCAGCATCGTGCCCCGGCAGCCCGGCGTGCCGCACCGGCATTCGAACCGCTTCTTCAACTTGGGCGTATAGCGCTCGTCGATCACCAGACCATAGTCGTAGAACAGCTCCTCGCCAGGGGAGATGTCCGTCAACGCATGGATGAACACCCGGCCGTCGATCTCGCGCGCCTCGCAGTTGGGGCTGCAGGCGTGGTTGATCCAGCGCGCCTGGTTGCCGTCCACCGCCGCGTCGATGACCCCGCCGGTCTCAAGGTGAAAGTAGAAGGTATGGTCCGGCTGCGACGGATCGTGCGGATGGCGATCCAGCGCCTCGGACCACGCGATGCGTTCGCCCTTGTATTCGATGAGTTTCTCGCCCGCCGCCAGCGGCACCAGCGCGTACACGCCGCGCCCGTGCACGCCCGAGGCCCGGACCTGGATCCGGGCGCCTCGCCGGGAGGACGAAGGCGCGACGGCCTTCCCGGCGACGGTATCGACGGCCTCAGGGTCCGGAGCCGGGTCGGGGGCGGGAACACTCTGAGCGGGGCGCGGTTGCGGCATGGAGCGAGTCCGGTACATTGAATTCATGGGTGCGCGCGCGTGCACACACGTACGTAGGTGCGTGGGCGCGCGCGAGGCCGGATTGTAGGCAGACGTTCATGAAGATCTTGGACGCCTGAATGAAGACGAAAGAAGCAAGCGCATGAGCAAGGCATTGGTGATCGCGGAAAAGCCGTCGGTGGCCCAGGACATCGTCAAGGCGCTGACCGCGCTGTCGGGGAAGTTCGAGAAGCATGACGAGTATTTCGAGAACGACGACTATGTCGTCAGCTCGGCCGTCGGCCATCTGGTGGAGATCAAGGCGCCGGAGGAGTTCGACGTCAAGCGCGGCAAGTGGAGCTTCGCCCACCTGCCGGTGATCCCGCCCCACTTCGATCTGAACCCGATCGACAAGAGCAAGGGCCGCCTGAACGCGCTGGTCAAGCTGATCAAGCGCAAGGACGTGACCTCGCTGATCAACGCGTGCGACGCGGGACGCGAAGGGGAGTTGATCTTCCGCCTCATCGTCCAGTACGCCGGCACGGCCAAGGCGCAGGTGAACAAGCCGGTCAGCCGGCTGTGGCTGCAGTCGATGACGCCCCAGGCGATCCGCGACGGCTTCGAGGGCCTGCGCACCGACGCGCAGATGCTGCCGCTGGCCGACGCGGCGCGTTGCCGCTCGGAAGCCGACTGGCTGGTGGGCATCAACGGCACGCGGGCGATGACCGCGTTCAACTCGCGCGACGGCGGCTTCTTCCTCACCACCGTGGGCCGCGTGCAGACGCCGACGCTGTCCATCGTGGTCGAGCGCGAGGAGAAGATCCGCAAGCACGTCTACCGCGATTACTGGGAAATCCGCGGCAGCTTCGACGCCGAAGCCGGCCAGTACGAAGGCAAGTGGTTCGATCCCGCGTTCAAGAAAAACGCCGACGATCCCGAGCAGCGCGCCGACCGCGTCTGGACGCAGGCCGAAGCCGATGCGATCGCCGCCGCCGCGCTGGGCCAGCCCGCCACGGTGACCGAGGAGTCCAAGCCCAGCACCACCGCCAGCCCGGGCCTGTACGACCTGACCACGCTGCAGCGCGAGGCCAACTCGCGCTTCGGCTTCTCGGCCAAGACGACGCTGGGCCTGGCGCAGGCGCTGTATGAGAAGCACAAGGTGCTGACCTACCCGCGGACCGACTCGCGCTACCTGCCCGAGGACTACCTGATCGTCGCCCAGGACACGGCGCGCATGATCGCCAGCGCGAACATGCCCGGCCCGCTGCAGCCGCTGGCGCAGCACGCGCGCACCGCCCTGGACAAGGGCTACATCAAGCCGACGAAGAAGGTCTTCGACAACACCAAGGTGTCGGATCACTTCGCGATCATCCCGACGCTGCAGGCGCCCAGCAGCCTGACCGAGGCCGAAGCCAAGCTCTACGACATGGTCGTCAAGCGCTTCCTGGCCGTGTTCTTCCCGCCGGCCGAGTTCCAGGTCACGACGCGTATCTCGACGGTGAAGACCGCGGAGAAGTCGTACGCCTTCCAGACCAACGGCAAGGTGCTGGTGAAGCCGGGCTGGCAGGCCGTCTACGGCAAGGAAGCCACCGACGAGAACGCCGAGCCGGGCACCAGCGGCGCGATGCTGGTGCCGGTGAAGGCCGGCGAGGTCGTGCGCACCGAAAGCACCGACGTGAAGGCGCTGGTGACCAAGCCGCCGGCGCGCTACACCGAAGCGACGCTGCTGTCGGCGATGGAAGGCGCGGGCAAGCTGGTCGACGACGACGAGCTGCGCGAAGCCATGGCCGAGAAGGGCCTGGGCACGCCGGCCACGCGCGCGGCCATCATCGAAGGCCTGCTGGCCGAGAAGTACATGCTGCGCGAAGGCCGGGAGATGATCCCGACGGCCAAGGCCTTCCAGCTGATGACGCTGCTGCGCGGGCTGGGCGTGGAGGAACTGACCAAGCCCGAACTGACCGGCAACTGGGAGTTCCAGCTGTCCGAGATGGAGAAGGGCCGCCTCAAGCGCGAGGCCTTCATGGCCGAGATCGCCGCGATGACCGAGAAGGTCGTGCGCAAGGCCAAGGAATACGACCGCGACACCATCCCCGGCGACTACGCGACGCTGAAGACGCCGTGTCCGAAGTGCGGCGGCGTGGTCAAGGAGAACTACCGCCGCTTCACCTGCACCGGCAAGGTCGGCAACGGCGACGAGTGCGGCTTCTCCATCCCCAAGATCCCGGGCGGCCGCAGCTTCGAGCTGAACGAGGTCGAGACCTTCCTGCGCGACAAGAAGGTCGGTCCGCTGGAGGGCTTCCGCTCCAAGGCCGGCTGGCCCTTCACGGCCGAGCTGGCGCTGGTGTTCGACGCCGAGATCGACAACTGGAAGCTGGAGTTCGACTTCGGCGAGGACGCCAAGAAGGCCGAGGAGAACGGCGAGCCGGTGGACTTCAGCGGCCACACCCCGCTGGGCCACTGCCCGAAGTGCAACGGCCGCGTCTTCGACTTCGGCAGCAACTACGTCTGCGAGCACGCGGTCGGCGACAAGATCACCTGCGACTTCAAGAGCGGCAAGATCATCCTGCAGCAGCCCATCGAGGCCGAGCAGATGACCAAGCTGCTGGCGACCGGCAAGACGGACCTGCTGGAGAACTTTGTCTCCAACAAGACCCGCCGCAAGTTCAAGGCCTTCCTCGCCTACGACAAGAAGGAAGGCAAGGTGATGTTCGAGTTCGAGCCGCGTGCCGCCAAGCCGGGCGCGAAACCGGGCGCGAAACCGGGCGCGAAGACCGCTGGCAAGCCTGCGGCCAAGGCAGCGGCAAAGACGGCGGCCAAACCGGCCGCAGCACCGGCCGCCGAAGCCGCCGCCAAGCCGGCGGCGAAGAAGGTGGCCGCCCGGAAGGTCGCGGCGAAGAAGACGACGGCCAAGGGCTGACGGCACAACTCAGGGGTCCCCTTCCGGAGACCCCTGTGATGAGTTTCAGCCCTGTACCCGCCATCCCCGACGAGCTGACGTCGTGGATCCTTGCCTGCACGGCCGTCAACGCGAGCGCCGCTTCCATCGCAGCGCCGATTGACGCGCCGTTTGCCGCGCCGTTTGCCGGCCCCATCGCCCACGACGCCGCCGACGGCCCGACGCCCTCGCCGGACACCCGGGCCCGGGACGACCTGGCCTCTGAATTCCGCTCCGCGAAGCAGCGACTCGACGATCTGGAAGCCCTGAGCGAGACCCTGGGGCTGCAGCACCCTCAGCTCCGGGCGTTGTTGCCCGAGCGACTGCTTCCCTTGCACCGTCTGCACACCGTCATGAGCAGGCTTCTCCAGGAAGAGCCGTTCGATGACACCGCCCAGACGCTGATGCGCCGATCGCTGGACCACCATGCGCACGCGTGCAACGCCGTCGAGGTCCTGGCCGGACTGGAGCCCGACGCCTTCGCCGTGCGCCTGCGCATGGAGAAAGACCTGACCCTGGAGAGCGATCGACTCTTCGACCGCGTGCGCAACCCACGCACGGGCCGCGCAACCGGGGAGGCCGCGTTCAACCGCGAATGGCGTCTCTTGCACGAGGCAGCGTCGATCGAGGCCTGCGACCTCGGACTCGATCAGCTCCGCGCGCTGCTCCGCTCGGTCCGCGTCGCCATCGCCGCCGTCTCAGCGCAGGAACGTGTCGCCGCCCAGGACCGGTTGCGTGCGCAAGCGTTCCGCCATGAAATCCAGCAGCAGCCGCAGCGAGGCGGGAACGCGTCGCCCGGCAGCGTGAACCAGATGCACCGGCGCCGCGGGCAGTTCGTGGTCCGCCAGCACGATCCGCAGCCGGCCGTCGCGCACGGCGTCCGCCGCCTGGTAGATCTGGCAGCGGGCCAGCCCGACGCCGGCCACGGCGGCGGCAAGGCCCGCGGCGTTGTCATTCACCATCAAGGTCGGCGACAAGGTCTGCGGGCCGTCGCGGAAACGCCAGGGCGTCATGCTCTGGCCGTCGAAGTAGCTGGCGACGATGCGGTGGTCGACCAGGTCGCGCGGCGTGCGCGGCGTTCCCATCCGTACGAGGTAGTCCGGCGACCCGACGATCACCCGCCGCATCGCGCCTACCGGGACGGCGACCAAGCCGGAGTCGGGCAGATGGGCGATGCGCACGGCCAGATCCTGCGCCTCGTCGAGCAGCGACACGACGCGGTCGACGAGTAGCAGCTTCAACCGGATCCGTGCATGCCGCTGGAGGAACTCGGCGGCGAGCGGCGCGACGTGGAGCCGCCCGAACATCGAGGGCGCCGTCAGCGACAGCAGGCCCGTCGGCTCGGCCTGCGCGCCGGCGGCCGCGGCCTCCGACTCGTCCAGGTCGCCCAGGATGCGGCGGCAATCGATGACGAAGCGCTCGCCCGCCTCCGTCAGCCGGACCGAGCGCGTGCTGCGCTGGAACAGCTGGACGCCCAGCCGCTGCTCCAGCGCCGCGATGGCGCGCGTGGCCGCAGGCGCCGAGCAGCCGAGACGGCGCGCAGCGGCGGCAAAGCTCTGTGTGTCGGCCACGGCGACGAAGCAGCGCAGGCGGTCGAGCTGGTCCATGGATCACGGCGCGCTCGTGAGGAGCGCAGCGCCTCATTATTTCAGTGACTGCAATTCTGAATGATCACGGACCAGGATTCTCGCCAGCGGCTGCAAGAGATACGGTACAGGCTTCCAAGAATCTCCGCCGGAGCCCCCGATGAACGCCCCCGCCCACCGCCCGTCCGCGCCGTTCCGACTGCATCGTGTCGCCGCGTCCGGCCATTGCCACCGCGTCGAACTGCTGCTGTCCCTGCTCGACCTGCCCTACGAAGTGGTCGACGTCAGCCTGCGCAACGGCGATCAGCGCCTGCCGGCCTTCGTGGCCCTGAACCCGCTCAGCCAGGTCCCGGTGCTGGAAGACGGCGACGTGGTGCTGCCGGAGAGCAATGCAATCCTGGTCTACCTCGCGACGCGCTACGCCCCCGACGCCGGCTGGCTGCCGCGCGACGCCCTCGAAGCCGCCTGGCAGCAGCGCTGGTTCAGCCTGTCGGTGAGCCTGCTCGGACCGGGCGCGGCGACGCCGCGCTTCCGCGCGCTGAACGGGCTGGAGGTCGATCCGGCCTCGCTGGCGCTGGGGCACCGGCTCTTCGCGATGGTGGAGGAGCAGCTCTCGCGCACCGGCTTCCTCGTCGCCGGCCGACCGACGCTGGCCGATGTCGCGTTCTACGGCTACACGGCGCAGGCGCCGCTGGGCGGTGTGTCGCTGGCCGACTATCCGCGGCTGCGCGCCTGGCTGGCGCGCATCGAGGCGCTACCGCGCTTCAAGCCGCTGCCGGACAAGTTCTGAGGTTGCCATGGACACGACCTGGCACCCCGGGGAGCAAGCGCTGCAGGCGAGCATCGGCATGCGTGAGCGCATGGCCGAGATCGGCCCGCAGGTGATTCGCGACCAGATGCCGGACCAGCATCGGGAGCTGTTCAACAAGCTGCCGACGCTGCTGCTGGGGGCGATCGACGCCACCGGGCAACCGTGGGCGACGATGCTGGCGGGCCGGGCCGGCTTCGTCGCGACGCCCGATGCGCGGACGATGGCCGTGTCCACGACGCTGGACGGCCAGGATCCCGCGCTCGCCGCGCTGCGGGCGCAGGGGCCGGGTGGGCCGGTCGGGCTGCTGGGGCTCGAACCGCATACGCGCCGGCGCAATCGCATGAACGGCCGGCTGATCGAGCTGTCCGACCACGGCTTGGCGGTCGGGGTGGTCCAGAGCTTCGGCAACTGCCCGAAATACATCCAGGCGCGCGATCCGCAGGTCTGGGACGACGCCCCGCCCGCGCTGGCGCAGCCGCTGGGCGCGGCGCTCGACGATCGCGCGCTGGCGCTGATCGAAGGCGCGGACACGCTGTTCATCGCGAGCGCCTCGGCGCCGGTGCCGGGTGACGAGCGCGCGGAGGGCGTGGACGTGTCGCACCGCGGCGGACCGCCGGGATTCCTGCAGGTCGAGCACCGCCTGGACGGCGGGATCACGCTCTGGATGCCGGAATTCCCGGGGAACCGCTTCTTCATGACCCTGGGCAACCTCCTGCGCCATCCGCGCGCGGGGCTGCTGCTGCCCGACTACGCCAGCGGCGAGCTGCTGCACCTGGCCGCCGAGGCCGACGTCCTGTGGAGCGAGGAAGCGCGCGGGTTGCGCCTGCGCATCACCGCCGGTCTGCGCCGCCCCGGGGCGCTCCCGTGGCGTTGGAGCGAGGCCCGGCTGGCGCCGCAATTCACCCCCTGACTCCGGGCCCCGAGGACCTCGAGGGCCCTTTCGCTCTCCCCCGATTCGCAACCCGTGTAATCCAGGGGGTCGGTTCGTGCCTCAATGCCTGGAGGTTCCCCGCATTTGCGCGACACTCGACCGCAAACAATTCTGCGGATCAGGAGAGGGCATGCGGTCATGGGTCGATCGACGCTGAGCATCCAGACGCGGCTGGTCGCCGCGCTGAGTCTCAGCGCGACGGTGCTGGTGGGCTTGATCGGCCTGTACTGGGTCGATCGTCACGAGCACGAACTCAACGAGGCGCTGATCGAGCGCCAGCAGCGCATGGCGCAGCTGGTGGCCAGGGGCTTCGCGGAACCTGTATGGAACCTGGACAGCGCCGCGCTGTCGGAATTGCTGGACGCCGTGATGGCGGATCCGGAGGTCCAGTCGATCACGCTGGCGGCGCCGGGTCTGGAGACCTTGCAGCGTACGCGCCAGACGCCGGCGGTGCGGCCGATCACGCTGGAGTTCGAACTGAGCCACCGCGCCGGCGCGCAAGGCCCGGCGGGGGCGCTGGGTCGGGCGACCCTGGTCTACACGAGAAGCTTCATCGACCAGACGCTGGGCGAGACGCGCCGTCTGGTGGCGAGCCTGCTGGCGACGGTGCTGATGGCGATCGCCCTGACCAGCTACGTGCTGGTGCGGCGGCTGGTGGAGCGCCCGGTCTCGCGCCTGCGCGGCCTGGCGCAGCGCGTCGCCAGCGGCGAGCTCGGCGCCCACATCGAACCCGAGCATGCCGACGAGATCGGCGATCTGACCGAGCAGCTCAACGCGATGAGCGGCAAGCTGCGCGATTTCGCGGAAGGGCTGCGCAGCAGCGAGCAGCGCTACCGCAGCCTGTTCGAGAACGCGGCCGAAGGCATTTTCCAGGCCGACGGCCACGGCCGGCTGCTGCGCGTGAACAAGGCGCTGGCACAGATGCTGGGGCTGGGCCGCCCCGAGGACGCGCAAGGCGTGACCCTGCGGCGCATGGTGCGCATCGAGCGCGACGAGTACCGCCGCCTGGCCCGCGCGCTGGAACGTCACCGGTTGCTGCAGCAGGTGCCGCTGCTGGTGACGACCCGCGACGGCCGCGACCTGTGGGTCGAACTCAGCCTGCACCTGGTCCTGGACGGCGCCCCGCGCATCGAGGGCCTGGTCAGCGACATCACGCTGCGCCGTCTGGCGGAGCAGGAACTCACGCAGCATCGCGACCACCTCGAGGAACTGGTGACCGAGCGCACCGTCGAACTCTCGCAGGCCAAGCAGCGCGCCGAGGCCGCGAACCAGGCCAAGAGCCGTTTCCTGGCCACGATGAGCCACGAGTTCCGCACACCGCTGAACGCGATCCTGGGCTTCGCGCAGCTGCTGCAGATGGACAGCTCGCTCAACGACGCGCAGAAGCATCGCATCCGGCTGATGCGCGAATCGGGCGAGCACCTGCTGGTGCTGATCACCGATCTGCTGGACGTGGCCAGCATCGAGGCCGGCAAGCTCACGCTGCAGCTGAGCCCGCTCGACCTGCGGGCGCTGCTGGAGATCTGCAGCGAATCGATGCGGCCGCGCGCGGCCGAGAAGGGCCTGTCCTTCGCCGTCCAGCTGGATCCGCAACTGCCCTCGCGCGTGCGCGCCGACGGGCAGCGGCTGCGGCAGGTGCTGCTGAACCTGCTGTCCAACGCGGTGAAGTTCACCGACCACGGACGCATCGGCCTCGCCGTCGACGTCGTCGCTCAAGGCCCCAGCAGCCTGATGCTGCGCTTCACCGTCTCGGACACCGGGATCGGCATGGCGCCGGATCAGATGGAACGACTGTTCCAGCCGTTCGAACAGGTCGCCGACCAGTCGCGCCGTACCGGCGGCACAGGACTCGGACTCGCGATCAGCCAACAGCTGGTGCGACTCATGGGCGGCGAGATCACCGTCGAGACCTCGCCCGATGAAGGCAGCCGGTTCAGCTTCGCGTTGGAACTGCCGCTGGCGTCCTGATAGGCACTGTGCGCCCGACGCGCAGGGCGTGAAGGCGGAACGGCATACTTCCCGGCCATGACTGCCGTCCTGTTCTACAAGCTGCTGGCGATCTTCATCGCCGCAGGCATGGGCTGGTTCGTCGGGCACATGCGCTGGCTGGGCAAGGCCGGCGGCGAGAACGACCCGGCCCGCATCCTCTCGAACATCGCGTTCTACCTCTTCGTGCCCGCGCTGATGTTCCGCACCACCGCGCGCGTGGAGATCTCGGAACTGCCCTGGCTCACCGTGGCCGCGTTCTTCGCGCCCGTGGTGCTGATGCTGGTCGCCGTCTATCTGTACGAGCGCAAGCGCCATCCCGACGACCCGGCCGCGCCCGCCGTGCGCAGCATCACCGCCAGTTTCGGCAACACGCTCCAGGTCGGCGTGCCGCTGGTGGCCGGCGTGTTCGGTGAGAGCGGCCTGGCGGTCCACATCACCGTGGTGAGCCTGCACGCGCTGACGCTGCTGACCATCGCCACGGTCCTCGTCGAGATGGACCTCGCCCGCCACACGAACGGCGGCGCCAGCCTGAAGCGGACCATCCTCACGACCATGCGCAACACCGTGATCCACCCGGTGGTGCTGCCGGTGCTGTGCGGCTTCGCGTGGCATGCCACCGGCATCCCGCTGCCGGCAGTGCTCGACGAGGTGCTGCAGATGCTGGGCAGCGCGGTGGTGCCGCTGTGCCTGGTGCTGATCGGGATGTCGCTGTCCTACTACGGCATGCCGCGCGGCGCGATGCGCACGCTGCTGGGCCTGGCGGCGCTCAAGCTGCTGGTGCTGCCGGCGCTGGTGCTGGGCATCGCGCACTGGGGCTTCGGCCTGTCGGGCATGCCGCTCGCCGTCATCGTCATGATGGCGGCGCTGCCGCCGGGCTCCAACGCGATGATGTTCGCGCAACGCTATCGCACCCTGGAAGCCGAAGCCTCCGGCGCCATCGTGCTGGGCACGCTGCTGTTCGCGGCGACAGCGCCGATCTGGCTGGCGATTCCGGCGTGGCTCAACTGAATCCGCCGCCCCTGCGGTCTTCGCCTCTGAACTCAAGGACGACATGACGGCATCGACGATCTCCGCGAACGCAGCTTCTCCGTTCTCCTTCGTCCGCGGCGACGAAGTCGCCCCGGAGATCCTCCACGCGACCTTCACTGCGGCGTTCGCCGATTACCTGATCGGTCCATTCCAGATTCCGTTTGCGCAGTGGCCGATGTTCCTCGCGCGGCAGGGCGTCGATCTGCCGCTGTCGCGCGTGGCGCTCGACGCGTCGGGCGCGCCGTTGGCGTTCGCGTTCGTCGCGCAGCGGCCTGTCTCGAACCGGTGGCGTCTCGCGACCATGGGCGCGGTGCCCGCCGCGCGCGGCACCGGCGCAGCGCCCGCGCTGCTCGACGACTTCATCGCCCGCGCGGCCGCCGCCGGGCTGCGGGCCGTGGAGCTCGAAGTCTTCGCGCAGAACGAGCGCGCACGACGCCTGTATGAGGGACGCGGCTTCCGCAGGCAGCACGACCTCTTCGGCTTCGTGGCCGAGCCCGGCACCATCGCACCGTCCACCGGCGGCTCACTCCACGCCATCGACATGCCGCATCTGCTGGGCTGGCTCGAAGCGGCCGAGCACAGGATCCCCGACCTGCCGCTGCAGGTGACCGCCGCCACGATCCGGCACGGCGTCGACTATCACGGCTGGCAGCGCGACGGGGGCCAGATCGTCTTCAGCCTGCCCGACGAGACCGTGATGGTCCACAGCTTCATCGCGCTCGATGAACAGACCGCCCGCACGTTGATCCAGACCCTCGCCGCCGTGTACCCGGAACGCCGCCTGCGCGTGCCGCAGCTGCAGCGGGACGACCTCGGCGGTGCCACACTGCGCGCGCTGGGCGCCGTGCCATTGCCGCTCCATCAGCAGCTGATGCTGCGCCCGCTTTGACAATGACCTCGACGATGTCCCGCGCTGACGGGACGTTCATGGGGCCTTGACGTGGATCCGGCCTCCCGGTCGGTTCCAACTCGCCGAACCTTGATCTTTCAGAGTTCCGGCACTTGTGAGGGGCGCCCGCTTTGGTTAAAAGCCCCGCACCAACATTGAAGGGAAGCGTCCCACCATGCGATTCATGCCCGCGGCGCCCGCCGCCATCACCCTGGCCGTCCTGACCGCCCTCGGCGGTACCACCGTCACCTCCGCCGCGCTGGCCGCTCCGGCCGCAGCCGGCACCAGCGCCGTCTCCACCGTCGGCGGCACGCTCAACGTGAAGCTGGAGAAGGTGAAGCTGGCCAACGGCTTCGAGGTGATCCTGGTCGAGGACCACCGCCTGCCGCTGGTGGCCTTCAACCTGTGGGTGCACGCCGGTCCCCGCAATGAAGCCCCGGGACAGACCGGCTTCGCGCATCTGTTCGAACACCTGATGTTCGCCGGCACCCGCCACATCCCTCGCGGCTCGGCCGACAAGATCATCGACGCGGCCGGCGGCACCGATTCCAACGGCTCGACCGACTTCGACCGCACGAACTACTTCTTCACGCTGCCGTCCAACCAGCTCGAGCTGGGCCTGTGGCTGAAGTCGGACATGCTGGGCTACATGATCGACGAGGTCGATTCGGTGTCCCTGGCCAACCAGCAGGACGTCGTGCGCAACGAGCGCCGCCAGTCCGTCGAGAACCGTCCCTACGGCATCGTCGAGGAAGCGCTGTACCAGGCGCTGTATCCCGAAGGCCATCCGTACCGCGCGACGGTGATCGGCTCGCACGCCGACATCCAGTCGATCAAGCTGAACGACGTCAAGGCCTTCGCCCGCAGCTACTACCGCCCGAACAACGCGACCCTCGTGCTGGCCGGCGACTTCGATCCCGCGCAGGCCAAGCAGCTGGTGCAGAAGTATTTCGGCCCGCTGAAGGCCGGGGATCCCGTGCCGCCGGTCAACGTCCCGCAGCCCAAGCTGACCGAGGAGAAGCGCGTCGAGGTCACCGACCGCATCGAGCTCCCGCGCCTGGACATCGCCTGGCATACGCCGGCCGTGTTCCAGCCCGGCGACGCGGAGCTGGACCTCGCTTCCCACGTGCTGGGCGGCGGCAAGTCCAGCCGCCTCTACAAGACCCTGGTCTACGACAAGCAGCTGGCGCAGTCGGTGCAGGTGCAGCAGTACTCGCTGTCGCTGGGCTCGGTGTTCTCGGTCGAGGTGATCGCACGGCCCGGCAAGTCGCTGGACGAGATCCAGAAGATCGTCGACGACGCGGTCGCGGAGCTGTCCGTCAATCCGCCCACGCCTGAAGAGATGGGCCGCGCCCGCGCCGCCATCGAGACCAGCACGCTGGCCCGCCTGGAGAAGGTCCAGGCCCTGGCGGACCAGATCAACTACTACAACCAGCAGGCCGGCGACCCGAACTACATCGGCAAGGACCTGGCGCGCTACCAGTCGATCACGCCGGAGAAGATCCGCGACGTCGTCGCGCAGCAGCTGAAGAAGAACGCCCGCGTGGTCGTGCTGGCGACGCCGGGCGAGCAGAAGCTGGCCCCTGAAGTCCCGACCCCGCCGATGCCGGAGAAGGCCGCCAAGGGCGAGCGCGAGTCGATGAACCCCGACGTCGCCTGGCGCAAGACGCAGCCCAAGGGCGGCAAGGCCAAGGCCTCGGTGCTGCCGGAGGGCAAGCGCCTGACGCTGGCCAACGGCCTGACGCTGATCCACGTGCCCAACCCGGGTCTGCCGCTGGTGAGCGCGACGCTGGTCGTGCGCGCCGGCCAGACCGCGAATCCCGCGGACCGTCCGGGCCTGTCGAGCTTCACCGCCGGCATCCTGCAGCAGGGCACGCAGACGCGCACCGCGCAGCAGATCGCCGACGAGGCGGCCGCGCTGGGCGCGGCGATCAGCACCGGCGCGGGCCGCGACGAAGCCCGCATCGAAGCCAGCAGCCTGAAGCGCAACTTCGCGCAGACGCTGGCGCTGATGGCGGACGTGACGCTGCATCCGGCCTTCGACGCCGCCGAGATCGCGCGCATGCAGAACCAGCGCCTGGCCGCGCTGCAGCAGCAGCGCGAGCAGGCGCCGGCGGTGGCCGCGATCGTCGCCAACCGCGCGATCTACGGCGACGGCCATCCGCTGGCCAAGGCCGCCATCGGCGACGAGGCCTCGATCAAGGCCACCGACGCCGCCGCGCTGCGCCAGTTCTGGTCCACGCACTACCGACCCGACCAGGCCGCGCTGGTGGTCGCCGGCGACATCTCGGTCGATGAGCTGAAGTCGCTGGCCGATCGCCTGTTCGGCGCCTGGGAGCGCCCGACCTCGGCGGCCGCGCCGGTGAACGCCGCCGCGCCCAAGCCGGTCGCCGCCCGCGTGATCCTGGTGGACAAGCCGAACGCGCCGCAGACCGCGCTGAACGTCGTCGCCCCGGGACCCAAGGCCGGCACGCCCGACGCCGAGGACATCAAGGTCATGAACGCCGCGATGGGCGGTCTCTTCACGTCGCGCATCAACACGCAGCTGCGCGAGGTCAAGGGCTACACCTACGGCATCTACTCGGCCTACACGATGAACCGCGACAGCGGCCTGTTCGGCATCCGCGGCAGCGTGCGCACCGACGTCACCGGCCCGGCGCTGACCGACATGTTCAAGGAGATCGACGGCATGCGCGCCAAGCCCATGGGCGCCGAGGAGCTGAACCGCGTGCGCAACGCGCAGCTGCTGGCGCTGCCGGGGCTGTTCGACACCAACCGCGTCGTGGCCTCGAGCTACGCCAGCGAGTGGGCGGTCGGCGCGCCGGCGGACAGCATCACCTCGCTGCCGCGCAAGTACGGCGCCGTGAACGCGAGCAGCGCCTACAAGGCGACGAAGACCTACGTCGATCCGGCCGCGCTGATCGTCGTGGCCGTCGGCGACAAGGCGAAGGTGCTGCCGCAGCTGGAAGCCTTCGGTCGCAAGCCGCTGGAGATCCGCGACCTGCAGGGCGCGCCGGTCGACGTGACCGCGCCGTCGATGCCGGCTTCGGCCGCGAAGCCGTGAAGACGTGAGGCCCTGAGGGCCCGATGGGGCGGTACCACCGCCGCTGGCCCTCACCCCTGCCCTCTCCCGCAAGCGGGAGAGGGAGTTCCGCACTTGCCGACAATGCAGAACGGACGCCTCGGCGTCCGTTTTTCATGGCGTCGACGGGGGGATCAACGCGTCAGCGGCAGCGCGGCGCCCATCATCGCGAACAAGGTGCCGCAGACACGGTTGAAACCGCGGCCGGAACGCTCCAGCCAGGGGCGTACGCGATGGGCCAGGCTCGCGATCAGGAACTCGACGATCGCCTCGGTGATGACGAAGGTCGCCGCCAGCCACACGAACTGGACCAGCAGATCGCGCTGCGGATCGATGAACTGCGGCAGGAAGGCGCCGTAGAACAACAGCACCTTGGGATTCGACACCGCCGACAGCAGGCCTTGGCGGAACAGCACGTGCCCGCGTCCCTGCGCCGCGGAAGCGCCTTCCGCCGGCTTCAGCTGGATGGACGGCGAGCGCCACAGCTGGATGCCCAGCCAGATCAGGTAGGCGCCGCCGACGACCTTGAGCACCAGCAGCGCGCTGGCGGTGGTCTGCAGCAGCGCACCGATGCCCAGCATCGACAGGCCGATCAGCGCGGCGAAGCCGGTCGCGCCGCCGGCGATCGTCCACAGCGTGCGCCGGCTGCCGTGCGCCGCGCCATGCGCGAGCACGAGCAGGCTGTTCGGCCCGGGCGTCAGCGACAGGCCGATCACGGCCAGGAAATAGAGGGTCCAGGTGTGCAGTGCCATGCGGCGATTGTGCGCCGAGGCGGCATCACCGCCGCACGGGGAGTGCTCAGGTCGGCGTGAGATGGTCGATCGCCGCTTCCACGCGACCCCGGTCGTGGGTGCTCAGCCCGCGCGCGGCCTGCCGGTACTGCGCCACCACCTCCGGGTCCGCCGGCAGGTGTTCCGCCAGCGCGATCAGCAGCTCGGCACGGTCGAACCCGGCGCTCATGCCGCCCGAGGCCCGCAGCACCTGCAGGGCGACTTCGCGGTCGACCCGGGTGTCGTCCATCAACGCGATCATTGCCGTGCGACGGTCGAAGTCGCCGGAGATGCCCTGCACCGCATCCACATACGCCGCGGCAAAGGGCGCCGCCTCCCCGCGCATCTGGTGGGCCGCCGACGTGAGCACGGTCCGCCGATCGAAGTCGCCGTTGATCATCCCGCTCGCGGCGATCGCCGTGCGCAGGCGCTCCGGCGTGGCCTCGTGGTCCTCGTCGATCAACGCGACGATCGCGACGCGCTTGTCGAAGTCGCCGGCGAAACCGCGCACCGCCTGCTGCCACGCGGTCATCACGCCCGCATCGCTGGCGAGTTGCGGCGACAACGCCGCCATCACCTCGCGGCGGTCGAAGTCGCCCTTGAAGGTCGGCACCTGCTCCAACAGCTCGCGTTGTTGCGCGGGCGCCAGCGTCCGATGCTGGATCAGCGCGATGAACGCCGTACGGCGCTGGAAGTCGTCCTTCATCCGGGCGGACAGCCCGATCAGCTGCGACACGGTGTCGTCGCTCTGCGGGCCGCTGTCGAGCAGCGCCTCGATGCGGCTGCGGCGCGCCATCGACTCCGGCGCCTTGCCGATGTCCGCGAGCGCGGCCTCGACGCCGCCCTTGCGCAGCAGGCGCTCCACGCGCGGTCCGCTGCCCTGGGCGCTTTCCGCGACCAGTTCGATCTGCTCCGTGATCCAGGCCTGCGCCGGCGCGTCGATCGGCTTCATGTCGCCGTCCAGCCAGAAGCGGCGCACCTGCCCGCCCTTGCCGTCGGCGGCGATCTCGAGGCGGCGCGTGACACCGTCGGCGCGTTCCATGATCGACAGCTTGTCGTCGAGCGAGACGACGTCGGTCTCGTCGCCGTTGAACTCCAGGTCGCCCGAGTAGTTCACGCGGCGCTCGACGCCGTTGCTGATCATGACCTGCCGCGTGACCTTCATGCCGCTGAGGGCCGAAGAGAACGCGCCGCCGACGCCGCTCAGGTCGACGTTGAGCCGGGGCGCCTTGCCGATGACCAGCATGGGCACGGCCAGCGCCACGGCGCACAGGCCGCCGGCGATCAGCACGCGGCCGAGGCGGCGACGGGCGGGCGTGGTCCCGTCCGTCGGCGAGCCTGCGAGCAGCGCATCCATCCGGGCCATCAGCGGCGAGCGGGCGGCGGCCATCGCGCTGGCCAGCACCGGCATCGGGCGGGCGCCACGGCGACGCTCGGCGGCGGCCGTCGCGGCGGCCATGTCGCGGGCGCAGACGTAGAGGCCCTCGGCCAGCGGCATCGCGCCGGCTTCAGCGGCGGCCCAGGCGTCGCAGGCCAGTTCGGCGAGCAGGTCCAGCCGACGCACCGCGAGCCGGTTCAGCGGCTGCAGCCAGCCGAGCTGCGACACCAGCCGCGCGGCCAGCCGCCAGGCGAGGTCACGACGGCGGAGGTGCGCGATCTCATGCGCGAGAACCGCGACGCGCTGCTGACCGTCGAGCGTGCGCATCAGGCGTTGGGGCAGGCAGACCTGCGCGCCTGGCGCGACCAGCGGGCTGGCCCATTGCGGGCTCACGCGCAGCGTCGGCGCGCGCACGCCGGCAATGGCGGCGAGTTCAGCGGCGGCATCGCGGAGTTCAACGTCGTCGCAGAGCGCCAGCGCGCGCACCTGGCGGCGCAAGGCCCACCAGCGCAGCAGCGTCAGCCCGATGCCGAACAGCGCGATCAGCGGCCAGGAGAGCAGCAGTGCGGCGAGGCCGTCGCGCAGCAGCGCCCGACGCTGACGCATCGAGTCATCGGAGAGGTCGGCTGGGTGATCGGCGATCACCGTCAAGCGATCGGCCGCCCGATCGACCTGCACGCGCGCGGGCGACGGCGCCGTCACCGTCAGCGACGCGGCGGAGGTCGCTGCGTTCCCATCGCCGGTCGACGGCGTGGTCATCGTTCCCACGTTCGAGACACCCTCAACGCCAGGGTCCTGTTCATGCGCCAGCAACGGCGCTTGCGTCGACGTGGGCGTGGGCGTCGGCGCCCAGACATCCGGCAACGCCACCCGCGTCACCTGCGTCAGCGGCTGCACGCTCGCAGTCAGCACCGCGCCGAAGAAGGCGGCGCGCCAGAAGGCCTCGCGCCACGCGGGCTGCTTCAGCCAGCCGGCGCGCTCCAGCGTCCAGACGCCGCCCAGCAGCACCGTGCTGTGCACCAGGTAGTTCAACAGCCAGCCGGTGAGGGCTTCAATCATGGCGGCCTCCCTTGCTCTTCAGCAGCGCGCGCATCTTGGCGAGGTCATCGTCGCCGAGTTCGCCTTCCGCGACCAGATGGCTCAGCAACGCCTCGGGCTTGCCGCCGAAGAGCGTGCTCAGCAGACCCGACACCATCGAGCGCTGCACTTCGGGTTCGCTGACCGCGGCGCGGTAGACCAGCGCGCGGCCGTCGCGCTCGCTGGCGATCAGGCCGCGCTTCTCCAGGCGCGTCAGCAAGGTCGCCACGGTCGTGTGCGCGAGCGGGCGCTGCTGGTCGCGCAGCGCCTCCGCCACCTCGGCAGTGCTGGCCTGCCCGCGCGTCCACAGCACGCGCATCAGCGCCAGCTGCAGCTCGCTGAGCGTCACGTCGCCCCTGCCGTCGTCGTTGATCGACTCGTCCATGATCGGATCCCGTATTTCTACACCTGTCGTACTACAACTGTAGAAGATCAGGCAGGGCCGCCGCAAGTGCCGGGTTCCCGGGACAAACCCTCAGCCCCGGGCTTCTGCACTTCCACGGCCGCTGGCCCTCACCCCCACCCTCTCCCGCAAGCGGGAGAGGGAGTAAGAAGGGTGCCCGACGCGAGCGGGAGAAGCGCAGGAAGGGAGCCGGTCGAACTCCCTCTCCCGCACCGCGGGAGAGGGTGGGGGTGAGGGCCGGGGTCGTGGCAGTGCGATGGTTCTTCGTCGAGACCGCGAAGGCTCTCCTTGCGGCTTTCGATGGCCCCGGCGCGGCGGCGACGGCGGGGCATCAGTCAGAATCCAAAACCTATGACCGACCTCAGCGCCTACATGACCGGCGTCGGCGAGGCGGCCCGCGCGGCCGCGACGCTGATGGCCGCCGCCCCGACCGCCGCCCGCAACCTCGCCTTGACGGCCCTCGCCCGTCGCCTGCGCGAGGCCGGCCCGGCGCTCGCGACCGAAAACGAACGTGACCTCGCCGCGGCCACCGCGTCCGGCCTCGAAGCGCCCATGGTCGACCGGCTGCGCCTGACCGCTAAGGTGCTGGCCACCGTCGCCGAAGGCTGCGACCAGATCGCCGCCATGCCGGACCCCATCGGCGAGATCACCGGCATGAAGCGCCGCCCGACCGGCATCAGCGTCGGCCAGATGCGCGTGCCGCTGGGCGTGTTCGGCATGATCTACGAGAGCCGCCCCAACGTGACCATCGAGGCCGCGTCGCTGGCGATCAAGAGCGGCAACGCCTGCATCCTGCGCGGCGGCTCCGAGGCGCTGCACAGCAACCTGGCGCTCGCGGCGCTGGTGGCGGACAGCCTCGAGGAAGCCGGCCTGCCGCGCGACGCGGTGCAGCTGATCAACACGACGGACCGCGCCGCCGTGGGCCTGCTGATCGCGATGCCCGCCTACGTCGACGTCATCATCCCGCGCGGCGGCAAGGGCCTGATCGAGCGCATCAGCCGCGAGGCCCGCGTGCCGGTGATCAAGCACCTGGACGGGAACTGCCACAGCTACGTCGACGCCGAAGTCGACCTGGACCTGGCGGTGACCGTCGTCGACAACGCGAAGACGCAGAAGTACAGCCCCTGCAACGCGACCGAGTCGCTGCTGGTCCATGCGAAGCAGGCGGCGGATTTCCTGCCCCGCATCGGCATGGTGTTCGCGGCCAAGGGCGTGGAGATGCGCGGCTGCGAACGCACGCTGGCGCTGCTGGAAGCCGTGCCGCGCGACCTGCTCAAGCCCGCGACGCCCGAGGACTGGGACACCGAGTACCTCGCGCCCATCATCAGCATCAAGGTGGTGGACTCGCTCGAGGAAGCCATCGCGCACGTCAACCGGCATGGCTCGCACCACACCGACGCGATCCTGACGACCAACCACGTCAGCGCGATGCGCTTCCTGCGCGAGGTCGACTCGGCCAGCGTGATGGTCAACGCCAGCACGCGCTTCGCCGACGGCTTCGAATACGGCCTGGGCGCCGAGATCGGCATCTCCACCGACAAGTTCCACGCGCGCGGCCCGGTGGGCCTGGAAGGACTGACGTCGATGAAGTGGGTGGTCCTGGGTCAGGGCGAGATCAGGGGCTGATCAGCCCCCGCGATCCCGCTCGCCGCCCCGTTCAGGGCAGGCCCAGCACGTTGGCGTCCTTGGGCACGCTGATGCGGTAGACCGCGCTGAAGCGCTGCGTCCTGCCCGGCTCCAACAGCAGTTCCCACAGCTGCACGCCGGGTCGATTACCCCAATCCGGCTGCGTCACTGCCGGCGAGAACTGCGTCTGCACGCGGATGTCGGCGTGTTCGCCGACCGGCGCCGCTTCCAGCACCTGCACCGTGACCGGCCGGGTGCGCCGGTTCTCGATCGCCCACTGACGTGTGACGATCCGTTCCCGTCGCGTGGCGATGAGCCCGGTGTCGGCCCCGTCGCGCTGCTCTGGATTGACGTCGACACGCAGCCAGTCGTCGGTGCCGAACGGCAAGGTCCACTCGGTGCCGTCATTCGGACGGAACGGGATGCTGCCGATCAAACTGCCGTCCCGGTACAGCTGCATCGGACCGTTCGGAAACGCGCCCGCGGGCCGCTTGGCCTCGGCGAACAGATAGGCCTGCGCCTCGATCTGCGGCTGGACCCGCGCGATCAGACGCGCGTCCAACGTCTGCTGGCCCAGCGTGAGCGACAGCTCCTGGCCGTTGCCTCGCAGCGTGACCGGTTGCGGCAGTGCGTATTCGGCGGCGAACTCGCCCTGGAAGACGGAAGCATCGAAGTTCACCACCACGGGCGGAGACAGCTCCTGTTGCCCCGTGCCGGGCCGCATGACCATGGGTGCCGCGGCGGCCATCGCCATCATGGGCGCCGGGCTCTCGGCGTATCGGCGGGTGTCCGCGGACGACACGGTCGGCGGCGGCGCCATCGAGATCCGCCAGATCGGCAGCTCGCGCGGCGCGATCGCCTGCCGCGGCTGCTCGGTCGACAGCCTCAGGCGGACGTCGTTCCAGTCCTCGCCGCTGCCCTGGGCGACGCGGGCCAGCCGCTCGACGGTCAGCGTGCCCTTCGTCGTGTCGAGCCGACCGCGATACTGCGGCGTCCAGCCGCTGTTGCGCACGCGGTAGGACAGCTTCACCGGTACGGTGGTCGGGCTCGACAGCCGCAGCTGCACGACGCCCACCCGACCGCTGACCGCCGGCTCGGCGGCGCGCGCGATGCGCAGTTGCTGATCGAGTTCGGCGATGCGCATCTGCAGCGCCTTCTCGCGGGTCAGCAGTTCCTGGCCGCTGCGCCGCAGCGACTCGACCGAGGCGTTCAATGCCACCCCGGGCTTGCCGTCGCGATCGGTGACGCTGCGCAGGTATTTGAGCGCCAGGTCGACGCCGCCCATCTCCGCATCGACGGCAGTGCGCTGCTGCTCAAGTTCCTTGATGCGCGGAGAAACACGCTGACACTCCGGCACCTGCTCCACGGGCAGCAGCTCCAACTGCAGGTCGCCCAGCGAAACGCCAGGCGCAGCCTCAGCCTGCAAGGTATCGCGATCCAGGTAGGGCGACAGGCAGGCGAACCGCGCCACGCCGGTCCCGGCCGGGGCGGTCAGCGTGCGTTCGACCTGAGCGCCGCCCGGATAGAGCAGCACCTGGCTGATCGCGCTGGCGCCCTGCGCGCGTGCCGCGCCCACGCCGCCCAGCGCGGCGCCCAGCACAACGACCGCGACCGCGGCGGACCGCCTCGTGTTGACGTTGCCGAATCGCTTCATCGACCTCTCCCGTTGCATGTCCACACCCTCAGTGGCCGACGACGCTATCACGGTGCTGGCACACTTCCGGCCTGCCGCATTCCCTGTCAACCGCGGGTCCCCCGGCCTGCGCCCCTCCATTTCCCCATGTCCGACGCCGCCACCGCCACCATCCCCGCCGTCCACGCTTCGCGCCGCAAGGCGCTGGTGCTGTTCTCCGGCGGGCAGGACTCCACCGCCTGCCTGGCCTGGGCGCTGGAGCGCTTCGCCGAGGTCGAGACCCTGGGCTTCGACTACGGCCAGCGCCACCGCATCGAGCTCGACTGCCGCCAGACCGTGCGCGGGCAGATCGCCGCGCAGTTCCCGCAGTGGGCCGCCAAGCTCGGCGAGGACCACCTGCTGGACCTGAGCCTGCTCGGCCAGATCTCCGACACGGCGCTGACGCAGGAACGCGCGATCGAGCTGCAGGCCAACGGCCTGCCCAACACCTTCGTGCCGGGCCGCAACCTGCTGTTCCTGACCTTCGCCGCGACGCTGGCCTACCGGCGCGGCGCGTCGGTGCTGGTGGGCGGCATGTGCGAGACGGACTTCTCCGGCTACCCCGACTGCCGCGACAACACGCTGAAGGCGCTGCAGGTCGCGCTGAGCCTGGGGCTGGACACGCCGATGACGCTGGACACGCCGCTGATGTTCCTGACCAAGGCGCAGACCTGGGCGCTGACGGAGTCGCTGGGCGGCGAGGCCTTCAACGAGCTGATCATCGAGCACACCCACACCTGCTACCTGGGCGAGCGCAAGACCCGGCACGCCTGGGGCTGGGGCTGCGGCCACTGCCCGGCCTGCGAGCTGCGCGCCAAGGGCTGGAACGAGTTCCAGCTCACGAAGAGCACGACAACGGCCGGCCCGGCCGTCGGCCCTTGAACCCCGCGATCGCCGCCGATGCCATGAACGACGTGACCGGGTTCCACTTGAACTGGTGGCTGTGGGGCCTGGCCGCGGTGCTGGTGTTCTGGAGCATCGGCGCCTACAACCGCGTGATGCTGCTGCGCAATGAGATCGGCAAGGCCTACGCGCAGCTGGACGACGCGCTGACGCGCCGCTTCGCGCATGGCGACCTGCTGCTGGAACGGCTGCGGGAACGGCTGCCGAGCGAGCAGGCCAGCCTCGACGCGCTGGCCGCGGCGCAGGTCGAAGCCAAGGCCGCCGCGCAGGCGGTGCGCGCGCGGCCCTACGCGGCGGACCCGGTGGCGCAGCTGGCGGTGGCCGCGGCGGTGCACGGCGCCGCGATGACGCGGATGGTGTCGCTGGTGGAGCACCACGCGGAGCTGAGCATCGATCCCGACCTCGCCGGCGCGGTCGACGAACTCAAGATGATCGACCGCCAGCGGGCGTTCTCGCGGCAGGTCTTCAACCAGTCGGTCGAGGCCTACAACGCCGCGATCCGGCAGTTCCCGACCCGCGTGCTGATGAGCTTCGTCGGCTTCAGCGAAGCGCGCAGCCTCTGAGCTGAAGCACCAAGGGCCCGCTCGGCGGGCCCTTGTCATCGACCGCGTGAACGGTCAGCCCTTCTTGTTCTTCATCAGCGCGAGGAACTCCGCGCGCAGCGTCGCATCCTTCAGGAACGAGCCGCGCATGACGCTGTTGGTCATCGTCGAGTCCATGTCCTTGACGCCGCGCCAGTGCATGCAGAAATGGTCCGCATCCATCACGATGGCGAGACCGTCCGGCTTGACGCGATCCTGGAGCTCGTCAGCCAGCATCACGACCGCCTCTTCCTGGATCTGCGGGCGGCTCATGATCCACTCGGTCAGGCGCACGTACTTCGACAGGCCGATCAGGTTGGAATGCTCGCTCGGCAGCAGGCCGATCCACACCTTGCCGATGATCGGGCACAGGTGGTGCGAGCAGGCGCTGCGCACCGTGATAGGCCCGACGATCATCAACTCGTTCAGACGCTCGGCGTTCGGGAACTCGGTCACCGGCGGCGGCGGCGCGTAGCGGCCCGCAAAGACCTCCTTCACGAACATCTTTGCCACGCGCTTGGCCGTCTCCTGCGTGTTGTGATCACTGTCGGTGTCGATCACCAGCGACTCCAGCACCGCTTGCATGCGCGTCTGCACCTCGGCCTGCAACTGGTCCAACTCCCCCGCCTCGATGAACTCGGCGATGTTGTCGTTGGCATGGTGGCGCTTGCCAGCCTTCACCAACCGGTAACGGATGCGGTCCGAGGCCGGCAGCGCGGCCAGTTCTTCGGGGCTCAGGATCAAGGTGCTCGTCATGGGCCGGATTGTCGCGGCTTCCGAATGGGATGGCGAAAGCTAGGCCCTTCACTGCTGGTCGCCAAGCGCGGGCACTCCACGAGGCAGGGGGCATCGCGTCCGCGAACCCCCAGCCTCATTCCGGCCCCACAAGCACTCGCTGCCTTCACCACTAAACTCCACCGGTGTCTGCACCCCCTTCCCCAAAGAATCCCTCCGTCGGCGGCGCGCCGCCGCTCCATCGGTTGCTGGCCAGTGCCGCGGATGCGGTCCAGGCCGTGCGCGACGGCCACTCGCTGACCGAGTGGCTCGCACGTTGCCCCGCCGAAATCCGCCCCGGCGTGCAGGCACTCAGCTTCACCGTGCTGCGACGCCTCGGCGCCGCGCAGGTCGTGCGCGCCGCGCTCGCCCCCAAGAATCCGCCGCCCCGTGTGGACGCGCTGCTGGTGACCGCACTCGCCCTGCTCTGGCCCGGCGAGACCGCCTATGCCGATCACACGCTGGTCGATCAGGCCGTCCACGCCGTGCGCCAGCGCGCACCCAACAGCGCCGGCTTCGTCAACGCGGTACTGCGACGTTTCCTGCGCGAGCGCGAAGCGCTCGTCGCCGCCGCGGAAGCGGACCCGATCGCGCGCTTCAACCATCCCCGCTGGTGGCAGGACCGTCTGCGGACCGATTGGCCCACCGAGTGGCAAGGCCTGCTCCAAGCCAACCAGCAGAAGCCGCCAATGACGCTGCGCGTCAATCCGGCGCATGACGACCTCGACGGCTATCTCGCCCGGCTGCAGGAAGCCGGCATCGCCGCACATGCGGCCGGCGCGCTGTTCCCGCAGGCCGTCGTGCTCGACGAGCCGCGTCCGGTCCAGGCCCTGCCCGGTTTCGACGGCGGCCATGCCTCCGTCCAGGACGCCTCCGCCCAACTGGCCGCGCCCCTGCTGCTGGGTCAGCGGCGGCCGCAAGACCTGTCCCCGGGCGAGGCGTGGCCGGAGCTGGGCGACGGCGCCCGCGTGCTCGACGCCTGTGCCGCTCCGGGCGGCAAGACCGCCCACCTGCAGGAACTCGCCGGCAACCGCCTTGATCTGCTGGCTTTGGACGCCGACGCCAAGCGGTTGGAACGGGTCAGCCAGAACCTGCAGCGCCTGAAGCTCGACGGCGCGGTGCGCGCCGCCGACGCCCGCGACACCGCCGCCTGGTGGGACGGCCGACCGTTCGACGCCATCCTGCTGGACGCGCCGTGCAGCGCTTCCGGCATCGTGCGCCGGCATCCGGACGTGCGCTGGCTGCGCCGGCCCGACGACATCCCGTCGCTGGCCCGCATCCAGGCGGAGCTGCTGGAGGCGCTGTGGCCGCTGCTCAAGCCCGGCGGCCGGCTGCTTTACGCGACGTGCTCGGTCTTCAAGGCGGAAGGCCAGGACCAGATCGACGCGTTTTTGCAACGCCATGGCGATGCGCGGTCGCGTCAGTTCGACCAGGGGGCCGGGCATCTGCTGCCGCTCGCAGACAATGGTCCGCAGGACTCCGCCGCCGGCGCGCCGGCCGTCACCGACGGCTTCTATTACGCGCTGCTGCAGAAGTCCTGACCCGAGAACTTCCCCCCTGAATCCGCCCGCGTGTCTCCGCCGTCCCGTCCCCTTCCGCTGCGTTCCTGGTGGCAGCGCCTGACCCTGGTCGGCGCGCTGCTGGCGCTGCACGGCTGGGCGCTGGCCCAGGGCGTGGCGCTGCAGGTGCTGAATGCGGAACGCGTCGAGGACGGCCTGGCGGTGAGCTTCAGCACCCGCTTCGAGCTGCCCCGGCAGGCCGAGGACGCGCTGCTCAAGGGCGTGGCGGTGTATTTCGTGGCCGAGGTCCAGGTCTTGCGCAACCGCTGGTACTGGCGCGACGCCCGCGTCGCGCAGGCCACCCGGACCTGGAGACTGACCTGGCAGCCGCTCACCCGCCAGTACCGCGTGAGCACCGGCGGGCTGCACCAGAGTTTCGACACGCTGGGCGAGGCGATCGCCTCGCTGCGCGGCGTGTCCGGGTGGCGCGTCGCCGAGACCAAGGACATCGAGGACGACGGCCGCTACTACCTGGAGTTCAGCTACAAGCTGGACACCGCGCAGCTGCCGCGTCCGATGCAGATCGGCCTGGGCGGCAGCCAGGGCTGGGCGCTGAGCGTCGACCGCAATCTCACACTCACGCTGGAGGCGCCGTCCACGCCACCGCCGAACCGGCCCCAGCCTTGAGCACACGGACTTCGCCGCTCTTCCGATTCCCCCTGATTCAGCAAGGATCCTGACCCGTGACCAAGTCGGCGCGCCTGGCGTGGTTGATTTCCGTGACCGCGATCGCGGGCGCCATCGGCATGCTGGTGTTCCTGCTGTCCATCAGCACGACCGCGCAGCGCGGCTTCCTGGAGCGCCACTTCGTCTGGCTGTTCTGGGTCAACGTCGCCGTCGCCTCCGCGCTGGTCATCGTCATCGGCGTGGCCGGCACACGCCTGGCGCTGCGGGTGAAACGCGGCCGCTTCGGCAGCCGGCTGCTGCTCAAGCTCGCCGGCATCTTCGCGATCGTCGGCGTGGTGCCGGGCCTGCTGATCTACACGGTGTCCTTCCAGTTCGTGAACCGGAGCATCGAGAGCCTGTTCGACCAGCGGCTCGCGAGCGCGCTGGAAGCGGGCCTGGCGCTGGGCCAGGACACGCTGGAGAACCTCCGGACTGAACAGACCGTGCGCACGCGGGCCGCCGCCGAACGCTGGGAAGACGGCGCGCTGGCGCCGCTGGCGCTGGAGCGGCTGCGCGACCAGCTCGGCGCGCGCAGCGTGGCGCTGGTGGCGGGCAACGGCCAGGTGGTGCTGTCCGCCGGCGGCGAGTCGAGCGAGATCCCCGCGCGTCCGAGCGCGGCGCTGATCTCCCAGGCCCGCAGCAACGGCATCGCGTCGCGGCTCGAAGGCCTGGAGGACGAGCAGCTCGCGGTGCAGGGCGAGGCGAAGATCCGGTCGCTGGCGCTGCTGCCGAGCAGCGCGCTGCAACTGACCAACAGCGACCGCTACCTGATGGTCGTCAAGCAGATCTCCGGCAAGGTGATCAGCAACGCGCTGAACGTGTCGGCGGCGAACCAGGAGTACCTGCAGCGCTCGCTGCTGCGCGACGGCCTGCGGCGCATGTACCTGAACACGCTGACGCTGGTGCTGATCCTGGCGGTGTTCGCGGCGCTGCTGCTGGCGGTGGCGCTGTCCAACCAGCTGGTGCAGCCGCTGCTGCTGCTGGCCGAAGGCATGCGCGAGGTCGCGACCGGCGACCTGAAGGCCAAGCCGGTGTTCCGCACGCGCGACGAGCTGGGCGGGCTGACGCAGTCGTTCGCGGACATGACGCAGCAGCTGGCCGACGCGCGCGGGCTGGTCGAGCACAGCGTGACGCAGCTGGAGCGCGCACGCACGCATGTGCAGACCATCCTCGACAACCTGACGGCCGGCGTGATCGTGTTCGACGCCGATCGCCACATCGAGACCGTCAACCCCGGCGCGACGCGCATCCTGAAGCTGCCGCTGTCGGCCTACGTGGGCCGGGAGCTGGAGGAACTGCCCGCGCTGGCGGCCTTCAGCAAGGACATCTGGCAGCGCTTCGAGCTGCAGAGCTCGGAGTCCGGCGAGCGCGAGCACTGGCAGGAGTCGTTCGAGCTGCAGCTCGACGAGAAGACGGCGCTGACGCTGCTGGTGCGCGGCGCGCTGCTGCCGCAGGACGCGCGGCTGCTGGTGTTCGACGACATCAGCGAGGTGGTGTCGGCGCAGCGTTCCGCGGCGTGGAGCGAGGTCGCGCGACGGCTCGCGCACGAGATCAAGAACCCGCTGACGCCGATCCAGCTGTCGGCGGAGCGGCTGCAGTTCAAGCTCGAGTCCAAGCTCGAGGGCAACGACCAGGCGATGCTGGTGCGATCGGTGGGCACCATCGTGAACCAGGTCCAGGCGATGAAGCAGCTGGTCAATGAATTCCGGGACTATGCTCGGCTCCCGGCGGCCAAGCTGGCGCCGCTGGACCTGAACGGGCTGGTCGCCGAAGTGCTGACGCTGTACGCCGAAGCCCAGGAGGCGGGCCAGTTGAATGCGGATCTGGCGACGGATCCGCCGCTGATGCTGGGGGACGCGCCGCAGCTGAGGCAGGTGATCCACAACCTCGTGCAGAACGCGCTGGACGCGGTCAGCCATCGTCCGGACGGGCACGTGACGGTGCGGACCCAGAAGGCGTTGACGGAATCCGGCGAGCTGCGCGCGCTGCGGCTGGTGATCGTCGACAACGGGCCAGGTTTTGCCGAGAACGTGCTCAAGCGCGCCTTCGAGCCTTACGTCACGACGAAGACCAAGGGCACTGGCCTCGGGCTGGCGGTGGTGAAGAAAATCGCCGACGAGCACGGGGCGAGGATCCGCTTGGTGAATCTCCCAGCAGCCAGCGGCGCCGATCAACCGCCGAGCGGCGCACAAGTTTCGTTATCATTTTCAAAACTCGCGACTGCACCGAGCCCTGCGCAGGACGCGCCTCGGCCGCGTGAACAGTAGGCATACATGGCAACCATTCTTGTTGTTGACGACGAACTGGGCATCCGGGCCCTCTTGTCTGAAATCCTCTCCGACGAGGGGCACACCATCGAACTCGCCCAGAACGCCCAGCAGGCGAGGGCGAGCCGCGAGCGTTCGCGACCGGACCTGGTGCTGCTGGACATCTGGATGCCGGACGTCGACGGCATCACGCTGCTCAAGGAATGGGGCAGCACCGGGCAGTTGACGATGCCGGTCATCATGATGAGCGGCCACGGCACGATCGACACGGCGGTCGAGGCGACCAAGTTCGGCGCGATGGCCTTCCTGGAAAAGCCGATCACGCTGCAGAAGCTGCTGCGTGCGGTCGAGCAGGCGCTGGTGAAGACCACGCCGCGTCCGGCACCGCCGGCGGCGCCGGTGATCGGCACGGTGATCGGCAACAGCTACCCGCGTCCGGAGACGATGCAGCCCATCGCCACCGGCGGCGCGCTGCCGGTGCAGACAGCCGGCCTGGCGCCGGTGACGCCGCTGCCGCACCAGGGCCTGGCGTCCGAACAGGTCTTCGAGCTGGATCGTCCGTTGCGCGAGGCGCGCGACGCGTTCGAGAAGAGCTACTTCGAATTCCACCTGGCCAAGGAGAACGGCTCGATGACCCGCGTGGCCGAGAAGACCGGCCTGGAACGCACCCACCTGTATCGCAAGCTCAAGCAGCTGGGCGTCGATTTGTCGAGAAACAAGCGCGGCAGCGGAATTTAGTGCTATAGTCGCTGTCTTCGTTGTTCAGCACGGGTCGCAAGACCTGGAACCCGGATAACGAAGCGAGACCCAGTCTCACGGCCAAGTAGCTCAGTTGGTAGAGCAGCGGATTGAAAATCCGCGTGTCGGTGGTTCGATTCCGCCCTTGGCCACCAGATTCAAGAAAGCCCGGCTCTGCCGGGCTTTCTGCTTTCCGGGGGGCGCTGGTCAGGCTGTCCGAGTGCCAGGCATGAGCATCGCAAACATGTGGCTGCCCTTCGAGTTGATCGCATAATCCAGGCGGTTCTGCGCATACCCACCCTGCAGCACCGCCAAGTTTCCTGACATCGGCGGATAGCTCGCTACGACCAGCAGATCACCATTCGCCTGTTTCGCCACCGTGAGTGCATCGAAGCTTGGCGTGGTCATGAACAGGGCTTGCCCCGGCGACAGATCTGTGACGCTCCGTCTCAGTAGCAAACGCCCCCAGTCGATCGAGTCCTCCGGCGCGCTCCCCTGGGGCTCGACCATCCGCTGCACACGCTCCGAAGGAAGGCTCTGAATTCCTTTCGTGAACTGCGTGGACCACTCCAACTCCAACTCCATCGGCGATCGGACGACGACCAGATACTTCACCTCGGCACCGCGCGTGATCGCAGCCTGCGCCAGACTCGGGAGAGGCTCGGAAGCGCGCCTGTCGGCTTCCGGCTCGGCCTGTCGAGCGGCGACGGCCTCGAGCGCCGTCTCCTTGCCAGATTGGAAGTATTCCATCGCGGCGACCTGAGCCTCAAGCTGACCGCTCGCCACCTTGTTGAGCCGAGGCAGCCACTCGCGCACCAGGAGATCGACCGCCGCGAACCCCGTACCGGGCACATCGGCATCCTGTGCCGAGTAGCCCCACAGAGGATCGGTCTGAGTGGATGCCGTCGAAGTCAGGGGAGACATGGAAACTCCTGTAGCGGCCAAGGGCCGGAGTTTCCTAGTCACTCGTCCTCTCCATCCCGTTCCTGCCAGCCTCGCCCCGCGAGGGATCGCATCACCGGGTGATGATGTCCCGATGCATCGGCGCCAGCAGTGCGAGCAGGCGGTTCTGCACCGCGAACGGCACCTTCTGGTCGTCCATGGCGAACTGCAGGTCCTCGACCAATGCGTTGAAGTCGGCCTTGTCGAGCGCGAGGTGGGCGTGCGACTTCACCATCGTCTCGCCGTCGTAGACACAGGGCCCGCCGGTGAGCTGGCAGAACTGCTTGCCAATCGATTCCTTCAACGCCTTCGGATTGACGCCGTCGAACTTCTTCTTGATGCGCTCGTCCGCATAGGCACGATCGATCATGTTGTCGACGATGCGGGCGATGCCCGCTTCGCCGCCGAGCGCGCGGTACAGCGCGTCATCTGCCGCGGCCGCAGGGGCAGCCATACCCGTGCCGATCAGCAGCGCCAGCAGGTGCGCTATCCACCCCCTTCGAGCCGATCGCATCATCCGGAACTCCTCGTCGAGAGATTGGTCGTCGTGGCGGCCCGGCATGGCGTCGCGCCACGCCGGGCCGGGCATCAATACGCGAACTGGATCGATCCGTAGACCCCGCGCTGGCGCCGCGGCTGGATGCCGGGCACCACGCGCCCCAGGTCCACATACGCCGCCGTCAGCGAGACATGCTTGTTCGGCGCCCAGGCGACGAACACGTCCTTCCAGTCGTCCTCCCGCAGCCCGTCGCCAAGCGCCGACGGGTTGAGCTTGTCGGGCTTCATGCGGTACTCCGCGCCGATCGCCCATTCCTTGTTGATCAGGTAGGCGACCGAGATCTCGGGCATCAGCGAATAGCGGCTGCTGGCTGTGCCGCCGAAGCCCAGCAGACCGTTCTGGTTGGCCCGCGTCGCGCGCAGCGTCACGTTCACCAGCGTGCTCTGCGCGAGGAACAGCTTGGTGGCGCTCAAATAGACGTCGACGCCGTTGCGTCTCGCGCCGAGCGCGCCCAGCGTCGGCGCCAGGCCGCCCGCGTCGAGGTGCTTGTATTCGACGCCCAGCGCGATCTGCGGCATCCAGGTATCGGCGTCCAGCACGGCGTCGCCGCCCAGGCGCACCTTCGCGCCGAGGATGGACTGCTTCAGCTTGAGCCCCGGCAGGCCGAGCGCCGCACCCGTGCCGCCGGCGCTGAAGTCCTGCCTCGCGAGCGAGAGCTCGGCACGCTCGCCGAAGGCCACGGAGGCCCCGTAGCCCGTCAGGCTGTAGTCCTGCACCGGCAACCGCGTGAAGTAGGCCGTGGCACCCACCTGGCCGCTGGTGGCATAACTGCCGGTCAGCGCCCAGGGGGTCAGGCCTCCACCGGCGGCGCCGTCGATGCTGCTCACGCCGCCGGTGAGCAGCAGCTTGCCCTGCGCCTGCGCGGCACAGGCCAGCGGCACGGCCAGCAGCAGGGGAAGGACAAGCGTTCGAAGCATTACCAGGCGCCCGTGTTGGCCATCGAGATCCAGGGCTCGGCCGGCGGCAGCGCCGGACCGTCCTGCAGGAGCTCGACGGAGATGTTGTCGGGGGAGCGCACGAAGGCCATGCGGCCGTCGCGCGGCGGGCGGTTGATCGTCACGCCGGCGTCCATCAGTCGCTGGCAGGCCGCATAGATGTCCGGCACCGCATAGGCGACGTGACCGAAGTTGCGACCGCCCGTGTAGACCTCCGGATCCCAGTTGAACGTGAGTTCGATCTGGGCATCCTCATCGCCTGGCGCGGCGAGGTAGACCAGCGTGAACCGGCCGGCCTCGTGCTCGGTGCGACGGACTTCCTGCAGGCCGAGCGCATCGCGGTAGAAGTTCAGGGAGGCGTCGAGGTCGGTCACGCGGACCATGGTGTGCAGATACTTCATGAGCGGTCGGCGGATGGCGTTGGAAGAATGAAAGAGGATTGAAGCATTGTGGCCGCGAAAAGGAAAAGGCCCGCTGATGCGGGCCTTCCTGCGGGCGGAGCGCGCCTGGGGGTCAGGTCGCCTGCGGCGCGGCGTCGCCGCCTTGCGCCTGCTGCGCGGCCTGGGCCAGACGCTGCGTCAGCTCCTTGCGGAAGCGGTTCAGTTCCTGGACGCTGGCGAAGCTGCGTTCCATCAGCAGGCTCATGTTGTGCAGGATGCGCTCGACGACCTTGTTCTCCCACACGGTGTCGAACTGGATCTGCTTGTCCAGCCAGCGCTCCAGCCATTCCGGATCCGGCAGGCGGCTCTGGATGGTGTCGCGCGGGAACAGCTTGGCGTTCACGTGCAGGTTGGTCGGATGCAGCGCCTGCGCCGTGCGGCGCGCGCTGGCCATCAGCACGCCGACCTTGGCGAAGGCCGCCTTGGCCTCGTCGCCGAACTTGGTCATCGCGCGCTTCATGTAGCGCAGGTAGGCGCCGCCGTGGCGGGCCTCGTCACGCGAGAGCGTCTCGTAGATCGCCTTGATGACCGGCTCGGTGTGCCACTCGGCGGCGCGGCGGTACCAGTGGTTCAGGCGGATCTCGCCGCAGAAGTGCAGCATCAGCGTTTCCAGCGCCGGGGCCGGATCGAACTCGAAGCGCACCTCGTGCAACTCGGCCTCGGTCGGCACCATGTCCGGACGGAAGCGGCGCAGGTATTCCATCAACACCAGCGAATGCTTCTGCTCCTCGAAGAACCAGACGCTCATGAAGGCCGAGAAGTCGCTGTCGTCCTTGTTGTCGCGCAGGAACATCTCGGTGGCGGGCAGCGCCGACCACTCGGTGATCGCGTTCATCTTGATCGTGCGCGCCTGGTCGTCGGTCAGCTTGGACGCGTCGAACTTGTCCCACGGGATATCCGTGTCCATGTTCCAGCGCACGGCCTCGAGTTGCTTGAAGAGTTCGGGATAAAGCATCTGTCTGCGTCCTGTTAAGCGCGGCGGATTCTACCGGTCGCACCATGACATTCCCTTACGCCATCGGCCCGTGGGGCGATCTGGCCTAATCGCACTTCCGACGAACCTGAGGCCGCGTTCGCTTCTTGCGCAGCGCCCGGCTTTCGACCCATCCGGATTTACCGATCCCAGGAGACAACGACATGACCCCGTCCTTCGGTTCCTTGCTGCGGCGAGCCGCGTTCCTGCTCGCGCTGGCGGCGCCCTTCGCCGCGACCTCCGCCCACGCCGCGCCCGCGGCCGAGACCGCCGCAGCCCCCGCCACCTCGGGCGCCGCGTGCCCCGAACTGCTGAACCGGCAGATGCCCCGCCTGCAGGACGAAAAGCCCCAGGCGCTCTGCCAGTATGCGGGCAAGGTGGTCCTCGTGGTGAATACCGCCAGCTTCTGCGGCTACACCCCGCAGTACAAGGCGCTCGAAGCCCTCTCGGCGCGATATGCGGACAAGGGGCTGGTGGTACTCGGTTTTCCGTCCGGTGATTTCGGCAACCAGGAGTACGGCAGCAACAAGGAAATCGCCGAGTTCTGCGAGAACACCTTCAACGTGAAGTTCCCGATGTTCAGCAAGAGCAACGTAGCCGCCGGGAAAGCCGATCTGAACCCGCTGTTCGCCGACCTGGCCAAGCGCACGGGCCAGTCGCCCAAGTGGAACTTCCACAAGTACCTGATCTCGCGCGACGGCAAGCAGGTCATGAGCTTCGCGTCCGGCGTGAGCCCCGACAGCACGCAGTTCACCCAGGCCGTGGAGAAGCTGGTCGCGCAACCACAGTGAGCAGGGTGCCGTCGCGCCGAGCTGAAAAACCTGATTCTCCGCGCCATATTCGCTTGTAAAAGCTGAACGAAAGGCGCGGGATTTGGCAATCGGCGCGCCTGTGGCGAGGGGTCGTCATCAGGCTGAAAACTGTCCCGGCTAGGCGGGACACCGGTGACAGTTGCTCACTTATTCGTTCATCGGTGGGATGACATCGACCGAGATGCACTGCACCATGACGGCTCGTTCAACACATCGCTGACGACTGACCGTCGTGTCATCAGGCCGTAACAGCGCTCCCTTTGAGGACGCTTAAATCGACCGGAAGGCGCAGCAGTCTGGGAGGGCATTCCGGGTTTCCACCGATCCCGGCAGCGATGGGAGTACAGTCAACGCATCCACTTTCAGCCGCAAGACCTGCTTCCTCGTGAAGCTGCAATCCCGAGGCCTTTCTCCTCCTCCTCCCTCCCTCCCTCGTTGGCCAGGGGCGTCTTGAGGCTACTTTTATACCCAGGGCTTCCGCATCCGCGGAGGCCCTTTGTATTTGTGCCTCAGGCCAGCCAGCCCTTGCGTCGGAAGTAGATGAAGGGCGCGGTGACCGACGCGATCATCAGCCCGATCGCGAACACGTAGCCGTACTTCCAGTGCAGCTCCGGCATGCCGTCGAAGTTCATGCCGTAGACGCTGGCGATCAGCGTCGGCGGCAGCAGCGCGACGCTGGCGACCGAGAAGATCTTGATGATCTTGTTCTGGTTGATGTTGATGAAGCCGACGGTGGCGTCCATCAGGAAGTTGATCTTGTCGAACAGGAAGGCCGTGTGCGAGTCGAGCGAATCGATGTCGCGCAGGATCTGCCGGGACTCCTCGAACTGCTCGGCGTTCAGCATGCGGCTGCGCATCATGAAGCTGACCGCGCGGCGCGTGTCCATCACATTGCGCCGGATGCGGCCGTTCAGGTCTTCCTCGCGCGCGATGGCGGCCAGCACCTCGCCGGCCTCGGTGTCGTTGACGTCCTTCTTCAGCACGCGGGCGCTGACCTTCTCCAGGTTGTCGTAGATGCCCTCCAGCACGTCCGCGGAGTACTCCGCATCGGCGTCGTAGAGCTTGAGCAGCACGTCCTTGGCGTCCTCGATCAGCGCGGGGATGCGGCGCGCGCGCAGGCGCAGCAGGCGGAATACCGGCAGGTCCTCGTTGTGGACCGAGAACAGCACGTTGTTGAACAGGATGAAGGCCACGCGCACGTTGCGCGGCGCCTCCATGTCGTCGATCAGGAAGTCGGAGCGGATGTGCAGCTCGCCGTTGTCTTCCTCGTAGAAGCGGGCGGACTCTTCCAGGTCCTCGTCGACGATGTCCTCGGGGATCACCAGGCCGAAGCGCTCCCGGATCCAGTCCTTCTCCTCCGGCGTGGGCGACTCCAGGTCGACCCAGACCGGGTCGCGGCCGTCGTCCGTGCGCGCGAGCAGTTCGGCGGCGGTCGCGATCTCCTCCTGGACCATGCCTCCCTTGAGGCGGCCGTTGTCCAGCGTGAAAACATTGAGCATGCAGGTCCTTCGTCGGCGGTGGCGCGCTCTGGCGAACGCGCAAGCCGGAGTGCGCGTTGACGGACCCTAGTGAACGTCGCGGCGCAGGATGTGTCAGGGAGCGGGCGGCGCCGGGAAGCGGCACGCGCGAGATGCAGGTCGAAGGTGGCCCGTCTCACTCCGGACAAGCGTCGCGGCGGCGTTGGCGCGGTGACGCGGAACGCTCAGGGGCTGCGGCGGATTGACGCTGGAGTGGATGGCCACCGAGGGTGGTCGCTGTCCAAGGGAAACTCCAGTAATCGGGACGCGGAATTATCACATCGCGTCCTCGGGGGCGGCAAGGAAGCGCGCCTGGGAGGCGCCGCCGCACAACATCCAGCATTCGAGCACGGACCCCGCCATGTCGCAAGGCGGGAATATTCGCCCCCAAACCTTGCTTTTGATCACTTGCCCGCGCCCCGGATCGGGAGCAGACTGGGCTCGTCTTCTTCATCGATGTCGCCTCAGAACCCGCATGCCATCGGCCCTCGCGGCCTTCCGGGTCCCTCGCGGACCGTTCATTCCGACACCTTCCTCTGATCCCTCCATCCGCTTCCCGCACGCTGCCGACTCCCCGTCGGCGGCGTGGCCTTCCACCCACATCGATTTCCTCACCCCTCAAGGCTTCACTACCCCCAAGACCCTGAACCGCTCTTTTTCCTGCGGCATCCGCCGCCGACTCGACACCGTTTCCGACCAAGCCCTTGTGAAAGGAGGCTTTATGAACCTGACCATCAGCGGCCACCATCTCGAAGTGACACAGGCTCTGCGTGAGTACGTGCTGAACAAGTTGAGCCGGGTGATCCGGCACTTTGACCAGGTCGTGGACATCAACGTCCTGCTGACCGTGGAGAAGCAGAAGGAGAAGGATCGACGCCAACGCGCGGAAGTCACGTTGCATGTGAAGGGACGGGAAATCTTCTGCGAACACTCGCACGAGGACCTGTACGCGGCCATCGACGAGCTGATGGACAAGCTGGACCGGCAGGTCTGCCGCCACAAGGACCGGGTGCAGAACCACCACCATGAATCGGCCAAGCGCATGGACCTGAGCGCCGGGTGACCCGTCGACGGGCTCCGGGCCGCGACCAGCGCGCGACCGGCGCCCCTCCGGACCTCGGGGATTTCCCGCGGTTCTCCCCGCAAGGCGGCCCATCGGGCCGCCTTTTTGCCGAGAATTGTTGCAATGCAACACCAAGGGCGACGTTTTCACAGGACCGTCGCATCCGTCAGGCCCCCTGCCGGCAGCGGCATTCCTATAATCCTGTCCTTCAACCCTCGAATCTGCGCCCCGCTGGTGCGCAGCGCTGCTCCCCCAGCCCGCCGGTCGTCGTGATCGGCACATGCCCGATGAACCGTCTCGCCGCCATCCTTCCCGCCAGCAACGTGCTGGTCGATGTGGACGCTTCCAGCAAAAAGCGGGTCTTCGAACACGCCGGGCTGCTCTTCGAGAACAACCATTCGATTTCCCGCGCCGCGGTCACGGACAACCTGTTCGCCCGTGAACGCCTGGGATCGACCGGACTGGGTCACGGCGTCGCGATCCCGCACGGCCGCATCAAGGGCCTGAAGAATCCGCTGGCCGCCGTGCTGCGCGTGCAGCAGCCGATCGGCTTCGACGCGCCGGACGACGAGCCGGTCACGCTGCTGATCTTCCTGCTGGTGCCCGAGGCGGCGACGCAGAGACACCTCGAGATCCTCTCCGAGATCGCCGAGATGCTGTCCGACCGCGAACTGCGCGAGCGCCTCAAGACCGAATCCGACGCCGCGACGGTGCATCGCCTGATCGCCGACTGGGAGCCGCTGAAGTCGGTCGCCTGAGCGTCGACGCAGCCTCCCGATCCCTCACCGCCACGACCACGGCCCGCCCCACTTGAAAGCCACCTCCATCAGCGCGGACCGGTTGTTCGAGGAACACCGCGAGGCCTTGCGTTGGGAGTGGATCGCCGGACACGCGCATCCTGAGCGCCGTTTCGACGAAGCCGCCTTGCGCGACGCGCAGTCGGCCGCCGACCTGGTCGGCTACCTGAACTACATCCATCCGTACCGCGTCCAGATCGTGGGCCGGCGCGAGGTCGGCTACCTGAGCCAGGCCTCCGGCGACGTGCTGGACCGCCGCATCGCGCGCATCGTCACGCTGGAGCCGCCGGTGATCATCGTCGCCGACGACCAGGTGCCGCCGGACCGCCTGGTCGCGATGTGCGACCGCGCCGAGATCCCGCTGTTCACGACCGCCGAAAGCGCGGGCCACGTCATCGACCTGGTGCGCGCCTACCTCGCGCATGTCTGCGCCAACCGCACGACGCGGCACGGCGTGTTCATGGACATCCTCGGCCTGGGCGTGCTGCTGACCGGCGAGTCCGGCCTCGGCAAGAGCGAACTGGGCCTGGAACTGATCAGCCGCGGCCACGGCCTGGTGGCGGACGACGCGGTGGACTTCTTCCGCATCGCGCAGACGGCGATCGAAGGCCGCTGTCCCGAACTGCTGATGAACCTGCTCGAGGTCCGCGGCATCGGCCTGCTGGACATCAAGGCGATCTTCGGCGAGACGGCGGTGCGCCGGAAGATGCGGCTCAAGCTGATCGTGCACCTGGTCCGCAAGGAAACCATGGAGCGGGACTTCGAACGCCTGCCCTACGAGCCGCTGTACGAGGACGTGCTGGGCATGCCGGTGCGCAAGGTCGTGATCGCCGTGGATGCCGGCCGCAACCTGGCCGTGCTGGTCGAAGCCGCCGTGCGCAACACCATCCTGCAGCTGCGCGGCATCGACACCTACCGCGAGTTCGTCGAGCGCCACCAGCGCGCGATCGAGCAGGGCCTCAACGACACGAACTGAGCCCGCCGACCGGATCGATCGGATCGATCGGTGCGGCCATGCAAAAGGGGCTCCATCGGAGCCCCTTGTCGTTCCGCCTGAGCGGCCGCGTGTACTTAGCGAGCCACCTTGTTCGGGCAGTCCTTCTTCACGCAGTTGGCGTACAGCGCGAGCGAATGCTCCTGCAGCTGGAAGCCGCGATCCAGCGCGATCGCGTGCTGGCGCTCCTCGATCTGCGGATCGTAGAACTCCTCGACGAAGCCGCAGGTCAGGCACACGAGGTGATCGTGGTGATGCCCCTCGTTGAGCTCGAACACGGCCTTGCCGGACTCGAAGTGGTTGCGCGACAGCAGCCCCGCCTGCTCGAACTGCGTGAGCACGCGATAGACCGTCGCGAGACCGATGTCCGCGCGTTCATCGAGCAAAGCTTTGTAAACGTCCTCGGCGGTCATGTGCCGCTGTTGGGTCGTCTGGAAGATCTCGAGGATCTTGATGCGGGGCAAGGTGGCCTTGAGCCCGCTGTTCTTGATTTCGTCTGACCGGTTCATGGGGTTTGCGCCTGCGGAATAGCGTGGGTGCGAGCCGCTAGAATCGACCGATCATAGCCTTTGCGCCTCGGCCGAGACGTGCCATGTCATTGAATTTCCGTATCCCCCGCATTGCACGTCCGTCCGCTTCCGGCGCCGCCGCGGCCGTCCTCGTCGCCGGTCTCCTGGCGCTGGGCGGCTGCTCGCAGATGCCCACCTTCGACGCGCTCTCCGTGAGCGGCGACAAGGTGCTGGGCCTCGTCACGCCCTACCGCGTCGAGATCGTCCAGGGCAACGTCGTCACCAAGGAGCAGATCGCCGCGATCAAGCCCGGCATGACCCGGCCCCAGGTGCGCGACGTGCTCGGCTCGCCGCTGCTGACCGACGTCTTCCATGAGTCCCGCTGGGACTACGTGTTCACGATCCGGCGCCAGGGCGCCGCGCCGCAGAACCGCCACATCCTGCTGACCTTCGACGGCGACCAGCTGTCCAAGATCGATGCCCCGGACGACCTGCCGACCGAGAAGGAATTCATCGCGTCGATCAACACGCTGAAGCTGTCCGGCAAGGAGCCCAAGCTGGAGCTGACGGAAGAGGAGCGCAAGGCGCTGCCGCCGCCGGTGCGCACGGCCGCGGCCTCCGCGCCGGAGCCGATCGGCCCGACGCGCGACTACCCGCCGCTGGAGCCCCGTCGATGAGCCGACTGCGGATTGCGATCACCGGCGCGTCCGGCCGCATGGGCCGCATGCTGGTCGAGGCGGTGCTGGCAGCGGACGATCTCCAACTCGCGGCCGCGCTCGACCGCGACGGCAGCCCGGCGATCGGCCAGGATGCCGGCGCCTTCCTGGGCCAGACGACCGGCGTGGCGATCTCCAGCGACGTCCGGGCCGGCCTGTCCAAGGCTGACGTGCTGATCGACTTCACCCGCCCCGAAGGCACGATGGCGCACCTCGAGCTGTGCGCGGAACTGGGCGTGCGGACCGTCATCGGCACCACCGGCTTCAGCCCCGATGAGAAGGCGAAGATCGGCGAGTTCGCCCAACGCGCCGCCGTCATGATGGCGCCCAACATGAGCGTGGGCGTGAACGTGGTGCTCAAGCTGCTGCAGCAGGCGTCGAAGGCGCTCGCGCAGGGCTACGACATCGAGATCGTCGAGGCCCACCACCGCCACAAGGTCGACGCCCCCAGCGGCACCGCGCTGAAGATGGGCGAAGTCGTGGCCGAGGCGCTCGGCCGCGATCTGAAGACCTGCGCGGTCTACGGCCGCGAAGGCGTCACGGGCGAGCGCGATCCGTCGACGATCGGCTTCGCGACCGTGCGCGGCGGCGACGTGATCGGCGACCACACCGTCATGTACCTGGGCATCGGCGAACGCATCGAGATCAGCCACAAGGCCTCCAGCCGCGCCACCTTCGCGCAGGGCAGCCTGCGCGCCGCGCGTTTCCTGGGCGAGCGCAAGACCGGGCTGTTCGACATGAACGACGTGCTCGGCATCGCCTGAGCCCGCGGATTCCCCTGATCGGCGCCCGACTCACGACGCGATGACCGAACTGATCCATCTCTGGCAAGCGGGCGACGGTGTCGCCCGTTTCGTTTCCCTGCTGCTGCTGGCCATGTCGGTGTGCAGCTGGGTACTGATCTTCTGGCGCAGCTGGACGCTGGCGCGGGCGCGGACCGATCTCGGCCGCGGTCTGCCGGTGTTCTGGGCGGCGCCCGAGGTGGGCCAGGGTCGCGACCAGTTGAAGGCCCTTGACCGTGGCGCACTGATGCTGCCGTTGATCGACGCCGCGATGCAGGACAGCGCGCCGGGCACGCTGGCGGCGTCGGCACAGAAGACCTCGCAACTGACGCGCCGTCTGCGCGACGCGCTGCACGCCGTGCTGAACGGCCTCAGCCGCGGCCAGATCGTGCTGGCGACCATCGGCGCCACCGCCCCCTTCGTGGGCCTGTTCGGCACGGTCTGGGGGATCTACCACGCGCTGATGAGCATCTCCTCGACCGGCAACTTCAGCCTGGACAAGGTCGCCAGCCCCGTCGGCGAGGCGCTGATCATGACCGCCGCCGGCCTGGCCGTCGCGATCCCCGCGGTGCTGGCCTACAACCTGTTCGGCAAGTGGGTCGCCGCCTGCGAGGCGGAACTCGAAGGCTTCGCGCATGACCTGCGCGAGCTGCTCGGCGGCGCCTGAGCGCCCCGGCCGCCCTCACCGCACGACACCGCCCGGACCCGCACGCGATGAAGTTCGGCCGCCTCGAACGCCGCGAAGCCCCCAAGCCGATGGGCGAGATCAACATGACGCCGCTGATCGACGTCATGTTGGTGCTGCTGGTGATCTTCATCATCTCGGCACCGCTGATGGGCAGCGCGCTCAAGCTGGACCTGCCCAAGAGCGATGCAGCCTCGCCCGCGCCGGGCGCCAGCTTCATCGCACTGGTCGTCACGCCCGAGGGCGAGTACCTGCTCGGCGAGGACAAGCTCGACGCCAAGGCCCTGCGTGAGCGGCTGGCGCAACTGTCGCAGCGCCAGCCCGATGCCGAACTGCGCCTGAGCGCCGACCAGTCCGTGCCCTACGGCAAGGTCGCGCAGCTGATCGGCTGGGCGCAGAAGGCGGGGCTGAACCGGATCGCGTTCGTCGCCGAGACCGGAGAGATCGGCGAAATCGGCGAGAAGGCCGACGGCAAGGCCCCTCCAAAAGGCGCGGCGACTGGCGCCACGACTCCCCCGAAGCGCTGAGCGCTCACCCCCGCAAGGTGGCCCTCCCACAGAGGATGGGGCGGCCGCGCGCGGCCTCCTACAATCGACGGCTACGTTGCCCGAGCCACCATGAACGAGAAATACGCCCCCTCCGAGGTCGAACAGGCCGCCCGCGATCACTGGAACGCCCGCGACGCCTACCGCGTCGTCGAGGACGCGTCCAAGCCGAAGTTCTACGCCTGCTCCATGCTGCCCTACCCGAGCGGCAAGCTGCACATGGGCCATGTCCGCAACTACACGATCAACGACATGTTGACCCGTCAGCTGCGCATGAAGGGCTACAACGTGCTGATGCCCATGGGCTGGGACGCGTTCGGCCTGCCCGCGGAGAACGCGGCGATGAAGAACAAGGTGCCGCCGGCCGCCTGGACCTACGACAACATCGCGTACATGAAGTCGCAGATGCAGGCCATGGGTCTGGCCATCGACTGGTCGCGCGAGATCGCCACCTGCAAGCCCGACTACTACCGCTGGAACCAGTGGCTGTTCCTGAAGATGCTGGAAGCCGGCATCGCCGAGCGCCGCACGCAGGTCGTGAACTGGGACCCGATCGACCAGACCGTGCTGGCCAACGAGCAGGTCATCGACGGCAAGGGCTGGCGCTCGGGCGCGACGATCGAGAAGCGCGAGATCCCCGGCTACTACCTGAAGATCACCGACTACGCCGAGGAACTGCTGGCCGCGGTGGCCGATCCGTCGGACAAGAACTACCTGTCGGGCTGGCCCGAGCGCGTGCGCCTGATGCAGGAGAACTGGATCGGCAAGAGCGAGGGCGTGCGCTTCGCCTTCCCGCACGCGATCGCGGGCGAGGACGGTCAGCCCATCCAGGGCGGTCTGCTCTACGTCTTCACGACGCGCGCCGACACCGTCATGGGCGTGACCTTCTGCGCCGTCGCGCCGGAGCATCCGCTCGCCGCGCACGCCGCGAAGAGCAACCCCGCGCTGGCCGCGTTCATCGAGGAATGCCAGCAGGGCGGCACCACCGAAGCCGAGCTGGCCACGCAGGACAAGAAGGGCCTGGCGACCGGCCTCGTCGTGACGCACCCGCTGACCGGCGAGCAGGTCGAGGTCTGGGTCGGCAACTACGTGCTGATGAGCTACGGCGACGGCGCCGTGATGGGCGTGCCGGCGCATGACGAACGCGACTTCGCCTTCGCGAAGAAGTACGGCATCGCCATCAAGCAGGTCGTGGCGGTGGGCGACGAGGCCTACTCGACCGACGCCTGGGCCGAGTGGTACGGCGACAAGCAGCGCGGCCTGTGCATCAACTCCGGCGTGCTGGACGGCCTGACGCACAAGCAGGCGGTGGACAAGGTGGCCGAGCTGGTCGGCGGCAAGGGCCTGGGCGAGAAGAAGACGACCTGGCGCCTGCGCGACTGGGGCGTGAGCCGCCAGCGCTACTGGGGCACGCCGATCCCCATCATCCATTGCGACAGCTGCGGCGCGGTGCCGGTCCCCGAGAAGGACCTGCCCGTCGTGCTGCCCGAGGACTGCATCCCCGACGGCAGCGGCAACCCGCTGAACAAGCGCGCGGACTTCCTGGACTGCAGCTGCCCGAAGTGCGGCGCCGCGGCCAAGCGCGAGACGGACACGATGGACACCTTCGTGGACAGCTCGTGGTACTTCATGCGTTATTGCGACGCGACCAACCCGGACCAGATGGTCGCGAACGGCACCGACTACTGGATGCCGATGGACCAGTACATCGGCGGCATCGAGCACGCGATCCTGCACCTGCTGTACGCGCGTTTCTGGACCAAGGTGATGCGCGACCTGAAGCTCATCAGCTTCAGCGAGCCGTTCACCAACCTGCTGACGCAAGGCATGGTGCTGAACGGCGCGTTCTCCCGCAAGCCGGAGGACGCCGGCAAGAACTACTACTGGGAACACGAGGTCGACGTCATCCGCAACGAGCACGGCCAGCCGACCGGCGGCACGCTGAAGGCCGACGGCCTGCCGCTCGAGTACGAGATGACGACGATGTCGAAGTCGAAGAACAACGGCGTCGACCCGCAGGCCCTGATCGACCAGTACGGCGCCGACACCGCGCGCCTGTTCGTGATGTTCGCGTCCCCGCCCGAGCAGACGCTGGAGTGGAACGACGCCGGCGTCGAAGGCGCGCACCGTTTCCTGAAGCGCGTGTGGGGCTTCGGCACCAAACACGCCGACGCGATCAAGACCGGCGGCGCCGATTTCGCCGCGCTGAGCGACGACGGCAAGGCGCTGCGCCGCGAGGTCCACCTGGTGCTGAAGCAGGTCTCGTACGACTACGAGCGCATGCAGTACAACACCGTGGTGTCCGGCGCGATGAAGCTGCTGAACGCGCTGGAAGGCTTCAAGGCCGAAGGCCAGTCGGCCGCGGTCCGCGAAGGCTTCTCGGTGCTGCTGCGCGTGATCTACCCGGCCTGCCCGCACATCGCGCACGCGCTGTGGACGGAACTCGGCTTCGGCGCCGAACTGGGCGAGCTGCTGGACGCCGCCTGGCCGCAGGTCGACGAATCGGCCCTGGTCCAGGACCAGATCGAACTGATGCTGCAGGTCAACGGCAAGCTGCGCGGCGCGATCAAGGTCGCGGCCTCGGCCGACAAGGCGGCGATCGAGGCGATCGCGCTGGCCAGCCCGGACTTCGAGAAGTTCGCGGAAGGCAAGGCGCCCAAGAAGGTCGTCATCGTGCCCGGTCGTCTCGTCAACGTGGTGGTCTGAACATGAAGCGCCGCGATCTGCTGTCGTTCGCTTCCCTGGGCGCACTGGGAGCCGCAGGCCTGCTGTCGGGCTGCGGCTTCGAGCTGCGCAAGGAACCGGTCTACCACTTCAAGACGCTGGCGCTGACCGGCTTCGTTCCCCATTCGCCGCTGGCGCAGGAACTGCGCCGGCAGGTGCAGCGCAGCACCGTGCGTCTGGTCGAAGACCCGAACCGCGCCGACGTGATCATCGACGCGGAACGCGAGGTCCGCGACAAGACCTCGGTGGCGACGACCGCGGCTGGACAGATCACGGAATGGCAACTGCGGTTGTCGCTGGATTACTCGCTCCGCTCGGCGGGCGGCGACATCCTGCTGCCGCGCACCGAGCTGCGACTCACGCGCGACATGAACTACAGCGAAAGCGCGGCGCTGGCCAAGGAGCAGGAAGAGCTGTCGCTGCAGAAGGCCATGCAGGTGGAGGCCGTCGGCCTGCTGCTGCGTCGCCTGGCGGCGGTGCACCTGCCCAACTGATCCGGACGGACCGCGCGCATGCAGATCAAGGGCGAGGCGCTCGCCGGCCACCTGGCGAAGGGACTCAAGCCGGTGTACGTCGTGCACGGCGACGAGCCCCTGCTCGCGCAGGAGGCCGCCGACACCCTGCGCGCCGAGGCGCGCAAGCAGGGCTACAACGAGCGGCAGGTCTTCATCGTCAGCGGCGCGCATTTCGACTGGGCGTCGGTGATCGCGGCGTCGCAGGCGATGAGCCTGTTCGCCGACAAGCAGCTGATCGAGATCCGCATCCCCGGCGGCAAGCCCGGCAAGGACGGTTCGGACGCGCTGCAGCGTTATGTCGACGGTCTGCCCCCGGACGTGCTGACGCTGGTGACCCTGCCCCGACTGGACAAGACGCAGCTGAGCAGCGCCTGGTTCACGGCGCTGGACAGCGCCGGCGTGTCGGTGAAGGTCGACCCGGTCGAGCGGCGCGAGCTGCCCGCCTGGATCGCCCGGCGTCTGCAGCAGCAGGGGCAACCGGTGGCCGCGGGTCCCGACGGCCAGCGGGCGCTCGAATTCTTCGCCGATCGGGTGGAGGGCAACCTGCTCGCCGCGCACCAGGAGCTGCAGAAGCTCGCGCTGCTGCATCCGAAGGGCGAGCTCAGCCTGCAGCACATCGAGGCGGCCGTGCTGGACGTGGCGCGCTTCGACGTCTTCAAGCTCAGCGAAGCCTTGCTGAGCGGCAAGGTCGGTCGCGTGCTGCGCATGCTCGATGGCCTGAAGGCCGAGGGCGAGGCCGCCGTGCTGGTGCACTGGACCATGGCCGAGGACATCCGCGGCCTCAAGCGCGTCCACGACGCGGTGGCCGCGGGCAAGCCGCTGCCGATGGCCCTGCGGGAGTCCCGCATCTGGGGACCGAAGGAACGGCTCTTCGAACGCATCGTGCCGCAGCTGCACGGCGCGGCGCTCACGCGCCTGGTCGTCGCCGCGCAGATCTGCGACGGCATCGTGAAGGGCTTGCGCCATCCGGAATGGCCCACCGACCCCTGGGAGGCACTCGGGCGATTGGCCCTCCTCCTGGAGCAAGCCCTGCGCCCGCCGGCGCAGAAAACCCGCTATGGTTGACGCTTGTCGTCCCTCCGGCGTCGCTGATGAGCCCCTCCCGTTCCGCCTGCTTCCTGATCGCCGCCGCCACCGCGGCCATGGCGCTGATGGGCGCCATGCCCGCTCGTGCGGCGGACTGGACGATCCAGGTCCGTGACGGCAGCGGCGCGCCGGTGCCGAACGCGGCGGTGGCCGTCGAGCTGAAAGGCCAGCCGGCGAAACCGGCCACCGGCGTCAGCGCCGAGATGTCCCAGCGCGACCGCCAGTTCCAGCCTCAGCTGCTGGTGGTGCAGACCGGCACGGCGGTGAACTTCCCCAACTTCGACACCGTCCGCCATCACGTCTACTCGTTCTCGGCGACGAAGAAGTTCGAACTCAAGCTGTACTCCGGCACGCCCTCCGAGCCGGTGGTCTTCGACAAGCCGGGCGTGGCCCAGCTCGGCTGCAACATCCACGACCGGATGAGCGCCCATATCGTGGTGGTCGACACCCCGGTGTTCGGGATCACCGACGCCAAGGGCGAGGTCAAGCTGAACCTCCCGCCAGGCGATCACCGCCTGCGCCTGTGGGCATCGCGCCTGGGCAATGCCGCGCCGACGGCGCAGCCGCTGGCGGTGGGCGCAGGCGCGTCGGGCGTGCTGAAGGTCGAGCTGAAGGACTGACGCCGCGATGCGCTGGCCGGACTTCCTCAACCTGCGGCGGCTGGAAGGGCGCATCGTCGCGTTGTTCCTGGCGCTGCTGCTGGTGGTTCAGCTGCTCAACCTCGCCCTGATCGACCAGGGCATCGGGCGCAACGCCCGCGCCCAGGTGACCGAGGAACTCGAGGCCGGCGAGCGCATCCTCGTCCAGCTCATCGACGAGGACAACCAGCAGCGCGGCCTGGTGGCCGACCTGCTGCAGTCGGACTACGGCCTGCGCCAGCTGGTCTCCGCGGGCATCCAGGGCGAGGAACTGCGCGCGATGCTGCAGGACGTCTTCACCAACCTGAGCGAGCGAGGCGATGCCGCGTTCATCGGATATGCCGACGACTCCTTCAAGCTGGTGACGGCGACCGACGCGATCGCGGCCAAGGTGACGCCGCTGCTGCGCGGCGTGACCCGCGAACAACAGGGCCGCACGCAGAGTCAGTTGCTGCTGCTGGACGGCAAGGCCTACCAGGTCGTGGTCGCGCGGATGCGCGCGGCGGGGCTGGGCGGCTGGATCTTCACCGGCTTCGAGATGAAGAGCGACCAGCTTCAGGAACTCAAGCGCATCGTGCGCATCCAGGGCGTGCTGCTGGCGCAGTCGGCGACGGGGCAGTGGCAGGTCCTGGCCTCGGTGCTCGATCCCGCGGCGACGGCGCGCGCGGTCCAGGCGCTGCCCGCGCTGGGCGCCTCCGATCGCGAGGTGCGCACCTTCCACATCCCGCTGGACGACGAGCTGTTCCAGGCCCGCCTGCAGCCGCTCGCGCACGGGGGCGATACCGACAAGTCGGTGGCCGTGCTGCTGCTGCGCTCGGTGGACGAAGCGCTCGCGCCCTACCGGCGCTTGCAATGGATGCTCCTCGGACTGAGCGGCGCGGGCGTGCTGCTGTTCGCCGTCGGCGCCGTGCTGACGGCGCGGCGCATCAGCGGGCCGGTGAAGGCGCTGGCGAGCGCGGCGCACCGGCTCGGCCAGGGCGACTATGCGCAACCCGTGGAGCGCCCTTCCCGTGACGAGATCGGCGATCTGGCCGAAGCCTTCGAGGCCATGCGCCAGGGCATCCGGGCACGCGAGGAAGAGGTCAACCGGCTTGCCTTCTGGGACCCGCTGACGGACCTGCCGAACCGGGAGCAGTTCCATCAGGCGCTCGCCAGACGGATGGCGGAGAGCGACGGTCGCTTCTCGCTGCTGATGCTGAACCTGGACCGCTTCAAGCACGTCAACGACGTGCTGGGGCGCCCGTTCGGCGACCGCCTGCTGCGCGCGGTGGCGGACCGGCTGCAGCATCTTCTGAAGGACGAGGTCGGCCTGATCGCGCGGGTCGGCGGGGACGAGTTCCTGCTGATGATCGACGGCGCCGGCGCGACGCTGGCCGAATCGATCTGCAAGCGCATCCAGCGCGACTTCGAGCGGGCGCTGAGCATCGACGACCAGACGGTGGACCTGTCGGCCGGAATGGGCGTGGCGCTGTATCCGCAGCACGGGCGGGATCCGATGCTGCTGCTGGCGCGCGCGGAGCTGGCGATGCACGCCGCCAAGCGCGGCCAGAGCGGTTGCGAGGTCTACGCGCCGAGCATGGATGCCGCGAGCCAGGAATCGCTGTCGCTGCTGAGCGAGTTGCGGCACGCGATCGACGCCGGCGAATTGCGGCTCTTCCTGCAGCCGAAGGTGGACCTGCACGGCCAGAAGATCGCGGGCGCGGAAGCGCTGGTGCGCTGGCAGCATCCGACGCGCGGCCTGGTGCCGCCGATGGAGTTCATCCCCTTCGCAGAGCAGACGGGCTTCATCCGCCAGATCACCGCGTGGGTGCTGCACGCGTCGGCGCAGGCGTGGATGGGCTTGCAGCGGGACGGTCTGGCGCTGCCGATCAGCGTGAACCTGTCGACGCGCGACCTGATGGACCAGGACCTGCCGATCAAGGTCGCGGACCTGGTGGCCGGCGTGCCGCCGCCGGCGATGTGCCTGGAGATCACCGAGTCCGCGATCATGGATGACCCCCAACGCGCGCTGCAGACGCTGGAGCAGTTGCACGCGCTCGGGTTCAAGCTGTCGATCGACGACTTCGGCACGGGCTATTCGTCGCTGGCCTATCTGAAGCAGCTGTCGGTGGACGAGTTGAAGATCGATCGCAGCTTCGTGATGAACATGGAGCGCGACATCGACGACGCGAAGATCGTGCGCTCGACCATCGAGCTGGCGCACAACCTGGGGCTGACGGTGGTCGCCGAAGGGCTGGAGACAGCCAAGCAATGGACGCTGCTGCAGACGCTGGGCTGCGACCTGGGACAGGGCTACTTCCTGTCGCGACCGATGCCGGCCGAGAAGTTCGCCGACTGGCTCCGCACCTGGGAGCCGCCGGACCTCGACGACGCCCAAGCGAACACGATCCTGGCCGGGCTGTGAGGGCCAGGTCTTGCCTGGTGGGAACGCCGGCCGAGGTTGATCCACTCACTCGTGCGAGTCAGTCCCTCAAAGTTGCTCCCGCTGATTGGGGATGCGATCTCCCCCTCTGAAGCGATTTTCTTTTGCAGGACCTACCGAGATGATTCACGCAGATCTGGGACCCGAACTGGAGGCCATCGTGCTGAATCTGATCGAGAGCGGAAAGTATTCGTCGCGCACGCAGGCGCTGCGCGACAGTGAGGAGCTGCAGGCTTGGCGCGAGGCCAGGTTGAAGGAGCTGGATGACTCCATCACGCGCGGGAAGGCCCAGGCTGCGGCTGGCGCCGGCAAGACCGTTGACGAGGTCTTCGGCCCCCTGATCGCGAAGTACCGCGCAATGGCGAACGCCAAGAAATGATCGTGCGCCTCCTTCCGGAGGCCGAAGCGGAAACCGAAGAGGGCGAATCAGTCGAGGCTGTCTTCGGACCGCTGAAGTACCTCGCCATCGCACGGGAGCGAAGCGCGGCAAAGCTCACCCCGCCTACCTGAACGCTCCGCGTGGAAGGTCAGGAGTCTCGGTCTTCGAGCGCATCACACAAGGCTTCAAGCCCGGCGCGCACAGTCTGCGCGCGCACGGCATGCCGGTCGCCGGTGAAGTGTTCCTTCCACACCCGCACGCGCTGCCGGCCGTGCATCAGCGCGAGCCACACCGTCCCGACCGGCTTGTTCTCGGTGCCGCCGCCCGGCCCGGCCACGCCGGTCACGGCGATTGCCCAGTCGATGGGCGCGTGCGCCACCAGGCCACGCGCCATCTGTTCGGCCACTTCGCCGCTCACCGCGCCGTGCAGCGTGATCAGCGCCGCCGGCACGCCGAGCAGCTCCGTCTTCGCCTGGTTGGTGTAGCTCACCACGCCGCGCTCGAACCACTGGCTCGAACCCGCCAGGCTCGTGCACGCCGCCGCGATCAGGCCGCCGGTGCAGGACTCCGCAGTGCCCATGCGCTCCTTGCGCTGGATCAGCGCCAGGGCGATGCGTTCGATCAGTTCGGATTCGTCGGGAAACAGCATGGGGATCTCCTCGTCGATGGATCTGGATGATCTGATCCGTGGATGGATGCGATCGGCGCCGGTGCCTCAGCGCTTCAGTGCAGCAAGGCCCTCGCGCCGGCCAACACCACAAGCGTACATGCAGCCGCCACCAGATCGTCGAACAGGATGCCGAAGCCTTGCCACACCGTCACCGGCTGTCCGGGCTCGATCTTGAACAGCGCATCGGCCCATCGCACCGGACCCGGCTTGGCCGCGTCGAAGAAACGGAACACGCCGAACGCCGCCAGCTGCCACCAGAAGCCCGCCGGCATGATCAGCCACAGCACGATCCAGATCGCGACGATCTCGTCCCACACGACCGAACCGGGATCGCAGGTCTTGAGGTGCCTCGCCGTGACCGTCGAGGCCCACCAGCCGATCGGGATGCTCGCGGCGATGACCACGCCCCACATCAGCGGCGTCAGCCACAGGTTCAGGATCGCGAACGCGGCCCAGCCCCACAGCGTGCCCACGGTACCCGGCGCCTTCGGCGCCAGCCCGCTGCCGAAGCCCATCGCGATCCAGTGCGCGGGATGCCTCGCCATGAAGCCGAAAGTCGGACGCACCGCGCTCATGATTTGAAGTGATCGAAACTCTGCAGCAGACCCTGCAGCGGGCGGCCCGCGCCGTCGACGACGCGCAGACCGGGTTGTTCCTCGATGCGACCGACGCGGTACACCGGCGTGCCCGACGCGTGGCCCGCCTCCAGCACACGCTCGCGCGCCGCCTCTGGCGCCGTGAAGACGAGTTCGTAATCGTCGCCACCGCTCAGCAGGCACAGCTGCTGGATGTCTTCCGGCATCGCGCTCAGCACGCTTGATCGCGGCAGATCCGCCAGTCGCAAGGTCGCGCCGACGTTGGAACGCTTCAGCACATGCCCGATATCGCCGGCCAAGCCGTCGGAAACGTCGACCGCGCTCGTCGCGATGCCGCGCAGCGCGCGTCCGAGCGCCACACGCGGCTCGGGCATTTCCATCCGCAGGCGGGCTTCGTCGAACTGCGCCCCGCTCAGCGACAGCGTGCCGCGGAACACCTCCAGCGCCAGCCGCGCATCACCGAGCGTGCCGCTGACCCAGACGTCATCGCCCGGTTTCGCGCCCGAGCGCAACAGCGCCTGGCCAGACGGCACTTCGCCCATCGCGGTGATGTTGATGTTGAGCGGCCCCGCCGTCGTGTCGCCGCCGGCGAGCACGATGTTGTGGGCGTCGGCGAGCTCGAACAAGCCTTGCGCGAATCCCGCCAGGAAGGTCTCGTCGACGCGCGGCAGCGCCAGCGACAGGAAGAAGGCCTTGGGCGTCGCGCCGCACGCGGCGAGGTCGCTGAGGCTCACGGCCAGCGCCTTGTGACCCAGGCGTCGCGGCGACACCGTCGAAAGGAAGTGCCGGCCCTCGACCAGCATGTCCGCCGTCACCAGCCACTGATGGCCCGCGGACGGCGTCAGCACCGCGCAGTCGTCGCCGATGCCCAGCGTCACCGCGCCGCCCTCGGTCCGGCCGGCGCGACCCGCGCGGCCGAAGAACCGGTCGATCAGGTCGAACTCGCCCAGCGGACGCCCGTCCCGTCGCTCACCTGCGCCGGAGGCACCGGCAGATGCGCCGGCAGATGCACCGGCGGATGCGCCGGATGCTTCAGAAAGATCACCCATGGGCGGCATTGTCGCCGCGCAGCAGGTTGGACAGCTCGACGGCGGACTTCACATCCATCTTCTCGAACACCCGGGCGCGATGGACTTCCACGGTGCGCACGCTGATGTTGAGCTGGTCCGCGATCAGTTTGTTGGGCAGGCCCTGCACGACAAGCTGCATCACCTCGCGCTCGCGCTCGGTGAGATCGCCGACACGGTGCCCGAGTGCCGACTTCGCATCGCGCGCGGCGATCGCCTCCGCGCTCTGCGCGAGCGCGTGCTCGACGCGGTCCACCAGCGCGTTGTCCGAGAACGGCTTCTCCACGAAATCGTAGGCGCCTTGCTTCACCGCCGCGACCGCCGTCGGCACGTCGCCGTGGCCGGTCAGGAAGATCACCGGCAGCGTGTCCAGCAGACCGCGCTCGATGAGCCGCTCGAACAGCGCCAGGCCGCTCATGCCGGGCATCCGGACGTCCAGCAGCAGGCAGCTCGGCGCCGACGGCCAGTCACGCCCGCTGCGCGGCAGGCCGTCCAGCATGGACTCGAAGGCCTCGGCGCTGCCGAAGCCCTCGGACAGCAGCCGCCGCGAGCGCAGCAGCCAGGCCAGCGCGTCGCGCACCACTTCCTCGTCGTCGACGAGGTAGACCATCGGCAGGGATTGCGGCTTCATGCGGACGACTCTCCAGATCCAATGATGGGGAACCGGTCGGCGCCGGTTTTCGACGCCGAACCAGGTGCATCCTCGCACGGCAGGCTGAAGCGGAACTCGGTCCCGGTCGGCGACGCGGGCGCCACGCGGCTTTCGAAGTCCATCGCGCCGCCGTGCTGCTCCACGACCGTGCGGCACAGGCTCAGGCCCAGGCCCATGCCTTCGGTGCGGGTCGTGAAGAACGGCGTGAACAGCTGGCGCGCGACTTCCTGCGGAATGCCGGGCCCGCGGTCGATCACCGCGAAGCTCAGCCAGCGCGGCTGCAGTCGCTTCACCTGGATGATCAGCGCCCGGTCGGCGAGCGGCGTCGGGCCGTCCATTGCCTGGATCGCATTGCGGGTCAGGTTCAGCAGCACCTGCTCGACCATGGTCCGGTCGCAGCGCACGCGCGGCAGGCCCTTGGCCAGGTCCATCTCGATGCGCGCGCCGCTCTTGCGCGCCTGCAGCCGGATCAGCGGCAGCACCGCCTCCAGCAGCTGCTCGACGTTGACCCACTCCCGCGCCGCCTCGCGCCGGCGGACGAAGTCGTGCACGCTCTTGATCACGCGGCCGGCGCGCTCGGCCTGTTCGGCGATGCGCGTGACGGCCTGGCGCACCATCGCCGGCGTCTGCGGATCGTCGGCCTCGCGCACCATCAGGTTGATCGAGGCCGTCGCGTAGCTGGCGATCGCCGCCAGCGGCTGGTTCAGCTCGTGGCTCAGCAGCGAGGCCATCTCGCCCACCGTCGCCAGCCGCGCCGTCGCCTGCAGCCGGTCGGACTGCTGGCGCGACAGCTCCTCCACCTTGCGCTGCGCGCTCAGGTCCAGCACCGCGCTCATCCAGCCGGTCTGCTGGCCTTCAGCGTTCAGCAGCGGCGCCTCGTAGATCATCACCGGGAAGCGCTCGCCGGTGCTGCGCGCGAAGACGGTCTCGAAGCCCTCGCGCGGCGGCAGGCCTGCTTCCCAGCGCGCTTCGCGGTCGTGGTGGCGGCGCCAGTATTCGTCGGTGAACTCGGGCGGCCAGTACGGCGGTGCGTGCGGCGGACGGCCGGTGCCGACCACCTCCTCCGCCGGGTAGCCGACCATCGCGCAGAACGCCGGATTGACGTAGCTGATGTTGCCGTCCAGGTCGCGGGCGCGCAGGCCGGTGATCAGCGAGTTCTCCATCGCCTGCCGGAATGCGAGGGACTCCGCCAGCGCGTGTTCCGCCTGCGCGCGCTTGCGGGTGTCGCGCGCCAGGATGATGACCAGCGCGAAGAGCGCCATCGACAGGCCGAGCACCAGCGCCGTCGCCAGGTTGGGGATCAGCTGCGGCCGCCCGGTGGCGTTGTCGACGCGCAGCTGCAGGCTCAAGCCCGGCAGGTCGAGCAGCCGCTCCGACAGGTAGAAGCCGGTGCCGCGCGTCAGGCCGGTGCGCGCCAGGCGCGTGCCGTCGCCTTCGACGAAGGACATCTCGAAGCGCCGCGCCTGGTCCTGCGAGACCGACTCCTCCAGCAGCGGCCGCAGGCCCATCGTCGCGACGACGTAGGAGCGCGGCTCGCCGGCCCGCACGCGCGGCAGGCAGAGGTCGGCGACCTCCATGCCGTCGCCGCCCGGGCCCGGCACGAAGTAGGAGCGCGAGAACAGCGGCGTGCCCTGTCTCAACGCGGCGATGCAGGCGAGTTCGGTCTCGATCTGGAGCTGCTCGCGCGACAGGATCGAGAACAGCGGCGGCGCGTACGGCGTGTCGACGGCGCGGCGCACCTGGCGCTCCGAATCGCGCAGCTCGATGCGCAGCAGCACGCGCGTCTGGCGCAGCTGCGCGGCGGCGTTGCCGCGCCAGTCGTCGTCCTCCGCCCACATCAGACCCTGCAGCCCCTGCAGGTCGCGGCCGATCAACTGCTTGGCGCGCGCGGTCACCTCGGCGGCGGCCAGGTCGGACGCCTCCTGGGCGCGGGCCGCCTCATGGCTCAAGGTCAGCGACAGCAGCAGCGTCTGTGCGATCAGCAGCAGCGCGACCAGCGTTCCCCAGAGCAGCGCACGCCGCCAGCGCCGCGGTCGGGTGCCGGGCGCCATCGGGGGGAAAGGGGCGGCGGGCCGCATGATGGTCGGAGCAGGCAAGCGGAGATCGAAGGGAGATCGGAACGGGGAACGCTGGACTGTGAACGCGGCGTGAAAGGCGTTTGAAAGGATCGCCCACGCGCAGCTTGCCGGGCACGTCGGCGAGCGTCTCGCGCGCGTGCGGGGCAGGCAGTATGGCGCGCCGCGGGCCCGTGGCGATGCGCAGTTTCGCGTATGTGCCTGCGGCCCTGCCGACATGCAGCATACGCATAGTCCGCACTGCCGCCGTCGGGGCGGACTCCTACAATCGCCGACCCGGCCCACGACGGCGGACCGGTTTCAACCAGAAGAGTCCCCCATGTCCACGTCCGAAGAAAAACGTGCGCAGCTGCGCCAGGCCGCTCTCGAATACCACGAGTTCCCGACCCCCGGGAAGATCGCCATCGCGGCCACCAAGCAGCTGATCAACCAGCGCGACCTGGCCCTGGCCTATTCGCCGGGCGTGGCCGCCGCGTGCGAGGAGATCGTCGCCGATCCCGCCAACGCGTTCCGCTACACCTCGCGCGGCAACCTGGTCGCCGTGATCTCCAACGGCACCGCCGTGCTGGGCCTGGGTGACATCGGCCCGCTGGCCTCCAAGCCGGTGATGGAAGGCAAGGGCGTCCTGTTCAAGAAGTTCGCCGGCATCGACGTCTTCGACCTGGAGATCGACGAGAAGCACGACCTCGACAAGCTGGTCGACGTGATCGCCGCGCTGGAGCCCACCTTCGGCGGCATCAACCTCGAAGACATCAAGGCGCCGGACTGCTTCTACGTCGAGCGCGAGCTGCGCAAGCGGATGAAGATCCCCGTCTTCCACGACGACCAGCACGGCACCGCCATCGTGGTGGCCGCCGGCCTGCTCAACGGCCTGAAGGTCGCGGGCAAGGACATCGCGTCGGTGAAGCTGGTGACCTCGGGCGCCGGCGCCGCCGCCCTCGCCTGCCTGAACCTGCTGGTCAAGCTGGGCCTGCCGCGCAAGAACATCTGGGTGACCGACCTGGCCGGCGTGGTCTACGAAGGCCGCACCGAGCTGATGGACCCGGACAAGGCCGTGTACGCCCAACCCACCGAGCAGCGCAGCCTGCGCGACGTGATCGCCGGCGCGGACATCTTCCTGGGCCTGTCGGCGGGCGGCGTGCTCAAGCAGGACATGGTCGCCTCGATGGCGGCGCGGCCGATCATCTTCGCGCTGGCCAATCCGAATCCGGAGATCCAGCCGGAGGACGTGCACGCCATTCGCGGCGACGCGCTGATGGCCACGGGCCGGACGGACTATCCGAACCAGGTCAACAACGTCCTGTGCTTCCCGTACATCTTCCGCGGCGCGCTGGACTGCGGCGCGACGACGATCAACGACGAGATGGAGATCGCCGCCGTCCACGCGATCGCCGAGCTCGCCCAGGCGGAGCAGAGCGAAGTCGTGGCCGCCGCCTATGCCGGCGCGAACCTGAGCTTCGGCCCGGAATACCTGATCCCCAAGCCCTTCGACCCGCGCCTGATGATGAAGATCGCCCCGGCGGTCGCGCTGGCGGCGGAGGCCTCGGGCGTGGCGCTGCGTCCGATCGCCGACATGCCGGCCTATCTGGAAAAGCTGCAGAGCTTCGTCTACGCCTCCGGCACGACGATGAAGCCGATCTTCCAGATCGCGAAGAAGGCCAAGCACAAGCGCGTGGCCTACGCGGAAGGCGAAGAGGAACGGGTGCTGCGCGCGGTGCAGATCGTCATCGACGAGGGCATCGCCCGTCCGACGCTGATCGGCCGTCCGGAGGTCATCGCGCAGCGCTGCGAGCGCTTCGGCCTGCGCCTGCAGGAAGGTCGCGACTACGAGGTGGTGAACACCGAGTTCGACCAGCGCTACCGCGACTACTGGCAGACCTACCTCGCGATGACCGAGCGCAAGGGCGTGACCCAGCAGCTCGCCAAGATCGAGATGCGCCGCCGCCTGACGCTGATCGGCGCCATGATGCTGCACAAGGGTGAAGTGGACGGGATGCTCTGCGGCACCTGGAGCAACACCGCGATGCACCTGCAGTACATCGACCAGGTCATCGGCAAGCGTCCCGGCGTGAAGACCTTCGCCTGCATGAACGGCCTGATCCTGCCGGGTCGCCAGGTCATGCTGGTCGACACGCACGTCAACTACGACCCGACCGCCGAGCAGATCGCCGAGATCACGCAGATGGCGGCCGAGGAGATGATGCGCTTCGGTCTGCGTCCGAAGGCGGCGCTGCTGTCGCACAGCAACTTCGGTTCGAGCAACTGCCCGTCCGCGGTCAAGATGCGCGACGCGCTGGCCCTGATCAAGGAACAGGCGCCCTGGCTGGAAGCCGACGGCGAAATGCACGGCGACGCCGCGCTGGACCCGCACTACCGCGAGCAGTTGGTCTCCAACAGCACGCTGACGGGCGAGGCCAACCTGCTGGTCATGCCGAACATCGACGCCGCCAACATCAGCTACAACCTGCTGAAGACGGCCGCCGGCGGCGGCATCGCGATCGGGCCGGTGCTGCTCGGCGCCGCCAAGCCGGTCCACGTGCTGACGCCGTCGGCCACCGTGCGCCGCATCGTGAACATGACGGCCCTGACCGTCGCGGACGCGAACGCGGCCCGCTGACCCCCGCCCGTTTCGGGACCGAAGAATATTCGGTTCCAGGCCTTCCGACCCCCTCGAAAGGGGTGCCGGAAGGCCTTTAAACCCGACCTGCGGCCCGGCCTATAGAAAAAGTTTGTAGCGGCTCACCAGTCGATTTCTTCGGGATGACGACCATGTCTCCCATGGATATCGACGTATGTGTGCGCACGCTCACAGTGCCGCTTTTTAGGGCATTCTGGTCACCCCCGGCTTGAGCATTCGGGTCCGTTTCTGTACCATCTCGGTTTCAGAGTTCAGGGTTAACCCTCTCTGACCCCACCCACGCCACCGACGATTGCAGGCTCCCCAGCGGGTTCTGTCCGGTGCCGCGGGCGTGGTTGGACATGAACTCGGAACCCCCATCTAGGAGGAACGCGACAATGCTTTTGCAGACAGTCCGTCCCAACATCGTGCAGGCGATCAGAGCCTACCGGGTCGAGGACTTGATGCAGGCCGCGCAGGACGCCGGCCAACACTTCCTGTACGCCGACCTGTCTCCAGCGGAGACCAAACAGGACGTGCTGGAATTGATTGCCAGCAATTTCCTGTTCCCGGCCCACTTCGGGAAGAACATGGAAGCGCTGTACGACTGCATGACCAATCTGGTCCACAAGTCGGGCGCGCAGCCAGGTTTCGTCGTGGTGCTGGACCAGTTGCCGGACCATGCGAAATTCGATCGCGAGGCGCGCGAGCAGTTGCTCGACGTCTTCCGCGAGGCGGCCGATTTCTGGTCCGAGCGCAAGGTCTCATTCCGGTGCTTCTATTCTTTTCAGTAGCCCGCTCTCAGGAACAAGGTTCCTGGGAGCGGGCGACCGAAGTGGCCCCCGAAGTGAAGCCGGTGCTCAAGAGCACCAAGGCGAATCCGAATCCGAACTTCGGCATGAACATGCCGATGATGTGCAGCGCCTTCGACACGTCCATGTGGCTCAGCGCCGCCTGACGATGTGACGAACGACTGACCTCCGGGTTCGACGAAAAAGGCCTTCCGGCGACGGAAGGCCTTTTTTGTTTGGCTCAGCCCTGGACCGCGAGCGCCAGCGCGACGAACTCCGCCACCGGGACTTCCTCGGCGCGGCGTTGCAGGTCGAACTCCCCCTGGAAGCCGCGGGCTTCCAGCCACTTGCCGAGCGAATGCCGCAGCAGCTTGCGGCGCTGCGAGAACGCCGACGCGACCAGCTCGCTCAGCAGCGCCTCGTCGATCTTCGCCGGTGCCGTCAGCGGCGTCATGCGCACGATCGCCGAATCGACCCGCGGCGGCGGATCGAAGGCCTCCGGCGGCACGTCGAACAGCGCCTCGACGTCGTAACGCCACTGCAGCATGACGCTCAGTCGGCCGAAGTCCTTGTTGCCCGGCTTGGCGGCCATGCGGTCGACGACTTCCTTCTGCAGCATGAAGGTCTGGTCGACCACGTGGTCCACGAAGCCCAGCAGGTGGAACAGGATGGGCGAGGAGATGTTGTACGGCAGGTTGCCGACGACCTTCAGCTTGCGGCCGCGCTCCGCGGCCAGCGCGGCGAAGTCGACCTTGAGCACGTCGGACTCGATGACCGTCACGTCGCCGCGCTTGCGCATGCGGGCGGCGAGGTCGCGGTCGAGCTCGATGACGGTCAATGGCCGGCTCGACGCCGGCAGGCGCTGCAGCAGCGGCAGCGTCATCGCGCCCAGGCCCGGGCCGATCTCGACCATCGCCTGATCTTCGGCCGGCGCGATCGCGTCGACGATGCCGTCGATGATGGCCTTGTCGGTCAGGAAGTGCTGGCCGAAGCGCTTGCGCGCGACATGTCCCATGAACTCAGTCCCGGCCGGTCAGTCCAGCCACTCTCGCGTCTCGATGAAGGCGCGGGCGCGCATTTCCTTCATCCAGTCGTTGTAGGCGTCGTCGTACTTGCGCTCGCGCAGCGCATTGCGGGCCTGCTCGCGCAGCTGCTTGGTGTCGAGCACCACGTCGCGGCGCTCCATCACCTGGATCAGGTGGATGCCGAAACGCGAGGGCACGGGATCCGAGATGCCGTTGATCGGCAGCGTGTCCATGGCCTGTTCGAACTCGGGGACGAAGCCGCCCGGCGACACCCAGCCGAGGTCGCCGCCTTCCTGCGCGCTGCCGTCTTCCGAGTTGGCGCGGGCCAGTTGCTCGAAGGTGGCGCGCTTGGACTCGATCGCGCGCTTGAACTCCACCAGCCGGCGGGTCGCCTGCTCGGGGCTCAGCTGCTCGGAAGGACGCAGCAGGATGTGGCGCGCGTGGGTCTGCACGACCACGTTGATCGACGCCTTGCCGGTCTGGCGCTCGACCAGCTTCAGCACGTGGAAGCCGGCTTCGGAGCGCAGCGGCTCGGGACGCACCTCGCCGTTCTTCAGGTCCTTGACCGCGTCGACGAAGACGTCGGGCAGCTTGTCCGCGGCGCGCAGGCCGATCTCGCCGCCGCGGTTCTTGTTCGCGTCTTCCGACACCTCGCGCGCGACCTTGGCGAAGTCCTCGCCGGCCTTGATGCGGGCCAGCGCGGCGTCCGCACGCGCCTTGCGCTCGGCGACCACCGTCGGGCCGGCGCCTTCCGGCACCGGCACCAGGATCTGCGCGATGTTCAGCTGCGCGCGGCCCTGCAGCGCCGCCTGGCGCTCTTCCAGGTACTTGTCGATGTCGCCGTCGGTGATGCGGATGCGGCCTTGCACCTCGCGCTCGCGGACGCGCTCGCTCAGCATCTGGTCGCGCAGGTTCTCGCGGAAACGCTTGAAGTCGATGCCCTCGGCGGCCAGGCGCTGGCGCAGCTCGGGCATGGTCAGCTTGTTCTGGGTGGCGACGTTCGCGACGACACGATCCAGCTCCGGCTCGTCCACGCGCGGGCCGTTCTCCCGGGCGTAGGTGACGACGACGCGTTCGTCGACCAGGCTGTCCACCGCCTGCTTGTGCAGCAGCTCGTTGGTGACCGTCTGGCCGCGCTGGCGGGCTTCCTCACGGGCGCGCTCGGTGCGCTGGATCACCTCGGACGCCGCCACGATGTCGGTGTTGACGATGACCGCGATGTAGTCGCCCGGCTTGAGCTGCCGTTGTTCGACGACCGGACGATTGGCCGCCGGCGTCGATGCCGCCGCGGCGGGCGCGGAGGCTGCGGCCGCCGGCGTGGCAGCGGGCGTCGTCTGCGCCATGGCAACCGAGCCGGCCAGGACGGCGGTCAGGGACAGGAAGGTGGCCGCCACCGGCTTGAGATGTCGCATCGAACGCAGTTCAGTCATAAGTGCCAAAAGCCGAGCGCTCGGAGCTCAGCGAACGGTAACCGGGGATATTGTCTCTCAACACCTTCAGCGCATTGGAGCCCAGCGGCGACAGGCCGACCAGCTCCAACTGGAGGATCAGTCGGGTGTTGGTTTCCGCGCGGCCGGTGGCCTGGCGTTCCGCGCCGACGCGCAGGATCCAGCAGCCCGAGTCGTACTCGGCGCCGATCACGGAATCGGTGAAGCGCTTGTCGCGCATCGAGTACTGCAGGCGGCCCGCGCCGTACCAGGCGCCGGCGCAGCCTGCACCGCCGGAGATCGACTTGCGGTCCGGCCCGAACAGCGGCCATTGCCAGGCCAGCTCGACCTGCTCGCTCTGCCCGCGGGCGAGGCGGTAGGACGCGCTGACGGTCCGGAACGGCCCTGGCGAATACCGCAGCCGCAGCACGGTCCGTTCGACCTTGCCGTCGGCGGAGTTCAACTGCAGCGTGCTGTCCGTCCACCAGGCCTGGTTCAAGTGCGCCGAGGCCAGCAGCACCACGTCGGACAGCCGGTGCGTCTGCGGCGTGCCGTCGGGCGTGATCTGCTGGTTGCGGAACAGGTAGCGCTGGACCATGCCCAGGCGCAGTTGCTCCTCGCCGCGCTCGTCCTCGATCCAGCGCGTGGTCGCGCCGAAGGCCAGCATGTTGGCGTCGTTGACGCGGTCGACGCCGGAGAACTGGTTCTCCGCGAAGACCGAATCGAAGTTGTAGTCCCGCGGCGCCGCGTCGAAGTTGGGCATCGCGCTCTGGTCGCGGTACGGCGTGTTGACGTACAGCAGGCGCGGCTCCAGCGTCTGGCGCATCGCATTGCCGAAGAGCGAGGTGTTGCGCTCCAGGATCCAGCCGTGGTCGACGCTGAAGGTCGGGATGGTGCGGCCGATCGAGCGGCGGCCCGTCACGTCGATCGGCTGGTCGAGGTTGTAGCTCGCCGCGTTGATCGACATCTTGGGGATCAGCCACCAGGCCGCGCCGCTGAAGGGCAGGCTGACGTGGCCGAGCATGTGGAGGCGCTCGCCGGTCTGCGTCTGCGAGTCCAGCGCGCCGCCCGGCAGGTCGAAGCGGTTGTATTCGACCTCCAGGCCGCCTTCCAGCCGCGCGCGGCGGCCGGTCGGCAGGTAGCCGGCCAGCACCGACTCGTCGGCGCCGGTCTGCAGCCGCACGCCGATCTGCGGCGAGCGCTGGTACGGCGAGGCGAACCGGTCCTGGGTCTCCGCGACCTGCAGCGGCTGCCATTTCTGGACCCGCGCGTAGGTCTGCATCTCGCCCCAGTTGAAGCTGAAGTCGCGCTGCGTGCGCAGGTCCGTCGAGAGCAGACGCGGCGTCTGCGACAGCATGCGGCTGCGCAGGTCCTTCCAGTAGTCGTCGTCGGAGACGCGCTCGGTGTGGACGTTGTAGGTCCAGTTCGGCATCACGTCGCCGTCGGCGTTCAGCCGCAGGTCCCAGCGCGAGATCCCGGTGACCCGGTCGTGCGGCAGCAGCGCGTAGTCGATCTGGCCGCGGTGGCCCGGCTCCAGGTAGCGGAACTGCGTGTCGACGCCGGGGCCCCGGCGCGTCATCACGAAGGGCGTGATCGTCGCGTCGCGGTTGGGCGCGATGCTCCAGTAGAAGGGCTGGCTGTACTCGACGCCGCTGCGGTTGTCGATGTTGACGTTGGGCGGCAGCAGGCCGGACTTGGGCTGGTCGCCGAGCGGGAAGCTCAGCGACGGCGCCGCCAGGATGGGCACGCCGAGGAAACGCACCACCGCGTTCTTGGCCACGCCCTCGCCGGCGTCGAAGTCCAGGTTCAGGCTGCTGGTGACCAGTTCCCAGTCGCGCTTGCCCTTGCCGCTAGCGGCGTCGGCGGCGTCCTGCTCGCCCTTCTCCGACACCGGGCAGGTCGAGTAGGTCGCCTCGTCGGCGCGCATGCGCTGGTCGCCGAGGAAGTGGATCGCCTTGGCGCTGCCGCTGCCGCCGGTCGCGGCGAAGAAATAGGTGGGGCTCTGGAGCTGGCCTTCGAACTTGTCGACGAAGAGCTCCAGCTTCGGCCCGCGCAGCACGGCGCCGTTCTGGCTGAGCTCGACCTCGCCTTCGGCGGTGGCCAGGTCCTGCGGATAGTCGTAGCGCAGCGACTTCGACTTCAGCAGCATGCCGCCGTAGCGCAGCTGGACGTCGCCCTCGGCGGTGGAGGTCTGGTCCATGTCGCTGGTGATGCGGTCGGCGCTCAGCGCCAGCGCGGGACGGGCGTCCTTGCGCTTGGTCTGGTGCAACTGCTTGACCGACTTGAGGATCAGCGGCTGGCCGGCGGACTCCTGCGCGTGGGCGGACGACGCGGAGAAAGCTGAGAAACCAGGCAACGCGACCGCCAGCGCGGCGGCCAGCGAGATCGGACGGGGACGGGAAACCGGTGGGCGCATCAGGCGGGGCAGCGTCTTGCAGAGGTCAGGCGGCCGCGCGTCGATCGCGCCGCGCTGCCCGGGGTTTGTAGAATCATTATCCACGAGGCTCGCCGGCCGGCAGGACCGCCGGAGCGCCTTGTCACCGACCCCGGGGCCGCTCGCGCAGCGGCCCTTCTGCTTCCTCCGCCGATGACCGCCTCCTCCCCGCACGCTCCGCACGCCTCGCCCCCGCCCTGGCCCGATGCCGACCGCGCCGCCCGATTCCATCGCTGGCTGGCGCCGCTGGTGGCGACGCACGGCCTGCGGGAGGAGACCCTCGCCGCGGCCAGCAGCGACGCGGGCTTCCGCCGCTACCTGCGCATCGCCACCGCGGACGGCGGCACGCTGATCGTCATGGACGACCCTGCGTCGCCCAATCAGGTGGCGAGCTTCGTCAAGGTCGGCGCGCTGATGGCGGACCGGGGCCTGCATGTGCCGAAAATGTTCGCGCACGACGCGGCGCTGGGCTTCGCGCTGATGGAGGACCTCGGCAGCGCGCCTTACCTCGACGCGCTGCTCGCCGCGCAGCGCGCGGGCGACACGGAGGTGCCCCGCGTGATGATGCGCGACGCCACCGCCTCGCTGCTGCGCTGGCAGACCAGCGAGGCGGCCCGCGCCGACGGTGCGCTCCCGCTGTTCGACGAGGCCTTCGTCCACCGCGAGCTGCAGATCTTCGTCGACTGGTGCGTCCAGGCCCACCATGGCAAGACCTGGAACGACAAGCAGCGCGACTACTGGGACCGGACGGTCGCGCTGCTGTCGGCCAACGTCCTGGCGCAGCCGCGCGTGCCGATGCACCGCGACTACATGCCGCGCAACCTGATGGTCTGCCCGACGGCGGCCGGCAGCACCGCCCCCTTCGCCACGCCCGGCATCCTCGATTTCCAGGACGCGGTGATGGGCCCCATCACCTACGACATCGCCTCGCTGATGCGCGACGCGTTCATCTCCTGGGAAGAAGCCGAGGAGCTCGACTGGGCGGTGCGTTACTGGGAAGGCGCCAGGCGCGCCGGCCTGTTCGGCCTGGACCCGAACGGCGAGGACCCGCACGAGATGGCGCTGGACTTCGGCCTGTTCTGGCGCCGCCTCGAATGGACCGTGCTGCAGCGGCAGCTGAAGATCATGGGCATCTTCTGCCGGCTCAAGCACCGCGACGGCAAGCCGCACTACGCGGAAGACCTGCCTCGCTTCTACGCCTACGTCGTGAAGACGGCGACGCGCTACATCGAGCTGTCGCCGCTGCTGCGCCTGATCGAAGATCTGCAGCCGCAGTACACGCAGGTCGGGTTCAGCCTGCGCTGAAGCGACGATGCGGGCGCGACCGCGCGTCGCGCCGGATCAGTCTCCCTCGGCCGGCGTGGCGGCGGCCTTCGCCGCTTGCGCCGCCTGCGCGGCCAGGAACTCCTGCGCTGCGCGGTACGACGGGCATCCGGCGGCGGTGAGCCACGGATCCTCGTCCTTCCCGCCGAAGATCTCGACGAGGAAGTCCATGAACGCGCGGGTGCGCGCCGGGACGAACTTGCGGGTGGGCATCGCCGCCCACAGCGCGTAGCTGTAGATGCGCCACTGCGGCAGCACGCGTTCGAGCGCGCCTTCCATCAGCGCGTCGCCGACGACGAAGGACGGCAGCCCGGCCACGCCCAGTCCGTGCAGCGCGCAGGCGTACTTGGTGTCGACCGAGGAGGTCGTCATCACCGGCCGGCTGGGGATCGCGAAGAAACTCTCGGTGGTGAGGCCGTCGGCGCCGCAGCGCTCGAAGGTCACGCCGCGGGTCAGCTCGTGGATGGGCGGCAGCATGACGTCGTGCTGCTTGAGGTCGGAGGGATGCTGCGGCTTGCCGCGCCGTCCGAGGTACTCGGGCGAGGCGCACAGGATCACCTCGGTGCGCGCCAGCTTGCGGGCGATGAAGTCGCCCTGCAGCGGGCTGCGGGTGGAGATGACGGTGATGTCGAAGCTCTCGTCGAGCGTGTCCACGGGGCCGGGCGCGACCAGCTCGACGCTGACCAGCGGGTACATGGCGTGGAAGCGCGCCATGTGCCGCGCCAGCTGATGGATCGCGATGGCCGGGGGGATCAGCACGCGCAGCGTGCCGCGCGGCTCGTTGGTCGCGGCGGAGGCCAGCGCCTCCGCCTCCTCGATGTCGCTGAGGATGCGGCGGCAGCGTTCGAGGTAGCCCTCGCCGACGTCGGTCAGCGACAGCCGACGCGTCGTGCGGTTGAGCAGCCGCGCGCCGAGGTGCTCCTCCAGATCCGCGACCAGCCGCGTGACCACGGCGGGTGCCAGGTCCATGGCCCGCGCGGCAGCGGCGAGGCTGCCCTCGTCGATCACGCGGGTGAAGACCCGCATCGCCTTGACCTGATCCATCCCGTCTCCTCCGGGCGGACGCCGCGTCGCCGCGGGCCGCCTCTCTGTGCGTCGATCAGCGGACCATGGCGACCCGATGGCCGCCGACCGGGTCCGCGGCGGTCAGGGGTGCGCGGCGATCACCTGCGCCACCGCGGCGGTCAGGCGCTTGCCGTAGGGCACATGCAGGAACTCGTTGGGGCCGTGGGCGTTGCTCTTGGGGCCTAGCACGCCGCAGACCATCATCTGCGCGGCGGGGAAGCCCTTCTGCAGCATGCTCATCAGCGGGATGGTGCCGCCCTGGCCGATGTAGCCGACCGGCTGGCCGAAGTGGGCCTGGCTGGCGTCGTCCAGCACCTGGCTCAGCCACGGCGACAGCTCCGGCGTGTTCCAGCCGGTGGCGCCGTAGGCGCCGGCGCGACCGTCCGGCACGAAGCTGACCTTGGCGTTGTACGGCGCGTTGTCTTCCAGCAGCGCCTTGAGCTTGAGCGCGGCCTCGTTGCCGTCGATCAGCGGCGGCAGGCGCAGCGACAGCTTGAACGCGGTGTACGGGCGCAGCACGTTGCCGGCGCTCTTCAGTTCGGGGAAGCCGTCCACGCCGGTGACCGACAGCGTCGGCCGCCAGGTGCGGTTGAGCAGCACCTCGACCGGGTCGGAGGTCACCGGCAGCACCGGCGCGCCGTCCGCGCCGCAGGCCCAGGGCAGGCGCTTGTAGACCTCTTCCTTCAGGATCGCGGCGGTCGCCTGCGCCTGCTCGAAGCGCACGCCGGGGATGTCGCAATGGAAGGACTCGGGCAGCAGGCGGCCGGTCTTGGAATCTTCGAGCCGGTCCAGCACCTGGCGCAGGATGCGGAAGGACGAGGGCACCACGCCCGACGCGTCGCCGGAGTGGATGCCTTCGGTCAGCACCTCGACCTTCAGCACGCCCGAGACCATGCCGCGCAGCGAGGTGGTCATCCAGAGGCGGTCGTAGTCGCCGGCGCCGGAGTCCAGGCAGACCACCAGCGACACGTTGCCCAGGCGCGGGCGGAGCAGGTCGATGTAGGCCGGCAGGTCGTAGGAGCCCGACTCCTCGCAGGCCTCGATCAGGCCGACGCAGCGCGGGCGGGGGATGCCCTGCTGGTCCAGCGCCAGCAGCGCGGTGATGGAGGCGTAGATCGCGTAGCCGTCGTCGGCGCCGCCGCGGCCGTAGAGCTTGCCGTCCTCGTACTTCGGCGTCCACGGGCCGAGGTCGGCGCGCCAGCCGTTGAACTCGGGCTGCTTGTCCAGATGGCCGTAGAGGACGACCGTGTCGGTGCTCTCCGGCTTGGTCGACGGCAGCTCGAAGAAGATGACCGGCGTGCGGCCGTCCTGGCGGATGACCTCCAGCTTCAGGCCGGGGATCTTCTTGCTCTCCACCCACTGGGCGGCGTCGCGCACGACGCGCTCGATGTAGCCGTTGGCCTGCCAGTCGGCGTCGAACATCGGGCTCTTGGCGGGAATGGCGATGTAGTCGGTCAGCGCGGGGACGATCTCCTGGTCCCAGACCTTCTCGGCGAAGGCGCCCAGGGCGCTGATTTCATCGGTCTGCAGCGGCAACGACGGATCACGTGCGTTCATGTGGATCTCCTGCGCGGCCGGTGGGCCGCCTTGGCTGGGTCCGGGGTCGCGTGGGGCGGCCGGTCCGGGCGGAACGTGGGGAAAGAGAGTTGATCGGCTGATTCTAGGAGCGTGTGCCCAGCCAGGCGCGCAGGCGGGCGAAGACCTGTTCGCGCTCAGGTTCGTTGAAGATCTCGTGCGACAGGCCCGGGAAGGGCACGGCCTGCACCGCCCCGCCTGCCGCGGAGCCTGCGGCGGCGGCGAAGGCCGCGCTGCCGGCGGGCGCGACGCAGCGGTCGGCGCCGGCCCACATCAGCAGCGTCGGCGTGGTCCAGCGCGGCACCAGCGGCAGCGTCTCGGCGCCGAAGCGGGCGATCATCTTCGCGAGTGTCGGGGTGATGCGGTTGTGGACCAGCGGATCGTCCTTGTAGGCCTGGACCACGTCCGGGCTGCGCGAGATCCAGGACGGGTCGAGCCCGTTGCCCACGGCCAGGTGCGGCACCAGCGGCAGCGTCGCGCCGAGCAGCCCGCGCTGGAGGGCGGACAGCCCCGGATCGAGCGCCGGGGAGCTCAGCACCAGGCCGTCGACCGGCCGCGACCAGGGGGCGTTCTCCAGCGCGCCGGCGACGAAGCGGGCGACGACGGCGCCGCCCATCGAGTGCCCGAGCAGAATCAGCGGTCCCCGCCCCTTGCGGTCGTCGGCGCGCAGGCAGTCGATGGTGGCGGCGAGGTCCAGCAGCAGGCTGTCGTGTTTCGGGATGTCGCCGCGCGGGCCGCCGGAGGCGCCGTGCCCGCGCTGGTCGAAGCCGGCGACATGCCAGCCCCAGTCGTTCAGACGCCCGGCGACGGCTTCATAGCGGCCGATGTGTTCGCCCAGGCCGTGGACGATCAGCACGGTGCCGCGGGTGGGGAGCGACAGGTCGGCGCCCCATTCCCGCCAGTGCAGCGGGAGGCCGTCATGGCCGGTGAGAGTCTTCATGGGGTCGGAGTGTAGGATCGACCGCGACCTCCACCTGTTGTGGACGCCCCCCACGTTTCGACCCTACGTTGCGAAGACGATGACGCCCGCCCTGCTCGAGTCCTTCCCGCCCTTCAACCCGGAAGTCCGGCTCCAGCCGCCGGCGATCGAGCGCTGGCGGCGGGGCACGGGGACCGATGTCGAGTTCGTGCATGTGCTGGAGTCCGGCCGGCCGGGTCCTACGGCGATGGTGGTCGCGCTGACGCACGGCAACGAGCTGTGCGGCGCGATCGCGCTGGACACGCTCCTGCGCGAGGACGTGAAGCCCCTGCGCGGTCGGTTGATCCTGGCCTTCGCCAACGTCGAGGCCTTCGGGCGCTTCAATGCGCTTGAACCCTTTGCGTCCCGTTGCGTCGACGAGGACATGAACCGGATCTGGGACGACGCGGTGCTGCGCGGCACGCGCGACTCGGTGGAACTGCGGCGGGCGCGCGAGCTGGCGCCCTTCGTCGACGCGGCGGACGTGCTGCTGGACCTGCACTCGATGCAGGAAGCGGGCGCGCCGGCGCTGACGATCTGCGGCATGACGGACAAGAGCGTGCCGCTCGCCAAGGCCCTGGGGCAGCCCGAGACCCTGCTGGTCGACACCGGCCATGCAGCAGGCCTGCGGCTCATCGATCGCGGCGGTTTCGCCGATCCGCGCAGCGAGCGGCAGGCGGTGCTGGTCGAATGCGGCTCGCACTGGGAGCCCGCGAGCGCGGACATGGCGCTGGACGTGACGTTGCGATTCCTGCGCCACCTGGAGATGGTCGACGCGGCGTGGGCGGATGCCCAGCTGCGCGTGCCGGCACCTGAACGGCAGCGGCTCGTGCGCGTCGGCGAGGGCGTGACGGCGGTGACGCCGGAGTTCCGCTTCCTCGTGCCCACGCACCACCTGAAGGTGATCCCGCACGCCGGCACGCCGCTGGCCCAGGACGGCGATCGACGATGGGTCACGCCGCACGACGAGTGCGTGTTGATCATGCCGTCGCGCCGCGCCGGTCTGAGCGGACAGACGATGGTGAGGCTGGGACGCTACGAGGATTGAACGCCACGCGCAGCCCGCGCCGCGGGTCGCCGACGCTCAATCCCGATCGAACTTGAACACCGCCATGCTCGCCATCAGGTTCGGCATCACGCGGACCTGACGGCCTCCCTGCACGCCGAAGCTGTCCAGCACCCGCAGCCCGCACTTGCGCGCCAGGATCTGGAAGTCGGCGTAGGTGCCGACGCGGATGTTGGGCGTGTCGTACCACTGGTACGGCAGCACGCGCGTCACCGGCATGCGGCCCGACAGGACCTGCAGGCGGTTGGGCCAATGCGCGAAGTTGGGGAAGCTCACGACGCCCATGCGGCCGACGCGCGCGGTCTCGCGCAGCATCGCCTCGGTGTTGCGCAGGTTCTGCAGCGTCTCCAGCTGCAGCACGACGTCGAAGCTCTGGTCCTCGAAGATCGCCAGACCCTCTTCGAGGTTGAGCTGGATCACGTTCACACCGCGCTGCGCGCAGGCGAGCACGTTCGCATCGTCCAGCTCGACGCCGTAACCGGTGCAGCCCTTCGTCGCCTGCAGGTGCGCCAGCAGCTCGCCGGTGCCGCAGCCCAGGTCGAGCACGCGCGAGCCGGTCGGGACCAGCTCGGCAATCATGTCCATCACGGCCCGATCGCTCATACCGACACTCCCTGCAGACGATGGGAGACCGGCGCGGACGCACCACCCGGCATCGGCTTCTCGTGCTCCTTCGCGATGCGGTCGAAGTAGGCGCGCAGCACGCCGTGATACCGCGGGTCCTCGAGCAGGAAGGCGTCGTGGCCGTGCGGCGCATCGATCTCGGCGTAGGACACGTCGCGCTTGTTGTCGAGCAGCGCCTTCACGATCTCGCGCGAGCGCGCCGGCGAGAAGCGCCAATCGGTCGTGAAGCTCACCACCAGGAACTTGCACAGCGCGCTGGCGAAGGTGCGGCTCAGGTCGCCGCCGTGCTCGCGCGCCGGGTCGAAGTAGTCCAGCGCCCGCGTGATCAGCAGGTAGGTGTTGGCGTCGAAGTACTCGCTGAACTTGTCGCCCTGGTAGCGCAGGTAGCTCTCGATCTGGAACTCGATGTCCGAGGTCGAATACCCCAGCTCCGCCGAGCGCATCTGGCGGCCGAACTTCTCCTCCATCACGTCGTCGCTCAGGTAGGTGATGTGGCCGATCATGCGCGCCACCCGCAGGCCGCGGCGCGGCACCACGCCGTGCTCGTAGAAGAAGCCGTCGTGGAATTCCGGGTCGGTGATGATCGCCCGCCGGGCGACCTCGTTGAACGCGATGTTCTGCGCCGACAGGTTGGGCGCGGTCGCCACCGCGATGCAGTGGCGCATGCGCTCCGGATACCGCAGTGACCAGTCCAGCGCCTGCATGCCGCCCAGCGAGCCGCCCAGCACCGCCGCCAGCTTCTGGATGCCGAAGCGGTCCAGCACGCGCGCCTGCGCGTCGACCCAGTCCTGCACCGTGACGACGGGGAAGTCTTTCCCGTACACACGGCCGGTCTCCGGGTTCAGATGCATCGGCCCCGTCGAGCCGAAGCACGAGCCCAGGTTGTTGATGCCGATGACGAAGAAGCGGTCCGTGTCCAGCGGCTTGCCGGGACCGATCAGGTTGTCCCACCAGCCTTCGCTCTTGTCGATGCCGGCATGCGTGCCGGCCACATGGTGGCTCGCGTTCAGCGCGTGGCAGACGAGGACCGCGTTGGACTTGTCCTCGTTGAGCCGGCCGTAGGTCTCGACCATCAACTCGTACCCGCCGATCCGGGCGCCGCTGCGCAGGTTCAGCGGCTCGTCGAACAACAAGCGCTGCGGTGTGACGTCACCGACAGATCCCATGGAACACCCCAAAAAACAAAACCCGGCGCCGCTGCTTGAAGCGGAACACCGGGTCTCGATCCGTGGATCGGGTGTCCCTCTTTAGCTGCATTTCTTGGGCGCCCGCAAGCCGGACAAATCGGCGCCATCGGGGGGAAGTATAGCTACGGCGCGGTGCAGAGGCAGTGGACGATCGCCCGCACCGGCGGCTTGGCGCCCGCCGGCCCCGCCTCGGCCTGTTCGGCCAGCCAGGTGATGTCGACCTGCGCTTCGCGCAAGGGCGCCGGCACCGCCGGAATGCCGCCCAGCGCGTGCATCACCATGCCGCGCAGCGACGGCGCCGCCGCGTCGCCCATGCTGGTCAGCAGACGATCGACCGTGCTGCGGTCGGGTTCGACGTAACGCACCGTCGGATCGTCGCCGAGCTTGGCGCGCTTGGCGGCACTGGCGATCGCGTCGGCCAGCAGGCCGTTGCGGTCGACCAGCCCGCGTTCCAGCGCCTGCGAGCCGGTCCACACGCGGCCCTGGCCGACGGCGTCGATCTGCTGCGGGGACTTCTTGCGCGCCTGCGCCGCCTTGCCGGTGAAGTCGGCGTAGATGTGCTCGATGGACGACTGCACCACCTGCGCCATGCGCGGATCCAGCGGACGCCGCGGGTCATAGCCGTTGGCCAGCCAGGTCGTCGCGTAGCCGCCGGTGTGGATGGACAGCTTGTCCAGCAGCTTCTCGCCGGTGGGCAGCATGCCGAACACGCCGATCGAGCCGGTGATCGTCGACGCGTCGGCGATCACCTCGTCGGACGACATCGAGATCCAGTACCCGCCCGACGCCGCCACGCCGCCCATGGACACGACGACGGGCTTGCCGACCGCGCGCGTCAGTTCCAGCTCGCGTCTGACCAGCTCGGAGGCAAAGGCGCTGCCTCCCGGCGAATTCACGCGCAGCACGACGGCCTTGATCTTGTCGTCCTCGCGCGCCTGACGGATCAGCTTGGACATCGACTCACCGCCGATCTTGCCCGGCCCGGCGCTGCCGTCGACGATCTCGCCTTCGGCCACGATCACACCGACCTGCCCTTCGGGCTTGGGCAGCTTGGGCGGCAATTGCGCGACATAGGCGCCCAGGTTGATCTGGCGCAGGCGCTTCTCGTCCTTGGCGCCGCGCTTCTCGAGCAGCGCCTCGACCTCGTCCTCGGTCTTCAGGCCGTCGACCAGCTTCTCGGCCAGCACGAACTTGCCGGGATCGCCGCCCACGGCCTTCAGGCGCTGCGGCAGCTCGTCGATCGCGCGCTGGATGGATCCCTTGGGCAGCTTGCGCGCGGTCTCGACGCCGGTCTGGTAACGGGCCCACAGCTCGTCGTACAGATAGGCGTCGGCTTCCATCGTCGCAGGCGACGGGCCGTTGGCGAAGTAGGGCTCGACGGCGTTCTTGTAGGTCCCCACGCGCAGCACGTTGGGCGAGATGCCCACGCGGTCCAGCGCGTCCTTGTAGTAGTTGCGGTAGCGGCCGTAGCCTTCGATCATCACGCCGCCCATCGGGTGGACGTAGACCTCGGTGGCCTGCGCCGCGAGGTAGTACGAGCGCTGGTCGAAGGCCAGTCCGGCGGCGACCACCGGCTTCTTGCTGGCCTTGAAGCGGGTCAGCGCGGCTTCGATCTCATGGAGCGCGGCCGGCGTGGCGCCGCCGAACTGGTCCAGGTTGAGCACGACCTGCACGATGTGGTCGTCCTTGGCCGCCGCGTCCAGCGCGCGCAGGATGTCGCGCAGCCGCGTCTGGGCCCGCGCCTCGCCCTTGATCTGCGCGATCGCCTGATCGCGCGGCGAGCCGGAGAACTGCTCGACGACATCCCCGCGGATGTCCAGCACCAGCGTCGTCTTGTCCTGCAAGGGCTTGCCGCCGTGCACCGCCGCCCAGATCAGGGCGATCAGGATCACCCAGAACAGGAGCGTGAACACCACGCGCCGCGTGCCGTTCAGGAACCACCACACGCCACCGAAGAAGCGCCCGACCGGCGCCAACACCCGCTTCACACCCATCCAATCCTCCCGGGATCCGTCAATGGAATATCAGGACGGCGGCGATCGGGACCGATCCCCGCCGGACCGGACGATTGTGAGCCCAGTTGGAAATGTCGGCGGGAAGTCAGCCGGACAGCCGCCGGGAAATCGCTCTTCAGGGGGAGAAGGTGTCTGACGCGCGCCAATGGCGCGGACCGCGCCGGATCAGGCGCTCGCGGGCGGCACCGTGTCCTGGAAGCTCTGACGCGTCATGAGCTTGTCGAAGTGCTTCGCGAGGTTGGGATGCGCGGCGCGCCAGTCGATCTCGGCGAAACGGAAGTCCAGGTAGCCCAGCGCGCAGCCCAGCGCGATGTCGGCCAGCGTGAAGTGGTTGCCGGAGCACCAGTTCTTCTCGCCCAGCCCGTTGGCCATCGCCTGCAGCGAGGCCAGGACCTTGTTCATCTGCCGTTCCACCCAGGCCTCGCTGCGCTCGGCCGGGGCGCGGCCGGACCAGGTGTGCTCCAGGCGTGCGGCGACGCAGGCGTCGATCAGCCCGTCGGCCAGCGCTTCCCAGGTGCGCACCTCGCAGCGTTCGCGACCGCGCTCGGGGATCAGGCGGCCCACCGGCGACAGCGTGTCCACGTACTCGACGATGACGCGCGAATCGAACACCGCGCCGGTGATCGAATCCTGCCCCTCCATCACCAGGCACGGCACCTTGCCGAGCGGGTTGATCTTGAGGATGTTGTCGCTGCCCCAGACGTCTTCCAGCTCGAACTGGTAGTCGAGCTTCTTTTCCGCCATGACGATGCGGACCTTGCGGACGTAGGGGCTGGGGAGGGATCCGATGAGCTTCATGGTGTCGGAGGATTCTAGCGAGTCGACTTTGGAGACTGACTCCCGGACGCGACAGTGGCGCGGCCCTCATTTGGGTGTATTGCCGTCCCTTGGGCCGGTGACGCACACTCCCGCCCGCCCCGCCTGAATGCGGGGTCGCGGTCGAGGGGCCGACGAAGGCGCATCAGGCAAGCGGTGCGCCCATGAGACGGACCGGCTCCCCAGGAGACCGGCCACAAGAACGACAAGACAGCATCAGAGAGAGGGAATCCATGCCGCAGCACGAGGAGGGGGCGACGACCGTCGGTTTGACCGGATGGCCGTTGTCGGAGTACCGCAAGCGCAAGCTCGAGATCCAGTTCACCGGATCGGGCAGCGAATACTTCCGGATCTGGATCGTCAACCTGCTGTTGACGATCGTCACGGCCAGCCTGTACTGGCCGTTCGCGAAGGCGCGGCGCATCCGCTACTTCTACGCCAACACGCTGATCGACGGCCACGCGCTGTCCTTCCACGGCGATCCGTGGAAGATGTTCCGCGGCCACCTGCTGCTGGTGGTGCTGATGGGCACGTACTCGGCGGCGGGCCATTTCTCGCCGCTGGCGGGGCTGGTGGCCTTCGGCGTGATGGCCGCGATCTGGCCGGCGCTGTGGCGCGCGGGCATGCAGTTCCGGCTGGGCAACACCGGCTGGCGCGGGCTGAGATTCGGATTCGTCGGCACGCTCAAGGGCGCCTACCTGCCGGTGCTGCCGATCTGGGTGATGTCGGGCATCGTCCTCGCCGCCCAGGCGATCGCGGGTCGCGCCGACCTGTCCGCCAACGGCAAACCCCAGTTCGGCGCCGTCGAGTGGCTGGTCATCGCCGCGACGCTGCTGATGGCGCTGGCCGCGCCGTGGGTCATGACCGGGATCAAGCGCTACCAGCACAACGGCTACCGCATCGCGGCCCAGCAGGGTGAGCTGAACCTCACCGCGGGCAGCGTGTACTGGCTGTGCCTCAAGGGCGCGGGCATCGGCCTGCTCGTGGTCCTGGGCGGCACGATCGTGACGATGCTGATGTCGGGCATCAGCGTCTTCCTGGGCAAGTCCCAGGTGGCCCTGATGGTCTCGATGTTCGTGTCGATGGGCCTGATCTACCTGCTGATCTTCACCGTGGTGGGCTCGTTCTTCACTGCGCGATTCCAGAACCTGCTCTGGAACCGAACCACGACCGACGACCTGTCGTTCACCAGCCAGCTGCGCTTCGCCGCGCTGGCCAAGCTCACGCTGAAGAACTGGCTGCTGACGGCGGTGACGCTCGGCCTGTACCGGCCGTTCGCCGCGGTGAACACCGCGCGACTGCGCCTGGAGGCCGTGAGCCTGACGATGGACGGCGATCCGGAGACCTGGGTGGCCGGTCAGGAGAGCGCGTCGCAGGACGCCGCGGGCGACCTCGCCGGCGACTTCTTCGGCATCGACATGGGCCTGTGATGGCGGACGGACCGGCGACGCTGCAGGCGGACTGGTTCGACGGCCGCAGCGCCCGCGCGCGGCCGGTCCGGCTCTGGCTGGAGCGCGAGCAGCTGGTCGTCCACGACCAGGACCTCGCGGGCGTCGAGCGCCGCTATCCGATCCGTCAGGTGCAATGGCCGGAGCGCACGCGCCACGGCCAACGCCAGGCGCAGCTGCCCGACGGCGGCGTGCTGATGTCCCGCGACGCCGCGGATTGGGATGAGTGGGCGGACGCCTCGACGCAAGGGCGCGGGCTCGGCGGCGGGCTCGCGGTGCGTTGGTTCTCCAGCTGGAAGCATTCGGTCGTCGCGCTGGCGGTGGTCGTGGCCGTCGGCGGCGCGACCTGGCACTGGGGCGTGCCTGCGGCGGCGGACGTGATCGCGCGGCACCTGCCCGCATCGATCGAGCAGTCGATCGGCGACGGCGCGATGGAACAGATCGACAGCCTGCTGCTCAAGCCGAGCCAGGTTCCGGCGCACGAACAAGCGCAATGGCGCGAGCGCTTCGCCGCGATGGTCGCGAGCCAGCCGGGCGAAGCGACGACGTACGAACTGCACTTCCGCGACGCGAGCCAGCGCCTCGGCCCGAACGCGTTCGCGCTGCCGGGCGGGCACATCGTCGTCACCGACGAGCTGCTCAAGCTGCTGGGCGACGAACCCGACGCGGTACTCGGCGTGCTGGCGCATGAGCTGGGCCATGTGCGCGAGCAGCACGGCCTGCGGCTCACGATGCGGGCCAGCCTGATGGGCGGCCTGCTCGGCTTCGCGATCGGCGACTTCTCGAGCCTGCTCGCGGGCGCGCCGGCGGTGCTGATGCAGGCGAGCTACTCGCGCGACTTCGAACGCGCGGCCGACGCGCAGGCCAAGCGGCTGCTCATCGACAGCGGCCGCTCGCCGCGGGCGATGCTGGTGCTGTTCGAGCGCATCGGCGACTGGCGATCGAAGCGCTCCGCGCAGACGCGTACCGAGCGCGCTTCTGAGCCGAAGAGCCTCGGCCGCGATGTCGGTGAGAAGGCCAAGGCGGGCGCCGACGCGCTGCTGCGCATCGCCTTCAACTCGCATCCGGCGGACGAGGAGCGGATGCGGTTCTTCGAACGCTGAGGAGCGTTGATGCCCGTCGGCGGGCGCTCCTACACTCTCCGCTCCACCTTCGCGGAGATCGTGATGACCGCCTCCCCCTCCACTTCCGGCTACGTCCTCTACGGCACCCAGGGCTCCGGCTCGGCGATCGTCGAGATCGGCCTGCGCTGGTGCGGTCAGGAGTACCGCAACGTGCATGCGTCCTCGTGGGAGAACGCGTCGGAGCAGGACGCGCTGCGCGCGCTCAATCCGTTGATGCAGATCCCGACGCTGCGCACCCCCGAGGGCGAGGTCCTCACCGAAAGCGGCGCCATCCTGATGCACCTCGGCCTGCGCTTCGCCGAGGCCGGACTGCTCGGCGACGACGCGCAGCAGCGCGACCAGATCCTGCGCGGCCTCGTCTACATCGCGGCCAACTGCTACAGCTGCATCAGCATCATCGACTACCCGGAGCGCTACTCCACCCGCACCGACCAGGACGACCGCGAGGCCATCGTCACCGGCACCAAGGCGCGGCTGCACAAGCACTGGAAGGCCTTCGCGGACATGTTCCCCGGTCGGCCGTGGCTGAGCGGCGCGAAGCCGGGGGCGCTCGACGCGATGGCCGTGATCGTCTCGAAGTGGTCGGGCTCGCGGAAGCACCTGGAGGCGAGCCGCCCCGAGTTCTTCGCGCTGCTCCAACGCATCGAGGCGACGCCGCAGGTCGCCGACGTCTGCGCGAAACACTGGCCGCCGAAGACGGCTTGAGCCCGGCGTTCAGGACCAGGACACCCCTGACCCAAAGGACCTGCCGCACCACGACGATTGAGGTCTGATGCAGACCGGGCGACGCATCGAGGCAATTTCGCGAGGACGGATGTCCCAGCACAGTGGCGGGTGTTCATCCACTTCCTGCGAATCACGTTCATGCGCTCCTTGGAATCGAAGTCTGCTTCCGCATCGCCACCGGTACGACGCCGCCGCCGAGACGGCGACGGCGACGAGGTTGTGAAGCCCCGGGCGAAGGATCCGGCGCCGGACGACGACACCGCAGGGAACAACGACGCCGCGCCGCCGGCGGACGAGGCTGCCTTGCCCGAGGCGCCTTCGCTGTCGGCAGCGGGTGTCGGGCTGGGGATCGTCGGTCTGATCGGGACCGTGGCCGTCGGCGCGGGCACCAAGGCACAGACGATGCCATCGCCGAAGCCCCTGTCTCCCGCCAAACCTGTCGAGCCCATCACGCCGATAGCTCCCGGCAAGCCCGTTGATCCCGTCACACCAGTCACGCCGGTCAAGCCTGCCGAGCCCACCACCCCGGTGACTCCGGTCAAGCCTGTCGAGCCCGTCGCACCGGTGACTCCAGTCAAGCCTGTCGATCCCATCGCACCGGTGACTCCGGTCAAGCCCACCGAGCCCCTCACACCGGAGACGCCCGTCCGGCCCGAGCCTGCCAGATTCTCCCTGTCGAACGCGCACGTCATCGAGGACACGACCGGTGCGCGCGAGCTGGTCTTCCTCGTTCAACGCTCGGGAGACTTGAACCAGACGGGTTCGGTGCGTTTCTCTGTCCAGGCGGACAAGAGCACGGTCGCCGCGGACGATCTGATCGGCGTGCAGACAGGGACCGTGTCGTTCAAGGCGGGCGAAGCCCAGCAACTTGTCCGTCTTCTGGTCAACGGCGATTACCTGCGGGAAACCGACGAGCAGGTGTTGGTCAAGCTCTCCGATCCGATCGGGGGAAAGTTGGATCGCGCGGAAGGGATAGGCACGATCCATGAGGTCGACGTCACGCGCCTGCAAGCGGCCTACGGCATGCGGGACCTCAACGCCGAACTGGGAGGTTCTGCGATTCGCGTGCGACGCTCGTCCGATGACACGGAGATGGACATCGGCTTCGATGCCAACGATCAACTCGATCGCGAGGCGCTGCTGAACTTCGTCGGACGAGGAGCGTCGGACAAGGGTTACGTGACGCATTGGTACAACCAGTCGGGACATTCGCGACACATGGAGGCGGTCGACCCGCTGCGTCAGGGGGTGATCGTCCATGGCGGAAAGATCGTCACGAGATCAGACGGCTCGCCGGCGATCAGTTTCAATGCCGGGCGCAATGGCACGGCCGATGACTCGATGGCTTCGGTTGGCGTGAGTAGCGACTCCTGGAAAAGCGCAGTGATTTATGCCAACGTGCAGTCGGAGGGTTGGAAGCGGGGATCTCTGTTCAACCTGGGTAACAGCGGGAACGGTCGATTGAGCAGCCATTACCCGAATGAAGACGGTTCGGTCATTTTCGATGTCTATGGCGCCAGTGGCGACGCCCGCTTGGTGACGCGACCTGATCGCGACAAACCTCTTGTCGGGGTTGCCGACAACGTGGTCTTCGAAGCACACAGCGACAACAGTGACGAGGGAACCGAGACGCTCAACCGCACCGACGCCATGCAGGTTGTCTTCCGAAACGGCATCGCATTCGCCTTTGACGGGACCCTGCCCAAGCAGTTCCTCACGACGACGCCGTGGACGCTCGCCTCTCACCGCGGAGACTCACAAGACGATGGGGACTTCCAGCAGGCGATGGTCAACGAATTCCTCGTCTACCTCGCCAAGGACAACAGCACGCCGACCGTGCAGAACCTGATCGGCACGGCGAAGGACGATGTGCTCACCTACTCCGGCGAGAAGGATCTGAAGCGCATCGACGGCCTGGCGGGCGAAGACACGCTGTATGTGTCCGGTGACACCGGCCTCGACCTGAAACAGTTCTCCGGCGGCATCAAGGGCATCGAACAGTTCTGGCTGGACAACGGCAACAAGAACCTCGTGGTCCTGTCGCGCGAGACCGTAGCAGCTCTCGATGCGAAGACGCTCACGATCCGGCTGGATGACGAGGACGTCGTCTTCATCGGTGACGACGAAATCCGCCGCGAGGAGGGCTTGAGGGCGCGCCTGCAGGAGATCAATCCCGCCGTGCAGTTCACCGTCGTGATCGACGGTCAGGTCGTCCTGTGAGCGTCAGGCCGCCTGGAACTGCGGCAGCAGCCGCACGTGCGTGTATCGCGCGGGACGCTCGATGGCATCGAGGTTGGCGGCGACCGGCGTGAAGCCGCAGCGGGTCCAGAAGGTCGCCGAGTCCGCTTCTTCGCAGTTCACGTGCAGGCGGCTGAAGTGCCCCTGCGCGCTGGCGAGGACGGCGTTCACGAGGCGCTTGGCCATTCCGTGGCCGCGCCAGTCGGGATGCACGTAGAAGCGGCGCATGCGGCCGGTGCCGGGACGTCCGGGCGGCGGCTCGACGTTGAGCCCGCCCACCGCGATGACCTGTCCATGCGCATCGAGCCAGGCCCACAGCGATTCGCCGGGCTGCTCGTAGCGGTTGGCGCCGCTGCGCCATTCGTCCATCAGCCGGCGCAGCATCTGCCGCCCCTCGCTCTCGCTGGCCGCGAGCAGCGGCGCCCAGGCGAGGGGATCCATCTGATGCACACGGATCAGGCGCGGTGCGGCGCCATCGGAAGCCAGGGAAAACATCGAACGAAACGGTAATCAGTCGTCGACCAAGCGGTCATTCGATCGGGTCCACCGATCGGGAAAGGACGGATTAAGCAGCAGGCGGAACGCCCCTCACATCAGGGACAACCCGCCCGCCGTCGGCGCTTTCCAACGCTCGCGCGATGACGACTCCGCAGGCCCTCCCGGCCGCCGACGCGGCGGCCGGGAGGCCCGATCACCGCGGCGGTTCCGGCTTCTTCGCGCTGTCCGGATGCTCGATCCAGGCCTTGAGTTCCGCAGCCCGCGCATGCTTGGGCGAGAGCTCGATGAAGGCCCGGTACGCCGCCTGCGCGCCCGTGTCGTCACCCGCGCGCAGCAGCGCGTCGCCGAGGTTCAGGTGCGCCAGCGCGCGGCTGCCGTCCATCTCGATGGCCTTGCGGTACCAGCGCGCGGCCTCGGCCGGCTTGTCGCGCTTGTAGTAGATGAAGCCCAGGTTGTTGGCCGCGAGCGCGAACTTGGGCTGCAGCTTCAGCGCTTCGGTGAACGCGGCCTCGGCCTCGTCGTAGCGACGCTCCTTGTAGAGCTGCAGACCGCGGTCGTTGGCGCGCTGCGCCGCGATGCGCGCGCTGGTCGGCGCCGGCGCGGCGCTGGTCGCGATCGCCGTGTCGGTGCCGTCCAGGCCCTTCAGCGTGACCTGCACCGACGTCGCGCTGGCCGCGGGCGAACCGGGTGCGGCGCCGGTCGGCGCGGAGGCCTGCGCCACCGGCTGCAGTTGCGCGTTGCGGGCGTCGTCCGCCTGCTTCGCCAACGCGCTGGCCTTCGCGTCGAGCTGGTTGCTGTCGCCGCTGAGCGCCTGCTCCTGCGCGGAGGCAAGTTCGAAGATGAACTCGCCGCCCTCGCTGCCCGGCAGGCTGCCGAAGGCCGGCGTCTGGTGAGCGATCGCCGACACCGCCGGCGCCACGTAGGCCGCCAGCTCGGTCGCGGTGATGAGCCCGTCGCCGTTGAGGTCTGCCTTGCCGGACAGCGCCTGCAGCAGCGTCCACGTGAACACCGAGTGCCCGCCCGGACCGTCGTCGGCGACCTGCTGGTCGGCGCCGCCGGCCGTCATCATCTGACGGCCCAGCCGGCGCGCGTTGTCGCGCACGAAGTTCGAGCTGCCGCCCGGCGCGCCGCCGCGCGTCAGCCCCAGCCCGGAGTAGCAGGCATCGATGACGAAGAACGCATGCTTGGCCGGCAGCGCCTCGCTGAGCTCCTGCAGCTGCGGCATCGCGATCGCGTCGGTCTGCAGGTCGTCGGTGCCGGCGTCGACCGGGATGATGTAGCCCACGTCGCGCCCGCTCGGCAGCTTGCGCGTGCTGCCGTGACCGGCGAAGAACACGAACACGCGGTCGTCGCGCTTGAGCTTGCCGTCGCCGCCCTTGCGCGCCATGCCGTTGAGCGCGCGCAGGATGTTGGCGCGCGTCGCGTCGCCGTCGGTCAGCGTGGTGACGTTCTCCGGCCGGAAGCCGAATTGCGTCTGCAGCGTCTCCTGGATCGCCTTGGCATCGCGCACCGCATGCTGCAGCCGCGGCCAGGCCTTGTACTGGTCGATGCCGATCACCAGCGCCACGCTGTCGCGATAGAGGTTGGCGCCGGCGAGATCCGGCGGCGCGGCGTCGGCGGCCGGCGTGTCGGCCGCGACGATCTTGCCGTCCTTCCAGGCCGCGAACCTGTAGCCCTCGGCCTTCAGCTGGTCGAGCACCAGCGGCAGCGCCTCGACGGTGCGCGCGTGGATGTCATGGAACAGCACGATGCCGCGCTGCTGCTTGCCGAGCTCGCCCAGCACGCGTGCGGCGATCGACTTCGGGATCGGATCGGACCAGTCCAGCGAGTCGACGTTCCACATCATCGAGCGCAGCTTGAGCGCCTCGATCGCGCCCAGCGCCGCGTCGTTGCGCGCGCCGTAGGGAAAGCGGAACAGCGCCTGGCCGTCGCGGCCGGCGGCGTCGAGCAGCGCTTCGGTCGAGCTGGCCTCCTGGCGCACCTTGTCGAGCTCGAACTTCGACATCACGCCGTGGCTGAAGCTGTGGTTGGCGATCGGATGGCCGGCGGCGAGCACGCGCTTGGCGACCTCGCTGCCCGGGCCGGGCTTGACCTTGCCGCTGGCGTCGACGCTGCCGAGGTTGCGCCCCAGTTCGAAGAACACGGCCGGCGCCTGGTAGCGCTTGAGGATCTCCAGGATCTCGTCGGTGTAGCGCGGGTGCGGGCCGTCGTCGAAGGTCAGCAGCACCGTCTTGGGCGGCAGTTGGCGGCCGAAGAATTCGCGCTCCGCCTTGGTCGGTCCGCGCGTCGCGGCCGGGGCCGTTGCCGTCTGCGATGTCTGCGCGGGCGGCGTGCCCGGCGCGCCGGTCGCTCCGTCGTCCGGGCCGTCCGTGACGCTCGGTCGCGCCTGCAGGTCCGGCAGGATGGTCGCGTAGTCCTTCAGGATGCGGTCGCGCGCGTACAGGCCCTTGAGCTTGGCGACGTAATCGGTCCACTTCTCGCGCTTGGGCACGATGCCGCGTTGCGCGAAGCGGCCGAAGGTGTCGCGCAGCTCCTGCTCGTAGGCGTTCTCGATCTCTGCCAGCACGCTCAGGTCCTCGCCGGCGCGCTTGGCCAGCTTCAGGCCGGCGATGCTCTGCGAGGTCGAGAACTGCTGCGACAGCTGCGACAGGAACTCCTTGAACGCGAGGCGGTCGGCGTCGAACCACGAGGGTTCCTGCTCGACGCGGTCCAGCAACTCCGACAGCGCGGCGAGGCCGGCGGGGTCGGTGCTCCTGCCGGCGGTCTCGCCCAGCGCCCGGATGCTCTCCTGCATGTCGTGGAAGAGCAGCATGCCGACGGACCGCACCGCGTCGCGCTCGGCGGGCTTGAGCGAGGCTTCGCCGTCCATCAGCACGATCATCTGGCGGTAGCGCGCGAGCACCTCGTCGCTCTGCTTGAGCAGCGTGGCGCTGACAGCCGGATTGGCGGAGGCCGCCTCCACCGGGGCCAGCGGCCGGGGCGCGTCGCCGGACGGCTTGCAGCCGCTCAGCACGGTCATCGTGACGGCGGAGGCCGCGGCCATGGCGAGCGTTCTGGTGAGCGTTTGAGCGGCCATCCAGGTGGCGCCCTTGCGTTGACTTCTCTCTTGCATGCCTTCCCTCGAACCTTCCCTCAAAGTCCTTGCTCCTTGCCCGACGAGCGACTCCCCTCGGGGGTGGCGGGCCGGAGCGGGGGCCATTGTGACCCGCTCTGTAGAATCCCCGGGTTTGTCCCACCCCCTGAATGGCCGGTTCCGGCCCCGCGCGCCATGAATCTCTCCGCCCTCACCGCCCTGTCGCCCCTGGATGGCCGTTATGCGTCGCGCATGGCCGCGCTGCGTCCGCTGCTGTCCGAATTCGGCCTGATGCACCGCCGCGTGCAGGTGGAGATCGAGTGGTTCATCGCGCTGTCCGACGCGGACCTGGCGGAGCTGAAGCCGCTGTCGACGGCCTCGCGCGAGTTCCTGCGGGCGCTGGTGGCGAACTTCTCCGAGTCCGACGCCCAGGCGATCAAGGACATCGAGAAGACGACCAACCACGACGTCAAGGCGGTCGAGTACTGGATCAAGCAGCAGTTCGCCGGCAAGGCGGAGCTGGAAGGCGCGGGCGAGTTCGTGCACTTCGCCTGCACCAGCGAGGACATCAACAACACCAGCCACGGCCTGATGCTGAAGGCCGCGCGCGACCAGGTGATCCTGCCGGCGCTGGACCGCGTCATCGAGAAGATGACCGCGATGGCCCAGACCCACGCCGCCGCGCCGATGCTGAGCCGCACGCACGGCCAGACCGCCAGCCCGACGACGGTCGGCAAGGAGATCGCCAACGTCGTGGCGCGCCTGCGCCGCGCCCGCACCGTGATCGCCGAGGTGAAGCTGCTGGCCAAGATGAACGGCGCCGTGGGCAACTACAACGCGCACCTGTCCGCCTATCCGGAGAAGGACTGGGAGGCGTTCAGCCGGTCGGTGATCGAGCAACAGCTGGGCCTGACCTTCAACCCGTACACGATCCAGATCGAGCCGCACGACTACATGGCCGAGCTGTTCGACGCCGTGACGCGCGCCAACACCATCCTGGTCGACTGGTCGCGCGACGTGTGGGGCTATGTGTCGCTGGGCTACTTCAAGCAGAAGACCAAGGCCGGCGAGATCGGCTCGTCGACGATGCCGCACAAGGTCAACCCGATCGACTTCGAGAACGCCGAAGGCAACTTCGGTCTGGCCAGCGCGGTGCTGACGCACCTGAGCCAGAAGCTGCCGATCTCGCGTTGGCAGCGTGACCTGACGGACTCGACGGTGCTGCGCAACATGGGCGTCGCGCTGGGTTACGCGCTGCTGGGCTACGACTCGCTGACCAAGGGCCTCGACAAGCTGGAACTCAACCAGGCCGCGCTGGACGCCGACCTGGATGCGTCCTGGGAAGTGCTGGCCGAGCCGATCCAGACGGTGATGCGCCGCTACGCGCTGCCCAACCCGTACGAGCGCCTGAAGGAACTGACCCGCGGCAAGGCGATCACGCGCGAGTCGATCCAGGCCTTCATCCAGGGCCTGGAGCTGCCCGACGCCGAGAAGCAGCGCCTGCTGGCGATGACGCCGGGCAACTACACCGGCACGGCCGAGTCGCTGGCGAAGCGCATCTGACGGTCGCGGAGCGGCCGCCGTGGCCGCAATGGCCGCCGCGACGGCGCGACGGCGTCACACCGATCGAAGGCCCGGCTCTGCCGGGCCTTTCTCGTTGCGCGCCAATGAAAAAAGGGCAGCGCATCTCTGCACTGCCCTTGGACCTGGCGGGGAATCGGGGTTTCGGGTGTCGCTCGGAGCAGCCCCCGTCAGGCCCGGTGCCGGGGGGAGTCGGCACCGGTCAACCGTCGTCGGTCGATCAGAACTGGTAGGCCAGGCCCATGCTCAGACGATCGTCCTTCTTGTTGAAGCCGTTGGCATCCGGCATGTTGTTGAAGCGGGTCGCTTCGGCACGCAGCGAGACGTTCTTGGTCAGCGCGTAGTCGACGCCGACACCCAGCTTCAGGCCGGTCTTGTCCTTGTCGCCCAGGCCGTTGCTGAAGTCGCGCTGGGCGTAGGCCACGCCGACCTTGCCGTAGACGCCGAAGCCCTTGCCCAGCGGGGCGCGGGCGATGCCGTCCAGCGAGTACACCTTGTTCTTCGCGGTCACGCCGCCGAAGTCGACCTTGCCCAGGTCGGTGTAGCCCACTTCAGCCGCGAAGTTCTCGTTGAACTTGTAGCCGCCGAAGATGCTGTAGCTGTCCGACGAGCGCTTCTGCGAATTGCCGTCCACACGCTGCGACGCCTTGCCGACGTCGCCGCCGATGTAATACGGGGTCACCGGATCGGCGTGCGCCACGCCCACGCCCAGGGTCAGCGCGACGGCCGCGGCGGCCAGCAGACCGGCCTTCTTGCCGTTGATCGAGGTGCGGGTGTTGTTGTTGCTGTTCATCTGGAACTCCTTCAGAGCTGTTGATCGATCTGTCGTTCCGGGTCGCCTGGGTCAGTGATCAGGCTCGTTCGACATGGAGCTCATTCTGGGAATTCGACCCCGCCGCGTCTGTGGCGCGAGTTGAGCGCTTGTGTGACGGTCGATGACAGCGAAGCACGCAGTGCTTGACGAAGCTTCACGCGGGGCGCACTGCGCACTGCAACGGCCGCTGGCCCTCACCCCAACCCTCTCCCGCAAGCGGGAGAGGGGGAAAGAGGAGGCGATGTTGCGCGTGGAGCCGGTAGGACTCCCTCTCCCGCTTGCGGGAGAGGGCGGGGGTGAGGGCCAGCGGCGGTGGCAGTACTCGGATCTTCAGGCCGCTTCGGCCGGCCAGTAGAGGAGCAGTCGCGCGCCGCCGAGGCGCGGCGCTTCGCCCAGTCGCGCGTGCCCGCCGTGCGCATGCGCGACGTGTCGCACGATGGCCAGCCCGAGGCCGAAGCCGCGCGTGCCGCGTCCCTTGCGTTCGAGGCGCTTGAAGGGCTCGAAGGCCGCTTCGCGCAGCGACGGCGGCACGCCTTCCCCGTCGTCGTCGATCGCGAGCCAGAGCTGCCCCGCCTCGACCCAGGCGGACAGCAGGATGCGGCCCTTCGCATACCGCGCCGCGTTGCGCAGTCCGTTGCGGATCGCGTAAGGCAGCAGCCGTTCGTCGAAGGGCAAGGCATCGGGCAGCCGCAGGTCGGTGTCGAGCGCCTTGCCGTCGAGCAGCGGCGCCAGCGAAGCCGCCTCCTTCGCCAGCATGTCGCCGAGGTTGCCCTGCATCACGTGCGGCTGCAGCGCGCCCATGTCGAGCCGCGCCAGCGTCAGGCTCGCGTCGATGAGCTCGTCGAGCTCCGCGATGTCGCGCTCGCACGCCATCACCGCCTGCTCGCGACGATCGCGGTCGTCCTCGTCGACGAGCGCATCCACCGCGAACCGCAGCCGCGCCAGCGGCGTGCGCAGTTCATGCGAGACCGCCCCCGTCAGCTCACGCTGCGTCGCCATCGCGGCGGCCAGCCGCTCCAGCATCGCGCGCGTCGCCGCGGCGACCGGCGCGAAGAGCCGGCTCTTCAACGGCGGCAATTCGGTGTCCAGCCGCCCCGCGCTCAAGCGCTCGGCCGCGCGCTGCAAGCCGCGCAGGTCGCGCCACAACGGTCGCAACTGCCACCACGCGATCAGCGCGACCGCCAAAGCGATGACGACCGCCACGCCCAACTGCGCGGCAAGTTCCTTCGGCAGTTCCCCGGCCCGCTTGGAATCGAGCGGCCCGAGCAGCAGCAACTGATCCGGCTCGCCCGGCAGCGCCGCGTAGATGCGGCGGTTGAAGCCGGTGACCAGCACCTCGCCGCGCTCCAGCCGGCGACGCTGATCCGCGCTCAGCTGTGCGAGGTCCGTGCGGATCAGCCGCACCGGATAGTCGAACTGCGCGTCGAGCTCGCGCACGCGCTCGCGCCGCGCCGGCGGATCGAGCGGCGAGAGGTCCCGCACCAGCAGGTCCACCGTGCCGCGCATGAAGTTGCGGACGTAGTCGTTGGTGACCTCGGACGCGCCGATCAGCACCAGTCCCTCGACGAGCAGGATCAGCGCCAGCACCGCCAGCCCGAGTCCCAGCGCCATCCGCAGCAGCGAGGCGCGCAGCGTGATCGCGGCCATCAGTCGATCGCGAAGAGGTAGCCCTGCCCGCGCACCGTCTTGATCCGCACCGGCGCCTGCGCGTCGTCGCCGATCTTCTTGCGCAGCCGCGAGATGCGCGCGTCGATCGCGCGGTCCAGGCCGTCGAACTCCAGCCCGCGCAGCCCCTGCATGATGTCGTCGCGGCTGACGACCTGCCCCGCGCGATGCGCCAGGAAGTTCAACAGCTCGTACTCGGCGGTGGTGAGCACCACCGGCTCGCCGTTCAGGCGCAGCTCGCGCGACTGCGGCAGCAGCGTCAGCGGACCGAAATGCAGCGCCTCGCCGATCGGGTGCGCCGCCGGCAGCGCATCGCGGCGCAGCAGCGCCTTCAGCCGTGCCAGCAGCACCCGCGGCGCCACCGGCTTGGCGATGTAGTCGTCCGCGCCGCCCTCCAGACCCAGCACCTGGTCGATGTCGTCGTCGCGCGCGGTCAGCATGACGATGCGGCCGGCGAAATCCCGGCGCGTGTCGCGCAGCACGTCGAAGCCATCCTTGCCCGGCAGGTGGCCGTCCAGCAGCACCAGCTCGAAGGGCTCCTGCCGCATCAGCGCCTCGCCGGCCAGGCCGTCGCCGCAGACGGTCACCGCGTAGTTCGCCTTGACGAGCGCGTCGGCGACCAGTTGCGCCAGGCGTTCGTCGTCCTCGATGAGCAGGATGCGCGCGGCGGGCTGAGCAGAAATGTCCATGGCGTCGAGCATAGGCGAGGCCCCGCCCCGCCGACTTCAGCCACGCTTAAGCGCGCCTGCGCACGCGCGCGGCCTGCGCGTGGGCCTTGTGCGGGGATCAGCGGTCCGCCGGCACTTCCAGCCGCCAGCCCGCGGGCGTCCTCACCGCCCGCAGCGTGGGATCGTCCGCCAACGGCGCCCAGCGCTGCGCCAGGTGGTCCATCGCCTGCGGGGACAGGTCGGTGCGGCTGGCCATCACGCGGTCGACGGTCTCCGGCGTCACGCAGGCCATCAGCGCCGCCCGGGCCGGTCCGCGCAGCGCGGCGTGCCATCGGCGGCGCAGCGCGGCGATCTCTTCGGCGTCGCCGGGCGGTGCCGGGTCATGCCAGGAATACACCCGCGACTCGCCCTCATGCGCCTCGGTCTGCTGCAAGCCCTCGTCGGTCATGCCGATCGCGAGCAGCACCCGTCCCGACGGATGGTTCTCCGGCGCCGTGGTGCCCAGCAGGTGCCGCAGCCCGAGCACCTCCCGGCAATAGTCGAAGGTCGCCGCGGCGGCTTCCCGCGCGTAGCCGTGGCCCCAGAACCGTGCCGGGAAGCCGTAGCCGATGTCCGGATGCGGCAACCCCTCGCGCTGGATCACGCCGGCCAGGCCGAGCAGTTCGCCGTCCTCCAGCCGCTCGACGGCCCAGAACCCGTAGCCCAGCAGCCAGTAGCGCGCCTCCAGCCGCTCGCGGATCCAGGCCGCGGCCTGCTCGTCGGTGCGGACCTGCGCGTCGTAGATGTGCTCGATCCAAGCCGGCTCGTTGAGCAGCCCGCGCACGAAGGCCGCATCCGATTGCCGGAACCACCGCAGGCGCAAGCGCGCCGTTCTCAACACGTCCATCCCCGCCTCCCAGCGCCCGGGGACGTCGCCCCCGGATGTGATCTCAAGCAAAAGCGGGACAATACCGCACATGAAATTCATGTCGAAGCTCCAGGCGGCCGAGCGCCTGAACGACTCCCTGCTGTGCGTCGGGCTGGATCCCGATCCCGCGAAGTTCCCGACCCACTGGAAGGGCGACGCCGGCCGGATCTACGACTTCTGCGCCGCCATCGTCGACGCCACCAAGGACGTGGTGAGTTCGTACAAGCCGCAGATCGCCTACTTCGCCGCGCACCGCGCCGAGGACCAGCTCGAGCAGCTGATGGCCCACATCAAGCGCAACGCGCCGCACGTCCCCGTGATCCTGGACGCCAAGCGCGGCGACATCGGCGCCACCGCCGAGCAGTACGCCCGCGAGGCCTTCGAGCGCTACCAGGCCGACGCCGTCACGCTGTCGCCCTTCATGGGCCGCGACAGCGTCGAGCCCTACCTGCGCTACGCCGACAAGGGCGCCTTCCTGCTGTGCCGCACCTCCAACCCGGGCGGCGACGACTGGCAGATGCAGCGCCTGGCCGACGTGCCGGGCCAGCCGCGCCTGTTCGAGCACCTGGCCGCCTTGGCCGAGGGCGACTGGAACGTCAACGGCCAGCTGGGCCTGGTGGTCGGCGCGACCTACCCGAAGGAGATCGAGCGCGTGCGCGAACTCGCCCCCACGCTGCCGCTGCTGATCCCGGGGGTCGGCGCCCAGGGCGGCGACGCGGCGGCCACGGTCTCCGCCGGCTGGCGCCAGGGCGGCGGCACGGTGATCGTGAATTCCTCCCGCGCCGTGTTGTACGCGTCCGCCGGCGAGGACTTCGCCGCCGCCGCGCGCCGTGTGGCGCTGGCGACACGCGACGCCCTGCGTCCCCCGGCGAGCGCCTGATCCCCGGCCGCTGACGCCCGCCAACTAATTGGCAGAAACCCCGGACGCGCACCGAACTGGACGCGTTTGGGGATTCCTCTCCTCACCAGAACCCCCTCCGCTCACCGAGACTCCGTTACCGGACGTTGCAATTCGGGCCGCCGCCTGCCGATCTGGCACGCCGCTCGCCCCGAGACCTTTCCAAGGAGAGAAAGGGCATGTCCATCCATAACGAGTTGGGGCGGGGTCGAGTGAGCAAGGATTCCCAGGACGATCTGAGCAGTCTGGTGGGGCACGAACTGTCGCGCGGCGACAGCCTGCCCGCGAAGCTGCAATGGCGCGCCGCGCGGCTGTTCATGGGCGCGTGCGTGCTGCTGTCCGGCATGGCCGGCCTGCTGCTGCTGGCCAGCGCCGGCGCCACGGAACCCCTGGGCGGCCTGCTGCCGCCCGTCCTCGCCCTCGTGACCACCTTCGCCGGCCTGGCGATGCTGTGGCGTCTTCCCTCCCACCACGGTCCCGCCGCGGCGGTCGCGCTGATGTGCCTGGCCATGGCCACGGCGCTGTCGCTGGCGGTGTCGCGCCAGCTCGGCCTCAACGCCGCGAGCCTCGGGATCATGGGGCTGATGGTCGCGCTGGGCACCGGCATGATCGGCCTGGGCGCCGGGCTGTCGCTGTTCGGGCTGGGACTGGCCGCGCTGGGCGGACTGGCCTCGGCGGAACTGAGCGGCTGGATCCAGGTCGGCGCCGCGCCGGTCGGGCTCACCGCCCGGCTGCTGACGCAACTGCTGCTGCTGACCTCGGGGCTGGTCGTCGGTCTGGGCACTGCCAAGCTGATCCGGCGCGCGATGCAGGAAGTCAACGACCGCCATGCGCGCTTCCGCCACCTGCTCAACATGGCGGCGGACTGGTACTGGGAGATGGACCGCCAGTTCCGCTTCACGCATCTGACCGAGCACACCCCGGGCTCCTCGGGCCTGTCGATGGCCGAACGCCTGGGCCGCGCGCCGTGGGAGATCGAACACCTGGGCCTCTCCGACGAAGAACTCGACGCGCACCGCGCCGACCTCGAATCCCATCGCCCGTTCCGCGGCCTGGTGATGCGCCGCACGTCCGAGGACGGCGCGCTGCACTACGTGTCCATCAGCGGCGAGCCGCGCTTCGACGCCAAGGGCAATTTCCGCGGCTACTGGGGCGTGGGCCGCGACGTCACCGACGAGGTCCAGACCGAGCAGGCCATGGTGGCCACCGAGACGCGCTACCGCGAGCTGTTCCGCCGCTCGCCGTCGCCGCTGGTGCTGCACCGCTGGGGCCGCGTGATGGACGCCAACCCGGCGGCGATGGCGATGTTCGGCTACACGCAGCGCTCGTCGATGATCGGGCAGGACCTGTTCTCGCATTACGAACCCGGCGACGAGGAACGCGCCCGCCAACGCGCGGCCAAGATCGAGGCGCTGCCCGTCGGCGCGATGCTGCCGATGACGGAATTCCGGCTGCGCACGCTCTCGCGCCGCCGCCGCCTGGTGCAGGCCACCAGCGTGCGGGTGGACGCGGCCACCGGGCCGGCGACGCTGTCCTTCTTCATCGACCAGACCGAGACCTCGCGCGCGCAGGATGCGCTGCGGCGCTCCGAGGCGCTGCTGTCGCACCTGTTCGCCACCAGCCCTGACGTGGTCACGCTGACCGAGACCGTCAGCGGCCGCTACGTGATGGTCAACAAGACCTTCGAGCTGGTCAGCGGCTACACCGCCGACGAGGTGCTGGGGCGCAGTTCGGAGGAGCTGGGCATCTGGCAGGACATCGCCGACCGCGAGCGGCTGGTCGAGGCGCTGCGCCTGCACGGCCGCGTCAGCGACATGCCGGCGGCCTTCGCCAACCGGCACGGGCAGCCGATCCCGATGCTGCTGTCGGCCGCGCCCTTCGTGATGGACGGGATGTCCTACCTGGTCGTCAACTCCCGCGACGTCAGCGACACCGAGCGCACGCGGCTGGTCCATGCGGCGATCCTGGAGAACGCGTCGATCGGCATCGCGCTGACGCGCGACCAGCATTTCGTGCAGGCGAACCGGCTGGTGGAGGAGATGTTCGGCTGGCCTGCGGGCGGGCTGATCGGCCAGGCCGGCAGCGTGGTGTGGCCCAGCGCGGAGGACTACGACGACGTGGGCCACGAGCTCGGTCCGCGCCTGGCGGCCGGCGAGCAGGTCGAGGTCGAGCGCCTGATGCGACGCCGCGACGGCAGCCGCTTCCTGTGCCGGATCCTGGCGCGCGCGGTGGACCCGAACCACCCCAGCCGCGGCGGCACGATCTGGATCATGGAAGACGTGACGGAGCGTCGGCGCGTCGAGGCCGCGCTCGCGCAGGCCAAGGACGAGGCGCAGGCCGCCAACCGCGCCAAGAGCGCCTTCCTGGCCAACATCAGCCACGAGATCCGCACGCCGCTGAACGGCCTGGTCGGCCTGGCGCGGCTGCTGCAGCAGCCGGATCTGAACGGCGACACGCGCAGCCACTACCTGGACCAGATGGTGGACAGCGCGGAGAGTCTGTCGGGCCTGATGTCGGACATCCTGGACCTGTCCAAGATCGAGGCCGGCCGGCTGACGCTGGAGACCGTGCCTTTCGCGCTGCGCGACATGCTGGCGACGATGCGCATGGGCTACCTGACGCTGGCGCAGGCGCGCGGGCTGGGTTTCAGCATCGACGTCGACGACGCAGTGCCGGCCTGGGTGATCGGCGATCCGGTGCGCACGCGGCAGATCCTGAGCAACTACCTGAGCAACGCGCTGAAGTTCACCGAGCAGGGCCGCGTCGCGGTACGGGTGCGCCGGCTGGACGAGCGGCGCCTGCGCGTCGAGGTCAGCGACACCGGCCCCGGCATCGCGGAGGCGATGCACGAGCGGCTCTTCCAACCGTTCACGCAGGCCGACGAATCGACCACGCGCCGCTACGGCGGCACGGGTCTGGGACTGTCGATCTGCCGCGAGCTGGCGACCTTGATGGGAGGCGATGTGGGTGTAGACAGCCAGCCCGGCGCGGGCGCGACCTTCTGGGCCGAGCTGCCGCTGCCGGCGGCGCCGGCGCCGGTGAGCGCGCAGCGCCGCGCGCCTGCGGACAACGTGGAACTGGCGGGACGCCGCATCCTGATGGTCGAGGACAACCCGGTGAACATGATGATCGCCGTGGCCATGCTCGAGCAGTGGGGCGCGGAGGTCTCGCAGGCCAGCGACGGCAGCCAGGCGGTGGAGGCGGTGACGGCCGCAGCCAGCATGGGCAAGCCTTTCGACGCGGTGCTGATGGACGTGCAGATGCCGGTCATGAGCGGCCACGAGGCCACACGGCAACTGCGCCAGCGCTACGACGCGACGGAGCTGCCGATCATCGCGTTGACGGCAGCGGCGCTGGTCCAGGAACGTGACGAAGCGCTCGCCGCCGGGATGAACGAGTTCCTCACCAAGCCGATCGACGCGCAGCGGCTGCGGCAGGTGCTGGTGAAGCTCACGGCGGATTGACCGGGTCAGATTTCTCTACCGAGACCTTGCTGCTGTCCCTGTACTGCCGGCGACCTGCCAGCACTCGGAGCTCCGCGCGAACTTGCTGCGACAGATTCATGGCAGCCTCCGCCTCCTTCCGCGTGATGTGCCGTTCGGTCGAGTAGTCAGCATGGTTCCTGCTGCGGCGCAGGGTACCCAGCCTCTTGGCGAATTCCAATTCGCCTTCACGTTCGTAGTGCTCCCGAGTCCACTGGTGAGCTTTGGGATGTCGCTGGGAAATGCCTGCCAGGTCGCGAGCTCGCAGGAACACTCCGTAATAGGCACGTGATACCGCGCTGCGGTTGCTCGCCTCATCATTTCGGGTCCAGAGGTGCCTCGCGACGGCGAGGACTTCATCGGGGTCAAATACCGTCATCGTTCAGCCCTCACCTGACCAGATGCCGGTCTTCAAAGCGACCGGGCCATGCTTGCGCAAAGACAACCAGCCAAAGGCGTTTGATCGCCGGGACGGACTTGTACAGTGCATAGAAGTCTTCGATCTCGGGATAGGGATACTCAGCGTCCGGCGCATAGCCGAACAGCGTGAACTGCAAGTCCATGTTGTGCTCCTCGGGATCCCGGTTCACTTGGACACTGATCTGACGGTCGCCGGCGCAACGAGCCAGTTCCCGATCAATCACTTGGAAGTCCTCTCGCAGCAGATGCGGATGCCTCTGCGCATACCACTCGATGATGTCTCCGTAGTCCTCCGTGCCGCGGAGCGCCTGGAGGTCGTACGGCCACTCGCCGGGAGAGCAAGGGTTCGCCCACGGCCGATAGAGGTAGGGCTTCTGGCTCTTGCTGTACACCCACACCGGACGTCCGCGCTCAGGGAACGCCGGCACTGGCGCCAGCGCGGCCTCCTCGGGCTCGTCTTCGAATTCGATTCGCTGCAACATCGTTTCTGCCTTTCTGCCACCGACCTCATGTCGATGCGATGTACGCATTCTCGAAATCGAATCCCTTTCTGCCATGACTCAAAGTTGTGGGCGGCGGGGGGTATGAAGAGGGCCCACTTTCGAGGGAAAAAGGCACCTCTTCTGAGCTCGCAGCGGCGCCATGCGAAATGGCGCAGCCCTCACCTTGCGCTCAGGCTGGTGCCCTTCCAATCCGCCGCCTGCCAGCGCTGGAACGCACCGAGCATCGTGACATCGCCGGCCTGGCGCCTAGTCTCCAGCGTGTCGAGGTCGACCAGTTCGTAGCTGCGCTTGTAGCGGCCTTCGGCGCGGGACTCGCGCGCGACCAGCAGTTCCTTGCCGCCGGGCACCCAGCCGGCGAATTCCGCGTAGCCGAGGCCTGGCTGCGCGGCCACCGGCGGCAGCACCGACACCTTCCAGCCCTGCGACGTGCGGCGCAGCAGCCAGAGTTCGCGCCACCCGTCCGCCGGCACCGACGCGATCGAGATCGCCGTGCCCTCGCGGTTGATCCGCGCCGACGCCGTCATCACCAGCCCCCACGCGCAATGGCGCAGCAGCGGCGGATTCCCTTCCCGCGCGCCGTTCATCGTGAGCGTGAGGCAGGTCTCGCCCGGTTGGCCGGCGGCGACGTTCAGCTTCACCGCGCCGAGGATCTGTTCCGGCGCGCCCGTCGGCAGCGCGGCCCAGCGCATCGCATTGCCGCGCATGGCAGCGTCGTTGTAGGCGGGCTGGTCGTCGTCGGACAGCTCCGCAGGCACCACACGCGCGAAGGCTTCGAGCGAGCGGCGCGAGGCGGACGACGACGCGTCCACTTGCAGGGCCGTGGTCGAGGCGGCGGCACCGGTGGCGCTGGCAGCCCCGGCGGCATTTGCGCGGCGCGCGCGGATGAACGCCAGGCTGCTCCACACGCCCGCCTCGCGCATCAGCACGCGGTTGCGCCAATGTGTCGCCAGCGCCGGATCGCGCAGGTCGACCTTGTCGAGCACGTCCGCGCGCCACTGGTCCATCTGCTCGCGCTGCGGCGGCGTCGCGACCGGGTCCAGACAGTCGACGCGCGTCAGCGCCAGCGCGGCGCGCGCCTTCTGTTCCGGCGTCGAGGCCGGCATCGCCAGCACGCGGCGGAACGCGTCGCCTTCGTAGCAGAGCTGCATCGCGCCGGCCTCGCGCTCCAGCGTGCGGAAGCGCAGACCGTAGCGCGCGGCGACATCGAGCTGCGCGGCGACCTGCGTCTCGGCGGCCGTCGGCGCGACGGTCGCGCCGTCCGGGCGGGACTGCGCGCGCGATGCGCGATCGGCCAGACGCTCGGCCAGCGTGCCCATCGCGTCGAGCGCCTCGGCGCCGTCCGCGCCGTTCATCTGCGCCGCGCTCGCCGACTGCACGTAGGCGGCGGCCAGGCCCAGGCCCAGCGACTCCGAGCCCGGCTGCTGGCGCACCACGCGCAGGGCGGCCAGCAGCGCATCGGGCTGCGCGGCCGGGCCGTTGAGCGGCAGCAGCGCAGTCTTGCGGACGAAGCCGCCGCGTTCGCGGCGGTAGTCGTAGACCTGGAAGTGGTCGGGACGCTCGCCGCGGATCTCCAGCGCCTCGCCGCGCCAGAGCTGCGCCTGCGCCGGCGACGAGTCCTTCGCCGCCGCGCGCATCGCGACGTTGTCCTGCACCACCAGCGCGGTGCGCGGCGCTGCGTCGTCCGGCGAGACGCGCTTGATCGGCGGCTTGGGCGCCGCGTCGTCGGTCGCGGCCAGGGAGGCGGCATCGGCCGAGCGGACACACAGCAGTTGAACGACGACGGCGGCGATCGCAGCGGCGATCACAAGCTTCAGGCGGCACATGTCGGAACCCTTTCGATTCAGCATCAGGGACGGGATCAGGAACGTGGAGGAGCGGTGGCGTGTCATTGCGAGGTTCCCTCGCCTTCGCCTTCCGGACGACCTTCCGGACGCGCTTCCTGCTTCGTCCCCAGCAGCGTCTTGCCGATGAATCCGCCGTCCGACGGGGGCGGCGCGATGATCACCTGCACCTTGTCGGAGAGCTTGTCGGCCATCGCCTTCTGGATCAGCAGCGGATGGCGGCTCAGCAGCGCGCCTTCGGCGGCCATCTGGTCGACCGCGACCTTGCCGATGCGCGTCTGGCGATAAGCCTCCGCGTCGGCCAGCTTCTCGCGCGCCTTGGCCTCGCCTTCCGCTTCGATGCCGCGCGCCTGCGCGTTGCCTTCGGCCATGCGGACGCGAGCGACGCGCTCGGCCTCGGCTTCCAGCTGACGCTGCTCGACCTGGCGCTGCTTGAACGGCAGCACGTGCTTCATCGCCTCTTCCTGGCCCTTGGCGGCGATGACCTGCTCGCGCGCCGCGGCTTCCGCGGAGGTCTCGCGACGGACCTTCTCGGCGGCGGCCTCCAGCTCGGTCTGCTTGACCTGCTTCTCCTTGAGCTCCAGCGTGTAGCGCATCTTCTCGCTGGCCAGGCCTTCGGACAGCAGGTTCTCCAGACCGGCGCGGTACTCCTGCGGCAGGTCGACGTTGCCGATCTCCAGGCCGCGCAGCACGATGCCGTCCAGCGCCAGCTTGCGACGCAGCTCCGACTCCAGCGCGGCCTGGATGGGGCCGCGTTGGGTCGAGAAGATCTCGCGCACCGTGTGCGTCGCGATCTGACGGTAGACGATGCCTTGCAGCGCGGGAGCGATCACGTCGCCCTCGATGTCGTCGGGCAGCGAGGCGGCGAGCTGCGCTAGGCGCGTCGGGTCGACAGTCCAGCGCACCGTCAGGTCCAGGCCCAGCGAGAGCCCTTCGAGCGACTGCAGCGGCGCTTCGCCGTCGGCGCGGGCGAAGCGCTCCGGGTGATAGCTGCGGTCGCGCACCGGCAGGTCGCGGACGTCGTGCAGGCCGGGGATCTGGAGCATCGAACCGGAGCGGGCCTCGGTCACGCCGCCGGTCAGCACGTTGGTACGCAGGCTGACGGCGCCGCGCGGCACTTCGTGCACCGGCGGATGCGTCACCAGCAGCGCCACCGCGCCGGCCACGGCCGTCAGGCCGGCCAGCCACGGCAGGCAGCGGACCAGGCCGGCGCCGGCGCGCTTCAGCGGCACGCCGAGGCCGCCGGCACCGGCGCCTTCGCCGCCAAAGTCGGCGCCCTGGCTGCGGCGCGAGAAACCGGGCAGCCGAGCCTTGAGCCGCGCGGCGGCGTTGCGGATCGATTGCAGGCGGTCGTTCATGAGGTCCTCCGGGGTTCCCGTGATTCGGGTGTTGGGATGACGCTCATGGTCCGGAAACGGCCCGGAGGCCTCAATGCGGTCCTCGGCGGGTCCCTTCACGGTCCGGAAGAAACCCTCACAGGGCGGTCGCGCCGGCGGGCGCGAGGGTGCCGATAATCCGGCGCCATGGCCCTCCCCAGCAACAAGATCGCCGTCATCGAGGACGACCGCCCCACCAGCGAGCAGCTCACCGGCTGGATCCGCGCCGCGCGACCCGAGCTGCAGGTCGACCAGTGGTTCGACCGCGACGCCGCCGAGGCCGCGCTGGCGCGCGAGCGCTACGACATGGTGGTGCTCGACATCGAGCTCGGCCGCGAGCGCAACGCCGGCATCGCGCTGATCAACGAGATCAACAAGCTCAACGCCGGCACGCCGGTGCTGGTGGTGTCGGCGATGCCGGCGGCCATCTACCGCGGGATCATGAAGGCGCTGGACGCCTGGGACTACCTGCAGAAGACCAGCTTCGACGAGGCCGAGTTCATCGACACCTTCCTCGACATCCTGCGCGCGGCCCGCGCCCGCGAGGCCGCCGAGCCGGTGCCGGTCGCGCCGGAGTCGCTGCAGCTGGACCCGCTCTGGCAGCGCAGCCCGCTGTGGAAGGGCCAGCGCATCAACCTGCCGCTGACGGCGCAGCGCATCCTCGCCACGCTGTACCAGCGCGCGCCGCAGGTGGTGTCGTACGAGGAGCTCTACGACGTCGTCAAGAGCGGCCGCACGCGGGACAACGTCCGCAAGCACGTGTCCACGCTGCGCGAGGCGTTGAAGGAAGTCGATCCGACCTTCGACGCGATCGAGAACGTGCCGATGCGCGGGTTCCGGTGGTCGGGGCCGCGTTGAACATCGACAGGGCCGACGACATGGACGCCGCATGAAGCTCGGACCGGTCGAGCTGCCCGCGCTGGTCGTGCCGCGACTGGGCCTGGCGGCGTTCCGCCGGCGCGCGGTCGTTCACCTGGCCTTCCTGCTGCTGGCGCTGGCGACGGTCGGCCTGGTGCTGACCGTGCTGATCGACCAGAAGCAGCGCGCGTACCAGCGCTATGCGCAGGGCTTCCGCCAGTCGCTGGCGGAGATCGTGCTGCAGCTGCGGCATCCGAGCGGGCAGCTGGCGCTGCTCAATCCGACGATGGGCGCGGGCGACCGCGACGGTCAGGCGCCGGTGCTGCTGCCGTTCTCGGCCATCGACTTCGACGACCAGAACAAGGCGCAGCGCGCCGTCGAGATGGCCGGCTGCGGCCTGCGCTGGCCCGACGGCGCGAGCCTGTGCGCCGCCGTCGGCGCGAACGCCTACGCGGGCGGATTCCTGTACCTGGTCGGCAGCCTGGAGAGCGGGCCGCTCGCCGGCCGCGAGCATGGCGCGCTGGACCTGAGCGGCGTGCACCGTGCGCGCGTGACGCTGAAGCTGCGCGGCGGCACGCAGACGTGGATCGCGCCGTTCGAGGGCGCCGCCTCCGCTGACGGCACGCAGCGCGGTCGTCTGACTGGCTTCCTCGGTGCGGGTCCTCAGCTGCCCGGCAAGTCACGCCCGATGCGCGAATTCCGCGGCTGGCTCTGGCGCGAAGGTCCTTGCGCCGAAGGCAGCAGCGGACCGGACTGTGCGCGGCGCACCTTCTATTCGATCCGGCTGCCGGTCGAGGCCTTCCAGGACGCGCTCTTCGACGATGCCGGCCGTCGCGCGCGGCCGGTGTGGCCGCCGGCCGACCTCGACCAGATGCGGGTGCGGGTGGAGCTGCTCGCACCCGAGGAGACGAGCGCCGAAGCGACAGAAACTCCCGTGGCGCCCGCAACGTCTCCAGCGCTGTTCGACAGCGCCAGACCGGGCGCATCGCTGGCGCTGTCGCTGGACCGGATCGGCGCGTCGCTGCAGCCGGGCGAGACGCTGCGCATCGAGCGTCTGGGCAAGCAGTCGACGACGATCGCCGAACGTCGCGGTCCGGAGCTGTCGGAGCGCGCGCTCCCCTGGCTGATCCACGTGATGCGCTTGCTGCCGGTGCAAGGCGAGATCCTGGGCGTGGGCGCCGACACCGACGCGGCCGAGATCCGCTGGCTGACGGCGTCCGACGAAGTCGCGACGCCGAGCGGCCGCTACCGGCTCGACCTGCGCGGCGACCTGCGCAGCCTCGACCGCCAGCTCGCGCTGGAGGCGCGTCCGCTGGCGTGGCTGGCGGCGGCGATGCTGGCCGCGGTCGCGCTCGCGTGGCTGATGGTGGAGCTCGGCCTGATCCGCGGCATCGCGGTGCTGACCAAACGCGCGGCCGCGGTCTCGTACAACATGCAGGACGCCCGGGCGGAGCAGCGCATCGGCGAGCTCGACGTGGCCGACCTGCGCGGCCGCGACGAACTGGGCATCCTCGCCGGCAGCCTGGCCGACGCGCTCACCCGTGTGAAGGACGGCCTGCGCCGCGAGCAGCTGCGGGCCGAACGCGAGCGCGAGATGTGGCATGCCGTCGGGCACGAGATCATGTCGCCGCTGCAGTCGCTGATGGTGCTGCACGGCGCGGGCGACGACCCCAGCCACCGCTACGTGCAGCGGATGCAGCAGGCGGTGAAGGTGCTGTACGGCAGCGCGCCGCCGAGCGAGGCGCTGGCGTCGGCGGACCTGCACACGGAGGCGCTGGACCTGACGGCCTTCTGCCGCGAGGTGGCGGCAAACGCGCATTACGCCGGCATCGACCACGTCAGTTTCGAGACCGCGCTACCCGAGCCGCAGCCGGTGTACGCCGAGGCCTACGCGCTGGAGGACGCCGTCACCCACGTGCTGCGCAACGCCGACCGCTACCGGCCCGGAGGCACGCCCATTGCCATCACCCTGGAGGCCGGCGAGCCTGGTTTCGTGCTGCTGCGGATCCGCAACCAGGGGCCGCACATCGATGCGGCGATGCTGGAACAGATCTTCGAGTACGGCGTCTCCGATACCGCCCCGCAGGTGAACGGGGAACGCCGCGGCCAGGGGCTCTTCGTGGCCAAGACCTACCTGGCGAAGATGGATGGCAGCATCCGGGCATTCAATGTGCCGGACGGGGTGGTGTTCGAGATGAGCCTGCGCCGCGCGGCGGCGTGACGGGCTTCGTCCGACCCGCTCCGCACCCGCCGTTCCGTCCAGGCGGCTGTGCCTGATCGATCAAGGAGAGTTCCCATGCCGATGACCCCGCAATACGCGTTGACCGAGCCCATCCGCGACGCCGTCGATTCGCTGTCGAAGGGACATCCGCTGCTGCTCGAGTTCGGCGCGCCGTGGTGCCCCATCTGCGAGGCCGCGCAGCCGCTGCTGGAGCAGGCCTTCGACGGCCGGCACGCGATGGTCCAGCACATCAAGGTCGAGGACGGCAAGGGCCGGCCGCTCGGGCGTTCGTTCAAGGTCAAGCTCTGGCCGACCTTGATCTTCATGCGCGACGGGCAGGAGGTCGAGCGCCTGGTCAGGCCCACGAACGCTGCGGATATCCGGGCGGCGCTGGAGCGCATCGACAACACGTGACGGACAATCGGGCCCCATGACCCAAGCCCATGTGCTGCTCCCCAAGGACGGAGCTCCCGATCTGCTGTTCGTGCTGCTGCACGGTGCCGGCGCCGACGCCGAGCAGATGCGCCCGCTCGCCGAGGCGCTGCATCGCCAGTACCCGCGCGCCGCGCTGGTGCTGCTCGACGGCTTCGAGCCCTTCGATGCGATTCCGGGCGGAGGCTCGGGCTACCAGTGGTACTCGGAACAGGGCGACGATGCGGCCAAGGCCGCGCGTCTGACCGAGGCGGTGCCGACGCTGATCGCGCTGGTGCGCGGCTGGGCGGAGAAGCTCGACCTGGAATGGGGTCGGGTGGCGCTGGGCGGGTTCTCGCAGGGCGCGATCCTGGCGCTGGAAGCGCTTCAGCAGGAAGAGGCGCTGGCCGGTCGCGTGCTTGCGTTCGGTGGGGCGTATGCCTACTGGCCGCAGCAGGCGCCCAAGGATGTCTCCATCCATCTGCTGCACGGCAAGGATGACAGCGAGCTGCCCTACCCCGCGCTGCTGAACGCGGCGCGCGAGCTGATGTCGCTGGGCGCGGACATCACGGCGGACGTGCTCCCGAACGTCGGCCATGAGCTGCATCCGGCGCTCATCGAGCGCGCCATGGAACAGCTGCGGACCTTCATTCCCGCTCGTCTCTGGCGCGAGGCGGTCCTCGCCGCCGCCGAGCAGGACAAGAACGAGCAGAAGCACTGACGTACTGCGACGGCCGCTGGCCCTCACCCCCGCCCTCTCCCGCAAGCGGGAGAGGGAGTCCGACCGGCGCTCTTCTTGCCCCCTCTCCCGCTTGCGGGAGAGGGCAGGGGTGAGGGCTGCGGTCGATGCAGGACGACCAGCGTCAATCGAGCGTGACTTCGGTCCTCACCGTGCCCGCCCGGTCCGCCCACGCGACCAGGCTGATCCGCGTTCCCTTCGGCGCTCTCACCGTCCACTCGCCGTAGGCGCGATCGCCGGTGATGTCCCGTTCCGGCAGGAACGCCAGCTGCGTCTGCTTGGGCGCATGCCCTTCCAGCTGCGGGCCTTCCATGCGCGGCTTGCCGCTGACCAGCCCGACCTCCGGATCGACCGGCAGGAAGATCTCGAACATCACGCCGCGAGTCTGCTTGCGCGCCAGCGCCTGCTTGGTGACATACGCCGGCAGCCAGCCGCTGTTGCCCACCGCCATCCGCACGCGCCAGGTATCGGGCCCCAGCGCCCTCACCTCCGTGCGCAGCAGCTCCAGCTTCGGCAGGCTCAGCGCGATCTGGTTCATCCATGCCGGGAACCTGGCCGCCTCACGCTCGCGCAGATGCGGCGGCGGATTGCGCCAGAAGTTCATCTTGTCCCAGCCGCCGATCTCCACCGGCCCCAGCTGCGGGTGCATGAACGACGTCCACTCGACGTGCGCCTTGCCGCCACAGTGCTCGTCGCTCCACTTCAGCAGCTTGAGGTCGTCCTCCACCGGATGGTCGCGGAACCAGTCGATCCACTTGTAGCCGGTGATGCCCGCCTCCTTGTTGGGCGACCAGAGCTCCACCACCCAGAACAGGGCGCCGAGGTGCTCGTACACCCAGTCCTGCGTCCCGGTGATCACTTCCTTGGGGTGGTACTTGAACTCGTGCCAGATGCTCACCGCCGGGTAGCCGGTGTGCTGCTCGCCGAGCTTGGAGAAGCGTTGGAAGGCCCAGAGGTCCTCCGGCGGCATCTCGTCGTCGCTGCGCGTCCCGCAGGGCCGCAGGATCACGCCGCTGTGCGTGTGGAAGCTGATCGCCGCGCCGATGTTGGGGTGGCCGACCATGAAGTCCACCATCGCGCGCACCTCGGGCTCGCTGGTCGGGTACGGACCGGCGCCCACCTGCTCGAACTCCTGCCGCCAGCCGGCGGGGAAGTTGCGGTTCAGGTCCAGGCCTTCGCTGTCGCGGTTGACCTTGATGCTGAAGCCGTCGTGGTTGATGACCAGGCCTTCGGGCATCAGGCGGTAGTACTCGCCGCCGAACTCGCCCGGCTGGCGCGGCACCATCAGCCGCGGATCGTCCGGATGCTTCTTGTAGCCGCCGTGCGGATCGGCCACCCGCATCGTCAGGATGCGGCCGTCGCCGTCGATGTCCTCGACGCTGAGGCCTTCCACCGGCTCCTCGTCGAACGGATAAGGCCGCGTCGACGAGCGGATGTGCCGCGGCCGGTCCGCCAGCGCCAGCTCGCCGCCGTCCGGGTTCAGGCGCGGCACCATGTAGATCGTGCGCGTGTCCAGCAGGTGCGTGACCTGCGGGTCGGTGCCGTACTTGCTCAGCAGCTCGTGCAGGTAGTACAGGCAGGTGGTGCAGGCGGTCAGCTCGGCGGCGTGGATGTTGCCGTCGACCCAGAACGCGGGCTTCTCGACGTCGACGCCGGTCGCGGTGTTGGTCAGGATCAGGACCCAGATCTCGCGGCCCTCGAAGCTCTTGCCGAGCGAGCGCACCGACACCAGGTTGGGACAGGCCTGCGCATAGCTGAACAGCAGTTGCGTCAGCGCCTCGTAGCGCGGGAATTCGTCGAAGCGCGGGGTGGGCAGCGTCGCCATCGGTGGATGCGATGGATCCGGCGCCGGCGCGGCGGCGGGCGGGAGAGCGGTCATGGGCGTCCCAGGGGCGGTGTCGGTGCGGCCGATTTTGCATGCCCAGGCCCCGGCGACCGAGAGGGCTCTCCACCCCGGGACAGCGCGTTTTCCCTGAGACGGGTTAAATTGCTGGACTTGCACGTGCGCGCCGTCGCCTCGACGGGCGCGCATCGCACGACATGGACGGACGACCGTAAGAACGACACGACCCGGCGGTCCGCGAGGACGCCGAGGCGAAGCTGGAGAGATGGCTGTGAATCACTGCGAGAAGATCCCGTTGGGGACGCAAGGGGCGACCGAGTGGGAAGTGGTGCACCTGCCGTCCACGCTGGGCGACTTCCAGGCGCGGGCCTTCCGCAGCCCGGCGACGGGCTCGGAGCACCTGGTGCTGTCGGTGGGCCCGCTGCAGGAGCGCGGCGGCCTGCTGCGTGTTCACAGCGAATGCCTGACGGGCGACGTCTTCCAGTCGCTGCGCTGCGACTGCGGTCCGCAGCTGCAGGGCGCGCTGGACCTGCTCAAGGACGAGGGCGGCATCGTCATCTACATGCGCGGCCATGAGGGGCGCGGCATCGGCCTGGTCGAGAAGCTGCGCGCCTACGCGCTGCAGGAAGCCGGCGTCGACACCATCGATGCCAACCTGCGCCTGGGCCACGCCGAGGACGAACGCGACTACGCCGACGCCATCGACATCCTGTGCCTGCTGGGCGTGAAGAGCGTGCGGCTGATCACCAACAACCCGCAGAAGCGCGACGCGCTGGTGGCGGGCGGCGTCGAGGTCGAGGCGCTGGTGCCGCTGCGCATCGCGGCGAATCCGCACAACGAGCGCTACCTCGAGACCAAGCGCAAGCGGATGGGGCACTACCTGGAGTGAATGCCCTCCACGGCTCGCGGACCGTGGATCTCCACGAAGCCGCAGGGATGACCGGCGAGCGCGGCAACACCTGACACCGCCGCCCACTCGTCCTCGCGATGGCGACTCCTCAAACAAGTGGGAGTTGCTCGAAAGACGACGAGTTTGAGTCATCGCATCGGCGTCGACGTCTCTTCAAGATGGTTGCCTTCCACTTCCGTGAGGGCCCCCATGACGCCGTCGATCAAGCCGTTCGCCGACTCCCCGCGTCGATCTCGACGGTCAGGCGCACCGGATCGCGGACATGCACCTGCTGCATCCCGAGGGCGCCGTCGTGGAGTTCCTGGCGCCCTTCGACTGGCCGCTCGACGCCGACATGCGCGAGGGCCGTTTCGACGGCCTGCCCTATCCGCTGCAGGACATGCGGCCGCAGGGATTCCTCGGACGCTACTTCGCGCATTACTACGCCCCGCTGCTGCAGATCGGCGAGGACCCGAATGCGTGGTCGGACGACGACGCGCTGCACGCGATCTCGCTGCTGGGCAGCGACGCACCCGGCAATCTGCTGATCGGCGAGCAGGCGCACGCGCAGTGGCAGGAGCACCTCCGCCGAGTGGCCGACGGTCGCATTCCGCCCGGGATCACCGATGCCGACGTCCCCAACGCCTACCCGTCGCTGGCACGCCTCATCCTCTCCGACGGCATCCCCGGCTCGTCGGCGGGCGGCGAGTTCCCCAAGTTCACGGCCGTCCGCCTGCGGGCCGACGGCTCGTCCCAGCATGTGCTCGTCAAGTTCTCCGGCACCGACGGCTCCGCCGCCACGCAGCGCTGGTCCGACCTGCTGGTCTGCGAATACCTCGCCGGCCGCACGCTGTCCTCGCATCTCCGCGTGCCGGCGGCGGCGTCCTCCGTCCATCTCCACGGCGGGCGCACCTTCCTGGAAGTGGAGCGCTTCGACCGCCACGGCGAACTGGGGCGCTCGGCGCTGGTGTCCTGGTTCTCGCTGAACGCGGCCTTCGTCGGCAGCGCCGGCCTTCCCTGGCACGAGGCTGCGAAGCCTCTGGTGCAGGGTGGCTGGCTCAGCATGCATGACCTGACCCTCATCGAACGCCTCTGGCATTTCGGCCGGCTGATCGCCAACGACGACATGCACGACGGCAACCTCTCGTTCCGCCCCGTTCAGCGCGACGGCGCGGCGTGCTTCGGACTCGCACCGGCCTACGACATGCTGCCCATGGTCTATGCGCCGGCCCGCGACGGCACCCTGCCGACGAGGCGCTACGTGCCTGCGCGTCCGACCTCGGCCGATGCCACGGCCTGGGAGGCCGCGGCCGGCGCCGCACTGGCGTTCTGGCAAGCCGCGGCCGCCGATCCGCGCATCAGCGCGGCGTTCCGCGCGACCTGCGCGGACAACCGCCGACTGCTGGCCGCCTTGCTCTGAGTCGGCCACGTCTCCCGTTTGTGACCAACTCGTAACGCCCCCGCCCCTTCGCAACCTTTCTCACGCGCGCCGGCACCTACGCAGAACCCCTGCGTGATATTCCGCCGCGCCCATGCCGTTCCTCTTCCCCGTCCCGATCCCCTGGGACGTCGTTCTCCGGCAGCTCCTGCTCGTGCCCTGCTTCGAAGAGATCCTCTTCCGGCTCGGCCTCCAGGAGCGGCTGTCGACCGCGCGCGCCGCCGCCGCGCGGCGCCATGCCGTCGTGCTCACCGCGCTCGCCTTCGGCGCCGCGCACGCCATCGTGCTCGCCGTCGTCACGCCCGCGCCGGCGCTTCCCTCGATGCTGCTCGCGCTCGCCACCGCCGGGCCGGCGTGGTGGATCGGTCTCAGCTATCGACGACATCGCTCGCTCCCCCGCTGCATCGCCTGGCACGCCGGCTTCAACGCCTGCTGGCTGCTCGCGGCGCCGACGCTGCTTCCGCTGCTCACACCCCCTCTCTCTTCATCCTGACGAGGCTTCCGCCATGACCCTTCCCTTGCGCAGCGCCCTTCCCGGCGCGATCGTCGCGACCCTTGCGATCACGGCCGCGGTCCTCGCGGGTCCCGCCTTCGCCGCCGACCCCGTCGCCGGCCAGGCCCGCTTCTCGCAGGTCTGCGCCGCCTGCCACACGGTGGCCTCCACGGCCGTCGTCGACCGCGGCCGCAACAACCCCGCGATGATCCAGAACGCGATCAACACCATCCCGCAGATGGCCGGCGTCGGCGGCGCCGTCTCCGCCACCGACATCGCCAACATCGCCGCCTACCTCGGCAACTCGCCCTCCTCGATCAGCTTCGCGCAGACCGCCGTCGGCGCGACCAGCGCCGTCTCCACCCTCACCGTCAGCGCCAGCCGCCTCGCCGCGCTCGGCAACCTCTCCGCGGTCGCCAGCGGCGACTTCGCGGTCCAGGGTGGCTCCTGCGGCACCTCCGTGCCTGCCGGCACCAGCTGCACCGTCGGCGTCGTCTTCCGGCCCACCGCCGCCGGCGCGCGCAGCGGCGCGCTCACCCTCAGCCACAACGGCATCTCCACGCCTATTCCCATCGCGCTCAGCGGCACCGCCAACGTCACCTTGACGGCGGTGCTCTCCGCCGACGCCACCACCCTCGCCTTCGGCAACCAGCCCCTGGCCAGCGCCTCCGCCGCGCGCACCGTCACGCTGAGCAATACCGGCACCGCGTCCCTGGACTTCAGCAGCATCGGCATCACCGGCGCCAACGCCGGCGACTTCACCCGCGGCGGCAGCTGCGCCGTCGGCACGCCACTGGCTGTCGGCGCCAACTGCACCGTCACCGCCACCTTCGCCCCGACCGCGACCGGTGCCCGCGCCGCCACGCTGGCCGTCGCGGCGATCGCGCCCACGGCCAACAACGCCACCGCCAACGTCAACATCGCCATGACCGGCACCGGCCAGGCGCAACCCACCCCGGTCTCCTCGCTGTCGACCACGGCGCTCACCTTCGGCGCCCTGTCCGTCGGCAAGACCAGCACCGCGCAGACCGTCACCGTCTCCAACACCGGCAACGCCGCGCTCACCTTCAGCGGCATCGCCGCCACCGGCCCGTTCTCGACCACCGACACCTGCAGCGGCGGCGTGCCTGCCGGCGGCACCTGTGCCGTCAACGTCAGCTTCGTGCCCACCGGCGCGGGCGCAGCGACCGGTACGCTCGCGCTGACGAGCAACGCCGCGGCGTCCCCGCAGGCGGTCGCGCTGAGCGGCAGCGGTGTCCTCGCCAACACCCCGATCCTGGTCTGGACCGCGGCGACCAGCGCCGACTTCGGCACCGTCACCATGGGCGCCGACGGCGGTCTCAAGCACTTCACGCTGAGCAACACCGGCGACGTCGCCGCCACGCTGGGCAGCTTCGCCTTCGCCGGCGATGCCGCCGCCGACTACCGCGTCGACACGACGTCCACCTGCACGGCCGGTGCCGCGCTCGCGGTCGGCGGCAGCTGCGACCTCGCCATCGGCTTCAGCCCGCGCGGCGTCGGCACGCGTGCGGCCACGGCTGCGGTCGTCGCCGACAACGCCTCGCTGCCCGCCCCGCTGACGCTGACCGGCGTCGGTGCGGCTCCGCCGCAACCGGCCCTGCAGTTGTCCGCCACCTCGCTCGACTTCGGACCGACGGACACGAACGGTCGGCCGCTGACGCTGACCAACAGCGGCGCCGGCGTCCTGCACATCAGCGCCCTGAGCGTCGACAGTGCCCGCTTCACGATCGATGCCGGCGGCACCAACGCCTGCGGCGCGGCGCCGTTCACCGTGCAGCCCGGTGCGAACTGCCAGGTCACGCTGCGCTGGCTGGGTGCGGGCACCGCGGCTTCGGCGCCGACCGGCACTGACACCGGCACGCTCACCGTGCAAGGCGACATGACGCCGGCCACGGCGACCATCGCGCTGCGCGGCGCGCCGCGCAGCACCGAATCGTCGAACAGCGGCGGCGGTGGTTGCACGATCGGTTCCGGCACCGGTGCGGCCGATCCGTTGCTGCTGGTGATGGCAGCGCTCTCTGCGTTGATCCTGTGGCGTCGCCGCACTGCGACGAGCCCAGCCCTCACCCCCCGCCCTCTCCCGCGGTGCGGGAGAGGGGGCCAAGAGGGTGCCGTGCATCTGTCGAGCGATGTGGCCAAGGCATTCGAGCAGACCGCGAGCGCATCGAAGAACGAGCAGGCAGCGGGTGCTGCTGGGGCCGGAATGATGCTGGGGGTTCCCGGAGGGATGCCCCCTGCGTCGTGGAGTGCCCGCGCTTGGCGTCGTGCAGTCCGTTCGGCCTTCGTCAAGGCGACCCCGCTGGCGCTGACTGCCATCGCGACTGCGGCGGTCCTGTCTTCGGCCCCGACGGATGCGCAAGCGGCCGAGGTCGGCCAGCCTCTCCCCGTCACAACTGTCCCGAGCGCAGACGGCGCGCCGCTGACGCTGCACGACGGCAAGGCCAAGGTGACCTACGTCGACTTCTGGGCTTCGTGGTGCGGCCCGTGCCGCCAGTCTTTCCCGTGGATGAACCGCATGCAGGCGAAGTACGGCCCGCAGGGTCTGCGCATCGTCGCGGTGAATCTGGACGCGAGCCGCGCGGATGCGATGGCCTTCCTCAAGGAGGTGCCGGCCAGCGTCTCGCTGGGTTTCGATCCGAAGGGCGATTCGGCCAAACGGGTCGGTGTGCGGGCGATGCCGAGTTCGGTGCTGCTCGGTCCTGACGGTCGCGTGCTGCTGCAGCACAGCGGCTTCCGTGAAGAGGACGAAGCCGACCTCGAAGCGCGCATCGCCGCTGCGCTGAAGAAGTCTTGAAGGAGATCCCGATGAGAGCAGTTTCCCTCCCGCGCCGCCGTGCGCGCGGCGCGATGGCCGCCGTGGGCGCGCTGATCGCGCTCGCGAGTTCCGGCTGCGCCATGCAGCCGCCCCAACCCTGGGAGAAGGGCGCCCTCGCCCGTCCCGAGATGACGATGGGCGGCGACGTCCTCGGCGACCGCTTCGCGCAGCACATCTACACGAGCAAGGAAAACGCGTCCGGCGGCAACGGCGTCGGAGGAGGTGGTTGTGGCTGCAACTGAGGACGACCTGACCCCCGACATGACCGTGGACACCAACGCGAACGCCGGCGGCAGCCGGAGCACCTGGGGCGGCGTGCTGGCCGCGGCGATGCTGCTGCCCGGCCTGCAGGCCCCGGCCCTCGCCGAGACACCGCCCGAACAGGCGGAGATGTCCGTCAAGCTGCTGCACTACCGCGACCGCCAGCCCGGCTTCGACCGGATCAAGGTCACCGCCCCGTCGGTCTACCTGATGGTGCCGGTCGCCGGCCGCTGGTCGGTCGAAGGCTCGCTCGTCAACGACAGCGTCTCCGGCGCGTCGCCGCGCTATCACAGCGCCGTCTCCGGCGCCTCGCGGCTCGACGAGACCCGCAAGGCCGGCGACGTCCAGGTCACCCGCTACAACGACCGCGACGCCTGGTCGCTGGGCGCCGCGTACTCGACCGAACACGACTACCGCTCGCGCACCGTCTCCGCCGGCTACCGCCGCTCCAGCGAGGACAACAACACCACCTGGAACATCGGCGCGGCCTTCAGCGACGACTGGATCGGTTCCTCCGACGATCCCACACTCAGCCGCGGCCGGAACACCACGCAGCTGACCGTCGGCGTGACGCAGGCCTGGACGGCGGTGGACCTGGTCCAGCTCAGTCTCGGTGCGAACTGGGGTCACGGCATGTACTCGGACCCGTACAAGTTCCCCGACCGTCGTCCCGACCGGCGCGAGCAGTACACGCTGATGACGCGCTGGAACCACCATTTCACCGACTGGAAGGCCACGCTGCGCAGCAGCTGGCGCTACTACGCCGACAGCTTCGGCGTGCGCGCCAACACGCTGGAATCGGCGTGGGTGCAGCCCCTGTCCGGCGGCTGGACGCTGACCCCGTCGCTGCGCTACACGACGCAGCGCGCGGCGAAGTTCTATTACGACCCGGTCTACGACGCCGCCCTCGGCGCACCGCTGCCGCCCGGCTACACGGCGACCTCGCCGCAATACCTGTCCCCCGACCAGCGTCTCTCCGCCTTCGGCGCCGTCACCGTCGGGATGAAGGTCGCCTACGACATCGCGCCGAACTGGACCGCCGACCTGAGCCTGGAGCACTACGAACAGCGCGCCTCGTGGCGACTGGGCGGCAGCGGCTCGCCGGGGCTGGACCGCTTCCAGGCCGACTGGCTGCAGGTCGGGCTCTCCCACAGGTTCTGACGAACAGGGCGACGCCCCGGACCGACGAACGCCATCCATCAACGAGACGACGAGCGCCCCATGTGGTCCGTGCACCGCCATGCCTTCACCGCGATGGCGTCCCCCAACGAGATCGTGCTCGGCGGCGCGGCGCCGGATGCGGCCGCCGACGCCTGTGAGGCGGCCGAGGCCGAGGTGCGCCGCATCGAGCGCAAGTACTCGCGCTATCGCGAGGACAGCGTGATCTCCGCGATCAACGCCCGCGCCGGCCGCAACGCCGTCGCGGTCGACGACGAGACGGCGCAGCTGCTGAACTTCGCCGCCGAGCTGCACCGGCAGAGCGACGGCCTCTTCGACATCACCAGCGGCTGCCTGCGCCGCATCTGGGACTTCAAGGCCGGCCGCGAACCCACGCGGGACGCGCTGGCCGTGCAGCTCCAGCGCGTCGGCTGGCACCGCGCGCAGTGGGACGGCCGCACCATCGCGCTGCCGCAGGCCGGCATGGAGATCGACTTCGGCGGCATCGGCAAGGAGTACGCCGCCGATCGCGCCGTCGCCGTGCTGCGCGGCCTCGGCATCCGCCACGGCTTCGTCAACCTCGGCGGCGACATCCGCGTCGTCGGCCCGCGTCCCGACGGCCAGCCCTGGGTCTTCGCGATCCGGCATCCGCGCCGCGAGGACGAGGTCTGCGCCCGCATCCCCGTCCGCTACGGCGCGCTCGCCACCAGCGGCGACTACGAGCGCTTCTTCATCACCCGCGACGGCCGCCGCTGCTGCCACATCCTCGATCCGCGCAGCGGCCAGCCGGTCCGCCACTGGCAGGCCGTCAGCGTCGTTGCGCCGCTGTGCGTCGCCGCCGGCGCGCTGGCCACGATGGCCATGCTGATCGGCGCCCCCGCCCCTTCCCGACTCAGCACGCCCGGCGTCGGTTTCCTGCTCGTCGACGCCGATGGCCAGGTCCGCACGCACGACCCCGAACAACTGATCCCACTTCCGACCTCGCCATGAGACTGCTCACCACCTTCCTCGCCGGTGCGGCGGCCGCGTTCGCGCTGGCCGTCACCGCCCCCGGGCCCGCCCTCGCGGCGGTCGATCAACCGGCGTTCCTGGAGCCCACCCAGGCCTTCCCGGGCCGGGCCCGCATCCAGGCGCCCGCCGACGGCGGGGTCGCCGGCAACGTGGTCGTCGAATTCGACATCGCGGCCGGCTACCACCTGTACCGCGAGCGCTTCGCGATCGAAGCCGACGGCGCCGCGCTGCCCGCGCCGGGACTGCCGGCCGGCAAGACGGTCTTCGATCCGAATTTCAACAAGAACATGACGCTGTGGGCCGACGCCATCCGCGTCGTGCAGCCGCTGCCGCAGGGCGCCGTGCCCGAGACGCTGACCGTGCGCTATCAGGGCTGCGCGGATCGCGGGCTCTGCTATCCGCCGCAGCAGGCGCTGGTGCACCTGGAGCGCGGCGGCGACGGCCTGCTCAAGGCTCGCTGGGAGGCCCAGCCGGACGCGCTCTCGGCGCCGATCGAGGACGCCGCGCCGACGGGTTCCGGCAGCCCCGCCGCGCCGACGGCGTCGACGTCTCCGGGAGCCTCCGCCGCGACGTCGGCGACAGGCCCGTCGACCTCGGCCACATCGACCGCCGCCGATCAGGCCCCCGTCGACGGCAGCGCCGCCGCGCTCCAGTCCGGCAGCCTGCTGCGCGTCGTCGGCATGTTCCTGCTCGGCGGATTACTGCTCTCCTTCACGCCGTGCGTGCTGCCGATGCTCCCGATCCTGTCGTCGATCATCGTCGGCCAGGGCGCGCCGGTCTCGCGGGCGCGCGGCTTCTCGCTCGCCGTCGCGTACTCGCTGGGCATGGCGATGGTCTACACCACCGCCGGCATCGTCGCCGGCCTGCTCGGCTCCGGCTTCGCCGCCGCGCTGCAGAACCCCTGGGTGCTCGGCAGCTTCGCGCTGCTGCTGTCGGTGCTGGCGCTGTCGATGTTCGGGGTCTGGGAATTCCAGATGCCCGGCTTCATCCAGGACCGCGTCAACAACGCCTCCAACCAGATCAAGGGCGGCAAGCATGTCGGCGTGTTCCTGATGGGCGGGCTGTCGGCGCTGCTGGTCGGACCCTGCGTCGCGGCGCCGCTGGCCGGCGCGCTCGTCTACATCAGCCAGACCCGCGACGTGGTGCTGGGCGGCTCCGCGCTGTTCGCGCTGGCCTGCGGCATGAGCGTGCCGCTGTTGCTGCTCGGGCTGTCCGCCGGCACGCTGCTGCCGCGCGCGGGCCGCTGGATGGAGCATGTGAAGACCTTCTTCGGCCTGCTGCTGATCGCGGTCGCGCTGTGGCTGGTCTCGCCGGTGCTGCCGACCGGCGCGCTGATGTTCCTGATCGGCGCCGTCGCGCTGATCGCGGCGATCTGCCTGGGCGCCTTCGAATCCGGACGGCCCCGCGCCCTCAAGGCAGGCGGTGCGTTGGTTGCGCTGTGGTCCGCCGCGATGATCGGCGGCGCGCTCTCCGGCGGCGACAGCGTGCTGATGCCGCTGCGTCATCTGGCGCGGACCTCCGTCGGCGGTCTGCCGATGGCGAGCGCCGAAGCCGCCTCGCGTCCCGGCCAGGCGCCCGCGTTCGAGCGCATCACCACGGTGGCGCAGCTGGACGCGGCGCTCGCCTCCTCGGACCGTCCGGTGATGCTGGACTTCTACGCCGACTGGTGCGTCGCCTGCAAGGAGATGGAGCACCTCACCTTCTCCGACCCCGCCATCGCCACGCGGCTGCGCAACGCGCGCCTGCTGCAGGCCGACGTGACGGCCAACAGCGCCGAGGCGAAGGCGCTGCTCAAGCGCTTCCAGCTGTTCGGCCCGCCGGGGATCCTGTTCTTCGATCCGCAGGGGAAGGAACTCGCCGCCGCGCGCACGATCGGCTTCCTGCCGGCCGATGAATTCGCCCAGCGCCTGGACCGCGCCAAGCTGTGATCCGCCACGTCAAGACACGCCGAGCAGAACCGACATGAGCCTCCCCCAACGCCACACCGCCCTGCTGATCCTCGGCTCGGGCCCCGCCGGCTACACCGCCGCGCTCTACGCCGCCCGCGCCAACCTGAAACCGCTGCTCGTCACCGGCATCGCGCAAGGGGGTCAGTTGATGACCACCACCGAGGTCGACAACTGGCCGGCCGACGTGATGGGCGTGCAGGGTCCGGAGCTGATGAAGCGCTTCCAGGAGCATGCGGAACGCTTCCAGACCGAGATCGTGTTCGATCACATCAACAGCGTCGACTTCTCCAGGCGGCCGTTCACGCTGACCGGCGACAGCGCGGTCTACACGGCGGACGCGGTGGTCCTCGCCACCGGCGCTTCGGCGCAATACCTGGGACTGCCGTCCGAGGAAGCCTTCATGGGCCGCGGCGTCAGCGCCTGCGCCACCTGCGACGGCTTCTTCTATCGCGAGCAGGACGTCTGCGTGGTCGGCGGCGGCAACACGGCCGTCGAGGAAGCGCTGTACCTGTCCAACATCGCCAGCAAGGTGCATCTGATCCATCGTCGCGACAAGTTCCGCGCGGAGCCCATCCTGGTCGACAAGCTGATGGACAAGGTCAAGGCGGGCAAGATCGAGCTGCATGTGTTCCATACCTTGGAAGAGGTACTCGGTGATGCAGGCGGCGTGAACGGCGTCCGCATCAGGAGCACGCAGGACGGCGCGACGACGGATGTGAAGCTGCAGGGCTGCTTCATCGCGATCGGTCACAAGCCCAACACGGAGATCTTCCGCGGCCAGATCGAGCTGCGCGACGGCTATGTGCTGACGCGCAGCGGGTCGGAGGGGTTTGCCACGATGACCAGCGTGCCGGGCGTGTTCGCGGCCGGTGACGTGCAGGACCACGTCTATCGGCAGGCGATCACCAGCGCCGGCACGGGCTGCATGGCGGCGCTCGATGCGCAGCGGTTCCTCGAGCAGCAGTCCGGCTGACTGCGTGAGGCCGCTGGCCCTCACCCCCACCCTCTCCCGCGGTGCGGGAGAGGGGGCCACCCCAGTGCTCCTGCTCGGGATGGCTCGCCCCTGCTCCAGCTCCTGCTGCGGATGGCTCGGTGCATTCTCACTCCCTCTCCCGCTTGCGGGAGAGGGCGGGGGTGAGGGCCAGCAGACTCGGCAGTCAGAGGATGTCAGCGATCGAGGTCTCAGAACGACCAGGCCACCCCGGCGACCCAGCGCTGCAGCGACGGGTCGCCGCGTTGCGGCAGCGAGCTGTAGAGCCGCGACACGCTGAAGCGCCAGTCCCCGACGGTGTACGCCAACCCAGCGTTGGCGAAGCGGTAGGAGCCGCTGCCGTGGCCCCAGTTCGAGACCATGCCCCAGCCCACGTCGGCCGCCAGCGCGTCGACGAGGCGCCGGTGCCAGGTCAGTTCCGCGATGGTCGCGCCGCGATGGCCGAGGTAGCCCCACGACGAGTACGCCGCCAGGTCCGGCGACACCGACACCGTCGCGCCCCACTGCCCCCATTCCGCCGCGTCCCACAGCCCGCCCAGCGACAGCTCGCTGTAGCGCAGCCGGTCCGCGTTGCCGCCGCCGGCGTAGGCGTAATGCGCCCCGGACAGCGTCACCACGCGCCTGTCGTCGATCTGCCACCACCGCGTCGCGGAGAGGATCGCCTCCGCCTTCGCCCCGTTGCGCATGTGCATGGAGCCCAGCCCGAGGCCCAGGCTCCAGTTGCGGTCGTCGCGGTAGTACAGGTCGGCGGTGGCGCCCGGTTCATCGCCGCTGAGGCTGATACCGCGCGACACGCGCTCCGACACGACCGACACCGTGCCGCCCCAGTTCTGGGCGCTGGCGGCCCCCGACGCGACGAGGCCCGACGCCAGGAGGGCGAGGGTTCGGGCGAAGGCCCGGTCGAGTTTTTTTGGGGGCACGGCAACCATCGGCGGCGATTCTGGCACCCATGAGGGACACTTCTGCAGAAATCAGTCGCCCATGTTTCAACCTGTTCCGAATGAAGCGGACACGGCCGCCGAGTCGCGTCTGCGTGTCTGGCTGCAGGCCGCCGCGGCCGGCGACCGGTCGGCTTTCGAGCAGCTGTACCGGCACTGCCAGCCGCGGCTGTCGCGCTTCGTGCTGCGCAGCTGCGGCCGGCCCGACCTGGCCGAGGAGGTCGTCAACGACACCCTGTGGATCGTGTGGCGCACCGCCGGCAACTTCCGCGGCGAGTCGCGGGTCTCGACCTGGATCCACGGCATCGCCTACCGCTGCATGCTGAAGGCGCTGCGCGACGGCGTGACGGCGCAGGAGATCAACGCGTCCTCGGTGAACGAGACCGAGCTGGCGATGGCCGAGCCCCGCGTCAACGAGGCCGTCGACCGCGAGCTGCGCGACTGGGTGTCGCGGGGCCTGGCCGCGCTGCCGGTGGAACAGCGGGTGACGCTGGAGCTGGCGTACTACCTGGGCGAGACCTGCGAGGACATCGCCCGCATCATGAATTGCGCCACCGGCACCGTGAAGGCCCGCATGTTCCATGCGCGCGTGCGGCTGCGCAACGTGCTGCCCGAGCTGGGCGGCGAGATCTCCCCGGCCAGCGGCACTGAAGGACCGATCCGATGACTTCCCACGATGCTCCCTCCGACCGCTTCGCGGGTCCCGACAGTCCTGCAGGCGATCCGGCCCTGGGCCAACCCAACGAGCACCGCCAGGTGTGGGACGCGATCGCCTGGGTCGTGGCCGGCACGGCCACGCCCGAGCAGCGCCGCCTGGTGCAGGCGCATCTGCCGCACTGCGCGCATTGCCGCGAGGAGCTGGAGCTCCAGCGCAACATCCATCGCGGCATGCAGGATGCGCCGCACGCGGCGGGCGCTGCAGACGCCGACGAGGCCGCCATCCAGGCCGGTCTGGACCGCCTGTGGGCGCGCGATCGCGACGCGGGTCCGGTGACGCCGGTGGAAGGCGCTCGCGGTTCGTCGGCCAACGATGGCGGCTCGCGCCTCACGCGCTGGCTGACGGCGGCGGTGGCGGTGCAGGCGGTCGCGATGTGCGTGCTCGGTCTGCGCCTGTGGACCGACGGCCATCCGCCTGCCGACTACGTGACGCTGAGCCAGCCGGCCGTGCTGCCCGCCGGCGCGGTCGTCCGGCTGGTGCCTGAGGAGCGCGTCGACATGGGCCGGCTGCGCCAGGTGCTGACGCACCACGGCCTGAGGATCGTCGGCGCGGACGAGGACGCCAGCAGCCTGCTGCTGGCGCCGCTCCAGCCGGCGCCGGTGGAGGCCGTCCCCGCGATGGTGGAGCGGCTGCGCGCGGAACCGGGCGTGCTGCTCGCGGAGCCGGTCGGCGCCGCGGCACCGGGGCGCTGAGCGATGCCTGCTTCGATCGCTCGCGGTCTCGGTCTTGTCGCTTCGACCTTGGCCGCCTTGACGGCGGCGCTCGCGTTGAGCCTCGCGGCACGCGCCGAGACCGTCGCGGCAGACACGGGAACGGCCGCGCCCGCGACGTCGTCGATCGCGTCGACCACGCCGACGGCACCCGCCGCATCGCCGGCAACGTCGGCAACGTCGGCGACGCCGGAAGGCCGCCTCATCATCCTGGCCGTCGAAGACCGCGGCGAACCGTTGCCGGGCGCCGGCGGATCGGCGCGCGGCGACTACCGCCGGATGGCGGGTTACGCGGGGAGCGCGCGGGCCATGGCGATGTCCGAGGCGCTCGCCCGCGAGTACAAGCTCCGTGAGCGGGCCGCGTGGACCATCGCGCCGCTGAACCTGCGCTGCATGCTCTACGCGTTGAGCGAGGGCGATGACGCCGACGTCGTGCTGGCCCGCCTGCGCCAGGATGCACGCGTCAAGCTCGCGCAGCCGCTCAACGAATTCGAGACGCTGGGCGGCCCCGCGCTGGAGGCGCCGACGCCCGCGCCGACCGCGCCGGGAACCGCGCCGACAACGACACCGGCGATCGTTCCGTCGCCTGCGCCGCCGCTCGCTCCACCGCCGGGGACGTCTTCCCCGACAGCCCTCTACAACGATCCCTACTTCGGTCTGCAGAAGGGCTTCCAGCAGATGTCCACGGCGGCCCTGCAGCAGGTCAGCGTCGGGGCACGCGTGAAGGTTGCGGTGATCGACACCGGCGTCGACGCGCGGCACCCCGATCTGCTCGGACAGGTCTCGGGCCAGCGGGACTACGTCGCCGGCGGCGGCGCGCAGGTCGACGCGGTGCCGGAGCGCCACGGCACCGAGGTGATGGGCCTCATCGCGGCGAAGGTGAACAACCGGCAGGGCATCGTCGGCGTCGCGCCGGGCGCGGTGATGACGAGCTATCGCGCCTGCTGGACGGACGTCGCGCGTGCGGGCGCGGACGCCGGGCCGGCGCCGGCGCGCTGCAACTCGTTCACCCTGGCGCAGGCGCTGGGCGCGGCGATCGCCGACGGCGCGGACGTGATCAACCTGAGCCTCGGCGGTCCGAGCGACCCGCTGCTGTCGAAGCTCGCCCAGCATGCGCAGTCGCGCGGCGCGGTGCTCGTCGCGGCGGCGCCGCCGGGGCGGCTCGGCAAGGGCTTTCCGAGCGAGGTGCCCGGCGCGCTGGTCGTGGCCAGCACGGGAGAGCTCTCCGGCGCCGAAGGCTGGCTCGCCGCGCCGGGACGATCGGTGCTGACGACGGTCCCCGGCGGCGGCTACGACATCGACACCGGCAGCTCGCTCGCGGCGGCGCATGCGACGGGTGTGGTCGCGCTGCTGCGCGCGGCGGTGCCCGGCGCGGATGCCGAGCGACTGAAACGGGCGCTGCTGGGCTCGATGACCGTGTCCGGCGCGATCAACGCCTGCGCGGCCGCGCGGGCGTTGGGCGTGACGGGCCTGCATTGCGAGTCTGCGGCGCGCAGCTTGCCCTGAGGAGGCTCCTCTTCTCCAAGGAGCCTGCATGTCCGATCGCAACAAGGCCGCTTTGACGGCCGCCAACGCCGCCATCACCCGAGGCGATACCGAGGGATTCCTGGCGTACTGCGCCGAGGACATCGTCTGGACGACGGTCGGTGAAGACACGCTGAACGGCAAGGCCGCCGTCCGGCAATGGATGTCGACCGGCTACGCCGAGGCGCCCACCTTCACCGTAACCGAACTGGTGGCGGAGCGGGACATCGTCATTGCGCTCGGGACGATCGAAAGCAAGGACGAGGACGGCCAGCCGGTCCAGAACGCCTACGCCGACGTCTGGCGCTTCCGTGACGGGTTGATGGTCGAGTTGAGGGCGTTCGTGATTCCGACCTGACGGCGGACCCGCCCCGCCGACTTACTCGAACACGGGCCGGAAGAAGGTGCGCTCATATCGGAGGATGCACCGCGTCTCTTCGGCGTACCGGAACGCGGCCTGGCATTCCGGATCGTCGAAGGACTTGATCCGGTACTCCTCGTAGGCCGCCAGCGACGGGAACGAGAACGAGGCCAGCGCGATGTCGTTGGCGCCTTCCGAGGGCAACAGGTAACCGTGGTGCACGCCGCCGAACTTCCTGACGAGCGGGATCCAGAGCTTCCCGTAATGCTCGAACTCCTTGAGCTTGAGCGGATCGATGACGTAGCGGAGGTGGCAGGTGATCATGGGCGGGTGTCCGTGTATTCAATGGCGGACGACGTCATCGGGCGACGGCGTGTGCGTCGGCACTTTAGCCCTGCGTCCCCTCGATGAGGGATTCGCGCGCGCGACGATCTCCGTAGGCTCCGTCGTGACCACGCACCCAGGGAGTTCCGCATGACCACGTCGTTGCCATCCTTCGATGTCTCGCAGCTGATCGGCTGGCCTTTCCGGGCTTTGACGCTGGCGCCGAGCCAGCTCACGCAGCCCATCACCTACAACATCAACGCGTTCAATTCGAGCGCTCCGCAGACCGAGGCGCGCATCGTCTCGCAACACAGCTACGGCAGGCAGCTCGGCCGGCTGTCCGACGCGGTGCAGGCGCTGATGGACGTGTTGTATCCGGAAGGCGCCCCCGATGGTCCGAACGGGCCACTCGCCCGCTTTGCGCAGCTGCGCGAGGACATCGAGATGCTCAAGGCCAATGGGGCGGAAGATCGGTTGGAACGGGTCGCGCAGGATCTGAAGACCTTGCGGGACAGCGATCCGGATCGCTTCGAGCGCGTACGAAAGATGCTGTCGCAGACGCTGCGGGATTGAGTTGGCGTGACGCCCGACGTGGCGTCACATGAACTGGCTACGCTGGGTGACCTCCTGACGCTGAAAGCGGTCATGTACCCAGGCGAACGCTTGAACGCCGGCACCCATTTCCTGGGACTGCTGGCCGCGCTCCCCGCCGTCGCGTGGCTGGCGCTTCAGGCGTTGGACACGGGCAGCGGGCGGCGCGTCGCCGTCGTCTGCGTCTTCGGCGCGGCGCTCATTGCACTGTTCGCGGCCTCCACGCTCTGCCACAGCACCCGCGGTCGGCAGCAGCGACTGTGGGTCCGGCTGGACCATGGCGCGATCTTCCTGCTGATCGCCGGAACGATGACGCCCTTCGCGGTCCTCACCGGCGACGGCTGGCTGCGCTGGGTCGCCTTGGCCACCGTCTGGCTCGTTGCGCTGTGGGGCATCCGGCGCACCGTGTGGGGCGACATCGAACGACCGATGCTCAAGGTGTACCTCGCGCTCGGCTGGCTCGCGACCATGGTCTGCATCCCCGCGCTGCAGGAACTGCCCGCGGCCTGCGTCACGCTGTTCGTCGCCGGGGCCGGCGCGTACACCGCCGGGACCTACTTCTTCGCCAATCCGCGCTGCAGCCGCCATGCCCACGGGATCTGGCACCTGTTCGTCGTGGTGGGCAGCGGATGCCACTTCGGCGCGGTGGCGCACTGCGTGCTGGTCTGACCAACGCCGGATAGCGCTTGTCGGTAACGCCGCGCTGTCGCGCGCGGTCCCTCGATCACTCCCTCTCCCGCAGTGCGGGAGAGGGGCTCTTTCGGCGTCGGAGCATCCGCCACACATCTTTCCGGATTTGGAAATTGAGTCTTTCGCGACCGGCGCATTCCCTCGCGCGGCGGCGCACGCGACGATGCGGCATGAACAAGTTCCAAGCGATGGAGGTGTTCGTCCAGGTGGTCGATGCCGGCGGTTTCACGCGCGCCGCCGATCACATGAAGCTGCCCAAGGCCACCGTGTCCACGCTGATCCAGGCGCTGGAGTCCGCGCTGTCGATCAAGCTGCTGCACCGGACGACCCGGCAGGTCAGCGTGACCGCGGAAGGCGCCGTCTACTACGAGCACTGCCAGCGCATCCTCGCCGACGTTCGCGACGCTGAGGAGGCCCTCACGCGCACGCGCCGCAGTCCGTCGGGACGGCTGCGCATCGACGCGCCCACCGGCCTGGCCAGCGAGGTGATCATCCCCGCGCTGCCGGCGTTCCACGCGCGCTATCCGGACATCCGGCTGGAACTCGGCTGCAGCGACCGCTCCGTGGACCTCATCGAGGAGGGCGTGGACTGCGCCGTGCGCGCCGGGGACCTCGACGACTCCAGCCTGATCGCGCGCCGCATCGGCCTGATGCGCTACATGACCTGCGCGTCGCCCGAGTACCTCGAACGCCACGGACGTCCCGGGCATCCCGATGAGCTGATCCATCACCGCTGCGTGAACTACTTCGGCGCGCGCACCGGCCGGCTGTTCGATTGGGATTTCACGCGGGGCGACGAGCGCATCCAGATCTCCCTGCCCGGCGTCATCGCGCTGAACGACAGCGGCGCCTACACGGCGGCGGGACTCGCCGGACTGGGTATCGTGCAGATGGCCGATTTCCTGATGGCGCCGATGATCGCGCAGGGGCGCTTCGTCCCCATCCTCGAAGAATGGGCGAGCGATCCGCTGCCCGTCCACGTGGTGTATCCGCAGAACCGCCACCTGTCCGCCAAGGTGCGCGTCTTCGTCGAATGGATCGCCGCGCTCCTGGGCCAACACCCGCTGATGCACTGACATCGGAGACGCCATGTTTTTCCAACACGATGGACACCGCATCCACTTCACCGATGACGGCCCAGGCGGCGGTGCGGGCGAGGGCGAGGGCGAGGGCGACGCACTGCTGTTCCTCCACGGCCTGGGCGGCAACGCGCTCAACTGGACCTATCAGCGCCAGCACTTCGCATCGCGTCGACGCGTGATCTGCCTGGATCTGCCAGGGCACGGCAAGTCGGAAGGCAAGAGCATCCCCTTCCTCGACTTCGGAGACGTGGTCGAAGGTCTGATCGATCACCTCGGCATCGATCGACTGGCCGTGTGCGGACTCTCGAAGGGCGCGCGTGTCGGACTCCAGCTCGCCGCCCGATCACCCGACCGCGTGAGCGCCGCCATCGCGGTCAACGCGTTCCTGCATCTGTCTCCTGCGGACGAGGCTGCCCGCTTCGCGCTGTACGACCTGTTGCTGCGCGGCGACGAGGGAAAAGCCATCTGGGCGACTCGCCTGCTCACGCAGATGGCGGTCCCCGAGGACAGCCGTATCCATCGCGGATTCATGCGTTCCTTGGAGACCCTCGACGGTGCGTTCATCCGCGCGCTGTTCCAGCAGATCATGGACGCCGACCAGCGCCCCGAAGTCACGGGCGTCCGGAGCCCCACGCTGCTGCTGCGCGGCGGGAAGGACGGCCTCGTGCCGGCGTACTGCCACGACGAGCTGCAGTCGCTGATCCCCGACTGCGCGTCCGTCGTGCTCGAAGACTGCGGCCACCTGCCCTATCTCGAATCGCCCGAGCGCTTCAACCTGGCGCTCGAGAACTTCCTCCCACGGAGCGTGTCGGGCCAGTCTCGCCAGGCGCCCATCCGCTGACGCCTCCACCATGGATCGCATGCATGCCATGAGCGCCTTCGTGGCGGTCGCCGAAGAGCAGAACTTCGCCGCCGCGGCGCGGCGCATGGGCACCTCGCCGGCCACGATATCGCGGGCCATCGCGGGGCTGGAGGAGCGCCTCGGCGTGAAGCTCGTGCTGCGGACGACACGCAGCGTGAGGCTGACCGACGTCGGGCAACGCTACCTCGACGATGTCCGGCTCATCCTCGCCAAGGTCAACGAGGCGCACGAGTCGGCCGCCGGCACGCAGAGCGTGTTGCGCGGCCACCTGAGCGTCACGGCGCCGGCGATGTTCGGCGTCTCCCACGTGATGCCGTGCATCGCCGATTTCCTCGCCCAGTACCCGCTGATGACCGTGTCCGGCTACTTCCTCGACCGGGTCGTGGATCTGGTCGACGAGGGTGTGGATGTCGCCGTGCGCATCGGCGGCACACACGGCGTGCGCGACGTGCGCGACGTGCGCGAAATGCGCGACGTCGTTACGCCGGCCGTGGCTGTCGGGTCGATGCGCCGGGTGCTCTGCGCCTCCCCGGACTACCTCGCGGCGCGCGGCCGCCCGGCTCATCCCGCCGAGCTGGCCGGTCACACGATCATCGCGGCGCAGAACGTGTCGCCCGATCCGGACTGGTCCTTCCTCACCGAGGAAGGACCTCTGAACGTTCGCGTATCCCCCGCGCTGACCGTGACAAGCAACGATGCCGCGGTCGCCGCCGCTACGTTGGGCGCCGGGATCACGCGGTTGTTCCACTATCAGGTCGCCTCGGAGCTGGCGGAGCGCCGGCTGGAGATCGTGCTTGCCGAGCATGAAGAAGCGCCGTGGCCCATCCACGTGGTCCATAGCGGCGTCGGCGGCGCGTCCGCCAAGGTTCGAGCGTTCGTCGACCTGCTCGTGCGGCACCTCTCGCAAGATCCTGCGCAGCCCCTGACGCGGTCGGGGGCCGCTTGAACCCGGTCTCAGAGCTGCAGCGTCAGCACCTCGTCCGACGCCGCCCAGGACACGCACGGACACATCGAATGCTGGCGCTGTTCCTCGGTGAGGCAGTTGTCGCGGTGGATGGGCCGACCGCCGCTGTAGCTGGCGATGCAGGCGCCGCATTCGCCGCGCTTGCAGTCGGACGGGATCCACGCGCCGGCAGCCTCCATCGCATCGAGCAGTGTCGTGCCGGGAGCGACCTCCAGTTCCATCGCGGATTCCGACATCGCGATGCGGACGGTGCCATCCGTCGCGTCCCAGCTCGGGCCGAAGCTCTCGAAGTGGATCCGACGACGGTTCACGCCGCGAGCCTCCGCGGCGAGACGCACGGCGTCGATCAACTGTGCGGGTCCGCAGACGTACAGGTGCGTGTCGGCATCGGCCTGATGACGATCCAGCAGCGCGGCGATGTCCAGGCGCGTGGCGCCTTCGCCGCGCGTGACGTAGAGCTGCGCCTGGTCGCCGTGGTCGTGCCTCACGCGGTCGTGGAAGGCCATCTCGTCGGCGGTCCGGCCCGAGTAATGCAGCTCGTAGGAGCCGCCGGACTGCTTCAACCGCGACGCGATCCCCAGCATCGGCGTGATGCCGATGCCGCCGGCGATGAGCACATGGTGCGCGCCCTGCGCCGCGATGCTGAATTCGTTGACCGGCGCGGACACGTCGAGCTCGTCGCCGACGTTCAGTTCGTCATGGATGAAGACGGAGCCCCCACGTCCGTGCTCGGCGCGCTTGACGGCGATGTCGTAGTGCGAGCCGTCCTCGCCGTCGGAGATCAACGAATACTTGCGGAAGGCGACGACATCGCCCACCGGCAGGCCGATCTCGACATGGGCGCCGGGCTGGAAGCTGGTCAGCGGGGCGCCGTCCGCGCTTCCCAATCGAATGCGGCGGATGGACGAAGTCAGCGCTTCGATTTCAGTGACGCGCAACAACATGGATCAGACTCCTCAAGGCAGAAACGGCGATGCGTCGATGAAACTGGTGTCGAGCCCTTCGGGCAGCCCGGTCTCGATCCAGCGTTCGATCGTGAACTCCCAGAACCGTCCCGTGCCGCCGGTGAGATCGTCGGGATCCGGCTGGTCCCAGAACATCGCCACCGTGCCGTTCATCTGCAGCAGACGTCGATGCTCGTAGTCGGGGAACACCAGACCCGCCTGCGGATTCAGCAGGAAGTTGCCGAAGCTGTTGAACATGCTGTTCCCGTTGTAGTCGGGGATGCGCAGCACGTTGCCGGGCAGGAGCTGCACGAATCCCGGCGGGCCGCCGCGGTGCGAGGCGTCCGCGCCGTGGGTCTCGTGGACCGAGGCGAGGAAGAAGGTGTCCGCCCGCGCGATCAGCTCGCGCTGCGCGTCGCCGATGTCGCTGCCCTGCCGCAGGCCCGTGGGCATCGCCTGACTGCCGGGGTCGCTCAGCGCGATCGTGCGACGCTGGATGTAGCGCGGGCAGATCGGCACCGACTCGGTGACGTCGACGACCAGGCGATCGCCGTCGAGGTGGGCGTCGCCGTTGACCTTCAGGCGCTTGCGGGTCTGCAGGTCCAGCAGCAGGAACCCCATCCGGGTGTCGAGCCGGAGGTTCTCCCACAGCGGGTCATGCGGTTGACGCGCGACTTTCGAGAGATCGATGGTCAGGGTGGTCGCATCGTCGCTGGGGTTCAGGAAACCCGGCTCCCCGATCAGGATCGACGCCCACACCCGGCCGTCGATGTCGACGCTGCCGATGTACACGGTCTTCTGCTGGCGCACGAAGGGCAGCGCGCCGCGCACGATGTGCGACGACACGTTCGCCCCGTTCCGGGCGGCCATGTCCGACTCATTGGCGTTGCGCTGGGCGATCAGTTCGCCCTCATGGAAACGGCTGGAGGATCCGGCGGCGTTCATGGTGTGCTCCTGGATGGAAACGAAACGAAGGGCGCCGTCATGCGGGGCGCACGAGATCTGGAGAGCCCGCCGTGGACGACCTCTACCTGATGACGGTGTTCGTCGCCGTCGGCGACGGGCTCAGCTTTGCGGGTGCGGCCCGGGCGCTGGACCTGTCGGCCACCGCCGTGACGCGGGCGATCCAGACGCTGGAGAGCCGCCGCGGCGTCGCGCTGCTGGTGCGGCACACGCGGCGCGTCACCTTGAGCGAGGCCGGCCGTCGCTACCTCGAAGACGCCCGCGAGATCCTCCGCCTGGTCGCCGAGGCCGAAGCCGGCGCCTCCGACGCGAACGTGGTCCCGCGCGGCACCTTGCGGGTGACGGCGCCGGTGGTGTTCGGACGACTGTTCATCGTGCCCGGCATCGCGGAGTACCTGCGGCGATATCCGGAGATGACCGTGTCCGCGACCTTCGTCGACCGCACCGTCAATCTGATCGACGAGGGCTTCGACATCGCGATCCGCATCGGCCAGCTGCCCGATTCCGGCATGAAGGCGATCAAGGTGGGCGAGGTCGGCAGGACGGCCTGCGCTTCCCCGGAGTACCTCTCGCGTCACGGTGTGCCTCAACATCCCACGGATCTCCACAAGCACCGGACCCTCGCGATCGACGTTTCGTCGCAGCAGATGGTCTGGAAATTCGGAGTCCGGCAGTCGGCGATGTCCGTCAAGCTGAAGCCCTCGTGCGGCTTCACCGGCAGCGACGCAGCGATCGCGGCAGCCGAGCTCGGTCTGGGCATCGTCCATCTGCCGACCTATCAGGTGAGGGAGAAGATGGCGAGCGGCGCGCTCATGTCGGTGTTGACGGCTTTCGCCGGCGACACCGTGCCCATCCATCTGCTCCATCGCGAAAGCCGGTTCGGGTCATCCAAGCTCCGCAACTTCATCGACCTGCTGACGGCGCGCTTGCGCGCGGAGCGGCTGGCCTCGTGAGCGGATGACGTCGCCGGCATGTCACGGACCGATCAGAAGGTCAGGACCGTGTAGCCGTCGGCGATCAGCTCGCCGATGCTCGGCAGGCCGGAGGTGCCCGGGACCTTGTTGACGGAGATCAGGTCGAAGCCGTTCTTGATCGCCGCGTCGCGCGCGCCGAACACGTCGGCGCAGCCGCAGGACACGCCGGCGACCTTGTCCTCGACGGCGGCGAACAGGGCGTGCACCGGATGGTCCGGCTGCTTCACGACGCCGGCCCAACGGGTGCCCGTGCCCTGGAAGTAGATCGAGACGTCAGTGTTGCGCTGCTTGAAGTCGTAGGCCGTGGCCAGACCGTTGAACAGGCGGCCCAGGGCTTCTTCGCCACCGTTGGCGTCCGAGAAGATGAAGATGGCGACTTTCATTGGATTTCCTTTGATTGAAAGATGGATGGATCGATCGATCGATTGCTTGATCGATGGACCGGAATCGACAGTCGAATGGTTGGCAACTGACGATCGGAATCGTAGGAAAACCGCTGGATCGCCGATACGGCGCGGCCTGCAAGTCATCGTTGCAGCGCGCGCGATTGTTCAGTCGGCTGAACGATCAATTCGTCTCGCGCCCATTGGTCGAGTCGAGGCGCCTCCATAGACTGACCGTCACGTGATTCCCCTTCATTCACCCTGACGAGTCCATTGCCATGAAGCTCTATTTCTCCCCCGGGTCCTGCGCCCTCGCCTCACAGATCGCGCTGCGAGAGGCTGGTCAGGAATTCGAACTGGTGAAGGTCGACTTCGCCACGAAGACGACGGTCGAAGGCGACTACTTCGAGGTCAGCGCGAAGGGGATGATTCCCGCGTTGAAGTTGGACGACGGCGACGTCATCACGGAGGGCGCGGTGCTCCTGCAGTGGATTGCAGACCAGCATCCGGAGTTCAATCTCCTGCCCGCCTTCGGGACGCGTGAGCGCTACCGGGCCATGCAGTGGCTGAATTACGTGGCGACCGATCTGCACAAGGGCATGGCGGTGATGTTCTCGCCCTTCGTCGATACCGAGTCCAAGACCCGCTTCGCCGAGGGCAACCTGGCCAGCCGGTTCGCATACATCGACCAGCACCTGTCGAGCAACGACTACGTGCTCGGCGAGGCGTTCTCGGTCGTCGACGGCTACCTGTACAACGTGCTGCGCTGGCCGGTGCGCGTGAACATCGACATGTCGCCGTACGCGGCCATCCAGAGATTCATGGAACGGATGATCCAGCGGCCGGCGGTGCGCGCCGCGTTGAAGGCGGAAGGGTTGCCGGTCCGGTGAGCGGCCGCGCTGGCCGAACCGGGCCTGATGGTCGCGGTCGGCGTCAGCCGTCGCCGCAAGTCGGCGCAAGCGGTCTGATCGCTTGAGCCGTCGGCACGCCTGTCGGGGCGTGTCGAATCCGATGGCGGTCGTTCGTCGTTCCTGTGTACGCTGATCCAGCGAGGAGCGACATCATGACGATCACCATCACCGCCTTCGACCGTTCCCCCGACGGCGGCAAGGGCCTGGCGCGCGACACGCGCGTGCGCTGGGCGCTGGAGGAGGCCGGACTCGCGTACGACGTCCGGCTCCTCACCTTCCAGGCCATGAAGGAACCGGCGCATCTGGCGCTGCATCCTTTCGGGCAGATTCCCACCTATGAAGAAGACGGGCTCGCGCTCTTCGAGACCGGCGCGATCGTGCTGCACATCGGCGGCCGCCATCCGGGCCTGCTGCCCGACGATGCCGACGCGCGAGCGCGCGCCGTCAGCTGGGTCTTCGCCGCGGTGAACACCTTGGAGCCGCCCATCCTGGAGCTGACGATGGCAAGGCTGTTCGAGCGCGAACAGCCTTGGTATGCGGCCCGGCTGCCGATGCTCGAAGGGCGGGTGCGCACGCGGTTGCAGCAGTTGTCGGATCGGCTCGGCGACGCGGAGTGGCTCGACGGCGGGTTCAGCGCGGGGGACCTGATGATGGTCCACGTGCTGCTGCGGTTGCGATCGACAGGACTGCTCGACGAGTTTCCGCGGCTGGCGGCCTATGTCGCGCGCGGGGAGGCGCGGCCGGCATATCGGCGCGCATTCGCGGACCAACTGGCGGTGAACACGCGCCCTGCGTAGGCTTGCTGAACGGCGATTCGATCGCCAGCGTCTTCAGGCCTGGACTGCGCCGGAGGGCCGCCGCCAACGCTGCGTGTCCCGCCAGCCCAGGAATGGCAATTCGCCCTTGTTGGCGAGCCATTGCTCGGGAGACTCGCCGGCCATCTGCAGACCTCGCAGCGCAGGGCGGAATCTCGCGGCGAACGCCTGCGGCTGTTGAGCAAGCAGTTCATTCGCGCCGATCAGGAACGCCGACAACTGGCTCGCATCCATCGACAGGAAGAACACCATCTGCCGCCACGCATAGGCGGCGTTCTTGATGCGCTGCAACTCCGTGCGCCAATCGGCCGTCGGCAGTTGCAGGTGGTCGAGCACCCAGTCGTAGCACGACTGCGCGAGTTCCAGGGTCCGGCCATTGAAGCGTTCGCGCACCTCGCCCCGTTCGAAGAGCAGCGCGAGGTTGTGGCTCGTGAGGATCAGCTGCTCCTCGATGATGCGGCCGTTGCTCGCGGGCCGCCATGCGCCCAGCGACTCCGCGGCCCGTTCGGCGCAGACGACGGCAAGCGCGTCTTGCGCGCGCGACTCGCGCCGGGCAGACGCTTGGGGCACGCGCCGGAGGACGTCGCCATAGTCCACGCGGTAGTAGCGCGCATACAAGGATCCGCTCAGGAGATGCCCCGCGATGTGCACGGCATCCAGGAACTTCGGAGAGAAGGCCCCCATGAAGATGTCGGCCGCCAACTCTTCGGTGAACGGCAACTTGAGGTCGGCTTCGCGGGCCAGCGCCATGAACTCCTGCAGCAGCTTGTTGGGCAGCATCGTCTGCGGGAAGCTTTCGATCGCGATGGTTGCGAATTCGTCGAGCGCGGCACGCGCCGCCTGCGCGGCCGCCTCGTCGACGGCGCGCATCGGCTCGATGGCGGCCACCCAGGGCAGGTCCTCGATCTGCACCTGCTTCTGCAGATTGAGCAGCAGCAGGGAGCGACGGCGGCGGAACGCTCGATAGGTCGACGCATACAAGGTCCGCAGCGCGCCGTCGGCAAAGCTCGCCGCTCGCAGCTGGCTGGTGCGCTGCGGAAGCAGCCGCGCCAGCACCTCGCTGGAAGACACGATGCCGCGCCGGATCAGGCCTCTCGGCGTGTCGTTGAGGCAGCGATTCAGGCGTCGCTCCATGCACGCCTCGGCCCGCGGCGCTCGCTCCGAGCCGGAGGGACGCAGCACGACGTCGATGTCATCGAGTCCGTCGTCCGCCGGAAGCTCCGACATGCGGCGAGAGACCTCGACCGCCAGTTCATGGTTCGTCTTCCCGGCGATCTGGCGCCGCTGCCGATCACGCGCCTCTGAGGCTGTCGCCGAGGCCGGATGACCGCGCTTGGCCACGTAACGCGCCAGTGCCAGCCGGATCCGTCCCACCTCGCGTCCGGTCAGCCGATCAGGATCGTCGACGGCCTGCTCCAACGCCTTCACGAGCAGCGAGAACGTCTCGTTGACGCGGTCCAGCTTACCGCATCGACCGTGCGACTTGCGGGATTCGCGGATGGACGAAAGCACTTCACGAGCCCGCGTTGTCCAGCCCTCGGGCCGTTGCTTGAGTGGCCATCCGCCTTGCACGATGAACTGGCCGCGCTCGCCGCGTTGCCACTGGCCATCCGCATCCTTGGCGGCGATTGGCGTCGGGCCTTCGACCGTCTCCAGGAAAAGGCCGACGACGGCGTCATACAGCGGCGTCCAGACCTCGATCGCCTCGCGCTGCGCATCGATCTGCGCGTTGGGACCGATCCGACCCAAGGCTCGCGCCACCTCGCCGATCGTGTCGAGATGGACGCGGTCGTCGCTCGCCGCGACGCTCAGATCCAGTCTCGGATAGAAGCGCAGCTCCCGCGCGAAGGGCGCCAGGTCGGCCACGAGCCGCGCGGCGATCTGACCATGCCCTTGCGCGCCAAGCCAGGCGACGACGAGGAGCGCCGATTCTTCCGCCACCTCGATGGCGAACCGGCGCGACGACAGGGCTTCATTGAGCCGAGCCAGACCCGCGTCGGACAGGAAGTACCGGTTGAGGGCAAGTCTCGGCGACTCCGCATCGGACAGGCCGAGCTCCTGGAGCAGCGTGATCTCGTGCGGTCGCAGCGGACTGGCGGCGACCGCCTTTCCCGTTGCAAACCCGCCGGTGACCACTTCAAGCGTGACCCAGTCCGGGTAACGCGCGACCGGCTGACGCGAGCCGGCCTCCGTGTCCCCCGAGAGCATGCCGGCGATGACATCCCGCCAACGCCGCACGCGCTCAGCCGCCGGCTCACCGCGCGCGACCGCATCGAGTGCGCGTTGCAGCTGATTCGCCGCGTAGCCGGTACCGATGACCGGCGGCGGAAGGTCGGAAGGAGGAGTCGATGCCATGGGTGGGTCCGGGGGCTGGGTTCGAACCAGCGCCTTCTCGGTCCAGAGCCGAGCGTTCTTGCCGCTGAACTACCCCGGAGTAGAAGCATCGATTTTTACCACGGAGCGCAACACCCGCCCCCCGCGCGGCTCACCTCGGCGCGAACGTGATCCGATGCAGATTCCAACCCGGCGCGTCCTGGAACACCGTCAGCACCTGAGGGCCCGCAGCCAGCCGCACGGTCGCGGTGACGGTGGTCCAGTTCTGCCAGCCGCCGGTCGCGGGCACGTCGATGTCGCCGGCGAGGCTGCGGCCTGACGCATCGGCGAGATGGAGCGCGCGCGGCGCGCCCGACGGCGAGGCCACGCGGAAGCTGGCCGTGTAGTTGCCCGCGCTCGGCACATTCACCGAGTAGCGGAACCACTGGCCGCTGCCGGTCCATCCGAGGTTGTAGCCGCCGCCTTCATCCGCGGTCTGCTCCAGGTCCACGCCATCGGGCCGGTAGCTGTTGCCCGTGCCGTTGATCGTCAGCACGCTGTAGCCCAGCGTCGCGCCGCCGTTGTCGTAGTTCGCCGCCTGCAGCGTTCCGGGCAGGGAGACCGCCTGGCCGCGGAAGGCGCTGGCGCTGCGGCCAAGCTGCCAGCTGTTCTGGCTCAACGTCGCGCGGAAGCCGCCGGAGTTGTTGATGAAAGGCTGGGCGCCGTTGGCGAGCGCCTGCACCGCATTCGCGGTGATGCGCGCGCTGCCGCTCGGTGCCGGGTAGAACGGCGATTGGACGACGATGCCGTTGCGCCACGGAGCGACCACCGTGTTCTGCTCGAGCACCACGTTGCTCGCGGCGGAGAAGCCGATGCCGTCGTACAGCGCGCCGACGACGGTGTTGCCGGCCACGTAGATGTCGTCGACCACGCCCACGTTCTGCCCGTCGCCGCCGTTGCCGATCTGCAGCGCAGGTTGCCCCTGGTCGAAGCCGTTGCCGCCGGCGCGCTCGACCCGATTGCCGGTGACCCGCGTGCTGTGCAGGTCGCTGCCGTTGACGCCGAAGCGGCCCAGGCCGAGGCCGATGTAGCGCGCCGTATCCGCAACGTGGTTGTCGACCACGCGGTGGCCGCTGCCGCCGTAGATGCCCAGTCCCTTGCCGTTCCAGGCGCCGATCAGCGTGTTGTTGCTCAGCGTGGCGTTGGACATCGCCGTGTAGAACACGCGGCCGCTGCCGGTGTCGTTGTAGTTCACCGAGTTGATCGCCATCGCGTCGTCGCCGGTGCCGCGCACGAAGTTGTTGGTGGCCGTCAGGTTGTTGCCGATGGTGGCGCCCATCGATACGTTGTTGAGGTTGCAGCCGTCCGCCCAGATCGAGGTGAGCCGGTTGTCGCGCACCACGCCGCCGGTGCCGGAGGCCCAGAAGCCCGAGAGCACGTGCTGCGTCCACAGCTTCTCGGCCAGCCAGTTGGTGCCGGTGATGTCCATCGCGCCGCCGGCGCCGTCGATGGGTTCGCGGCTGCGCGCATTGGAATCGAGGTGCAGGTTGCGCACCGTCGCGGAGGTGAGCTGGAACAGCGCGCCCAGTCCGCCGCGCGTGTAGGGCAGCGGCACGTCCCGATAGATCGTGCTGTACCACATGCCCGCGCCTTCGATGGTCACGCCGTTGCCGACCAGGCCGTCGCTGCCCTTCAGATAGAAGATGCCGGGCGGCACCCACAGCGTCTTGCGCTGGGCCTGCGCCTGGTTGATGCAGTTCTGGATGGCGGCGGTGCTGTCGCGCGCCTGCGGATTGCCGGCGCCGTTCGTGGGCACCGTGTCGGCCACGGCACCGCAGCTGGTGATGGAGATCGAGTTCGCCGGCTGCGGAAGCGGCGGCGGCGGGTTCTCCACGTCGACAACGTCGATGTTGTAGAAGGCCGCGGTGTTGTCGGCGTCGCGCTTGAGCGAGAAGGTGCTGCCCGGACCGATCGGCTCGCCGACGACGAAGGCGGAGGCCTCGTCGTAGAAGGCGCGCGGACGTCCCCTCGCGGGGTTCTGGTCGCTGGCCTGGTATTCGGCGCCCTCGTAGATCCAGCTCTGGCGCGAGTTCAGGTTCAGGCGCTGGCGGAACACGCCGTTGACGTAGAGGTTGAGCGTGGCGGTGATGCCCCCGCCGGCCGGTGCGTCCGGGATGCTGGCGCGCACGTTGATGAAGCTGATCGGCTTGCCGGTGGTGTTGGTCCACCACACCTCCTGGCCGGTGGCGGTGAGCGCAACGTAGGCATGGCCTGAGGCTTCGAGCTCGGGGCTGGCGAAGCGGGTGGTCGGCGCGGTCGTCAGCGACACGACGCGCGCGCCGTTGACCAGCGTGCCGGACTCGGCTTCGAGACTGCGGAAGGTGGTGGTGGCGCCGGCGGCGAGCACGGCGGAGCTGGCAGCGCCGAACAGCAAGGTGACGACGACGCAGGCGCGGAGAGGGCGGAAGGTGTGGGGCACGGGAAGGGTCTCGGCGGAGGTGGAACTTCGGCGGACCCGATGATGCGGCGGTCCCCCTTCCGATTCCACACGCCCCCCTGCAACTGACGTAACCGTCCACCACGCATCGGTCCTTCGCCGATATCCGGGGCAGAGGACGTTCGATCCCGGCCGCAGGCGGGATCGCAGGAGTCGGGTTCAAGGCTTGAAACACCGCTGGGGTACCATGAACTGGCCAACCTGCATCCTCCATGCCCCAACCGGAACACCGATCCGACGCTTCGCAGCCCCCCGAGGTTCCACGCGAACTCGGCCATGCCGCCGGCCCTGACGGCAGCGACGCTGTCGCGAGCACGCGCCTGCTGGTGCTGGTCGTGGAGCGGGATCCTCACATCCGCGAGTTGGAAGCCCACTTCCTCCAGCAGGCGGGCTTCGAGGTCGCCTTCGCCGTCGATGGCCGGGAGGCGCTGGCGCAGGCGCGCGAAAGACTGCCCGACATCGTCATCACCGAAGTGCTGGTGCCCAAGCTCGACGGCTTGGCGCTGTGCCGCCAACTCAAGAGCGACGAGCTCACCAAGGGCATCACCGTCCTGGTCTTCAGCATCCTCGCCGCCAACAGCCGCGCCGCGGAGGCCGGCGCGGACGCCTTCCTCATGAAACCCTTGGCCGAACAGCGGTTGCTCAGCACCGTGAAGTCGCTCATCCAGAAAAGACAGACGTCGAAAGGCTAGCGCAGCATGGGTTCCATCCTTGAGGCCGACGACTCCTCCTCGGCCAGCCAGCCATTGGCGCGCCTCTCCACGGGCAACCCGGACCTGGACTCGATCATGTTCGGCGGCTTCCCCGCCCACTCGATCAACATCCTGATGGGCGAACCCGGCAGCGGCAAGACGATCCTCGCCGAACGTCTGATGTTCGCCAACGCCGAGGACGATGGCCGCTCCATCCTCTTCTTCACCACCCTGTCGGAGCCCGCGGACAAGGTCGTCCGCTACCTGCAGCAATTCGACTTCTACGACGAGACCAAGCTCGGCACCGTCATCCACTACAACTCCATCGGTCAGGAGCTGGCTGAACAGGGAGTGGGCGCGCTGGTGGGGATCCTGAAGGAAGCGATCACGGAGCAACGGCCCAAGATCATCGTCATCGACTCGTTCAAGGCCATCCACGACCTCTCCACCTCGGTGCCGGAGATGCGCAAGATGCTGTACGAGGTGGCCGGCCTGCTGACCGCGTACGAGACCACCGCCTTCCTCGTGGGCGAGTACAGCGAGGACCAGATCTCGACCTATCCGGAATTCGCCGTTGCCGACAGCATGATCGAGCTGGCGCGCAACAAGCTGGGCACGCGCGACGAGGACGGCCTGCTGGTGGTGAAAGCCTCGTTCGGACTGGAGACGGCCCAGCTCGACGGGTTCAAGGAACCGCTCCACGAAACGCTGATCACGCGGCTCAAGGTGATGCTGGGCACGTCGGAAACGGCGCATTTCCTGGGCGTGCCCCTGGTGGTGGGCGGCGAGGTCACCGGGCTGCTCGCCGTGGCCAGGCCGGGCGACGAATCACAGCCCGACGACGACGAATGGCTGCTGTCGGCCTTGGCGGACCAGGCGGCGGTCGCGCTGGAGAAGTCGCGCCTGGACGAGACCGCCGAGTTCCGCGAGCGGCTGATCGGCATCGTCAGCCACGACCTGCGCAACCCCGTCTCGGTCATCACCATGGCGTCGTCGGCGCTGATGCGTTGGGAGCAGCTGGATCAACGCACCATCAACAAGCTGGTGTCGCGCATCCACAGCTCGGGCCAACGCGCCGCCGACATGATTCGCGATCTGCTGGACTTCACCCAGACCCGGCTGGGCGGCGGCATCCACCTGGGGCGTCGCCCTGCGGACCTGCATGAGATCGTGCGTCGGGTCGTCGAGGAGATGGAGGTGGCGAATCCGGAGCGACGTTTCTCCGTCGTTCACGCCGGCGACGCCTCGGGCGAATGGGACCAGGATCGTCTGGCGCAGGTGGTGGGCAACCTCCTGTCCAACGCGGTCAGCTACAGCCCGGCAGAATCGGAGATCCACATCACCACCGGGGCCGGTCCGCACGGCAGCGCCGTGCTCGTGATCCACAACGAGGGCGCGCCCATCGACGACGAGGTCCTGCCCCACCTGTTCGAACCCATGCGCCGGGCGTCCGCCGACCTGAGCAACACGCACCGCAGCGTGGGTCTGGGCCTGTACATCGTCAAGCACATCGTCGAAGCGCATGAGGGCACCGTGAGCGTGCACTCCAGGACCGGGGAAGGAACCCGCGTGCGCGTCGAACTGCCAGGACATGCTCGATCGCTGTAGTTCCAACGAAGTCGACCCGTCGATGTCGACGTCCAACCCATCCCATGCCCCTCCGCGACCAGACCGTTCCCGTCACACCCTTCCGCCAGAACTGTTCCATCGTCTGGTGCGATGTCACGCATGAAGCCGCGATCGTCGACCCGGGCGGCGAGATCCCGCGCCTGCTCGCCGAGGTCGAGCGCCTCGGTCTCACGCTCAAGGCGATCTGGCTGACACACGCCCACATCGACCACGCAGGCGGCACCGGCGAGCTCGCGCGGTTGCGCGACCTGCCCATCATCGGCCCGCATGAGGGCGACCAGTTCTGGATCGCCGGCCTGCCGCAGCAGTCCGCGATGTTCGGCTTCCCGCCGGCGGAGATGTTCACGCCCACGCGCTGGCTCGAGGACGGCGACACCGTCCAGATCGGCCATGAGACGCTCACCGTGCGCCACTGCCCAGGCCACACGCCGGGCCACGTGGTCTTCCATTCCGAGAGCGCCAAGCGCTGCTTCGTCGGCGACGTGCTCTTCGCCGGCAGCATCGGCCGCACCGACTTCCCCGGCGGCGACCACGCCACGCTGATCCGCTCCATCAACGAGCGCCTCTGGCCCATGGGCGACGACACCGTGTTCGTCCCGGGCCACGGGCCCGAGAGCAGCTTCGGCCAGGAGCGCCGCACGAATCCCTTCGTCGGCGGGCGCTGGGGCTGACGTACTGCGCCGGCCGCTGGCCCTCACCCCTGCCCTCTCCCGCAGCGCGGGAGAGGGAGTCAGGGCGACCGCTGCTTGCGTTTGACACGGTGGCTCTCCCGCAAGCGGGAGAGGGAGCAAGACGGCGCGACGGCTTCAGAGCGGCGACAGGCCGGTGTCCAGGAAGCGTGATTCCGGGAAACCGCGCAGCGCGAGCGCAGCCAGCTCGACGAGCTCCTCGAAGCTGCGCTCCTTCTGCAGCACCGCCACGCCGCCCATGCGGTCGGCCGCGTCGGTCAGCTCGTCGCCGATGTAGCCCGTGGTGACGATCACCGGCACCGTCGGCAGGGTCTCGCGCACCGCCACCGCCAGCTCCAGCCCGTTCATGCCCGGCATGTTGAAGTCGGTGATCAGCAGCTGCACCGGCACCCGGCCGTTCTCGATGTCGGCGAGGCACTCGGTGGGATCCTCGTAGGTGCGCACGTCGTAGCCGGCCTTCTTCAGCAGGGCCTCCACCATCATCAGCACGATCGGATCGTCGTCGACGTAGAGGAGATGCTCGCCCAGTCCGGGGTCGGCCACCTTCGTCAGCGCCGCGGTGTCGAGCGTCGCCGTGTCGCTGCCCACCACCGGCAGGTAGACCGAGAACACCGTGCCCATCCCCGGCCGCGACTGCACGTCGATCGCGCCGCCGTGCGCATGCACGATGCCGTGCACGATGTGCAGCCCCAGGCCCGTGCCCTGGCCGCGCGGCTTGGTGGTGAAGAAGGGTTCGAACAGCCGCTTCGCGACGTCCTCCTCCATGCCGTGCCCGTCGTCGCGGACGCTGAGCTCCGCGTAATGCGTCGGCGCCACGCGCCCGATCGCGAACGCATGCGGCACGTCGAAGTGCACCGCCCGCAGCGCGACGTGCAGCTGGCCGTGCCCGCCCGGCATCGCCTGCCACGCATTCGTGCAGAGGTTGAGCACCACCTGCTGGACCTCCGCCGGATCGACCGTGGCGACGCAATCGTCGCCATGCAGGTCCACCGTCAGCAGCACCGAGGCCGGCAGCGTGGAGCGCAGCAGCTGGATGCTGTCCTCCACCAGCGGGCGCAGCTTGTGCTTGGACAGCTCATGACTGCTGCCGCGCGCGTACGCCAGGATGCGCTGCACGATGTCGCGCGCGCGGTCCCCCGCCCGCTTGATCTGCTGCATGTGCCCGCGCAGCGGCGAGGTCGCCGGCAGCTCGTCGAGCATCATCCCCGCGTGGCCGAGGATCGCCGCCAGGATGTTGTTGAAATCGTGCGCCACGCCGCCCGCCAGCGTGCCCAGCGACTCCATGCGCTGGATGCGCACCAGCTTCTCCTCGAAGTCGACCCGCGTCAGCTCGTCGGCCTTGCGCATCGTGACGTCGATGAACAGCACCACCAGGCCGTGCTCGCACGGGAACGCACGGCACTCGAACCACTTGCTCAGGCGGGCGTTGAATTCCTCGTAGATGTGCGCGGCGCGCGATTGCATCGCGGATCGCGCCTCGACGTCGAAGCGCTCGCCCATCGCACCGGAGAGGGTGGTCCAGTAATTCCTGCCGATCAGCGCCTCGCGCTGGCGACCGCTGGCGCGCTCGAAGGCGACGTTGACGAACTGGATGGTCCAGTCGTGTTCGAGCAGGATGACGGCGTCGGTGACGTAGTTGAGCGCCGCCCCGACGTGCGCGACGCCTTCCTCGGGTGCAGGGGATGCACCCGAGCCGTGCGGTGGCTCCCGACCCGGCATGTGGACCCTCAGGTGACGAGGTTTCAGTGTGATCCTCGTGGGCGGCGTCGGCAATCGCTGTGCCAACACCTAACCGTAGGGAAGCCCCACGGCATCGGCCTTTCGAGCCATCAGGCCCCGAAAGCGCCGCCGTGTCTCCCCGGGCTTGCCCGCAGTCCCTGCCGGCGTCCCTCAGGTCTTGGACGGCGCCGGCGGCTCGAAGCGCTGCGCAGGCTTGGGCGCGCGGGCGTACAGGTTCTGCACGCGGGGCAGCGTGCGCTCGATGTCGCGGATCCGCGTCGGGCCGGACGGATGGGTGGACAGGAACTGCGGCGGCGCGCCCTTGCTCGCCTTCCCCATCTTCTCCCACAGCGTGACGCCGGCGTGAGGGTCGTAACCGGCGCGGGCCGCCAGCTCCATGCCGACCAGGTCGGCTTCGCTCTCGTCCTCGCGGCTGAAGGTCAGCGACAGCAGCTGCCCGCCGATGTTGGCCACGCCGCGGCCGAGGTCGCCCAGGCCGAAGATCGCCGCGCCCAGCTGGATCGCGCCGTTGGTCGCCATGTTCTTGCCCATGCGCTCCCGGGCGTGTTCGCGCAGCGCGTGAGCCATCTCGTGGCCCATGATCATCGCGACCTCGTCGTCGCTGAGCTGCAGCTGCTGGAGGATCCCGTAATAGAACGCGATCTTGCCGCCCGGCATGCAGAAGGCGTTGAGCTCCCTGCTGCCGATCAGGTTCACCTCCCAGCGCCATTGCTGCGCGCGGGTGTTCCACGCGCCGGCGAACGGGATGATGCGCTGCGCGATCGCGCGCAGGCGGACGACCTGCGGATGGTTGGCCGGCGCCAGCGCCTTCTGCGCCTGGGCCTGCTGCATCATCTGCGCGTACTGCTTCTGGGCGGCGGCCTCGACCTGCTCGGCCGAGATCAGCTTGGTGAAGCCGCTCTGCTTGCCGACGTCGACCCCGTCCTGCGCCCAGGCGGGGGTCAGCGCGAGCGCGCCGCCGGCGGCCATCAGGCCGGTGAACAGGCGCCGTGCGGGCTGGCGCGGCGCGCCATCCTTGCCGCAACGACGGCAGTCGCATCGGCCGAAACCGTAGGCGGGCGCCGAAGGCAGGTGGACATCGGCGTCGGAGGAGAAATCAGCATCAACCATGGCGAGATTCTAGGCAGGCGACAATCCCGGTCATCATGTCCCAGTCGCCACTGATCACGCCGTCTCCGACCTGCGCCACCTCGCCCCTCGCCCCGCAGGAGTTCCGCGCGGCGCTCGGCATGTTCGCCACCGGCGTCACCATCGTGACCGCGCGGGCGGAAGACGGCACCCTGGTCGGCCTGACGGCCAACTCGTTCAACTCAGTGTCGCTGTCGCCGCCGCTGGTGCTGTGGAGCCTGGCGCGCCGGGCCGGCTCGATGCCGGTGTTCAGCCGCGGCTCGCATTACGCGATCAACATCCTGGCGGCCGACCAGAAGGACCTGGCGCAGCGCTTCGCCACGCGCGACATCGACCGCTTCGCAGGCGTGCGCTTCCGCGAAGGTTGCGGCGGCGCGCCGGTGCTGGAAGGCTGCGCGGCCGTCTTCGAATGCGCGAACCGCAGCCAGTACGAGGAAGGCGACCACGTCATCTTCGTCGGCGAGGTCGAGGCCTGCACTCGCGCCGAACAGGCCCAGCCGCTGATCTTTCATGGCGGGCGGTATTACACCGAGCTGCCGATCTGAGTCGAGAAAACTCTAGACCGGAATGAACAGACCTTCGCCGGCATGGTCGAGGAGGCGGACCGGTCGGTTTCGCCTGATCACTGCGGCGAACTGTTGCCGAAGCGCCAGTGTGCTGATGGCACTCGGCTCCGCGACATGTGCGCCATTCTTGTAGCGACTCAGTCCACGCTTGGACAGCAGGTAGTCCACCCTGACTCGCCAGGACGAACGACGGATGTGCGCGAAGAGATCGGGGGACAGCGCATTGACTGCAAGGTCGTAGCGCTGGAGCAGACGTGAAAAACGAGAAAGACTCGAAGCCTCATCGACCGAGGCCGGTGCGAGGACGGTCGCGGGCGATGTCGATGTGTCCATAACGGCCGCGAACTTCCACAAGGGCTCGTGGTGCGCAATGCGATTCCGAAGATCCTTGATCTCGAAGAACTCGGTCAGCGCATTCCGACGGGCGATCGCATTTGTCCAGTTGAGCGAAGCGCCAGGCTGACTCAGCGGATGCGCTGGCAGGATTCGTGGCATCAGCGTGGTCCGATGCCGCGCCACCCAAGTCAACACGTTCGGCCAGAAACCGAAGGACAGACGTGAAACGATCTCATCGGCATTTGGAGAAATCGGACGTGCTTTCTGGCGGACCTCGGTGACCTTGTCCATCGTTCCGGATTTCAGCTGGCTCGAAAGCATGTCCCACCAGTGGCTGCTCGCTGAAACACCTCCAGTCGTGTTGAGACTGAGCTCGCGATGGATGTTGTTCCTGAGGGCGACCTCGAAGTAGGACAGAAGCTTTGCGAGCTCGCCACAGACTTCTCCGTTCCACATGTACAGGCCGACCGCTTCGTCCGCGCCCACTTTCCAGTAGTTGCGATAGCTGTCCAATCGTGGCTTGGAAACGATCTGTTCGAATACGCTGGCTGGAGGATGCATCCCGCCCCTGTCCCGGAACATTACTGGAGTACACTTCTTCTCGACGCGCTGGTAAGCCAACCCGTGAGGGAGCCCCAGTGTAAAGAGTGTGAAGGCCTCCGAAAGGAGGCCTTCCGCTTTCTGGAACGGAATTTATTCGGCGAGATCTTTGCGCAACAGTGGCAAAAGACGCCGCTTCGGCAATGTCGGAAGATTCAATCCTCCGCGTGCCGGCCGACCGGCCAGAACGGCGCCATGCGCCGCACCGCGCGCCAGCGCCAGACGGCGAGCAACGCGGTGAGCGGAGCCGTCACGGCGACGACGTGCCACGGCATGATCTGGAAGAACCGGTTCGCGACTATGCTCACGCCGGCCACCAGCATCCATCCGAGCATCATCGCCACCGTCTGCATCGCGCCCGGCTGACGTCCGCGCGACCAGTCCCGCCACAGCAGCAGACCCGCAGGCAGCGCGATGGCGGCGAAGTGAAGGCCCATCAGCGGCTGGTCGGCCGGCCAATCGCCGGGCACGAGCGCCACCATCAGCGCCAGCACCGCCGCGCCGAAGCCCAGCACCAGCAGGAACTGCGTGAGCATCCTCCGCGCGAGCACGCGGTTCATCGCCTCGCCGCGCGGCATGCCCGGCACGAGCGTCAGCAGGGCCTGCTCCGCCCGCGTCCGCTGCAGCATCGAAGAGAAGCTGAGCAGCGGCCCGAACAGCGCGCACATCACGCCGAAGGACGTGCCCGGCAGCGCATGCTGCAGCACCGTCGCCGCGCGATCCGCTGGCAGCCAGAACAGCACCGCGAGCTCCGCCACCAGGAGCGCGAGGAAGATGACCCCGGTCACGCTCACGGTGGCCGCCCAGTGCAGGTTGCGCATCGCCGCGATCTCCGCCCGCGCCGCGACGCTGTCGGCGGTCGGCGTCGCGGTGCGGATCAGGTGCCGGGTCCAGACGGGCAACCCCCAGGTGAACGGCTTGGACAGGAAGCAGAGGACCGGATGCCCCGGTGGCCGCCCGGTCCGCGCCGTTCGGATCCCCTTCATCGACATCAGGTCGCTGAGCTGCTTCGCCGATTGCCAGTTGCGCAGGTGCCCGGCGCCGCCGTCCTGGAACAGGTGCCAGAGGACCGCGCCCAGCGCGAGCATCGCCAGCGCCGCCTGCGTCACGGGCTGCTGCTGGTGCCAGTCGCGCAGCACCGCTGCTGTCTCGCGCCAGACGACGGTGTCCTTGAGCAGCGCGCTCGGGATCCATGGAAAGACCCAGAACACGAACCAGGTGATGGGCCAGCGCAGCGCCATCGAGAAGCTGACGAGCACCGCGCCCGCGAGCATCACGAAGCCCGGGAAGTGGCCGAACACCGCATGGAGGAGTCCGCCGGTGGCCAGGGCGATCAGCAGGAACAGGGCGACGGCGACTTCCCGCAGTTGGCGCAGATGGCCGGGCACCAGGCGCGCGCTGACCGGATGGTTCTGGTTGCTCAGCGAGCCCGCGCACAGCCACCACACGAACTGCAGGCCGATCGCGGCCGTGATGCAGAAGGCCGTGGCAGCCGCCGAAGCGGACTTCATGGCGCCCAGCGCCGTGATCACCGCGAGCGGCAGCAGCAGCCACCAGAGGCGGCGCAAGGGACGGGCTGTCGCGCGGAGCACCGCCAGGTGTCCGCTCAGGCCCGGCTGCGGCAGCGCCAAGCCGGCGTTCATTGCGTCAGCTCCAGGAAGAGGTCTTCCAGGCTGAGCGCCTCGCAGCGCATCGTCGCGTCGCCTTGCGGCAGCCGTCCTTCGGGGAATCGCACCAGCCAGCGCGGCTGCTCGCCGAGGTCGCGCCGGCCCAGCACCTGGCCGCCATGCGCGTCGACCGCCGCCTGCAATCGGCCCACCGGACCGGACAGCAGACGGATCTGTTCCGCGAGCGCGTCCTGCGGCGCGTGCAGCGCGATGCGGCCGCGGCTCAGGAAGGCGACGTTGAAGGCCACGCGTTCCAGATCCGACAGGATGTGTGTCGAGAACAGCACCGTCGTGCCCCGGTCCAGCACCTGGTCGACGAGCTCACGCAGGAAGTCGCGCCGTCCGGCGGCGTCCAGGCTGGCGACGGGCTCGTCGAGTACGAGCAGATCGGGCTCGTGCGCCAGCGCGCGGATGATCGACAGGCGCTGCTGCTGCCCCTGCGAGAGCTGGCTGACGCGGCGGTCGCGCGGGATCTCCCAGCGCGACATCAGGCCGTCGACCTTGGCGTCGTTCCAGCGCGGATAGAAGCTGCGGAAGTAGCGCAGCAGGTCGCCGGCCTGGAAGTCCTCGAACAGCGCCGACTGCTGCGGCACGTAGCCCAGCCGTGCACGCAGCGCGTCGTCCGGCGTCAACGCGGGCTGACCGAAGAGCCGCACCTCGCCGGCCTGCGGCTCGCGCAGACCCAGCAGCGTTTCCAGGAGCGTGGTCTTGCCGGCGCCGTTGCGACCCAGCAGACCGACGACCTGCCCCGGCGCCAGCATCCAGTCCAGGTTCGACAACACGCCGGGCTGGCCCTTGAAGTCGACCCGCAGGCCGCTCGCGCGCACCGGCGGCGCGGCGAGCGCGTCATCGGCGAGCGCCCGGCTCTGCGCCGGGCTGATCGTCAGCGAGTGGTCGAGGGTCTCGTGCAGTGTCTGCTTCAGCGTGTGCGTCATCGCGTCTCTCCCTGGTCTTCGAGCAGCGCCTTGAACAGCGCCAGCACCTGATCCGGCGGCAGCTCCAGCTGGCGCGCCTCGGCGGCGGCCTTTTCCAGCGCGGGGCGCAGCAGCTCCACGCGGCCGCGCGTCTTCATCGCCTTCTGATGCTGCGCCGCCACCACCATCGGCAGGCCGCGTCGGCGCTCCACCAACCCTTCCGCCTCCATCAGCCCGAAGGCCTTGGAGACGGTCATCGGATTCACGGCCAGCGCCTGCGCCAGCTCGCGCACGGAAGGGATCTCCTGCCCCGCCACCAGCTGCCCGCTGGCCACGCGGCGGCGCAGCTGCTCCACCAGCTGGCGGTAGATCGGCTCGGCGGAGCCCGGGTTGATGCTGAAGAGGAGGTCGGCGTCCATCGGCGGCTGTCGGCGCCGACGGCATCGTCAGCGTGTATCAGTACAGTAATACACAAAGCGACGGGACGTCAAGTGCGGGATCCGTCGTTGTCCGGCCGCGCCGGCGTTCCGGGGTGTTCCGCCGCGGGCAGCCTGCCGAGCTGCGCCTGCGCCAGCCGGTGGTAGATCGGCACGCTGATCCAGCGCGACACCAGACTGGCGAGCAGCGCGGCCGCCATCAGGCTCAGCACCATCGAGTGGCCGTCCACCATCTCCATGACGATGATGAAGGACGTCACCGGCGCCTGCGTCACCGCCGCGAGGAAGGCCGTCATGCCGATGGCGATCATCACCGCGGCGCCCTCGGTGGTGTGGGTCAGTTGGGCGATGTCGCTGCCGATGCCGGCGCCGATCGCCAGCGAGGGCGCGAAGATTCCGCCGGGCGCGCCGGACCAGACCGCGAGCCAGGTCGCCACGATGCGCAAGGTGACGTAGAGCACCGGCAGGTCGAGGTGGCCTTCCACCAGGCCCCGGGTGTAGTCGTAGCCGCTGCCGTCGGTGGCGCCGTGGCTGACCAGCCCGAGAACCGCGATCGCCAGGCCGCAGGCGAAGGCGAAGCGCACCGGGAACCGCGCTCGCCACCGGCTGAAGCGGTCGGTCCCGCCGAGCAGGCTGCGTTGCAGCAGCCGCGAGAAGACGCCGCCCGCCAGCCCGCACCCGACCGCTGTCAGCAGTCCGGGCAGCAGGTGCGACCAGGTGAGGTGGTCCACCCGCAGTCGGCCGAAATAGCTGGCATTGCCGAAGGCCGACACCGCGATCAGGCCGGCGAGCACGATGGCCGCGATGATGAGCCCGCTGCTGCGCTGCTCGATCTTGCGGGTGAGTTCCTCGATGGCGAACATCACCCCGGCCAGCGGCGCGTTGAAGGCCGCAGCGATGCCGGCCGCGCCCCCGGCCACCAGCAGTCCGTCGTGATTGAGCGGCGAACGCCGGGGCAGCCAGCGCTGCGCATGTTGCATGACGCCCGCGGCGATCTGCACCGAAGGTCCCTCGCGTCCGATGGCCAGACCGCCCAGCAGGCCGCCGGACACCAGGAACAGCTTCGCGGCGCTGAGCTTCAGCGACACGAAGAGCCCTTGCCGCGCCGCATCGACCTTGGGCGACAGGGCCGCCATGACCTGCGGGATGCCGGAGCCGGCCGCTCCCGGTGCGAAACGTCGGGTCAGCCAGACCAGGCCCGCGGTGCACACCGGCGTCCAGAGCAGCGGCGCCCACGGGGACCACGCGCGCAGTGCCGTGAAGCCCGCCATCGCCTGTTCGCTGACCCAGGTGAACACCACGACGGCCAGTCCCGCCGCCACGGCGAAGCCGAGGACCACGGCGCGGGCCAGCCATTGACGCCAGTCGGCGAGATCGTCGCGCACCGCCGACAGGAAATCCGGGTCGGCGTGTGCGGGCGCCGGCGGGTCGTTGGCATCGCCGTCGCCGCGGGGCATTGGCGGGGAATTCTCTGCAGGGTGATCGCCGGACATGACCCCAAGTATCCCGCCCTGACAAGGGCCGACTGTCGTCGCGCGTACGTCAGGATCCGGCCGTCGGCTCCGGGAACTTCTCCGCGTAGAGCTGCGCCAGCCAGTCCACGAACACCCGCACGCGCGGCGAGAGCTGCCGGTGCTGCGGATACAGCACGGACAGCGTCATCGCCGGGCTCTGCCATTCCGGCAGCACCTCGACGAGCCGCCCCGCCTGCAGGTCCGGCTCCAGGTGGTAGCGCGGCACCTGGATCAGCCCGCAGCCGCGCAGCGCGCAGGCGTAGTAGTTCTGGGCATCGTTCACCGAGATCCAGCCCGGCAGCGCGTAGCGCCGCAACTGCCCGTCCACGGTGAGCTCGATCGGGTAGTCCACGCCGCCGCCGCTGGCGAAGAAGCGCACCGTCTGGTGCCACGGCAGATCGTCCGGATGACGCGGCGTGCCGGCGCGCGCGAGGTATTCGGGACTGGCGCAGATGGCCTGCGGCATCGACGCCAGCTTGCGGGCCACCAACGTCGAATCGCGCGGCGTGCCCGCGCGCAGCACGCAGTCCACGCCCTCGCGCACCAGGTCCACCAGACGGTCGCCGCCGCTGACCACCAGCTCGATCTGCGGGAAACGCTCGCGGAACTCGTCGATGCGCGGCAGAACGATCTGCGACGCATGGACCCCGTGCATGTCCACCCGCAGCACGCCGCGCGGGTTCGACGCCACCTGCTTCAACGAGGCCTCGGCATCGTCCAGCTCGTTGAGCACCAGCACGCAGCGCTCGTAGTACGCCTGGCCGTCCAGCGTCGGCCGCACGTCGCGCGTGGTCCGATCCAGCAGCCGCGTGCCCAGCCGCGCCTCCAGCGCCTTGATGGCGTGCGTGGCCGTCGCCCGAGGGATGTCCAGGTGCGCGGCCGCCTGCGTGAAGCTGCGCAGCTCCACGATCCGGGTGAACAGCTGAAGGGTCTCGAATCGGTCCATTCCAGCATCCTCGCAGGCTTTTGTTGAGTCAGGTTGAACTGACAAGCCAATTCTCACGCCTTTTTCCGGATCAGATCAACAACCAGAATTCGTTCCATCGCAACCCGGAAGTCCTTCATCCCCTTCCCCCCGACTTCCGACAACCCCTTGGAGCGAACCATGACCACCCCTTCCTCCTCTTCCTCTTCGACCCCGATCTCGACCTCCACCGACCGCGGTTTCCGAACCGCCCTCGTCACCGGCGGCTCGCGCGGCATCGGCCAGGCCATCGCCAAGCAACTCGCCGCCGACGGCTTCACCGTCGTCGTCAACTACGCCGGCAACGCCGCCGCGGCCCAGGAGACCGTCGCCGCCATCGAAGCCGCCGGCGGCCGCGCCACCGCCGTGCAGGCCGACGTGTCCGACGCCGGCCAGGTCGCCGCGCTGTTCGAGGAAACGCTGCGCCGCCACGGCCGCCTCGACGCCGTCGTGCACAGCGCCGGCGTGATGCCCATGGGCGCGATCAAGCCGTCCAGCCTGGAGACCTTCGACCAGGTCATCGATACCAACCTGCGCGGCGCCTTCCTGGTGCTGGCGCACGCCGCCGAGAAGGTCGCCGCCGGCGGCCGCATCGTGGCGTTGTCGACGAGCGTGATCGCCAAGTCCTTCCCCAACTACGGCCCGTACATCGCGTCCAAGGCCGGCGTCGAAGGCCTGGTGCATGTGCTGGCCAACGAGCTGCGCGGCCGCTCGATCACCGTCAACGCGGTCGCCCCGGGACCCGTCGGCACCGAGCTCTTCTTCAAGGGCAAGTCGCAGGAGCAGATCGACAGCGTCGCCAGGATCGCCCCGCTGGAACGCCTGGGCACGCCCGAAGACATCGCCCACGCCGTGTCCTTCCTCGTCGGCCCCGGCGGCGGCTGGATCAACAGCCAGGTCCTGCGCTCCAACGGCGGCTTCGCCTGAGCCCTGAGCGCTGAACGCTGCGCCCGACCGGCCGCCCCGCGGCCCGGTCCCGTGAGCCCTCGCATCCCCATTTCCCTGGAGCACTGTCATGACTGATTCGAAGACTTCCCCCGCGGCCGCCGCGTCGTCCCAGGTCATCCTCGTCACCGGCGCGTCGAGCGGCTTCGGCGCCATGAGCGCCCGCGCGCTGGCCGACGCCGGCCACATCGTCTACGCCAGCATGCGCGCCACGCAGGGCCGCAACGCGCCGCAGGTCGCCGCCGTCGACGCCTACGCCCGCGAGCACGGCGTGAAGCTGCACGCGCTGGAACTCGACGTCCAGTCGCAGGACTCGTCCGACGCCGCCGTCGCCCGCATCGTGGCCGAGCAGGGCCGGCTCGACGTCGTCATGCACAACGCCGGCCACATGGCCTTCGGCCCGGCGGAAGCCTTCCTGCCCGAGCAGTACGCGCAGCTCTACGACGTCAACGTGATCGGCGCGCAGCGGGTCAACCGCGCGGCGCTGCCGCAGCTGCGCCGTCAGGGTCGCGGGCTGCTGCTGTGGATCGGCAGCAGCAGCACGCGCGGCGGCACGCCGCCCTACCTGGCGCCCTACTTCGCGGCGAAGGCGGCGATGGACGCGGTCGCCGTCAGCTACGCGGGCGAGCTGGCGCGCTGGGGCATCGAGACGGCGATCGTCGTCCCGGGCGCCTTCACCAAGGGCACCAACCACTTCGTGCACTCGGGCTCGCCGGGCGACGTCGAACGCGTCGCGGCCTATGACAGCGGTCCGACGCAAGGCCTGGCCCAGGAGATCATGACCAACCTGGCCGCCGCCGAACCCGCCGACGCGGATCCGACCGAGGTGGCCCGCGCTGTCGTGGACGTCGTCGGCGCGCCCTTCGGCAAGCGCCCGTTCCGCGTCCACATCGATCCGTCGGAGGACGGCAGCAACGTCGTCAGCGCGGTGGCCGACCGGATCCGTTCGGAGTTCCTGCGTCGCGTGCAGCTCGGCGATCTGTTGACGGTGCGCAACGCGGGCGCCACGCCCGTGTGATCCCGTGCCGGCGATCGTGGGACGGGCGCGATATCCTCGCCGCGGCGCAACACCCGACCCCTCCGTATCCCATGATCGTCGGCATCGACCTCGGCACGACCAACAGCCTCATCGCCGTCTTCCGCGACGGCCTCCCGCAGCTGATCCCCAACGCGTTGGGCGACTTCGCGACCCCGTCCGCGGTGGCCATCGACGACGCCGGCAAGCTGATCACCGGCCTGGCCGCGCGCGAACGCGCCGCCACCGATCCGGCCCGCACCGCGCAGGCCTTCAAGCGGATGATGGGCACTGACCGCACCGTGCGCCTCGGCGACCGCCAGCTGCGCGCCGAGGAGCTGTCGGCGCTGGTGCTGCAGTCGCTGAAGGCGGACGCCGAAGCCTTCCTGGGCGAGCCGGTCACCGAGGCCGTCATCACCGTCCCCGCCTACTTCAACGAGGCCCAGCGCCGCGCGACGCGCGCCGCAGGCGAGCTCGCCGGGCTCAAGGTCGAGCGGCTGCTCAACGAGCCCACCGCCGCCGGTCTGGCCTACGGCCTGCAGGACCGGCCCGACAACAGCACCTTCCTCGTGTTCGACCTGGGCGGCGGCACCTTCGACGTGTCGGTGCTGGAGTACTTCGACGGCGTCGTCGAGGTGCGCGCCAGCGCCGGCGACACGCGTCTGGGCGGCGAGGACTTCGCGCACGCCGTGGGCAAGCTGTTCATCGAGCGCTGCGGGGCACTGTCGCTGGCCGAGCGCGAGCGGCTGCAGAAGGATCCCGCGCTGTGGTGGCGCGCCGCCGAGCAGGCCAAGCGCGACCTCAGCGAGCGCGAGAGCGCCGTCATGGGCCTGATGCTGGACGGTCGCCGCGCGGAGCTGGAGATCACGCGCGCCGATTTCGAATCGGCCACCGCCGAGCTGCTGCAGCGCCTGCGCCGCCCGATCGAACGCGCGCTGCAGGACGCGCAGCTCTCGCCCGCCGCCTTGAACGAGGTCGTGCTGGTGGGCGGCGCGACGCGCATGCCGATGATCCGCCAGATGATCACGCGGCTGTTCCAGCGGCTGCCGCTGCGCACCATCGATCCCGACCAGGCGATCGCGCAGGGCGCGGCCGTGCAGGCCGGGCTGAAGGCGCGCGACGCGGCGCTCGACGAGGTCGTGCTGACGGACGTGATGCCGTTCTCGCTGGGGGTGATCACCTCGCAGCAGGTCGGTCAGCAGCGCGTCGGCGACCGGTTCAGCCCGATCATCGAGCGCAACACGCCGGTGCCGGTGTCGCGCGTGCAGCGCTACTACAGCGTCTTCGACCAGCAGAAGATGGTGGAGCTGGACATCCGCCAGGGCGAATCGCCGGTGGGCAGCGACAACCTGCATCTGGGCAAGCTGGAGCTCGCGCTGACGCCGGCGCCGGCCGGCGAGGCCTCGATCGAGGTGCGCTTCACCTACGACGCCAACGGCCTGCTGGAAGCGGACGTGCGCGACGTGCTGGGCGGCCATGCCGCCAGCCTGCTGATCCGCAACACGGCCACCGAGATGAGCGAGACACAGGTCGCCGAGGCGCTCAAGCAGTTGCGCGCGCTCAAGCGCCATCCGCGCGACGAGGAAGAGAACCGCTATCTGGTCGAGCGCGCCAAGCGGCTCTATGAGGACCGCCTCGGCGAACAGCGCGTGGCGATCCAGGTGTGGCTGGGCCAGTTCGAACAGGCGCTCGACACCCAGGACCCGCGCGTCATCCGCCAGGCCCGCCAGCAGATGCGCGAGGCGCTGGACAGCGTGGACGGCGGCTTCCGCTTCTGATCCGGGAACGCGGCGATGGAGGCTTGGCACGAGGACTGGCACCGCGATTGCGTCACGGTGGGGCTGGGCGCGCCCAGCAGCGACCTGGGCGAGATCAAGCGCGCCTATGCGAAGACGCTGCGCAAGACCCGGCCCGACGACGACGCGCAGGCCTACCAGGCGCTGCGCGAGGCCTATGACCGGCTCGTGGCGCACGCCCGCCGGCGGGAGCTGATCGCGGCGCAGGTCGCGGCCGAAGCGTCCGCCGTCGTCGACGAGCCGGTGCCCGGCACGCCGGCGCCCGCTCAAACGACGTCCGTTCAAACGACGTCCGACCGGCAGAACGTCGTCGACCCGGTCACCGCGCCGTCGCCCTTGGCCGAACGGATCGACGCCCTGATCGACGCCGAGTGGCCCGCGACGGCGCCGTTCCCGCCTGCGTCGGCGCCGGAAGCCTCGCCCGCCCCGGCACCCGTCCCCCACCCGCCGGCCACCGGACCCGTCTTCCAGGATCCATCCCCGGGACCTTCGCCGGAAGCGCTCTGCCACGAACTCGTCGACCTGCTCAAGTCCGGTCCGGCGAAGCTGGAGGCCGCGCTGCCGGCGCTTCGCCGCCGGCTCGGCGATCTGCCGCTGGATCAGCAGCTCGAGGCTTCGGCGCGATTCGCCGACCTCGTGGTGCAGCTCGAAGCGCATCTGCCCACGCACCTGATCGATCTGCTGCGTGAGCACTTCGACTGGTCGCGGGATTTCCGCATCGAGCGGATGCTGGGCGACGAGCGCATGGCCGCGCTCGCGGCGGTGCTGGAGCGCCATCCGCCGCCGATCACCGATCCGGGAACGCTCGAGGAGTTCGCGCCGACGGTCCGCATCGCCCAGTTATCCGGTTCAGCGCGTGCGGCAGACCGGGTCAAGGCCTTCATCGGCGCCCTGTTGATGGGGCACACGCTGCCGCTGCATCTGCAGTGGGCGAGCTGGCCGTTGCTACGCCGCCTGGGACTTCAGGCGACGGAGCTCGTCGCTGTCGAGGCACTGGACAAGACGACGCGCGGTGCGGCGCTTGTGCTGATCGGGCTGCTGGCCGGCGTGCTCGGCGGCGTCCTGGCGGGCAGTGTCATCGAGGGCGTCGACCACGGCGTCTCCGCCCCGTTCTGGGTGGTCCTCTTCTGCCTGTTCATGGGTGGCCTCGGCCGTGCACTCGACTTCCTGCGCGAAGGACCCGACTTGCTGGCCGGGAAGCTCAGGTCGGAACGCTGGAACCGGGCGTCGCCCTGGCTGGGCGCCGCGAGCTTCGGCGTGACCGGCCTCATCCTGCAACTCCCGACGGAGTCTGGCGGTGCCATGGTCGTGCTGGCCCTGGTGTGCCTGGCGGTCGGCCTCCTGCTCGGCCTGAAGGGGACGACGGCGATGATCTCGACCGCAGCGGCGCTGTGGTGGTTCATCGTGTCGGCGACGACGACGAAGATGCCCGTCGTCGCGGGACTGCTGGCCGCGTGGATCTCTGCCGGCGTCTCGGTCTACCGCCTGCGTCTGTACGTGCCCAACCCGACCTTCCGCGTGCAGCCCATGCGCCCGGCGGGCGGATGGAAAGCCATTGCGCTGTTGCTGACCGTCGGGCTGCCGACGCTGATGGCCTGGCTGTCCAGCCTCTGCGGCATGCGGCTGACGCTGGGCGCCGTCACGCTTGCCCTCACCGCGGGGAGCGCGGTGGGGGACATCGGTCTCCTGCCGCGCGCCGCGATCATGGTCGGCACGTTCTATCTGACGCTGGGTCTGTGGCTCGCGGCCCAGCGCGCGGGCTGGCACCTGGCGCGGCGGCTGTTCCGGGACGGGCAGGCGACGTCCGCCGCGGACGGCGGACGCTGACGGCCTGTCATCGACGGCCTCTCACTGACGGTCGGTCACTGCACCGGCACCCAGCCCGACGGCGACCAGCGCAGCAGCACGTCCGTCAGCGGGTTGGGCGACTTGCCCATCAGGTCGCGCACCTGCGCGCGCAGCGCGTCGAGGGTCGAGACGTCGTCGTCGCTGACGTAGAGCACCGTGTCGTTGGCCGGCGCGGCGACGATCAGCTTGCCCTTCTGCGCGTCGGCCAGCGGCTTCCAGTCGTCGATGAAAACCAGCCGGCTCGGCTGCGGCACGGGGCCGTCGAGCTTGCCGACCTCGCCCGCCGGCACCGGCTTGGCGTGCTGCAGCACCTGCGGCATCGCGTCGTAGGTGTTCTTGCGCGCGGTCTCGCGAACCTGGTCCACCGACAGGTTCAGCGTCTTGTAGTCCTTCTCGCTGATGAGTCGCGATGCGCGCATCGTGTCGAACACCGGCACCGTCACCAGCGGACCGATGAAGGGCCGCGGGCGGAAGGTGGTGGCGTCGCCGCCGACCTCGCGCTGCGCCTGCTGCACGGAGGCGGCGGTGCGCACGGCCAGCCGCAGCGACTCGCGCGTGGCGGGGATCGTCGAGGTCCGGAACTGCTGCGTCGTCGTCTTCACGAACACGTTCACGTCGTCGGCGCAGTTGCCGCGGTTGGACTGGCAGCCCGTGTAGAGCTTGTCGAGCTTCGTGCGCTGGTCCGCGACGCCGAGCGTCAAGGGCTCGCGGACGACGACGGTGGCATCGCCCAGTTGCTGGCGGAGCTGCGCGGCGACGTACTCGGTGAAGCCGACGGCATCCTGCGGCACGGTGCCGGCCTGCGCGTGCGCGCTGCCTGCTGCACCGCAGAACGCGGCTGCGGCCGCGACGGCGGCCAGGGTGGAACGGAGAACGGAACGCGGTTGTCGTTGTAGACGAAGACGCATGACGGACATGAGGACCTCCGTGATTTCATGGGGAGGTCCGGGTTGGGCAAGCATCGCTCCCGCCGGGTGTACTGCGACGGCTGCTGGCCCTCACCCCCGCCCTCTCCCGCAAGCGGGAGAGGGAGTGAGAATGCACCGAGCCATTCGACTCAGGAGCACTGGGGTGGCCCCCTCTCCCGCACTGCGGGAGAGGGTGGGGGTGAGGGCCAGCGACGGTAGCAGTACGGAAGCGCTCAGCGCGCCTTCACGCGCCCTGCACGCGGTACTGATCCGCCTTCGCCACGCCCTCCATCGCCGGATCGCTGACCGACGGCGCGCCGGTCTCGATGTGTCCGGCGAAGCGGCGCAGGAAGTCGGTCTGGCCGCTCACGCGCACCGACACGTCGTACCAATGCGCCGCGACGGCAACACCGACTCGAACTTCGCTGCTGCTGCGCGCCGGCACGTTCACCGTGCGCGGCGTCGTGCCCTGGTACCGGTTGTGCGCGATGCTGAAGCTCGCCGCGACCGGTCCGGTGTTGACCAGCGTCAGCACCAGCTCGCCGGTGGCCGGCGCGGACTTCGCGATGACGTCCGGATTGGGCTGCCCCGCCGCCGCCGCACGCCGCGCATTGCCGGCGAGGTGACGGTGGAAGCCGTTGGGACCCAGCACCCACAGGTCGTACGCGCCCGCGCTCTGCGGCGCGAAGCTGCCGGTGAGCTGCTTGCCCGCCTCCACCGTGTAGCGGCGCGGGATCTCGCTCAGGCGGGTGCGATCGTAGACATGGAACACCGCCGCCGCGCTGCCCGTGTTCTGGAACGTGACGGCGATCGTCGACGCATTCGGCCCTGCGCCCGGGGTCACCGCGCACGTGGCCTGCAGGTCATACGGAAGCGCCCGCGCCGGACGCACGCCCGCGCCCTGCGACGGCAGCTGCAGCGAGCCCGGGACGGGCGGCGTCGTGGTCGAGGGCAGTGCCCGCGCCTTGTTGGCCAGGGCGACCGTGTCGGGCAGCTTCGAGAAGAACTCGCTGTCCTCCGGATCGGCGAAGTTGAAGCACGAGGTCAGGTCACCCGCGACCGCGCGGCGCCACGGACCGATGTTGGTCTCCTTCACCCCGAAGCGCGCTTCGATGAAGCGCAGCACCGACGTGTGGTCCGACACCTGCGAGTTGACCCAGCCGCCCTTGCTCCACGGCGACACGATGTACAGCGGCACACGCGGGCCCATGCCGTACGGACGATGCAGATAAGTGGCGGACGCGCCGTTGAGGATCTCGCAGTACTCGCCGGTCGTGTCGACCGTCGACGCGCCGGCGAGCACCGCCTGCGCCGGGTTCGCGTTCCACGTCACATACGACGGCGCGGCCGGCGGCGGCACGTGGTCGAAGAAGCCGTCGTTCTCGTCGAAGTTGATGAACAGGACGGTCTTGGCCCACACCTCGGGATTCGAGGTCAGCGCGTCCAGCACCTTGGCCGTGTAGTCGGCGCCCTGCGCGGGGCTGGACGGCCCCGGATGCTCGGAGCCCTCCGCCGTCGCGACGATCCACGACACCTGCGGCAGGCGGTTGTTGAGCACGTCGTCGCGCAGCAGGTCCAGGTCGCGCGTGGAGATGCCGCGGTCCTTCAGCACCTGCGAGAAGCCCGGGCGGTTGTACCAGCCGTCGCGGAACACCTTGAACCCGGCCAGCGAGTTGTCGGTGAAGTTGTCGTCCATGTTCTGGTAGACCTGCCAGCTGATGCCGGCCGACTGCAGGCGCTCGGGATAGGTGGTCCAGGTGTAGTCGTCGAGCGGGTTCGGGTTGAACCAGTCGTGGCTGTTGTCGGTGGACGGGCCGTTGCCCAGGCGCAGCGGATCGTTGGTGCCGGTCCAGATGAACAGGCGGTTGGTGTTGGTGCCGGTCTGCGTCGCGCAGTGGTAGGCGTCGCACAGCGTGAACGCGTTGGCCAGGGCGAACTGGAGGGGCAGCTCCTGCTCCTTGAAGTGGCCCATCGAATGGTTCTGCTTGGCCTTGGGCCAGTTGTTCATGCGGCCGTGGTCCCAGGCCGCCTGCGCGTCGGTCCACGAATGCGGCGTGCCGCTGACGCGCATGAAGGCGAAGTTCTGCGCCGTGTTCAGGTGGAAGGGCGCGATCGCGCCGGGCGCGGCGTTGTTGACGGTGGGCTGGACCCAGACCGAGCGGCCCTTCACGTTGGCGGAGTCGGCCACCGGCGCCGGGAACGGATCGCCGAAGCCGCGCACGCCGTTCATCGTGCCGAAGTAGTGGTCGAAGGAACGGTTCTCCTGCGTCAGCACGACGATGTGCTCGACGTCCCGGATCGTGCCGGTGCGCACGGCCGCCTTGATGGACAGCGCGCGGGCGATGGCCGGCGGGAAGCTGGTCATCGCGGCGGTGGCGCCGGCGGCGCCGGCGACGGCACGGAGGAACTGGCGGCGGGGCGGTTGCTGCTGCGTCATGGCGGGTCTCCTCAGGCGGCGGTGGTGGCGGTGGCGTTCGTGGCGGCGCTCGCGTGCGGCGGCGTCTTGCGGCGGCGGATCACCAGCGCGGCGACGGCCAGGCCGCCCAGCGCGAGCGCGCCGGAGGCGGGTTCCGGCACGGCGGCGGCGAAGGTCAGGTCGTCCATGACGAAGAAGGCCGGGTCGTTGCTGCGGAACACGAGGCGGTCGACGAGGCCGGCGTAGCCGCTGCCCAGGAATGCGGGGCTGTCGCTGAGGTTGAGCAGCGAGGCCGACGCGACGAGCGCGCCGCCGAAGTACAGGTCGACGGCGACGTTGACGCCGTCGAAGCCGGAGAACCAGGCGCCCTGGAAGGTGCTGGGCGTGAGGAAGCCGATGGCGCTGGTCGAGCTGTCGCCGTCGAAGCCGAGCGTGGCGCGGCGGTCGCCGGAATGCGGCGTGTACGGGGCCTGCTCGCCGGCGTACTGGAACCAGGAGCTGGCGGACCAGTCGAGGCCGGCGTAGTTGGCGGGGACCAGGCCGTCGTCGGTCAGGTCGTCGAAGGTGACGACGGTGGCGGACGCGAACGGTGCGGCGACGGCCAGCACCAGCGGCAGGCAGGCGCGGGTGACGAGGGCGGACAGTGTGCGGGCGAAGGGCTTGCGCATGGGGACTCCAGGGAGGTCGGGCGGACGGGAAGCGCCGCGGCCGCGCGTCGATCCGACGGAGGGTCAGGTCTTGAGTGCGCGGATGCGGGAGGACGCGGCGGATGTTCAGAGGCCGGGGTGACAGACCGGTGAACGGTCGGTGTCATCGACGGGCCTGGAACTTGCCCTCGGGGCCTTCGTCCCTGGAAGCGGGGGCGCGTCGCGGGAGCGACGCGAAGGCGTCATGTAACGCTGAAGCGCAGCGTTCAGACGCGGGAGGAAGCCTACGCGGACCGGTTGATCACACCCTTCATGTCCTCGCCGGCCAAGGGCGTGGACGTGTGCTCATGGACGATCTTCCAGACGCCGTCTCGGCGCAGCAGCGTCCAGCTGATGCGGTTGTCCATCGTGAACTTCGTTTCGCCGTGGACCACGAGTTCATAGCGAACGAACGCGTGCAGGGCGGCCATGTCGCCACTGGCGTGCATATGGGGATCGTCGAACACCACGCGGTTGGCACCCTCGCCCGCCATCTTGAACCAGCGCTCGACCGCGCCGCGCCATTGCGTCTCGCCGTCGTAGGACCACTGGTCCCAGCAGTCGTAGATCTGCGCGTCCGGCGCGTACAGCGCCAGCAGCGCGTCCACATCCTTGGCCGCGGCGGCGGCCTGGTACGCGCCCAGCAACGCCAGCACCTGCTGGCCGACGGCCGTGTCATTGGCTCGTGTCGTCATGCATCTCTCCCGGTGGAAGTTGGAAGGTGGAAGGCGAAGGGCAAACATCCCTCCTCCCTCACGACGATCGAAGCCCGCCCGTTTCGACACGTCCCAGGATCACCTACCCGGCGTCATTGCATGAAGGGGAGTGCACCGATGGTCGAGAGCACCATGGACAGCAGCATCAGGCCCAGGAAGGCCAGGATCGGACGTGCTCGTTCGCCCTCCGGTCGGCTGCTGTACAGGTAGATCGGCACCACCAGCAAGGTCGCGGCCAGAATGCCGCCGCCCATCATCGTGCCGCCGAAGAAGCGCCGCTGGATGGAGTCGCGCCGGTACCAGGCGTAAACCACCGCCATGAACGCGAAGGTCAACGGGATCTCGATCATGCCCAGTCGCTTGTGGTGGAGCCCGCTGTACCCCGACACGCAGCCGCTGAGCAGCGACAGCACGGCCAGGACGATCAAGGTGCGTTTCAGGGTCACGGGGTGTCTGTGTCGAGGTGGGAGGAGATCGACTGTAGCGGCGCTTACCCGCGGGTCGGATCCAGGTCCTCGCGAAACGCGTTCTGCCAATAGCCGTGATCAGTATGAACAGGGGGACTGACCTCCCTGAATCAGTTCCCCCATCGAGTCCGCACTTTGGAGGAAAGACACGAGCGGATCGCCTGCCGACACTGCAGGCACCGGATCGAAAGATCCCAACGTTGGAGAACGATGATGGCAATGGAAGTAACCCTGCAAGCAATCGAACAGGGTGCCGAGGTCTTCCCCTTGTGCGCGGTGCAGCAGTATGTGCATGCGTTGCGATATCCCCCGTCGATCTTCGGCGCCTCGGCTCCACCCGGCTTGGAGGCGGACCATGAGGAGCGCGACTGGTCGCAGGCCCTGCAGGACATCCGAAGCATCCTCGACTTCCACGGCGTATCCCCGCAGGCGTTGTCCGCGAAGCTCCAGGCCGCCGCGCACTTCGTCCAACTGCATGACCTGCGTTTGTGTGGAAACCCCTGGCTGCATGTCATGCGCTTCCGGAACGTCGCATCGATTTCGTACGTGATCCATCTCGACCTGGACCAGGCCGACGCGAACACGTGGAATGACCGCTTCCACGAGAAGCTGCTCAGTCAGGACATGCCCGACCTTCCGTTCTATGTGAACCTCAGGGAGCGTGGACCGACACGTTGACGGAATATTTGCCCACTGCGACAGGCCAACCATGCCGATCAACAGCAAAGAGCTACTGCAGCTAGCCCAAGAGCTCGCCGCAAGTCCGACCGAAGTCAAGCGAAGGGCTGCCATCAGCCGCGCCTATTACGCCGCCTACCACCGTTGCTTTGACTGGGAGAAGAAGCTTCCCCTGGCCGGGGAAGATCAAGGTCTTCACGGCAGCCACGAAACCCTGATCGCACGTCTCAAAAATCCACATGAGCGATGTGACAAGGCAGCGGCAGAGTGCTCCCGTCGCATCGGAGCTCAGTTGGAGATTCAACGCGAGCATCGCTCATGGGCGGACTACAAGGTGAAGCACCATCTGCCGAGCCGCATGTTGACAGAGCAATTGCAACTGGCTGCCGCCGTGATCGAGCGATGCGATCGTCATGAACGAGGAGAACGGATCAGCAGCGCATCGGTTTGGAGTAAGCCGTGATTCCCAAAGACCTTCGCGCAGAGCACCCCCACTTCAGATCCGATTCCTCGCAAAGCGCTGATACCACGCCACCGCCTCCGCATTCGCCATCGCGTCGCGCTTCATCACCTGCTCCGCCGCGGCGCCGAGCAGCAGCTTCTTGATCGGCAGCTCCATCTTCTTGCCCGACAGCGTGCGCGGGATCGCCTCGACCTGGTGGATCTCGTCCGGCACATGCCGCGCCGACAGCGCCTTCTTGATCGAGCTCTTCAAGCGCAGTTGCAGCGCCTCGTCCAGCGGCAGGCCGTCCCGCAGCTGCACGAACAGCAGCAGGCAACTCGGGCGCCCGAGGTACTCCAGGTCGACGACCAGGCTGTCCAGCACCTCGGGATGCGTCTCCACCGCGCGGTACAGCTCCGACGTGCCCATCCGGATTCCATGGCGGTTGATCGTCGCGTCCGAGCGCCCGTAGATGATCCCGCCGCCCGACGGCGTGACGCGCAGCCAGTCGCCGTGGCGCCAGATGCCTTCGCCGTTGGGGCCGCGGTACATGTCGAAGTAGCTCGACAGGTAGCGCTCGTGGTCCCGGTCGCCCCAGAAATACAGCGGCATCGACGGCATCGGCCGTGTGCAGACGAGCTCCCCGACCTCGTCGATCAGCGCCCGCCCCTGGCCGTCCGCATCCACCTCCGAGAACGCGTGCACGGCCGCACCCAAGCTGCGCACCTGCATCTGGCCGCGAACCAGCGGCTCCGTGATCAATCCCGTGAGGAAGGCCCCGGCGAAGTCCGTGCCGCCACTGATGATGCAGATCCAGATCGGACGGCCGTCGGGCTTCGGGCAGTTCGCCCAGATCCAGTCGTAGCTCTCGTCCGCCAGCGGACTGCCCGTGCTGCCGATCGCGCGAAGCCGGCTCAGGTCGCCGTGCTTGAGGGGTTCGACACCGGCCTTCAGGCAGCTCGCGTAGAACGCCGCGCCAGCACCGAAGAAGGTCGCGCCCGACAGTGCGACGAAGCGCCACAGCGTGCTCCAGTCAGGCGCGTCCTTCGGCCCGGCCGGGCTGCCGTCGAACAGGCAGATCGTCGTGCCGCCCATGAGCGCGCCGACCTGGCAGTTCCACATGATCCAGCCCGTCGAGCTGTACCAGTGGAAGCGGTCGCCCGTCTCCGCGGTCGCGCCGACGTTGTTGTGGATGGACCCCTTGAGCATCTCCAGCAACACGCCGCCGTGCCCGTGCACGATGGGCTTGGGCAGACCCGTCGTGCCGCTGGAATAGACGATCCACAGCGGATGGTCGAACGGCACCGGCTCGGGCGCGTGGGAGCGCGTGTTGGCGATCAGCGTGTCCCAGCGGTGAGCGCCGCGCTTCGTCGTCGCAGCAGGTGCCGCCAACGGCGAGGGGTCGGCCTGAGGATCCAGGTTGCCCAGCAGCACCACGTCGGTCACGGTCGGCAGCTCGTCGAGCAATTGCCCGAGCATCGCCATGCGGTCGATGTCCTGTCCGGCGTAGCGCACACCGTCGGCGGCGATCAGCAGCTTGGGCTCGATCTGGCGGAAGCGGTCCAGCACCGCCACCGGCCCCATGTCCGGCGAGCACACCGACCACACCGCGCCCAGGCTCGCGACGGCGAGGAAGGCCACCGCCGTCGCCGGTACGTTGGGCAGGTAGGCGGCGACACGGTCGCCGCGCCGCACGCCGAGCTCGTGCATCGAGGCCGCGAGCGCACCGACCTGGCGACGCAGCTCGGGCCAGCGCATCTCGCCGAGTTCGCCGCGCGCGAGCATCGCTTCGTTCGCATGGACGATGGCCGGGTGGCCGGCGGATTCCGCAGCGTCGACGTGCCGCAGTGCCTGCGCCGCGATGTTCAAGGTCGCGCCGCGGAACCACACCGCACCGGGCATGCGTTCCTCGCAGAGCGCGGCGTCGAAGGGCGTCGCCGAGCGCAGGTCGAAGTGGTCCCAGATGCTGCGCCAGAACGCGTCCAGCTCCGTCACCGACCAGCCCCACAGCGACGCGTAGTCGTCGAAGACGAGGCCCCGCTGCTCGTGCAGGAAACGGCGGTAGTGATCGATCTGCGGCGTCGGGAGCATGCGGGACTCCTTGTCGAGTCCTGACGGTAGCCGAGTTCCCACGGGCTTGCCGTCACGCGCGTGACCGACTCGATCGGGAGGGCTCGGCATACCGTACTGCGGCGGCCGCTGGCCCTCACCCCCCGCCCTCTCCCGCGGTGCGGGAGAGGGAGCCACCCCAGTGCTCCTGCTACGAATGGCGCGTTTCTCCTCTGGCTCCGAATGTCTCGGTGCATTCTCACTCCCTCTCCCGCTTGCGGGAGAGGGCGGGGGTGAGGGCCAGCGGCGGTGGCAGTGCGGCAGACCTCAGCGCTTCGGCAGCTTGTCCGTCTCGATGTCGACGTAGGGCCAGAAGATCTGGTTGAAGAATGGGCGTCGGTATCCCACCACCCACGGCTGCGCGATGTCGGTGACGATGCGGTGCACGCGGAACTTCTGCGGCATGTAGGCGGTCAGCAGCTTCTGCGCCTCGCGCAGCAAGGCCGCGCGCTCCGGGCCGTCGGGCAGCACCATCATGCGGCGGTAGAGGTCGTCGTAGCGCTCCAGCTTGAAGCGACCCAGGTTCTGCCCGCCCGCCGCCGGCCCGTACAGCAGCTCCAGCCCCAGCTGCGCATCGGGCGTCGAGCTGTTGAAGCCCAGCTGCCAGATCATCAGTTGCCCAGCGCGCGCCGACTTCAGGTTCTCCGGCCACTGCGCCATGCGGATGCGCATCCGGACGCCCAGCTTGTTCATGTCCCGCTGCCACAGCTCGTCATAGGGCTTGGAACGCGAGTCCGGCGTCGACGCCACCTCCAGCACAAGCGGGCTGCCGTCGGGCTTGTCGCGCCAGCCGTCGCCGTCCCGGTCGACATACCCGTAGGTGTCGAGCAGCGCCTTGGCGCGGGCCAGGTCGTAATCGCTGTTCTCGCTCTTGTAGTCGTCCTCGTAGCCCCAGGTCCCCGGCGCGATGACGGACTGCGCCGGCACCGCCTGATAGTGCCGCGTGGTGACGATCTCCGTCGGCACATCGGTGGCCAGCCCGATCGCGCGTCGCAGCGCAACCTTGTCCGGCGTGTAACCGCCGACCGTCGGGTCTTCCATGTTGAAGTAGTACATCGTGCGGTCGCTGGCCAGCACGCGGTACAGCTTCATCCCCTGCTTGTCGAGGTTGGGCGCCAGCTTGCCGTGCGGGATCGCGACGTCCGCGTACTCCTCCGGCAGCTGGTACAGCAGGTCGAACTCGCGGTTCAGGTAGGACAGCCAGCGCGGCTGACCCGCTTCGATGATGCTGATCTCCACCGCGTCCACCATCGGCAGCTTGCGGCCCTTGAAGCGGGCCGCCAGCGCCTCGCCTTCCGTGTCGCCCGGCGCCGGCTGGGCGTCGTAGAAGACGTCGCGGAAGCCGGGGTTCTTCACCAGCCGGATCAGCGATCCGCGCCGCCAGCGCTCCAGCATGAACGGCCCCGTGCCGACCGGGTGCTCCATCGTCTTGCCGGCGTAGGCCTCGATGACCTCGCGCGCCACCGCGCCGTAGGTGTCGCCGCCGGCGAGGTTGTAGATGAAGCGCGGCCGCGGCTCCGCCAGCTTGAACTGCAGTGTGTAGCGGTCGAGCGCGCGCAAGCCTTCGACGGGCTTGTCGTAGTCGAAGGGCTTCTTCGTCTCCAGCGACGCGACACGCAGCTCCTCCAGGCCGAGGATGCCCTCCTGCTTGAAGCTCGAATACAGCGGTCCCTTCGTCGCCGGGTCGTAGAAGCGCTTGAGGCTGTAGACATAGTCCTGCGCCGTCAGCTCGCGCCGCTTGCCCTTGAACGCCGGATCGTCGGCGAAGTAGATGCCGGGGCGGATCTTGATGGTCCAGGTGCGGAAATCCTCCGAGACCTGCGGCATCTCCGCCGCCGTGTTGGGTTTGAGCTTGAACGGCCGCGCGAGGTAGTCGTAGTTGTAGAGCGACTCGAAGATGTGGGCGGTGACGATGCGCGAATACAGATCGCTCAGCTGCGCCGGATCGAAGCCCGTCTCGGCGACGAGGAAGGCGTAGCGCAGCACCTTCTCAGGCTGCGCCGCGGCAGGCTCCGGTACCTTTGCGGGCTGCGGCTGCGGCGGCGGCGCGGCGACCGCCGCGACGGTGGTCGCGCCCAGGACGAGCGCGGCAAGGGAAGCGAGGAGTCGTGCGCGCATCGGTGTCGGACCTAGTGCTTGAACTTCGCGGCGGCGTCGGGATCGATGTCCACGTACTCCCACCAGTTCTGCCAGAACTGCGGACGGCGGTAACCGATCAGCTGCGGCTGGGCGATGTCGGTGATGAAGCGGTGGCCGCGGTACTTGTAGGGCATGTAGGCCGCCGCGTAGCGCTTGGTCTCATCGAAGATCTTCAGGCGTTCCGGCCCATCGGGCAGGTGGGACGCCTCGTCGTAGAGCTTGTCGACGGCCGGCAGCCTGAAGCGCGCATAGTTCTGCGCGCCGATCTGGCCGCTGTACATCCGCGCCAGCGAGTCCTGGCCGTCGGGCTTGGACGCGGACGTCGCCAGGGACCAGATCTGGTACTTGCCGGCCCGCAGCGACTTCAGGTTCTCGGGCCACTTCGCCGGCTTGAAGGCGATGCGCAGGCCGATCGCATTCAGGTTCTTCTGCACGATCTCGTCGATCTGGCGCTGGAACTGTTCGGGCGTGGTCAGGCTCTCCAGCACCAGCGGGCTGCCGTCGGGCTTGTCGCGCCAGCCGTCGCCGTCCTTGTCGACGTAGCCGTAGAGGTCGAGGAGCGCCTTCGCGCGCGCCGGGTCGAAGCTGCTCATGTCGCTCCTGAAGTCCGGGTCGTAGCCCGTCGTCCCCGGCATGTAGAGCGACTGCGCCAGCATGGCCTGACCGCGGCGCACCAATCGCAGCTCGCGCGAGACATCGATCGCCAGCCCGATCGCGCGGCGCAGCGCGATCCTGTCCGGCGTGTAACCGCCGACGACCGGGTCCTCCATGTTGAAGACCGTGAACAGCACGTCCGACGCGACCGTCCGGTACGCGTGCTTGCCCTGCTTGGCCAGGTTGGGCGCGATCGTCCCGTTGGGCATGGCCTGATTGATGAAGTCCTCGGGCGTGCGTTCGATGAAGTCGTACTCGCCGTTCAGGAAGGACAGCCAACGCGGCTGGTTCTCCTCGATGATGCCGATCTCGACGCGGTCGATCATCGGCAGGCGACGTCCCTTGAAGCGCGCCTTCAGCGCCTGGCCTTCGGCGTCGTCCGCCGCGGGGTCCACTTCCTGATCGTAGAAGCGCTCGCGGTAGACGGGGTTGCGCTCCAGCACGATCAGCGAGCTGCGGCGCCAGTTCTTCAGCACGAACGGTCCCGTGCCCACCGGATGCGCCATCGAATCGCCCGGATACGCCTCGATCACCTCGCGCGCGACGGCGCCGTACAGGTCCCCTTGCGCAAAGACCTCCATCAGGCGCGGCCGCGTCTCCTTCGACGTGAGCTGCAGCGTATAGCGGTCCAGTGCGCGCAGGCCCTCGATGGGCTTGTCGTAGTCGAAAGGCTTGCCGGACTTGCGGACCTGCTGGTGGTACTCGTTGAGACCGACCAGCTCGAGTTCCTCGACCTCGCTCCACGCCGGCGACGACACCGCCGGATCGGCGAAGCGCTTGAAGGAGTAGACGTAGTCCTCGGCGGTCAGCTCGCGCGCCTTGCCCTTGAACGCCGGATCGTCGGCGAAGCGGATGCCCGGACGCAGCCTCACCGTCCACGTCTTGAAGTCAGCCGAGGACTCCGGCGGCGCCGCGGCCGTCAGCGGTTTCATCTTCGCCGGACGCGCGAGCTGGTCGTAGGTGTAGAGCCCCTCGAACATGTGCGGCGTGATCATCCGCGAGTAGAGGTCGGTGATCTTCGCGGGATCGAAACCGGTCTCCGCGACACGGAACGCGTAGCGCAGGACCTTGGGCGTCGACGCGGAGGCCGGCGCGGAAGCCAACGCGGACGCGGACGCCGGCGCGCTCGCACCGTCCGCCGCATGTCCGGCGTTCAGGCCGGCCAGCGCCAGCGCGGACGCGAGGAGTGCCCCGCGCAGGATCGAAGGGAAACGTCGGGCGCGGAGCATCGTCATGGGGCGGCGGAGTGGCGTCAGTTCTTCTTCACATGCGCCTTGGCCAAGGCGTCGGTGTCGATGTCCACGAAGGTGTAGAAATCGCGCTGGTAGAGGTTCTTGTCGTAGCCGATCACCCAGGGCTGGGTGATGTCGGTGTAGATCCGGTGCACCTCGACCTTGTAGGGCATGTAGGCCGTCAGCAGCCGCTGCGCGTCCTGGATGACTGCGTTGCGTTCGGGGCCGTCCGCCATCGAATGCTGCTTGCGGTACAACGCGTTGAACTCGGGCAGGTCGAAGCGGGCCTTGTTCGACTGGCCCTTGCTGCCGCCGTACGCCAGGCCGAGGAAGTTCTCGCCGTCGGGGATGTCGGCGCTCCATCCCATGCCCCACATCATCAGCTTGCCCGCGTTGGCCGCCTTCAGGTTCTCGGGCCATTTGGCGATCCGGAACTTGATGCGGACCTTGAGCGCGTCCATGTCCTTCTGCCAGAGCTCGACCAGCTGGCGGTTGCGACCGTCGGGCTGCGTCGCGTACTCCAGCACCAGCGGGCTGCCGTCGGGCATGTCGCGCCAGCCGTCGCCGTCCTTGTCGACATAGCCGTACATGTCGAGCAGGGCCTTGGCGCGCGCCGGGTCGTACTGGCTCATCTCCGTCTTGAAGGCCTTGTCGTAGCCGGTCACGCCGGGCGAGACGATGCCCTGCGCCGGGATCGCCTGGCCCTTGCGGGGCAGGCGCACCTGGCGCTCGACGTCCACACCCAGCGAGATCGCGCGACGCAGCGCGACCTTCTCGGGCGTGTAGCCACCGACGACCGGGTCCTCCATGTTGAAGTAGGAGGCCGAGATGTCGGCGCGCTCGTAGCGGACCGCGCGCATGCCGTCCTTGGCCAGGTTGGGCGCGAGCTTGTTCTGCGGGATCGCCACCGGCGCGAAGTCCTCCGGCAGCTCGTCCATGAAGTCGAATTCCTTGCGCAGGAACGCGAGCCAGCGCGGCTGGCTTTCCTCGATCACGGAGATCTCCACGCGGTCCACCATCGGCAGCCTGCGGCCCTGCAGGCGCTTGACCGCTTCCACCAAGGCGGGCGGACGATCCGCGCCGACTTCCTCGTGATAGCGCACCTCGCGGAAGGTGGGGTTCTTCTCCAGCACGATGCGCGAAGAGCGGCGCCATTCGGCCAGGCGCCACGCCCCGGTGCCCACGGGGTGCTCCATGATGCGGTCGCCGTAGAACTCGACGACCTCGCGCGCCATCAGACCCACCATGGGATCGGCGAAGTGCATCAGGAAGCGCGGATCGCTGTTGGCGACGCGGATCTCGACCGTGTAGCGGTCCAGCGCGCGCACGCCGTCGACCGGCCGCGCGTAGTCGAACGGCGTCTTGTTCTTCAGCGACTCGGCGCGCACTTCGGACAGGCCTAGGATCTTCGCGCCTTCGAGGCGATACAAGTGCCCGCTCTTGTTGCGCGGGTCGTAGTGCCGCTTGACCGTGTAGACCAGGTCGTCCGCGACCAGCTCGCGCTTCTGGCCCTTGAACGCCGGATCGTCGTTGAAGTAGATGCCGGGCTTGATCTTGAAGACGAAGCGCTTGAAGTCGTCGGAGACCTCGGGCATGCCGTCGGTGATATTGGGCTCGAGGCGGTAGGGACGGCCCAGGTAGCTGTAGCGCAGCGGCGCGTCGAAGATCGCCGACGTGATGTTGCGCGAGTACAGGTCGGTGACCTGCACCGGATCGAAGCCGGTCTCCGCGACGCGGATCGCGTAGCGCAGCACCTTGGGCGCGGCGGCCGAGGGAGCCGGTGCCGAGGCGGAGGGCGCATCGCCGGCGGCCTGAGCGCTCGACGGGATCGCCGTGAACGTCGCCAGGATCGCCAGGGATGACGCGAAGGATGCCGAAAGTAAGAGCGCCTGGGATCGTGTCCCGGCCATGCCGCGTCGCATCTGGAAGCCGTCCATGAATTCGAAAGCGCGCCAGTCTAGTGGGCGATGTCCGCGCCCGCCATGCCAACAACCCCGAGACCGCGAACGCGCGGGCGACAGGGGCGCATTGCGGATGAACACACCTGCTTCCACGAGGGTGCTTCATCAGTTTTCTCCGATGGATTCAGGGCAAATGCCGGGTCGGGGCCTGCGGACGCTCACGTAGACTCGCGCGTGGTTTTCGACCCTCAGGCCCCGGCCGTCACAAGCGTCCGGGGTTTGTCTTTATCGGTCGCCGGGTCCGACATCGGGCAAGGCGGCGCTTGCTTGGAGTCCCGCGCGTATGGCGGCCTATCTCATCAGGCGCCTGTGGCAAATGATCCCCACCCTGCTGGGCGTCGTGCTGCTGGTGTTCTTCCTCTTCAAATGGTTCGGCGGCGATCCCGCCGAAGTGCTGGGCGGCCTGAACGCCAGCCAGGACCAGATCGAGGCCATCCGCGACCAGCTCGGGCTGAACAAGCCGGTGTGGGAACAGCTGCTGATCTTCCTGCAGCAGATCGTCACCTTCGACTGGGGCAAGAGCTGGGCGACCAACGAGTCCGTGGCCAACCTCTTCGCCACCCGCATGCCGGCCACCCTCACGGTGATGCTGCCCATCCTGGTGCTCGAAGTCATCCTCGCGATCCCCTTCGCGCTGGCGGTGGCCTACATGCGCGGCAGCCTCACCGACCGCGCGGTCATGATCCTCACCACCGTCGCGGTGTCGATCTCGCTGCTGGTCTACGTGATCGTGGCGCAGTACTTCTTCGCCTTCCGGCTGGGCTGGTTCCCGGTGCAGGGCTGGAGCGACTCGCTGTGGACCAACCTCACGACCTACGCGCCGCTGCCGGTGCTGGTCGCGGTGGCCGTCGCGCTCTCGCCCTACACGCGGCTGTACCGCACCTTCTTCCTCGACGAGATCGGCCATGAGTACGTCCGCACCGCGCGCGCCAAGGGCCTGACCGAGAAGACCATCCTGCTCAAGCACGTGCTGCGCAACGCGATGATCCCCATCATGACCAACATCTCCGTGGCGCTGCCCGGCGTGTTCGTCGGCTCCTTCCTGCTGGAGGTCTTCTTCTCCATCCCGGGCCTGGGTCGCGAGATCCTGCTGGCGGTCAACCGCAACGACTATCCGGTCATCCAGGCCTTCGCGATCTACATCGCGGCGCTGACCATGGTGGTCAACCTGATCACCGACCTCCTCTACAAGCTGGTTGACCCCCGGGTGGTCCTCAAATGAGCGCAGTGATGTCCAACCAAGTCGCGGCCGCGAAGCCGCAGCGCTCGCGCGGCGTCTGGTACGCCTCCTGGCGGCGCCTGAAGGCCGACAAGCTCGGCATGTTCGCGATGGTCGTCGTCGCGTTGTCGCTGCTGCTGGTGCTGGCCGCCGGCCTGGGCCTGGTGGCCCGCGACTGGCAGAAGGAGACCGGCGTGCCCAACGCGCCGCCGAGCTTCATGGGTCCCGCGCCGGCGGAGAGCGCCGGCGCCATCGTGCAGCCCAAGGGACCGAACGTCGACCTGAGCGACATCGATCCGCTCGCGCCCAAGTACGCCGAGTGGACCGAGAAGGCCAAGCAGTACAAGACCGACGAGGCGCCGCGCGCCGAGACGCTGCCCTTCGGCGGCGACCGCCTGGGCCGCGACGTGCTGGCCAAGGCCATCAAGGGCGCCGAGATCTCCATCATGGTCGGCGTGCTGGCCGCGCTGGTGGCCACGCTCATCGGCACCGTGCTGGGTGCGCTCTCGGGCTTCTACGGCGGCAAGGTCGGCGACTTCCTGGAGTGGGTCTACAACGTCTTCACGGCGATGCCCAACATCCTGCTGATCTTCGCCTTCGCCGTCGTCTTCGGCCGCGGCGTGCTGCCGGTGGTCATGATCCTGGGCCTGGCGGGCTGGACCGGCATCTACCGCCTGGTCCGCGCCGAGTTCATGAAGCACTCGGTGCGCGAATACGTCCGCAGCGCCGAAGCCATCGGCGCGAGCAAGAGCTCGCGCATGTTCAAGCACATCCTGCCCAACGTCTCGCACGTCGCGCTGGTGCAGCTCTCGCTGCACGTGGTGGGCTTCATCAAGAGCGAGGTCATCCTGTCCTACCTCGGCCTGGGCGTCAGCGTGGACCAGGTCTCCTGGGGCACGATGCTGGCCGAGGCGCAGAGCGAGCTCATCCTGGGCTACTGGTGGCAGCTGGCCGCGGTGACCGGCTTCATGGCGGTCTTCGTCACGGCCTTCGCCCTCTTCACGGATGCGTTGCGCGACGCGCTCGATCCCAAACTGCGCGGTCTGGAGTAACGCCATGCTGTTGAGCATTCAAGACCTGAAGGTCGCCTTCCGCATGGGCAAGGTCGACGGCGTCATGCAGCGCCAGCTGGCCGTCAAGGGCGTCAGCTTCGACATCCCGGAGAACGGCACGGTCGCCCTGGTGGGCGAGTCCGGCTCGGGCAAGAGCGTGACGGCCATGTCCATCCTCAACCTGCTGCCCGACAACGCCGAGCGCACCGGCGCGATCCTGTTCCAGGGCCGCGACCTGCTGAAGACCTCGCTGCGTGAGCTGCAGTCCGTGCGCGGGCGCGAGATCGCCTGCGTGTTCCAGGATCCGATGAGCTCGCTCAACCCGGTGTTCCCGGTCGCGGACCAGATCATGGAGCCGCTGATCAAGCACCTGGGCATGAGCAAGCGCCAGGCGCTGGTCCGCGCCGAGGAGCTGCTCAACGAGGTCGGCATCCCCGATCCCAAGCGCCGCCTCAAGAGCTATCCGCACGAGATGTCCGGCGGCCAGCAGCAGCGCGTGATGATCGCGGTCGCGCTGGCCTGCAGCCCCAAGCTGCTGATCGCCGACGAGCCGACCACCGCGCTGGACGTCACCATCCAGCGCCAGGTCATGGAGCTGCTCGCGCGCCTCAAGGAATCGCACAAGATGAGCATGCTGTTCATCTCGCACGACCTCGGCGTGGTGGGCGAGATCGCCGACCAGGTCGTGGTCATGCGCCACGGCGAGATCCGCGAGAAGGCGCCGGTGGCCGACATCTTCCACCGCCCGCAGGACGCCTACACCAAGGCGCTGCTGGCCTGCCGGCCCTCGCTGACCGAGAACCCCGCGCGCCTGATGGTCATCGACGACCACATCGCCGGCCGCTCGGTCTCCGACCGCACGGGCAAGGCCAAGGATCCGGCCGCGCCGGTGATCCTCGCGGTCAAGGGCCTGAAGAAGAGCTTCTTCTTCAAGTCGGGTCTCTTCAGCAAGACCGAGTTCAAGGCCGTCAAGGGCGTCGACTTCCAGCTGCGCAAGGGCCACACGCTGGGCGTGGTGGGCGAGTCTGGTTCCGGCAAGACAACGATGGGTCTCACGCTGCTGCGGCTGCACGAACCCACCGGCGGCCAGGTGCTCTTCGAGGGCCAGGACCTGCTGAAGATGAACGGCCCTGACTGGCAGAAGATGCGTCGCCGCATCCAGGTCGTCTTCCAGAATCCGTATGCGTCGCTGAACCCGCGCTTCACGATCGCGCAGACGCTGCTGGAGCCCATGGAGATCCACGGCATCGGCAAGAACCATGACGAGCGTGTCGCCACGGCCAGCGCGCTGCTGAAGAAGGTCGGTCTGGACGAATCGGCGTTGCACAAGTATCCGCACGAGTTTTCCGGCGGTCAGCGTCAGCGCATCGCGATCGCGCGTTGCCTGACCTTGCAGCCGGAGGTGCTGGTGCTGGACGAGGCTGTTTCGGCGCTGGACGTCTCGGTCCAGGCCCAGGTGCTCAACCTGTTGAAGGACCTGCAGGACGAATTCGGACTGAGCTACATCTTCATCAGCCATGACCTGGCGGTGGTGAAGTTCATCTCTGACGAGGTGCTGGTCATGCAGCACGGTGATGTCGTCGAGCAGGCGGATGCGCGCGCACTGCTCGCGGCTCCGAAGCAGGAGTACACGAAGCGTCTGCTGGGTGCAGTCCCGCGCGGGTACCAGGGACAGGAGCCCGCAGCGAGCGTGGCCTGAGCCGCCCGACTGGGGGCCCTTTTCGGAACTTAAGGAGGGAATTTGCTTGCCGGGAGGCAAGCAAAGGAGGGAGATGGAGAAAAGGGCCCCCGGTCGGGTGGCTCTTGCTCGGTCCCCCGCCCTCCCCGGGTGCACCAAAACCGAACTTTCCACAAGCGCGAAGACTAGGCCCCTCGCTCACGCGGGACGAGGTCCTGCTCCCGCCCCAAGCGATGGCTAGAATGGCCAGCAAGTTTTGTGCCGTCAGGATCTCCCATGTCGCTTCGCCGCCCTTTGCTGTTGTCGACCGCCCTCGCGCTGGCCCTGGCCGCGCCATGGGCGCAGGCCGCCAAGGATGACCATGCGAAGCCCCTGAACCTGGTCTTCGACCGGGAAGGTGCGATCGACAAGGTCAAGCAGCGTTCCGAGTTCAACGGCAACGTCATCATGACCAAGGGCTCGATGGAGCTGCGGGCTGATCGGATGGATGTGCAGGAGACCAGCGACGGCTACTACCAGGCGTACGCCAACGGTACGTCGGCCAAGCAGGTCCACTTCCGCCAGGACCGTGACAATCCGGGCGAGCGCATCGAGGGTCGGGCCGACCAGATCGAATATGACACCCGCACCGAGACCATCCGCCTGGTCGGCAATGCCGAGGCGCGGGTGATGCAGGGCGACCAGCTGAAGCAGGCCTTGTCCGGCGCCACGTTGAACTACGACAACCGCACCGAGCGCCTGGTCGTCGAGACCGGCGCCGGTTCTCCGCATCCGAGCGGCCGCGGCCGTGTCGTGCTGATGCCGCGCAACGCCGCGAGCGAACCCCCGCCGGCCAGCAGCGCCCCGCTGCCCTTGCGCCCCAGCATCAACCTGACGCCTCGCCAGTCCCCCCAGCAATGACGGAAGCCCGCACGAATCCCTCCCGGAGCCGCCTCCAGGCCTGGGGGCTGCAGAAGTCTTACGGCGTCAGGAAGGTGGTCAAGGACGTCCACCTCGACCTGCACAGCGGCGAGGTGATCGGTCTGCTCGGCCCGAACGGCGCCGGCAAGACGACCAGTTTCTACATGATCGTGGGTCTGGTGCGCGCCGATGCCGGCGAGATCCAGATCGACGGCCAGCCCGTGCAGACCATGCCCATCCACCAGCGCGCGCGCATGGGGCTGAGCTATCTGCCGCAGGAGGCTTCCATTTTCCGCAAGCTCAACGTCGAGGAGAACATCCGCGCCGTGCTGGAGCTGCAGCTGGACGACAAGGGCAAGTCCTGGCCCTCGTCGCGCATCGACGCGGAGCTGGACAAGCTGCTCAACGAACTGTCGATCGAGAAGCTGCGCGACACGCCCGCCCCGGCGCTGTCCGGCGGCGAGCGCCGCCGCGTCGAGATCGCCCGTGCGCTGGCCACGCAGCCACGCTTCATCCTGCTGGACGAGCCCTTCGCCGGCGTCGACCCGATCGCGGTGCTGGAGATCCAGCGGATCATCCGCTTCCTGAAGCAGCGCGGCATCGGCGTGCTCATCACCGACCACAACGTGCGCGAAACGCTGGGCATCTGCGACCGCGCCTACATCATCAGCGAAGGGGCGGTGCTCGCCGAAGGCACGCCCCAGCACATCGTCGAGCATCAGGACGTGCGCAGGGTCTACCTCGGCGAACACTTCAAGATGTAAGGGCCGGGAGCCGACATGAGGCCGACGCTACAGGTTCGCCTGTCCCAGCATCTTGCGCTGACGCCTCAGCTGCAGCAGTCCATCCGTCTGTTGCAGTTGTCGACGCTGGAGCTCCACCAGGAGGTGGAGCAGATGCTCGCGAGCAACCCGCTGCTGGAGACCGACGAGGAGTTCGACGCGCCGTTGCCCACGGCGACGCAGGAACGCATGACCGAGCGCGAGGAGCGCGAGGAGCGCGTCGCGCAGACGGAGTCGGACGCGCCCGCCGGGGACTCGCCGGCCGGTGAGGAGATGCGCGCCGAGGAATTCGGCACCACCGAGCGCGACGATTGGGAGAACGGCACCGAGCGCGACGACTTCGACGGCATCCGCGAGACGCCGGGCAGCGCGTCGTCGTCCTCCGGCGACGACGACGAGCGGCCGGAGACCGAAGCGCCCGATGAGTCGTTGCAGGACGTGCTGCGCGGACAGATTCCCGGCATGAACCTGAGCGCAGTCGATCGCGCGGCGCTGCTGGCGCTGATCGAGTCGCTCAACGAGGACGGGTATCTCGAGGATCCGCTGGAAGACATCGTCGCGGCGATCCTCGGCGAAGAGGCCGATCTGGAGCAGCGCGAGGAGCTGGTCGACCGGTTCAAGGTCGCGCTCAAGTGGCTGCAGTCGATGGAGCCCGCCGGCGTCGGCGCGCGCGATCTCGGCGAGTGCCTGGAGCTGCAGCTGCGGCTGCTGCCGCGCTCGCCCGAGCAGGCGCTGGCGGTGGTCGTCTGCCGTCGGCATCTGGATCTGCTCGCCAAGCGCGACTGGCGACGGCTGATGTCGCTGACCGGCGCGGACGAGGAGCTGCTGCGCGACGCGCAGTCGTTGATCGCCGGGCTGGAGCCCAAGCCCGGGCGCCGCTATGCACGCAGCGAGAACCGGCCAGTCATCCCCGATGTGATCGTGCAGAAGGCGGGGCGCAATTTCCGCGTCTCCATCAATCCGGATGTGCTGCCGAAGCTGCGGATCAACGATCTGTATGCGCAGGCGCTGCGCGCGACGCGCGGCGGCGTCAGCAACTCGCCGCTGGGCGGACAGCTGCAGGAGGCGCGCTGGTTCATCAAGAACATCCAGCAGCGCTTCGACACGATCCAGCGCGTCAGCGAAGCGATCGTCGAGCGGCAGCGCGGGTTCTTCACGCACGGCGAGCTGGCGATGAAGCCGCTCGTGCTGCGCGAGATCGCCGATGAGCTGGGGTTGCATGAGTCGACGATCTCGCGCGTCACGACGGCCAAGTACATGGCCACGCCGTGGGGGACCTTCGAGCTGAAGTACTTCTTCGGGTCGAGCTTGTCGACGGAAGCCGGCGGGAATGCGTCGAGCACCGCGGTGCGTGCGCTGATCAAGCAGTTCATCGCCGCCGAAGACACCGCGAGTCCGCTGTCCGACAGCCAGCTCTCGACGATGCTCGGCGAGCAGGGCATCACCGTGGCGCGACGCACCGTCGCGAAGTACCGCGAGGCGCTCAAGCTCGCGCCGGCGAATCTGCGCAAGTCGCGCTGACGTCCGTCGTACTGCCACCGCCGCTGGCCCTCACCCCCGCCCTCTCCCGCAGTGCGGGAGAGGGGGCCACCCCAGTGGTCCTGCTACGAATGGCTCGGTGCATTCTCACTCCCTCTCCCGCTTGCGGGAGAGGGCGGGGGTGAGGGCCAGCGGCCGTCGATCAGCCAAGTCCCGGCGGCCGGCGGTGGGACAATCAACCACTTGATCCTCCCGGGCGCTGCGGCGCCCGATTCACGCCGCACCCACGATGTCCGATTCCGCCTATCACCTGTTCCTGCCCTGCGCCGCCGGCGTCGAAGACTGGCTGGAGGCGGAGGTGCGCGACATCCTCGGCCCGGAGGATTGCCTGCAGGGTCCGAAGGCCTTCCGCGGCGGCGTCGGCCTGTACGGCACGCTCGCGGCGGTGATGCGCCTGAACCTGCACAGCCGGCTCACGCAGCGCGTGCTGATCGAGGTCGCCCGCGAGGAGTACCGCCACGAGGACGACATCTACGCGATCGCCCGCACCGTCGACTGGACGCGCTGGATCACGCCGCAGCAGACGCTGCGCGTCGATACGACGGCGCAGCGATCGCCGCTGCACAGCCTGAACTTCGCGACGCTGCGGGTGAAGGACGCCGTCTGCGACATCCTGCGCGACGCGCACGGCGAGCGGCCGAGCGTCGACACGCGCTGGCCCGATCTGCCGCTGCAGCTGCATCTGACCGAGGACTTGGCGACGGTCTACGTCGACAGCTCGGGCGAATCGCTGTTCAAGCGCGGCTGGCGCGAGGACAAGGGCGATGCGCCGCTGAAGGAAACACTCGCGGCGGCGATGCTGGCCGCGGCAGGCTGGAAGGGTACGCCCGAGGCCGGCGGCGCGCTGCACGATCCGTGCTGCGGCTCGGGCACGATTCCGGTCGAAGCGGCCACCATCGCCTGCAACATCGCGCCGGGCATCCAGCGCCGGTTCGCTTTCGAGAAGCTCAAGCCGTTCCAGTCGCTGCTGCCGGCCTGGCGCGCGATCAAGGAAGAGGCACGCGCGGCGGAGCGTCCGTCGGCCGTGCCGATCTTCGCGAGCGACGTGTCGTTCCGGATGGTCGACTTCGCGCGACGCAATGCGGAGCGCGCCGGCGTGGCGCAGTACATCCAGTTCAACGGCGGTGACGCGCTGGAGCGTCCAGCCCCTGCGCTGCCGGACGACATGGCCGGCACGCTGATGCTGAACCCGCCTTACGGCGAGCGGATCGAGGTCCGCGGCAAGGCCGGCACGCAGCGCATGGACGGCGGTGCGCTGTCCGAAGAGCGCGATGCGGGCGACGACTTCTTCCCGCGTCTCTCCGCGCATTGGAAGCGCGCGTACACGCAGCATCCGGCGGGATGGACCGCGTGGCTGCTCTGCCCGGAAATGAAGCTGCCCAGCAAGATGCGACTCAAGGAGTCGCGCCGCATCCCGATGTGGAACGGACCGATCGAATGCCGGCTCTTCAAGTTCGACCTCGTCGCCGGCTCGGCTCGCAAGCAGAACGCAGGGGACTCTGACTCCGACGAGTAACTCCGACTAAGGTGGGCCCCCTTGGTGGGGAGACGCCTCCCCCGTCGATGCGATTTCTTTTCGAGGGAATGACCGAGATGATTCACGCTGAACTTGGACCTGAATTGGAGGCCTACGTGCAGCAGTTGATCGATAGCGGTCGGTATTCATCCCGGCAGGAAGTGTTGAAGGAAGGCGTTCGCCTGCTTCAGCAACGAGAGCGTCAAGCAGCATTTCGCGCGATGCTCGACCGAGGCATCGACGACTCGGACAACAACCGAGGTCGTCCGATGCGGGACGTCGTCGACGAACTTCTCGGGAAGCGCCCCAAGCGCAAGCAAGAGCCCTGATGTACGTTCACCTCCTCCCGGAGGCTGAAGACGATCTAGAGAGCATCTTCGAGTACATCGCGCGGCGCAATCTGCCCAGGGCGGAGAGCTTCGTCCAGGAACTGCTGACGAAGGCAGAGGCGTTGGCGCATATGCCAGATGCCTATCCGTTCCTCGGACATAGCGATCTGCGTCGCCGGCTCCATGGCAACTATCGGATCCTCTTTCGGCTGAAGCACGACCTCGGACGTATCGACGTTGTCCGAATCCTTCACTCCGCCATGGACGTCAATCTACTGGAGATCCCATGACAGACAAAGAATCCTCAAGCGAATCAATCGAAGATTTTGAGTACGCGGAAGAAAGCTACTGGCTGCGCCTGGAGCCCGCCATCGCGGAACTCGTCGCGGCAGTCTTGGCGCGTGGCAAGTACGCTTCGAGAATGGAGGTGCTTCGCAAGAGCGAAGAATTGAAGGCGTGGCGCGAAGACCAGATCAGAGCGTTCGATGAAGAACTCGCGCGACGTCTCGCGACTCCGAAGGACCAATACCTCACCATTGAGGAAGCGTTTGGGCCTCTGCTTGCGAAGATTCAAGCAGAGGAGCAAGCCTCAGACCTCGCTGAGAGCCAGCCAGCCGAGTACGGCGAGCGGCGCAGTGTCGGCCCGCAGGATCCTGGGACCGAGCTTCGCAGCGCTGAATCCGCGTGAGCGTGCGGACTGCTCTTCGGCCTCGCTGAGGCCGCCTTCGGGGCCGCTGAGGACGGTGATGCGTTGCGTATCGCTCGATGACGGCGTCAGCGCCGACAGCGGCTGCGCAGCCACCGGGCTCAGCAGCCATCGCTGCTCGTCGGCATCGGCGGGCAGCTCGGCGAGCCAGGACGCCAGCGTCTTCACCGGCGCGACCTGTAGAGGCTTCGAACGACCACACTGCTCGGCCGCCGCGATCGCGACGCCTTGCCAGTGCGCGCGCTTCTTGTCCGCGCGGTCGCCGTTGAGGCGCAGCACGGAACGCTCGCTCATCAGCGGCTGGATCGCCACCGCGCCGAGCTCGCAGGCCTTCTCGACGATGCCGTCCATCCGGTCGTTGGCCGGCATCACGACGGCCAGCGTCACCGCGCGCTTGAGCTCGCGATCCACCGCCTGACGCGCCTTCAGCGCGACGCGGACTTCGCTGCGCCCCATCGCCGTGACCGCCGCGGTCCACTCGTCCCCGCTGCCGTCGAACAAGGTGACCTCGTCCCCCGGCTGCAGCCGCAGCACCTGCACATGGCGCGCCGCCCCGGAGGGCAGCGCCAGTTCAGCTTCGAGCCCCGCCGCTTCCAGCGGCTGCTCGACAAACAACCTCGCCGCCAACGTTCACCCCTTGTGCTTGCCCACCCAGGCGGCGAACGCCGCCAGCACCTTGCGCAGGAAGGCTTCCGTCTCCGGCTTCGCGAAGCTGCCGTCGTCCTTGAACATGTCGGCTGCGCCGCCGAGGTAGACCTCCGGCGACGGCAGCAGCGGCGTGTTCAGGCAGGCCAGCACCTGGCGCAGGTGGTGGTGCGCGCCGAAGCCGCCCAGCGCGCCCGGCGACAGCGTGATCACCGCCGCCGGCTTGCCGTCGAAGGCGCTCTGGCCGTACGGCCGCGATCCCACGTCCAGCGCGTTCTTCAGCGCGCCGGGGATCGAGCGGTTGTATTCGGGGCTCACGAACAGCACCGCGTCGGCGGACTTCACCGCCTTGCGGAAGTCGACCCACGCCGCCGGCGGATCGGCCGCGTCGTCTTCGTTGTAGAAAGGCAGCGCGCCGATCTCGACGATCTCGAGCTTCAGCTCAGCCGGGGCGATGTGGGCCAGCGCGAGGGCCAGCTTGCGGTTGAACGACGCCTTGCGCAGGCTGCCGACCAGCACCGCGACGCGGTAGGACGTGGACATGGAGGGGCTCCCAACAATGGAAGGACCGCCTCCAGGAAGTCAGGCGGTCCGGTTCAGTTGAACCCCAGTGTCGCACGCAGCTCGTGCGCCGCGGCGTCGCCCTTGGCGGCGCGCACGCGGTCGATGATGTCCAGCGCCAGCGTCTGCAGCTGGTTCATGTCGGCGCACTGCTCGACCTCCAGCGCGATCTTGTAACCCTTCAGCAGCCCCTGCTGCTTGGCGAAGGTGCTGAGCGCGGTGTACAGCTCCTGGAACGGCAGCGACGAGGTCGGCGCGCCCGCGAGCCGCGATGCCGCGGACCTCGAGGACGACGCCCCGCTCATGCGCGACGACGGCGATCCCGATCCCATCGGCGTGGCGATCGACGACGGGCCCATGGGCCGCGACAGCGGCGCCCCGGCGGTCACCTTCACGAGTTGATGCTGCACCAGCAGTTCGAGATCCGTGGGCGCGGCGCCCTGCACCACCCCCACCCAGTCGCCGCCGGACTTGCTGGCGTCGATCACCAGCAGCAGGTTGCGCGCGACACGCGCCTGCACCAGCGCGCGCGACTTGATCTCCGCCCTCCCGGCCTCTGTCTTTTCGTAGCGTTCTTCGAGCACGGCCTTGCCTCCTCCTCAGGAGGGCGAACTTTAGGCCGTCAAGGGCGGGTTTCGCCCAAGTGCAATCCCTAAAACTGCTACCGACTGCTACTTCTTGTCGCGCAATTCACGACGCAGCACCTTGCCAACCGGCGTTTTTGGCAGTTCGGTCCGGAACTCGATGATGCGCGGACGCTTGTAGCCGGTCAGGTTGGCTTCGCAGAAGGCCTTCACGTCGGCTTCGGTCAGCGCCGGATTGCGGCGCACGATCACGACCTTCACCGCCTCGCCGGCCTTCTCGTCGGGCACGCCGACCGCGGCGCACTCGGCCACGCCCGGCATCTGCGTCAGCACGTCCTCGATCTCGTTCGGATAGACGTTGAAGCCGCTGACCAGGATCATGTCCTTCTTGCGGTCGACGATGCGGAAGAAGCCGCGCTCGTCCACCGTGCCGATGTCGCCGGTGCGGAAGTAACCATCGGCCGTCATCACCTTGGCGGTCTCGTCCGGCCGTTGCCAGTAGCCCGCCATCACCTGCGGACCGCGGATCGCGATCTCCCCGCTCGACCCGGACGGGACTTCGTTGCCGTCGTCGTCCAGCAGCGTCACCTCGGTGCCGGACAGCGGCAGGCCGATCGAGCCGGTGTACGCGGTGCTGTCCGTCGGGTTGCAGCACGCGACCGGCGACGTCTCCGACAGGCCGTAGCCTTCGACGATCGGGCAGCCGGTCTTCTCCAGCCACAGCTTGGCCGTCGCCTGCTGCACCGCCATGCCGCCGCCCACCGAGATCACCAGGCCGCTCCAGTCCACCGTGTTGAACTGCGGATGGTTGGCCATCGCCATGAACAGCGTGTTGACCGCCGGCAGGCTGTGGATCTTGTGGTGGCTGAGTTCCTTGAACACCGCCGGCAGATCGCGCGGATTGGGGATCAGCACGTTGCAGCCGCCGACGCGCATCGACAGCATCAGGTTGGTCGTGAATCCGAAGATGTGATACAGCGGCAGCGCGCAGACGCTCACCAGCTGTTCATCGGCGGGCTTCTTCTTCAGCGCGGGCTGGTACCAGGCCTCGCACTGCAGCGTGTTGGCCACCAGGTTGCGATGCAGCAGCACCGCGCCCTTGGAGACGCCGGTCGTGCCGCCGGTGTATTGCAGCACCGCGATGTCGTTGGGGCCGACCGTCGGACGCTTGTAGCTCTGGCCGCGGCCCTTGGAGACCGCGTCGTTGAAGCGCACCGCCGACGGCAGATCGAAGGCGGGCACCAGCTTCTTGATCTTGCGCACCACGTAGTTGACGACCATGCCCTTGGCGAAGCCCAGCATGTCGCCCATCGCGGCCAGCACGATGTGCTTGGTCGGCACGTTCGCGAGCACCTGCTGCAGCGTGGCGGCGAAGTTCTCGACGATGACGATCGCCTTCGCGCCGGCGTCCTTGAGCTGGTGCTCCAGCTCGCGCGGCGTGTACAGCGGGTTGACGTTCACCACGACATAGCCGGCACGCAGCACGGCCGCGACGGCGACCGGGTACTGCGGCATGTTGGGCATCATGATCGCGACGCGATCGCCCTTCTCCAGGCCCAGGCCCTGCAGGTACGCGGCCAGCGCGCGCGAGGCCTCGTCGATCTGCGCGAAGCTGATCGACTTGCCCAGCATCTTGTACGCCGGGCGCTCCGGGAACTGCTTGAACGCCGCTTCCATCAGCTCGACGAGCGAGGGATAGACGTCCGCATCGATCTCGGCAGGCACCCCCGCCGGATAGTGCTTCAGCCAGTTCTTCTCCATTGTTCTGTCTCCAAGGTACGGCGCGGATTCTCGCCGATCGCCATAGTCGCCCCATCAGGGGATTCGATAGACCGCACAAAGTGGAGAGATGACTCCAGAACGTGTCCGGAGCGGCTCAATTGCCGACGCGCAGCGGCAGACGCAGGAGCAGTTCGGTGCCGCCCTCGATGGGCGCCTCCTCCGGCGCGCGCCAGTCGATGTCGGCGCAGATCCGCTCGGCCCGGCGGCGCATGCCGCGCAAGCCGTTGCCCTGGCGCAGGTCGGCCGCCATCCCGCGGCCGTTGTCGACGATGGACAGCAAGACCTGTCCCCGCGCCTCGTCCACGCGCGTCGAGAAGCGGACCCGCGTCGCGCCCGCGTGGTGGATGACGTTGCTGAGCGCCTCCTGCACGATGCGGATCAGCTCTCGACCGCCGGTGCCGCGCAGCGTCGGCAGCAGCGGCACGTCGGTCAGCTGCCAGTCGAGTTCGAGTCCGGCGTCCTGCAGCCGCGGCGCCATCCGGTGCCGCAGGTTGGCCAGCAGCAGCGTGAGATCGCCGTCCGTGACGGCGAGCGCGTCGACCGTCAGCCGCATCTCGCGGATGCATTCGTCGAGCTGGCCGACCAGCGATTGCGGCGACACGCCGCGTTCCGCGCACAGCCGCGCGGTCACCAGCTGCGAGCCCAGGCCGTCGTGCATCTCCTGCAGCAGGCGCTCGCGTTCCTGCGCGGCGGTGCGCTGGCGCTCGCTGTCCTGAAGGTCTTCCCACCGGTCCTGCAGCTCGCGGGTGCGCGCGTCGAGCGCCTGTTCGAGCCGGATGCGCGCCATCGCCTCGTCGCGCAGCGAACCGACGAAGCGCCGCTGCAGGGCTACGCCCGCGATGGCGATCAGCACGGCGTGACCGACGACGTTGATGTCGACCACGCTCATCTGCCGCGTCAGGACCAGTGCGAACCAGCTCACGTAGAGCCAGACCCAGGCCGACAAGGCCACCGCGCAGGCCGCGACGAGATGGGTACGCCGCTGCGTCGCCAGCGCGGCACGGGCCGCCAGCAGCGCGGCGGCGCCCAGCACCACGGCGCGGCTGCCGAGCGCCCACCACGGCCAGGGATGGTGGAAGTCGGTCCAGCTCCAGCCGAGGAAGGCGGCGGCGCCATCGATCACGGTGCCGAGCACCAGATAGGCGACGGCCATCTTTTCCGGCCAGCGCGCGCCGATGCCGGAGAGCCGCGCCACCAGGAACAGCAGGCCCGCCTTCGACAGCACGTCGGCCAGATCGAGCGCGACGCGCCACCAGGGCGCCGGAAAGAGCGCGCCGTTGAGCAGGTAGGGCGACAGCAGCAGCGCTGTGCACAGACAGAACAATCCGGTGACGCCGTACAGCCATTCCTGGCGCAGGGCGAGCCAGACCATCAGCATGAAGGCACCGATCACGATGCCGGCGAGCGCCGTCGTCACGCGGATCACCTGCCAGAAGCGACGTCCTTCCTGCAACGCGCGGATCTGCGCGGACGGACCCAGCAGCGGTGCGGACAGGCCGGCGCCTTCGAACCCCGGACGCGCCAGACGCAGGCTGAGCCGATGTTCGCCGGCCGGCAGCATGGCCGGCGGGATGCTCACCTGCAGGCGCCGTCCCGCGAGCAGCAGGCCGCGCTGCGCGAGGTCGTCCTCATCCTCGGCGGCATAGCCGCTGCCGGGACTGGAGGTGGCGATCAACTGGCCGTCCAGATAGACCGTCGCGGCGGGCCGGTGCTGGATCACCAGCCAGTACGGCGCCTCGGCGGCCCGGTCCAGCCGGAAGTCGAGCGCGAACCAGAGCGGGCCCGGGGCATCCGTGTCGTGGATCTGGACCGGCAGCGCGACGACATGCCCCGGCGCGAGGGGCACAGCGGGCGTGGTCGGGATCGTCGAGGGCAGCGGCGTCGGGGTGGCCGTCGGATTCAAGGGCCGGGTCACGACGGCTGACGCGGCGGCTTCGGACGGGATCGACGGAGTCGGCGCAGCCGCGTCAGCCGGCGTGCGTGCATCGGGCAACGCACCGGGCACCTGTGTCGGATCGCGGGCATCGCCCTTCAGGAGCCGCGCTTCGGTCAGGCGCAGCACCTGGTCCGGCATCGCCGTCCCGTATTGCTGGGAGAACAGATGGACGACCCAGAGCGACAGCAACGGCAGCGCGACCAGCAGCACAAGCCGCCGGATCGACACCGTCGCCGCTGCCGGACGGACCTCCATCGATCGGGTGAATACCGCCAAGTCGCCCCCACGCCGTACATGAAAGGGAACGGCCGGCCCCGCAAGAGGCCGGCCGCGGCAGATGCTAGGTCATCGGGGCGCCAGACGACACCTCGGACCTAGGGGGCGGGACGATTCAGATCACACCGCCTGAATGCGGCGTGTACTGGAAGGTCAACTGGCTCGAAGCGCCCACGTTGCCCGCGGCATCGATGAGGTACACCTCGACGGTATTCGACCCCTCTCGCCCGACCACGTCCACGTCCTTGATCACCGGCCCGCTGCCGCCTTCCCAATCCCAGCCGGAGGTCCACTCGCCGCCATTGACGCGATACATGAACGAGTCGCCCGACTGGAGGCCGGTCACGGCAACGCCGGGATCGGACGTGATCTTGTCGGTCGAGCTGGCGCCGTCATCATGCTTGAGCGCCAGACCCGGCGGCGGCGGCGGCGTGAAATCGGTGGTCACCTGGATCGACCGCGTGGCCACATTGCCGGCCAGATCAGTCTGACGCAAGTCGACCTGATGTCGTCCATCGACCCCGAACAGGGTCAAGGGCAACTGCCCATCGGCGGGCATGGTCTCCCAGTGGCCGCCGTTGATACGGTAGTCGAGGCTGTCCGTGCCGACACTGGCTTGGCCCTTGAATGTGTCGTGGCCGTTCAGCATCGTCGCATCGGACGTCCTGTCCGGATTCGACGATGACCAGTTCGGATTGCGAGCCTCGCGATCCAGCGTGAAGCTCAGCGTGGTCACGTCACTGGCATTGCCGGCAACATCGGTCTGCTTGAACTGGAGACTCAAGGCACCGTAGTTCCATGCCTGCTCGAGTCCGTCGAGCGAAGCCGCATCCGCCGGGATCTCGTTCCACGAGGACCCGCCATCCAGGCTGACGAACAGGTGGGCGCCTCCCTCGATTCCATCGACGCGGAAGCCGCCCGACGACGTGATCCTGTCCGTGCTGCTGACCCCGGTGTCATTGAGCAGCACCACCGTGGGCGCCGCGGGCGCGGAGATGTCGATGTCGACCGTCAGCGTGCTCACGGCCCCCACGTTCCCGGCCACATCGGTCTGGCGCACGTCCAGGTGCGCGGGCCCGTCGTGGTGGAAGATCGACGTCGGGATCTTCCCGTCCAGCGCTGTCTGCCAGGGTGCGGTCGCGTCGAGGCGATAGTCGACGCGAGCCCCAGGCTCGACGCCCAGCGGCACGATCGTGTCCGTGAGGCCCAGCGCCGGCTTCTCGCCCGACATGGCCCAGTGCAAGGCGTCCGGCGCCTGCCGGTCCAGCGTGAAGCTCAGGTCGGCCACAGCGCCTTCATGGCCGGCCGCGTCGATCTGCTTGACCTGCAGATGCTTGTCCCCGTCGGCGCCGAACATCGATTCCGGCAGCTGCGCATCGCCGCTGCGAGGGATCCAGGTCTTGCCGCCGTCGAGGCTGACAGCGAGCGTGGCGCCCGGATCCAGCCCCGCGACGTTCACCGAACCCGACGAGGTGATCAGGTCGCGATCGCTGCTGCCTGTGTCCTTCGCCAGCGACAGGAGAGGGGCCGCCGGCACGCGCACGGACGGCGTCGGATCCGGATCTGCCGGCGGCGTGGGATCCGGCTTGCCGGGATCAGGCTTTCCTGGGTCGGGTGGTTGCGGTTGATCGGGTTTCGGTTGATCTGGACCGGGCTGATCCGGTTTCGGCTGGTCAGGCGTGGGCTGATCCGGTTTGGGTTGATCAGGTGTCGGCTGGTCCGGCGTGGGTGGATCAGGTGTCAGCGGGTCGGGCTTGGGCTGTTCGGGCGTCGGATGGTCGGGCGTCGATGGAGACGGACCGGTCGGCTTCGATGCGTCGGGATCCGGTTTCTGATCCGGCACGGACAGGTCCGGCTTCGGATGATCAGGGTTCTTCGGATCCACGACGACAGCGGCCGGCGGCGGATTGCCCGACGAGGACTTGCCCACCAGGCCGGACGCGCCGCCGATGCCGAGCAGGCCGATACCCGCCGCCAGCAAGGCGGCGTAGCGGTCGTCGTGCGGATGCTCAGCGAGGGGCGAAGCCTCCGGCGAAGTGTCGGCGGACGCGACTGCTGCGGCACCATCCGCGCCCGTCGTCGCGCCGCCTTCGAGTCCGCCAGCGACAGCCTCTCGCGTCGGGGTATCGGGCGCCTGCGTCGAGCCTGCATCGCCGCCCGCCGCGGCATCGTCGACAGGGGCCTGGTCGTCGTGAAGCGCACGACGCCGACGCAGAGGGGGCGGGGGGCTTGTCGAGGTCAGGGGCGCACGCGCGCCTGGTAGCAGTTCTGTAGTGGCGGGCATCGTGGACATGGGAGGAGTAAGGATCCCGCAGTCTGTTCATGTCAGCCGCCGCCCGCATCGGCCTCAACTTGCCATCTTTGGCAACGCCTCCCACCCAACTCGGTAGGCCATCTACCGATAGTGCTGGAAGATGACCGTGGATGCGCGAATGTCGCCCCGCTCGATGGGCTACTCGACCGCTTTCAGCATGTCCTCGACCACCTTCTTCGCGTCACCGAAGACCATCATGGTCTTGTCCATGTAGAAGAGCTCGTTGTCCAGGCCCGCGTAGCCGGCGGCCATCGACCGCTTGTTGACGATGATGGTCCGCGCCTTGTACGCCTCGAGGATGGGCATGCCGAAGATCGGACTGCCCTTCTGCAGCGCAGCCGGGTTCACCACGTCGTTGGCGCCGAGGACGATGACGACGTCGGTCTGGCCGAACTCCGCGTTGATGTCCTCCATCTCGTGCACCTGGTCGTAGGGCACCTCGGCCTCCGCGAGCAGCACGTTCATGTGGCCGGGCATGCGGCCCGCGACCGGATGGATCGCGTAGCGGACCGTCACGCCCTTGTCGATCAGCTTCTGCGCGAGTTCCTTCACCGCGTGCTGCGCGCGCGCCACCGCCAGGCCGTAGCCGGGGACGATGATCACGCTCTCGGCATTGCCGAGGATGAAGGCGGCGTCGTCGGCGCTGCCGCTCTTCACGTTGCGCTGCTGCGTCGTGGCGGCCGCGGCGCCGGCCTCCGCACCGAAGCCGCCCAGGATCACGTTGAAGAACGAGCGGTTCATCGCCTTGCACATGATGTAGCTCAGGATCGCGCCCGAGCTGCCCACCAGCGATCCCGCGATGATCAGCATGCTGTTGTTGAGCGAGAAGCCGATGCCTGCCGCCGCCCAGCCGGAATAGCTGTTCAGCATGGACACGACCACCGGCATGTCGGCGCCGCCGATCGGGATGATCAGCAGCACGCCGAGCGCGAAGCCCAGCAGCGCGACGAGGACGAAGTCCATCGTGCTCTGCGAATGCCAGAAGCCGAAGATGAAGAACGCCGCGGCCAGGCCGAGGATCGCGTTCAGCCAGTGCTGGCCGGGGAAGGTGACGGGCGCGCCCTGGAACAGCCGGAACTTGTACTTGCCGCTGAGCTTGCCGAAGGCGATCACGGAGCCGGAGAAGGTCACCGCGCCGATGAAGCAGCCGAGCGCGAGCTCGACGCGGTTGCCGCCGGGAATCGGTTCGCCGCGCGGCGCGATGGCGAAGGCATGCGGTTCCACGACCGCGGCGCCGGCGATGCACACGGCGGCCAGGCCGATCATGCTGTGCATGAAGGCGACCAGCTCCGGCATCTTGGTCATCTCGACGCGTTGCGCCATGACCGCGCCGATGCCGCCGCCGATCACCAGCCCGCCGAGCACGTAGCCCAGGCCGAGCGTCTGTCCGCCCGCGAGCTTGACGATCAGCGCGCCGGTCGTGAGCACGGCGATGGTCATGCCGACCATGCCGAAGACGTTGCCGCGGATGGAGGTCGTCGGATGCGACAGGCCCTTCAGCGCCTGGATGAAGCAGACGCTCGCGATCAGATACAGGAGGGTGACCAGGTTCATCGACATGGGATCAGCCCTTCTTCGCGTGGTTGCCGGCCCCGTCGCCCTTGCCGTCCGCAGGCGCCTTGCGTTCCTTCTTCTTGAACATCTCCAGCATCCGTCGCGTGACGAGGAAGCCGCCGAAAACGTTGACCGCCGCGAGCGCGACGGCGAAAGTGCCCAGCCCCTTGCCGAGCGTGGTCTCGGTGAGCGCCGCGGCGAGCATCGCGCCGACGATGACGATGGCCGAGATCGCGTTGGTGACGGCCATCAACGGCGTGTGCAGCGCGGGCGTGACGGTCCAGACGACGTGGTAGCCGACGTAGATGGCCAGCACGAAGATCGTCAGGTTGATCAGGGTCGGGGAGACGGCGTCCATGCGGAGAGCTCCTTCCAGGGTCAGGCCTTGCGCAACACCTGGCCCTCGTGCGCGACGAGGCAGGCGGTCACGATGTCGTCGTCGGCGGGCAGCGCGAAGCCGCCCTCCTTCGACAGCACCAGCTTCAGGAAATCCAGCAGGTTGCGCGCGTAGAGCGACGACGAGTCCGCCGCGACCAGCGCGGGCAGGTTGGTCTCGCCGACCAGCGTGACGCCGTGCTTGCGGACGGTCTGGCCGGGCTCGGTCAGCGGGCAGTTGCCGCCGGCGGGCGCCGCGATGTCGACGATCACAGAGCCGGGCTTCATCGCGCGGACCATGTCCTCGGTGACCAGCACCGGTGCCGGTCGGCCGGGGATCAGCGCGGTGGTGATGACGACGTCGGCCTGCGCGACGCGCTTGGCGACTTCGACCTGCTGGCGCTGCAGCCAGCTCGGCGGCATCGGGCGGGCGTAACCGCCGACGCCGACGGCGGCCTCGCGCTCCTCGTCGGTTTCGTAGGGCACGTCGATGAACTTCGCACCCAGCGACTCGACCTGCTCCTTGACGGCGGGCCGCACATCCGAGGCCTCGATCACCGCGCCCAGCCGCTTGGCCGTCGCGATCGCCTGCAGGCCCGCGACGCCGACGCCGAGCACGACCACCCGCGCGGCCTTGATCGTGCCGGCCGCGGTCATCAGCATCGGGAACAGGCGCTGGTAGTGGAAGGCACCCAGCATCACCGCCTTGTAGCCGGCGATGTTGGCCTGGCTGGACAGCACGTCCATGCTCTGCGCCCGCGAGGTCCGCGGCGCGGCTTCGAGCGCGAAGGCGGTGAGGCGGGCGCCGGCCAGACGCTCCAGGCCGTCGCGGTCGAACGGATTGAGCATCCCGACCAGGACCGCGCCCGGCTTGAAGAGCGCCAGTTCGCCCGGGTCCGGCGACCGGACCTTGAGCACCAGGTCGGCGCCGAAGGCGGCGGCCCGGTCGACGATCTCCGCGCCGGCGGCGGCGAAGGCCTCGTCGGTGGCGCTGGCGTTCAGGCCCGCGCCGCTTTCCACTCTCAGCGCATGGCCCTGGGCGACGAGCTTCTTGACGGTTTCCGGCGTCGCGGCGACGCGCGTCTCTCCCGCCGCGCTTTCCTGCGGCACACCGATCAGCATCTGGAGGTCCTCCGTCCGATTCAGGGTCCGGGCGAGCTTAACCGGGTGACCGCCCTGGGCGAGCCTCGCCCGCGACAGGGGTTTTCACCAGGGAGACGCGCACCCGCGACCCGGCGTCAACGGGTGCGCAACGGGTCGGCAACCTCCCGGCAATGCTGTTTCGAGTGGTGAACAGGCGTCATCCGAAGGGGTGAAAGCGGCGTTAAATGGAGGCGTCCAATGACCCCCGAAAGGAGTCACCCCATGATCAAGAAGATGGTTTTCAGCAGTGCGTTGGCAATCGCGGCCCTGGCGCCTATGGCTTCCCAGGCAGCGGACGTCGGCGTGTCGGTGAGCATCGGCGAGCCGGGCTTCTACGGCCAGATCGACATCGGCAACGTCCGGCCTCAGGTCGTGTACGAGCGCCCGGTCCTGGTCCAGCGCGTCCCGTCGCCGGAACCGGCGGTCTACCTGATGGTGCCCCCGGGCCACCAGAAGAACTGGGCGCGCTACTGCGGGCGCTACAACGCCTGCGGCCGCCCGGTGTATTTCGTCCGCGAGACCTGGTACCGCGACGTCTATGCGCCGCAATATCGTCGCGAGCACACCGAATACCGCTGGCGTCCGGACGGCCGCCGCGACTGGCGCGACGACCGCGGGCACGACCACGGTCGAGGACCGGACCGGGACCATGGCCGGGGTCCGGACCATGACCACGGGCGCGGTCCCGACCGCGACCGGGACGACCACGACCGCGGTCGTCGCTGATCCCCTGTCCTGATGACAAAACCCCGGCACGCCGGGGTTTTTCATTTTCGGCGTTCACAATGCGGCCCGCACCCAAAGCGGTGGCCGCTCCCGGCATTGGCGCCGCGGCTCGCGCCGCCCTTTCAGGAAGGACCAATGACCGAACGATTCAAGCCCAGCGTCACCGTCGCCGCCGTGATCGAACAGGACGGCCGCTACCTGCTGGTCGAAGAGCTCACGCGCGACGGATTGCTGCTGAACAACCCCGCCGGCCACCTGGAGCAGGCGGAGTCCGCGATCGACGCCGTCGTCCGCGAAGTCCTCGAGGAAACCGCCCGGCCGTTCACGCCGGACGCCTTCCTCGGCGTCTACATGTCGCGCTTCCTGCGTCCCGACCGCAACGACGACGTCACCTACGTGCGGTTGGCGTTCACCGGCCGGGTCGGCGAGCAGATCCCGGGCCGTCCGTTCGACGAGCCCATCCAGCGCACGCTGTGGCTGACGCTGGACGAGATCCGCGCCAGCCAGGACCGCCATCGCAGCCCGCTGATCCTGCAGTGCATCGAGGACCACGCCGCCGGCCGGCGCCTGCCGATCGAGGCCGTCAGCGGCCACCCGTCGCTGTACGCGCCGCGGGCCTGGCCGCATTGAACGACGACGCGCTCAGAGGGTCATCGCGGCGCTGATGGCCTGCTCGCTGTGGCGCGGCTCGCGCCGGCAGGCTTCCAGCTCGTTGACCGCGCAGCGCGCCAGCGTCATCAGCGATTCGCGCTGCCGTTCGCGCAGCCGGCGCGGCAGCCGGTCCATCACGCACAGGCTGCCGACGACCTCGCCGGTCGACAGCGACAGCGGCACCGAGGCGTAGAAGCGCACGTAGGGCGCGCCCTGCACCAGCGGATGGTCCAGGAAGCGCTGGTCGTGCCAGGTGTCGGGCACTTCCTGCAGGTGACCGTGGTGCATCACGTGCGTGCACAGGCCGCGGGCCCGCGGGATCTGCCGCAGCTGCAGGCCGGAGGTGCCGATCAGCCGCAGCTGCTCGCCGTCGACCAGACCCACGGCCGCCATCGCGCCGCCGCTGATGTCGCAGGCCAGATCCGCCAGTTCGTCGAAGGCCACGTGGACGCGGGACTGCACGTCCAGCCCGTCCACCGCCGCCTGGCGTTCGTGCTCGTCCGCCTGCAGCGGGGCGAGCCAGCCGCGCAGGGTCGCCAGCGCCTCGTCGCACTGGAGCCCCTTCTCGAAGAAGCCGGAGATGCCGTGCTCCGCGCAGGCGCGCCGCATCTCCTCGTAGTAGCTGTGGGTCAGCACGATCACCCGGGCGCCGACGCCCAGTTGCCGGATCGCCCGCAGCACCCGGAGCCCGCTGCCCGGCTGCAGCGCCAGGTCCATCAGCACCACGTCCGGCTGCGTCTGCGTGATGACCTCGATGGCGGACTGCTCGCAGGCGGCCTCGCCCACCACGTGGATCTGGCGCTCCCGCGCCAGCAAGGCCTGCCACTGCGCCCGTGCCGTGATGGATCCGTCGACGATGACGATATTCATGATCTTGTGCTCCCTGTTTCATTCAGTTTCTTCCCGCGCCGGGCGGCGGTGGAGTCGGCAATGGCGGGCACGCCTGTCGGCGTTGGCGCAAACCCTTGTCAGCCATCCCTGACACCTGAATGGGGGGTGCGGACGGGGCTTTGCCACCTTTGGGACAATGCCGCCCCATGACTCCCAAGAAGCAACGCGTCGTCGTCGGACTGTCCGGCGGCGTGGATTCCGCCGTGACGGCCTGGCTGCTGAAGCAGGCCGGGCACGAGGTCGTCGGCATCTTCATGAAGAACTGGGAAGACGACGACGACAGCGAGTACTGCTCCTCCAACATCGACTTCGTCGACGCCGCGGCGGTGGCGGACGTCATCGGCATCGAGATCGAGCACGTCAACTTCGCCGCCGAGTACAAGGACCGCGTCTTCGCCGAGTTCCTGCGCGAGTACCAGGCCGGCCGCACACCCAACCCGGACGTGCTGTGCAACGCCGAGATCAAGTTCAAGGCCTTCCTCGACCACGCGATGCGCCTGGGCGCGGAGAAGATCGCCACCGGCCACTACGCCCGGGTGCGCGAGGTCGACGGCCGCGTGCAACTGCTCAAGGGGCTGGATCCGCTGAAGGACCAGAGCTACTTCCTGCACCGGCTCAACCAGGCGCAGTTGAAGAAGACGATGTTCCCGGTCGGCGACCTGCCCAAGACCGAGGTGCGCCGCATCGCCGAGGAGATCGGCCTGCCCAATGCGAAGAAAAAGGACTCGACCGGGATCTGCTTCATCGGCGAGCGGCCGTTCCGGGAGTTCCTCAACCGCTATCTCTCCCAGAAGCCCGGTCCGATCAAGGACGACCGCGGCCGCAAGGTCGGCGAGCACGTCGGCCTGTCCTTCTACACGCTGGGCCAGCGCCAGGGACTGGGCATAGGCGGCATCAAGGAGAAGGGCGCACCGCGCGGCGGCGGGGAGCACGCGCCGTGGTTCGTCGCCCGCAAGGACCTGGAGACCAACACGCTGGTCGTCGTCCAGGGCCATGACCATCCGCTGCTGCAGAGCCGCGGCCTGGTCGCGCAGGACCTGAGCTGGACCGACGAGGCGCCGGCCTTCGGCGGCTTCGGCGCCAAGACGCGCTACCGACAAGCCGACGCCGCCTGCGCGCTGACCCCGGGCGAGGGCAACATCCGCCTGGACTTCCCGCAGGCGCAATGGGCGGTCACGCCGGGCCAGAGCGCCGTGCTCTACGACGGCGACGTCTGCCTGGGCGGTGGCGTGATCGCGGAGGCGATCGCCTAGGCCCTTCGCAGTCCGCGCCGGGCGGCGCGGCCCGCAACTCATCCAGCGATTCGGGGCACTCGTCGCATGGGCGGAAGCGCCCCGCGGCTGTCCCCTGACAATGCGACCCTTCCCTGCCGGACGTCGCCTGTGGCACGCTGGCGCCTTGTCCGCCGTGTCGGCCTTGTCTGGATCGCCCCTTGGATCGCCCCCTCGATCGTCTGCTCGCCCGCATCGCCCAGCCCGCCTTCGTGCTGCGCATTGCCGCCCTCGCGATCTGCCTGCTGGAGCTGGGCTCGGCCATCTGGGGCCTGATGGGCAACCAGACGGAGCCCTACGACGGCGTCCTGGCCAGCCTCTACCGCCGCACCGGCGGCACCACCCACGACGCGCCCTTCGTGCTCACCTGCCTGGCGCTGGTGATGGTGTTCGCCTGGCACTTCTGGCGGCTGGCGCGCCAGCAGCACCTGGACCTGCCGCCGCGCAACGCGCTGTCGCGGGTGGTGCTGCTCAACCTGCTGGCGCTGCTGGTGACGCCGGGCCTCCCTTTCCTGGTCACCGTGCTGGCGGCGCTGCTGCTCAACGTGCGGCGCGCCTTCAACTTCGCGCTGGCGCAGGTGGTGATCAACGTCGCGCTGTACTGGCTGCTGCCCAGCGAGGCGCAGCGGCTGGAGCAGATCCAGCCCGACATGCCCTGGTGGCTGAACAGCGTGGGGCTGTCGATGTCCATGGTGGCGCTGCACGGCATGGCCTTCGGGCTGGGCCGGCTGGCCGCGGCCGAGGGCGAACGCCGACGCTGGTTCCAGGCGATGCTGGCCGAGAAGGAATCGGGCGAGCGCCTGCAGATCGAGCAGCTGCGCTACGCCGAGCGCCTGCACATGGCGCGCGAGCTGCACGACGTGATGGGCCACCACCTGACCGCGCTCAACCTGCATCTGCAGTTGAGCGAGGCGCTGCTCCTGCGCCACGACGAGGGCGGCGCGGCCCAGGCGGTGGAGAAGGCCAAGCTGGGCGCGGCCGGGCTGCTGGCGGAAGTCCGCGCCGCCGTGTCGCGCGAGCGCGAAAGCCAGCGCATCAACCTCGAGGCGGCCCTGCGCACGCTGGCGGACGGCATCGCCAGCACGCAGATCGAGCTGGCGCTGGACCCGGTCGCGCAAGACCTGACGCCGCGCTGCGCGCACGCGCTGCTGCGCTGCGTGCAGGAGGCGGTGACCAACGCGGTGCGCCATGCCGGCGCGACGCACGTGCGGGTGACGCTGGAGGCCGTGGAGGCGCCCGCGCCGGCCACGTCGATCAAGGCCGGCGAGGCGTCCTTCGCCACCGGCCCTGCCGCGGCGACGGCCTTGCAGTCATCGGGATCGCAGGTACGGGTGCGGGTTGACGACAATGGCCGGGGCACGCGCAAGCTGCGCGAGGGCAACGGTCTGAAAGGCATGCAGGAGCGCATGGCCGAACTGGGCGGGACGATGCAGGTGCTGAGGCATCACCCCGGATTCCTGATCGAATTGAACTGCCCGCGGCGCGCCTGAAGCGGGCCGGCGCATCCAGGGAAGGAGACGACATGAGCGAGAACACGATCAAGCTGCTGCTGGTGGAAGACCAGCAACTGGTGCGCGAGGGGCTGAAGGGCCTGCTGGCGCTGCACGACGACATCCGCCTGATCGGCGAGGCGTCGGACGGGGCGGAGGCGCTGGAGCTGCTGGCGCGCGAGCAGCCGGACGTGATCCTGTCGGACATGCGGATGCCGCGGCTGGACGGGATCGGGCTGATCCGGGCGCTGGCGGCGCGGGCGCTGAAGATCCCGGTGGTGCTGCTGACGACCTTCGACGACACGGCCGCCTTCGACGAGGCGGTGCGGGCGGGGGCGCGGGGCTTCCTGCTGAAGGCGATCAGCCCGGACACGCTGGTGCAGGCGCTGCGCGACGTGGTGGGCGGATCGACCGCGCTGCGGCCGCTGCTGACCGAGCGCATGGAACGCGCGCCGGTGGAGCGCGCCTTCGCGGCGACGCCGGAGCCGGAGTCGCTCAGCCCGAAGGAACTTCAGGTGCTGCGCCTGGTGGCCAGCGGCCGCAGCAACACCGAGATCGCCGCCCTGCTGGGCAACAGCGAGGGCGTCATCAAGAACCACTGCTCCGCGGTGTTCGCGAAGATGGGCGTCCGGGACCGCACGCAGGCGGTCCTTCGCGCGATCGACCTGGGTTGGATCTGAGAGCCGGGAGGCTCAGATCCAGAGGTCGTAATCCTGGAGCGCCCGGATACGGCGCTCCACGGACAGGAAGCGGGCGGCGCCCACTTCGCCGATCGCCTTGACCACGCGCGGGTGGTACTTCTTGTAGAGCTTCTGCTCGGCGTCGACATACCCCAGGTAGCCGCGCGAGAAGTACTTCGACTGCGCGTTCGTCGGCTTCTCGCCGATCTGCACGTACTCCACCGACATGCGGGTGAACTGGCGGTTCAGCGTGGCGAGCTCACGCTCATAGGCCTCGTAGACCGGGACGAATTTCTTGGTCTGCGCCTCGTCCAGGGCCAGCGCCTTCAGGACGACGCCCTTGCGGTCCGCGCGGACGGCGTCGCGCAGCGATTGCGCCTGCGCGGTGTCGGGCACCGGCGCCGGATCGGCGAAGGCCGGCAGCGCGGCAGTCAAGGACAGGCAAAGCGCGGACAGCGCGGCGAACTTCTTCATCTCTCTTCCCCCGTAAAGCGTCGAACTCCGACGGCGCGGATTCTAGGGAGCGGGTTTTGCCCTGGCCCTCCGGGACTTCACGGGGAGACGGGCGGGCCGTCGCCCTCCTCCTCGTCGCCCTCCCCATCCGCCTCGACGTGTTGTCGCAGCTGCGCCACGCGGTCGCGCCCTTCCGCCAGCAGGTCCTGCGCGCGCGTCAGATCCCGCTCCATGCGACGGCGCAAGGCATCGTCGGACACGCGCCGCACGCTCGCATCCAGGCTGAGCAGCAGGCCCTGGAAGCCCTGCAGCAGCGTGTCGTGCAACTCGCGGGCGATGCGCTCCCGCTCGCGGAACCGCTCGTTCACGCGGCAGGCAGCGGACGGGGCGTGAAGCGCACCGGCGCAGGCGCCCGCACCGCCGTCCGCGCCGCGTGCGGGAAGGGGTCGTCGATCAGCGGCTCGTCCTCCAGCAGCCCGCGCCGCAGCGCCTCGGTCGCGGCCTGCGTGCGGCTGCGCGCGCCGAGCTTCTGCAGCAGCGTCTTCACATGCGTCTTGACCGTGCCGGCCGCCACGCCCAGACGCAGGCCGATCGACTTGTTGTCCAGCCCCAGGCAGAGCATGCGCAGCACGTCGCGTTCGCGCGGCGTGAGGTCGTCGCCGAGCCAGCCTTCCGCGACGGCACCCGCCGCCGTGCGGCACAGGTAGCGTCGACCCGCCGCGACCGCGCGTGCGGCATCACGCAACTCCTCCAGCGCGCAGGCGGCGTGCACGTAACCGAGCACGCCCGCACCCATGGCCTGGCGGACGCGGCCGCCGTGCACCACCGGACTGACGACCAGCCAATGCGGTCCCGGATCGCTCGCGGGAGGACCGCCATGTCCGCCATGTCCGCCGTGGGGCCCTCCGCGCGGCAGCCCGGCCAGCGACTGCAGCGCGCCGTCATGGTCGGCGACGACGAGCCGGATCGGCTCGACGCGGCCCGACGGTCCGGCGGCCAGCGTCGGCAGCACGCCGGACTCGGCGATCAGGCCGGCGTCGTCCCCGGCGTCGTGGGCGCGGAAGAACGGCGACAGCGCGGCGGCGATGCCGGCGCGCAGCAGCGGGTTGCGGTGCAGGACGATCGCGTCGAGGACGGCGTCCGGGACGGCATGCAGGCGCTCGATCAGGGACATGGACGGCTCCCGGGCGGTGAAGGGCGATGAAGGGCAGTGACGGGGAACAGCGGACCGTGGAGGACGGGCGCCGGGGGAGGCTCTGAAAGCGCTTCCCTGAGAGGCACCCGATCATCGGAAGCGATGCTGCACTGCGATAGCCCCGGTCGGGTCGACAACGTTTACCCGAAAGGGTATCGGCCCCCTGGAACAGGGACGTACGGGAGGGCTCGCCCCTATGATCGCCGCCATGGTGCCCGCGTCCGAACCCATCCGCGTCCTGACGGTCGACGACCACCCGCTGATGCGGGAGGGCATCGCCGCGGTGCTGGGCGAGCAGCCGGACATGACGCCGGTCGGCGAGGCCGACAACGGCTGGCAGGGTCTGCAGGCGTATGAGCGCCTGCGTCCCGACGTCACGCTGATGGACATCCAGATGCCGGGCATGGACGGCCTGGAGGCGCTGGCGCGGCTGCGCACGCTGAGCCCGGCCGCGCGGGTGATCGTGCTGACGACCTTCAAGTCCGACGGCCAGGCCTGGCAGGCGCTGAAGCTGGGCGCCAGCGGCTACCTGCTGAAGACGCAGCTGCGCACCGAGCTGCTGGACGCGATCCGCGCCGTGCACCGCGGCAACCGCTGGATCCCCAACGAGGTGGCGCAGGAGATCGCCGCCCACGCCGGCCAGGAGCAGCTGTCCGGCCGCGAGATCGACGTGCTGGAGCACATCGCGCAGGGCCGCAGCAACCGCGAGATCGGCGGCCTGCTCTCGCTCTCCGAGGACACCATCAAGGCGCGGGTCAAGACCATCCTGTCCAAGCTCGACGCGCGCGACCGCACGCATGCGGTGGTGCTCGCGCTCAAGCGCGGGCTCCTGCGCCTGTAGCACCTCTAGCGCCTGTAGTTCCTCCGGGCCAGCCCTGCAACGGGACGTCACGGGCGCCTGCCTCTTACGGGAGAGCGGGCGGTGCGCCATCGGCGGCTGGTAGCGCCGGGGATCGCTTCCTACGATGAGGCGATACCCACCCAGCCAGGAGCCCCCATGAGCCACGTCACCACCCAGGACGGTACCCAGATCTTCTACAAGGACTGGGGCACCGGCCAACCCGTCGTCTTCTCGCACGGCTGGCCGCTCAGCAGCGACGCCTGGGAAGACCAGATGCTGTTCCTCGGCCAGCACGGCTTCCGCGTGATCGCGCACGACCGCCGCGGCCACGGCCGCTCCAGCCAGACCTGGAACGGCAACGACATGGACACCTACGCCGACGATCTGGCCGCGGTGCTCGACAAGCTGGACGTCAAGAACGCCGTGCTGGTCGGTCACTCCACCGGCGGCGGCGAAGTCACCCGCTACGTCGGCCGTCACGGCACGAAGCGCGTGGCCAAGGTCGTCCTGGTCGGCGCCGTGCCGCCCACGATGATGAAGTCCGCCGCGTATCCGAACGGCCTGCCCAAGGAAGTCTTCGACGGCATCCGCGACGGCGTGCGCAAGGACCGCTCGCAGTTCTACAAGGACCTGACCACGCCGTTCTTCGGCGCCAACCGTCCCGGCGCCGTCGTGTCGCAGGGCGCCCGCGACAGCTTCTGGCTGCAGGGCATGCAAGGCTCGCTGGCGTCGCAGTTCGACTGCATCAAGCAGTTCTCGGAAACCGACTTCACCGAGGACCTGAAGAAGATCGACGTGCCCACGCTGATCATCCACGGCGACGACGACCAGATCGTCCCCATCGGCCACTCGGCCGAGCTGTCCGTGAAGCTGGCGCCGAAGGCGACGCTCAAGGTCTACCCGGGCGGCAGCCACGGCCTGGCGGTGACCGCCAAGGACCAGCTCAACGCCGACCTGCTGGCCTTCGCCAAGTCCTGATCGTTCCCCCACATTTGTCTACGGAGAGTTCCATGACCCCCATCGCCAAGGCCGCCCCCGGCGCCAAGCTGCTGAACCCCAAGGACCACACGCTGGTCCTGATCGACTTCCAGTCGCAGATGGCCTTCGCCACGCATTCGATCTCCGCCAACGAGCTGCGTACCAACGCGTCGCTGGTCGCGCAGGCGGCCGCCGGCTTCGGCGTGTCGACCATCCTGACCACGGTCGCGGAGAAGAGCTTCTCCGGCCCGATGTTCGAAGAGATCACCGCGCCCTTCCCCGGCCAGAAGCTGCTGGACCGCACCTCGATGAACACCTGGGAGGACGTCGCGGTGATCGAGGAGATCAACCGCATCGGCAAGCCGCGCATCGTGCTGGCCGGCCTGTGGACCAGCGTGTGCATCGTCGGTCCGGCGCTGTCGGCGATCGACCAGGGCTTCGAGGTCTACGTGATCACCGACGCCTGCGGCGACGTCTCGGCCGAGGCGCACCAGCGCGCGGTCGAGCGCATGGTGCAGGCCGGCGCGCAGCCGATGACCTCGCTGCAATACCTGCTGGAACTGCAGCGCGACTGGGCCCGCGGCGAGACCTACGACCTGACCACCGGCATCGCGAAGAAGGTCGGCGGCTCTTACGGCATCGGCATCAACTACGCCAAGTCGATGTTCAACGCCCACGAGGGCTGATCGCCCTCGTCACCCCGGTGTCCGCAGAAAGGTAGCCCTCATGAATCCCTATGTCTTGTCGGCCGCCGTCGGTCTGCTGGTCGGGGTGCTGTACGGCGTGCTCAACGTGCGATCGCCGGCGCCGCCGGTGATCGCGCTCGTGGGTCTGCTCGGCATACTTGCCGGCGAGCAGATCCCGCCGCTGGTGCGCCAATGGCTGCAGCGCGACACGCACCAGGTGAGCTGGATCGAACAGAAGGTGCGACCGCACATGTTCGGGCAGATGCCGGGCTGCGAGAAGGCGAAGTCGCCAGCGCAGGCACACACGCAGACGAACGCCACGGAGACCCGCGATGTCTGAGACGACCATCCCCGACCTGGTGCTGTTCAACGGCCGCTTCACGACGCTGGACCGCACGCGGCCGACCGCCACGGCGGTGGCGATCAAGGACGGCCGCTTCCTGAGCGTCGGCGCGAACCAGGAGATCCTGGCGCTTGCCGGCGACGCGACGCGCCGCATCGACCTGAAGGGCAGCAGCGTGCTGCCGGGCCTGATCGACAACCACCTGCACATCATCCGCGGCGGGCTCAACTTCAACATGGAGCTGCGCTGGGACGGCGTGCGCAGCCTGGCCGACGCGATGGCCATGCTGAAGGCGCAGGTCGACATCACGCCCGCGCCGCAGTGGGTGCGCGTGGTGGGCGGCTTCACTGAGCACCAGTTCGCCGAGAAGCGTCTGCCGACCATCGACGAGCTGAACGCGATCGCGCCGGACACGCCGGTGTTCCTGCTGCACCTCTACGACCGCGCGCTGCTGAACGGCGCCGCGCTGCGCGCCGTCGGCTACACGCGCGAGACGCCTGAGCCTCCCGGCGGCCAGATCCTGCGCGACGCCGCGGGCAATCCCACGGGGCTGCTGCTGGCCAAGCCGAACGCCTCCATCCTCTACGCGACGCTGGCCAAGGGCCCGAAGCTCCCGCCCGAATATCAGCTCAACAGCACGCGCCACTTCATGCGCGAGCTCAACCGGCTCGGCGTCACCGGCGCGATCGACGCCGGCGGCGGCTTCCAGAACTACCCCGAGGATTACCAGATCATCCAGAAGCTGTCCGACGCCGGACAGCTGACGATCCGGCTGGCCTACAACCTGTTCACCCAGAAGGCGGGGCAGGAAAAGGAGGACTTCCTCCACTGGGCGCAGTCGGTCACCTACAAGCAGGGCGACGACTACTTCCGCCACAACGGCGCGGGCGAGATGCTGGTGTTCTCCGCCGCCGACTTCGAGGACTTCCGCCAGCCGCGGCCGGACATGCCCGACCAGATGGAAGGCGAGCTTGAAGAGGTGGTGCGCATCCTGGTCCAGAACCGCTGGCCGTGGCGCATGCACGCGACCTACGACGAGACGATCTCGCGGTCGCTCGACGTCTTCGAGAAGGTCCACCGCGACACGCCGATCGACGGGCTGAACTGGTTCTTCGACCATGCGGAGACGATCTCGACGCGCTCGATGGACCGCATCGCCGCGCTGGGCGGCGGCGTGGCGGTGCAGCACCGCATGGCCTACCAGGGCGAGTACTTCGTCGAGCGCTACGGCGCACGCGCCGCCGAGGCGACGCCGCCGGTGGCCGAGATGCTGCGCCGGGGCATGAAGGTTTCGGCAGGGACCGACGCGACGCGGGTGGCCTCGTACAACCCGTGGGTGTCGCTGTCGTGGCTGGTGACGGGACGCACCGTCGGCGGCCTGCAGATCACGCCGCAGCGCAACTGCCTGGACCGCGAGGCGGCGCTGCGGATGTGGACCGAGAACGTCACGTGGTTCTCGAACGAGCAGGGCAACAAGGGCCAGATCGCCGCCGGCCAGCTCGCCGACCTGGTCGTGCCCGATCGCGACTTCTTCGGCTGCCCGGAATCCGAGATCGCCGACACGAGCGCGCTGTTGACGATGGTCGGCGGGAAGGTCGTGTGGGGCGCAGGCGAGTTCGCCGAACTCGACGATTCGGCGCCGCCTCCGGCGATGCCGGACTGGTCGCCGGTGCGGCGCTTCGGCGGCTACGGCGCCTGGGGCGCGGAGGGCAAACCGCTGCAGGCAGCGATGCAGCGCGTCGCCTGCTGCGACACGGCGTGCGGCGTGCACGGCCACGCGCATGCGAACGCCTGGGCATCGGAGGTCCCGGCGTCGGACCTGCGCGGCTTCTGGGGCGCGTTGGGTTGCGCGTGCTGGGCGGTGTGAGGAGAGACCCCCGATGAGCGAATTCCGAGCGATGAAGACCGCTTCCCCCGCCGCCCCACGATGGGTGGAGAGCATCCTGCAATGGCCCACCTTCGGGTGCCTGCTTCGGTTGGGCTTGGCCTCGGCCTATCTCATTGGTGGGATCGACAAGGCGTTGAATTTCCCTGGCGCGGTCGCCGAGCAGGCGCACTTCGGCCTGCAACCGGCGACGCTGTGGGCGGTGCTGGCGATCGCGGTCGAGCTGATCGGTTCGGTGCTGCTGATCCTCAACCGCCAGGTGTGGCTGGCGGCCGGCGCGCTGGGCGTGCTGACGCTGGTGGCGATGCTGGTCGCCAACAACTTCTGGGATCTGAGCGGACAGGCCCGCTTCATGGCGAAGAACGCGTTCTTCGAGCACCTCGGATTGATCTGCGCCCTGGCGATGGCGTCACGGATCGCGGTGCTTGAGCGAAAGGCGGCGACATGACCGGTGCGAAGAAACTGCTGCTGGCGAGTCTCGCGCTCGGCTTCATCGGCGGCTATGTGGACACGGTGGGCTTCGTGGCACTGTTCGGTCTGTTCACCGCGCACGTCACGGGCAACTTCGTGCTGATCGGCGCGGAGCTGAGCCGTGCGAGCGCCAACAGCGTGCTGCTGAAGCTGCTGGTGTTCCCGACCTTCATCGTGGCGGTGGCGCTGGCACGTCTGGTGGCGCTGCGCTGCGAGCGCACGAAGACGGTGGCGAGCCGGCCGCTGCTGGTGATGCAGACGGTGCTGCTGCTGGTGGCGCTGGTCTGCAGCGTGCCGGCGGGTGCGGCGCTCGCGCCGGATGCGCCGTGGGCGATGGCGACGGGGCTGTTCATGACGGCCGCGATGGGCGTGCAGAACGCGGCGGGCCGTCTGGCCTGGCCGGCGCTGACGCCGACGACCGTGATGACCGGGAACGTCACGCAGGTGGTGATCGACAGCGTCGATCTGCTGCGCGGTGCCGCCGGCCCGGACGTGCGGGACCGGCTGAAGCGCTTCATCTGGCCGGTGCTGGCCTTCGCGATCGGCGCGCTGTCGGGGGCGTTCGCGTATGCGGGGTGGAGGTTCTGGTCGCTGATCCTGCCGCTCGCGCTGCTTGTGGCGCTGGTGGCGATGGATGTCAGGCCAGAGAAGAAGGCCTGATCACTTCGCCAGGCGCTTCACCGCCCTGTCGAGCTGCTGACTGTTGAAGAGATCGATGCAGGTCTTCGTGTTGTAGCTCGACGGGACGGAACCGCTCTTCGGATCGGCAAGCGCGCCGGTCACCAGGGCCCCAAGCTGCTCGTAGGCCTCGATGGGCTGTTTGCCTTGTTCGAGATACGCCGCAGCACTGGCTGCGGCGTCCTGCTTTCCAGGACCTTCAGGTGCGCTTTGGGCAAGGCAATGCGCCAGCGCCCAGTTCTTCAGCACGCGTTGCTGCGAATCGCGGGTTTGCGCCACGGGGCCAGCAAGAGCAGCCCCTGAGGCGAGCAGCATCGAAACGATCACGAGCAGAGCATTGGGTTTCATCGCAGGGTCCACAGCGAGGCGACTTCAGGGATGAAGGTGCCGTTGTCCGGATCTTGCGCCAAGTGGCAACTGTCCGCGCATAGGGAGCCGTTCCAGAGAGTGACGTGTCCCCGTGCGTTCTGCCATCCGGATCCTTTGACAAGCAGGATGCCGTTCATGCCTGCGAAGTCCGAGGGGCGCGGCGACCTGGCGGACTTCTCCGGTCGACCGAACTTGGACTCCAAATATTCCATCATGTCGTTCACCCGGAACATGTAGCGCTGCTTGTCCGCGCCGGTCACCGCTGCGTATTTGGTTCCCGCGGGAATCGGAAAGCCGGTCTTGTTGAGCACGTAGCTCATGCGGATGGGGCAGGCGTTCTGGAAGATGCCGGCGTCGATGTTCTGCTGAACCTTGCCACCGATGAGCCGACCGACGTCGGCAACTGGGATCCGTACGTCCTGGAAGGCCTTCCAGGCGAGGGCGAACGAGGGACGAGCCATGCGATGTGTCCTTGATCAGTGGGGCCGCGAAGGCAACGCCTGCAGGCTAGGGGATCAAGCTGCGGCTCGCACACTGACGAAAGTCAATCTGTCCCAGCAAACCACCTCGTGCTTCGCTTCTGAGAGGATGCGGTGATTCCAATCATCCGCATTGAAGGTGCAGCAATGAGCAGAGACCAGGCGCTCACCCAAGCCGCCCAGCAACTGGGCTACGACTTCGACGGCGAGATCAAGGCCGGCGGCAACTATCAGCCGCTGATGCGCGACGGCAATACCGTCTATGTCAGCGGCCAGGTGCCGCGCGTGAAGGACACCGTTGTGGTCACCGGCCGCGTCGGTGCCGACGTCGATCTGGCCCGCGCGCAGCACGCCGCGAAGATCTGCGCGATGCGCGCGCTGGTGCTGCTGCAGCGATCGCTCGGCTCGCTGGACGCGGTGCAGCAGATCCTGCGCCTCAACGTGTTCACGCAATGCGCCGAGAACTTCACCCAGCTCAGCGAAGTGGCCGACGGCGCGTCGGAGCTGCTGGTGCAGGTCCTCGGCCAGGCGGGCACGCATGTGCGGACGTCGGTGGGGGTCTATGCGCTGCCGAAGGGCGCGAGTGTGGAGTTGGACCTCACGGTGTCGGTCCAGGCGCAATGACATTGCCCCCGGGGGCGTGCTGAAAAGCAGAGGTCACACCGGGGGCACACGGTGAAGATCATAGGTGAGCTCGACTGAGCTCACTGAGAGCCGCAGCTCAGATGGCGGCGTCGTTCGTCTGCTCCTAATGTCCAAACCAGGGACCATGCGCCAGAAAGAACAAGGCCCGCCTCCTAGGGGTGGCGGGCCCGGTGCCTACGAACTGTGGGTTGAGTCTTTAGAACGGAATATCGTCATCCATGTCGTCGAAGCCGGTCGCGGCCTTCGGCGCGGGAGCCGGGGCGCGAGGGGCTGCGGCGCGAGGCGCCGGCGCGCGCGGAGCGTCGAAGTCGCCGCTGTCGCGACCGCTGCCGCCGCCTTGGCCACCACTACCGCCGCTGCGCTCGGACGAACGCTCGCGGCTGTAGCCGCCACCGCCGCCACCGCCCATCTCGTCGCCGCCGTCACGGCCGCCCAGCAGCTGCATCTGCTCGGCAATGATCTCGGTGGTGTAGTTGTCCTTGCCTTCCTTGTCCTGCCACTTGCGGGTCTTCAGGCGACCTTCGACGTAGACCGGACGGCCCTTCTTCAGGTACTCGCCGGCGATCTCGGCCAGGCGGTCGTAGAACACCACACGGTGCCATTCGGTCTCTTCCTGGCGCTCGCCGCCTTCGCGGCTCTTCCAGTTGCGCGTCGTGGCGATGCTCACGTTGCACACCGCGCTGCCGCTCGGCGTGTAGCGCAGTTCAGGATCACGGCCCAGGTTGCCGAGGATGATGACTTTATTGACCGAGGCCATGGTGGTTGCCTTCGCTTGCGTATGGTTGGGGTGTTCGGAAAGGGAAACGTCGCGCCGCCAATCGCCCAGAAATGGCGCTGAAACGCGGCGCAGGGGTGGGATTATGCCGCCCGCCCCATCCCGGATCGATTGCTCGAAAACGCCGATTTGATGCCTCGTCCAAGTCGGCGGACGACTCGAATCAGGGGCTGCAGCTCAGTTCATCCGCCGCCGCGACTGCTTGTGGGCATACATCGCCGCATCGGCTTGCTGCATGAGCTCGTCCAGCACCAGCGGCTCTTCTCCCGACATCGCCGTATCGCCGACGCTGAAGGCCAACTCGTAGCCACGCTGCGCCCGCAGGTTGAGCGCGCCGACCTGCGTCCTCACCCGCTCCAGCGCCGGCGCCATCTGCTCGGTCGCCGTGCCGCTGAGCAGCGCCACGAACTCGTCCCCGCCGGTGCGCGCCACCACGTCCGACGAGCGCAGGCAGAAACGCAGGATGTCGGCGAAGGACTTCAACGCCCAGTCGCCCTCCGCATGGCCGTAACGGTCGTTGACGTGCTTGAAGTGGTCCAGGTCGAAGTACAGCAACGTCGCGGGCCACTGCTTGCGCCGGCACAAGGCCAGGACATGCCCCGCCTGCGACTCGAAGCCGCGCCGGTTCGCCAGCCCCGTGAGTTCATCGACCATCGCCATGTACATCGCCGCGAACTGCTGTTCGACCATGTAGGCCAGGTCACGCAGCGTCGCCTGGTCGTCGGCGTCGAAGCCGCGCGGCGCGCGGTCGATCAGGCACAGCGTGCCCAGCCGGTGTCCGCTGGGCGCACGCACCGGGCAGCCGGCGTAGAACCGGATCCTCGGGCCGCCGGTCACCAGCGGGTTGTCCGCGAAGCGCGGATCCGCGTGCGTGTCGGGGATCAGCAGGATGTCGTCCGACATGATGGCGTGGCCGCAGAAGCTGATGTCGCGCGGCGTCTCCGACACGTCCAGGCCCTGCGCCGACTTGAACCACTGCCGGTCCGCGTCCACCAGGCTCACCAGCGCGATCGGCACCTGGAACAGCCGTCTGGCCATCCGCGTCAGGCGGTCGAAGCGTTCCTCGGGATCCGTGTCCAGCACCTGCAGCACGCGCAGCGTGGACAGGCGGGCGTTCTCGTCTTCGGGCAACGGCGCAGCAATCATGTCGACGTGTCTGCCTGTGCTTTGAGAGTTCGGTGTCGCTCTACGCAGTCCCGGCGCCGGACCCCGGCCCGGTCCGGACCGGGTCGACGGCGGCCCCGTCGATGTACGGGACAATCGGGAGCTCCATGAGTGCTTCCAACCATCATCCCGTCCCGCTCGCCATCCTGCAAGAGGTGTTCGGTTACAGCGCCTTTCGCGGCCAGCAGGCCTCGATCGTCGACCATGTGACCGCCGGCGGCGACGCGCTGGTCCTCATGCCCACGGGCGGCGGCAAGTCGCTCTGCTACCAGATCCCCGCCATCGCCCGCCAGCGCGCCGGCCACGGCGTCACCGTGGTCGTCAGTCCGCTGATCGCCCTGATGCACGACCAGGTCGGCGCCCTCGAGGAAGCCGGCGTCGCGGCGGCCTTCCTCAACTCCACGCAGACCCTCGAGGAAACCCAGCGCATCGAGCGCGAGATGCTCGCCGGCCGCATCACGCTGCTGTACGCCGCACCGGAACGCGTCAACACCGCCCGCTTCATCGCGCAGATGCAGTCGCTCCACGAGCGCGGCAAGCTCAGCCTCTTCGCCATCGACGAGGCCCATTGCGTCAGCCAGTGGGGCCACGACTTCCGCAGCGAATACCTCTCGCTCAGCCTGCTCCACGAGCGCTTCCCCGACATCCCGCGCATCGCGCTCACGGCCACCGCCGACGACATCACCCGCGCCGACATCATCGAGCGGCTGCAGCTCGAAGAGGCCGAGGTCTTCGTCGCGTCCTTCGACCGGCCCAACATCCGCTACCTGATCGTCGAGAAGGACAGCCCGCGCGAACAGCTGCTGCGCTTCATCCAGGACGAGCACGAGGACGCCGCCGGCGTCGTCTACTGCCAGAGCCGCAAGAAGGTCGACGAGACCGCCGACTGGCTGAAGTCCAAGGGCATCAACGCGCTGCCGTACCACGCGGGCATGGAGCAGGACCAGCGCCGCCGCCACCAGGACCGCTTCCTGCGCGAGGACGGCATCGTGATGGTCGCGACCATCGCCTTCGGCATGGGCATCGACAAGCCCGACGTGCGTTTCGTCGCCCACCTGGACCTGCCCAAGAACATCGAGGGCTACTACCAGGAGACCGGCCGTGCCGGTCGCGACGGCGCGCCGGCCCAGGCGTGGATGGCTTACGGGCTGGCCGACGTCGTCCAGCAGCGGCGCATGATCGACGAGAGCCCGTCCACCGACGAGTTCAAGCAGGTGCAGCGCGGCAAGCTCGACGCGCTGCTCGCGCTGGCCGAGGCCATCGACTGCCGGCGCGTGCGGCTGCTCAGCTACTTCGGCGAAGAGAGCCAGCCCTGCGGAAACTGCGACAACTGCGTCCACCCGCCCGCGACCTGGGATGCGACCGAGGCGGCGCGGATGGCGCTGTCGTGCATCTACCGCTTCCACCAGGTGACGGGCTTCAGCTTCGGCTCCGGCCATCTGATCGACGTGCTGCGCGGCAAGGAGACCGACAAGGTCAAGCAGTACCGGCATCAGGAACTGAGCACCTGGGCCGTCGGTGCGTCGCTCAGCGAGCAGCAGTGGCGCGCGGTGATCCGCCAGCTGATCGCGCTGGGCTACGCGGTGACGGAAGGCGAATACAACACGCTGTCGCTAGGCGGCGAGGCGAAGGCCGTGCTGCGCGGCGAGGTGCAGATGCTGCTGCGCCAGCCGACCACACCGACCAAGCGGAGCAAGTCCGGCCGCACCACCGGCGCGACGTCCAAGCGCTCGGAGGCGGAGACGGATCTGGATGCAGCGGCGCAGGTGCGCTTCGACGCGCTCAAGGCCTGGCGCGCCGAAGTCGCGCGCGAGCACGGCCTGCCGGCCTACGTGATCTTCCAGAACGTCACGCTCGCGGAACTGGCCCGCCAACAGCCGCAGTCGCTGGAGGAGATGTCCGGCATCAGCGGCATCGGCGCGAAGAAGCTCGAGGCCTACGGCGACGCGCTGCTGCGCGTGCTGAGCGAAGACTGACCCTGCGGCCCCAAAAAGAAAACGCCCGGCGATGCCAGGCGTTTTCGTTGGCGAGCGCGACAGCCGATCAGCCCATCCGCCGATCAGCCGCGGTCGCCGCCTTGACAGCGCAACCGCAGGAGCTCAGCAGAGCTGGGTCGTGCAGCCGACCTGCGCGGCCGACGCCAGGCGCTGGCCGTCGGCCGACGTGTCGCGGCGGCCGGTGATGTAGACGGTCGGCAGCTGGGTGCGCTTGGCGGTGATGACCACCGGATCCAGCGTGATGACGGCGGCGCGTTGCTCGCGCTGGTCCTGCACGTGCAGCAGGCTGAACGCGATCGCCAGCGTGGCGCCGATGCCGAAGGCGAAGGCCTTGAAGCTGGCCGCGCCGGTCATGCCGATGCGCGGGCTGCGGGTGGAACGGGTCTTGGAAGTGGTGGTGCTCATGTCGATCTCCTGGAAGGGGTTGCGTGTGTCAGTGAAGTCAGTGTCGTCATTGCGGCCCCGCTTCGCGAGCCGCAAGCGACGAATGCGCGCGGCAGCGGAGTGAACTGCGCGGAATCGCGACGAATGGATGAGCCGGCAGTGCCGATCGCTCGGATCGCCCATTCCATCGGTGTTCTGAGCGATCGTGTCCGTTGTGTCCGCGGACATGGAACGGACACATCGGACATGCGAAGCGGACAAAAAAAAGAAGCCCGCTGGTCAGGCGGGCTTCGAAATGCCGGGGGGAAGCGTGGCGTCTATCGGGGGGCAAGTCGCGCGGTCATCCGCGCGGCTTGCTGGCCTGGTCGGCCCGATCAGCCTGAGGTCCCGGCACGGTCTGCTCGGCCCAGTGCAGGGGCAGGGGGTTGGACGGACGCGCGGCCTCGTTCGCGTCCGCCAGCCACAAGGCGATGACGGCGGCGCTGGCCACGGCGGCCAGGGCGGTGAGGAAGGTCTTTGCGGCGTCGTTCATGGGGGTCCCCTGCGGTGTCTTTCCTGTCCTGGAAGGTCAACGAGGATGGACTGTGCGCCGCGGGAAATGACAAGACCATCCGGACGCGACGAATTGCCGCAATCGCGCGCCGAAATGCCGGCCAGCCGGCTGAACGGAAGTTAGGGGGGTGGTTTCAGACCTGCGCGACCCGCGCTGCCCCAGCTTGGGGCGGCCAGGCGGCCAGCCGGTCCTCCAGCGCCGCAGCGGGCTGCGGCCGGCAATAGAAGTAGCCCTGCTGCTGCCAGCAGCCCAGCGCCAGCAGCGCGTCGCGCTGCTCCCCGGTCTCGACGCCCTCGGCCACGACGTCGATGCCCAGCGCCTCCGCCATGCCCATCATGGCCCGCACCAGCGCGCGGTCGTCGGCGCTGGTGGGCAGGTCCCGGACGAAGGCCCGGTCGATCTTCAGGCGCGCCGGGCGCAGCAGCTTCAGATAGGCGAGCGAGGAATACCCCGTCCCGAAATCGTCCACCGACAGGCTGAGCCCCAGGTCCGTCAGGCGCGACAGGGTCTGCAGGACCGTCTCCGTGTCCGTCAGCAGCGAACTCTCGGTCAGCTCGATCGCCAGTTCGCCGGGGGCGACGGCGTGGCGGCGCATCGACTCGGCGATGCGCTCGGCCAGACGGGGCTCGCGGAACTGCAGCGCCGACAAGTTGATCGAGATCGGCCCCGGGTGTCGTCCCGCCGCCTTCCAGCGCGCCAGCTGCGCGCAGGCCTGCTCGATCGTGCTCCAGCCCAGCGCCAGGATCTGTCCCGTCTCCTCCGCCAGCTCGATGAACTGGCCCGGCATCACCAGGCCGCGCTGCGGGTGCTGCCAGCGCATCAGCGCCTCCAGCCCCGACCACTGACCGGTACGCGCGTCGACGACGGCCTGGTAATGGAGCAGCAGTTCGTCGCGCTCCAGCGCCAGCTTCAGCTCGCGTTCGAGCTCCATGCGCTCCACCGCGGCCGCGTCCATGTCCTGCTGGAAGAAGCTGTAGCGCGAGCGGCCCATCTGCTTGGCGCGGTACATGGCCAGATCCGCATGCCGGACCAGCGTGTCGAAGTCGTCCCCGTCGCGCGGGAACAGCGCGATGCCGACGCTCGCCGACACGCTCGCCACGCCGCCTTCCAGCTGCAGCGGCGCATTCAGCGCCTCGATCAGGCGCTGCGCGGCGACGCCGACGTGCTCGCTGGAGTCGCGCATGAGCAGCAGGAACTCGTCGCCGCTGACGCGGCAGGCCAGGTCCGATTCCCGCACCGCCTGGCGCAGGCGTTCGCTCGCCTGCAGCAGCATGCGGTCGCCGGCCGCATGGCCGAGGGAATCGTTGATCGCCTTGAAGCGGTCCAGGTCGACGAACAGCAGCGCCAGATGGGTCTGGTCCCGACGCGCCACGGCCGCCTCGTGCAGGAAGACCTCGCGGAAGAGCGTGCGGTTCGGCAGACCCGTCAGGTGGTCGTACATCGCCAGCTGATGCAGCTGCGCGTTCTTGCTTTCCATGTCGGCCAGCAGACCGGCGATCTGCTGGCCCATCTGGTCCAGGTGCACGCCGAGCTGGCCCAGTTCGTCCTTGCGGTTCCAGCGCAGGCGCGGCACCGGCTGACGTTCGGCGATCGCGCTCGCCAGCCGCTTCAGGCGGTCGATGGGGCGCACCAGGCGCACGTAGAACACCAGCAGCACGATGGCGACACCCGCCGCGACCTGGAACGCCACGATCAGCGCGGTCTGCCGGCGGCCTTCTTCCAGCATGCGCTCCTGCGCCGCGTCGTCGAACTGCACCCTCAGGCTGCCCAGCACCTGCGCGTCGCGCTGGATGGTCGCGGCCAGCGTGACCGTCGGCCAGCCGGGGCTGCACTTGGTGCGGATGATGTCGCGGGTGTCGGCGCGCTCCTCGCTCAACTCGACCGCGCAGACGTTCACGTCCGACAGCAGTTGATCCAGCGCGCGTTGCACGGCGGGGCTGTCCACCGTCCACAGCGGCTCGGCCAGGCCGTTCGCGGCGAGCGTCAGCACGGCCGCGCGCTGGCCTTCCAGCACCGGCTCCAGGCTGCGCCGGATGAAGGCGTCGCTGAAGGCGACCAGCGCCAGCGCCGGCACGGCGATTCCGATCACCACCGCGAGCAGGATCACACTGCGTAGCGACAGCGACGGCGCTTTGAGCTTCATCGAGGGGGGTGGGCAGAGGGGGAAGGCTGATTCTGCACGTCCGAAAACTGGAAGCCCCCCCGCAAAGACGGGGTCGCCGAGAAGGATTTAGGCATTCCTCCCGCTGCCACGCGGTGTCAGCAGGGCCGGACGCGGAACCGGCCCTGGCCCTATCATGGCGAGTTCGACTCCAGTTGTGTCCCGGCCCCATGTCCACGAAAGTCCCGCCCGTCGCTTCCGTTGCTCTAGCCCCCTCCGAGCCCGGCGCCACGCCGCTGGCGGGCGCTGAGCCGAAGGCGTCTGCCGGCCCGCTGGCGGACTCCGGCCGGTACCTGGGCCAGGCCATGCGGCCCGTCGGCGAGACGCCGATGATCCGCGTGCGCGGCGCGCGCACCCACAACCTCAAGAACATCGACGTCGACCTGCCGCGCAACCAGCTGGTCGTCATCACCGGGCTGTCGGGGTCGGGCAAGTCCTCGCTCGCTTTCGACACGCTCTACGCCGAAGGCCAGCGCCGCTACGTCGAGAGCCTCTCGGCCTACGCGCGCCAGTTCCTGCAGCTGATGGACAAGCCCGATGTCGACGTCATCGAGGGCCTGTCGCCCGCGATCTCGATCGAGCAGAAGGCCACCAGCCACAACCCCCGTTCGACCGTCGGCACCGTCACCGAGATCCACGACTACCTGCGCCTGCTCTACGCGCGCGCCGGCACGCCCTTCTGCCCCGACCACCACCTGCCGCTGGAAGCGTCCAGCGTCGGCCAGATGGTCGACGCCGTGCTGGCCATGCCCGACGAGTCGCGCCTGATGGTGCTGGCCCCGGTCGTGCGCGACCGCAAGGGCGAGTTCGTCGAGCTCTTCCAGGACCTGCAGGCGCAGGGCTACGTGCGCTTCCGCGTCGACGGGCAGACCGTCGAGGTCACCGAGCTGCCGGCGCTGAAGAAGGCCGAGAAGCACGACATCGACGTCGTCGTCGACCGCATCAAGCTGCGCCACGACAGCGCCGACACGCTGCGCCAGCGTCTGGCCGAAAGCTTCGAAGCCGCGCTGCGCCTGGCCGACGGCCGCGCGCTGGTGCTGGACATGGACAGCGGCACCGAAGCGATCTACTCCAGCAAGTTCGCATGTCCGATCTGCAGCTACTCGCTGCCCGAACTTGAGCCGCGGCTGTTCTCCTTCAACTCGCCGGTCGGCGCCTGCCCGTCCTGCGAAGGCCTCGGCCAGGTCACCGTCTTCGATCCGGATCGCGTCGTCGCGTTCCCGACCTTGAGCCTGGCCAGCGGCGCGGTGAAGGGCTGGGACCGGCGCAACGCCTACACCTTCTCCATGCTGGAGACGGTGGCCAAGCACTACGGCTTCGACATCGAGCTGCCCTTCGAGGAGCTCCCCGAACAAGCGCGCCAGGTCTTGCTGCACGGCTCCGGCGAGGACGAGATCACCTTCGTCTACGAAGCCGAAGGCGCGAACGGGAAGAAGCGCAGCGTCAAGCGCGCCCATCCGTTCGAAGGCATCCTGCCCAACCTGACGCGGCGTTATCGCGAGACGGACTCCGCCGCGGTGCGCGAGGAACTCGCGCGCTACCAGAGTGCCAAGCCCTGTCCGCAATGCGAGGGCTCGCGGCTGCGTCGCGAGGCCCGCAACGTCCTGCTGCAGCCGGCCGAGGCGGCCGAGGGCGAACGCGGCAAGCCGATCTATGAGGTCGAGCACGCGACGCTGCGCGAGGCGCTGCATTACTTCGAGGGGTTGAAGCTCAAGGGCGCGAAGGCCGAGATCGCGGACAAGGTGATCCGCGAGATCGCGTCGCGGCTGCACTTCCTCAACGACGTCGGCCTCAACTACCTGAGCCTGGACCGCAGCGCCGACACGCTGTCCGGCGGCGAGGCGCAGCGGATCCGGCTCGCGTCGCAGATCGGCTCGGGCCTGACCGGCGTGATGTACGTGCTGGACGAGCCCAGCATCGGCCTACACCAGCGCGACAACGACCGCCTCATCGCCACGCTGCGGCGGCTGCGTGACCTGGGCAATTCGGTGCTCGTCGTCGAGCACGACGAGGATGCCATCCGCGCCGCGGACCACGTGCTGGACCTCGGCCCGGGAGCGGGCGTCCACGGCGGCCGGATCATGGCGCAGGGCACGCCCGAGGAAGTCGCGGCGAACCACGAATCGTCGACCGGGCGCTACCTGAGCGGCCTGGAACGCATCGAGGTGCCGAAGAAGCGCCATGCGCTCGCCGACAGCCCCGATCCGCGCACGCTGAAGATCGTCAATGCGCGCGGCAACAACCTGAAGGGCGTGACCGCGGAGTTCCCGGTCGGGCTGCTGACCTGCGTGACGGGCGTGTCCGGTTCGGGCAAGAGCACGCTGGTCAACGACACGCTGTACGCGGCCGTCTCGCGCAAGCTCTACCAGAGCCATGCCGAGCCGGCCGAGCACGACGAGATCGACGGCATGGACGCCTTCGACAAGGTCATCAACGTCGACCAGTCGCCGATCGGCCGCACCCCGCGCTCGAATCCGGCGACCTACACCGGCCTGTTCACGCCCATCCGCGAGCTCTTCGCCGAGATGCCGACCGCGCGCGAGCGCGGCTACGGCGCGGGCCGTTTCAGCTTCAACGTCGCCGGCGGCCGCTGCGAGGCCTGCCAGGGCGACGGCGTGCTGAAGGTCGAGATGCACTTCCTGCCGGACGTCTACGTCCCCTGCGACACCTGCTTCGGCAAGCGCTACAACCGCGAGACGCTGGAGGTGCTCTACAAGGGGAAGAACATCTCCGAAGTGCTGGGCCTGACTGTGGAGGATGCGTTGACCTTCTTCAGCGCGGTGCCCACGCTCGCGCGCAAGCTGCAGACGCTGATGGACGTCGGCCTGGGCTACGTGAAGCTGGGGCAGAGCGCCACGACGCTGTCAGGCGGCGAGGCGCAGCGGGTCAAGCTGGCGCTGGAGCTGTCCAAGCGCGACACCGGTCGCACGCTCTACATCCTGGACGAGCCGACGACCGGACTGCACTTCGCGGACATCGCGCTGCTGCTGAAGGTCGTGCATCAGCTGCGCGACGCCGGCAACACCATCGTGATCATTGAGCACAACCTGGACGTCATCAAGACGGCCGACTGGCTGATCGACATGGGCCCCGAGGGTGGATCCGGCGGTGGGCGCCTGCTCGTCGCCGGCACGCCCGAGGACGTCGCCGCCTGCGAAGCGAGCCACACCGGCCGCTATCTGAAGCCGCTGCTCGCGCGCGGCTGAGGGCGAGTCAGGTCGCGCGGCGCTTGGCCACGAAGGCCAGTGCGCCCAGTCCCAGCGCGAACAGCAGCCACGTTTGAGGTTCCGGCACGCTGGGAACGACCGGCAGGGTGCCACCGTTGCCGCCGCTGTTCTGCGGAATCTGGGGCAAGGTGATCACGCCGGGACCGCCACCGGCTGAGGGGACTCCGCCGCCCACGGCACCGCCGCTGCCGGCACCCGGCGTGGGCGTCGGTGCGACGAGGCTGGTATCGGAGGTCGCCGTCGGCGGCACGCCGGCCGTACGCGCGAAACTGCCTGGGTCACCGGCACCGCCGTCCGGCGCACCGGCTGCCGGCGGTTCGAACATCAGCGGTTCTTCTTCGTTCTTCGCCGTCTGCGCGCCGCCTGCGGCGGGGGGTTTCAGTTTCCCGCGCGAGATCCGGCTCACGTTGCGGCAGACCGTCGGCACCAGGATGCACTGGCCGTCCTCGCAATAGACGAGTCCGCGTTCCAGCGTCTGCTCCGTCCACTTCCCGCGCGTGACGGTCTGGCAGACCGAGCCCGCGCCGAAATGCATGTCGCGGATCTCGCTGCCGTAGTCGTAGCGGCCGACGATGCTGTCGCGGTGGATGTCGACGATCTCGTCGTACTGGCGGGCCGTCATGCGGGCCTTCAGCTTGGCGCGCGTCGCCGCCGGAATGTCCTTGTACCGGTCCACGGCCGCGACCAGGTCGCCCATGAAGGGATTCACCCCCGGACGATCCCAGGAGCAGTTCGGCAGCGTCACGGTAGACGCGGCCAACGCGAATGCGGCCACCAACGACATGACAAGTCTCTTTATTCGGCGGCCGCCTCCGTGAGAACACCTCGTCGGGGTCAGGCCTTGCCGGCAGTCTGTCCTGTATCCATCCGTGGGCTTGAATCACCGGATGTGACAGGACCTGGAGGGCAGTGTAGGGAGCGAACCCCCGCCGCTTCTGGGCGGACCCCTCAGGCGGGGGTGTGGTCCGGCGTGGTTTTTGTCACATCGGTCTCACAGTTCGCACACCCGGGGTAGAAGCGCCGCCCGCATGGACAACGCTGCCGTGGTCGGGATTCGCTGTTATCGTTTCAATTCACCCGCCTGCCATCGCCATGTCGTCCCCCTCCGCCGCCGCCCGTCACGTCCTCTACGTCGAGGACGATCGCATCAACATCGTGCTGATGGAGGAGGTGTTCCGTCTGATGCCCGGCTGGACGCTGGACATCGCCGAGACCGGCGCGCAGGCGATGGAGGCGCTCTCGCGCGTCACGCCGTCGCTGGTGCTGATGGACATGAACCTGCCCGACATGAACGGGCTGCAGCTGATGGCGCTGGTGCGCGCCGAGCCGCGCTTCGCGACGCTGCGCTGCATCGCGCTCTCGGCCGACGTGATGGACGATCAACGCCAGCGCGCGCGTGCCGCCGGCTTCCTGGACTACTGGCTCAAGCCCATCGACGTGCGCCAGCTGCGCGCGGCGCTCGAGCGGCTCTGAGACGGCGCTCACCGCGGCCCATCCCGGCTGAGGATGCTTGTCGGCGCTCCCGCGCGGACGCAAAAAAGCCCGCGCGAGGCGGGCCTTGTCCGGAATGCGGAAGAGCCTTTCGGCCCCGGCCGCTCAATCCTTCAGGTGGCTGTTGATCAGACGGGTCATCTCGAACATGTCGGCCTTGGCCTTGCCGAAGATTTCCTTCAGCTTGGCGTCGGCGTTGATGACGCGCTTCTGCGCAGCGTCCTGCAGGTTGTGCTTCTTGATGTATTCCCAGACCTTCTTCACCACGTCGGTCCGCGGCAGCGGCTTGTCGCCGACGATCGCGGCCAGCGCGGGGCTGGGGGTCAGGGCCTTCATGAAGGCGGCGTTGGGGGTGCGCTTCTTCGCGGGCGCGGCAGCCTTCTTCGCAGGAGCTGCCGCCTTCGTCGCGGGCGCGGCCTTCTTCGCCGGTGCCGCCTTCTTCGCGGCGGGAGCAGCGGCCTTCTTCGCCGCCGGAGCCGCCTTCTTGGCCGGTGCCGCCTTCTTGGCGGGCGCAGCCTTCTTCGCAGTTGCCATTTCGATTCTCTCCATCAAGGGTTGTTGATGTGCCGGGCCCTGGTGAAGGTCTGACGCCTTCGGTACTCGATGGCACCCTGCGCGGGCAATGGTACTGCGCACCTCTGTCATTGAGAAGGCTTTACCGGGGGGGAAACGGCCTGGAAGTCAACGTCGAGGCCCGTGTTTGTCGCAGGCGCGCATCAATCTCCGCGTGTCCTACGCGCGCCGCACGTCTTCACCTACGGGGTTCCCCGTGGTCATCGCGTCCTGCGCGCGTCGTCGACGAGGTGCTCAGTAGACGTCGCGGCGGTAGCGGCCGTCGCGGATGAGGCCGTCGACATCGGCGTCGCCGAGCGTCTCGCGCAGCACCGCGTCGACCGCGCCCGCCATGCCTTGCAGGCTGCCGCAGACGTAGAGCGCGGCGCCGTCGGCGATCCATTCGCGCAGCCGTTGCGCGTGCCGCTCCAGCAGATGCTGCACATGGACGCGCTCGGACTGGTCGCGCGAGAAGGCCCAGTCCGCGTGAGCGATCAGGCCGTCGCGCTGCCAGGCGTCGATCTCCTCGCGGTAGTGCGCGTCGTGCGCGGACTGGCGTTCGCCGAAGAGCAGCCAGGCGGACGCGTTCTTCGTGTCCATGCGGGTCGCCGCGCGGGCCTTCAGGTGCGCGCGCAGTCCGGCCAACCCGGTGCCGTTGCCGACGAGGATCAGCTTGCGGTCGGCGTTCGCACCGATGCGGAAGCTCGCATGCGGGCGCAGCCGCATCGCCACGGTGCCGTCGAGCGGCAGCCGTCCGGTCAGCCAGCCCGACGAGAGTCCGGGCGTGCCGTCCTCGCGCATCGTGCGGCGAACCATCAGTTCGACGCGCCCATCGGAGGGCAATGAGGCGATCGTGTACTCGCGCGGCCGCTGCGCATCGTCGCCGGCGTCGTCGGTCGCGACGCTCACCTGCACGAGGTCGCCCGCTTCCCACGCCGGCAGCGGCGAACCGTCCGCCGGCGTCAGTTCCAGATGGAACACCGGACCGCCCTGGCTGCCCGGATTCAGATGCCGGCGCTCGCTCAGGCGCCACGACGTGAAGACCGGCGTCTCCCATTCCGCCAGATCGGCGGTGCCCGCGAAGTGGCTGAGCCGTTGGCGCCATTGCGCCAGCGCATGCTCGTCGGCACGATCGGAGTCGATGCGGTCGAACATCAACCGCGCGCCGTGCTCGCGCAGCCACGCATCGAGCGCACGCCCGAAGCCGCAGAAGTGCGTGTAGGTCGAATCGCCCAGCGCCAGCACGCCGACCTCGAGCGAGGACAGATCCAGTGCGGATCCCTCCGCCGCCATCAGGTCGCGCGCGAACGGCGCGGCGCTGTCCGGCGCATCGCCTTCGCCGTAGGTGCTGGCAATGAACAGCGCATGCCGCGCGCCGCGCAAGTCGTCGCGATCGATCTCGCCGAGCGAGGCCACGCGCACCGGCATGCCGGCCAGGTGCAGCGCCTTGGCGGTCTGCCAGGCGAGTTCCTCGGCCTGGCCGGTCTGGCTCGCGTGCAGCACCAGCACCGGCGGGCCCGCGTCTGCGGCGGGCAGCAACGCGGCAGCGGCGTCGGCCGCCTGTCGCAGCCGGCGGCGATGTCGCCACCAGACGGCGGCGCACAACAACAGATAGAGCGCGATCAGCAGCAGGGCCGCCGCGGGACGGGACAGGATCGGAGCCATCAGTGCATCACAGCATCAGCGCGCGCATCGCCGTGGAGAAGCGCTCCTCGAATCCGCCGCCTTCAGACGGCGACCGTCGGCGCACCAGCAGCGCAGCCAGTCCGAGGCGCTCCGCCAGCGCGAGGCCTTCGTCCGGCCCGAGCACCATCAGCGCCGTCGACCAGCCGTCGGCCCACATCGCGCTGTCGTGCACGACGGTGACCGACGCGAGTCCGTGTTCGATCGGCCGTCGGGTGCGCGGATCGATGGTGTGGGAGCGGCGCGGTCCGTCGGCCTCATCGAAGAATTTCCGGTAGTCGCCGGAGGTCGCCACCGACAGTCCGTGCAAGGCGATGCGCACCGGCGCGAGTCCGCAGTCCGCCGACGGCGGCTCCAGGTCGACCCACCACGGTTGGCCCTCCGGCTTGAGCCCGGCACCGCGCAGCTCCCCGCCGATCTCGACGAGGTGGTCCGGCAGTCCGAGCGCCGTCAGGACGGTGGACAAGCGATCGACCGCGAAGCCCTTGGCGATCGCCGAGAGGTCCAGCGTCGCCTCGCCGGGTTGCGTGAGCACGCGCCGCGTGCCGTCCCACGGCAGCGATGCCCAGCCGCAATGGACACGATCGCAGTCCTCGGGCGACGGCGCGCGGAAGTCCGGCGCATCGTGGCGCGGCGCGAGCGCGGTCTCGCCCGAAGGTCCGAAGCCCCACAGCGCGACCAGCGCGCCGGCGGTCGGGTCGTAAGCGCCGCCGCTCTCGGCCGCGATGCGCAAGGCCGCATCGACGACGGCGGCAAAACCGTCCGGCAACGGACACGCCGTGCCCGCCGCCGCGCGATTGAAGCGGCTGAGGTCCGAGCCCGCGGCCCAGCTGCTCATCTGCGCGATCACCTCGTCGCAGGCGTGGACGATGGCCGCCTCGATGGCGGCGAGTCGCAGCCCCGTCGGCCCGATGAAACGCGCGGACCAACTCGTCCCCATCGTCTCGCCGGCCAGTGCGTGCACGGTCTGCCCCAGCGCTGGCGGCTCGCCGACGATCTGCAGCGGAACGAGGACGCGCGGCTCGAGCGCGATGCCCGCGCCCCGCGTCGCCATCGTCCCGCTGATCACGCTCACTTCGGCAGCACCTCGAAGGTGGCGCTCACGCTGGCGCGCTGCACCGGCGCTTCACGCGTGCCGGTGGGGGCGTTCGGGCCGCGCGCGGGACCGGTGCTCGCACCGATGAAGTAGCGGCCCGGCTCCGTCCATTCGACGGTGAACTCGCCCTTCGCATCGGACTTCAGCTCGATCTCGCCGAACTTGTAGCGGTAGCGGTTGCCTTCTCGGATCAGCTTGAGCTGCACGTCGGCCGCCGGCTTGCCGTCCAGCACCAGGCGGAACTTCGTCTTGTCGCCGTGGCTCAGGTCGGTGACCGGACCCAGCGGCAGCAGCTCCAGGCCGTCGCCCTCGGGCTTGAAGTCGACCTTGCCGGCCTCTTCCTTGCTGACGAAGGTCTGCTGGCGGTTGCTCATCACCGTCAGCGCGGTGACCTCGGCATCGGCCGGCACGTCCTTGGCAAAACTTTCCTTCGTGCCGCGGAAGCGCTTGGTCTCGCCGCCCTGCTTGTACGCGCCCATCAGCGACTGGCTGACATTGCTCACGCGCCAGGTGCCGTCCTGCGTCAGCTTCACGTCGAAGCTCTCGCGGTGGCGGGCGGCGCTGCGGTTCTCAGCCTCGACGGTCTTGCCGTCGGGCGCGGTGATGCGGACCGTCTCCAGCTTCAGCGCGCGCTCGAAGTTGAAGAGGTCTTCCGAGACGGCCGCGTCGAACGAGGCCACCGGCTCCTTGCCGTCGAAGGCCGCCTTGTTGGGCAGCAGCCAGGTCATGTGCGCGTGCGCGGTCAGCGGCACCAGCGCGGCGACGGCCAGCGCGACGGGCGCGATGCGCGTGGCGATGTGGGAAGCGATCGAAGTCTTCTTCATGGGGAGTTCCTCCGTGTCTTGTCGTGGAGCCTGTCGCGACGCGATCAGGGCTTGACCGTCAGTTCCAGCGCGCCGAGCTCGTGCTCGCCTTGCGCCTTCTCCGTCGCGGCAGCCTTGACCGGCCAGGTCAGCGGCAGGCGCTGCACCTCGCGGCCGCCGGCTTCACGGCTGGATTCGACGACCACTTCGTACTTGCCCGGAGGCAGCGCGGCCAGCGCGGCGCTGGTGTCCAGCGAGATCGCGTGCTCGCCCGGTGCGCGCGTGGCGGCGGTCACGCCGTCCGCGGGCACCGTCAGGTTGCGGCCGCCCTGGCGCCACCACTGGCGCATGTCCTTGAGCCACTTGGTGCCGGCGTTGTTCTGCTTCTTGGTGTCGTACCAGACGGCCAACTGCGCGACGGCGGGACCGGACTCGCCGGCCTTCTCGACCCAGACGGCGATGTAGGGGCGGTGGTACTCGGCGACGTTCAGGCGCGGCACTTCCAGCTTGAGCTGGACGGTGGCGGCCCAGGCGGACGAGCCGACGGCCAGGGTGCCCAGCGTGCCGAGGGCACCGAGCTGGAGGAGGGTACGACTTGCGGAGCGATTCATGGTCGAGTCTCGGTTGAAGGTCGGGAGGATCCTGGCGGCGGCTCGGAGCGGAGAGGAAATCAATGGATCAGCAGCAACGCCAGCAGCGCAGGGATCACCAGACCCAGGCCGACGAGCGGCCAGGTGCTGGGGCGGCTGACCGCGTGGAACTTGAGGATCAGCAGGCCCGTGATCGAGAACAGCAGGCAGGCGACGGCGAAGAGGTCGATGAACCAGCTCCAGGCCACGCCGGCATGGCGGCCCTTGTGCAGGTCGTTGAGGTAGGAGATCCAGCCGCGGTCGGTGTCCTCGAACTCGACCTCGCCGCTGTCGCGCGCGATGCGGATCCACGCGTCGCCGCCCGGACGCGGCAGCGCGAGGTAGATCTCGTCGCGGTTCCACTCGGCCTCGCGGCCGTCGATCGCGCGACCCAGCTCCTTCCCCAGCCAGGTCCGCACCGTGGCGGGCACCGGCGCCTTGCTGTCGGGCTCATTGGCGGACGTCGGCTTCAGCGGCGCGGCCAGCTCGGCCGGCAGTTGCGCCGTCTTGCTGACGATGGCCGGCTTGGACTCGATGTCGGCGGCGTGGTTCAGCGTGATGCCGGTGACGGCGAACAGGATCATGCCGATCAGGCAGATCGCCGAGCTGATCCAGTGCCACTGGTGCAGCTGCTTCAGCCAGCCGGACCGCTTCGCGGCATTGCCGGCATGGCCGCCTGTATTCGTGCTCTTGGGTCCGCTCATGTCTCGGCCCAGAGCCGCAGCAGGTTGTGATAGTGGCCGGTGAGCGCGGTCGTTTCGGCGTCGTCGCCGAGCCGGCCGCGCAGCTTCTGGATGGTCTGGTCGAGCTCGAACAGCATCGCCCGCTGCCAGTCCTGGCGGATCAGGCTCTGCGTCCAGAAGAACGAGCAGATCCGCGCGCCGCGCGTCACCGGCGTCACGCGATGCAGGCTGGTGCTCGCGTAGACGATGAGGTCGCCCGCCGGCAGCTTCACCTCGTGCGTGCCGTAGGTGTCGACGACCTCGAGCTCGCCGCCGTCGTATTCGTCAGGCTCGCTCAGGAAGAGGGTGGAGGACACGTCGCTGCGCAGCGGCTGGTCGCTGCCCTGCTGGCGCATGATCGCGCCGTCGACGTGGAAGCCGTAATGCTCGCCGCCTTCATAGCGGTTGAACAGCGGCGCCAGCGTGCGCAGCGGCAGCGCCGCCGAGATGAACAGCGGATGCCGCGCCAGCACCTCGCGGATGTGCGCGCCGATCTCGCGCGCGGCCGGATGCTCGACCGGCAGCTGCCGGTTCTGCTTGACCTTCGCGCCCTGCTCGCCCACGGTCGCGCGACCGTCGGTCCAGTCGGCGGCGTCCAGGAGCTTGCGCATCTCGCGCACGTCCTGCTTGCTGAGCACTTCGGGGATGTGAAGAAGCATGTCCGGATCGAATCAATTCAGGAGGTCAGGACGCACGACGGCCCGCCCCTGCTAGGACAGGGACGGGCCGCGCGTACGCTACCTCAAACCGCCAGGCCTGGATCAGAAGCCGATGTTGGCGGAGAGCGTCGCGGCGCGCGGAGCGCCCAGCACCAGTCGGCCGCCGCCGTTGTTCAACGAGCTCATGTACTTCTTGTCGAACACGTTGGTGACGTTCAGCTGCAGCGAGACGTTCTTGTTGACGCGGTAGGCGCCCATGACGTCCATCACGGTGTAGGCCGGCAGTTCCGGCAGGCCGGTTGACGGGGCGGCGGCGACGGTGATCACGCGCTTCTGCTCCGACGTGTGGCGCGCGCCGACGGCACCGGTCCAGTCGTTCCACTGATAGGACGTCCACAGCGTGGCGGACCACTTCGGCGTCCAGCGCACGCCGTCCGTCACCGTCTGATTCGGGTTGGTCGCGGTGGAAGCGGCGCGCTGGTTGATCTGCTTGGTGTCCATGGTCTGGACGCCGGCGGTCACCTGCCAGAAGTTGGTGAGCTGGCCGACCGCGGCCAGCTCGATCCCCTGCACGCGGGTCTTGCCGCCTTGCGTGGCGACGTTGGTCAGCGCGTCCACGCTGACCTGGCCGTCGTTCTCGCTGCGGTACAGCGCGGCCGTCAGGTTCAGACGCTTGTTGAGCAGGTCCCACTTGGTGCCCAGCTCGTAGTTCGTCGTTTCCTGCGCGTCGGCGGCCGTGCCGGCCTGGCCGGAGCCGCTCAGCGTGAAGTTGGCGCTGCCCGGAGGCGTCAGCGAGTTGGCGGCGGCGGCGTAGACCGTGCCGTTGTCGGCCAGCTTGTACACGGCGCCGAGGTTCCAGCTGGTGATCCACTTGCCCGCGCTGAGCTTGGTGGTGGTGATCGTGTTGCCCAGCGCGCCGGTGCCGGTGGTGACGGCGCCGGTCGAGGTCTTGATCTTGTAGTGCTCGGTGCGCACACCGAAGGTGAGCTTGAGCGCATCGGTCACGGAGATCGTGTCCAGCGCGTAGATCGCCTGGGTGATGGTGCTGCCTTCGCTGTCGGCGCCAGTGGCGTAGGGCGTGCCCAGCACGTCGTTGGCGTTCGGGTTGTACAGGTTGGCCGGCGGGTTGGCGATGGCGGCGTAGCTCACGCCGTTGATCGTTTGCGCGGTCGTGCCGAAGCCGCGGCTGTCCTGGCTTTCGTACATCAGCTCGACGCCGGTGGCCAGGTCATGCTTGATGCCGCCGGTGTTGAACGCGGCGTTGATGCTGGTCTGGTTGGCCAGGATCTCGTTGGTCTGGTCCACGCGCTGACGCGAGCGGGCGATCTGCCAGGTGGACGGATCCGCCGTCACGACCGTGGCCGCCGTGCCGGTGCCCGGCACGTTCGTGATGCCGATGATGCCGGTGATCACGCGGTCCATGTGGGTGCGACCGTAGCGCGAGGTGTTGCGCACGGTCAGGCCGTTGCCGATGTCCATCTCCAGCTTGGAGGTGACCATGTCGGCCTTGACCTTCTCGCGGTCGCCGCGGCTGCCGTAGAAGTTGTCGGTGTCGACCTTCGCGGCCGTCTTCAGCGCCTCCAGGCCGGCGATCGCGGCGGGCGTCGAGCCGGCCGCGGGGTTCGCCACGGTGAAGCCTGCCCAGCCGATGGCCGGGATGCCGCCGTCCGGCACGTTGTTCTGACGCACGTGCTGCGAGTACAGGAAGAAGCGCGTCGGCGTGTTCAGGCCGAAGGCGATCCCCGGGGCGATCGCGTGCGTCTTGCGCTCGACGATGTCGCGGCCCGGCACGCCGTTGTCCTGCCACACGGCATTCAGACGCACGGCGGTGTTGTCCATCACCTTCTGGTTGACGTCGATGGAGGCGCGCTTGCGGCTCGCATCGCCGATCGTGATCACGCCGTCGATCGAGTTCTCGATCTGCGGCAGCTTGCTGATCAGGTTGATGTAGCCGGCGGACGCGCCGCGGCCGGTGTCGGCGCCCGACGGGCCCTTCACGACTTCGATCTGCTCGATGTTGAAGACGTCGCGCGTGACCGCGCCCAGGTCGCGGATGCCGTCGACGAAGGTCGAGGTGCTGGCCGAGAAGCCGCGCATCTGGAAGGTGTCGCCGGCGGAGGTGTTGCCGTTCTCACCCAACTGCATCGTGATGCCGGGGGTGTTCTGCAGCGCATCGATCAGCGAGACGGCGCCTTGCTCGCGCAGCACTTCCTTCTTGATCACCGAGATGGTCTTGGGCGTTTCCAGCAGGGGCTGGGTGATCTTCGAGGAGGCGCTCTTGTCGGCCTTGTAGTCGGACTGGGCGGTGCCTTCGACCTTCACCTGCGGCAGGTAGGGCGACGCGGCGGCAGACGCGGTGGCGGCATCGGCCGGTGCGGCGGCGGGGGCGTCGGCGGCGTGGGCCAGCGGGAAGGTCAGGGAAGCAGCCAGTGCGGCCAGCGGGGCCACCGCATGTTTGCGGCTCTTGATGTAACGGGACATGAATTCGAGCTCCGAGGGGAAGTTCTTGTAGGACATCTGGCTCGGCTGGCTGCGCGTGCTGGCGGCGTCGTCCCGACGCATCACGGCGCACGGTGGCGGGCCCCTCCCTGTCGCGTCTGGCTGGCGGTGGCGGGTGATTGAGGCCGGCTTGGACTCAAAGGTCGCAAATGCTAAGCATTCTCATTTGTATGTGTCAAAGAATTGATCTTCGTCAGGCTTTTCCGCGTGGCGAACGCGCGACGTCCCTGTTTCCGTTCTGTAAAGCACAAAACCCGCGGACGCTGTCGCGTGCCGCGGGTTCGGGGACTGCCGGGGCCGGCCCCGGTCAACGATGCGTCAGTTCAGCGGTCCGGCCTCGCCTTCCGCGTGTTCCGGCAGCTTGGGGGCCGTCTTGAGACTCCAGATCATCGTGATCGCCAGGATCGCGACCACAACACCCAACGACAGCAGCACGGGGATCTTGATCACGTCGATCAGCATCATCTTGGCGCCGATGAACACCAGGACCACCGCCAGGCCGTAGCTGAGCAGATGGAACTTGGACGCCATCGCCGCCAGCAGGAAGTACATCGCGCGCAGCCCCAGGATGGCGAAGATGTTGGAGCTCAGCACGATGAACGGATCGTTCGTGATCGCGAAGATCGCCGGGATGGAGTCCACCGCGAAGATCACGTCGGTCATGCCCACCAGCGCGATCACCAGCAGCATCGGGGTGGCGATGCGCTTGCCGTTCTCCAGGGTGAAGAAGCGCTCGCCGTCGAAGTTCTTGCTGACCGGCAGCACGCGGCGCAGCAGCTTCAGCGCGGGGTTGTCCTCAAGGTCGGGTTCCTTGCCGGCCGCCCACCACATCTTGATGCCGGTGATCAGCAGGAAGGCGCCGAACAGGTAGAGGATCCAGTGGAACTGCGCGATCAGCCAGCCGCCCACCAGGATCATCACCGTGCGCAGCACGATGGCGCCGATGATGCCCATCATGAGCACCCGCTTCTGGTAGGCCGACGGCACCGAGAAGTAGGTGAAGATCATCAGGAAGACGAAGATGTTGTCGACCGCCAGCGATTTCTCGATGAGATAGCCGGTGATGAACTCCAGCGCCTTGGTGTTGGCGAGTTCCGTGCTGCCGGTGCCGTCCCGCACGGCCCACCAGAGCAGGCCCATGAAGGCGACGCTCAGCGCCACCCACACCAGCGACCAGTTGATCGCTTCGCGGACGCCCACGTCGTGCGCGCCCTGCTTGCGCAGGACGACGAAGTCCAGGATCAGCGACACCACGACGATGCCGACGAATGCCACCCACAGCCACATGGGAACGATCGTGCTCATGAGAGCTCCTTGCAAGAACGAATGGCGAGCTGGCGCCATCCCGGTTTCAACGGCAACGCGCCGCCTCTGGCCGGCGCGTAGCGATCGAAGGGTCTTGCAAGGCTGATGTGGGCTCGCGGTCGGTGGACCTGGCGAATCCGGCATCAGGTGCAGGGCCCGGCTGCCTTCACGGCAACGTCTTGACGGGCATCTGCCGCGGCCTGGGCCGCGCGGCTACTCCCCCTTCGGAAGGTTCGAATTATCCTTCACTTCATCCATTTCAAGTTCGTATTTTCCTGACGATCGATACCGGTATGCTGAGCGCATGAAAACGCTGACCCGCTGGATGCTGCTGGCCGCCGCGCTGCTGCTGGTGGCGCATCTCTATCCCGGCGTCCAGGTGAAGGGCTTCGTCACCGCGCTGATCGCGGCCTTCGTGCTGGGCCTGTTCAACACCATCCTGCGGCCGGTGCTGGTGCTGCTCACCTTGCCCGTGACACTGCTGACGCTGGGGCTGTTCCTCTTCGTCATCAATGCGCTGCTGTTCTGGGCAACGGCCAGCGTGCTGGACGGCTTCACCGTCGCCGGCTTCGGCGCGGCCTTGATCGGCTCGCTGATCTACTCGCTGTGCGGCATGGCGATCGACGTGCTGATCGAACGCCTGTTCCCCGACAGCGAGTAAATCGCCGACCGCCGGGCGCTCAGGGCTCCGCGCCAGGCGGCACGCCGCGCGGGTACATCTCCATGAGCATCTGGCGACGCTCGTAACGGAGGTCGCGCAGGCGCGAGTCGATCACCGAGGCTTCGAACTGGTCGGCCGACCGGGCCCGGCCCTGGCGTTCCGCGGAAGCCAGCCGGTCGATCGCGCCGGTGATGTCGCCGAGCGCCGCACGGGTCTCGCCCTGTGCGCGCAGGGAGCGCAGCGGCTGGCCGAGCTGTTGCCACAGGGTGCCGCTTTCCTGCCAGGCGAGCGCGTCCTGCGCATGCAACGCGAGATGCGTCTGCAAGGCTTCTGCCGCTTCCCGCTTCACTTCCGGACGCGCGTCCGCCTGCGCCAGATCGGCGCGGATCATCAGCATCGGACGCGAGCGTTCGTTCTTCAACGGCTCCAGCGCCGCGAAGCCGGCCTCGGGGCGGTTGCGGGCCACCTCCAGCTCGGCATGCGCATAGACCAGCAGACGCTTCGCCCCCGGATCCGCGCCGAGGAGGCCGGCCAAGGCGTCCGCAGTCTTCAATGTGGCTTCAGCTCGGGAGAAGTCGCGCAGCTTGATCGAGGCCAGCGCGCTGGTATATCGCGCGGCCAATTGGTCGATGTTCTTCTCTCCGGCTCTCGATCCGGCGTCCAGGCCTTGGAGCACGCGCCATGGATCGGTCCGCTGATCCATCAACACCTTGGCACGGGCGGCCATCAAGGCGTGCTCGGACGTGCCCACCAGCTTGGCCTGGCTGCTCGTCCCCAGGCGGGCCTTGGCTTCGCCGATACGCTCGCTGGTCAGCGGGTGGCTGCGCAGGTAGGGGTAGGCGCCGGAGTCCATCAGGTGGTAGGCCTGCTCCATGCGCTCGAACATGCTGGCCATGCCGGCCGGCTGGTAGCCCGCCTGCGTCATGACCTGGAAGCCCACGCGATCGGCCTCGCGTTCCATGTCGCGCGAGAAGTTCAGCTGTGCCTGCGCCGCCGCCGCCTGGCTGGTGACGATCGCCGCCTGCGCGCCGTCGATGCTGCGTGTCTTCGCGGCGGCCAGGATGCCCAGCAGCAGGCCCACCGTGGCGAGCGCGCTGGTGCGGGCATCACCGACGATGCTGCGCGCGATGTGACGCTGCGTGACGTGCGACAGCTCGTGACCCATCACCGATGCCAGCTCGTCGCGCGCGCCGGTCATCGCGATCAGGCCGAGATGGATGCCGACATAGCCGCCGGGCAGCGCGAAAGCGTTCACCGACCGGTCGCGGACCAGGAAGAGCTCCCACGCGAAGCGGTCGCTGGTGTCGTCGCTGATGTTGCCGAGGCGACGTGCGGCGTCCACCAGCGGCTGCCAGGTGTTCTGCGCGTATTCGAGCAGCAGCGGATCGTCGATGTAGTCCGGGTCCGGGCGGATCTGCCGCATGACCTGGTCGCCGAGCTTCTTCTCGGCGCCGATGCTCACGTCCGCCGAGACCGAATCGCCCAGGGCCGGCAGGTTCACCTGCGCGACGGCGCTCTGGCCGAGCAGCGCGACGCTGACCAGCGCCGCCAGGCAACGCCGGGTGAAGGGAAGGGGGTTCGTTCGCTTCAAGGGATCTCCAGGGCCGGAACTATGATGACGCCTCTTCGGTTTCGCGATTGTTGCCGCGCTCATGAGCTCGCCTCTGACCCATTTTGACGCCAACGGACAGGCCCACATGGTGGACGTCTCCGGCAAGGATGTCACGCACCGCGTGGCCCGGGCCGCGGGCCGCATCCGGATGAAGCCCGAGACGCTGGCCTTGATCCGCGACGGGAACGCCAAGAAGGGCGATGTCATCGGCGTTGCGCGCATCGCCGCCATCCAGGGCGCCAAGCGAACCTCCGATCTGATCCCGCTCTGCCATCCGCTTCCGATCACCCGGGTCACCGTCGACTTCGCGCTGGACGAACCGGCGAACGCCGTCGTCTGCACGGTCCAGGTGGAGACGCTGGGCCGCACCGGCGTCGAGATGGAAGCGCTGACCGCGGTGCACATCGGCCTCCTCACCATCTACGACATGTGCAAGGCCGCCGATCGCGGCATGGTGATGGAGCAGATCCGCGTGCTGGAGAAACAGGGCGGCAAGTCGGGCGAGTGGCGCGCCGAGGTCTGAGCGCACCTTCCCGCTGCGGTCCCGCCGCTCCCATCGACATCCGACGCGATCAGCGCAATTCACGGAAGCTGTAATCGCGCTGCGGCGGCTCGCACTGGAACGGCTTTGCCGCCGCTCCGAGTGCCGCCACTTCATCGCACTCAGCCAGCCATTCCTCGCTGGCGGCATTGCGGAACTCGCGCAGCCTTGCCACGAGGTAACGTGCCTTGTCAGTCTCGCCGACCGCGTTGAGCGACTTCGCCCAGGCCATCAACAGCCGTGTGTCGATCAGGTGGTGGCCGGTCTGCCGTGAAGCCTCCAGCGCCACCGCGCCGGGCGGCTGCACAGTCGCTTCCGCATAGTCGGCCTGCAAGGCAAACAGCGGGGAACGCTGGCCCGCCAGGATGCGATCGTCGAGCGACGCCGCGCCCACCGGCGGCGCATAGATGTGAACGATGCGCAGGTAATCGACGACCACCAGCGGCACGGCCGCCGTGATCGCCAGTCCGAGCACGGCGAGCCCCGGACGTCGACGCGGCGAAGCAATCTCGGATCGAACCGGAGCGGCGCGCTTGGAAGCATCGGCGGCGCGCGGACCCGTCCAGCACAAGCCGTACGCCAGCGCGGCGGGCAGCAGGAAGTAGGCGTACCAGAGCGGGTACTCGACCTGGCTATGAACGCCGATCATTGCGACGAGCATGCCGGCACAGTGACCCGCAGGGCCGCCGCGGATGGCGCGCCAGAGCCCCGTCGCCAGCCCCCACGCCAGCAGGCCCAAGGTCACCAGACCCAGCGGCAGCCCCATCTCGACGAGCAGTTGCATCTCGAGGTTGTGCGTGTGATCGAAGAACGCCACCGGCCGATCCGGGAACGGCGTCAAGGTCCAGGCAAGGTTGAAATCCCCCCAGCCCGACCCCGTCAGCGGGTACTGCGCGAGCAGGTCCTTGGCGTTCTTGAGGATCGCAAGACGCGACGGCGAGCCGGCCCCTTCATCGGAGAGCCGCGCCTGCGCGCGGAACGCGTGATGCCCCTGCGCCGCGTAGAGGTCCATCAGACCCCAGCAGATGCCGAACATGACCACCGTGGAGCCCAGTGCAATCCGGACACGCGGAGCCAGGCGCCAGTCGACTGCGCCCCAGAGCACGAGCAAGGCGATGCCGATCCATCCGGTGCGGGAGCCGCTGAGCACGACGCAGAACACGAACAGGAACAGCATCACGTACAACGCCACCGTGCCCGCCATCGCGCTGCGGAGTCGCCGTGCCAGCCAGCCGCCCTGTTCCAGCCAGACGACACCGACACAGGCCCACATCAGCAGGCTGGCGAGATGGTTGGGTTGGCGCATGTTCCCCACGGCACTCCCCACGACGCCCGAACGGGCGATGAGGACGCCGTTAGCCAGTTCCGGGAAGAACATCTGCACGATGCAGACCACCACGCTCAGGAGGCCCGCACCGACGAGCGCAACGCAGAAGAGCGTCAACACCGCATCGCGTTGCCGGCTCGTCACGGCACGTCCGACCTGCACCGCCACCCACGCGCCTAGCAGCATGGCCATGCTCGTGAGCGCCATCGACCAGGGGAGCCCATGCGTGAACGGCGCTGCGGCCGCGACGACCGACATCAGCAGCAGACCGAGCGAGACGCCGTCGAAGCGCCAGCCCGGCTCCAGCACGCGGCTCCAGGCCAGCCCGGCAACCAGCAGCCCCAGGCCGGCGAAGGCGGCCAGCTGGTTGTAGAGCGTGGCCGACGGGGTCTGGTTGTAGGCGATCAGCGGTGCCAGCATGACGCCGCAGAGCAGTCCGAGCAGCACCAGGATCTGGCGATGAGGCGCCGAATCAGGGACGGAGAGATCGGCGGCGGAGGCCGTCGCGGCGAGCGTCATGAGGGTGCGGGCAGTCGTGGGGGACAGGTCGGAACTCTAACGCCCCGCCGCGGCAGACCCGATCGACGCGCCGTCGGTACGTCGGCGGTACGTGGGCGGTGCGCCGGCCGGTGCGTCAGTTCGTGTCGATCGGAGCGAAGCCGACCGGATCGCCGCTGGTCTTGTCGACCAGCACCGACCAATCGTTGCGACGTGCCAGCATCGGCAGATAAAGCAACTGATCGGCAGGCTTGCCGGTGCGCGCCACCGCCTCACGCAGGGCATCTGTGGCCGTCGCCATCAACGGGGCCACGGACTTGCCGACCTTGAGCGTCTGTTGGCGCGCCTCAGGGCCCCAGGCGCGCCAGAACATCGGGCGGCTTCCGAGGTCCAGCCCGCCCATGCCGGCCATGATGGCGTCGTACTTCTGCTCCTGGGTCGGAAGCGCAACGGTGACGAGGCGCGGACCGGTGAGCGAGAGCGATTGGAAGCCCGGCTGGGCTTGCGGGAACTCCTGTACTGCGACGTCCACCGCCGTGGTGACACGGAAACGGTCGACCTCCAGCGCCAGCACCGCGGGCCGTGCCATGAACACGGTGAACAGGCCGCCGCCCAGGGCGATCAGCTGGAAGATGACGATGATGGCCAGATCACGTCGCAGTTCCTTGAGGGGCTTGCGAATGTCGAAGATCGCGAAGGTGATGAGCGGGCCCATGATCACGTCGACGGTCATCACCAGGAACAGCAGGTCCTCGCCGCCCGACACGATGCGATACGGCCAGGGATACCAGACGAACAGCACCAGCGCCGCCACCGCGGTTGCGACCGCCAGACAACTGCTCAAATGGATCAGCGCAGCGCGCGTTCGCTGCCGCCATTCCATCCTTCCTTCCATCGTTCTTTTCATCAGAACCATCCATGCGCCCAGAAGCGCGGGTTGAACGCCTCGTAGCCGACGGCATCCACCTTCGGCCCTCCCGTCTGGAGGCGCGGCGAGTCGTCGAAGCGGGCTTCGCCGAAAGCCACCGTCATGGCCACGACGAGGACCGCTGCCAAGACACCACGGCCTGCGCGACGCCCCACGTTTCGCGTCGATCGATCAGGTTCGTGGGACCCACCGAGTTCAATTATCTTTGCGCCTCGAACCGTGCCCATCAACAGCGCGATCAACACCACACACCAGAGTTGCGACATCGGCATCACGAAGCTGCCCGAAAACATGCCATCAACCAACATGGCGACGGTCGCGGCGGTCAACGCACCTGCCAGTGCAGGTTGCGACTGAATCAATGCACGCAGAGATCGCGCCGCAACCCACAGGCCGCGGATGGCGCACCACGCAATCACGAGGAATGCAGGGGCTCCGTACTCGGCGAGGACTTGCGCATAAACGTTGTGGGGGTGTGCCGCGATCGGATTGACGTGGTGGGCGAAATGCATCGGCCCGACCCCCAGCCAGGGGGACGTCCGGAACAGGTCCACCGCGCGCAGGGCAAGGTAGCCGCGGAAATGAGTCGAGAGCACCGAGTCCGACATCTCTGCCACCAGATGCCCGTACCAGAGCAGCCAGGCTGCGCCCATCGCCATGGCACCGGCGCTCAGCCAGATCACCATTGACGCGACATAGCGCCGGCTTGGCCGCCCAATGAGCCAAGTCGCCGCGATCGCCCCGGCAAGCAGCCCGAGGATGGAAGCGCGGCCCAGGTAAAGCGCCAAAATCGCTCCGCTCACGAACAGCGAAAAGGCCGAGACTCGTCGCAACCATCGCGGCGAGTTCTCCCGCAGCAGGGCAACCCCGGACAACGGCACCGCGACAGTCTGCGCGTGATTCAAAAACCGGGCGTTGTCGAACCCCGGGCTCATCTCCCATGGAGAGAAGGGCACGGCCACGACGCCCGCCATGATGAAGGTGCTCAGCCACACCGCGCCATAGACGGCACCGCCGATGGTGAGCACGTCCAGGAAGCGGTCCCGGATCAGAGGATCGGACAATGGCACGGACAGCGCCAGGGCAGCAATGAACAGCCCCCCGATCAAGGCGACCTCTCGGACAGCCATCCAGGGGTACACCGCCTGAATGCTGGACGCGGCAACCAGAAGGATCAACGCGCCTGCAGGCCACACGTCGCGACCCCGCATGGGCCCGGTCGTGCGTCGCATCATTGCCCAGACCGCTCCAGCCACCGCGATGAAGACCAGCTCTCCCAGGCGTGTGAAGTCATGCGCTTGCAAATGTGTGTCGAACACGACGTGCAGCATCGGCAGGGCCCACAGCAGTACCGCGAAAGCCAGCGAAAGGAAGGCCAACTTCGGTGAGGCGAGAGGGTTGGTTTGCAAGGCGAAATGATCCTACAGCCAGACGAGGGCGTGGCGTCCTCATGCGGCATCAGAGAAGCGCAAAGGCCAGTCCGCGGTCCGCGGATTGGCCCTTGAACTCACGCGCCGCATGCGAAAAGGGAGCCCGAAGGCTCCCCATTCATGCATTGCTGCGAAGTATCAGCTGCCGGTCTTGCAAGCGGCGGTCAGGTACTTTTGCGGGATGTTGCCACCGCAGACCCAGGTAACGGTCGGGTTGTTCGCGTTGGCCGGGATCGAGCCCGTCAGCGTCAGGTTCTGGGCGTCGACATCCGGGCCAATGGCACGAGCGACGACAGTCACGGTGCCAGTCAGGGCGCCGCCAGTGTAGGTACGCGAAGCGACGTACTTGCTGGTAACGTCATCCAGAGCCAGTTGCGTGGGGGTCGGGAAGGCGTTCGTGGTCGTCACGAACTCTTGCAGCGAAGCCTTCGGCTGCGAAGCGACCGACATCAGTTCGGTGACCTTCGACTTCTTCATGTAGTCGGAGTAGGCCGGCAGAGCGACGGCAGCCAGAATACCGATGATCGCCACGACGATCATCAGTTCGATCAGGGTGAAACCTTGTTGAACGCGCTTCATAAAAACTCCAGAGAGGAAGTGGGGGTAGAGACAGACTGGTTGTACGCAGGGCCCGTGCCAACCCCTTTCCTTCTTCGATTCGTGCGCCAATTCACGCCCTGCCGAGCTGTGGCCAACTTCAAGTGACGTTTTTTGTCAGCCGACAACCGCCGAAATCTGTCACCTTCCCGGCCCCTGACAAGGTTTGTCAGATCGCTCCGTCGGACGTAGCCCTGAAGTGCCGCAGCCCGCGTTGGACCTTCTCCGACGCGGGCTGCGAGTGGCGAAACGGCCTTGAGGCGGCGTCAGGCCAGAGTGAACTCCTGGAAGTTCTCCAGCGCCGAGATCCGGTGCGTCGTGCGCAAGCCCATGACCGCGTCCATCACCGCCGCACGCTCACCGGGCTTGATGTGGGTGATATGCACATCGATCGCCCCGCCCAGCTTGGCGAGTTCTTCCCGCAACGTCGTCGGGCAAAGATGTTTGCTGATGCCGGCGAGCCCGCACTCCTCGTCGCCGAACGCGCATTCGATGATCAGGTGTGCCACCTTGATCTCCGACAGGCGCTGCCAGAGGGCGGGATTCGGACCGGTGTCTCCCGTGAACACCCAATGGCCCTTGGCCCCGCCATCGACGGCGAACCCCACGGCGGGCACCGTGTGCGCGGCACTGAGGACCTCGACGCGACGACCACCACCCAGATCGAGATGATCGCCGATGCCGAACTCATGGAAGGTCAGCGCGGGCCGTTCTACAGACGGCAGGCGGGTGAAATCTGGCCAGATCACGCCGTTGAAGACATGCGCGCGAAGTGCCTGCAGCGTTTCCGGCAGCGCGTGTACCTGAACCGGGGGACGGCCAGCTTGCGCCCGTCGGCGTTGGACAGTGTCGGCCAGCAGACCGATCGCCAGCACGTGATCCAGATGCGAGTGCGTGACCAGGATGTGGTCGACCTTCACCATCGCGTCGACGGTGAGCTCGGCGACGCCGCTACCGGCGTCGATGAGCACATCGTCGTCCAGCAGGAAGGAGGTGGTCCTGTAGCCGGCCGCCAGGGCACCGGCGCAACCAAGCACGCGAATCTTCATGCCGAAGACTGTAGAGGCAGCCTCGCGCGGCGCTAAGCGCCGAATCCTCGAATCGAAGATTTATTGCCGTCGCTTACGCGACCCCGGCCCGATGCCGTGAAAACCTGCACGCGTGTCGGTGATCGCCCGACAGCAGCGAATCATCTCGATACAGGATGGCGCGTCAAAACCACGCCCATCGGCTGACAGCCGGGCAGAAAAAAGGGGCCTGGCCGGCCCCTTCTCATCGACGCAGGTCAATCACGCCTGCACGAACTGCATCTGCGTGCCCGCCAGTTCGATCACGTCACCGTTCTTGAGCGGGACTGACTCGGCCGTCAGCGGCGCGCCATTCACCACTGGTCGGGCGCCACCCTCGACGTGCGCGAACACATATCCGCTCGGTCGCTTGGTGATCGATGCCACCTGCACGCCCGGCTTGCCCACCGTGGTGACCACTTTCGTCAGCGACACCTCACGGCCTGCCGCGGGTCCATTCAGCACCTTGATCGCAGCCGGCGCCGTCGACACGGGCGCCGGGCCCAGGCCCCCAAACGAGGAAGGCAGTCCGAAGCCGCTGCTCGGCGCCGTGCCGGGGCGCAGGATCATCGTCTTCTCGTAATCGGCGTTGTCCTCGATCAGGAACTTGATCTTGTACTTGCCGACCTCGATCACGTCGCTGTGCGACAGCAACTGCTTCTTGATCGCCTTGCCGTTGATGTACGTGCCGTTGGTCGAGTTCAGATCCTCGATGAACACGTCCGCCCCGACCATCTGCAGCACGGCGTGTTCGCCGCTGACCGCCAGGTTGTCGATGACGATGTCGTTGTACGGCCGCCGGCCGAGCGTGGTCTTGTCCTTGGTGATCTGTACTTCCTTGATCACCACCCCGTCGAGCGACACCACCAGCTTGCCCATGCTTGACCTCGAGTCCTGTCTTTATTTGTAGAGGGCCGCCTCAACGGCGCCCATTGTTGCGACTGAATGGCCACCACGCCCATGGCTTGGTGCGACTTTCGGCGCGAACCAGAACGATCGCAATATTATCCTTGCCGCCCATGTCATTGGCCGTGTCCACCAGCGCCTGCGCCGCTTCGGGCAGATCGCTGTGGCTTTGAAGCACCTGTGCCACGCTGACGTCATCGACCATGTCGGAGAGGCCATCGCTGCACAGCAGGATCTGGTCGCCCGGCAGCAGCTCATGCTGATGCACCTCCAGCATGACCGTATCCTCGACGCCGACGGCGCGCGTCACCAGATTCTTGTTGCTGCTGAAGACGGCTTCTTCCGGTGTCAGTAGACCTGCATCGATCTGTTCCTGCAGCAACGAATGGTCACGCGTCAGTTGGACGAGTTGTCCCTCGCGATAGCGATAGGCCCGCGAATCGCCCACATGACCCAGCAGCAGACTCTGCTCCCGGAAAACCGCCAGCACGAGCGTGGTTCCCATGCCGGCGTAGCGCGGATTGGTGTTGGCGGCGTTGAAGATCGCGCGATTGGCGTTGTCGACGCAGATGTCCATCGCACGCCGAACATCGATGTCGGTCGCGTGCTGACCGGCCTCGGCCAACCAGCGTCCCAGTTCCGACTTGATGAAGGTCGTCAGCATCTGGCTGGCGACTTCTCCGGCGTTGTAACCACCCATGCCATCCGCAAGCACTGCCAGCCCGACGCCCGGTTCCAGGGCGACCGAGTCTTCATTGTTGTCGCGCACACGACCGGTATCGGTGGCGCTGAAGAACTCCAGGGTCATGTCTTGCTGGCGGGATCGGCTGGGGGAAGGGGATTGTGCACTGCGCCCTGGGACTGTAGCCGCAAAGTTTGCTCGAATGCCTGTCCCGCTGGTGGGGGAGGTGTGGCGCCTGTGCTATTGGCCAGTTCCACCGGAATCTGGCTCAGTACGGACTCCAGATCCTGTGCCATCGTGTCGCCGCGTTGATATCTGAGTTCCGGGCGTTTTTCCAACGACAGCGCCACCACCATCGCCAGCGACTCCGGCAGTTCGGGCCGGAGCCGGCGGACATCCGGCGCCGGCTGATTCATGATCTGGTGCATCAGCGTGGCCATCGATTCGGTCTGATGCGGCAGATGCCCGGTCAACAGCTGGAACAGCATGGCGCCGAGCGAGTAGAGGTCGCTGCGTCCGTCGACCTGCAGACCCGCCAGTTGTTCCGGGGACATGTAGGACGGGGTACCCAGGACCAGTCCCGTTCGGGTCCGGCTGCCGTCCGCGACGCGCGCGATCCCGAAGTCCATGATCTTCACGCTGCCGGACTCCCGTTCCAGCATGACGTTGGCCGGCTTGATGTCGCGGTGGACGACACCGTGGCCGTGAGCGTATTGGAGCGCCCGCCCCAGACGCGCGCCCAGCAACAACACTTCGCGCAATGGCAGCAACTGGCCGGGCCGCGTGTGGTGGCTCAGGTCCTGTCCGACGACGTACTCCATGGCGATCCAGGTTTCGCCGGCGCATTCGCCGGCGTCCAGGACTCGCAGGATGTCGGGATGATCCAGATGCCGGGCCGCGCCCGCCTCACGCATGAAGCGGTCCCGGACGTCGATCAGGTCTTCCGGTGCGAACTCGCGTTGCAACGCCAGACGCTTGATCGCAACGGTCCGACCGCTGCGGCGATCAACGGCCCGATGGACGACCGCCATCGCGCCGCGGCCGACTTCCTCGCTGATCTCGTAGTCGTCCAGCGCCACGCCGGCCGCGCGCGGCATCGGCAGCGTCGTCGGCTGGGTATCGGGCGCACCCAGCCCCTGGTCGTCAGACGCGCCCCGGCCCAGCAGTCGCTTGAGGAAGCCGGAGGCGCTCATGACATGGCAGGCCTTTCGTCAGGCTTGCGCCGGCCGGCGCGCGGCCAGCAGCTTGCCGACGAGCAGCACGAACAACGCGCCGCCCACGCCCAGGGCGTAGTACACCTGCGGCAGCACTTCGGTCGTGCCGGGCTTGCTGCCCGGCTGCATCGGCACCCAGCTGTTGAGCGCCGGATCCGTCACCAGCATCGTGCCGGCAATCCAGCCCAGCAGCATCGCTCCGAGCGTGATCACGATCGGGAACTTGTCCATCAGCTTGATGACCAGTTGGCTGCCCCACACGATGATGGGGATGGACACCAGCAGGCCGAAGATCACCAGCGGCATCTGATGCTGACCGCCCGCGCCTTCGGCGGCGCCGGCGATCGCGATCACGTTGTCCAGGCTCATCACGAAGTCCGCCACGATGACGGTCTTCACGGCGCCCCAGAGCTTGTCGCTGGCTTCCAGCTTGTCGTGCTCATCGTCAGCCTCGGGGATCAGGAGCTTGATGCCGATCCACAGCAGCAACACGCCGCCGACGAGTTTCAGGAACGGCAGCTTGAGCAGCGTGAGCGCGAAGAAGATCAGCACGACGCGCAGCACGATGGCGCCGGCCGTGCCCCAGAGGATGCCCTTGGTGCGCAGATTGGGAGGCAGCTTGCGGCAGGCAAGCGCGATGACGACGGCATTGTCGCCACCCAGCAGGATGTCGATCAGGATGATCTGGCCGACGGCAAGCCAGAACTCGGGGCTGGTGAGCATTTCCATGGAGGGAACCCGCGCCGGGCCTCGCGCAACGAGGGCCCAGTCTAAAGCGTTGGAGGGGCAAACGAAGGAAGGGGCCCGTCGGGCCCCTTCATTGGTTCGGGGGGTGCGGCTGGATTGTCCGCGCCCGCCCCCCGGACCCGCAGTGCGTGAAATTACGCAGCAACGGCTTCCAGCATCAGGTTTTTCCTGCTACTTACAGCAGGCCTTTCAGCAGCTTGCCCATTTCCGACGGGTTGCGCGTCACGGTGAAGCCGCACTCTTCCATGATGGCGAGCTTGGCATCGGCCGTGTCGGCACCGCCCGAGATCAGCGCGCCGGCGTGGCCCATGCGCTTTCCGGGAGGCGCGGTGACGCCGGCGATGAAGCCGACCACCGGCTTCTTCATGTTGGCCTTGCACCAACGGGCGGCTTCCGCCTCGTCCGGTCCGCCGATCTCGCCGATCATGATGACGGCGTCGGTGTCCGGATCGTCGTTGAAGGCCTGCATCACGTCGATGTGCTTCAGACCGTTGATCGGGTCACCACCGATGCCGACGGCCGAGGACTGGCCCAGACCGATTTCGGTCAGCTGCGCGACTGCTTCATAGGTCAGCGTGCCCGAGCGCGAGACCACGCCGATGCGGCCCTTGCGATGGATGTGGCCGGGCATGATGCCGATCTTGATCTCGTCGGGCGTGATCAGGCCGGGGCAGTTCGGGCCCAGCAGCAGCGTCTTCTTGCCGCCGGCCAGTTCCTTGGCCTTCATCTTGTTGCGCACTTCCAGCATGTCGCGGACGGGGATGCCTTCCGTGATGCAGATCGCCAGGTCCAGGTCGGCCTCGACGGCTTCCCAGATCGCGGCAGCGGCGCCCGCGGGCGGCACGTAGATCACCGACACGGTCGCGCCGGTCTGGGCGGCGGCTTCCTTCACGGTGCCGTAGATGGGGATGTCCGAGAACTTCTCGCCCGCCTTCTTCGGGTTCACGCCGGCAACGAACGCATTCTTGCCGTTGGCATAGGCCTGGCAGCCCAGGGTGTGGAACTGACCGGTCTTGCCCGTGATGCCCTGGGTGATGACCTTGGTGTCCTTGTTGATGTAGATGCTCATGTCGTATTCCTTGGCTGGGTCTTCGGCTTACTTGACGGCGGCGACGATCTTGGTCGCGGCTTCGGCCATGGTGTCGGCGGCGATGATGGGCAGGCCGGACTCGGCCAGCATCTTCTTGCCCAGCTCCTCGTTGGTGCCCTTCATGCGGACGACCAGCGGGACGTTCAGGTTGACGGCCTTGCAGGCCGTGATGACGCCTTCGGCGATGGTGTCGCACTTCATGATGCCGCCGAAGATGTTCACGAGGATGCCCTTCACCTCGGGGTTCTTCAGCATGATCTTGAAGGCTTCGGTGACCTTCTCGGCCGTGGCGCCGCCGCCGACGTCCAGGAAGTTGGCCGGCTCGCCGCCGAACAGCTTGATGGTGTCCATCGTGGCCATGGCCAGACCGGCACCGTTCACCAGGCAGCCGATGTTGCCGTCCAGCGAGATATAGGCCAGGTCGAACTTCGAGGCTTCGATCTCGGCCGCGTCTTCTTCGTCCAGGTCGCGGTAGGCGACGATTTCCGGGTGACGGAACAGGGCGTTGGCGTCGAAGTTGAACTTGGCGTCCAGGGCGATCAGGTTGCCCTTGGAATCGCAGTTCAGCGGGTTGATTTCAACCAGCGACGCGTCCGTGTCCATGTAGCACTTGTACAGCTTGGCGAACAGGTCGACGGCCTGGTCCACCGAAGCGCCGCTCAGGCCGATGGCCGCGGCGATCTTCTTCGACTGCTCGGTCGTGATGCCGGTCAGCGGATCGATGTACTCGGTGATGATCTTCTCGGGGGTCGAGTGGGCGACTTCCTCGATGTCCATGCCGCCTTCGCTCGACGCGATGAAGGCCACCTTCTGCGTGCCGCGGTCGGTCACCAGCGAGATGTACAGCTCGTTCTTGATGTCCGCGCCTTCTTCGATGTACAGGCGGCGGACCTTCTGGCCGACCGGGCCGGTCTGGTGCGTGACCAGCTGCATGCCCAGGATCTGCTCGGACAGCGCCTTCACGTCGTCCAGGCTCTTGCCCAGCTTGACGCCGCCGCCCTTGCCGCGACCGCCGGCGTGGATCTGCGCCTTGACCACCCAGACCGGGCCGCCCAGCTTCTGCGCGGCTTCGACCGCCTCTTGCACCGTGAACGCGGGAATGCCGCGCGGCACCGGCACGCCGAACTGGCGCAGGATTTCCTTGCCCTGGTACTCGTGAATCTTCATAGGGAGGTCTCGCTTGATGGATGAATCAGGAAGAAGCAGCCAATGCCGCGGACGCTCCGCGGTACCGGCTTGGAGAGGAGGTTTGCAACGCCGGATTCAGCCAGGCCGCCGCGGCAAGGCACCCGTCGTCGCGGCCATAGGACCGCGCGTCGACGGAGCGACGGAGATGCGGTGGATGGCGCTCGGGGGAGGCGGAGGAAGACATAAAACCGATGCAAACACGCGAAAACACGCCCGCGGACGAACGCCGGCGGGCTGTTTTGCGAAGCCGAAAATGTAGCATGCTGCGTTGCATCAAGCCCTTGGCGCGGTTGAGACGCGCACCGGCGTGGGCTTGTCAGCGGGTCGCAAGGTGCTCGTGACGCACGAAGTTTCGGTGAGTTTCAGGCGCTGTCGCTCTTTCAGGCGGCAAGACCCGGTCTCGAACCCGAGTTCCTCGCCAGGTCTCACGCGTCTTCGTCGCTGCCCGCAGCAACCTGACGGACCGCGCGACGCGCGAGGTCCCCGCCGAATCCCCGCCCGATGAGAAAGCGAAGGCGCTTCGCAAGTGCCGCGGCGTCCATGGCCGGACCGTCGCCGAACTTGCGTCTGAGCAGCTCGCAGGCGCGATCGAGCTCACCGACCGCGAGCGTCGAACGCTGGTCCGCGTCCAACGAGAGCCCATGCTGAGCGAGCTCCTGCTCGATGCGCCGCTGTCCGAAGCGCTGCGAGCGCACATGGATGCGGGATTCGACGAATCGCGACTCGTCGAGATATCCGTTGGCCTTCAGCCAGTCGAGCACGGCGTCGACCTCTGAGGCGAGGTCCGGCGACTCTCCGTCCTCCACGAACTCATCGCGAGAAGCCTTCGAGCCCTCGACGGCCGCTTCAGCCTGCCGGTCGCGCGCGATGCGCAACAGCTTGCGCCGCAGTTCCATCGCGCTGTGCTCCCGCTGCGCGAGCAGCGCTACCGCGCGCGCCTTCAGCGACAGCGGTTGCGAGGCACGGCCCCGCCGACCGTCGGGCGGGGTCATGCGAACGCCCCGCGCTTACTCGGCGTCGCCGCCGGGCGCTGCGCCCAGCAACGGGATGCCCAGCGAGTCGCGGATCTTGTTCTCGATCTCAACGGCCAGGTCCGCGTTCTCACGCAGGAACTCGCGCGCGTTGTCCTTGCCCTGGCCGATCTTCTCGCCGCTGTAGGCGTACCAGGAGCCGGCCTTCTCGACGATCTTGGCGGCGACGCCCATGTCGATGATCTCGCCTTCGCGGCTGATGCCCTCGCCGTAGAGGATGTCGAATTCCGCCGTCTTGAACGGCGGCGCGACCTTGTTCTTCACGACCTTGACCTTGGTCTCGGAGCCGATGACTTCCTCGCCCTTCTTGATCGAGCCGATGCGGCGGATGTCCAGGCGCACCGAGGCGTAGAACTTCAGCGCATTGCCGCCGGTGGTCGTTTCCGGGCTGCCGAACATCACACCGATCTTCATCCGGATCTGGTTGATGAAGACGACCGTGCAGTTGGTCTTCTTGATGGTGGCGGTCAGCTTGCGCAGCGCCTGGCTCATCAGACGGGCCTGCAGGCCGGGCAGGGAGTCGCCCATCTCGCCCTCGAGTTCCGCCTTCGGCGTCAGCGCGGCGACCGAGTCGATGACGATCAGGTCCACCGAGCCGGAACGCACCAGCGAGTCCACGATCTCCAGGGCCTGTTCGCCGGTGTCGGGCTGGCTGATCAGCAGTTCCTGCAGGTTGACGCCCAGCTTCTGCGCGTACTGGACGTCCAGGGCGTGCTCCGCGTCGATGAAGGCGCACACGCCGTCCAGCTTCTGCATCTGGGCGATGACCTGCAGCGTCAGCGTGGTCTTGCCCGAGGATTCCGGCCCGTAGATCTCGACCACGCGGCCGCGCGGCAGACCGCCGACGCCCAGCGCGATATCCAGGCCCAGCGAGCCGGTGGAGACGACCTGGATGTCCTCGATCTTCTCGCCTTCGGCCAGCCGCATGATGGAGCCCTTGCCGAACTGCTTTTCGATCTGGGCGAGGGCGGCCTGCAGGGCCTTGGCTTTTTCGGTGTTGGCGTTCTTCACGGGGGCGTCCATGCAATCTTCTCCTGTTGGCTGCGACGGATTATGGCGCAATCTGTATATCTGTACAGTAGTTTGTCGAACCGGCCGACCCGCTGTGCGGTGCCGGTATCGGGATGATGCAGCCATCTTAGGCATCCGGTAGCTCACTGGATGAGCCAACACCGGTCATTCCCGCTTCTTTCCACCATGGGTGGGAGTCCTCCCCACGTGAACCTGTCGCCGGCCTGACCCGACACCCCCGACAACCGCCTGGCGGACGCCTCGGAAACGCCTAGGGAACACCAGCAGGCCGCTCCCTAGAATGTCTCCATAACCAGAGGGGACGACACATGCGCATCTTGATCGCCGAAGACGACCAGGTTCTGGCCGACGGCCTGCTGCGTTCGTTGCGGGCGTCGGGTTGCGCGGTCGATCAGGTCGGCAGCGGCAGCGAGGCGGACGCGGCCCTGGCCTCCCACGAGTTCGACCTGCTGATCCTCGACCTCGGCCTGCCGAAGCTGCACGGCCTGGAGGTGCTCAGACGGCTGCGTGCGAGAGGCTCGGCCGTGCCGGTGCTGATCCTGACCGCCGCGGACAGCATCGAGGAACGCGTCAAGGGACTGGACCTCGGCGCCGACGACTACATGGCCAAGCCGTTCTCGCTGCAGGAGCTCGAGGCCCGCGTGCGGGCGCTCACGCGCCGCGGCCTGGGCACCGCGTCGAGCGTGATCCGCCATGGTCCGCTGACCTTCGACGCGACGGGTCGTGTCGCCTACATCAACGAGCAGATGGTGGAGCTGTCCGCCCGCGAGCTGTCCCTGCTGGAAGTGCTGCTGCAGCGCGCCGGACGCCTCGTCAGCAAGGACCAGCTCGTCGAGCGGCTGTGCGAGTGGGGCGAGGAGGTCAGCAACAACGCCATCGAGGTCTACATCCACCGCTTGCGCAAGAAGATCGAGCAGGGACCGATACGCATCGCCACCGTGCGCGGATTGGGCTACTGCCTTGAGAAGATTCCCGGCTGAGCAGCCGCATGGCGGCTGATTCCTCCGGCCATCGCTCGCTGTTCGGCGAGATCCTCGACTGGATGCTCGCGCCGCTGCTGGTCATCTGGCCGATCAGCGTCGCGCTGACCTGGCTGGTGGCGCAGGGCATCGCCAACAAGCCCTACGACCGCGAGCTCGACGAGATGGCGCGCACGCTCGGCCTGCAGGTTGTGACCGAGCCCGCGCCGGGCGACGCGGCGGCGCGTCGCGGACGCTCGCGGTATGCGCTGGCGCCGGAAGCCGCCGCGCTGCTGCGCGCGGACGAATCCGACACCGTCTACTACCAGGTGCTCGGCCTGCGCGGCGAGCTGCTCAGCGGCGACGCGCAACTGCCGGTGCCCGAGGTGGAGCCGCCGGTCGTTCCCTGGGAGGTCAACCGCCGATTCGACGAGGTCAACAACGAGGCGGTCCGCATCTCCTACCTGTGGGTGGTCCCTGAGGGGATGGCGGGCAGCGACAAGATGATGCTGGTGCAGGTCGCGGAGACGCTGGGCAAGCGGTCGAGGCTGACCAACGAGATCATCAAGGGCGTCATCCTGCCGCAGTTCGTGATCCTGCCGCTGGCGGTGCTGCTGGTGTGGCTGGCGCTGGCGCGCGGCATCGCGCCACTCAACGATCTGCAGCGTCGCATCCGGTCGCGCGACAGCTCGGACCTGAGCCCCATCGACGAACAGCGCATCCCCGACGAGGTCGCGCCGCTCGTGCAGGCCATCAACGATCTGCTGGAACGCCTCGATCAATCGATCCGTTCGCAGAAGCATTTCCTGGCCGATGCCGCGCATCAGTTGAAGACGCCGCTCGCGGGGCTGCGCACGCAGGCCGAGCTGGCGCAGCGTGAGATCGACGAAGGGCGCAGTTCGCCAGCGGAGTTGCGCCGCTCGCTGAAGCAGATCGCGGTGTCGAGCCAGCGCGCGGCGCACATGGTCAACCAACTGCTGGCGATGGCGCGCGCCGAGGACCAGGAGCATGCCGCGCGACGCAGCGAGGTGAACCTCGCCGTGCTCGCGATCGAGACGGTGCGCGACTTCGTGCCGCGGGCCATGGAGAAACGCCTGGATCTCGGCTACGAAGGCCCGGAGGCCAGCCAGGCCGGGTTGCGGATCAGCGGACATCCGCTGCTGATCCGCGAGCTGATCCGCAACCTCGTCGACAACGCGCTGCTGTACACGCCCAGCGGCGGCACGGTCACGGTGCGCGTGGTCGAGGACCCGTTCGGACAGGTCTGCGTGCTGCAGGTGGAGGACTCGGGACCAGGCATCGCCGAGGCCGAGCGCGAGCAGATCTTCCAGCCGTTCTACCGCGCGCTGGGCACCAACGTGGACGGATCCGGCCTGGGCCTGGCGATCGTGCGCGAGATCGTCCAGCAGCACGAGGCCGAGATCGCGGTCGACGACACGCGAGCCCGCCGCCAGGCGGAGTCGGAAGGCGTCGGACCTGGAGCGCGATTCACGGTCCGGTTCGCGGCGCATCCGTTGTCGAACGGTTCGCATTGAACTGGTTTCCACGCCCCATTCCACACATCGGTCAGTCGCTGCCTTGAACCAGGAATCGATGCGCCATCGCGTGTCGATTCAGGTCAGCGACAAGCTGCGAACGCCCTCGAAGAATCACGGCTTCCCTTTCACTGAAGCAGGTGATTTGATGGCGTATCGACTTCCGACAGCGGCGGCAATGCAGATGACGAGCGATGAATTCTTGGTCTGGGAATCGGGCGATGACCTTCGATACGAGCTGATCGACGGTCAGGTCGTTGTCATGGAGAGTGCGAGCGAAGGGCATCAGATCGTCACGGCAAACATCCTGGTCGAACTTCGCCAGCATGTGCGCGGCACAGGATGCAGGGCACTGCCGGGACTCGACGTGCGATGCGATGACGCCAACTGCCTCGTGCCGGATGTCCTGGTGTACTGCGACAAGGATCGACGCAGTCGCGGAATGGTCGACTGCCCGCTGCTGGTCGAAGTCCTCTCGCCCAGCACCGCTTACAAGGACCGGAACATCAAGTTTGCTCGGTATCGCGGCCTGGCCGCTCTGCGCGAATACATGATCGTCGACTGGAAGCGCCGCACGACCGATCTGCATCGACTCGCCGCGGACGGTTCGTGGCAGGTCACCCGTTACTCCGGCAAAGAAGTGGTCTATCTCGCGTCGATCGACCTGGCACTGCCCGGAGAGGTGATCTTCGACGACCTCGACCACGCCGCCTGATCAGCGCTGCGTCCCGCCCCGGCTCTTGGCGATCGACATCAGCATCCCGAGCGACAGGCCCAGCGTCACCATCGCCGTTCCTCCGTACGAGATGAACGGCAGCGGCACGCCCACCACGGGCAGGATGCCGGTCACCATCCCCATGTTCACGAACACATAGGTGAAGAAGCTCAGCGTGATCGCTCCTGCGAGCAGCCGCGAGAACAAGGTCGGCGCCTCATGCGCGATCGCCAGTCCGCGCAGGATCAGCGCGGTGAAGCCAATCAGCAGCCCCGCCGCCCCGATCAACCCGAATTCCTCGCCATAGGCGGCGAAGATGAAGTCGGTGGTCCGTTCCGGAATGAACTCCAGGTGGGTCTGCGTGCCCTTCATGAAGCCCTTGCCGGTCACGCCGCCCGAGCCGATCGCGATCTCGCCCTGGATGATGTGGAAGCCCTTGCCCAGCGGGTCCTTCGTCGGATCGAGCAGTGTGCAGACCCGGTCCTTCTGATAGTCCTTCAGCACCACCCATTTCACGTCGGGCTGGCAGATCTGGTCCTCGCTGAACACCAGCGCCGTGATGCCGGCACCGGCCAGTACCAGCGCCGGGATGATCAGCTTCCACGACAGCCCGGCGAAGAAGATCACATACAGACCCGCGCCCAGCACCAGCAGCGAGGTGCCCAGGTCCGGCTGCTTCGCAATCAGCCCGACTGGCACGGCCAGCAGGATGAAAGCCGCGATGAAATCCGGCAGGCGCAACTGACCCTCGCGCTTCTGGAACCACCAGGCCAGCATCAGCGGCACGGCGATCTTCAGCAGTTCCGACGGCTGGATCTGCGTGCCGACATACAACCAGCGCGTCGCGCCTTTCTTCGTGATGCCGAACAACGCGACCGCCACCAGCAGCGTCACGCCGATCGCGTACAGGGGCAACGCGAGCTGCATCAGCCGCTGCGGCGGCACCTGCGCGGTCACGAACAGCACGCCCATCGCCAGGCCCATGTTGCGCGCGTGATCGACGAAGCGGGTGCCGTGGTCGTAGCCCGCCGAGTACATGCACATCAGCCCCAGCCCCATCAGCCAGGCCATGGCGAGCAGCAGCGGGATGTCGAAGCCCTGGAACAGCGGCTTCACGCGCTGCAGCAGGCTGGGTTTGCTGAAGACGGCGCTCATCGTGAGGCTCCCGGCGTGGGGCGTGGTGCCGCTGCGGATGCGGCGGGCCGCGGGGTCGCCGTTGGCGGCATCGGCGAGGTCGGAGGCTTGGGCGACGCGGCTGGCGCCGACGCCGACGCGGACGCCGCCGAACTCGCCGCTTCCGGCGCGCTGGCCGCGGCATTCGGCAGCGGGATGTCCTCGACGCGACGCGGCGTGCCGATCGGCGCGCCGACCTGGCCGACCCGCACCTTGGCGATGTCCTCTTCGCTCGGGTAGGTGCCGGTGAGCACGTAGTCGTACACGCGGCGCGCGATCGGCGCCGCCGATTCGGATCCGAAGCCCGCGTTCTCGACGATCAGCGCCACGGCGATCGTCGGCGCCTGGTACGGCGCGAACGAGATGTACAAGGAATGGTCGCGCTTGCGCTCGTCCGCCTTGATGCTGCTGTAGGTCTGGCCGGCGCGCAGGCCGACGGCCTGGGCCGTGCCGGTCTTGCCGGCGCTCTGGTACTGCGCGCCCGCGAACACCGCGCGTGAGGTGCCTTCCAGCGTCACGTCATGCATCGCGTTGCGGATCACATCGACGTCCGCCTTGCGCAGCGCCAGCGGCTCCAGCGCATCGCTCGCGACGCGCCGCTGCGCATGCTTGACGACGTCCTCGATCTCCCGCACCAGCCGCGGCCGGAAGCGCTGCCCGCCGCTGGACAGCGTCGACATCGCCGTCGCCAGCTGCAGCATGGTGAAGTTGTTGTAGCCCTGGCCGATGCCCAGCGAGATCGTCTCGCCGGCGTACCACTTCTGCTGCTCCGGCCGCTTGTAGGCGCGGCGCTTCCACTCGGTGCTGGGCAGGATGCCGGTGACTTCGCCCTGCAGGTCGATCTCGGTCTTGCGACCGAAGCCGAAGGGCTCGAGCTGGTCGTGGATCATGTCCACGCCCATCTCGTTGGCCAGCGAATAGAAGTAGACGTTGGACGAGGTCACGATCGCCAGCCGCATGTCCTTGGCGCCCGCCCGGTCGCCGGTGGCGCTGCCGAACACCCGGCCGCCGAAGCTGTAGGTCAGGTTGTCCTGGACCACCACGTTGGCGGCGCGCTTGCCGGTGTTCAGCGCCGCCATGGCCATGTAGGGCTTGAAGGTCGAGCCTGGCGGATAGGTGCCTCGCAAGGCGCGGTTCAGCAGCGGCTTGTCGATGTCCTCGTTGAGTTCACGCCAGCTGTCCGCGTCGATGCCGTCGACGAACAGGTTGGGGTCGAAGCTGGGCTTGGACACGAAAGCCAGGACCTCGCCGGTGCGAGGGTCCATGGCGACCAGCGCGCCGCGGCGGTCGCCGTAGAGGCGCTCCACCAGCGCCTGCAGCTTGATGTCGATCGACAGGTGCAGCGTGTTGCCCGGCGTCGGCGGACGGTTGCGCAGGCGGCGCACCGCGCGGCCGCCCGCGCTGGTCTCCATCTCCTCGAAGCCCGTCTGGCCGTGCAGCTCGCGCTCGTAGGCCTGCTCCAGACCGAGCTTGCCGATGTACTCGGTGCCGCGGTAGTTGGCGATGTCCTCTTCGGACCAGTCGTCCATCGACTTCTTCTCGGCCTGGTTGATGCGGCCGATGTAGCCCAGCAGGTGCGCGCCGACGTCGCCCAGCGGATAGTTGCGGAACAGGCGCGCCTTGATGTCCACGCCGGGAAAGCGGAAGCGCTGCGCGGCGAAGCGGGCGACCTCGGTGTCCGTCAGCTTGGTGCGGATCGGCAGCGACTCGAAGTTCTTGCTTTCCTCCATCAGGCGCTTGAAGCGCCGACGGTCGCGCTGCTGGATCTCGATGACGGCGGACAACGCGTCGATCGTGCGCTCCAGGTCCGGCACCTTCGACGGCGTGATCTCCAGCGTATAGGCCGAGTAGTTGCTCGCCAGCACCACGCCGTTGCGATCGACGATCAGGCCGCGGTTGGGCACGATGGGAACGACGGAGACGCGGTTGGTCTCGGCGCGTTCGAGCAGCGTGTCGTGTTGCGTGATCTGCAGGTAGACCAGGCGCGCGACCAGCAGGCCGAAGCAGAACAGCACGAACGCGGCTGCGGCGAACAACCGCAGCCGGAAGCGGCTGAGCTCCGCCTGGAGGTTCTTGATGACCGTCATCGCGGACCTGTTCCCGGCGCGCTCAGAGCGGGCGGTGCGCGTCGGGATCCGGCGCGCGGCGCTGGGGCGCGAGCAGGAGCGCCGCGGCGATCGGCCACAGGGCCGCCTGCAGCAGCGGCGCGAGCACCAGGCTCCAGCCCGGCCACATGCCGCCCACGATCAGCCGCACGATCACGGCGATCGCGGTCGCGAGCACGAACAGCGGCAGCACGTGCAGCGCCTGCCCGCCCAGCGAGAACCACAGCAGCCGGCGGTGCAGCGCGACGGCGCCGAAGGCGAGCAGGCTGTAGGCCAGCGCATGCTGGCCGAGCAGCGCGCCATGGTGGACGTCGATCATCAGGCCGAAGACGAAGGCCCAGCCGACGCCGACGCGGCGCGGCTGGTGGACGTTCCAGAACACCAGCACCAGGGCCAGCACGTCCGGCATCCAGGGCTGCCGGCCGACGGGGACCATGTCGATCAGCAGGCCGACGACCAGGCTGAACGCGATGAACAGGGGGTTGGCGGGCAGCAGCAGCTGGCTCGCGCCACGGGGCATGATCATCGGGTGCCTCCTTTCGGCGCGGATGCGGCCGACGCCGCGCGGCTGCGCGGCGGCCGGCTGGCGGCTTCGGCGGCCGCCGCGGTCGCGGCACTGGCCGCTTCCTGTGCCGCTTCGGTGCGGGCGGACTCCTGACCTTCGAGCGGCTCCAGCACCAGCACGTGACGCGCGCTGTCGGGCTGCGCGATCGGCGCCAGGCCGACCCGCGCGAAGCTGGTATCGCCGCGGCGTTCCACCTCGGCGACCTTCGCCACCGGCAGGCCCGGCGGATAGAGGCCGTCCAGGCCCGAGGTCGCGAGCGCGTCGCCGGGCTTGATGTCGGCGTTGGCGGCGATGAAGCGCAGCTCCATCACCCCGCGTTCGCCGCCGTAGGCGACGCCGCGTTGCTGGGTGCGGGTGTTGAGCACGGGGATGGTGGCGTCGCGGTCGGTCAGCAGCGTCACCTCGGCGGACAGCGGATAGACCCGCGTCACTTGCCCCAGCACGCCGGCGTCGTTGACCACGGGCGCGCCCAGGCGCACGCCGCGGTGGCCGCCGCGGTCGATGACGATGCGGCGGGAGAACGGATCCGGCGCCTCGTAGAGCACCTCGGCGGCGAGTCCCTTCACCGGCAGCGCTTCGCGCAGGTCGAGCAGGGCGCGCAGGCGCGTGTTCTCGGCCTGCAGCTGCGCGGCGCGGCTCAGGATGACGGCCTGGGAAGCGAGCTGCTGCCGGGCCTGGTTCTCGGCCTCGGTGGCTTTCTCCATGCCGCGGGCGTAGTCGCCGGCCTGGTCCCAGGCGTCGACGGGCGCGAGCAGGGCGCGCTGCAGCGGATGCAGCGCGAGGCCGAGTCCGGCGCGCGCGGGCGCCGTGAACTGGAAGCGGGAGTCCGCCACCATCAGGAAGACCGCCAGCGCCGCGCAGAAGGCCAGCTTCGTCAGCGCGGACGGGCCTTCGCGGAACAGCGGCGGTGGATTGCGGTCGAGGGTGCCGAGAGGCATGAAGATCTCAGCAGAGGAGATTCAACGCAAAGCGGCCATCTGGGGCCGCATCCACTTATTCGTTCGTGAAGATGGAGCCCAGGCGCTCCATGCGCTCGAGCGCCATGCCGCAACCGCGGACCACGCAGGTCAACGGATCTTCCGCGACCAGCACCGGCAGGCCGGTTTCCTCGGCCAGCAGACGGTCCAGATCGCGCAGCAGTGCACCGCCGCCGGTCAGCATCATGCCGCGCTCGGCGATGTCGGCGCCCAGTTCCGGCGGGGTCTGCTCCAGCGCGTTCTTCACGGCCGAGACGATCTGGTTCAGCGGGTCGGTCAGCGCTTCCAGGATCTCGTTGGACGAGATCGTGAAGCTGCGCGGCACGCCTTCGCTCAGGTTGCGACCCTTGACTTCCATCTCCTTGACCTCGGAGCCGGGGAAGGCCGAGCCGATGTTCTTCTTGATGGACTCCGCGGTCGGCTCGCCGATCAGCATGCCGTAGTTGCGGCGGATGTAGTTGATGATGGCCTCGTCGAACTTGTCGCCGCCGACGCGGACCGAGCCCTTGTAGACCATGCCGCCCAGCGAGATCACGCCGACTTCCGTCGTGCCGCCGCCGATGTCGATGACCATCGAGCCCGACGCTTCCGACACCGGCAGGCCGGCGCCGATCGCCGCGGCCATCGGTTCCTCGATCAGGTAGACCTCCGAGGCGCCCGCGCCCAGCGCGGCGTCGCGGATGGCGCGCTTCTCGACCTGCGTGGAGCCGCAGGGGACGCAGATGATGATGCGGGGCGAGGGACGCAGCAGCTTGGTGTCGTGCACCATCTTGATGAACTGCTTGATCATCTGCTCGGTGACCACGAAGTCGGCGATCACGCCGTCCTTCATCGGGCGGATCGCCTCGATGTTGCCGGGCACCTTGCCCAGCATGGCCTTGGCTTCGTGGCCGACGGCCTGGATCGTCTTCTTGCCGTTGGGCCCGCCTTCATGGCGGATGGCGACGACGGAGGGCTCGTCCAGCACCACGCCTTTTCCGCGGACGTAGATCAGCGTGTTGGCGGTGCCCAGGTCGATGGCGAGGTCGGTAGAGAAGTAGCGGCGCAGGGAGGCGAACATGTGTGTAGGCAAGACCTGGACAAGACGCTTCGGCACCTGGAGCCGCCCGTCATCGTCGAACTACACGCAATCGGCGGCATTCGACGGCATCAAGCGGCGTTCGTCTGCGTTCTGTCCGGGCGGCTGCGATTCGGGGCGGTTCGGGTCGGTATACCGCGCGGACCGGCGGCGTCCGCGCGAGCGAGATTCCTTGCCATAAGGAACGAGGCTGCGTCGGCAGCCTCGGCTCATGGAGATAAGCGGGGATAATAACTGATCACCCCCTGGTTTGGCCCGTCTGCAAGGCTTCCGTCAGCGTTCATCGAATGATTCGCGCGCCGGGCGCCCTGCTTGTCCGACCGGCCCACGAGACATTCCCCATGGCACTCACCCACGACGACGTCAGCCGCATCGCCAAACTGGCGCGGCTGGAACTTTCCGGCGACGAGCAGGCCGCGCTGCTGCCGCAGCTCAACGGCTTCTTCTCGATCGTCGAGCAGATGAGCGCGGTCGACACCAGCGGTGTCGATCCCCTCTACACGCCGCTGTCGGCGGTCCAGGAAGTGGCCCTGCGGCTGCGTGAGGACCGCGTCACCGAATCCGACCAGCGCGAGCTCAACCAGCGCAGCGCTCCCGCCGTCGAGGACGGCCTGTTCCTGGTCCCGAAAGTCATCGAATGACCCCGCCCCTCCACCACCTCGGCGTGGCCGAGCTCGGCCGCGCCTTGCGCGCCAAGACCGTCTCCAGCACCGAGCTGACGCAACATCTGCTTGCGCGTGTTGCCGCGACGAAGGATCTCGGCGCCTTCCTGCACATCGACGAGGCCTACGCGCTGGCACGGGCCCGGGACGCCGATGCGCGCCTCGCCCAGGGCGAGGCCGGCGCGCTGATCGGCGTGCCGCTCGCGCACAAGGACATCTTCGTCACCCGCGACATGCCGACCACGGCCGGCTCGAAGATGCTCGAGGGCTATCGCAGCCCCTTCGACGCCACCGTCGTCGAGCGGCTGAACGCCGCCGGCACCGTGTCGCTGGGCAAGCTGAACTGCGACGAGTTCGCGATGGGCTCGGCCAACGAGAACAGCGCCTACTTCAAGGCGCTGAACCCCTGGGACCGCACGCGCGTGCCGGGCGGCTCCTCGGGCGGCTCGGCCGTGGCGGTGGCCGCGGGCCTGGTCCCGGCCACGACCGGCACCGACACCGGCGGCTCGATCCGCCAGCCGGCCAGCTTCTCGGGCATCACCGGCATCAAGCCGACCTACGGCGTGTGCTCGCGCTACGGGATGATCGCCTTCGCCTCCAGCCTGGACCAGGCCGGCGTGTTCGCGCGTTCCGCCGAGGACTGCGCGCTGCTGCTGTCGGCGATGAGCGGTTTCGACGAGCGCGACGCCACCAGCGTCCAGCAGCCGCCGCAGGACTTCGCCGCGCAGATGCTGGCCGCGCGTGACGGCGCGACCGCGGCGCAGCCGCTCAAGGGCCTGCGCATCGGCCTGCCGAAGGAGTTCTTCCCGGCGGCCCTGTCCGCCGACGTGGACGGCGCCGTGCGCGCCGGTCTGGCGGAGCTTGAGAAGCTGGGCGCGACGCTGGTCGACGTGTCGCTGCCGCGCACCGAGCTCGCGATCCCCGTGTACTACATCATCGCCCCGGCCGAGGCGAGCTCCAACCTGTCGCGCTTCGACGGCGTGAAGTTCGGGCACCGTGCCAAGGACTACGGCAACCTGATCGACATGTACGAGAAGACCCGCGCCGAAGGCTTCGGCGCCGAGGTCAAGCGCCGGATCATGATCGGCAGCTACGTGCTCTCGCACGGCTACTACGACGCCTACTACCTGCAGGCGCAGAAGCTGCGCCGCATGATCGCGGACGACTTCCAGCAGGCCTTCCAACATTGCGACCTGATCGCCGGCCCGGTGGCGCCAACGGTCGCTTGGAAGCAGGGCGAAGGCGCGGACGATCCGGTCAAGGCCTACCTGGCCGACATCTTCACGCTGCCCGGTTCGCTGGCCGGCCTGCCCGGCATGAGCGTGCCGGTCGGCACCGGCGAGGGCGGCATGCCCGTGGGCCTGCAGCTGCTGGGCAACTACTTCAAGGAAGGCACGCTGCTGCACGCCGCGCACGCGCTGCAGCAGGCCACGGACTGGCACCGCCAGACGCCGGCGGGGGTATGAACGTCATGAGCAAGAACAGTCAACTGGTGCGGGGCTACGAGGTCGTCATCGGCCTGGAGAACCACGTCCAACTCTCGACCGAATCGAAGATCTTCAGCGGGTCGTCGACCGCCTTCGGCGCGGCGCCCAACACGCAGGCCAGCGCGGTGGACCTGGCGCTGCCCGGCACGCTGCCGGTGCTGAACCGCGGCGCGGTCGAGCGCGCCATCCGCTTCGGCCTGTCGGTCGGCGCGAAGGTGGCGCCGCTGTCGATCTTCGCGCGCAAGAACTACTTCTATCCGGACCTGCCCAAGGGCTACCAGATCAGCCAGTACGAGATCCCCGTCGTGCAGGGCGGCCACATCGAGTTCTTCGTCGGCGACGAGAAGAAGGTGGTCAAGCTCACCCGCGCGCATCTGGAAGAGGACGCCGGCAAGAGCCTGCACGAGGACTATCACGGCCAGTCCGGCATCGACCTGAACCGCGCCGGCACGCCGCTGCTGGAGATCGTCTCGGAACCCGAGATGCGTTCCGGCGCCGAGGCGGTCGAGTACGCCAGGACGCTGCATTCGCTGGTGATGTGGCTGGGCATCTGCGACGGCAACATGCAGGAGGGCTCGTTCCGTTGCGACGTCAACGTCTCGGTGCGCAAGCCCGGCGCGCCCTTCGGCACGCGTCGCGAGATCAAGAACCTGAACAGCTTCCGACACCTGGTCGATGCGGTGGACTTCGAGGTCAACTGGCAGATCGACCAGATCGAGGACGGCCTGACGATCCAGCAGGCGACGGTGCTCTACAACGAGAACACCGGCGAGACCCGCGCGATGCGCACCAAGGAAGACGCGGCGGACTACCGCTACTTCCCGGATCCGGACCTGCCGCCGCTGATGATCTCGGCCGAGTGGGTGGACCGCGTGCGCGGCGAGATGCCCGAGCTGCCGACCGTGATGGCGGCGCGCTTCCAGGAGACCGACGGCCTGCCCGCCTACGATGCGACGATGATGACGCAGAGCCTGGCGACGGCGCGCTTCTACGAAGCGGCCCGCGACCTGTGCGGTGCGCCCAAGCTGGTCGCGAACTGGCTGATGGGTGAAGTCTCGCGTCGACTGAACAGCGAGGAGCGCGGCATCGAGAGCGCGCCGGTGACGCCCGCGCAACTGGGCGCGCTGATCAAGCGCATCCAGGACGGCACGATCAACAACAACTCGGCCAAGCAGGTGTTCGAGGCGCTGTGGACGGGCGAGGGCACCGATGTCGACGCGATCATCGACGCCAAGGACCTGAAGCAGTCCAACGACACCGGCGAGATCGAGCGCATCCTGGACGAGGTGCTCGCCGCCAACGCCAAGTCGGTCGAGGAGTTCCGCGCCGGCAAGGAGAAGGCGTTCAACGCGCTGGTCGGTCAGGCGATGAAGGCGGCCAAGGGCAAGGCCAATCCGGCCACCGTCAACGAGCTGCTGAAGAAGAAGCTCGGCGCCTGAGCGCCGGCTGGGACTGACTGGCGCGCGCCGCAGGGGGCGCGCCAGCCAAGCCTCAGCGCCCGCTGGCCGGTGAGGCCTGCACCGGCGGCTTGCTGTCCGGTTTGCTGTCCGGCAGGCCCGGCGCCGCGCCGGCCCACAGCTTCTTCAGTCGCGCCAACTCCTCGTCATAGAGCTTGTTGACACGCACCATCTCGGCCTTCTGGTTGTCGATCGACTCGCGCTGCGCCGTCGCGGATGCGTCGTTCATGTCGAGCTGGTGCTGCAGCTTGATCGGGACCCGCTTGCCCTTGTAGAACTCGAGCTCGTCGAGCATCGGCTTGCGCTCATTCGCCAGCACCTGGAGGCGCTTCTCGGACTGCTGCATCGCCTCTCGGATGTCGTCGAGCGCGGCCTCCCGCGCGCGCTGATGCGCGGCCAGGTCGGCGTAGCGCTGCAGCAGGTTGCGGTCGCGCCGCACCGCATCCTGCTGGGCGGCGCGCTGGACTTCCTCCAGGCGCTTGCGCTGTTCGGCCACGGACTGTTCCTCGGGCGACATCGCCGGCGGCATCATCTTGCGCACCGACCCGTCGGAGTTCAGCACACGTTGTTCGCGCGCCTGGCATTCCGGGATCGGACGGTCGGAGGTCAGGCGCCGGCCGTCGCTCGTCGTGCAGGTGTAGATGGTGGCCGCACCCGGCGCCTTCGTCTGCGCGACGGCGACGCCCGACTGCGCGGCGGCCAGCAACAGCAGCAGACCGGACAGCGCCGAGGTCACGATCGGCCGGGACGGCGGCAGGCGGCGGGAAAGAAGGGCGCGCATCAGACTCCGTAGCGATCTCTGTAGGCTTGGACGGCCGTCGCATGACCGGCGACGGCGGCACTGCTCGTGGTCTGCAGATACTGGAGCAGGTCGGACAGTCCCGCAATGGCGACGACCGGCAGCTTCAGCTGGTCACGCACGTACTGTACTGCCGACCAGGGAAGATCCTGGCCGTTCTCGGCGGCCTTCTCCTGGCGGTCCAGCGCGATGGCCACGCCGCAGGGCGTGGCGCCGGCGGCCTGGATCATCGCGATGGACTCGCGCACCGAGGTGCCGGCGGAGATGACGTCGTCGATGATCAGCACGCGGCCCTGGACCTTGGCGCCGACCAGGGTGCCGCCCTCGCCGTGGTCCTTGGCTTCCTTGCGGTTGTAGGCGAAGGGCTTGTTGTGGCCCAGCCGGGCCAGTTCGATCGCGACCGCCGCGGCCAGCGTGATGCCCTTGTAGGCGGGGCCGAAGATCATGTCGAACTCGACGCCCGAGGCCAGCAGCCGCTGTGCATAGCACTGCGCCAGCTTGCCGAGCTTGAGGCCGTCGTCGAACAGGCCGGCGTTGAAGAAGTAGGGGCTGAGGCGACCGGCCTTGGTCTTGAACTCGCCGAAGCGCAGCACGCCGGCGTCGACGGCGAAGGCGACGAATTCCTGGGCCAGGGCGTCCTGGGACTGCTTGCTGGATCCGTTGCGGGAATCGTTGCTGGAAGCGGCGGTGGTCATGGCGGCGCGACGTCGAGACGTGACAGTGAAATTGGGGCGGAATTGTAGGGCGCGGGTCAGAGTCACCCCGAGGGTGACCAAGCACGTCATGTCGCCTGAATCCAGCCGTTCAAGCAAGAAGAAGGCCTGCTCCGTCGCCGGAAGCAGGCCCGTTTTTTGCAGGGCGGCGCGCGGGCCGCTCTGATGCGCGATGACGCGGGTTCAGCCGATCAGAAGATCGCCTTGAACTGGACGCCGTAGGTGCGCGGGTCGTTGATGAAGCCGGTGTTGTTGTTGAAGTCGATCGCGCCCGTCACTCGGATCTGGTCCGTGATGTTGCGGACGAAGCCGGCGACCTCGTACTTGCCGTTGCTCCAGATGTAGCCCACGCGCAGGCCGCCTTCGGTCAGCGACTTGCCGGTGAACTCCTTGGCCTCGTACAGGAAGAAGTTGACCTTCGAGCGGTAGGCCCAGTCGGTGTAGATGTAGAACTCGTTGCCGCCCGCGGTCGGGATCGAATAACGCGCGGTCAGGTTGGCCACCCACTTGGGCGCGTTCGGCAGCGGATTGCCGTCGATGCTGTAGTTGGTGGTCGAGCCCGGCATCAGCGGATCGGTCATCGTGCAGCCGCCGCCGCAAGCCGGCAGCGACAGGGTCGCGTCCTTGATCTTGGTGTTGTTCAGGCTGCCGCCCAGGGTGATCAGCAGCTGATCGACCGGCAGGACTTCCAGGTTCAGCTCGACGCCATTGCCTTCGGCCTTCTTGGCGTTCAGCAGGCGGTTGGCGTTGTTCTGGCCGCCGACGGCGGTCAGTTGCAGATCCTTCACCGTGTAGTTGAAGGCGCTGGCCGACAGACGGGCACGACGATCCCAGAAGTCCGACTTCACGCCGATCTCATAGGAGGTGACGTTTTCCGGCGCGGCCTGCGACTGGCCGGCGAACAGCGACGCGCCCTGCACGGACGAGGCACGGAAGCCGGTCGCCACACGCGCGTACAGGTTGGTGTCCTTGGTGACCTTGTAGGTGCCGGACACATCCCAGTTCCACTTCGAATCCGAGGTGTTGGCCGTGGTGCCGGTGCTGGTGTTCAGGTTGGCATAGCTGCTGGTGACGTCGACATCCTTCTTGTCGTGCGTGAAGCGCAGGCCGCCGCGCAGCTGGAAGTCCTGCGTGACCGCGTAGTTGACCGAACCGAAGGCCGCCCAGGCGGTGTTCTTCTGATGCGTGTCCACGTAGCCCGCCACGGCGCCGCTGGAGGTCGTGTAGTCGGTGCTGCGGGCGGTGTAGCGCTCGTCGAAGAGGTACACGCCGCCTTGCCAGCGCAGCGGGCCGGAGGACGCGGATTCGACGCGGAATTCCTGCGTCAGCTGGCGGTGGCCGTCCATCGAGCTGGACGACTCCGACGGGAAGGTGGCCTGGCCCTCCTGCGTGAACGGCTTGGTGCCGCCGTAGATGTAGCCGCCGTCCACGTCCCCGCGGCTGAACGGGCGCACGGACTCGAAGCCGGTGATCGAGTACAGGTTGATTGCCCCCAGGCCCCAACGCAGGCGGGCGCTGCCGCCCGTGGCATGCAGGCTCTGCTCGTTGACGCCGTCGGTGTAGGCCTTCTCGGGATCGAAGCCGTCGACCAGGTCGTTCGTGCCGGTCTTGATGATCGAGGAGCGGAACAGGCGCGCGCTGCCCTTCAGGTCGCGGCCGTGGAAGTTGAACAGCGCGCTGAAGTCCTTGTGCGGCTGGTACAGGGCCTGCAGGCGCACGGCGCGGTCGTCGTAGCCCTCCAGGTCACGGGTCTTGCCGGACTCGGGCACGTTCTTGACCCAGTCGTCGCGGTGCTGGATCTGCGCCGAGATGCGGGCCGCCCAGTCGCCGGTCAGCGGCACGTTGGCGGCGCCTTCCAGGTTCATCGTGCCGTAGGTGCCGTAGGAGACGTTCAGGTAGCCTTCCTGACGCTGCGAGGGCTTCACCGAATCGAACTTCACCACGCCGGCCGGCGTGTTGCGGCCGTACAGCGTGCCCTGCGGGCCCGCCACGACTTCGACGGCGGCCAGGTCGAAGGCCGGGAAGCCCTTCAGGATGGGGTTCTCCTGGACCACGTCGTCGTACACCAGCGAGACCGGCTGCGACGCGTTCAGGCGGAAGTCGGTGTTGCCGTAGCCGCGGATGTAGAAGCGCGGGAAGGCGCGGCCGAAGGACGACTCGATGTTCAGGCTGGGCACGCGGCCCGACAGGAAACGCACGTCCTGGCCGGCGGAGTTCAGCACGTCCAGCTTCTCGCCGGAGATCTTGGTGACCGCGTTCGGCACTTCCTTGATGTTCTCGACCCGACGCTCTGCGGTGATGGTCACCGTCTCGAGCTGACCCTTCTCCTTGGCGGCCGTGTCGGCGGCTTCCTGGGCCATCACGGGCCAGGCGAGCAGGGCCAGCGAGACGGCCGCAGCGGCCTCGCGCAGGGCCGGGACAGCGGCGCGCTGGGTGGCGAATCGATTCATGGGGGAGTACTCCGGGGAAGGATGGAAAACCGGGGGCGACGCCGGCGACACCGATGGGTAAACCAGCGTCACGGGCAGCAAAAATGTGGGCGCAGGTTGGCGCGGTGGACGCGAATCTAGCAAGTTCGTCATAAAGGCGTCACCCTAGGCACCAGGACGGTGCGTTTTCTGTTGCCCAAACACTGCACCTGCTCGCGTGTCGCCCGAATGGGCGTCGACGGCGCACGGCGCGGGCGTTACGTGGTGCGCCGCGAACCCTCGCAGGGAGGGTGCGTTCCCCCTGAGGAGGCTGCGTTCCCCCGGGCTGCTGCCACCTTCGGAACGAGGCTTTGCGATACTGCCGCCCTCTTCCAGAGGTCACCCGCCCACCGTCCATGCGCTTCATCACCCTCAACCTCAACGGCATCCGCTCGGCCGCCACCAAGGGCGTCTTCGACTGGCTGCCGCAGCAGCAGGCCGACGTGGTCGGCGTGCAGGAACTCAAGGCGCAAGCCGACGTCGTCGAATCCCAGTTCGCCGGGTACGACACCCTGACCGGCCACTTCCATTACGCGCAGAAGAAGGGCTACTCGGGCGTGGGCCTCTACACGAAGGAAACGCCCAGCGACGTGATCGTCGGCTTCGGCAGCAGCGAGTTCGACAACGAGGGCCGCTGGATCGAGAAGCGCTTCGACAAGCCCGGCCGCAAGCTCAGCCTCATCAGCTGCTACTTCCCCAGCGGCTCCAGCGGCGAGGAACGCCAGGCCGCCAAGTTCCGCTTCCTGGCGGAGATGTACCCCTACCTGATGGCCCTGCGCGCCGAGCGCGAGTTCATCCTCGTGGCCGACGTCAACATCGCCCACAAGGAAATCGACCTGAAGAACTGGAAGGGCAACAAGAAGAACAGCGGCTTCCTGCCCGAGGAACGCGACTGGATGACCCGGCTGCTGGAGAAGGACGTCGGGCTGGTGGACGTCTTCCGCGTCCTCAACGACAAGCCCGAGCAGTACACGTGGTGGAGCAACCGCGGCCAGGCCTGGGCGAAGAACGTGGGCTGGCGGCTGGACTACCACCTGGCCACGCCCGGCATGGCCCATCTGGCCACGCGCGAGGCGATTTACCTGGACCAGCGCTTCAGCGACCACGCGCCGCTGACGATCGACTACGACTTCAAGTTCTGAGGCTCAGTCGACCTTCGCGCCGGACACCTTCACGACCTTGGCCCATTTGGCCGTCTCGCGCGCGATGAGCGCCGCGAATTCGGCGCTCGTGCCGCCACCGGGCACTGCGCCCTGGGCCGCCAGGCGCTCCTTCATCACGGGCGTCGCCAGCGCCTTCGCCACCTCGCGCTGGACACGCGCGACCTGATCCGCCGGCTGCGCGATCGGCGCCAGCAGGCCGAACCACGACGAGGCCTCGAAGGCCTTCAGCTCCGGCACGCCGCTCTCGGCGATCGTCGGTAGATCGGGGAGGGCCTCGCTGCGCTTCGCGCTGGTGACCGCGATCGCCTTGAGCTTGCCGGACTTGATGTGCGGCATCGCCGAGGGCAGGTTGTCGAACATCAGGTCCATGTTGCCGCCCATTAGGTCCAGCAGCGCCGGGCCCGATCCGCGGTAAGGGAAATGGATCATGTAGGTCCCGGTCAGGCTCTTGAAGAGCTCCCCCGCGAGGTGGATCGAGGTGCCGTTGCCGCTGGAGCACATGTTCAGCTTGCCCGGATTGGCCTTGGCCACGCGCGCCAGGTCGGCCACGCTGTTGATGCCGTACTTCTGCGCGTTTGCAGGATTCATCACCAGCACGTTGGGCACGGCCGCGACCAGCGTGATGGGCACGAAGTCCTTGACCGGATCGAAAGGCATCTTCGGATACAGCGACTGGTTGATCGCATGCGTGCCCACGGTGCCCATGAGCAGCGAATGGCCGTCGGTCGCATGCGCCACGTCGGCCGAGCCGGTGTTGCCGCCCGCGCCGGGCTTGTTCTCGACGACGACCGGCTGGCCGAGCGCTTTCTGCAGCTCCGGCGCCATCGCGCGGGCCATGAGGTCGGTGGTGCCGGCCGGCGGGAACGGCACGACGATGCGCAGCGGCCGCGAGGGCCAGGCCGATTGCGCGCGGACCAGTTCCGGCAGCCAGAGGGCGGACGACAGCGCGATCAACTCGCGACGGTTCAGGCTCATGGGACGTCTCCTTGTTGTGATCTCGATGCAGGCGGAAAAAGCGATGCGATCTCGATGCGGCGGACGGTCCCGGCCCGTCTACGCAGGTCTGCCCAGGTCTGCCCAGGTCTAAGCGGCGGCCTCCGGTGCTTCCGGTGACGCCGGCCCCAGGAGGGTCTGAAGCTGCACGCGCTCGGAGCTGCAGGCGGCGTCGAAGTCGGCCTCGATCTGGATCAGCGCCTGCGCGTCGCCGGCCTCGACGGTGACGATGCCGCGCGCGCGGTTGCGGCCCTGCGACTTGGCCGTGTAGAGCGCCATGTCGGCCCAGTTGACCGCCTGTTCCCAGTGCAGCGCGAGCTGCGCCGGCGGCAGCGGGAAATGCGCGAAGCCGATCGAGCAGGTCACCCGCAGCGGTCCTGCCGCCGTCGGCACCGGCTCGCCGCCGACGATGAACAGGATGCGCTCGGCCAGCAGCTGCAACTGGTCCGGCGCGACGTTGCGGGCGAAGACCAGGAACTCCTCGCCGCCCCATCGCACCACCAGGTCCTCCGCCCGCACCGCCTGCGCGATGCGCCGCGAGACCTCGATGATCACGGCGTCGCCGGCCGCATGGCCGTGGCGGTCGTTGACGTGCTTGAAGTGATCGATGTCGATCATCAGCAGCGCGCCGGTGAACATGTCCTTCGCATGGCGGTCCATGACCGCGAGGAAGTGCCGGCGGTTGGCGAGGTCCGTCAGCGGATCGCGCTCGCTCTGCGCGCGCAGCAGACTCTGTTTGGCCTTGAGCTTGCGGTTGGCGTCGCGCACGCGCGCCAGCATCACGCCGATGAGGATCAGCGACAGGCCCAGCAGCGCGGCCAGCCCGACGCCGACGTATTGCGCCAGCCGACGGTTGCCGAGCTCGCGGTCCTGCAGCGTCTGCTCGCGGCGCAGCAGTTCCAGGTCGCGCTGCTTGGCTTCGCTGTCGTACTTCAATCGCAGCTGCTGCAGCGAGGACTCGCGGTTGCGACGCGCCGTGTCCGCGCTCAGCGCGCGCTCCTCGTGATAGAGCCGCAGCGCCTCCTTCGGCTGGCCGACCTTGGCATAGGCCTCGCCGAGTTCGCGCAGCTGCAGCGCGCGCCGCACGGGATCGAAGTCGCCCTGCGCCATCTCCAGGACCCGGGCGATCTCGCGCCGCGCCGGCTCGAACTGGCGCTGCTGGACCAGCGCGACCGACAGGTTGTGGCGCAGCGTGCGCTCCACCGTCTGGTCGTTGTAGAACTGCACGACCGGCAGGGCCAGCCGCGCGAGTTGCACGGCCTTGGCGGACTGGTCGGTGTGGATGTAGGCGTCGAGCAGGTTGTTCTGCAGCAGCGCGACATCGCGGCGGCCGCCCGACTGCTCGGCGAGTCTCAGCGCGTCTTCCAGCGCGGCCAGCTGCGCCGAGCGGTCCCCGCGCCGCGACGAGACCATGGACTCGACCATCTTCGCGCGGCTCATCGCCGACACGTCGCCCTGCGCGAGCTGCCAGGCCTGGGCCATCCACTGCTGGGCCGCGGCCGGCTCGTCCCGGACCTGGCTGTTGACCGCCAGCGACCCCATCATCGTGCCGGACAGGCTGTGGTCCTGGAGCGCCTGCGCGAGCGACAGCGCCCGCCGCAACGAGGTTTCCGCGAAGGCGTACTCGCCGCGCGCACCCTGGGCCCGCGCGACCAGCCTCAGGGCCTGGATCATCACGCGCGCATCGCAGCCGGGCGGGATGGTCGTCGTCGCGCCGGCGGGGCACGCCGGCGAGAGTTCGTCGAGCGCCAGCTGCGCCATCTCGCCCGAGCGGCCGGTCTGGCCCTGCCGGTCCTGGAACTCGGCCAGCAGCATGCGCGAGAGCGGTCGGCCCCCCGGCTGCGCCTCCAGTTCGGCGGCCGTGCGGCGCACATCGTCGGGACGTCCGGCCTGGACCGCGTTGCGGCCCAGCGTGTAGTCGATGTGGAGACGATGCGCCGCATGCGCGGGGTCCGCCAGCAGCGCGCGCAACTGCTGCGCGGCCTTGTCCGGTTCGTTGTAGCCGAAGCGGTCCAGCTGCGCGAGCTGCGCATCCAGCGCGCGATCGGGGATCTCCGCGCGCGCCGACATCGCGCCGAGGACGAGCAGGGCGACCGCCGATGCCATCGTCCATGCAGCTCTCGCTGCCGACGTCCATGCGGCGCAAGCCGCGGCAGGACGTGCGGCCTTCAGGATGACGCGGCGCCATGTCCTCATGCGCGCGTCTCCTGCGTCGGTCCGAGCAGGCTGACCAGCTGCACCTGGCCCTGATGCCACGCGGATTCGATGCGCCCCGCCAGCGCGAGCAGCTGATCGCGGTCGCGCGCCTGCATCGCCGCCACGCCGTAGGCCTTGTTGCGGCCGTGCGCCTTGGCCATGTACATCACCGTGTCGACGAGATCGATGGCGCGCTCCCATTCCAAGGTCAGGTCCTGGGGTGCCATCGGGAAGCTCGCGAAGCCGATGGACGCGCTGATCGGGATGTGCAGCGACCCATGGTCGACCGCCTGCCCGCCGATCTGGTCCAGCAGACGCTGGCCGAGCTGGCGCGCGTCCTCGGTCGTTTCCGAGTTCACGAGGATCAGGAATTCCTCACCGCCCCAGCGCACGACCAGGTCCTGCTCGCGCAGCACGCCGCGCAGGCGGCGCGCGACCTCGACCAGCACGGTGTCGCCGGCGGCGTGACCCCATTGGTCGTTGATGCGCTTGAAGTGGTCGATGTCGATCAGGAAGAGGCTGCCGCGCAACCCGCCGTCGCGCGTGCGTTGCGCGATGGCCTGCTGGAAGTGGCGCCGGTTCGCCAGACCCGTCAGCGGATCGCGCTCGCTCTGCACCCGCAGCGATTCATTGGTCTGCGCCAGCGCCGCATTCGTGCGGCGGATGCGCCGGTAGGCCAGCGCCAGCAGCGCGCCGGACAGCAGCACGCAACCGCCGACCTCGGCCCACAGCTTCAGCTGCAGATCGCGCGTGCGGATCTGCTCCGCCTTGAGGCTGTTGTCCTGGTTGAGCAGCCGGATCTCGCGCTGGCGCTGCTGGTCCTCGAAGCGCGCCTGCGCCTCCAGCACCGCCTTGCGCGTCTCGTCGCGCAGGACCTCGTCGAACTCCCGGCGCGATTGATGGAAGGCGTCGATCGCGCCCTGCAGGTCGTCGAACTTCTCCAGGTAGGTGCCCAGTTCCAGCCAGGACTCGGCGGTGTAGCTGCCGGCCTCGCGCTGGGCGTCCATCGTGATGGCCTGCAGCACGTCGCGCTTGCCCTCGTCCAGCTTGCGCAGGCCGATCTTGGCGATGCCGGTGTTGTGCCGCGCAAGGATCTCGGTGGAGATGTCGCCCGTCTCGTGCGCCAGGGCCAGGCTTTGCGTGGAGAGCTCCAGCGCCCGCGCGTAGTTGCCGCTGCGCAGCTCGTAATCCGCCAGATTGCCCAGCGCCAGGGCCTGCAGGCCGGGCGCCTGCGCCTCACGGGCATATTGCAGCGCCTGTTCGCGGGCCTGCTGGCTGTACTTCGGATCGTCGTCCTGCGAGTACACGATGCCCAGGATCGTGTGGACCGAGTACAGCAGCACCGGATCCGGATCCTGCTGCGCGGCCAGCAGCGCCTCGCGCGCGGTGCGCTTGGCGTGGTCGAACTGCTGGCTGCGGTGGTAGTTGAAGGCCAGGGTCGCCTCGGTGGCCGCGGCACGCCAGCGCGATTCCATCGCGCGCGCCTGCTCCAGCGCCTTCAAGCCGCTTTCGACCGCCGCATCGACTTCGCCGTAGTCGCCCTGGATGTAGGCGCGCAGCTCGGTCGCGCGCCACAGGAGGCGGCGGTCGGCGGTCGCGGCGTCGATGTCGGACAGGCCCGCCAGGAGCCGCACGCCGGCGCCGAGCTCGCCGTTCGCCTTCAGCCACTGCGCGCGTGCCAGCATCAGCGCCAGCGGGATCTGCGAGCGCGTGGGCGCGGCTTCGGGCCAGGCCTTGATCTCCTCGATCGCCGCCTCGTGGCCGCTGCGGTCGCGCAGCTGCGCGAGCAACGCGGCGCGCTGGCTCAGCGCCTCCAGCCGCTCGGGGCTGCCCACGGCGGCACGCGACTCGAGGGCCTGCAGTTCGCGCACATGGTCGCGCGGATGGGCCTGGCCGACACGTTCCTGCTGTTCGAGCTCGGCCTGCAGCGCCCGGTCCTGCACCGCCGGCAAGGCCGATCCGCCACGGCCGCCCGTCGCGCCCGTCGCGCCCGACGGGGCGGACCCGCGCGACCCGGCGTTGTCCCCGGGACCGCAACCGGACAGCAGCGGCACCCCGACGCTCATTGCGAGCGCGAGGGCCACGGCGCGGAGTTCCGAGGGCGTGAGGGGCATGAAGGCCGAGGGTCAGTCCGTGCGTCCGCGCCGGAGCAGCGCGTGCAGCAGGATGGCGCCGAAGGTGGCAGTTCCGATGCCGCCCAGCGTAAACCCACCCAGCTTCAAGGTGAAGTCGCCGGTGCCGATCACCAGCGTGACGGCGGCGACCATCAGGTTGCGCGGGTCGCGGAAGTCGACCTGGTGGTCGACCCAGATGCGGGCGCCGGCGATCGCGATCAGACCGAAGACGACGATGCTGACGCCGCCCATCACCGCCAGCGGGATGGCCTGGATCAGGGCGCCGAACTTGGGCGAGAAGCCCAGCGCCAGCGCCATCAGCGCGGCGAAGACGAAGACCGCCGTCGAGTAGATGCGCGTGGCGGCCATGACGCCGATGTTCTCGGCGTAGGTGGTGACGCCGGTGCCGCCGACGGCGCCGCTGGCGATCGTGGCGAGGCCGTCGCCGATGAAGGCGCGACCGAGGAAGGGCGTCATGTCGCGGCCGGTCATCGCGCCGACCGCCTTCAGGTGACCGAGGTTCTCCGCGACCAGGATGAGCGCGACCGGCGCGATCATCAGCATGGCCGCGCCGTCGAAGACCGGCGCGTGGAACTGCGGCAGGCCGATCCATGCCGCCGCCGCGACCTTGGACAGGTCGATGGGCGCGCCCAGGCCGAAGCCGTTGGTCAGCAGCGCGTAGATCAGGCTGGCCTGGATCAGGCCGGCGAGGATCAGCAGGCGCTGCAGCATGCCGCGCGCATAGACGGCGACCACGGCGACGCTGACGAAGGTCGCCGCCTGCATCCAGGCGTCGAAGGGCGTGGGCGCCATGTTCTTGATCGGCACCGCGGCGAGGTTCAGTCCGATCACCGCCACCACCGCGCCGGTGACCACCGGCGGCATCAGCTTCTCGACCCAGCCGCTGCCGGTGGCCGACACCAGCAGGCCGATGGCGGTGTACAGCACGCCGCAGGCGATGATGCCGCCCAGCGCGAGCGGCAGGTTGGGATTGGGGCCGCTGCCGGCATACCCGGTCGCGGCGATGACCACGCCGATGAACGCGAAGCTCGAGCCCAGGTAGCTCGGCACGCGGCCGCCGGTCAGGAAGAAGAACAGCAGCGTGCCCACGCCGCTCATCAGCACGGCCACGTTGGGATCGAAGCCCATCAGCAGCGGCGCCAGCACGGTGGCGCCGAACATGGCGATCACATGTTGCAGGCCGAGCGCCGCGGTCTGCGGCCAGGACAGGCGTTCATCGGGAGCAATCGCCTTCTCGGGGCCGACGGTCACGGGCCGCCAGCGCATCAACCACGCCATGGACTTTCCTCAACGGGACAAGCCGTCGAGTGTAAGGATCGCCCAGGCCGTCGCGACTCCGGCTTATCCCGTGACCGGGTGACGCTGAGCAGGCGATGCGCGCTCTGCGCTCAGCCGTCATCGCCGGGCGCGTCAACGCTCAATGTGCGGCACACCGCATTCGGCGTTCAGTGTTCAGTTTTCAGAACAGCACCATGTCGCGGTTGCGTCGCGGCAGTTGCCGCAGCAGGCGGCGCCACGAGGCCCAGGCGCGCCAGGCGGCACCGCCGGTCAGCAGGCTCAGGATCAGCAGGATGGTCATGATGGGACTCCTCAACGCGCGCGGATGCGGCGAATGATTTCGCACGATCGTGCGAAGTTGGTGGAAATGAAGCGGCCCGAACGGGTCATGTGTGTCATGGGCGGGCCTCAGGGAATGGGAGCGGGAGCGGCGGCCGACGCGGCATCGAGCCGCACCGGCGCCATCAGGCGGCCGTAGCTGGTCCAGGCCCGCGCCTGTGCATCCGGCGTACGCAGGAAACGCACCTCGCGGACCAACGCGGTGAAGAGGCCGTCGAGCTCGAAGATCAACTGGTCCAGATCGGCATCGGCGCGGAGCTGACCGGCGTCCTGCGCCTGCACCAGCGTCCGACGCATCGTCTGACGCCAGCGGCGGACACCGTCCAGCAGCCGATCGCGCATCGCGTCGTCGCGGTCGTCGTACTCGAAGGCGCCGGCCACGTAGAGGCAGTTGCCATGCGGGCCGTCGACGCGCGCCAGCCAGGCCCGCACCATGGCGTCCAGCCGCGGCAGACCGCGCGGCTCACGCAGCGCGGGCAGGATCACCTCCTGCTGGAAGATCTTCTCGAAGGAGTCCAGCACCGCGGCCTGCAAGGCCTCGCGCGAGCCGATGCGCGAGAACACACCGCTCTTGGACAGATTCAGCCGCTTGGCCACCTCGCCGATGGACAGGCTGTCCAGACCGTCCAGACGCGCCATCTCCAGCGCGACATCGACGATGGCGCTCTGCGTCAGTTCGCTGCGGGCGGTCTTGGCTTCCATGGAACGCAATTTAGCACGGTCGTGCGAATTTCGCTGAACGCCTCGATGGCAGCGTCGAAAGTCGGGTTATTCGAGGAGGTCGCCGGCCTGGCCGACGTCGTCGGCATCGCCCGCATCACCGGCCGCTGTCGGCGGTCGCCCTCGACGCGGCGTCGGCGCCGGCGCGGGCTTGATGCCGCGGCGCTTGAGCGCCTCGCGCAGCAGCAGCTCGATCTGGGCGTTGGACGAACGCAGTTCGATCGCGGCCAGCCGCTCGATCTCCTCCCACAAGGCGGGATCGAGGCGCAGCGGAAACTGCTTCTTGCCGGGACTGCCCATCGCCGCGTCGCTCCGTCGTCAGCGGCCTGGGCGGCGGTGCGGCGATCTGGGCGCGTCACGGCCGCTTCCGCCACCTGGCGCAGCGTCCGCTGGTGCTCCGCGGGCGGGCAGGCGGAAGCTGAGCAGGAACACGATCGCCCAGGCGACGATGGCGATGAACCAGAGCACGCCGCCCACGCCGCCGCCGAACCAGGTCTGCGTTTCCAGCGCCAGCGCCGGCGCGATCACGAACAGGTTCGCATCGGCCTGCGCCAGGACCACGAGCAGGCCGAGCGGCCAGGACAGCCGCGCCAATCGCGCGAGCGTGCGTTCGCGACGTTCCGGCGCCAGCCAGTAGTCCTTGTGAGGCATGTTGAGGAAAAAGCTGGCGTACCGCGCGACCAGGCACGCGCCCCACGTGCACATCCACGGAATGAAGATCCCCGTCACCAGCGCGGTCGCGACCATGCCGTTCCAGTCAGAGGTCGTCGGGTATCCGCCCGCTGCCGCCGAGTCCCCTCGGAAGGCGGCGGCGACGGCGACCAGGTGCGCCGCCCAGACCGCGAGGAACAGCAGCTTCCAGACGGTCCACTCGCCATCGATCGACGCGGACGTCGATGGCGACGCGGATGCGGAGGCGGACGACCTTCCGCGACGGGTGTTGTGATCCATGAATGACGCCCTCCGAGATCAGTTGTAGAGGGTGCCCGCGTTGATGATGGGCTGCGTGTCCTTGTCGGAGCACAGCACCACCAGCAGGTTGGACACCATCGCCGCCTTGCGCTCGTCGTCGAGCTGCACGATCTCGCGCTCGCTCAGGCCCTTGAGCGCTTCCTCGACCATGCTGACCGCGCCGTGCACGATCTTCTTGCGGGCGCTGATGATGGCTTCGGCCTGCTGGCGACGCAGCATCACCTGCGCAATTTCCGGCGCATAGGCCAGATGGGTGAGCATCGCCGTCTCGACGCTGACGCCGGCGGGCTGCAGGCGCGCCTGCAGCTCATCGATCATCGCGGCCATCACCTCGTCGGCGCCGGCGCGCAGCGTGATCTCCCGGCTGTCGATGTCGTCGCCCTCGTCGTATGCGAACTGCGAGGCGACGTGCCGGATCGCGGCCTCCGCCTGGATGCTCACGTACTGCTCGAAGTCGTCGACCTCGAACACCGCGCGCGCCGTGTCCTGGACCCGCCAGACCACCGCGGCGCCGATCTCGACGGGGTTGCCGCGCTTGTCGTTGACCTTCAGCGTGGGCGCGTCCAGGTTGCGCGCGCGCAGCGAGAGGCGGCGCTTGATCATGAACAGCGGGATCGTCCAGCGCAGGCCGGCGGTCCGGTCCGTCCCGACGTAGCGGCCGAACAGCGTCAGCACGCGGGCCTCGTTGGGCTGCTGGATGTAGAGACCCAGCAGCAGGACCAGCGCGCAGACGATGACGATCCACGTACCCGGCCGCAGGAGCACGGCGCCCTGGGAGCTGATGAACAGGAAGATCGCCACGCCCGCCAGGGCGAGGCCCATCAGCAGCGCGGCGTAACCGTTCATGTGGCCGCCGTCGCGCTCGCTCGCGGCGGCGGTCTTCGGGGCTGTCGTCTTGCTCATCACCGGCCTCCTCCAAAAAGGTGATATCACTTTAAGCCCCGGACACCTGTTCGCGCAAGCCCTGTCCCCCGATCACCCCCAACGGTGGGACGCCACCCGAGATCGCCGCGAGATGGATGGGAGGTGGATCGGATGTGGCCCAGAAAGCAGAAAGCGCCCCGAGGGGCGCTTCCGAAGGACTCCAACCGGACTCCCTCTCCCGCACTGCGGGAGAGGGCGGGGGTGAGGGCCGCGGTCGAGGCAGGACGACGATCGAGCCGATCAAGCGCCCTTGCGCGCCAGCGGCAGCAGGAAGTTGGCGACGGCGATGCAACGCTGGCCGAGTTCTTCCTCGCTGACGCGCAGCCCGAAGCCGGCCATGGCCGGCGACGTCAGATAACGGCCGCCGATGGCGACGGTCGGGACGCCGTCGATGTTGTACTGGTTCTGCAGCTTCTCGGCCTGCTGGCTCTTGGTCGTCACGGTGAAGGAGTTGTAGGTCTCCTTGAACTTGGCCGCGTCCACGCCCAGCGGCGCCAGGAACTTGGCCATCTCGTCGACGTTGGTGAGGCCCTGGCCGCCGCGGTGGATGGCGTTGAAGATCGCCGGACGCACCTGCGCTTCCTTGCCCATCGCTTCCAGCGTGAAGAACAGCTGCTGGTGGATCTTCACGTTGGCGCGGAAGGCCACATGGACCTTGCGATAGACGACGTCGGCGGGCAGCTGCTTGGCCCAGGCCTCGATCGTCGGCTCGAAGACGTAGCAGTGCGGGCAGCCGTACCAGAAGAACTCGATCACCTCGATCTTGCCCGGCGTCGAGCCCGGCACCGGCGTGGCCAGGCGCTGGTACTGGCGGCCCTCGACCGGGCCGCCCTGCGCCTGCGCCGGCGCGGCGGCCAGGAGCGCACCACCGCCCGCGGCGGTCGACAGGGCCGTGAGGGCGTTGAATTCGCGACGCTTCATCTTCGATTCCTTGTTGGGTTCCGTTGCGACCGGCGCCGCAGCGGCCGGCCATCCTAGAAAGTCAAACTTAGAGCGGCATTAACGCGGCATGACGGCGGTATCGAGACGATACGGACGTCGCGCCCGCGCTCAGCGCTGGATCGCCACGAGGTTGGCCTCGACGCCGGCGCCTTCCAGCCTCTTCTGCTGCGCTTCCGCCTCGTCGCGCGTGTCGAACGGGCCCAGGCGGACACGGAACACCGTGCGACCGGACTGCTCGCGCTCCATCACCTTGGCCGAGAAGCCCTGGATCGCGAGCTTGGCGCGCTGCTGCTCGGCGTCCTCCATGCGCGCGTACGCACCGGCCTGGACGAAGAAGCTGCCGCGCGAGCCGTCGGGACGCACGCCGTCGGCGCGCGGCTCGGTGGGACGCTGGTCCGGCTTGACGGACGGGATCTGGTTCTGGGCCTGCGGCTGGACCGCAGGGGCGCGATCCACCGGGCGGCCCTCGACCGCCGGAGCCGGCGTCGCGCCGGTGGTGACCTGCGGCGTCGGTTGCGCGGCGGGCGGCACGACTGCCGGCGTCACCACGCCCGAGGCGGCCTTCGCCCCGGCGCGGCCGGCCAGCGGCGCATTCGGATCCCAGTTCCGGTTGCGTTCCGCTTCCTGCGCGTCCTGCTCCGCGGTGCGCTGCGGCAGCTTGTTGACGAAGGGCACCGGGGCCTTCGTCACGTACAGGGCCACGCCCAGCGCGATCCCCAGCCCCAGCAGCAGGCCCACGATCAGGCCCATGGCGAATCCGCCGCGCTGCTTCTGTTTACTCATTGCTGCTCCTGCGAGTCACGTTCCATCGCGTCCGGGGCCGACACCCCCAGCACCGCCAGCGCGTTGCGCATCACCTGCCGCGTCGCGGCCGCCAGCGCCAGGCGCGCGCGCGTCAGGGCCGGGTCGTCGCCCAGCACGCGTTCGGCGCCATAGTAGCTGTGGAACGCACCCGCCAGATCGCGCAGATAGAAGGCCACGTCATGCGGGGCCAGGTCTTGCGCCGCCGCCGTCAGCATGCGCGGATAGTCCGCCAGCTTGAGCATCAGCGCGAACTCGGTCGGCGCGGTCAGCAGCGACAGGTCGGCGCCGGCCACCGCGGCCTCGTCATGTCCCCGCTCCACGCCGCGGCGCAGCACCGAGCAGATGCGCGCATGCGCGTACTGCACGTAGAACACGGGGTTCTCGTCGGCGGCCTTGAGCGCGAGGTCGACGTCGAAGACGAATTCCGTGTCGGCCTTGCGGCTGATCAGGAAGAAGCGCACCGCGTCGCGACTGGTCCAGTCGATCAGGTCGCGCAGCGTGACGTAGCTGCCGGCGCGCTTGGAGATCTTGACCTCCTCGCCGCCCTTCATGACGGTGACCATCTTGTGCAGCACGTAGTCGGGGAAGCCCTGCGGGATGCCGACGCCGGCGGCCTGCAGGCCGCCGCGTACCCGGGCGATCGTGCCGTGGTGGTCGCTGCCCTGGACGTTGATGCACTTCGAGAAGCCGCGCTTGAACTTGTTGACGTGGTACGCGACGTCCGGGACGAAGTAGGTGAAGGTGCCGTCGGACTTGCGCATCACGCGGTCCTTGTCGTCGCCGTATTCGGTCGAGCGCAGCCACAGCGCGCCGCCTTCCTCGTAGGTCTTGCCGTTGGCGATGATGCGCGACACGGCATCTTCCACCTGGCCGCCGCTGTACAGCGAGGACTCGAGGAAGTAGTTGTCGAAGCTCAGCCCGAACGCCTGCAGGTCCAGGTCCTGCTCGTGGCGCAGGTAGGCCACGGCGAACTGGCGGATGCCGTCCAGGTCCTCGATGTCGCCCGACGCGGTGAAGGCGCGGTCGTCCGCCGTCACCGTCTCCTTGCGCAGGAAGGCGTCGGCGATGTCCTGGATGTAGTCGCCGTTGTAGGCCGATTCCGGCCAGCCCGCGTCGCCCGGCTTCAGGCCCTTGAGCCGGCATTGCGTGGACTGCGCCAGCGTCCCGATCTGCACGCCGGCGTCGTTGTAATAGAACTCGCGGCTGACCTTCCAGCCCTGCGTCTCGAACAGGTGGCAGAGCGAATCGCCCAGCGCCGCCTGGCGCGCATGGCCGACGTGCAGCGGACCGGTCGGGTTGGCGGAGACGAACTCGACCAGCGCGGACGTGTCGCGCGCCGGCTGGTGGCCGAAGCGCGTCGCCGCGGCGAACACCTCGCCGACCACGGCCTGGCGGGCCGCCGGCTTCAGGCGGATGTTGATGAATCCGGGGCCGGCGATCTCCAGCGCCTCGACCCAGCGCTCGAAGGCGGGCTGCGCCTGCAGCTGGGCGATCAGCGTCTGCGCCAGTTCGCGCGGATTCTTCTTCAGCGCCTTGGACAGCTGCATCGCCGCCGTGCAGGCGAAGTCGCCGTGGGCGGCCTGCTTGGGGTTCTCGAAAGCGGCCGCGGGCGCGGCCTTGATGAGGCCGCTGTCGAGGGCCTCCTGGCTCAGGCCCTGGAGCACGGTGCCGAGGGCGGCGAGCAATTCCTGCTTGGCTTGGATCATGGGGCCGCATTTTAGGGGACCTGCCCTGTAAGAGACCGTGGCCCCCTCTTGCCCGCACCCTCTCCCTGGGGCAGGATGGTCCTCCGATGAGCGCCTCCGACGATCTCCGTCCCTCCACCTTTTCCGATTCGACGCTCGGCGGACTGGCCGACCTGCCCGAGCAGATCGGCAAGTACCGCGTGCTGAGACGACTGGGCGAGGGCGCGACCAGCGACGTCTTCCTGGCGATGGACGACTTCAAGGGCCAGGAAGTCGCCATCAAGCGCATGCGCGCCTGGTCGGCCGGCGGCCGCAGCGAGGAAGACACGCTCAGCATCCGCTTCTTCGCCGCCGAGGCCGCGCTGGCCGGTCGGCTGCAGCATCCGAACGTGGTGCAGATCCTCGACGCGGTGCAGGACGGCGACCTCCCCTACCTGGTGATGGAGTTCGTCCACGGCGTCACCCTCAAGCACTTCTGCCGCAACGACCGGCTGCTGCCGCTGGACCAGATCGTCGAACTCGGCTTCAAGTGCGCGATGGCGCTCTCCTACGTGTTCCGCCAGGGCGTCGTGCACCGCGACATCAAGCCGGCCAACCTGCTCGCCGTGCTCGACAACCAGGGCCAGGTCACCGACGTCAAGGTCAGCGACTTCGGCAGCGCGCTCAACCTCAACGCCGACATGACGCAGGTGCATCGCGTCGGCTCGCTGGCCTACATGCCGCCCGAGCAGATCGAGGGCGGCGACGTCGGCGCGCAGGCCGACATCTATTCGCTGGGCGCGGTGCTGTACCACATGGTCTGCGGCCGACCGCCCTTCGACGCGCCCAACCAGATGGCGCTGATGCATCAGATCTACCACCAGGCGCCGCAGCCGCTGCTGGGCCAGCGCGGCGGCGTGACGCCGGAGCTGGACGCGGTCATCCAGCGCGCGCTCTACAAGCACCCGTCCGAGCGCTATCCCGACTGGGAGTCCTTCGGACAGGCGCTGTCGGAACTGGTCGCCAAGCAGCTGGTGCCGCTGGCGCGGCTCAACGAGGTGAAGGACTCGGAACGTTTCAACCTGCTGCGCGGGCTGGAGTTCTTCGCGGGCTTCGGCGACGTCGAGCTCTGGGAAGTCGTGCGGCGCGCGCGGTGGCGCCGCTATCCGCTCGACTACCTGCTGTTCAAGAAGGGCCAGGAGGGCAACACCTTCCACATCGTCACGCAGGGCGAGGTCGAGGTCTGGCGCGACGGCGCGCTGGTCGCGACGCTGGGCACCGGCACCTCGGTCGGCGAGATGGCGTATCTCGCGCCGAATCCCGATCTGCGCCGCCACAGCACCGACATCAAGGTGACCCAACTTTGCACAACCGTGTCGTTTACACCCGACTCGCTGGGGCAGCTCAGCCCGGAGTGCCAGCACCGTTTCGACCGGGCTTTCATACAGGTGCTTGTCAGGCGGCTCCACCTCGCCCATGAGGCGCTGGCGTCTCCGCGCCGGATCATGTGAGTCAGCGACCGACTCGCGCCTGCAGATCGGCGTCGGATCGTTGTCGACTGAAGCGGGTCACCCATTCTCTTGACGGCCGTCAACCGCTCTTGAGAGCCGTCCGTTGCTGTGCTCAACTGCTCGACAGGTCCTTCCCCAACCCCCTGTAGCCCCCGTAGGAGAGAGTGATGAAACACCTGACCCCCACCTCGCTGTTCGCCGGTGCCTTGCTGGCGCTGGCCGCGCTGGGCGCTCACGCCGCGGACGACGCCAAGAAGGCACCGTCCGAGAAGCAGCTCAAGCAGCAGCAGCTGATGAAGAGCTGCAACGCCGACGCCAAGGACAAGTCCGGCGATGAACGCAAGGCCTTCATGAGCAGCTGCCTCAAGGGCGAGACGGCGTCCGCGCCGGCCAAGACCGCTCAGCAGACCAAGATGACGACCTGCAATGCCGATGCGAAGGGCAAGACCGGCGACGCCCGCAAGGCCTTCATGAAGGAGTGCCTGTCGGCGAAGTAACGCAACGCCGCATTGGGCGCCCCGCGTCGTTGCAGATCCTCGCCATAGCGCCGCTATGGCTCCGGTCTGCGCCTAGCGGGGCATCCCAATGCGACGCCGCGTTACCCCGCCGACCGAGGACTACTTGACCAGCACGCCGCGCGCGAGCATCACCGCCGCGATCGGGATCAGGATCAGCAGGTGCGCCTGCATCATGATCAGGCGGCGCGTTGAACGGATCTCGGTCTCGCTGGGCAGGCCACCGCCGCCGTCCAGCGTCTTCGTCCAACGGCGGAAGGTCAGGGTCGGCTTGATCGAGATCAGTCCGATCACGACGAACATCCCGAACTTGAAGTGCAGCAGCGGCTGGTGCCAGTACCAGCCCAGGCCCTTCATGCCCCACCAGGTGCGGGCCAGGCCGGTGAGCAGCACCGCCACCGCGGTCATGCCGTAAATCATGTCCAGCCGCGAGAGGCGGCGCACGACGGCCGGATTCATCCATTCGCTGCGGCACAGCGCCGCCTGGCTCGACAGGAAGACGACCAGGCTGAGGATGGCCACGATGTGCAGGCCGGCGAGCAGGGCTTCGAGGGTCATGGGGTCTCCCAGGTGGAGGCACGGGCCCAGTAGTCGGGGCTGCCGTGGTGTTCTTTCAGGAAGTCTATCCAGAGCCTGACGCGCAGCGGCAGGTGCTTGCGCTGCGGCAGCACGGCGAAGATGCCGTTGGGCGGCGCGGCGAAGTCGTCGAGCACGCTGACCAGCTCGCCCGCGTGCAGCGCCGCGGCCACTTCCCAGGTGCTGCGCCACGCGAGGCCGAGGCCTTGCCGGCACCAGTCATGGAGCACCTGGCCGTCGCTGCAATCGAGCCGCCCGCTCGGCCGCAGATGCTGCACCTGGCCGTCGATGCGGAAGGCCCAGCCGCGCGTCTGGCTCGCGTCGGAACTCAAGGTCAGGCACTCGTGCCGCATCAGCTCCGACGGATGCTTCGGCGTGCCGGCGCGCTTGAGGTAGGAGGGCGCGGCCACGCACAGCCGCCGGTTGTCGGCCAGCCGCATGCTGATCAGGCTGGAATCGCTGAGGTCGCCGACACGCACCGCGCAGTCGAAGCCCTCGTTGACGATGTCGACGACGCGATCGCTGAGGTTCAGCGACACGCTGACCTCCGGATGCCGCGACAGGAAGTCCGGCACCAGCGGCGCGACATGGCGTCGGCCGAAGCCGGCCGGCGCGGTGATCCTCAGATGGCCGCTGGCCTTCACGCCGCCGGCGCTGACGCTGGCTTCGGCGCTGGCGAATTCGGCGAGCAGGCGCTGGCAGTCCTCGAGGAAGGCGATGCCCTCGTGCGTCAGCGTCAGCTTGCGCGTCGTGCGCAGCAGCAGCTTCACGCCGAGCCGCGCCTCCAGCGCGTCCAGCCGGCGGCCCATCACCGCCGGCGCCACGCCCTCCGCCTGCGCCGCGGCGGTCAGGCTGCCCTTGGTCGCGACCAGCGTGAAGGACTCGATCTGTTTGAGGCGGTCCATGGCCGGCGATTGTTGGACCGTTGCGCCGCCCGAGGCAATGAATGACGACCCTGGTCGTTGTTATTTGTGCAAAAAAGTCAGGGATCTTCGACCAGGGCCGACATGAATCGCCACCGCCTCTCGCCCTACAGTCGACGCATCGTTGAACCGCCTTCCGGAGTCGCCATGACCGCACGCAGCCAACACCACCGCCTCCAGGTCGATGCCGCCCTGGCCCGTTTCATCGAGACCGAGGCCCTGCCGGGTACCGGCGTCGAGCCGGCCGCGTTCTGGCAGGGACTGGACGCGCTCGCGCACGAGCTGGCGGAGAAGAACGCCGCCTTGCTGGCCGAACGCGACCGGCTGCAGACCGAGATCGACGGCTGGCATCGTGCCCATCCCGGCCCGATCGCCGACATGGCGGCGTACCAGGCCTTCCTGAAGCAGATCGGGTATCTGGTGCCGCTGCCCGCCGACCCGAAGGCGACGACCGCCAACGTGGACGCCGAGCTCGCCATCCAGGCCGGCCCGCAGCTGGTGGTGCCCATCCTGAACGCCCGCTACGCGCTGAACGCGGCGAACGCGCGCTGGGGCTCGCTGTATGACGCGCTCTACGGCACCGACGTGATTCCCGAGACCGACGGCGCCGAGCGCGCCGGCGGCTACAACCCGGTGCGCGGCGCCAAGGTCATCGCCTTCGCGCGGCAGGTGCTGGACCAGGCCGCGCCGCTGGCCGGCGCGTCCCACGCCGACGCCGCTGGCTACGCGGTCAGCGGCACCGCGCTGGCCGTCAAGCTGAAGGATGGCCGCTCGGTCGCACTGGCCGATCCGGCCCAGTTCCTCGGCTACCTGGGCGACGCCGCCGCGCCGTCCGCGATCCTGCTGCGCCATCACGGCATCCACCTGGAGATCCAGGTCGACCGCGCCTCGACGATCGGCCAGACCGACGCCGCCGGCGTCTCCGACGTGCTGATGGAATCGGCCCTGTCGACCATCCTCGACCTGGAGGATTCGATCGCCGCCGTCGACGCCGAGGACAAGCTGCTGGCCTACCGCAACTGGCTGGGCATCCTGCGCGGTTCGCTGACCGAGGAGGTCCGCAAGGGCGGCCGGACCTTCGTCCGCCGGCTGAACCCGGACCGCGTCTACAAGGCCGCCGGCGGCGGCGACGACGTCGTGCTGCCGGGCCGCTCGCTGCTCTTCGTGCGCAACGTCGGCCACCTGATGACCAACCCGGCCATCCTGCTCGAAGGCGATCGCGAGATCCCCGAGGGCATCATGGACGCCGTGGTCACGACCCTGATCGCCATCCACGACCTGAAGCAGCTGTCGGGCTCGGGCCTGCGCAACTCGCGCCGGGGCTCGATCTACATCGTCAAGCCCAAGATGCACGGCCCGGCCGAGGTCGGCTTCGCCAACGAGCTGTTCGGACGCGTCGAGCAGCTGCTGGGCCTGCCGGCCTCCACGGTGAAGCTGGGCATCATGGACGAGGAGCGCCGCACCAGCGTCAACCTCGCCGCCTGCATCGCCGCGGCGCCCAGCCGCGTGGCCTTCATCAACACCGGCTTCCTGGATCGCACCGGCGACGAGATGCACACCGCGATGCTCGCCGGCCCGATGCTGCGCAAGGGCGACATGAAGGCCAGCGCCTGGATCCAGGCCTACGAGCGCAACAACGTGCTGGTCGGCCTGAGCGCCGGCCTGCGCGGCCGCGCCCAGATCGGCAAGGGCATGTGGGCGATGCCGGACCTGATGGCCGCGATGCTGGAACAGAAGATCGCCCATCCCAAGGCCGGCGCCAACACCGCCTGGGTGCCCAGCCCGACGGCCGCCACGCTGCACGCGCTGCACTACCACCAGGTCAGCGTGGCCCAGGTCCAGCAGCAGATCGAGACCGACGCGCCCGGCGTCGACCGCGCCGACCTGCTGCAGCGCCTGCTCACCATCCCGGTGGCCGCCGACCCGTCCTGGACCGACACCGAGAAGCAGCAGGAACTGGACAACAACATCCAGGGCATCCTCGGTTACGTGGTCCGCTGGATCGATCAGGGCGTCGGCTGCTCGAAGGTGCCGGACATCAACCAGATCGGACTGATGGAAGACCGTGCGACATTGCGCATCTCAAGCCAGCACGTGGCGAACTGGCTGCAGCACGGCGTCGTGACCGAACAACAAGTTCGGGCGACATTCGAACGGATGGCGGCGGTCGTCGATGGCCAGAACGCCGGTGATCCGGTTTACGAACCGATGTCCGGAAATCCGAACAGCATGGCGTATCAAGCGGCGCTGGACTTGGTGTTCAGAGGGCGTGAACAACCCAGCGGCTACACCGAACCGCTGCTGCACGCATGGCGGCAGAAGCGCAAGGCGGCGGATGCGGCAGGAGCTCCCGCCGCGACGAACCAACGGTAACGATCTCCCTTGAAACGCCGCCATCGTGCGGCGTACATCGGCAATCACCAAAAGCGACCTTCGGGTCGCTTTTTTGTTTCTGTCCGTTTCTGCGCTTGTCCGGCTCTTGTCAATTTGAGCATTTTCACCGGCATCAAGAGGCTGACTTCTGGCACTCCCGTGTCAAACGGCATGCCTGGAATGGCGATCTGCGTTCGTTCAAGCATGGAAAACCCTTACGGGGCGGCCCCGGGGCCACTTCTTTTCCCCGTTACTTAAAGTTTGTTCACCTACGCGCAGTGTCCGATGACACAAAGTCATCAGCGCTGGAATCATTTTTGCCATTTCACGGATCCGGCATGACCTCTTCGCTTCAACTCCGCCGCGTGAGCATCGCGGCCGCGCTGCTCGCCGCTTCGATCGGTGCCGCACACGCCCAGGAAAACACCCAGCTCGAGCGCATCGAGATCACGGGCTCCAGCATCAAGCGCGTCGCCAACGAAGGCGCGCTGCCCGTCCAGATCATCACGCAGGAAGAGATCAAGTCCTCCGGCGCCAACAACGTCGCCGACCTGATCCAGCGCCTGCCCGCCATGGGCGGCAACCTGACCGTCGGTGACATCTCGATCGGTTCGAACTCGGGCGGCATCGCCACCGCGTCCATCCACGGCATCGGCGAAAGCTACACGCTGGTCCTGCTGAACGGCCGCCGCATCGCCCCGACGGGTTCGGGCAGCCGGATCAACCTGAACTCCATCCCGATGAGCGCCATCGAGCGCATCGAAGTGCTGACCGACGGCGCCTCCGCGCTGTACGGCTCCGACGCCATCGCCGGCGTGGTGAACTTCGTCCTGAAGAAGAACGTCCAGGGCGGCAACATCACCGCCAACTACAGCAACCCGATCGGCAACGGCGGCACGGCGTACAACGTCAGCGCCACCTACGGCCTGGGCGACCTGAACCGCGACGGCTTCAACGTCGTCGCCACCTACCGCCGCGACGACCAGCAGCAGCTGAAGTCGGGCGACCGCAGCTTCGCCAAGAGCGCCTACCTGCCGTTCACCTTCAACGGCAAGAACTACGCGTACGACCGCACCAGCACCTCGGCCGACCCGGCCAACGCCGCCGTCGTGTTCAAGCGTCTGGCGGGCGAAACGACCACGCTGCCCGCGTACTCGTTCAACCCGTACCGCCAGGCCAACGGCGTGTGCGCGCCCAACAACGTCTACAGCCTGGCCAACACCATCCCGGCCAACTCGACGTCCAAGGCCGGTACCGCCCAGTGCGCGTTCGACTTCGTCAGCACCATCGACGTCTACCCGGAATCGACCCGCGACTCGCTGTTCGTCACCGGTGAAGCCAAGATCAACGACCGGATCAAGCTGTTCTCGGACGTGGCCTTCACGCGCCTGGACCTGACCGCCCGCATCGCGCCGAACCCGGTGCCGGTCGCCATCGCGTCGACCTCGCCGCTGTTCACCAAGTACGTCGCGCCCTACCTGACGCCGGCCCAGCTGGCCCACGTCGACACGGTCACCGCGAACTACCGCGCCACCGACTTCGGCACCCGCGATTCGCAGACCATCACCGACGCCAAGCACGTCGTCGTCGGCAGCGATGTCGCCATCGGCGACTGGGACCTGACCGGCGCCCTGACCTGGTCGCAGAACTCGCTCGACGAGAAGTACGTCGGCGGCTACTTCAAGGCCAAGGAATTCGGCAGCATCCTGTCCACCGGCGCGCTCGACCCGTTCGTGCCGTCCGGCAACCAGAGCGCCGCGACGCAGCAGCTGATCAAGGACTCGATCTACCACGGCACCATCCGTGAAGCCTCGACGACGCTCAAGGGCGCCGACGTGCGCGCCTCCGGCGAGCTGTTCAACCTGCCCGCCGGCGCCGTCAAGCTGGGCGTGGGCGCGGACTTCCGCAACTACCACTACAAGCAGGATCCGTCGGCCGACGCGGTGGCCGGCGTCATCTACAACTTCGCCCCCAACCCCAAGTACGACCTGGAACGCGACAACGTCGGCGCCTTCGCCGAGTTCGTGGTGCCCGTCATCAAGAACCTGGAGCTGACCGCCGCCCTGCGCTACGACAGCATCAGCAAGATCAAGGACGGCGTGAACAAGCGCGACTTCGGCAAGACCGAGACGGCGACGACCTACAAGCTGTCCGCCTCGTACAAGCCGATCAGCACGGTCGTGCTGCGCGGCTCCTACGGCACGGGCTTCAAGGCGCCGGACATGCTGGACATCGCCCAGCCGCTGGTGACCAACGGCGTGACGGCTTCGAGCTACGACTGCCCGTACCCGGGCGACGGCTCCGGCGCGGCACCCTGCAAGCCGGGCAAGTCGCAGTACACCCAGCTGTCGGGCGGCAACGAGAACCTGAAGCCGGAAAAGTCCAAGCAGGCCACCGTCGGCATCCGCTTCGACCCGACCCGCAACTTCGGCGCGAGCCTGGACTACTGGCAGATCGACCTGCGTGACGCCGTCAGCGCGGTCTCCGCCAACCAGGCCTTCGCCGACCCGCAGCTCTACAAGAGCCTGTTCACGACCTACAAGCTGCCGGCCGAGACGAACGCGTACTACGCCTTCATGTCGATGTCGACCAACATCGGCAAGTCGAACTACAGCGGCATGGACTGGCAGCTGGACGGCCGCCTGAACATCGAAGGCCTGGGCCGCCTGACCACCACGGTCAACGGCACCTACATGATCGAGGCCAAGTACACGAAGCCGGGCACCGCCAACGACTTCACCGACAGCCTCGGCAAGTACGGCGTGGACGCGCAGGTCATCTTCCGCAACACGGCGCAGGCCAAGTTCGCGCTGGAGACCGGCAAGTTCACGAACTCGATCGCGGTGAAGTACCGCTCGGGCTACAAGGACATCGAACAGACCGTCCGCGACCTGCAGACCGGCGTGAACACCCGCATCCAGCTGCTGGTGCCGAACTACATCACCTTCGACTACCAAGGCACCTACCGCTACAACAAGGCGCTGGAACTGCGCCTGGGCATCCAGAACCTGACCAACCAGACCCCGCCGTTCACGCTGCGTGACTCGTCGGGCCACCAGGTCGGTTACGACCCGCGTTACGCCAGCCCGCTGGGCCGCACCGTCTACCTGACGGGCAGCTACAACTTCTGATAGTCGGACGGGGATTCGGGAAAATCCGTGCGTTCCACGCGCGGAGATTGACGAATCCCCGACAGAAGGACCGACCGCCCTGTGGCGGTCGGGATACAGCTTGTTGCCACCCCGCAACAAGTTGGGCGTCTGACGATCCGGGTATTCCTCGGGAGAGGACCATCCGCCGATACCCCTGACATAGCCGGAAGTCACCCGTGACGCCGGTCATGCAGGGGTATCGGTCCGTCTGGACATGCCCCTTGTCCTGGTGACTCGGGGGGCCTCAATTGGTAGGAACCCGCCCGGTCTGTCGAATTCCAGTCATTGACACTTCTTTCACGCGACCTTCACGCAATCCCCTGCGGCACGGTCGTCCGGACATGTTTCGCGCGACGCCACAAGCGCCGCCGCTCGACACCTTTAGGAGTGTTTCTTTGAAGACCAAACTGAACGCGGTGAGCCTGGCAGTCGCCGCCACCATTGCAATCGCGTCGTCGGCCGCGATCGCCCAAGCCCAGGACCAGACCCAGCTGGAACGCGTCGTCGTGACCGGTTCCGCGGTGAAGCGGATCGCGGTCGAGGGCTCCGTGCCCGTGCAGACCGTGACGCGCGCCGAAATCGAACGCAGCGGCGTGACCTCGGTCGTCGAGCTGATGCAGAACCTGTCCTCCGTGCAGGGCGGCATCACCGAAGGTGACACCGTCGGCGGCGGCGGCGGCGGCCAGGCCACCGTGTCCATCCACAACCTGGGCGGCGATCGCACCCTGGTGCTGCTGAACGGCCGTCGCCTGATCGGCGAAGCCGGCGGCGCGGTCGACCTGAACATGATCCCGCTGTCGATCATCGAGCGCGTGGACGTGCTGACCGACGGCGCTTCGGCGCTGTACGGCTCCGACGCCGTGGCCGGCGTGGTGAACTTCATCACCCGCACCAACTCCAGCAAGAAGACCATCGCCGCGGAAGTCTCGATCCCGCAGCACAAGGGCGGCAAGGAACGTCGCGCCTCCCTGTCGGGCGGCTTCGGCGACCTGGACAGCGACGGCTTCAACATCATGGCCGCGCTGTCGGTCGACAAGCGCGACTCGCTGACCGCCAGCCAGCGCGACTTCAGCAAGACCGGCGTGATCAACTTCGGTCACAACGGCAACGAGTACCAGTTCTTCAACGGCTCGCCGTCCGCCATCCCCGGCAACGTGAACGTGCCGGTGCGCAACGCCGACGGCTCGCTGGGTTCGGACCTGCGCAACGTGTACCTGGCCCAGAACGGCTCCTGCGCCGAGCGCAACGTCCAGGTCGGCGCCTCCTGCTATTTCGACTACGCCGGCACCGTGGAAGCCTTCCCGGACCGCGAGCGCACCAACTTCTTCGGCTCCGGCACGGTGAAGCTGGGCAGCCAGACGCTGCGCGCCGACGTCCTGCTGGGCAAGACCAAGACCAGCGGCAAGATCGCCGCCGTGCCGGGCGCGGTGGCCGTGGACCCGAACGGTCCCTTCGCCGCCGAACTGGCCGCGGTCGGCTACACCCCGGCCTACCTGACCTCGATCGGCCTGGATCCCAACCGCATCGCGTCGGTCTCGTACCGCGCCTTCGACCTGGGCAACCGCACCAGCACCTTCGAACGCGACAACAAGGCCCTGTGGCTGCAGCTCGACGGCCAGCTGGCCGGCTGGGACTACACCGCCACCGCCGGCTACCAGCGCGCGGAAGTCGAGGAAAGCAACTCCGGCTACCCGCTGGCCAAGGCCTTCGGCGCGCTGCTGCGCAGCGGCGTGTACAACCCGTTCGTGCTCGCCGGCCAGCAGTCGCAGGCCGCCAAGGACGCGGTCAAGCAGATCATGATCTCCGGCGTCTACGACACCGAGACCAGCACGCTGTTCAACGCCGACCTGCGCGCCTCGCGCGAACTGTTCTCGACCTCCGCCGGCCCGGCCTACCTGGCCGTGGGCGCGTCCTTCCAGAAGGACAAGGTCACCGACGATCCGGGCGCCGTGGCGCGCGGTGAAGGCGGCGTCAACGGCGACGACCAGCGCTTCGGCGACAGCACCGTCGTGATCCCCTACAGCGCCAGCCGCGATTCGATGGGCGCCTTCGCCGAGCTGATCGTGCCGGTGATGAAGAACCTGGAAGTCACCGCCGGCGCCCGTTACGACAACTATCGCCACGTCGACAGCGCCGTCAACGGCAAGGTCTCGTTCAAGTACACCCCGATGCCGGAAGTGCTGGTCCGCGGCTCGGTCGGCACGGGCTTCCGCGCCCCGACGCTGCGTCAGCTGTACCGTCCGCTGCAGGAATTCGGCGTGACCGCCACGCCGTACGACTGCACGCCGGAAATGGCCGCCGTCGCCGCCAGCCTGGGCGCGACCTGCCAGCCGGGCAGCAAGCAGTACAACGTCTACACCGGCGGCGTCGAGACCGTGAAGCCGGAAGAGTCCAAGCAGGCCACGCTGGGCTTCCGCATCGAGCCGACGAGCACCTTCTCGTTCGGCGCCGACTGGTGGTGGGCCGGCATCGACAAGACCTTCGGTTCGGTCGATGAGAACGAGGCGTTCAACAACGCCCAGAAGTACTCCAACCTGTTCCTGGTCTACACCGACCCGGTCACGGGCGAGAAGTTCCTGGCCTACAACGCCAGCACGACCAACCTGGGCAAGCGCTTCGTCAGCGGCATCGACTTCGACGTCACCGGCCGCTTCAACACGCCGGTCGGCCGCCTGACGTCCAACCTGCACGCGACCTACATGCTGAGCGACAAGCGCCAGCTGGTGGCCGGCGAACAGTACTTCTCGACCCTGGCGGACAACCACCCGTCGATCGGCGAAGTGACCTTCCGCTGGAAGGGTCAGCTGAGCAACACCCTGGTGACCGGCAGCTGGGCCAACACGGCCAACATCAACTTCCAGTCGGGCTACAAGGACTTCCCGACCGAAGTCGAGAACCTGGCCAACGGCAACGTCGAGGAAGTGCGCCTGAAGGTCAAGCCGTACGTGACCCTGGACTGGCAGACCGCCTACACCTGGAACAAGCAGCTGACCGTCGCCCTGGGCATCAAGAACGTGTTCGACAAGGAACCTCCCCTGTCGCTGCGCGCCAACGGCGGCCACATGCTGGGCTTCGACTACCGCTACTACAGCCCGATGGGCCGGACCTTCCAGGTCAAGGCCAGCTACGACTTCTGATCCCCGCCGCCGACCTCCCGCCGCACCAAGGCGGGGCGTCGCCAGCGCCACGACAAAGGACTCCCTCGGGAGTCCTTTTTTTTCGGGCTGCCACGACGCATCGCGCCTCGCAAGGCGTCATCGGGGGGCGTTACACGTTAAGTATTGTTTCCATATTCAGTCGATTATGGATAACTCATTGTATTGACGAGTATTTTCCATATTCATCAGTTGGAATCGATAAATTCACCGTTGCCATACTGACACACGTCTTCTCGCATTCTTAACGAGGCATCAACGCATATTCAACGTTGAGGGCGAAAAACCGCCCGAAAACCCGCTGCGGAAAATCCGACATTCCCATGGGAGTTAAGCGTTCGTAAATTCCGAAACTGTGGCGCAGGCACGACCGAACAGTCACGAAACGGTAAGGAGAAACCCGCGAAAAATGGCAGTTTCGGGCTACGCGGTCCCAGATTCGCGCGCTTTACGCACCTGCACCTATGACCTCTGGCGATTCGTCAGCACACTTTTGTCAGGCCTCGCGATGCGGGGCCGTTTCAATTCCGGCTCGCCGCACCCACAAGGAGGGCGGGCGCTCCCTCTAGAGGTGCATATGTACAAGCTGAACGCGGTAGGCCTGGCAGTCGCCGCCACCATTGCGGCCGCGTCCTTCCCGACGCTGGCCCAGGAACAACAGGATCAGACCCAGTTGGAACGGGTCGTCGTCACGGGATCCGCGATCAAGCGGCTCGATGCCGAATCCTCGGTGCCGGTCACGACCTTCAAGATGAGCGACATCCGTCAGCAGGGCCTGACGACCGTCGAGCAGATCCTCAGCACGCTGACCGCCAGCCAGAGCAGCCTGGGCACCAGCCAGGCCGTGGGCTCGTCCACGGGCGGCGCGTCCTTCGCCGACCTGCGCGGCATCGGCGCCAACAAGACGCTGGTCCTGCTGAACGGCCGTCGCATCGCCAACAACGCGTTCGACGGTTCCGCGCCTGACCTGAACATGATCCCGCTGGCGGCGATCGAGCGCATCGAAGTGCTGCGCGACGGCGCCTCGTCGCTGTACGGCACGGACGCCATCGGCGGCGTCATCAACTTCATCACCCGCTCCGACTACCAGGGCGGCACGGTGACGCTGGGCTACGACTCGCCCCAGCACGCCGGCGGCAAGACCCGCAACGCCAACGCCGGCTTCGGCTACGGCGACCTGGAGAAGCAGGGCTTCAACCTGTTCGGCTTCGTCGACCTGCAGAAGCAGGACCCGATCGGCGGCACGGACCGTCCGTTCAACACCCGCTTCGTCGGCGGCAAGTCCGGCTCGACCCTGCCGGCCAACTACTACCAGGACGGCAAGATCGTCTACAACCCGGCCGCGCCCACCTGCGCGGGCGGCGACTTCCTGGTGCCCAACGCCGACCAGACGTCCTGCACGATGTCGACCTCGCGCTACGTGGACTACCTGCCGGAAAGCCAGCGCACCTCGGCCATGCTGAAGGGCACGGTCAAGCTGAACAACGACCACACCTTCGGCGCCGAGTACTTCATCACCCGCTCCGAGGTGAAGACGCGCATCGCCCCGGTGCCGTACGGCTTCCTGGTGCAGAACCGCCTGCGTCCGGACGGCACGCCCAACCCGTACTACCCGAACAACCCCGCCCTGAGCCCGACCTACGACGGCGACAAGTACGCCGGCGAGACGATGACCGACGGCGGCGCGACGATCCAGCCGGGCTACATCACGCTGAAGTGGCGCGATTCCCCGAACGGCCCGCGCGGCGACAAGAACACCAACACGCAGCAGCGTCTGGTGCTCTCCCTGGACGGCACGCTGGCAGGCTGGGACTACGCCGCCGGCCTGAGCTACAACCAGAACAAGGTGACCGAGGACCTGATCAGCGGCTACTCGGACGGCAACAAGATCACCGAAGGCATCCTGACCGGCATCATCAACCCGTTCGGCGCGCAGGACGCCGCGGGCGACGCCTACCTGCAGAGTGCCGCCGCGCTGGGCCGCCTGATGGTCGGCAAGGGCCGCACGACCAACCTGGACGCGCACGCCAGCCGTGAAGTGGGCGACTGGCTGGGTGCCGGCCGCTCCGCCGCCCTGGCGCTGGGCGCCGAGTTCCGTCAGGAGAAGTTCACCCAGGACGCGCAGGACGCCTACGCGCAGACGGTGATCGCCTCCACCGGCATCGACCCCAACATCTTCAGCACGGGCAAGCGCAACGTGTACGCCGTCTACGGCGAACTGAACGTGCCCCTCCTGAAGACCCTGGATGTGACCGGCGCCGTCCGCTACGACAAGTACAACGACTTCGGCAGCACCACCAACCCCAAGGTCAGCTTCCGCTTCCAGCCGATGAAGGAAGTGCTGGTCCGCGGTTCCTACTCGACCGGCTTCCGTGCCCCGTCGCTGTATGAGCTGCACGCCGCGCCGACCTACACGAACTCCAGCACCGTCAACGACCCGCTGCTGTGCGCGGCCGGCGGCACGACCATCAACCTGTGCGACGCGCAGTTCATGGTCCGCAACGGCGGCAACGACCAGCTCAAGCCTGAAAAGAGCAAGAGCGCGTCGCTGGGCTTCCAGTTCGCGCCGCTCAACGACCTGAGCTTCGGTGTCGACTTCTGGTGGCTGCGCGTGAAGAACCTGATCGGCGTGATCGGCGATGCATCGCTGTTCGACCCGGCCAACCAGGACAAGTTCGGCCAGTTCTACCACCGCAACGCGGCCGGCTTCCTGTCGGTCGACGGTTCGCAGTGCCCGGGCGCCAACTGCGGCTACGTGGACGTCCGCCAGCTCAACCTGGGCGGCAACAACACGAACGGCTTCGACCTGAACGCGAACTACCGTCTGCGCATCCCCAGCGCCGGCAGCGTCATGTTCGGCCTGAACAGCACGTACGTGACCAAGTACGAGTACCAGGACCTGCAGGACGGCCCGTGGAACCAGAACGTCGGCGTGTACTCCGGCGCCGGCCCGGTCTTCCGTTGGCAGCACACGCTGTCGGCGGTGTGGGCCTACGACAAGGTCACGGTCGGCCTGACCGGTCACTACAAGTCGGGCTACATCGACGTGGATCCGACCAACCGCGTGAACAGCTACGCCACGGCCGACCTGTACGCGTCGTTCCGTCCGATCAAGACGGCGTCGATCACGCTGGGCGTGCGCAACCTGACGGACCGCGATCCGCCGCTGACCTTCCAGACCCAGGTCTTCCAGGCTGGCTACGACCCGCGCTTCACGGACGCCACCGGTCGCACCTTCTACATCCGCGGCACGTACGATTTCTGATCGACACGACCGTCACTCTCCAAGGGCCCTTCGGGGCCCTTTTTCATTGGTTCGCGGAGCGGAGACAATGCGGGGCATGAACGCGCCCGAGATCCAATCCGTTCCCCCCATGTCGCCGATTCCCTCCGTTCCTCCTCAGCGTTGCGAGGTCCTCATCATCGGCGCCGGACCCGCCGGCAGCGCCGCGGCGCGCTGGCTCGCCAAGGCGGGCGTGGACGTCGTGTTCGCCGACCAGCAGCCGCTGGGTCGGGACAAGGTCTGCGGCGACGGCCTCATCCCGGACGCGCACAAGGCGCTCGATCGCCTGGGCCTGCTGGACTGGGTGATGGCCAAGGCGCAGCGCTCGGCACATGTGGGCTGCATCGGACCGCGCGGCGGCCGCATCGACGTGCCGGGCCACCTCGCGGTGCTGCCGCGCAGGCAGCTCGACGAGATGCTGAACCTCGGCGCGCAGGAAGCCGGTGCGCGCTTCCTGGCGCCGGCGCGCTTCGAGGCGGCGCTGGAAGACGACCAGGGGCGCGTGCGCGGCGCACGGCTCACGATCGACGGCCAGCCCCACGAGATCGCCGCCGACTGGGTCCTGCTGGCCACCGGCGCGGTGCCCAAGGCGCTGACGGCGGCCGGCATGTGCGAGCGACACACGCCCAGCGGCGTCGCGCTGCGCGGCTACGTGCGCGCGCCGGCCATGGTCGGCGAGATCAAGGCGCTGGAAGTCGTCTGGTGCAAGCCGGTGCAGCCGGGCTACGGCTGGATCTTCCCGGCGCCGGACGGCAGCTTCAACATCGGCGTCGGCGTGACCGACAGCCACAAGGACATGGCCGGCAAGGGCCAGAAGAAGGACGTCAACCTGCGCGCCATCTTCGACGCCTTCGTCGAGCACTACCCGCCCGCCAAGCGCCTGATGGCCGAGGGCGAACTGATCGGCGAACTCAAGGGCGCGCCGCTGCGCTGCACGCTCAACGGCGCGCGCTGGACGCGGCCCGGGCTGCTGGTCACCGGCGAGGCGGCGGGCTCGACCTACTCCTTCACCGGCGAAGGCATCGGCAAGGCGATGGAGACCGGCCTGCTGGCCGCGGAAGCCATCCTCGCGCACCGCGCGGGCACCACGGCCTCCGCCGTCGACGCCCGGGTCCGCGAGCAGTACGAACAAGGCCTGCGCGCGCTGCAGCCCAAGTACGACCTGTACGAGCGCGGCAACCGCGTCAACCGTTTCCCCTGGCTGGCCGACCTGCTGATCTGGCGCGCGCAGAAGAGCCCGCGTCTGCTCAAGCGCATGAGCGGCGTGCTCAACGAGACCAGCAACCCCGGCAACCTGGTGAGCCTGAAGGGGATCACGCGGCTGTTCCTGGAATGATCCGTTGCATGATGAGCGCAGCGACCTGAGCCTGGAGAGACCGCGATGTGCCAGCTGATGGGCATGAACGCCCGCCGACCGACCGATGTGATGTTCAGCTTCGCCGGGCTGGCGACGCGGGCGCACGAGCACAAGGACGGCTTCGGCATCGCGTTCTTCGAGGGCCGCGGCCTGCGGCATTTCGTCGACCACCACAGCGCGCGGGTGTCGCCGCTGGCGGAACTGGTCAAGACCTACCCGATCCGCAGCGACGTGGTCATCGCGCACATCCGCAAGGCGACGCAGGGCGTGGTCTCGCTGGAAAACACCCATCCCTTCGTGCGCGAGCTGTGGGGGCGCTACTGGGTGTTCGCGCACAACGGCGACCTGAAGGGCTTCGCGCCGCGGCTGCATGCGGCCTTCAAGCCGGTGGGACAGACCGACAGCGAGCAGGCCTTCTGCTGGCTGATGCAGGAGCTGGCCAAGGCGCACGCCGACATGCCGGCGATCGAGGAGCTGAACCACACCTTGCGCGAGCTGCTGCCGCGGCTCAACGGGCACGGCACCTTCAACATGCTGCTGTCCAACGGCCAGGCGCTGTGGGCGCACGGCTCGACCAAGCTGCACTACCTGCTGCGCCAGCCGCCGTTCGGCCACGTCACGCTGCAGGACGAGGATGTGAGCGTCGACCTGGCCGCCAAGACCACCGAGGACGACCGGATCGCCATCGTGGCCACCGAGCCGCTGACGCGCGGCGAGACCTGGATCCCGATCGAGCCCGGCACCCTGAAGGTCTTCGTCGGCGGCGAGCCCCTGTGCTAGCCGTGGCGGCCGGTGCCCCGTGGAGCGAATGCCGAGCGTGAGGAGGCGATTGAGCGGAGCGGGGCACCGGCCGCCACGGCGTCCGCTCGGTCGTCGCAGTCGGTCGTCGCAGTCGGTCGCCGCAGTCGGCTGATCGTCCCCGCCACCTGCCATTCGCCGCATCCTGAGGCGACGGCGCAACCCCTCGCCTAGACTCGCCCCATGACTTCGCCCAGCGCTTCCGCCGACGCGGTCCCCCAGGCCAAAGGGGACTGGACGCAATGGCTGTTCCCGGGTCCGCGCCGGGTGTTCACCGACGCGGAGATCGAGCGGTCCGGTCTGAAGACCTGGTCCACGGTCGTCGACAGCTACGTGATGAGCAACGTGCTGGTGCTGGGGCTGGTGTTCTACACGATGCTGCCGCGCGAGCTGGCGCATGTGATCCTGATCGGCGGCCTGGGCATGGCGTCGCTGGGACTGGGGGTCGCGCGCTGGCTGTGGCGCCAGCCCACCCGCACGCGCTTCAACGGCGCGACCTTCGCGCTCAGCGTGCTGATGGTGCTGTTCACGCTGGGGATGGTGAAGGCGGGTTTCCGCGCCGAGGCCCGCGACCTGCTGCCCTTCGTGGCGGGCGGGATGACGCTGACGGTGTCGTCGTGGTGGTTCCTGACGCTGTACCGGACGCAGCAGCTGGGCGCGCGGCTGGCGGAGCTGGACGCGCAGGACGAGCGCATCGCGATGGCGCAGCGGCTGGCCACGGCGCAGATCCAGCCGCATTTCCTCTTCAACACGCTGGCGTCGCTGCAGCACTGGGTCGACACGCGCGACGACCGCGCCGGGCCGATGCTGCGCTCGCTGACGCGCTACCTGCGGGCGACGCTGCCGATGTTCGAGCAGGACCGGCTGCCGCTGGAGCAGGAGCTCCAGATCGTGCGCAGCTACCTGGACATCATGCAGGCGCGGCTGGGGCAGCGGCTGAGCTGGTCGCTGGAGACGGACGAGACGGCGCAGACCGCGATCGCCGCCGCGAGCCTGCCGCCGGGCACGCTGCTGACGCTGGCGGAGAACGCGATCACGCACGGCATCGAGCCCAGCCTGCGCGGCGGGCACATCGCGGTGCGGGTCAGGGCGGTGGACGGCCGCCTGCGCATGGAAGTGCAGGACGGCGGCCAGGGCCTGCCGCCCGGGGCGTGCGAGGGCCTCGGCCTGGCCAACACGCGGGAGCGGCTCAAGGCGCAGTTCGGCGCCAGCGCCGCGCTGGGCCTGGAGCCCGGCTCGGCGGAGGCGCCAGGATGCCTTGCCTGGGTCGAAGTGCCGACGGCCTGAAGCTCGCATCGGCCGCATCGGTCAGATCGATCACATCGGGGAGAGAAGACGCATGACAACGAAGATCCGCACCCTGATCGCGGACGATGAAGAGGGGCCGCGCGAGCAGTTGCGCGCCGCGTTGGCGCGCCTGGCGCCGGAGATCGAGATCGTGGCGGCCAGCGTCAACGGCTGCGACGCCTGGGACGACTGCCTCGAGCACGAGCCTCAGCTCTGCTTCCTGGACATCCGCATGCCGGGCATGTCCGGCCTGGAGGTCGGTCAGCGCCTGTCGCAGCTGGCGGAGCCGCCGCAGGTCGTGTTCGTCACGGCCTACGGCGATCACGCGCTGTCGGCCTTCGAGGCGGGCGCGGTCGACTACGTGCTGAAGCCGGTCGAGGACGCGCGGCTGGAGCAATGCCTCCAGCGGCTGCGGCAGCGTCAGGCGCAGGACACCGGGTCGGAGAGCGGACTGGAGGACGCTTCGGACAGACGTGCCGGGGCTCCCGGCAGTTCGCCCGCCCCTGCGATGCCCGCGGCCACGCTGGAACTGCTGCGCCAACTGCTCCCTGCGCAGCGACCCACGATGCGCCCGATCCAGGCCAGCCAGGGTCGAGAGATCCAGCTGATCGCCCCCGACGACATCCTGTTCTTCCAGAGCGACAGCCGCTACACCCGCGTCGTGCATCGCGACGGCGAGGCGTGGATCCGGACGGCGCTCAAGGAACTGCTGAGCGACCTGGACCCGGGCGTGTTCTGGCAGGTGCACCGCTCGGTGCTGGTCAACAGCCGCTTCATCACGAGCGCCACGCGCGTCGATGAAAACACCATGCAGCTCTCGCTGAAGGGCTGCGCGGAGAAGCTGCCGGTGTCGCGGCAGTTCCAAGGTCTGTTCAAGGGTCAGTGATGCGGACCCGCTGCCTGCGAAGACGCCTTCAGGCAGCGACGCTGGCTGCGGCTGCCGCTGCGGTGTCGTCGCTCACCGTCGGCGCTGCGCAGGCGCGCGTGACGCGGATCGTCGTCGACGAGGTCACGCCGCTGACAGGCGAACAGCGCGGCTACGAGCAGCTCCGCGGCCGCGCGTTCGGCGAGCTCGATCCGAAGGACAGCCACAACGCGGTGATCACCGATCTGAAGCTCGGCGCCGAGGCCGACGGCCTCGTCCGCTACGAGACGAACTGGGTGATCACCCGGCCCGTCGACCGCGAGCGCGCCAGCGGCTTCCTGTGGCACGACGTGCCCAACCGCGGCGGCGAGGTGCGCCTGCAATCCGGCGAGTTCGCGGCGGGCGACATCGGCTTGCGCAGCGGCTGGCAGGCCGACAACGCGGGCAACACCGGCGTGCCGCGCACGCGGCCCGAGGCGGCGCTCAACCACTACGTTCGCGTGCCCATCGCGCGCGTCGACGGCAAGCCGGTGACCGGCGCGGTGATGGCTCGCGTCGTCAATCGCAGCGGCCCCGACTCGCAGCCGCTGATGGTGCAGGGCAATCCGATGCCCTACCTGCCGGTCTCGTTGGACACGAGCCGCGCGACCTTGACGATCCACACGAAGGAAGCCGTCGACGGACGCATCACGACGGCCGGCACCGTCGATCCGAAGGACTGGGCCTTCGCCCGCTGCGATCGCGGACAGCCGTTCCCCGGCACGCCCATCGACATCGATCCGTCGCACGCGCCGTCCAACCTGCCGATCCACGTTTGCCTGCGCGGCGGCTTCGAGGCAGACAAGGTCTACCAGCTCGTCTACACGGCCGGCAACGCCTATGTGCTCGGGGTCGGCATGGCCGCATTCCGCGACGTCGGCGCGTTCTTCCGGTACGCGAAAGCGGATGACACCGGCACGCCGAATCCGATCGCCGGCCAGGTGCGCGGCAGCGCGATCCGGGGCGTCTCGCAATCGGGGAACATGGTCCGGCAGTTCCTGTTCATGGGTCTGAACCAGGACGAGGCCGGCCGCCAGGTCCACGACGGCGCCTGGGCCATCATCGCGGGCCGCCGCGTCGCGGCGAACGCGCGCTGGGCGCAACCGGACGGGGTGCTGGAGCTCTTCCAGATGGGCAGCGAAGGCCCGCAGTGGTGGGTCGACTGGGCCGACAAGGCCCGGGGCCTGCCCGCGAAGGGATTGCTGACCCGATGCACCGAGAGCAAGACCTGCCCCAAGGTGTTCGAGCACTTCGGCGCCGCCGAGGTCTACGCGTTGAAGCTTTCGCTGGCGTGGGTGGGGTCGTCGGCGGACGTCGACATCCCGCTCGCGCCGAACGTGCGTCGCTACTACGTCGCCAGCAGCCCGCACGGCGGCGGCGCGGGCGGGTTCCGCCATGCGGCGGAGAGCTCGTCGTTCAGTTGCCCTGGCAACAACTTCGGGCAGGCCGGTCTCGCGCCGAATCCACTGCCGCACCGCGAGCTGCGCAACGTGCTCAGCGCGGCGATGCGCGATTGGGTGTTGAAGGGCACGTCCCCGCCGCCGAGTCGCTATCCGACGCTGGCACGTCGCGAGCTCGTCGATCCGACGCGTGAGGCGATGGGCTTCCCACGGGGCGTGCCGGGCGTTCCGGAGCGCGTGTTCCTCCCTGAGAACTTCGTCTTCCCGGTGTTCGATTACGACTGGGGGCCAGGTTTTGACCGCGTCGAAGCCTCGGGCGTGCCGGACCAGATGCCGCCGAGGATCAAGCGCGTGTTGCCGACAAAGGTCCCACGCGTGGACAGCGACGGCAACGAGATCGGCGGCGTGCCGACCGTGTTGTCGATGGCGCCGCTGGGCACCTACCTCGGCTGGAACATCACCGCCGACGGCATCCACGCCGGGCAGGTCTGCAACTACGCCGGCGGCTATGTGCCGTTCGCGCGGACGCTCGCGGAGCGCGAGGCCAGCGGAGATCCGCGGCTCTCACTCGAAGAGCGGTATCGGGATCACGCGGGCTACGTCGCCGCCGTGAAGGCAGCGGCGGAAAAAGCATTGGCGGAAGGATTTCTCCTGTCCGCCGATCGCGATCGGCTCATCGACGAAGCGGACAAAAGCGAGATATTCCACTGACCGTGCTGGCATCTTTGGGCGGCTTGCAGATCATTATCACGATAGCTTCTCAAAAGCTTAACGTGATATTTATGACCTCTTCTCTTTCCCCCTCTTTAGAGGGGTTCACTAGTTGCCGCGCCGCAAACACACTCGCCTCCGCTTTCATAACCGTCTCGCGACATGGGCTTGGCATCCGCGCTTTCACTTTCGAATGCACTCGCAATCATTGCGCAGTTCCATCGCCTCCCGCCAAACCAAGCCCTTGACGGCTCAGCCGAAATCTCGTCGTCAGCCGACTCCTAAAGTCAAGACGAGCAGGAAATACTCGTACGCGCACAACTGGCCGGCCTCTCGTCGAGGCCCGTCTATTTAACGCCTTCACGCTTGGTGGGGCTTCCAAAACCCCTTCTTGCCCCACTGAAATCTGGGGGGTTCGTCGTAATTCTTGATGTGGATGAGAGTAAAACGCGCATTGCGGCGATGAACGCGAACGCGGTAGTGCCGAGAATCCTGGTAACCAAAGAACTCTTCGACGATCTTGGTGACACCGGCTTTCTTTTCAAAAGCGCATATTCGGAGAATATGCGTGCCAATAGTTTTGACTTCAGCTGGTTCATTCCCTCACTGATCAAACATCGAAGATTACTGTTCGAAGTTTTAGGGATATCGGTCCTGTTGCAGATTCTCGCGTTGGCAACGCCTTTGATGTCCCAAGCCGTGATGGACAAGGTGATCTCCCATCATGCAGTTGATACCCTGCATGTGATATTCGCCTGCATAGTAGTTGTAACTCTCGGCGAATGTTTACTCAGTCTCGTGAGGAGCTATGTGCTGACTCACACGACGAATCGGATTGACGTTGAACTAGGTAGCGCCCTGTTTCGCCACCTGCTGCGACTACCAGTTTCATTCTTCGAACGTCGAAGCGTCGGGGATATAACGTCCAAGGTCAAAGAACTCGACAGTCTCCGGCAACTGTTGACAGGGACAGCTCTGACCCTCCTGATCGACGTCGCATTTTCGATCTGCTACGTCGCAATTTTGCTTTTCTACAGTTCAAAGCTGACGCTCATTGTCGCGGCAACGTTGCCCTGCTATTTTCTCATCACATTCCTTGTCAGCCCGGTTCTCAAGCAACGCTTGGAAACGCGCCAAAAGCGAAGCTCCGAAGCGACGAGCACGTTGGTCGAAACGGTGGCTGCAATCCAGACCATCAAGGCGTCCGGCATCGAGAGTTACACGGAGCGACTATGGGATCGACAACTTGCAGCTCAAACTCGGGCAAACTTTTCGGCGTCGCAGGTCGCCAATATTGGAAACGAATTAATTGCAACGGTATCAAAATTATCGACCGCCACTATTCTGTTATTCGGCGTGGGTGAAGTTTTAGCCGGAGAACTGACACTCGGCATGTATATCGCATTCAACATGCTAGCGGGTCGAGTTTCTCAACCCATCATGAGGATATCCCATATTTGGCTGCAGCTTCAGGAGGCCGGCATCTCAATGGCGAAGCTTGCGGACATTCTCAGCGAGCCGCCAGATTCTGCAGAGAGCGCTCGACCTACGCCTAGATTACGGGGGGGGGATTCAGTTACGTGACCTCGAATTCACTTATCCTGGCGCAGGCAAACCCTCGCTAAGAAACATATCCATAACGATCCCTCCTGGCGGCACATTGGGGGTGATTGGCCAGAGCGGCTCAGGTAAAAGCACATTGGCGCGGCTGATTCAGGGCCTTCAAACACCGGGGAAGGGAAGCGTCCAGATCGATGGCATGGACGTGAAAAACCTTCAGAAAAGCAGTTTACGGCCGCAGATCGGCGTCGTCATGCAGGACAACGTCCTGTTCAATAGGTCGGTGAGGGAAAACATTGCCCCGGGAGCGTCCGACGCGGAGATGGCTCGGATCGTCGAAGTAGCCAGCCTGGCTGGGGCCCACGATTTCATTATGGAACTTGTAGACGGCTATGAAACCGTCGTCGGCGAACGTGGTGCATCCCTTTCCGGCGGTCAGAGGCAACGCATTGCAATTGCGCGCGCATTGTTCCGGAATCCTCCCATTCTCATCTTTGACGAGGCGACGAGCGCTCTGGACTATGAGAGCGAATCTCTAATTCAGGCCAACATGGCTCGTATAACCCAGGGCCGGACAACCATCATTATTGCCCATCGACTATCAGCAGTCCGGCACTGCCAACGCATATTGGCCATCGAGCGAGGTGAGGTCACGGAGTTTGGTAATCACGAGGACCTCCTCCGCCGAAACGGTTTATATGCACGACTCTGGGCGATCCAGGCGGGTGTTCGGCCGTCATCCCCTAAGCATCAAGACGATTCCGTGGTGCGCGGGCCTGAGGCCATGCATGTTGCCTAGATCAATCCTTACTCGGTACAGGGCGATGATCCGCGGCGCCTGGGCCGCGCGGCGGACCCTGGAAACTCGTCAGCTCAGTCGCGCTGACGCGGCATTCCTGCCCCATGTACTTGCCATTCAGGAGTCGCCGCCTCATCCGCTGCCAAGCGCTGCGGCCGCAGTCGTTTCAGCGTTGGTGGCGATTGCAACCTTATTGTTGGCGTTCGTCGAGTTGGACATCGTCGTTGTATCGCAGGGCAAGATTATTCCGGGCCAGCACACCAAGCAGGTCCAGGCGCAGTCGAACGGTCTTGTCACGACATTGCGGGCACGAGACGGGGGGATCCTTCGCGAGGGGGACGTACTGCTTGAGATTGATGCTGCAGAGGTGCGCGCTGACATCGCCCGACAGGACAAGGAGATTGCTCATCTCGAAGATGTGCAGCGTGATCTGAATGGATTGGTCGAACTGACTAGTTGTCTAAATGGCAGCTGCCAAATGTCAGAAAGATTGTTGACTGCGTTGAGCACGAGCGCTCAGTCCGAGTACGCGGCTGAATCTCTTCAACTCCGGCTGCTCCAGATTCAGCGCGAGAAAAGCGTCGCGGAGATCAAATCCGCTGACGCTGCCGTGGCGAGAGTGCTTGCCGCTTTACCCGTTGTGGAAAAGAAGAGCGCAGACTATGCGGAGCTAGTCAAGGAAGGGTTCCTTTCCCGACATTCCGATCTTGACCAGTCGCGTCTTTTGGTCGACACGCGCGCTCAATTGGTCGTCGCCGAGGCTTCGCGTCGCGAAGCGGCAGTTGCCGCCGAGGAAACGGAGGCAAAGTCCCGATCGTTCCTTGCTGACACCTTGAATGCCCTGCGAAGACGAATAGATGACAACCAGGAGAAGCTCGTTGCGGCAACTGCGGGGAAGATTCGAAGCGAACTTGCCTTGGGACATTCACTCGTCCGATCTCCGATAGCAGGCACCGTCCAGCAGTTAACTGTCCATGGAGTCGGAGAGAACGTCCAGGCCAATGCAACGATTGCGCAGATCGTCCCGCTCAACGACGAAATGCTTGCTGATGTCCTTATTGAAAGCAAGGACCGCGCGAATCTTCAGATTGGCAGTGAAGCAGAGGTCAAGCTCGATGCCTACCCGTTCTCCAGACACGGCGTCATCCGGGGCCGCGTCCAAGAACTGACTTCCGACGCGATCGCGTTGGAGTCAAAGGGGTTGTTCTATCCAGCCAAGGTGAAGCTGCTGCCCTCAAGGGACGAACTTGCAGCGGCAGGCATCAATATCGTGCCTGGGCTTTCTCTCACAGCAGAAATAAAGACGGGCCGGCGGCGTCTCTTTGAATACTTCTGGTCGCCGCTTAGAGCTGCCACAGCGGGCACGTTCAAGGAGAAATGAAAAATAGAAGATCTCGGGGTAATCCCGATCACGGCGGCTGGCCGTTTCCAGCAAAAGGAAGGATAAAGATCAAATCATGCTGTCTTACATCGATCTCATGAACGGGCAGGACCTCAATGCGGAGCAGCGGTCCCTGCTTGCCGGCGAAGCCATGTATGTCTACTTCCCAGAGGACAACAACCAACCGCAGCCGTCGGCGGGCGATGCCGATGCCGGAAATCGTCTTGGGGACTATGAGTGGATTCAATCGCGCGAGGCCCATTGGGCCGGCGTGGAGCAGGACTGGTATGCCAGTCTCAACTATGCCGTCTCCCAGGGTTGGGAGGCTGCGAGCTTTCCGGATCAGATCAGCCAGAGCTATGCCCAAAGCAATCTTGAGGTCGTCCCGTGGGATCCCTCCGAGTCGCCAGATATCGGAGGCGCAGTAAAGCTGACCACCACCGAGGCGAAGTCACAACATCTCTCGGACGTCTTTTTCGGGCCCGGAGGCGACTATACATGGGCAGTGCAACTGAGTTTCACGCGGACCGTTGAGAACAACGTAACCCCCACCATGGAAGCCGCCTTCAATGAGGTCATGAGTACAGCCGACGGCATCTACTCAGTGAACATTTCTTCGCTTTCGGAGATCACGCCATCGCACAGCGTCGGGACCAATCATCAGGTCGGGGACGCCGTTGATATCAACTTTATCAACGGCATACATGTCGACACTGCGGGCGAAGGCTTCCTGCTCGCCCAGAACATCAAACTCGCGGCGATGAATGATCCCAACGTCCGATACGTCGAAGGGCCCGGAGGCAACTTCGCGCGTTCGACGCCCGGAGGGCAATGGCAGAAATCTGCGGATCTCAGCACCATGAACAGCCACGTCCATTTTGACGTCTTCCCGCCGACCCCCGGTCATTGAGCAAAAGAAGGGCATTGCCATGCTGACGAAAGCAGCCGCGTTGCTAGCACTCGCTACCCTCGCCCCCGTCGTTCATGCGGCGGAGTTCGAGTATCTGGGTCTTTACTCCGACGTCAGTCGCTCCTCTCAGTCCCAGGATTGCGGGGGTTACGACATCGAGCTCTGGGCGGTCAGGGACCACGCCGCAGGATCCAATGTCGCCGGGCTCTTCCGGCTCGTCGACGGCGACTGCGACAAGGCCCCTCGCCCGATCTTCAACGGACGGCTAAACCGCAAAACTGGCGAGCTGACGTTTGAAGTCCCCGTCTCGGAGTCGCCCGTCCTGTCTACCGGCACGTTCAAGGGAGCGATGACCGACCGAACTCTGGCCGGCACGCTGACCCTTGCCAACGGCAACACCGAGGCAGGTAGAACGCAGGCGATGACGATCAAGATCGATCGGAAGCAGAACTGAATGGGCGCCGGCGCCATCGATCGGCAGCAGGAACTTCTGGAGGAGCAGGAACTTCTGGAGGATCTGCATCGCGCCGTACGTGCTCAATGCAGTGATCATCTCCATCACCTCCAGGAGGCAGCCGCCCGTCTGCATCGCGCAGGCGGGCGCCTGTTCCTGACCGGTGGCGCCATCCGAGACGCATTCTTCGGCCGCCAGCCGTCGGACATCGACCTGGTGGCGGATCTCCCCTTGGAGAAACTCGCGCGCATCTTTCCCCAGCACACTCGATGGGGTCGAAGGTTCGATTCGCTCCGCATCGAGCTCCAAGGGCAGTTTTTCGAACTGAGCTCGCTCCGACAAAGCGGTTGTTCCGCGGCGGGACCGTTCGCTTACCTCGGTGGTGGGGTCGAATATGCCGGGCGTTCCGTTCATGCGGACGCACTGCTCCGCGACCTGACTATCCACTCGATCTACATGGACCTGTTCTCCGGTCAGATCCACGATCCGTGCCATGGCTTGCGCGATCTCTCCGCGCATCGGATCAAATTTGTCGGGACACCAGAAGCGTCACTCACACACGATCCGATTCGAGCGCTAAGGGCCTTGCGCATTGCGGCTCGTCATCGGTTGAGCATTGAAGCCGAGTTGATCGCGCCGTTGCAAAACGCGCTGGACGTGACGGGTCCAGATCCGAGAGCCCATTACGAACTCTACCGAGCATTGATCGATCCATCCGTCGCAGTGTTTCTTGGGTTGCTCGAGGCGATCGATCGACTGTCCGGCTTCCTCATTCCTTCGCAGATCGATCCTGCCAGGGCTAAACATGCGCTGTACCTTGGAACGGAGATGCTAAACCCGGTCAGCGGGAAGATCAGGAATCTGGAGGCTGCCCTGGCCGTCCTGCTTCTACCCACCGCAGTTTCAACATGGGCGCGTGACCAGTCCGCCAATGATGCGGAAAGGACTTGCCGCACGTTGGCGGCCGCCGTCCTGCCAGGTTTGCTGACGACGAGCCAGCAGGCGTCGCTAGAGGCGCGATGGATGCATTGGTTCCGTTCGCGAGCGGCCATGCCGGCGAACGCATGACAGATCGAGCGCGGTCCCCCTGGGTCTTGCCTCGTGCTCCAGGAACAGAATTGCATGCGTGCATCGCCACGGCTTGCCGCCTATTCGGCGCGACGACCGAACTTCGCCACTGCCTGAGTGCGCGCCCACCGTCGGCGTCATCCTTGTCGCGTCGAGATGTTCAACGCCTCGCATCCTGGGTTGGAATGGCAGCCCACCCGATAGCCGAGGCGCCGACGATGGATGCCGCACCGATCTGGCAAAAGGGGCCTCTGCTCTTCGTCACGGACCGTGCAGAGCCGGGACTGATCCTCGGCCTTCATGAGCGCCGATTCGATGTCTTTATGCCTTCGGCAGAACGGCCGCATCATCGATGGGACAGGGAAGAACTCCTCGCCTTTCAACCGCGCTACTTCATGCATCTGCGGTCCCAGCCACTCTCCAAGCAGCGCTGGCGTCACCGGTCCAGGTATGTGGTCTGGGGGCTTCAGGACTTCCGGCCTGCTTCGGAGGCGACACCCGTCCGGATGGAAGCGCTGAGCGCCCGCTTGCTGCAAACGCCTTCGCGTCGCGTTCCTGCCAGTCTCAGCACCTTCAGCATTGACGGCCTGCTCGAGGCGCATCGCTGGCTCAACGTGGAGAGGGACGCCACATTCCGGGACGTCGACATGATGGGGTTCCAGCCGTACGCCAAGCACGAAGACATCCGGCGACATTGCCAACACTTGATGAGTCGCGCAAGCTCACTAGCAACCGAAGCGCCTGACTTCGTTCAACTTGCTCGACTAGTGGCCGATTTCCTGCTCGTGCACCCGTTCTTGGATGGCAATCGGCGGGTTTCCTATCTATTGATCTCGTCGGTCGTGCGATTCTGGGGTCGGGTCTTTGATCCCTCACGCTGTCCGCTCGCACATTTTTACTTCGGCGTGCGACTGGCTTCGCGAGGACACTCGCTCCACCTTGCACGCGTTATCGAACACGCGTCTGCACCCTCATGAAACGAGCGGGGGCCCCTTCACTGAAGAGGCCCCCGTCCTACACAAGCGAGTCCGACTCAGCGCATGGCTGTCGGCGCGGGCGCCTCGGCATCAATGCCACCCGCCAGCGCCTTGTAGACGCCGACCAGCGAGGTCGCCGCCGCCGTCTGCGATTGCGCCAGCTGGTTGCGCGCGGTCAGCAGTTCACGCTCGGCGTCCAGGACGGCGAGGAAGTCGCTGATGCCGACCTTGAAGCGCTCGCGCGCGATGTTGGCCGCGCGTTCCGCCGAGACCGCCGCGTCGAACAGCGCCTGCGCCTGCTGCTGGCTGCGGTTGTAGGTCACCAGCGCGCCTTCGGTTTCCTCCAGTGCGGCCAGCACGGTGCGCTCATAGCTGATGAAGGCCGCCTCGTTGCGCGCGTCCGCCGCCGCGATCTGGGCGCGGATGCGACCGAAGTCGATCAGGTTCCACACCAGCTGCGCGCCGAGGTTGTAGGCATACGCCGGACCGTCGCCCAGGTCGCCGATGCGCGAGGCGTTCTGGCCGATCGTGCCGCCCAGCGTGATGCGCGGGAACATCGCCGAACGCGCCACGCCGACGCGCGCCGCGGCCGCGGCCGCCTGCGCTTCCGCCGCGCGGACGTCCGGACGACGACGCAGCAGATCCTCGGGCGTGCCGATGCGGTCCAGCGCGATCGTCTTCAGACCCGGCAGCGGCTTGACGTCGGACAGCTCCACGTCGAGCGCCGTCGGCGGCTGGCCCGTCAGCACGGCCAGGCGATAACGCGTGCGTGCCAGCGCCATCTCCAGCGCGGGAATCGTGGCCGCCGTGCTCTGCACCAGCGCGCGGGCGCGCTCGGTGTCGAAGCCGTTGCCGCGACCCGCTTCCTGGCGACCGGCCACCAGCTTCAGCGCGCCCTGCTGCGTCTCCACCGATTGCTGGGCGACGCGCAGTTGCTCCTGCAGACCACGCAGCTCGAAGTAGTTGCGCGCCACTTCCGCCGCGACGCTGACCTGCGCCGAACGCAGCCCCGCCTCGCCGGCCAGCAGCTCGGCCGCGGTGGCGCGGCGCTCGTCGGACAGGCGACCGAACAGGTCGGCCTCCCACCGCACGTCGAAGCCGACCGAGAACGCGTTGCTGCTCTGCGGATTGCCCTGGTAATCAGGCCCGCGGGCGCGGCCGGCGCCCGCCGTCAGATCGACGGTCGGGAACAGCTGCGCATCCGCGAAGCGCGACAGCGCGCGCGCTTCACGCAGGTTGGCCGACGCGATGCGCAGGTCCGTGTTGGCCTGCAGCGCGCGGCTCACCAGCGAGTCCAGCCCGCTGTCGTTGAAGCCCTGCCAGAAGCGACCCACCGGCGCCTGCGCCAGCGTGGCGCTGTCGCCCTGCGGCGCGTTGGCGAAGCCATTCGCCAGGGGCACTTCGGACTTCTTCGGCGCCGGGGCTGTCGAGCAGCCCGTGAGCGCCACCGTGGCGGCCGCCGCGGCGGCCATCAGAGAGACTCGGAAGAACATCATGCGCCCCCCTTCGGCGAAGGCGTGCCGCCCTTGGGCGGGTCGGCGTCGTCGACGCCCGGATGGAACGGATGGGCGGCGGCATCGATCTGATGACGCAGCTCGACCGCGTGAGCCCGCTTCTTCTCCGTGCTCTTGCGCAGCAGCGCGTAGAACACCGGCGTCAGGAAGATGCCGAACAGCGTCACCCCGACCATGCCCGAGAACACCGCGATGCCCATCGCGCGACGCATCTCGCTGCCGGCGCCGGAGCCCAGGATCAGCGGGATGACGCCCGCGCAGAACGCGATCGAGGTCATCAGGATCGGACGCAGCCGCATGCGGCAGGCGTGGATGATCGCGTCATGCAGCGCTTCGCCGCGCTCCTCGAGTTCCTTGGCGAACTCGACGATCAGGATCGCGTTCTTGCACGCCAGCCCGACCAGCACCACCAGCGCCACCTGCGAGAAGATGTTGAGGTCCCCGGCCTGCGCGAACGGCGGGAAGTGCGACAGCCACACGCCGAAGAGCGCGGACAGGATGCACATCGGCACGATCAGGATGATGGCCAGCGGCAGCGACCAGCTTTCATACTGGGCCGCGAGGACCAGCACCACCAGCAGCACCGAGATCGCCAGCACCGCGCCCAGCGTCGGGATCGCGAAACCGCCGACCTTGATGTCGCGGGTCAGCCGGTCCTGGTAGGTCAGCTCCGTCCACTCGTAGGTCATGCCGCGCGGCAGGTTCTTCAGGCGCTGCTCGATCTCCGCCTCCGCCTGGCCGCTGGAGAAACCGGGCTTGGCCGCCCCGTTGATGTCCGCGCTCGGGAAGCCGTTGTAGCGCGTCACGCGCGTCGGTCCGAAGGTCGGATCGACGTTCATCAGCGCGCCCAGCGGCACCATCTCGTTGCGCTCGTTGCGCGTCTTCAGGTCGGTGATGCTGCCGGCGTTGGCGCGATAGGGCGCGTCCGCCTGCACGATGACCTGGTACGTCTTGCCGAAGCGGCTGAAGTCGTTGACGTAGAGCGAGCCGAGGTTGATCTGCAGCGTGTCGTAGATGTCCTGCAGCTTCACGCCCATCTGCTTGGCCTTCACCCGGTCGACGTGGGCGAAGAGCTGCGGGACGTTGATGTCGTAGGTCGAGTACGGCGTGCCGATGCCGCTCTTCGGGTCGCCGTAGATCGGACCCAGCGTGCCCCAGACGGAGCCGAACAGCGCCTGCTCGCCGAGGCCGGCGCGGTCCTGCACCTGCACCTTGAAGCCGCCCGCGTTGCCCAGGCCGTCCACCGCCGGCGGCGGCACGACGAACATGCGCGCGCCCTGGATCTGCTGGATCGCGCCGTTGACCTTGCCCAGGATCGCGTCCTTGGACTTGTCGGCGGAGGTCCGGTTCTCGAATTCGTCCAGGCCGAAGAACACGATGCCTTCGTTGGGCGCGGCCGAGAAGCCGGCGATCGACAGACCGGGGAAGGCGATCGAGTCGCGGATGCCGGGCACCTTCAGCGCGATGTCGCTCATGCGCCGGATCACTTCCTCGGTGCGGTCCAGCGTGGCGCCGGCCGGCAGCTGCGCGATGCCGATCAGGTACTGCTTGTCCGGCGCCGGCACGAAGCCCGACGGGATGCGCGTGAACAGCAGGGCGGTCAGGCCCAGCAGGATCGCGTAGACGACCAGCGCGCCGCCCTTGCGCTTCAGGATGCCGGTGACGCCGCGGCTGTAGCCTTCGCTGCGACGCTGGAAGAAGCAGTTGAACCAGTGGAAGAACCGGCCGAACAGCTTGTCCATCACCTTCATGATCGGGTCCTTGGGCGCGTCGTGCGGACGCAGCAGCAAGGCCGCCATGGCGGGCGACAGGGTCAGCGAGTTGAACGCCGAGATCACCGTCGAGATCGCGATCGTGACCGCGAACTGGCGATAGAACTGGCCCGACAGACCCGGGACGAAGGTCAGCGGGATGAACACCGCGCACAGCACCAGCGCGATCGCGATGATGGGCCCGGAGACCTCCTGCATCGCCTTGATCGTCGCGGCGTGCGGCGTGAGCCCGTCCTCGAGGTTGCGCTCGACGTTCTCGACCACCACGATCGCATCGTCGACCACGATACCGATCGCGAGCACCAGCCCGAACAGGGTCAGCGTGTTGATCGAGTAGCCCAGCAGCAGCAGCACCGCGAAGGTACCCACGATGGACACCGGCACCGCCAGCAGCGGGATGATGGACGCGCGCCAGGTCTGCAGGAAGATGATCACCACCAGCACGACCAGCAGCACGGCCTCGATCAGGGTGTGGATCACCTTCTCGATGGACGTGGCGACGAAGCGCGTCGGGTCGTAGACGATGTCGTAGCTGACGCCGGCGGGGAAGGTCGCCTTCAGGCGCTCCATCGTCGCGCGCACATCCTTGGAGATGTTGAGCGCGTTGGACTGCGGCGCCTGGAAGATGCCGATACCGACCGCTTCCTTGTTGTTCAGCAGGCTGCGCAGCGCGTAGGTGCCGGGGCCCATCTCGACGCGGCCCACGTCGCGCACGCGCACCAGGCCGCCGGTGGCGGTGTCGGTGCGGATGATGACGTCGGCGAACTCTTCCTCGGTGACGAGGCGGCCCTGCGTGTTGATCTGCAGCTGGAAGTCGGTGCCCTTGGGCGCCGGCGGCGCGCCGACGACGCCGGCCGCGACCTGCGTGTTCTGCTCACGGATGGCGTTGGTGACGTCGGAGGCGGTCAGGCCGCGACCGGCCAGCTTGGCCGGGTCCAGCCAGATGCGCATCGCATAGTCGCCGGAGCCGAAGACCTGCACCGAGCCCATGCCCTGCACGCGCAGCAGCTCGTCGCGGACCTGCAGCTGCGCGTAGTTGCGCAGGTACAGCGCGTCGCGGCTGTTGTCCGGGCTGACCATGTGGACGACCATGGTCAGGTTGGGACTGGACTTCTCGGTCGTCACGCCGATCTGCCGGACGATGTCGGGCAGGCGCGGCAGCGCGCGGTTGATGCGGTTCTGGACCGCCGTTTCCGCGGCTTCCGGGTTGGTGCCGATCTTGAAGGTGACCGTCAGGGTCATGCCGCCGTCGGCGGTGGCCTGGCTGTCGAAGTACAGGACGTTTTCCAGGCCGTTGATCTGTTCCTCGAGCGGTGTCGCCACCGTCTCGGAGATCACGCGCGGGTTGGCGCCGGGGAACTGGGCGCGCACGACGACCTGCGGCGGCGCGACCTCGGGGTACTCGGAGATGGGCAGCCGGAAGATCGCCAGCAGGCCCACCAGGAAGATGAAGATCGAGAGGACCGACGCAAAGCGCGGCCGCTCGATGAAGAAGCGTGAGATATCCATGGACGGCCTCGCGTCGGGTTACTTCGACGACGCGGCGGGAGCGGCGGGGGCGGCGCCCTGCGGCGCGGCGACGGGGCGTCCCTTGTCGTCGAGCTTGGCCTGCTGCGGCGTGACCGGCGCGCCGGGCATCGCATGCTGGAGGCCGTCGATGATCACGAGCTCGCCGGGCTTGACGCCCTGGACCACGCGGTAGCCGTCGAACAGCGCGCCGGCCTGGACCGGACGCGGCGCCACGATGTTGTTGGCGCCGACGACCATCACGACCTTGTTGGCCTGGTCCGTGCCGATGGCGCGGTCCGGGATCAGCGTGGCGGTGTAGGAGCCGGTGCCTTCCAGCCTGACGCGAGCGAACAGGCCGGGGACGAACAGCCCGTCCTTGTTGTCGAAGACGGCGCGGCCGCGGATGGTGGCGGTGGCCGGGTTCAGGCGGTTGTCGACGAAGTCCATGCGGCCTTCATGCGGGTAGCCCTGCTCGTTGGCCAGGCCGAGGGTGACCTTGGTGGCCTGCTCGCGCTTGGCGCCGCCGGCGCGGGCGGCGGCGGCGTACTTCAGGAAGGTCGCCTCGCTGGCGTCGAAGTAGGCGTAGACCTTGTCGCTGGAGACGACGGTGGTCAGCACCGGCTCGCCGATGTTGACCAGGTTGCCCGGCGTCACGTTGGCGCGGGAGCTGCGGCCGGAGACCGGGGCGCGGACCTGGGTGAACTCCACATTCAGCTTGGCCTGCGTCACGGCGGCTTCGGCGGCGCGGATGTTGGCCTCGTTGTTGCGGACGGCGGCCTTGAGCTGGTCGATCTCCTGCTGGCTGACGCCCTGGATGGCGACGAGCTTCTCGGCGCGGCCCAGGTCGGACTTGCTCAGTTCGCCGGCGGTACGGGCGGCGGCGGCCTGCGCTTCGGCGCGGGCGACCTCGGCCTGGAAGGGACGCGGGTCGATGGTGAAGAGCGGGTCGCCCTTCTTGACCACCTGGCCTTCGCGGAAGTGGACCTTGTCGAGCGTTCCGGCGACACGGGCGCGGATCTCGACGGTGTCGGGCGCTTCCAGGCGGCCGGTGAATTCATCGAAGTCCTGGACTTCGCGCGAGATCGCCGGGGCGACCGTCACGGGCGGAGGGCCGCCATGCTGTTGTTGTTGATCCTGTTGTCCACAGGCGGTCAGCAGCAGCGCCACCAGGGCGCCGGCGACGGCGTTGCGATTGAAAGAAGGTCCAGCCATGCATCACTCCCGAAAACGCCCACGGCATCTGTTGCACCGCAGCGTGCGGCGGAATGTACGCGGTACATGAAAACGCTTCCAGTGCCCCAGGCAATACCTGTCCCTTTGCCGGAGGGCTTCCTGGAAACGATTGACTGCCTGGGCAAGGTTGTGAGCAAGTCTCGTCGGAGACACTGCCGGAAAACGTCAGGAGGATGGGGGTTCGGAGGATTGGGCAAGGAGGGCGGAGTGACCCAGATTGGTGCTTCGCGGCACAGGCCAGGCTTTGCCCGCCACCTGGCCTGACTCGTCGGCCGCGACGCAGGCAACAAAAAACCCGGGCAAGCCCGGGTTCTTCGTCGAGGGTCGTCATGAAGGATCCCGGAGGACCCTTCGCGGCGCTCAATGCACGCCGTGCATCAGCTTCTTCATCCACGGGCTGAGCAGCATCAGCAGCACGCCGGCGCCGGCCGGGATGATCGTGAAGATCAGGAAGAAGGTGGACATCGAGTAGGTCGACGAGATCGCATCGATGTACGAGCCCGTGGCGCCGGCGATCTTGTTGGCGATCGCCGCGTTGACGAACCAGACGCCGAACATCAGGCCCAGCAGGCGCGCCGGCGCCAGCTTGGAGATGTAGGACAGGCCGACCGGCGACAGGCACAGCTCGCCCATCGTGTGCAGCAGGTAGGCCAGCGTCAGGAAGATCATGCTGACCTGCGCCGTCTTCGCGCCCGCCGGGATGCCCGACGCACCGTACGACAGCGCCGCGAAGCCCAGACCCAGCAGCACCAGGCCGACGCCGAACTTCACCGGACCGCTCGGGTTCCAGCGACGCTCCCACATCTTGCTGAACATCGGCGCCAGGATCACCAGGAAGAACGAATTCAGCACGCCGAACCAGGTGGCCGGAATCTCGGATTGCTCCATCTGGAACTCACGCACCAGCATCCACAGCGACAGGCCCCAGATCACCGCCAGCGCCAGCGCCAGCAGCAGGTTGGACAGCTTGTACAGACCTTCGGTGCTGCGGCCCAGCTTGATCAGCAGCCAGCTCAGGATCGCCACCGGGATCAGCGTCATCAGCGAGTTGACGATCTTGAAGATCAGCCCGCTCGTGCCCACCAGGGCGCGGTCGGTGTAGTCCGCCGCGAAGATGGTCATCGATCCGCCGGCCTGCTCGAAGGCGAACCAGAAGAAGATCGTGAAGAAGGAGAACACCACGATCGCGATCAGCCGGTCGCGCACGATGTGCCCCGGCGTGTCGTCCAGCTTCTCGCTCGGATCGACCATGGGCGCATCCTTGCTCGGCTTGCCGCCGATGTCGCCGAAGATGCCCTGCGCCAGCCAGAACTGCAGCGCACCCAGGATCATGAAGACCGCCGCCAGGCCGAAGCCGTAGTGCCAGCCGATCTTCTCGCCGATGTAGCCGCACAGCGAGATGCCGAAGAAGGCGCCCGCGTTCACGCCCATGTAGAACAGCGTGTAGCCGCCGTCCCGCTGGCCTTCGTTGTCCTTGTTGTAGAGCTGGCCCACGATCGCCGAGATGTTCGGCTTGAACAGGCCCGTGCCCAGGATCACCAGACCCAGGCCGACGTAGAAGGTCGCCTTGGTGTCGAAGAACAGCGCGATGTGACCCGCCGCGATGATGAAGCCGCCCAGCACCACCGAGCGCCGCGTGCCCAGGAACCGGTCCGCGATGTAGCCGCCGATGATCGGCGTCAGGTACACCAGCATCGTGTAGGTGCCGTAGAGGCTGGTCGCCTCTTCGCGCGTCCAGCCCCAGCCGCCCTTGGCGGCCTCGGAGATGAGGTACAGCACGAGCAGCGCCCGCATGCCGTAGTAGGAGAACCGTTCCCACATCTCGGTGAAGAACAGGACGAACAGGCTGTTGGGCTGGCCGAGGATGGTCTGCCGCGCTCCGGGAGTTTGAATTGTGTTCAAACGACGCTCCGTGATCGATCGCTGAAGGATCGCTGGGGAATCAATGACCCGGCGTCCGGGTCACGGGAAACCGCGTTCCTGGGATCAGAACGCGTTTGCCGCTGGTCCAGGCCCCGGATCGATCCGATCCTTCAGGGCCCGCCAGCGGCAGGCGGCGCCATTGTCAGCGAAAGGTCAGCGTGAACCCGCCCCTCGGCACTAGGGCTCTCCCTAGGTCCGGACGGCCGTCATGGGCGCTCCTCGCGCAGCAGCCGCAGGCCGTTGAGCACCACCAGCAGGCTCGCGCCCGCGTCGGCCAGCACCGCCAGCCACAGCGAGCCGATGCCCGCCAGCGTCAGCGCCGCCACGATCGCCTTCAGGCCCAGCGCCACGACGATGTTCTGCTTCAGGACCATCGCCACGCGCTCCGACAGGTCGATCAGCTCCGGCAGCTTGCGCAGGTCGTCCTGCATCAGCGCGATGTCGGCGGTCTCCAGCGCGGTGGCGCTGCCGGCCGCGCCCATCGCGATCGCGATGTCCGCTCGGGCCAGTGCCGGCGCGTCGTTGACGCCGTCGCCGATCATCGCGACCGGTCCCTGTTCGTCGGCGAGCTTCGCGATCGCGTCGAGCTTGTCCTGCGGCAGCAGCGGCGCGCGCACCGCGTCCTCGGGCATGCCGAGCCGGCCCGCCATCGCGACGGCGCTCGCGCGCTGGTCGCCGCTGAGCATCGTCAAGGTCAGGCCGCGCGCGCGCAGCGTCTTCAGGACTTCGGCGGCTTCCGGTCTCGGCGTGTCCGAGAGCGCCAGCAGCGCCAGCGTCTGCGCGCCGCGCATCAGCCAGACCAGCGTGTGGCCCTGCGCCTGCAGCGCGCGGGCGGCGTTGCGGGCCGCGTCGTCGACGGCGCCGCGCTGCTCGGCCAGGCGCTCATTGCCAAGCGCGAAGTCGGCACCGTCCAGCTGCGCCGTCAGACCCAGGCCCGGCAGGTTCTGCAGATGATCGACGGGCTCCAGCACGGAGCCGATGCGCTGCGCGTGCGCCGCGACGATCGCCTGCGCCAGCGGATGCATGCTGCCGGCATCGAGCCGTGCGGCCAGGTGCAGCGCCTGGTCGACATTCACCGAGGGGAACAGCGGCTGCACGGCCGCCAGTTGCGGCTTGCCTTCGGTCAGCGTGCCGGTCTTGTCGAAGGCCAGCGTCTTCAGCTGCCGGGCGCGCTCCAGGTAGAGACCGCCCTTGATGAGGATGCCGCGGCGCGCCGCCGAGGCCAGACCGCTCACGACGGTCACCGGCGTCGAGATCACCAGCGCGCACGGACACGCGATCACCAGCAGGACCAGACCCTTGTAGATCCAGTCGCTCCAGGTCCCGAGGCCCAGCAGCGGCGGCAGCACCGCCAGCGCGACGGCCACGAGCACCACCGCCGGCGTGTACACGCGTGCGAAGCGGTCGATGAAGGCCTGCGTCGGGGCACGCTGCGACTGCGCCTGCTGCACGGCGGCGGCCATGCGGTCGAGCAGCGTGTGACCCTTGGCGGCGGTGATCTCCATCTCCAACAGGCCGTCGCCGTTGATGCTGCCGGCCAGCAGCCCGTCGCCGGGCGCCTTGTCCACTGGCATCGCCTCGCCGGTCAGCGCGGCCTCGTTCAGGCTGGAACGTCCGGTGAGCAGGCGGCCATCGAGCGGCACGCGCTCGCCCGGAGGGACGCGAACCCGCGCGCCGATCGCCACGTCCGCCGCGGGCACCGAGGTCCAGCGACCGTCCGCGCCCTGCACCTGCGCCGTCTCCGGCGCCAGCTGCGTCAGCGCGCGGATCGCGTCGCGGGCGCGCGCCAGGCTCAGGCTCTCCATCATCTCGGACAGGCCGAACAGCCACACCACCATCGCCGCCTCCGGCCACTGGCCGAGCACGATCGCGCCGATCACCGCCAGGCTCATCAGCAGGTGGATGTTCAGCGTCACGCTCTTCAGCGCGATCCAGCCCTTGCGCAGCGTCGGCAGGCCGCCGAGCAGCATCGTCGCGACCGACAGCGCGATCACCACCGGGCCGGATTCGTCGAAGCCGGAGAACGCCAGCGTCTCCGCCGCGATCGCGGCGACACCGGCGATCGCCATGCGCCACTTCAGGCCGGCCGAGATCGCCGGCGGCGGTGCTGGCGGCGGAGCCTCGGCCTCGATGGGCTCGGCGCTCATGCCGGCCGCGTTGATCGCCGCGCGCAGCGGTGCGTCGTCCGGCAGGCGGTGGTGGACGTCGAGTAGACGGTTGATGAGGTCGAACTCCAGCGCGACCACGCCGTTCTTGCCTTGCAACTGCTTGCGCAGCAGGCCTTCCTCGGTCGGGCAATCCATGCCGGCGATGAAGTAGCGCTGGCGCGTCGTGCCGGCGAGTTCCTCGGCGGTCGGAGCCGGCGACTTCGGTGCCGGCGCGGCGCACGACGCGCCATGCGCGTGGTCGTGGTCGTGGTCGTGGTCGTGGTCGTGGTCGTGGTCGTGGTCGTGACCATGTCCCTCGTCATGAACATGCTCGGCATCGTGACGATGGACTGGCGCGGCCGCTGCCCGCGCAGGCGCAGGCGCTGGCACGACGGCCGTGTGACCGCAGCACCCGCCGCAGGACGAAGCGGTGGACTCGGGCGCGGCGGGGCGGTGATCGTGTTCCTGATGTGCCATGGGGTCGATTGGATAGTCTGTAGCCGCTCCAAGGTCAAGCGGCTATCCTGATCGCCATGCGAATCGGCGAACTGAGCAAGTCCACCGGCGTGGACATCGAAACCATCCGCTTCTATGAGAAGAGCGGCCTGCTGCCTCCGCCCGCGCGGAGCGACAACGGCTACCGCGACTACGCGCATGCCCACCTGGAGCGGCTGGCTTTCATCCGGCACTGCCGCGCGCTGGACATGTCGCTGGCGGACGTCACGCTGCTGCTCAACAGCCTGGAGACCCGCGACCCGGAGGAGCTCGTGAAGGTCGACGTGCTGGTGGCGTCGCAACTCGGCAAGGTCCGCGCCCGGCTGCAGAGCATGCGGGCGCTGGAGGCGCAACTGGTCGCGCTGCAGAAGCGCTGCGACGCGGACCACGACCACCACGCCTGCGGCATCCTCGAGGAACTCGTGTCCGCGGCGCACGGCGAGGCTTGCGCCTGCCATCCGGAAGGCGCGGCGCCGACCGCGCGCGGCGCGTGACGCCTTGATCCGGCAACCGCCCCGGCGGGAGCGGGCGCTCACCTGATCGGGGCCAAGGGCGCCCGTATTTCCGTGACGAAGTGGGCGCATCAGCCTGCCGGGCGGGAACAGGGGACGCTCCGACAGTTCAGTCCGCGCCTAGAACGGACGATGTAGAGTGCGGGCCGCCCGCGTTACAAATTCAAGACATGTGACGCGGCCGGCTCCAGGTCACTCGCCACGCCGCTCTTCAAGTCGCTCATCACGTCCTTCATGCGTGTCTGTTCACTGTCATCGGTCAAGAACCGCATCGTCCTCGGTCAGCCGCTCGCCTTCAGTGTGCGCGACTCCGACCGGACGCTGCTGCTCGCACGCGGGCAGGTGATCGCCGACGAGGCGCAGCTCAACGCGCTGATGCGTCGCGGCGCCCTGGTCGACGCGAACGAGCTGGCCGAATCGGCGCGCCAGGCGGCCCCCGGACCGGCGCGCTCCGCCGCCTACCTCCGCGAGCGGCTCCCCGAGGAATGGGACCGCGGCCAGCAGGACGTGCGCAACGCGTTGTCGGCTTCGCCGGATCGCATGGCGACCGCGCTGGACGGCGCCACCTCGCTGATGCTGACGTTGATCGACAGCTCGCCGGAGGTCGCCCTCTCCCAGGTGGTCCGACAGCCTGAATCCACCAGCGGCCACTACGGCGTTACGCATTCCTTGCATGCGGCCACCGCGTGCCATGCGGCGGCCCGTTATCTGGGCTGGGGCCCGGACGACCAGCGTCGCGCCTTCCAGGCCGCGCTGACGATGAACCTGGGCATGCTGGACCTGCAGGCGCGCCTGTCCAGCCAGGTCTCGCCGCTGACGGCGATGCAGCGCGAGGCCATCAACGAACACCCGATCCGCAGCGTCGAGATGCTGAGCGCCGCCGGCATCGACGATCCGGACTGGCTGGAAGCGGTGCTGCAGCACCACGAGACGCCCGACGGACGCGGCTATCCGCACGGCCTCAGCGACGTCGGCGAACTGGCCGAGATGCTGCGCTACGCCGACGTCTACACCGCGCGCCTGAGCAGCCGGGCCAACCGGCCGGCGATGAGCGCGGCGCAGGCGGGGCGCGAGCTCCACCAGATGGCGGCGCAGAGCCCGTTGGCCGCCGCGCTGATCAAGTCCTTCGGCATCTTCCCGCCCGGGAGCCTGGTGCGGCTGGCCAGCGGCGAGGTCGGTCTGGTCGTGCGCAACGGCGACAAGGCGCACCGTCCGATGGTGTCGGCCTTGACCAACGCCAACGGCGAGCCGCGCCACACGCCGGTGCTGCGCGACAGCAGCCGCGAGGACCACGCGGTGATCGCGCTACTGCCCGCGCACGCGTCGCCGATCCGCCTGTCCGACGAACGCATCGCGTCGCTGATCGCCAGCGCCTAGGTCGGAACGAGGGCGCCGGGCGCCCGGCCGGAGGGCCCTCCGCAAAGCCTTGCGGGCGATCCACCTCGATGCATCAGACTGGCGAGGATCCACCTCTCTTTCGGTAAGCCCGACCCCCGTTCGCGGCGCGCAGACTCCGCCGCTTTCGGACATGGGGGATGCATGTGGGTCAAGTGGTCGAACTGAAATCGGGGCGCTGGCGCGCGGCGGTGGCGCCGGATCGCGGCGGGCGCCTGCGCTGGCTGGGGGAGAGCGGGCCTGGCGGTCGCGAGCCGTGGTTGCGTCCGCTGCTGATCGAGCGGACCAAGCTCGTGGGCGGCGGCGCCGTGAGACTGATGCCGCCGTCCCAGGTCTCCGAGGACATGGCGCACCTGGTGCCGGACCTCGGCGCCTTCGACGCCCCCTGGCGCATCACGCACCAGTCGCCCGATGCGATCACGCTGATGCTGCATGCGAGCAGCCCGTCGCCGGGCGCCTGGGGCTTCCAGGCGAGCCAGACGCTGCGGCTGGACGAGCACCGGCTCGACTGGAGCCTCTCGGTGCACAACCTGAGCCGCATGCCCATGCCGGCACGCCTGGGATGGCTGCTGCACTTCCCCGACGACTTCGCCGACGCCGCGTGGCTGGACGAAACGATCGACGTCGTGAAGCTGTCCGGCCGCGACCACGTGGAGCGCCGCGATCCCTGGTGCGGCATCGCGTCGCTGAGCGGCGCCGGCGGACGCATCGTGCTGCTGCGCGGCGAACGGCCGCTCGATACCTTGAGCTTCGAGCGCCACGCGACGCGGGCCTCGGTGCAGGTCCAGCTCATGACGCCGGACTCGCCGCGCCTGCAGCCGCTCGCGCGGGGCGAGGAGCTGACGCTGAAGCTCTCGATCGATCTGCTGGAGCCGAGGACGCCCCCGCTGCCGCGCGTGCCGCCGGAGCACCCCTCGGGGTCGCTGATCCTCTGAGCGCCTCCGAGTTCCTTCTCTGGGGGCCGATGAAGGGGGGGGCAGAGGGTGGGGCAGGCGAAGGAGGGCGGCGCGAGGCATGGCCGGCACGCGCCCGGACGCGCACGGCCGAGGAGAGGAGACGGGGGAGGCGCCGCCTATACTGCCGCGCGCTGCTCCTGCGGCCTCCCCCCATGCCGACGCTGCCCTCCCTCGCCGCCATCCGGCCCTATCTGCGCGATGCCTTGCGCGACGATCTCGTCGCCGCCGTGGTGGTCAGCGTCCTCCTGATTCCCCAGAGCCTGGCCTACGCGATGCTCGCGGGTCTGCCGCCGCAGGTGGGCCTCTACGCCAGCCTGCTGCCGCCCCTGTTCTACGCGGCGCTGGGCTCCAGCCCCTTCCTCAACATCGGCCCGGTGGCCGTGCTGGCGCTGATGATCATGCAGACGCTGCAGCTGGCGCCCGCCGGCGTCAGCCCGAGCGAAGCCGCGCTGGTGCTGTCCGCGGAGGTCGGTCTGTTCCTCGGCGCGGCGGCGCTGCTGCGGCTGCATGCGCTGGCCGCGCTGCTGTCGGTGCCGGTCCTGCATGGCTTCGAGTCGGGCGCGACGATCGCCATCGCCGCGAGTCAGTTGCCCGTGCTGATCGGGTCGACGGCCACCGGCGGCACGCTGCCGGACCTGTGGCGATCGATGTCGGCGCACGGCTTCGACTGGCGCGGCGTCGCGGCGCTGTTCGGCGTGGTGTCGCTGCTCGCGCTCGTCGTCGTGCGACGGCTGCCCAAGGGCTTCGTCTCGCGTATCGCGCCGCTGGCGGTGCTGCTCATCGGCATCGGTGTCGCCTGGGGATGGGATCCGCTGGGCTTGCCGCGCGTCGGGGAACTGCCGCCGCTGGCGCTCGTCTTCACGTTGCCGCGGCTCGACGCCGAGCTGTGGACGGCGATGCTGCCCGGCGCCGCGCTGATCGGGTTGCTCGGCTACGTGTCGAGCCTGGCGGTGGCGGAATCGCTCGCGCGTCGCGTCGGTCAACGCGTCGACGCGCGACGCGAACTGATGGGTCTGTCCGTCGCCAATCTGGCGGCGGCGATTTCCGGCGGCATGCCCGCCGCAGCGAGCTTCTCGCGCAGCGTGCTGATGAGCGACGCGGGGAGCCGCACCCGCATGACCGGCGTCTTCGTCGCCGCGATGATGGGCCTGGTCCTGCTGACGCTGTCGCCGCTGCTGGCCTGGGTGCCCAAGCCGGTGCTGGCGGCCAGCATCATGGTCGCGGTGCTGTCCGGCCTGAAGTTCGGCCCTTATGCCGACGCCTGGCGCTACGACCGCGCCGAGGCGCTGCTCATGACGGCGGTGACGCTGCTGGTGATCTTCGTGGGCATCACCGCGGCGCTGGGCCTGGGCGTCGCGAGCGCCATCGCGCTGCTGCTGCAGCGCAGCGCCCGGCCGCACGTCGCGCTGATCGGCCGCATCCCGGGCACCGAGCACTACCGCAACGTCGAGCGCCACCACGTCGAGCTTGATCCGGAGGTCCTCGGCCTGCGCATCGACGAGAGCCTGCTCTTCCTCAACGGCCGCAGCCTGGCCGACGTGGTCCAGGCCCACCTCGACACGCACCCGACCACGCGGCGCGTACTGCTGCAGATGTCGCCGGTCAACAGCATCGACTTCAGCGGCCTCAGCGCGCTGAAGGAACTGCACGAGACGCTGGAGCGCCAGGGCCGGCGCCTGGACCTCAGCGAGGTCAAGGGACCGGTGCTCGACCGCCTCAAGGCCAGCGGCTGGGAGTCGTGGTTCCGCGGGAAGATGTACCTGTCGCATCACCTGGGGATGAGCGACCCGGGCTGACGCCGCTCAATGCACCTCGTTCAGATGCCCGTGCTTGCGCAGGTCGGGGATCAGGAAGCAGACGAGGAAGGCGAAGAAGCACATCACCGAGACGTACAGGTAGAACGCGCTCTCGACGTTCGCGGACTTGAGGCTCAGCGCGACGAACTCGGCCGAGCCGCCGAAGATCGCGTTGCCGATCGCATACGACAGGCCCACGCCCAGCGCGCGGATCTCCGGCGGGAACATCTCCGCCTTGATCAGCCCGCCGATCGAGGTGTACAGCGACACGATCGCCATCGCCAGGATGATCAGGCCGAAGGCCGCGTAGGGGCTCTGCACGCCCTTGAGCGCCGAGAGGATCGGCCAGGTGCAGACCGCCCCCAGGAGGCCGAACCACAGCATCGAGGTGCGCCGCCCGATGCGGTCCGACAGCGCGCCGAACAGCGGCTGCATGCACATGTAGACGAACAGCGCCGCCGTCATCACCGTGCTCGCCACCTTCTTGTCCATGCCCACGCTCAGCACCAGGTACTTCTGCATGTAGGTCGTGTAGGTGTAGAAGGCCAGTGAACCGCCCGCGGTGAAGCCCAGCACGATCAGGAACGAGCGCATGTGCTTGCTGAACAGCTCGCGCATCGAACCCGATTCCTTGCGATCCAGCTGCTCCGCTTTCGCGGTCTCGGCCAGCGAGCGGCGCAGGTAGAACGCGATCACCGCCGTCGCCGCGCCCGCTGCAAACGGAATGCGCCAGCCCCAGTCATGCATCTGCGCATCGCTCAGCGTCTGCTCCAGGATCGCCACCACCAGCACCGCCAGCAGTTGCCCGCCGATCAGCGTCACGTACTGGAACGACGCATAGAAGCCGCGCTGGCCTCGCAGCGCGACCTCGCTCATGTAGGTGGCGCTGGTGCCGTATTCGCCGCCGACGGACAGGCCCTGGAACAGCCGCGCCGCCAGCAGCAGCGCCGGTGCGAGCACGCCGATGGTCTCGTAGGTCGGCATGCAGGCGATGGCCAGCGAGCCGCCGCACATCATCAGCACCGAGATCATCATGGCCGTCTTGCGGCCCTTGCGGTCGGCGATCCGGCCGAACAGCCAGCCGCCGATCGGACGCATCAGGAAGCCCGCGGCGAACACGCCCGCCGTGTTCAGGAGCTGGACCGTCGGATCGCCCTTCGGGAAGAACGCGTGCGCGAAGTAGATCGAGGTGAACGCGTAGACGTAGAAGTCGAACCACTCGACCAGATTGCCGGACGACGCGCCGACGATGGCGAAGATGCGGTCCCGCTTCTCATGCGCGGTGTAGTGCCCGGGAACACCGGACGCCGGCGTGGCGCCGCCGGAAAGGGGTGGGGTCTTGGCAGTCATGGACCAAGCCTACTCCCGCGATGGAAAACCCGCAGGCGTGGTTCGGACAAACCGAACGCCACGCGCACCGCATGAGCGCTTAAGCCATTTCCGCCATCGCCAGCCGCACGCCGAAGGCGAGGAACAGCGCGCCGATGCCGCGATTGAGCCATCGCCCGAGCGTGCGCGCCCACCCCTGCCCACGTGCACGAGCGCCCGCCACGGCGCTCGACCAGGCGAGCAGGTGGCACCACAGCATCCCGTTCACGTTGAAGACGGCGCCGAGGAACAGGAACGCCGCCGCCTTGCTAGGCGCGTCGGCCGAGATGAACTGCGGGACGAAGGCCAGGAAGAACAGCCCGACCTTGGGGTTCAGCACGTTGGTCAGGAAGCCCTGCGCGAAGATCTTGCGCAGCGGGGCCGCGGGCGGCGCGGTCGGGACAGCCTCCCGGCCCCCGTCCTCCACCAGATCACCGGCGCGGCCATCCGCGCGGTTGGCTGCACCGTCTTCGACGGCGCGGCGCTTGAACAGCATCCCGATCCCCAGGTAGACCAGGTAGGCCGCGCCCAGCAGCTTCACCACGGTGAACGCCGCCGTCGACGCAGACAGCAACGCCGACAGCCCCAGCGCCGCGGCCAGGATGTGGACGCAGGTGCCGGCGCCTATGCCCAGCGCCGCAGCCGAGCCGGCGCGGAAGCCCTGCGTGGCGCTGCGCGCCATGATCAGCAGCGAGTCCGGTCCCGGCGTCATGTTGAGCAGCAGGCCGGAGGCGATGAAGAGGCCGAGGTCGTGGGTGCCGAGCATCGAAGACGTCTCCCGAAAGTCTCTCGAAAGGCCGCCATCATGCCCGCCCCCGGCGCGCCGCGCGCGATATGCGCGCAACGATTGTTCCGATCTTTTCAACGGAGTGTTGCGGAGGAATGGATTTAAGGGTCAACCCTTATCGTTCACACTTCATCCCATCGACACATCGAAACCGCTTCCAGGAATCTCCACCAGGCGACGACTTGAAACCTCCGGGCAACCGACAGATTTCAAACGACACCGAAATGAATCCCTGGCGCAATCGACGGGCCGAATCATCCACCCCGTGCCCCTTCGCTGTAGCCCTGGGACCGAATCTGAAAGGAAACATCATGACCTCCAAGAACATCCTGGCTTCCGTCCTCTTCGCCTCCGCCGCCCTGGTGGCCGGCAGCGCGATGGCCAACGACAACCCGCACACCCAGCCCGTCAACACCCCCAGCGCCGTGAGCCGCGCCGAAGTGCTGGCCGACCTGGAGATCTACCGCGAGTCCGGCCTGGCCGCCGTCGAACAGTCGGAAACCTACGGCTACGACAACGCCCGCCGCGAAGCCGCGCAAGCCAAGTACGCCCAGCTGCGCAGCTCGCCGTACTACGCGACCCTGGTCAAGAAGTTCGGCGGCAGCGCCCCGGCCACGTCGGTCGCCGGCCGCTGATCTCCCGATCCAGTCCCCGGATCCTGTCCGCAGGATCCTTGATACCCGCCTGCAAGAACCCCCTGAGAGAGAACTCGAACAATAGATTGGTAGAGAGCATTTTCTAGGTCAAGGGCTCCGGCCCTGGTCGGTGGCGGTTCTCCGCACTCCACCCTCCTGTCCGTCACCGACCGCCTATACCCCCTCGATGAGCCACTACTCGCCGAGGGGGTTTTCTTTTGCTTAAGCCGAAATTAAGTATCGCAACGCCGGAAGCCGTTAGATATTCATCCGATATTCAAGAACAGGTCGGCGGACATACTCATCCGGTATTCGCCCGCAGCGCCCTGTCCCGGCGCATGAACCGGGAATCCGGCGCGGAACGCGCACGACCGTGCGGAATCCCGGAGAATCGCGCCGCGGCCCTCCAGCAGTCCCCCTTCCGGGCCGCCTGATCAAGGGCATCGGATGGACCGGATCGTGCAAATGCGGGCATTCGCCCGGGTGGTGGAAACCGGCAGCTTCACCAAGGCGGCCGACTCGATGGATCTTCCCAAGGCCAGCCTGACGCGGCTGGTGCAGGCGCTGGAAGCGCGCCTGCGGGTCCAGCTGCTGACGCGCACCACCCGCAAGGTGACCGTCACGCAGGACGGCGCCGCGTACTACGAGCGGACCATGGCGCTCCTGAGCGAGCTCGAAGCCATCGACCAGGGGATGCTCCACGACCAGAGCAAACCGCGCGGCCGGCTGCGCGTGGACGTGACCACGCTGACCGGCTCGCGGGTGCTGATCCCCGCGCTGGGCGACTTCCACGAACGCTATCCCGACATCCAGATCGCGCTGGGCGTCAGCGACCGCGCGATCGACCTGCTGGTGGACAACGTCGACTTCGTGCTGCGCGTCGGCCCGGTGCAGGACGCCGGCCTCGTCGCGCGCCGCGTCGGACAGATCCAGTTCTGCACCTGCGCCTCGCCGGCCTACCTGGCGAAGCACGGCACGCCGACCACGCCGCAGGAACTCGACCTGGAGCCGCATCAGGCCGTGGGCTACTTCTCCTCGCGCACCGGGCGTGTGTTCCCGTTCGTCTTCCACCGCGGCGACGAGCGCATCGAGGTCGAAGGCCGCCGCCGGCTCGACGTCAACGACAGCAACGCCTATGTCGCGGCCGGGCTCGCCGGCCTGGGCATCGTGCAGCTGGCGAAGTACGCGGTCCAGGAGCACCTCGACAGCGGGGAGCTGGTGCCGCTCTTCCCCGAGTGGCACCACAACGCGGTGCCGGTGCACCTGGTCTATTCGCCCAACCGCTACGTGTCGGCGCGCATGCGCGTGTTCATCGAGTGGGTGGCCGAGACGCTGGCGAAGAAGGGCCTCGGTCCGGATTGAGCGCGGACCGGGCGCGCACCGGGCGCGGGTCGAAGCGTCGGATCAGACGCCGCCTGCCGGCGTGCCGCCGCGGCCCACGAGCCACACGACCAGCAGCACCATCAGCAGCACCCACAGCACGACGATGGCCGCGCCAACCTTGAGGTTGCGGGGCAGCCGGCCGCGTTGCTCGGCGGCGCGGAGGCGGGCCCGTGCGATCACCTGCGGCGGCATCAGCCGCAGCACCAGCCAGAAGCCCAGGGGCACGAGGATGAGGTCGTCCAGCAGCCCGAGCACCGGGATGAAGTCCGGGATCAGGTCGATCGGGCTCAGCGCGTAGGCGGCGACCGCGATCGCCACGAAGCGCGCCAGCCAGGGCGCTTCCGGATCGCGTGCCGCGTAGAAGACGGTGAGCAGCTCGCCCTTGAGCAGGGCGGCCCAGCGCTTGAGGGATCCGCGTTTCATCCCCTCATCATGCGTCAGCAGCCGGTCCGGCGTGTCAGTCCGCCCAGATGACTTTCCGGCGCTGGGCGATCCACTTTTCCAGACGCGGACCGTAGACCTCGTCGACCCGGTTGCGGCGCACCTTGAAGGTCGGTGTGATCAGGCCGTTGTCGACGGTCCACGGCGTGGGCGTGACGATCAGGCAATCGAGCTGCTCATGAGGATCGAGCCGCGCATTGACCTTCTCCAGATGCTCGGCGAGTTCCTTCTCCAGCCCGGCGCGATCGCGCGCGGCGGCCTCGGGCGACAGCATCGCGATGCCCACCGGCTGCGCGAAGTTCGCGCCGGTGACCGCGCAGGCCTCGATGGCCGGGTTCGTCGCCAGACGGTCCTCGATCGGCGCCGGCGACACGTACTTGCCCTTGCTCGTCTTGAACAGGTCCTTCACCCGGCCGGTGATGCGCACGCAGCCCGAGAGCGCGCCCTTGTCGGAGATCTCCGCCTTGTCGCCGGTCTTCAGCCAGCCGTCGGCGGTCAGCGTCTCCGCGGTCAGCTCGGGCTGCTTGTAGTAGCCGAGCATCAGCGCCTGGCTCTTCATCTGCAGCTCGCCGGTGATCGGATCCAGCCGCGTCTGCACGCCGTCGTAGGCGGGACCGACGCTGCCGATCTGGTCGCGGCCCGGCACGGTGATGTGCGACAGCGCGAGGTTCTCGGTCATGCCGTAACCCTCGTTGATCGGCAGGCCCAGCGTGCGGTACCACTTCAGCAGCGCGACCGGCATCGGCGCCGCGCCGCCGGCGGCGAACTTGCATTCGTTCAGGCCCAGCGCCTTCAGGATCTTCTTGCGCACCAGGTTGCCGATGAGGGGCAGCTTGAACAGCAGGTCGAGCTTGCGCTGAGGCAGCTTGGCCTGCACGCCCTGCTGGAACTTGGTCCACAGACGCGGGACGGAGAAGAACACCGTCGGGCGGGCGCGTTGCAGGTCGGCGGCGAAGGTGTCCAGGCTTTCGGCGAAGTACACCGTCATGCCGGTGTGGAGCCAGCCGTGCTCGACCAGCGCGCGCTCGACCACGTGGGCCAGCGGCAGGTAGGACAGCATGCGATCCGACTCGCTGAGCGGGATGCGCTTGAGACCGGTGCTGATCGCCCACGCGAAGTTGCCGAACGAATGCATCACCCCCTTGGGGGCGCCCGTCGTGCCGGAGGTATAGATGATGGTGGACAGCTCGTCGGCGGCGCGGATCGGCTTGCCCTTGATCGGCTGCGTCTCGGCGCAGATCGCGTCCCAGTGGTCGTAGGTGTCCTGGACGTCGTCGGGCGAGACCGGATAGGAGATGCACGGCATGCCGAGCGGCACGCCCGGGCGCATGCCTTCCCAGCCGTCCAGCTTCCCGACGAACAGGAGCTTGGACTCGCTGTGGCTGAGGATCTGGTGGATGGTGTCCGGGGCGAGCGTCGGGTACAGCGGCACGCTCACGTAGCCGGCCATCCAGATCGCGAGGTCGCTCATCAGCCACCAGGCGCAGTTCTTGGAGAGGATGGCGACGCGGGCGCCGGGTTCCCAGCCTTGTTCGAGGCCCAGCGTCTTCAGGTGCGCGGCCATGCGGCGCGCCTGGTCGGCGACCTCTTTCCAGGTGAAGTCCTTGACGACGCCCTTGCCCATCGGCTGGCGCAGCGTGACCCGATCCGGCGTGTCGGACTCCCAGGCGTAGAGGCGTTGGAGCGCCAGGGAATCGGCAGGCAGGCGGGTCGTCGTGGACATCGTGGGGTCTCCTTTGTTGTGTTGTTTGACTCGTGACGGAATCAACACAGGAGACTACGACGCCTTACGTCGGCGAACGAGCGGGTTTCTTCGATGAATGTGATCGACTTGGCACCCTAAACCAGGGTTTCCTTTCGAAACCCCGGAGGTTCAGCCCTTCGCCGCCGCCGCTTCCAGTTCGGCGGCCACCAGCGCTTCCAGCGCCGGCAGCAGCACGTCGTCGCCGGTCTCCCTGGACACCGGCGCGTCGCCCAGCGCTGCGGCGCCTTCGCGCTTGAGCTTCGCCACCCACTGGCCGGCTTCCTTGCCTTGCGACAGGCCGGTGCTCTGCAGCAGCAGCGTGCCGTCGGCCGCGAGCAGCTTGAAGTAGAAGAGCCCGTCGGTCTCGCGGTACTGCTTGAACGTCGGCGCCGTCGACTTCACCTTCGCGGCCTGCGCGACCGGCGCGGCCAGGGCCTTGAAGCGACGCAGGCCGACGGCCTCGCGCGCCTGCGCCAGCAGGGGTCCTGCGATCGCGCGGGCCTTGGCGGCGCCCTCCATGAGGATCTCTTCGATCTTCTCCGGATTGGCCATCAGCGCCTCGTACTTCGCGCGCATCGGGCCGATCTCCGCGTTGATCAGCGCGAACAGCTGGTCCTTCGCCGCGCCCCAGCCAAGGCCGCCGTGCAGCGCCTCGCGGAAGGCCTGGCGCTGCGCGGGCGTGGCGAACGCGTCGTAGATCTGGACCAGGTGCGAGCCCTCGGTCTCCTTGGGTTCGCCCGGCAGACGCGAGTCGGTGACGATCTTCGAGATCGCCTCGCGCAAGGCCTTCTCACCGCCTTCGAACAGGGGGATCGAGTTGTCGTAGCTCTTGGACATCTTGCGACCGTCCAGGCCGGGCAGCAGCTCCATCTCCTCGTCCACGCTGGCGTCGGGCAGCGTGAAGAGTTCGGTCTTGAAGGTGTGGTTGAAGCGCTGCGCGACGTCGCGCGCCATCTCGATGTGCTGGACCTGGTCCTTGCCCACCGGCACGCGATGCGCGTTGAACATCAGGATGTCCGCGGCCATCAGGATCGGATAGCTGTACAGGCCCATCGTGATGCCGGCGTCCGGGTCCTCGCCCGCGGCGACGTTGGCGTCGACCGAGGCCTTGTAGGCATGCGCGCGGTTCATCTGCCCCTTGGACGTGACGCAGGTCAGCAGCCAGGTCAGCTCGGGGATCTCGGGGATGTCGCTCTGACGGTAGAAGACGACCCGGCTCGTGTCCAGGCCGGCGGCCAGCCAGGTGGCGGCGATCTGCAGGCGCGAGGCCTCGATCCGGGCCGGCTCGTCGCACTTGATCAGCGCGTGGTAGTCGGCCATGAAGAAGAAGCTCTCGGCGCCCGGCTCGCGGCTGGCCGCGATGGCGCGGCGCACCGCGCCGACATAGTTGCCGAGGTGCAGGGTACCGGTGGTCGTGATGCCGGTCAGGACACGCAGGGTCATGGGAACTCGTCGCCGTCGTTTCGCAAAACGGCGATTGTCCCGCAAAGGCGGGCCCCCGTCAGAGGGACGGAGGCAGGCCGCTCGATCCCAGCGTGGCCATCGCCTGGCCGAGGCGCACCGCGCCGCCGGGCTGCCAGTGCGCGTCGAACTGCATCGGCAGGTCCTTCGGGAACAGCAGCACGACGGTGGAGCCGAGCAGGAAGCGGCCCATCTCCTCGCCCTGCTTGTAGGCGAAGTGTTCGTTCTCGTAGTGCCAGGTGCGCAGCCGGCCCGGCCGCGGCGGATTGACGACGCCGTGCCAGGCGGTCGCCATCGAGCCGACGATGGTCGCCCCCACCAGCACGAGGACCCACGGGCCGTGCTCGCCCTCGAAGACGCAGACCACGCGCTCGTTGCGCGCGAACAGGCCCGGCACGCCGCGCGCGGTCGTCGGGTTCACCGAGAACAGGTCGCCAGGCACATGCACCATGCGCACGAGTCTGCCGGCGCAGGGCATGTGGATGCGGTGGTAGTCGCGCGGGCTCAGGTAGATCGTCGCGAAGTTGCCGTCGCGGAACTGCGCGCCCAGTTGCTGATCGCCGCCGACCAGCGCGGTCGTCGAGTACTGGTGGCCCTTGGCCTGGAAGATCTGGTCCGCGCGGATCGGCCCGAACTGGCTGATCGCGCCGTCGACCGGGCAGATCAGCGGCGCCTGGGCCAGCGGACGCACACCGGGCTTCAGCGCCCGCGTGAAGAAGTCGTTGAAGGTCGCATAGGCGGTCGGGTCGGACTCGGCCGCCTCGGCCATGTTCACGCCGTACTTGGCGATGAAGCGCTTGATCGTCCAGGTCGTGAAGCCGCCCAGTTCAGCGCCCGCCAAACGACCGGCCAGCCGCGTCATGGCCCCTTTGGGCATCAGGTATTGGGGCAGGACGGCGAGGCGATCGGACACGGCGGTGGGCCCCCGCAGGGGCGAAAAAAGAGTGGCGGATTCTAGGCGGGCAAGTACGAGTCCCGCACCCGGGTTGCTCCCGGGCCGCTCCCGGGCTGCTGAAGGACCTCGGTACCATCGCGTCCTCCGGGGTTCTGCCGCGTTCTCCCGCGTGCTTCCCCTGTTGCCTTACGGCGTCCGTCTTCAGTGCTCCCTCCGATGTCCTCCCCCGCGTCACCTCACGAGCAGCAAGCGCAAGCGCACGAGCACAGCTCGTTCTACAAGTTCGTCCGGCTGGACGACACTTCGGCGCTCGCGCAGCGGCTGCGGGACGTCAACGAATCGCTGGGACGCGCCATCGGCGGCAACCTGCTCCTCGCTCCCGAGGGCATCACCGGCGCGATCGGCGGTCTGCCTCAGGATCTCGATGCCTACGAGGCCGCGCTGCGCGCCGAGCCGCCCTTCGCCGATCTGCACTTCAAGCGCAGCTTCTGCACCACGCGCCCGTTCACGCTGCTGAAGGTGCATGAGAAGCCGGAGCTGGTGGCCTTCGGCCTGGACGGCGTGACGGGGCTGGCCGACTCGCGCGACACGCATGTCTCGCCGCGCGAGTGGCGCGAGCTGATCAAGCGCGACGACGTCGTCGTGCTCGACAACCGCAACCACTTCGAGTTCGAGCTCGGCCATTTCGACGGCGCGATCGATCCTGGCGTGCGGCACTTCCGCGACTTCCCGGCCTACATCGACGCCCATGCCGAGGCCTGGCAGCGCGAAGGCAAGACGGTCGCGATGTACTGCACCGGCGGCATCCGCTGCGAGAAGCTGTCCGGCTGGATGAGCGATCGCGGGCTGACCGTGCGGCAGCTCGACGGCGGCATCCTCAACTACTTCGAGCAGATGCCCGACGCCGACGCGGATTGGCGCGGCGAGTGCTTCGTCTTCGACAAGCGCATCGCGATCGACACGCATCGCCGCGAGACGACGACGACCGCCGAAGAGGTCTACGGCGACGATCCCGCCGAGGCCTGGCGCCTTGCGCGGGCGAAGCGGCTCGACCCCAAGGGCTGAGCTCAGCCGGTCAGGTCTTCGCGCAGGCGCAGACGGCGCGGATTGCGCGTGTCGATGACCGCCGTGTGCGCGGCCTTGTCGTGCAGGCCCTGGCGGTTGGCGTCCCACAGGATCTGCAGGAATCCCATGCCGCCTGTCGTCGCGCCGGCCGCGTAGCCGCCGTAGCGGCGCACGCACAGCATCGGCTTGAGCGGCTTGCCGGTCAGCTCGACGATGCGCAGGCCCATCAGCTTCTTGCCCGGCGTCTGGCCCGGCCAGATCAACGGGAAGGCCACGAAATAGGCAAAGGCCCAGACGAGGTTCAGGCCCACGACTTCCCACCAATGGCGGAGCTTCTCGAGCGGCGAGCGCTTGGCCTCGTCCTTGAGGGTGCGGACTTCTTCCTGCAGCGCCTTGATGCGGATGCGATCGGCCTTGCGCTGGAGTTCGCCGTCCTTCTCGACCTGCCGGATCACGTCCTGTTCGAACTGCCCGGCAGTCACTCCGGAAGCAGCCGACGCGGCGGCCGTCGCGGTCGTGATCGCGTGCTTCACGAGGTCTTTGACGTCCTCATCGGCGCCCGTGTCGGTGTCCTCGTCGCGGCGGTCGCCCTTGTCCACGGCGGCCGCGGCGACGGCCTCGCGGCGGGCCTGTCTGGTCGGCTCGTCGATGTGTTCCATCGTGCTCGTGTAGAGCCCGAACGCAACCAGGCAGAGCGCTGGCGCCCATCCGAGCCAGCCGGATTCCTTCTGCACCTCGCCACGCGAGGCGCGCTGCAGCTTGTACCAGCGCCACGCGACCCAGCAGCAGCCGCCCAGCAGCGGCGTATTGCCGAAGTTCGACAGCGCCGTCACCAGGGTCACGTCGACGGCCATCGCCTTCGCGCGCTGCCAGGGCGAGGCCAGCGGCAGGCCGAGCAGCGCCGGCGCGACGTTGAGGTCCTCGGGGGTGATCCAGTCGCGCGGGTCTTCGGGCGACTCCGCCGAGGCGCGCCGCTTTGCGAGCAGCCGGCGGACCGGCGAAGCCGCCGAAGCGACCGAAGAAGCAGCGGATACAGGGGATGCAGGCGATGCCGGGGAAGGCGCAGGCACGGACGCCTCCGGCACCGAGGGGACGGTTGCGGAGGTGGACGGGTCGACGGGCGGGATCATGGCTGCGCATTCTCGCGAGGACGTTCGCCCTCCGACGCCCATGACTTCCCTAGCTCTCGCCGCGTTGCTGCTCCTCGCGGTACCAGAGGGGGATGTCCCGATAGATGCGATCGTCGATGAGATAGACGGTGCTGGGCACGCCAGGAGCCCAGATCCTCATGCGCACAGAGCGCTGCTTCCATTCCGGCCAGCTGTCGACCTCTCGTTTGGCTTCCTGGATTGCCCGGAGGAATGGGTAATCGTTGCTGTCGAACGTCATGATCATGCCGCTTTCGTGGTGTGCAAGGGGGCTCCGGGTCCACTGTCGGGCCCGGCATCGGGAAGCTCGCGGATGAGTCGCTGCTCCTCGGTGATGTAGTCCATGGAAGTCGCCCGGAATCGCGGGCCCCAGCCTCGGATCGCGCGTCGCGTGACTTGCCCGTCGTCGGTCTTGCGGGGTGCTGCGCCTATGGAGAAGAACTCCATGTAACGCCGAGGCGCAACGCCCACAAAGGCTCGGAAGTTGGTGCGGACCCGAGACGGCTCCTCGGGCTCCACGCTGATGGCGTCCGCGTGGAGTTGATCCGTGCGACTCTTTTCATAGGGCTCGATGAAGAGCACGTCCGCAATGCCGCTTGCAAGGATGTGCCGGGCGCAGAGATGGCAGGGAAAGGTCGTGCAGTACAGGCGCGTTCCTTTCAGGGAACGGCCATCCTTGGCCGCCTGCGTGATGGCCGCCATTTCCGCGTGTACGGCGCGTCCGTACTCGATGACGTCGAACACTCGGGATCGACGCAGGAAGGGATCCCGCCCGAGGAGCGCGGCCCGCGCCAATGCCTGCGGTGTCTGGTCCGTCAGATGCGGTGCCAACCAACCGCGATCCTTCATCCGGGAGAGCGTATCGGTCACCAACTCAGTCTTTGCGCCGACGTTCGCGTCATGCCCGAGTTCCGCGTCCCGCACCACGATGTCATCCTCCGCCCAATACAGACCGCCACCCGACTTCGGTACCTCATTGCATCCCGTCGCGACGATGTCTCCTTCTGCAGAGGTGATGGCGGCGCCGACTTGTCGGGACAAGTCTTGCGAGCGGAGCGCAGCAGCATGTGCGAAGAACATGCCTTGCTCGTCGCGTGTGGGCGAGACGAAGGGCTCGGCAAAGACCAGCTGGACCAGTCGCTTCAAGTTCGCCCTCAGCGCTGCACGGCGGCCCGCCAACACAAAGTAGTCCGCCAGCGGAAACACGTCGCCCACCTTCTGTCCCAACGGCGTGTCTTCAGCATGGTCTCGGGCCATGAGACGGATCGCGAGTTCCTCAGGCCCGGCGCTTCCTTGCTGAAGACCAGCAAACCTCAAGGCGAGATTGCGACGTCGACTTTCCCTGGGCGCATAGGCAGAAACGAGCAGGAAGGCCTGACCGTAGACTTCTCGGAAGAGCGCGACTTCCTCGGGGCGACAGAACGACTTCACGAGATAGGCCAGGCCATGACTCGCGCGGACGTCCATGCTTCCCGTGACCTGCTCGCGAAGGACCCGGATGTGCGCCAGACCCAGTCGCGCCACAATGTCCGCATTGCCGGTGGCGCGTCGCAACTTCGTGCCCTTGGTAATGAGCGCGTCCAAGCGCTCGAACTCATTGCCAGTGCGATTCGCCAGACCCATGAAGGGGTCGATCAAGTCACCCAACGACACGACCCGCGTCTCGTATCCCGCCAGGTTCAGTTGGCTTGCCAAGGTCTCGCAGATGAGGTTCAGATCGACCCCCGTCGGTCCTACGAATCCGAAGAACAACTCCGGCAGGCCCACCTGCAGGTCCTTTGGGGTCGCCCGGTCCGCGATCGGGGAATCATCATTCGCTGCTTCTGTCCCGTGCTGCATGTGCACCTCCAAAAGCATCGACTCTAGGCATCTGTTCTGCGTCTGACACCTGCCCAAGATGGGAGTCATGCGAGCGATCCCTCCTTGGATTCGCGATGTCACAGACTCATTCAAGTCGTCCGTCCCCGACTCCATCGGTCCGGAGGATTTCCTCCGTCGCCGGAACACAAGCTCGCTGGCGCGCGGCGGGGCGACGTTGCAAGATGCAATCCCATGTCCCGTTCGAGCGCCGGGCCATCCCGCGAACCCCGATAATTCGCGCTCGTCCACCGAATTCCACCCGCGCGCCCCGCGCCAGGCCATGTCCAACCTCATCGTCCACGGCGGCTCGCCCCTGAAGGGCCGCATCGTTCCCTCGGCCAACAAGAACGCCGTCCTGCCCATCCTCTGCGCCACCCTGCTCACGCGCGAGCCGGTCCGGCTGCACGGCGTGCCCGAGATCACCGACGTCAAGAAGATCCTCGAGGTCTTCCGCAAGCTCGGCAGCAGCGTGTCCGTGGACTTCAAGAGCGGCGTGCTGGACCTGCACCACCTGGACACCCACTTCGACCCCGCCAAGGACCACCTGCCGGAAGAGATGCGCTCCTCCATCATGCTGGTCCCCGGCCTGATGGCGCGCTTCGGTGCCGCCCGCATCGAGGACGACGTCAAGGGCTGCACCCTGGGCGCGCGCGAGATCGATCCCCACGTCGAGGTCTTCCAGCGCTTCGGCGCCAACGTCGACCGCGCCGCCGACGGCCTGGTCGTCAAGGTCGAAGGCCAGCTGCGCGCCAACGACCACTGGACCGACTACGCCTCCGTCACCACGACCGAGAACTTCGTGCTCTGCGCCGCGCTCGCCCACGGCACCTCGACGCTGATGAACGCCGCCAGCGAGCCGCATGTGCAGGAGTTCTGCCAGTTCATGCAGATGCTCGGCGCCAAGCTCGAAGGCCTGGGCACCTCGCGCCTGACCATCCACGGCGTCGCGGCCCTGGGCGGCGGCGAATTCACCTTCGCCGAAGACTTCCACGAGATCGTCACCTTCCTCGCGCTCGGCGCCATCACCGGCGGCGACGTCCGGGTCAAGAACTCCCAGCCCGAGCAGTTCCCGCTGATCGACCGCACCTTCGCCAAGTTCGGCGTCCAGATCATCCACGAGGACGGCTGGTCCCGCTCCGTCGTCGACGGCAAGCTCAAGGTCAAGGAACCCTTCACCCGCAACATCCTGCAGAAGGTCGAAGCGGCGCCGTGGCCCTACCTGCCCGTCGACCTGCTGCCCATCTTCGTCGCGCTCGGCGTCAAGGCCGAAGGCAGCGTGATGTTCTGGAACAAGGTCTACGACGGCGCCATGGGCTGGACCACCGAACTGTCCAAGTTCGGCGCCCACGCCTTCCTGTCCGATCCGCACCGCATGGTCACCTTCGGCGGCAAGACGCTCAGCCCCGCCGAGGTCGAGAGCCCCTACATCATCCGCGTCGCCATCGCGCTGCTCATGGTTGCGGCCAGCATCCCCGGCAAGTCCGTGATCCGCAACGCGACGCCGGTCCGCCGCGCCCATCCGCAGTTCGCCGAGAACATCACCCGCCTCGGCGCCAAGGTGGAATGGGTCGAGGGCGACTGACCTCCGACCGTCATCCGACGTCCGCCCGCCGCCGCCTCCGCGCCGCCGCGGGCCGTCTGGCCTTGTCCGTCCCGAGGCTCACGGCAGGGATCGCCATCGCGCTCGGCGCCCTCGGCGCAATCGGGGCCGTCACGCCTGTCGCGGCGCAACCATCGCCCCCGCCCTCTCCGCCGCTCGTGCGCTGGATGGTGCAGGACATGCCTCCCCATTTCGTCTATCGGGACGGCAAGGCGCCGCAGCGCGTGGAGGACCTCGGCCAGGGCGAGATCGACGGCTTCCTGCGCCTGCTCATCGAGCGCATGCCGCAGTTCCGGCACGAGTTCGTCGAACTCAGCCTGCCCCGCTTCGAAGCCCAGGTGCGACAGGGCGAAACGCTGTGCTCCGTGCTGCACGTGCGCACGCCCGAGCGGCTGCAGTGGCTCTACTTCACCTCGCTGCACCCCGCGATGATGTCGAGGCAGATCCACGTGATCGTGCGGCGCGACGATCTCGCGCGCTTCGAGGCCAACGGCCAGCCCCTGCAGCTCGCCGACCTGCTGCGGCGCAACGACCTCACCGGCCTGCTGCCGCGCGACCGCAGCTACGGGCCGCGCATCGACAAGCTGCTCGCCGCCAATCCGGAGCGCGCGCCGCGTTCCATCGTCGCCGGCCGCGGCGCCCAGCTGCTGCCGATGCTCCGCGCCAAGCGCATGGACTACACGCTCGAGTACCCGGTCACCGTGGACGAGTACAACGCCGCGCATCCCGGCGCGCCCGAGCTCGCGAAGCTCCCGCTGGCCGAAGGTCGCAGCACGCTGATGGCCACCGCCGGCTGCAGCCGCACGCCGGAAGGCCGTCGTGCGATCGAGGCGATGGACCATGCCGTGCGGCAGCTCGCCGCCGATCCGCAGCGCGAGGCGTGGATCAAGGGCTGGCGCAACGGCGCGCCGATCGATGCCGACGACCTGCAAAGGCTGAACCGTTTCCTCGATGAACGCGCGCGGGGTCCGGCGCAGATCGAGTGAACGGCGCATTGCGCTGACTCCGACCCGACATGGCCCGTCCGCCGAAACTCGCCCTGCCGCTGCGCGACGGTGTCGCCGCCAGCGCGCTTGCCTGCCCGCCGGGCGCATGGACGCTGGTGCTGGACTTCCTCGCGGAGCGGCTGCCGCTGGTCGCGCGCGAAGACTGGGCGTCTCGCATGGCGCGCGGCGACGTGCTCGACGACACCGGCGCGACGCTGTCTCCCGATGCGCCCTATCGCGCTCAGCGTCGGCTCTACTACTGGCGCTGGCTGGACGATGAACCGCAAGTCCCCTTCGAGGCCCGCATCCTGCACCTCGACGATCACCTGCTGGTCGCCGACAAGCCGCACTTCCTGCCGGTCACGCCCAAGGGTCGCTACGTGCAGCAGACGCTGCTCACGCGGCTGCGCCGGGAGACCGGTCTGGCCGAGCTGAGTCCGGTGCACCGGCTCGACCGCGAGACGGCGGGGTTGACCTTGTTCTCGGTGCAACCCGCCACGCGGGATGCGTACCAACGGCTCTTCCGCGATCGCGATGTCGAGAAGGTCTACGAGGCCATCGCGCCGTGGCGCGACGACGTCGGCGCTCGACTGCCGCTGGACTATGAGAGCCGGTTGGAAGAGCACCCCGTGGACTTCATGCAGATGCGCACCGTCGACGACGGGACGGCCGTGCCGAATGCGCGCACGCGCATCGCGCTGATCGAGCGTCTGGGCGCTGATCGCGCCCGCTACGAGCTGCGTCCGCACAGCGGCGTGAAGCATCAGCTGCGGGCGCAGCTGTGCGCGCTGGGTCTGCCCATCGAGGGTGACCGCATCTATCCGGTGCTGCATCCTGTGGAGAACACCGTGGACTTCACGTGCCCGCTGCAGCTGCTCGCGCGCGAGATTGCCTTCACCGATCCGGTGACCGGCCAGCCGCGGAGGCTCGTGACCTCGCTCCGGCTGGCCGCCGCGGCCACGCGCTTGTAGCGCGCGCCACGACTGAGACTGGGCCCGGAACAGGGTGGGAGGTTCGCGGACGCGAGGCCTCCTATCCTGTGCAGGGCCGCGCCTGGCGATGGCATGAAGAGCGCCCTCACTCAGACGCTCGCCCGCGCGCTCAGGCGCTCAGGCGCTCAGGCGCTCAGGCGCTCAGCGCATCCAGCTTCCGCAAGGCCGCGAGCGTCGCCCGGCAGGCGCTGGCCAGCTCGGTGCCCTTGGTCACCAGGTGCTCATGGAAGAACCCGTGATGCGTCGCGTGCTCGTGGAATGCCAGCGGTGTGAGCACCGCCGAGAACACCGGCACGCCGGTATCGAGCTGCACCCGCATGAGGCCGTCGATCACCGCGTGCGCCACGAAGTCGTGGCGGTAGATCCCACCGTCGACGACGAGCGCGCAGGCGAGCACCGCATCGAACTGCCCGCTGCGCGCGAGCTTCATCGCATGGAGCGGGATCTCGAACGCACCGGGGACCTCGAAGGTGTCGATACGGACGGGCCCGCCGGCTTCGAGTTCCCGGATGGCGGCCTCGCGACATCGGCCGACCAGGTCGGCATGCCAGCTCGCGGACACGATGGCCACGCGGGGAGCGGCGGAGGAGGGAGAGTGGAGGTTGGTCTGATTCATGTGAACCCTTCGGTTGGAACGATGAATCAGGGCGCACGCACAACGCGGCCGCCCGGCGGCGCAGGCGCGAACGCTTGCGCCGGCCCGCGAGGCCGACGATGGACGCGATCTCTTTCATCCGGACTGTGACCGTCGGCCCTGGCCTCTCACCAGGTCTGCTGACCCCGGCGCCACAAGGGCGGTGCCGGGCGCTCGCGGGCTCCCGCGGTCGTCGGTCTGTCGACCGCGCCGCGGATACCGCCGGTGGGGACTTTCACCCCGCCCTGAGAACGCTGCCTCGCGCACCTTCGGAATGAAGGTGAACGGGGCGGGCGGATTCTAGGTTTCAGAACCCGACCTGGAGGGCGGCGCTCAGCATGTCCCCACGGCTCCGGTAGGTGTTCCCCCAGAGGTAGGCCGCCGTCAGTTCCGCGTGCCCGCCGAGGTCGAACCGGACGACGGGTCCGGCGCGCCACGACTTCGGCTCCGCGAAGCCCTGGACGCCGAGGCGCCATCCCGGCTGCCATCGATGCAGGGCCTGCCACTGGAGCTTCGTCAGGTTCTGGCGACGCGCCCCGTCGGAATGGGTGAAGAAGACATTCAGGTTGAGCTGCGTCATCCCCCATTCGGTCTGGAAGATCGGCCCGACCTCCATCGCGTTGCCCTGCCCGCGGTTGCGGATGACCTGCAGATGCAGACCCAGGTCGTAGGGCGTGTCGCCCTGCGTGAACAGGATCTGGTTGACCCAGTTGATCGAACTCAAGGTCTGCTCGTGCAGCGTCGGACCGATCCAGCTCAGCAGCAGTTCGGTGCTCCATCGCGAGTTCACACCGTAGCGCAGGCCGATCTCGGGCCACAGCGTCGGCGCCTCGTCCGGCGGATCCACATGCCAGTAGCGCAGGTCGAGCGTCGTCTGGCCGGACTCGCTGTACGGACGCACGAGGTAGTAACCCGGATCCGCGCAGACCGCGCCGGCCGCGGACAGGAGCCACGCGGCCACCGCTGTTCGTCTCATCGCCTTCCCTTGCCTCCCCTTGTTTGGTGGGGGGCCATTCTGAGACCCGTCCCTCCTTGGAGTTTCCCCGGGGAAACCAGCGAACACGGCTCGGCACAATGGCCCGACGATGACTTGACGGTGTATAGCGCGACTTCCGTCGCAAGCTCGGCATCCACGCATGATCCAGAAAGCCATCCGCCTTTCGGTGGGCGCCCGCCCCCTGCTGGCGCTGTTCGTGCTCGGACTGCTGCTGGTCGCGTTGTCCAGCGGCTGGCAGCTGCGCGAGACCACGCAGCGCCGCGCCGCCGAGGCCGACGCCGAGTTGAGCGCCATCCCGCTCCTCTACGCGGGACCGCTGGCCTACAGCTTCCAGCAGCGACTGGAGCGGCCCGAAGCGTTGAACGGCCTGCTGCATCACATCCTCACCCGCCACAACCTGCGCCGCGTCGAGCTGCGCACGCACAACGGCGAGCAGTTCCGCGCGCTGTCCGATGACGACGGGGAAGCCGGCCACAGCGCCGAGTTCTCGCTCGCCGGCAGCGGCGAACTGCGATTGCAGGCCTCGGCCTCGACCGTCGGCGACACGCTGCGACGCGATCCGCTGCTGCGCTCCGCCCTGATTCATCTGTGCCTGGCGACGGCGCTCGGCCTGATCGCTGCGCTCATGCTGGACCGCTGGCTGCTGCGCCAGTTGAGCCATCTGTCCGAGCAGGCCAGCCGCTTCGATCCCACGTTACCGCCGCAGTCGCTGACCTGGCTCGAACCCGGCGAACCGCGCCCGCGAGAACTGCTGCAGCTGGAGCAGGCGCTGGACCATGTCCGGACTTCGCTCGGCGACGAACTGCATCGCGAGCAGTCGAGGGGGCGCGAGTTGCGGGAAGAGATCGCCCGCCAGCATCGCGCGCTGCAGCAGGCGGAGCGTTCCCTGGAGGCGAAACGGCGCGAGCTCGCGTCGATGGAACGCCACGACGCGTTGACTGGCATCGCGAATCGGCGTGAGTTCGATGCCGCGCTGCGGCGGGAGTTCAAACGCGCCCAGCGCGATCAGGGACGGCTGGCGCTGGCGATCCTCGACGTCGACCACCTCAAGCCGTTCAACGAGCACCACGGCCGCGGCGCCGGCGATGAAGTGCTGCGGCGACTCGCTCGGCTGCTCGCCGAGCATTTCCAGCGCGACACCGACCTCGTCGCCCGTCTGGGCGGCGAAGAGTTCGCGGTGCTGCTGCCCGGGCTCGACATCGACTCGGCGCAAGGTCTGCTCGAAACGCTGCGCGAGAGCTGGCGCGCGCTCGCCGTGCCGCATGGAGCCCTGCCGGGCGGCACCTCGGACGACGGCATCGTGACGATCAGCGCGGGCCTGGCGGCTTCGCAGCCGGGTCACCCCTATCTGAGCCCGCAAGCGCTGCTGCAGGCGGCGGACGAGGCGCTCTACCTCGCCAAGCACATGGGACGCGACCGGCTCTGCCTCGCATCGTGAGGGGACGTGAGGTCGGGACTCAGCGGCCGCGGGATTCGGCCTGCTGGAGCTGCTCTTCGACGCGGCGCGCGGCGCGCAGCATCAGCGTCTCGTCGAGCTGCGCCTGGGGCGCGATCTCCATCACTGTCTCGTCCAGCGCTTCCGGCTTGTTCATCAGCGTCCACGCGACCAGCGAGATTGCACCGACGCCGCGGCGCTGCATCGCCTCGGGCATCACCAGGTCATGCTGCAGCTGCACGTGATAGCGCACGCTGGCGACCGCGGCGGGCGCCAGCCCCCAGCTCTCGCACAGCGCCGCGCCCAGCGCGTCGTGGCTGACGCCGAAAGCGGTGTGCTCCAGCTGGACCAGTTCCTTGTCGCTGCTGGTGGCGCGCAGCATCGCCGGGTAGTGTCCCGGTGCATGGCGGTAGAGCACCGCCTTGCCGCATTCCTCGAACAGGCCCGCCGAATGCGCCGCCCACGGGTCGACGCCCAGCATCTGGCCCATGCGGCCCATCAGCAGGCCGCGCTTGGCGGCGCGGGTCCAGACCGGTTCCAGTTCGACAGCCGGCGGGAAGGCGGCGCGCAGGCCCATCTCGAAGGTGATCGCGGCGACCTCGCGCATGCCGAGGTAGGTCAGCGCCTGGTGCACCGTCTGCACCCGGCCGCGCAGGCCGTACAGCGAGGAGTTCACCGCCTTGAGCACCGCGGCGGCGAGCGCCATGTCGGTCTCCACCAGGCCCGAGACGGCCTGCAGGTCGATGTCCTCGTCGGCCATCAGCAGCGAGAGCTTGACCAGCACGTCCGGCTGGGTGGGGATCTCGATATCCAGCGCGCGGAGTTGAGGATCGACAGGCATGGTGGTCAGCGGTTGTTTGGACAGATGGTAGCCCGGGCGATGGGCCGTCGACATCCCGCCTTTGGCGGAAAGCGAGGGGTGTGTTGTTCTGAGGGCGTCTGGCGTGCCCGCGGGGCGGCACGCGACGCCTGGGAGGTCAACCCGGCAGGTCAGCGCAGGAAGGCGTCGTAGCCGGTCTTGAGGATGAGCAGCGACACCACGACGACGAACATGCCGCGCACGAAGCCCGCGCCCTTGGCCAGGGCCAGGCGCGTGCCGACCAGGCTGCCGACGACGTTGGCGACGGCCATGACCGCCGCGACGTGCCACCAGACGTGGCCCTTGCAGGCGAACAGCACCAGCGCGGCGAAGTTGGTCGCCGTGTTCATCAGCTTGGCGGTCGCGGACGCATGCAGGAAGTCGAAGCCCAGCAGCCGCACGAACAGGAAGACGAAGAAGCTGCCCGTGCCCGGCCCGAAGAAGCCGTCATAGAAACCGATGGTCAGGCCGATGATGCTGGCGATCAGCGTCTGCGTCGCCGCCTCGTGGCGCGGCGCGTGGTGGCGGCCAAGGTCCTTCTTCGCCAGCGTGTACAGCAGCACGCCCAGCAGGATGACCGGCAGCGCCTTGCGCAGGCCGCTCGGGTCCACCTGTGTGACGGCCCAGGCGCCGGCGAAGCTGCCGACCAGCGCCGCGGCGGCCGCCGGCATGAGCGCCAGCCACGGCAGCGTCACGCGCTTGGCATATTGGTGGGTGGCCCAGGCCGTCCCCCAGATGGAGGCGCCCTTGTTGGTGCCGAAGAGGGTGGCCGGCGCGGCACCCGGATAGAGGCTGAACAGCGCGGGCACCAGGATCAGCCCGCCGCCGCCCACGACGGCATCGACAAATCCGGCCATCAGCGACGCCACGGCCGCGGTCAACAACTCGATCATCTGCAACGACTCGCAAGAGCGGCCCCGGGGCCGCGAAGACGGGCCGAGAACGATCGCTGGACGCGCGCAAAACCTGGCCACCAAAACAAAACGGGCACCTGATTCAGGTGCCCGCGAATTGTGACAGTGTCACTGTTATTCGTTGGTGTTGGTTTGATCTGTTTGTCTCCTCAGCCCCCGTAGGCAACCCCCATTGGTGCCGGCTTGTCGCCGGCGCGGGACGGGTGTCGCGTCGAGTGGGGTGGATGCTAGGACCGCACCCCCATGCACGCACTTGGGGTTTTCACCCGGCGCATGCACCAAGATGGAACGGTTGGCCGGCGCTCACTTGCGTGAAATGGCCCCATCGAAAACGATTTGCGCACATCGCACGGTGCACTGTTCTTGCCATTTGGGCGTGGTTCGCCCGGTGTGGTGTGAAGGTGTCATTCCCCTGAAACACGGGGGAGGTTGGCCCCCCGCAGCGGACACGCGGCGCGGGCGCCTCATGTCACGGCGTCGACGCGCAAATTCTTCTGTGCGAGCCGGGAACTTTCCGGACCGCTCGCGCAATACGTTCAACATGCCCACCACGCAACGCACGCCGAACGCCCGATGAGCTTCTGGACCCGCCTGGCCGGCCGCGCCCGCCCCGATCCTGCCGACCCCGGCGCCCCCGCCGGCGCCAGGAGCGAGCGCGACGCGTCGCCCACCCACGCCGCCGCCAGCGAAGCGCTGGTCCGCCGGCTGCGCCAGGGCGACGCCGGCGCGCTGGAGCCGCTGTATCGCAGCGAGTCGCCCGGCGTCTACCGCTATGCGCTGGCGCTGTGCGGCCAGTCCGACCTCGCGGCGGACGCGATGCAGGAGGCCTTCGTGCAATTCGCCGGTCGCCCCGAGGGCTGGGATCCCGGCAGAGGCCCGCTGGGCGCCTACCTCGCCGGCGTGGCGCGGCATCACCTGCTGGCGCGCTGGCGGGACCTGCCGGTCGCCCATGACGAAGACGCCGACGAGCGTCATCAGGATCCCGCCGATGCGCCGGAGCAGCAGTTGGTCCGCGCGCAGGACCAGGCCCGCGTCTGGGCCGCGCTGCAGACGCTGCCCTGGACCTTCCGCGAAGCCATCGTGCTGGTCGATCTGCAGGAGCGGGCCTACGCCGAGGCCGCCCGCATCGCCGGCGTCGAGCTCAACACGCTGCGCACCCGCCTCCACCGGGGCCGGGCGCGCCTGCTGGCCGCGCTGCAGGACGAGTCCCGGCCCCTGTCGTCCGCTCCGGCGGACGCGAACGAACGCTCATCGAAGTCCGCATGATGAAGACCACCGACACCTCCCCGCCCCGCTCCGCGCGCCTGGCCGACTGGCTGTGGGCCGTGGCCCAGGAGCTGCGCCAGCGCACGCCGCCGGTCGAGCGCGACGACGCGGTGCTGCTCGCCATGCGCCAGCAGTTCGCCGTCCGCCAGAAGGCGGCCAAGGCCGGCCGCTGGAGATGGGCGCTCGCCGGCCCGGCCCTGTGCGCCTCCGTGCTGGTCGCCTGCGTCTGGCTGCTCGGTTCCGCGCCGCCGGGCGAATCGGGCGCCACGGTCATGGGCAATCCCGGCAGCGGCTTCATCGTGCTGGTGTCCGCCGACCGCTGGGCCGCCTTCGAAAAGGCCGGGACCGGCAACGCCTGGCTGGTTCCTGCGGAAGTCCCGCGTGAGCGACTGGCCTTGCTGGGACTGCCCTACGACCCCGCCGATGCCGCCGCGCCGGTGCGCGCCGAGTTGCTGGTGCACGTCTCGGGCGATGTGCTCGCGATGCGGGTCATGCCCTGATCGATCCGATACCGCCGAGTTCCCGATTCCCTGCGATTCCCTCTCCGCTCCCCCTGAACGACGCCCTGCTTCCCTCCCTGGAGACCGCCATGAAGACTTCTCTCACCACCCTCGCCCTGGCGCTTGCCGCCGTCGCGGTCCAGGCCCAGCCCGCCGCGCACGCGTCGCCGGATCCGGACGCGCGCCCCACACCGCCGACGATGCCGGCCGTCGTCCCGCCGGTTCCTCCGGTGCCGCCCGTGCCCGACGTCGGCGAGCTGATCGCCGAATCCGGCGTCGCGATGCACATCCTCAGTACGGAACGAGTCGTCAAGGGCGCCCCGTATTGCGCCCAGGCGGTGCATGAAACCGTCCAGCCGCTGGCCGACGGCAATCGCATCGTCCATCAGCAGACCAGCCAGCTGTGCCGCGACGGCGAAGGCCGGACGCGCCAGGAAGTCGAACGCCAGGGGCGCAAGGTGGTCTATCTCCGCGACGCCGTGAGCGGCGAGAACTGGCTGCTCGATCCCGAGCGCAAGACCGCGCGTTATCTCGGCGGTGGCCGCGTGGACGCCGAGGCCCAGCGCGAGTACGGCGAACGCATGCGCGAGTACCAGGACAAGATGCGGGACTACAACGACAAGATGCGCGAGTACGGCCGGAAGATGCGCGACTGGGCGCGCGAGAACTTCGGCCACGGCGAAACGACGCAGCGCGCCGAGGCGCCCAAGCCTCCGGCGGCGCCTGCGGCTCCCACGGTCCACGTCAACACACGCATCGCGACGCCGGTCGTGATCGCCCCGGGCGAGAGCAGCCAGGAGGTCCGCGTCATCCGCGTCGAGACGCCGCCGGGCGCCCTGGGCCCGCTGGCGCCGATGTCGCCCCTGCCGCCGGCCGTGGCGATGCGCATCGAGCCGATGATCCTCAACGGCCAGCTCAACGGACAGGACGGGCAGCCGGACACCCTGGCGCCCAAGGAGATCGACGGGCTCAAGGTCACCGGCAGCCGCGCGACGCGCACCATCCCCGCGGGCAAGATCGGCAACGAGAAGCCGATCGTGATCTCGCGCGAGGTGTGGACCTCGCCCGACCTGAAGGTGACCGTCAGCACCCAGACCAAGGATCCGCGCAGCGGCGAACAGAACTACCAGCTGCGCAACATCCGGCGCGTCGAACCCGAGGCCGCGCTGATGCGTGTGCCGGCGGACTTCGCGAAGACGGGCCTGCCCAAGCCGCGCACGCCAAAGGAAGGGAAGGACGGGAAGGAACGCAAGGAAGGCTGAGCCGTCTCCGGGGAGACGCCTCGAGCCGACAGTCCGGCGGGGCGTCGACAATGCCCCTTCGATGACCGCGCCGCCTTCCCCGCTCCCGCCGAAACTGATCCTGCAGACGCTCAACCGCGGCGACGGCCTGCTCGGCCTGCGGCCGCACGGCAAGCTGGGCCCGCGCGGCGATCGCGTGTCGCTGCTGCGGCTGGAACGGTGGCCGTCGGATCCCGCGGCGCTGGAGCAATGGCAGGCGTTGCCGCTGCATCCGGTGGATGTCGAGATGCTGCAGTGGCGCGACGCCTCCTTCGGGCGAGGCCTGACCCCGTGCTGGACGCTGGAGCAGGAAGACCTGTTCCCCGACTTTGCCGCCGACGAAGTGCCCCGGCTGCGCAAGCTGGGCTGGGAGATCGACTTCCTGCCCGGCTTCGCGCACCACAGCGTTGCGATCGACGCGTGGTCGCTGGAGATCCAGCCGGAGGACGAGGAGCCGGTCGACGTCCAGACCGCCATCGCGCCCGCCGCGGGCGCTGGCGACCGCCTGCCGACATTGGCGCTCTCACGCCGCAAGGGCTCCTGGATGCTGAGCCTGGGCGTGACGGTGCAAGGGCAGCGCGTCGACCTGGCGCCGATGATCTGGGACCTGCTGCGCAAGGACCGTCGCTGGCTCTACGCGGACGCGATCGCCGGCATCGATGACGACGCCATCATCAGCCTGAAGGCGCCGGGAGGGCGCCGGCTCCACTCGACGGCGGCGCCGCTGAAGCGGCTGATGCTCAACCTGCTGGACGTGCTCGTCGCACAGCGCTCACGGCGCGGACCGGTGAAGCTCACCTCGTGGGAAGCGGCCCGGCTGGCGGCGCTCGACATGCCGGACAGCCGCTGGCAGGTCTTCGGTGCCGACGAGCTTCGAACGATGTGGGAACGCCTGCGCGATGCCGGCCCGCCGCCGGCGTCGACGCCGCCCGAAGGCCTGGGCATCACGCTGCGCCCCTATCAGCTGCAGGGCCTGGCCTGGCTCCAGTACCTGGCGCGCCAGGAGCTCGGCGGGATCCTGGCCGACGACATGGGCCTGGGCAAGACCGCGCAGGCACTGGCGCATCTGCTGGTCGAGAAGCAGGCCGGACGGCTGACGGCACCGGCGCTCGTCGTCGCGCCCACCTCCCTGATCTTCAACTGGACACAGGAAGCCGCGCGCGTCGCGCCCGACCTGCGCGTGGCCACCTTGTCCGATCCGGCGGAGCGGGCGCAGGTGATGAAGCGCCTCGGCGACATCGACCTGCTGCTGTGCAGCTACGGACTGGCCTGGCGCGAAGTGCGGGCGCTCTCGAAGCCGACGTTCTCGGTGCTGGTGCTGGACGAGGCCCAGGCGGTGAAGAACCCCCGCTCCCGGGCGGCACGCGCGCTGCGCCGGCTCCAGGCGAATCAGCGGCTCGTGCTGACCGGCACGCCGCTCGAGAACCACCTGGGCGAACTCTGGACGCAGTTCGACTTCCTGATGCCGGGCTACCTCGGCGAGTCGCGCTCCTTTGCGCGGCATTGGCGCAAGCCGATCGAGCAGACCGGCGACGCCCGCCGCGCCCGGGAACTGGCGTCGCGCGTGCGGCCGTTCATCCTCCGCCGGCTGAAGGAGGAAGTCGCCAAGGACCTGCCGCCGATGACGGTGCTCACCCAGCGCATCCCGCTGCAAGGGCGTCAACGCCAGCTGTACGAAAGCGTCCGGATCGGCGCCGACCACCTGGTGCGGCGGTTGTTGAAGGATTCGGAGATCTTCGGCACCGGCTTGATGTCCGTGCTGGATGCGATGCTGAAGCTGCGTCAGGTCTGCTGCGATCCGCGGCTGGTGCCGGGTATTGCGCTCCCCCATGGAATGGAAGCCGCCAAGCTGGAATGGATCCAGGAGAAGGTGCCCGAGATGATCGCCCAGGGGCGGACGATCCTGATCTTTTCCCAGTTCACCGGGATGCTGGACCTGATCGGGGCCGCGATGGTCGAGCTGCGGATCCCGCTGATGAAGCTGACCGGCGAAACGCCGGAAGGCAAGCGGGGGGAGGTGGTGCGGCGCTTCCAGGCGGGCGAGGCGCCGCTGATGCTGGTCAGCCTGAAGGCCGGGGGCGTGGGGCTGACGCTGACGGCGGCGGACACCGTCATCCAGGTGGACCCGTGGTGGAACCCGGCGGTCGACGCGCAGGCCCATGCCCGCGCGCACCGGATCGGCCAGACCCGGCCGGTGTTCGTCCATCAACTGGCGATCGAGGGCTCGATCGAGGAGCGGATGCTCGAACTGCAGGCCCGCAAGCGGGCGCTGGCGGACGGCCTGCTGGGCCGCGATGGCGGGGAGCGTCTGGAGAAGTTCAGCGCCGACGAGATCGACCGGCTGCTGGCGCCCTTGCAGTCTCCGGACGACGAGGACTGACAGGCGCGGCGCGGAGGCGCTGGGTGGGCGGGGCCGCCGCCCGGACTCGGGGCGGCTCCGCTCAGGGAATCAGCGCTTGCGGTCGAAGCGCAGGGCGCGCGCGACGCTGCGGCGGTCGCAGCCCAGGCTGGCGACTTCGAAGGCTTCGTGCTTGCGGCCCTTGTCGTGCTGCGCCAGTTCCGGCATCGGGAGGCGGCGCGGCTGGGATTCGGTGCGGGTTTGGGACTTCATCATGGTCGGGGACCTTCTTGCCTTTCGGCGGCTTGGAGCGGGGGGAGACCGCTTGCAATAGCCGCTTTGTGCCAGCTAACGCGGGCCGTCGGCACGCCGTTGACAGCCTCCTCACAAATCTGAACAAAGCTCGCGCCATCGTCACGCCTCCGGCACCAAAATGGTGCCTTGGACGTATTGCGAACAGATTCGAGTCGGAAGCAACTCGGCTAAGCTCCGGGCCCATGTCCACGATGTCGTCTTCGTCACCGCTGCCGGCGCCCGCCTCCGAAGGGTCCCCCGACCTCCTGGTCGCCTGCCTGTGCGCCGCCTGGTGCCGGACCTGCGACACCTATCGGGACGACTTCGCCGCGCTGCGCCAGCAGCATCCCGGCGCCCGTTTCCTGTGGGTGGACATCGAGGACGATTCGGAGCTGGTCGACGATCTGGAGGTCGAGACCTTCCCGACGCTGCTGATCGGGCAGGGGGAACGGGTCTGTTTCATCGGACCGGTGCTGCCGGGACCGGCGGCGGCCCAGCGCTTGATCCAGGCCGCCCAGGACAACCCGGCGATGTCCGCCGCCAGCCCCAATGCGCCGGCCGGTACGACCGCCGCAGCGCAGTCGCTGCTGTCCCGCCTGCGGCAATCCTGCTGAGCTATTCCCCGACCCCGCGCGCTGCGCGCGCCCCTCACCCCCACCCTCTCCCGCGGTGCGGGAGAGGGAGTGAGAATGCACTGAGCCATTCGTAGCAGGAGCACTGGGGTGGCCCCCTCTCCCGCACTGCGGGAGAGGGTGGGGGTGAGGGCCAGCGGCGGCGGAAGTACGGCTGCCCGAGCGAGAATGGCTCACCGCCAACCCCCAAGGCCGGCTGTCCGCGCGACCCGCGGCGAGCCGGTGCATCGATGAACGTCCAATTCAAGAACTCGGTGGCTCGCGCCACGCCCATCCTGGCGCTGGATCGCGCCGCCTACCAGGCCCTGGCCCCGAAGCTGCCCAAGCGCACCCAGCAATGGCTGGCGACGCTGGGCTTCTCCGCCGCGCCGGACACCTTCGCGCTGGTGCCGGGCGAGGACGGCAAGCTGGCGCAGGTCTTCGCCGGCGTGGCGCACGCCGCCCACCCGTTCGCGCTGTCGGCCCTGCCGCTCGCGCTGCCTGAAGGCAGCTACACGCTCTCGCCCGACGGCCTGCCGCTGCAGGACGAGGCCGCCGCGCTCTCCTGGGAGCTGGGCTGCTACCAGTTCGACCTCTACAAGCCGCGCAAGCGCGAGCCGGCCCAGCTGCTCGTCAAGAACAGCCCGGACGGCCAGCGCGGCCTGGCGATCGCCACCGCGATGACCGCCGTGCGCGACCTGGTCAACACGCCTGCCGAGCACATGGGCCCGGAAGAGCTCTCGAAGGCCGCGGCCGTCGTCGGCAAGCAGCACGGCGCCAAGTTCAAGGAGATCGTCGGCGACGACCTGCTGAAGAAGAACTTCCCGGCCATCCACGCCGTCGGCCGCGCCAGCACCCGCGCGCCGCGCCTGATCGAGCTGAACTGGGGCAGCGACAAGCACCCCCGGCTGACGCTGGTCGGCAAGGGCGTGTGCTTCGACACCGGCGGCCTGGACATCAAGCCGGCCGACGGCATGCGCCAGATGAAGAAGGACATGGGCGGCGCGGCCAACACGCTGGGCCTGGCCACGCTGATCATGGCGCTGAAGCTGCCGGTGCGCCTGCAGGTGCTGATCCCGGCCGTGGAGAACTCGATCAGCGGCAACGCCTATCGTCCTGGCGACGTCATCAAGACCCGCGCCGGCCTGCACATCGAGATCGGCAACACCGACGCCGAAGGCCGCGTGATCCTGTGCGACGCGCTGGCCTACGCCGTCGAGTCCAAGCCCGAGCTGATCATCGACCTGGCCACGCTGACCGGCGCGGCCCGCATCGCGCTGGGCGCGCAGTTGCCGGCGCTGTTCACCAAGCACATGGACACGGGCCGCGACCTGGTCGACCTCGGCCTGAAGATGGACGATCCGCTGTGGCACATGCCGCTGTGGGCGCCGTACAAGGAAGGCATCACGTCGAGCATCGCCGACATCGTGAACACCGGCCGCAGCGCGTTGGCCGGCGCGATCAACGCGGCGCTGTTCCTCGAAGCCTTCGTCCCGGCCGAGCAGGACTGGCTGCACATCGACCTGTTCGCCTGGAACGACATCGCGCGTCCGGGTCGCCCGGTCGGCGGCGAAGCCCAGACCATCCGCACGCTGCTGGCCTACATCGAGGAACGCTTCAGCGCCTGACGGTCCTGTGATCGGCGCCGGTCCGGCGTCCGATCACTCCCCCGCGCGCAGCCACGCGGCGGCGCGCTCCGCGATCATCAGCGTGGGCGAATTCGTGTTCCCGCTGGTGATCGTCGGCATGACGCTCGCATCGACGACGCGCAGGCCGGACACCCCTCGCACGCGCAGCCGGCTGTCGACGACGGCGGTCTCATCGTCGGCCCGCCCCATGCGGCAGGTGCCGACCGGGTGGAAGATCGTCGTGGCGATGTCGCCGGCCAGGCGCGCCAGCTCCTCGTCCGTCTGGAACTCGACGCCGGGCTTGTGCTCGCGCGGCCGGTAGCGCGACAGCGCCGGCTGCTCGACGATGCGCCGCGTCAGCCGCAGGCTGCGCGCGGCGATCTCGCGGTCCTCGGCGGTGCTCAGGTAGTTGGGCGCGATCCGCGGCGCATCGGCCGCCTCCGCGCTGCGGATCGTGACCGTGCCGCGGCTCGTGGGATTCAGGTTGCAGACGCTCGCCGTGAACGCGTTGAACGCGTGCAGCGGCTCGCCGAACGCGTCCAGCGACAGCGGTTGCACGTGGTACTGCAGATCGGGCCAATCCTTGTCCGGTCCGCTCTTCGCGAACGCGCCGAGCTGCGAAGGCGCCATGCTCATCGGCCCGGTGCGGCGCAGTGCGTATTCGAGCCCGATCCGCGCCTTGCCGAACCAGCTCGACGCCAGCGTGTTGAGCGTGCTCACGTCGTCGACCTGGAAGACCGCGCGGATCTGCAAGTGATCCTGCAAGTTGGCGCCGACGCCGGACAGGTCCTTCACGACGTCGATGCCATGCTGTTCCAGCAGCGCCGCCGGCCCGAGGCCCGACAGCTGCAGCAGTTGCGGCGACCCGATCGCACCGGCCGCGAGCAGCACTTCGCCGCCCGGGTTCAGGCGGACCGTCTCCAGCCCGTGAGGCGTGCGCACGAGCACGCCGTCGCAGCGGACCGCGCCGTCGACCTGCTCGAACAGCAGCCGCTGCGCATGCGCGCCGGTCCACATCTCGAAGTTGGGACGCCGGTAGCAGGCCGGCCGCAGGAAGGCCTTCGCCGTGTTCCAGCGCCAGCCGTTGCGCTGGTTGACCTCGAAGTAGCCGACACCCTCGTTGTTGCCGCGATTGAAGTCGGGCGTCGCCGGAATGCCGGCCTCCTGGGCCGCCGCCGCGAACGCGTCCAGGACCGCCCAGCGCAGCCGCTGCTTCTCGACCCGCCACTCCCCGCCGTGTCCGTGCATCGCCGGGTCGAAACCGGGCGGACGCTCGGCGCCTTCGTCCAGACGCCAGTGATCTTCATGCTCGCGGAAGTAGGGCAGCACCGCGTCCCAGCGCCACGCGTCGTCGCCGGCTGATTCGGCCCAGCCGTCGTAGTCGCGGGTCTGACCCCGCATGTAGATCATCCCGTTGATGCTCGAGCTCCCGCCCAGCACCTTGCCGCGCGGATAGCGCAGGCTGCGTCCGTTCAGGCCCGCGTCGGGCTCCGTCTTGAACAGCCAGTCCGTGCGCGGATTGCCGATGCAGTAGAGGTAGCCGACGGGGATGTGGATCCAGTGGTAGTCGTCGCGGCCGCCGGCTTCGAGCAGCAGCACGCGCTTGGACGTGTCGGCGCTGAGCCGGTTGGCGAGCAGGCAGCCGGCGGTGCCGGCACCCACGATGATGAAATCGAAGCGGCCCGAGGCGGTCTCGGGCGCCGCGTCGCGGTCGGTGCTTGGGTTGTCTCCGCCCATGTCTCTCTTGTCGTGATGGGTCTGTGAAGACCCATGCTGACCGAGCCACGGGCGGCCGGCAACCTCGTTGTCACCAGGAGCCGACGGCCTCTTGCTCCGGCTGCTCCGCAGTGCGCCCGTTCAGCGCGTACCAGTCGATGCGCCGCGTCAGCGTCATGACCGCCGCCAGCACCGCGAAGAGCAGCGAGGCGCCGACCACCAGCGAGGCCTTCTCCAGGTTCAGCAGGATGAACAGCGCGCCGTAGAGCACCGCCACCAGCGCGCCGAACCCCAGGCCGCGCAGCGCCGTTCCGAGCATGGCCGCCCCGTAGAAGGTCAGCAGCCCGATCGCCGCGCCCGCCGCCAGCGCATAGGACAGCGCGAAGCTCAGGTGTTCGGACAGGCTGAGCAGCAGCAGGAAGAACAGCGTCATTGCCAGGCCGACGAGCAGGTACTGCACCGGGTGCACGCGGCGGCGGGACAGCAGCTCCAGCAGACCCACGCTCACGAAAGTCAGCACGATGAACATCAGGCCGTACTTGATGGCGCGGTCGCTCATGACGTAAGGGTTGACCGGGTCGATCATCGAGAAGGCCAGCGTGTCGGCGATCGATTCCCCCTTGGCATTGCCGGTCGACGCGGACGGATAGCCGCCCGCTTCCGGATCGCGATCGATGCCGGGCATCGCGCGGCCGGCCGCGACGTCGCGCAGCGCGGTGGTCGCGAGTTCGGAGACCTGCCAGCTGGCCTCGAAACCCTTGGCGTCGATGGTGCTCGACACCGGCAGGAAGCGGCCGCCGAAGCTCGGATGCGGCCAGTCCGCGCGCAGCTTCACCTGCGTCGCCGACGCGGCCGGCACCACGCCGAAGTCGGTCATGCCGATCAGGTTCATCGACACGGCCAGCGCCAGCGGCTCGGTCAGCGGCTGCTCGGGCAGCACCGCGTGCAGACCGCGCGGGTAGCTGTCGTTCCGGGTGCCGGGGCGTACCGCCAGCGGCGCGTCGCCGCGCTTGATCCCGACGACACGCAGCCCGCGGGAATCGCTGACGGCCACCACGACCCGCGGGGCGTCGCATTGAAGCTTGCCGGCGTGCTCCGCCTTCGGCGTCAACGCTTCCAGGGAATGCCAGCGCGCCTGCATCGCCACCTGCGCGGCGTAGGCGTTGATCTTGAACAGACCGCGTCGGCGCGGCTCCTGGTTGAGCGTGCCGTCCACCGAGAGTTCGGCCGGCATCGTCGACACGATGAAGTCGCGCCGCGCGGTGCTCGCCGCGCCGTTGGCGGCGACGGTCGACCATTCCTCCGTGCAGCTGCGCTGCACGATCGGGCCCAGCAGCACCTGCGGCCCCGCCTGCGCCGCGGCGACGCCGGCCTCCGCGGCGCGTTGCCGTCCCTGGCGTTCATCCACGAGCCAGCCGATCCGCATCAGCACGAACATCAGCAGCAGCGTCACCCCGCCCAGGATCACCAGCTTCCACCACAGCGCCTTCCTCTGCATCGTCCTTCTCCTTGCCCCTCGGCAATCCACAGAAGGCGGCAGTCTCGGCAGGGGCGGTGAGTTCAGGACGAAGTTTGTGAAGCGGCCGTGAAGAGCGGGAAAGCGAGCCGCACGCGCAGGCCCGGCTCGGCGGGTTCGAAGCGCAACTCGCCGCGATGCAGGCCCGCGATCTGACGCACGATGGCCAGGCCCAGGCCGGAGCCCTTGCGCAGGCTGCCCGGCCGGGCGGTCGAGAAGAAGCGCTCGCCCAGTTGCGCGAACGCACCCGCCGGTACACCGGGGCCGTGATCGCGAAGTTCGAAGAACGCGCTGGCGCCGTGGGCGCCGCTCGCCGACTCGATGCCCACCTGCAGCGTCAGCTCGGAGCCGGACGGCGCGAAGTCGATCGCGTTCGTCAGCAGGTTGCTGATGGCCAGCGCCAGCATCTCGGCGTCCGCCTGCAGCTCCACCGCGTCGCGGCGCAGCCAGCGTACCGTCAACGACTGCTGTGCCAGCCGGTCGCCGAGCAGCGCCAGCACCTGGTCGACCGCGCCGACGAGGGCCACCGGGCGGGGATGCTCCGGCCCGCGCCGCAGTTCCAGCGTGGACAGCGCGAGCAGGCGTTCGACCAGTTCCGTCATGCGCTCGCTCTGCGAGACCACCTGCGCGGCGAAGCGCTGGCGGTCGGCGCCGGGCAGCTCTTCCTGCAGAAGTTCGCCGGCGCCCCTCAGCGCGGCCAGCGGGCTCTTCAGCTCATGCGTCAGCGCCCGCGCCATGTGTTCGAGGCGCTCCCGCCCGTCCAGCCGTTCCCGCATCGCATCCATCGCGTGCGCCAGGTCGCCGAGCTCGCCGGGTACCTTGGGCGGCACCTGGCGCTGGCCCATCTGCACCTCCTGGGCGTAGCGGCGCAGGCGGCGCACCGCCGCGATCATCCACACGGTCACCGCCACGCCCACCGCCAGCGACACCGCCAGCAGCGACAGCCCGGCGATCCAGATGCGGCGCTCGGCGCGGAAGATGATCTGCTGGACCGCCGCGGCCGGCTTGGCGACGGTGACGACGCCGATCGTCCGGTCCCCGACGCGGACCGGCGCGGCCACGTACATCACCGGACTGCCCTGCGGGTCCTTGCCGTTGCCCAGGTCGCCCGCGTTGCCGTAGGGCGTGAGCCGCTCCGGCGTCGTGCGCGCGCCGTAGTCGCCGCGCAGCGTGCGCGCGACGTCGTTCCAGGCCGAGTAGTCCTGCCCCACCGCCGAGGTGGGACTGGTGTCCAGCACCACCCGCCCCGTGGCGTCGGTGACGTAGATGCGGAAGTCCAGCGAGCGCTTGCGCGCGCTGAGGATGCGCGCGTCCACGGGCCGCTCGGCGTAGTCGCGAACCCGCTGCGCGAACCGTGTGCCGCTCAGGTTGCCGCCCGGCGGCATCGCGGCGAGCTCGTCACGCGCCAGCGCCGCCACCAGGTTGGCGGTGTCGACCATCATGTCCTCCATCACCTCGCGCACGCTGGGCTTGAACTCGCCCAGCACGACGCGCAGCAGGATGAAGGCGCTCAGCCCCGCCACCAGGAAGAAGCCGAGGAACAGTCGCAGGCCGAGGCGCATCCGCCGTCACTCCAGCGAATAGCCCATGCCGCGGTGCGTGCGGATCGGGTCGAGGTCGGGGCGCACCTGGCGCAGCTTGGCGCGCAGGGTCTTGATGTGGGTGTCCACGGTGCGGTCGCCGCTGTCGGCGTCCATGCCCCAGACGGCGTCCAGCAGGCTGTCGCGGCTGTGGATGCGACCGGGCGCCTTGAGCAGGCGCAGCATCAGGCCGAGCTCGCGGCGCGTCAGCGGCAGCAGCTCGCCGTGGAAGCGCACGCGGGAACCTTCAGCCTCGACGACGAAACCGGCGACGGCCGGCGCGGGCGCCTCTACCGGCGCCTGGGCGCGGCGCAGCAGCGCCCGCACCCGCGCCACCAGTTCCCGGTTGCTGAACGGCTTGGCGAGGTAGTCGTCGGCGCCGAGTTCCAGGCCCAGCACCTTGTCGCCTTCCTCGCTGCGGGCGCTGAGGACCAGCACCGGCAGGCGCGCCAGCGGGCCCTGGCGCAGTTCGCGGCACAGGTCCAGGCCGTTGCCGTCCGGCAGGCCGACGTCGAGGATCGCCAGGTCCGGCGCGTTATCGGCCAGCGCGGCGCGTGCCTCGTGCACCCAGCCGCAGGCGCGGACGCGGTAGCCCTCCCGCTCCAGCACGAAGCAGACAGTCTGGGCGATCGCGGGGTCGTCCTCCAGCAGCAGGACCTGGCCCGCGAAGGGCGCGGGCGGCGGCGAAGCGGGGGACGGCGCTGAAGACGACGCAGGCGACGTGGCGGCGGAAGACGTGCTCATGCCCGCGATCATCGCGGAGTTGCGTGGCGCTTTCCGTCGGCCGGGGGGCCCTCGGCCAGTTCCCGCAGGTAACGCAGGCCTTCCGCGGCACGCGGGCCGTACCAGCTGATCAGTTCGCCGTCGACCAGCCGCACGCGGGCGTTCGGGCAGAGCGCCTGCGCTTCGGCCAGATGCTCCTCCCCGAAGCGGTAGGGCTCGGAGCTGAGCAGCAGCTCGTCGATGTCCGCCAGCCAGGGTTCGCTGCCGGTCACGACCGGATAACGCGCGGCGCCGTGCGATCCGCCCTCGACCGGCGGCCAGGTCTGCCAGCCCACCTCGGCGAGCATGCGCGCGATGTAGGTGTCCCGCGCCACGGTCATCCACGGCGCGCGCCAGATCAGGTAGAGCACCCGGCGCCCGGGCTGCTCCGCCGGGAGATCGGCGCGGAAGGACCGGCAGGCGGCGAGCTCGCCTTGCAGCTCCGCGGCGAGGCGCTCGGCACGGTCGCGGAGTTCGGGGACATCCGGCAGCGCGGCTTCGGAGTAAAGCACTTCGTCTTCCCGGACATCTTTTCTTCCGGAAGGTTCAGACCTGACCCCCAGTTCGGCGGCAAAAACCTCCACCATCTCGACGATCTGCGCGATCAGGGCGAGGTTGTCCTCCGGCGCGCAGGGGTGCGTCACCACCAAATGGGGGATCTCGTCGCGCAGGGCCTCGACGGTGTCGAGCCGGTTCTCGTCCACATTGACCACCACATGGGTGGGAGCGAGGGCCCGCAGCTTCGGCAGGTTGACGTCCTTGGTCCCGCCGATCTTTGATATTGCTGACACCGCCGCCGCGGGGTGAATGCAAAAACCGGTACGCCCGACGATCCAGGGGCCCAATCCGAGTGCGAACAGCAGTTCCGTCACCGAAGGGACGAGCGACACGATGCGGAGGCGCGCCGGGTTTGGCGACTCGTCCGTCGGGGGGAGAGGCGGTGCGATGGGCGACACGTTGTGCGATTTCAGCAGAGTTGCATCCGCATAGTGGAAAACACCAGGGCCAGAAGCAGCGAGTCAGGAGTCTGATTTGCCCCACCAAGATGCCGGGGGCGGAGATTGTTGAGCGCCTCTGACACTGCTCGGGGTTTGTGCGCATAAGCTGAAAAACAACAACCAGCTTGACGCGTTGCGAACCGCCAATCCTGTCACACATAATCGGATCGCCTGAATGCAGCGCCTTCGTATGAGTGGTTCACGATGGGTTGAAGCAGCACATTGGGTTATTTGGTTTTGAAAGGGCTTCCCCCATGGGAAACAAGCTATACGTGGGCAACCTCGCTTACAGCGTGCGAGATGAGTCGCTCCAGGAGGCATTCGCGCCATTCGGCACCGTCATTTCCGCCAAGGTCATGATGGATCGTGAGACGGGACGTTCCAAGGGCTTCGGCTTCGTGGAAATGTCGACGGACGACGAAGCGCAAGCTGCCATCAACGGCATGAACGGTCAGGCCCTCGACGGCCGCGCGATCGTGGTCAACGTGGCTCGTCCGCGTGAAGACCGTCCGGGCGGCGGTGGTGGCTTCGGCGGCGGCCGCAGCGGTGGTGGCGGCTTCGGCGGCGGCGGTGGCCGCAGCGGTGGCGGCGGCTACGGCGGTGGTGGCGGCGGCGGCTACGGTGGTGGCGGCGGCGGTGGTCGCAGTGGCGGCGGCGGCGGTTACGGCGGTGGCCGTAGCGGCGGCGGCGGTTACGGCGGCGGCGGCGGTGGCGGCTACGGTGGTGGCGGCGGCGGCAGCTACGGCGGCGGTCGCGGCGGCTACTGAGCCACGCACGGCAGGCGGGTCCATCCCGCCTTGCAATGAAAAAGGCGCTCCTCGGAGCGCCTTTTTCTTTGGGTGATCAGCCCCTGAGTCGCCGGGGCGGGCGTCACGCGGTGCCGGTCCTTGTCTTGCTCCCTCTCCCGCTTGCGGGAGAGGGCAGGGGTGAGGGCCAGCGACCGTGGCAGTGCGCCGCCAGGGTCAGGTCTCGCCCTGACGATGCTTGCGCGGCCGCCCGGCCAGCAGGCGGTCGAAGACCGCGCCCGGCAGCAGCCGCATGACGCGCGCCACGACGCCCATCTGCCACGGGATGAACCTCACCCGCGCCCCCGCCTCGATGGCCGCATAGGCCTTGCGCGCGAAGTCTTCCGGCTGCATCAGGAAGGGCATCCCATAGCGGTTCTCGCGCGTCAGCGGAGTATCGACATACCCCGGCGCAATCGTCACGACCTTCACGCCGTCGGGCCGACATTCCCCGCGCAGGCTCTCGCAATAACTGAACACCGCGGCCTTGCTGGAGCAGTAAGCGCCGTGTCCCGGCAACCCGCGGATACCCGCCACGCTGGCGATGCCCACGAGTGTCCCGCTGCGTCGCGCGCGCATCGCGCTGATGAACGGATGGAAGGTCGCGGCCAGGCCGATGTTGTTGGTGGCGTAGAGGCGCTGCATCACGGCGAGGTCCTCGTAGATCGCCGTGTCCATGCCGATGCTGATGCCGGCGTTGGCGATCACGACATCGGGCAGGCCCTGCTCGTCCATGCAGCGGCGGCCGGTGGCCGCGATGGCCTCGACGTCGCTGACGTCGGCGCGGTACACGCGCCAGCGCGACGGCGCCAGCTGCTGCTGCTCGGCCCAGGCGCTCAGTTCCTCGACGCGGCGCGCCACCAGCGCCAGCTTCCAGCCCTCGCGGTAGTACTGCAGCGCGAGCGCCTGACCGATGCCGCTGGAGGCACCGGTGATGTAGACAAGTCGGGTCATGGCTTGCTGCTGAAGGTCGCGGTGCCGGAGGCCGCCTTGGCCGGTCTGGCAGCCGGCTTCGCGGCGGCACCAGTGGCGGCGGCGGCCCCGGTCGCGGCGTTGGAGGCGGCAGTGCCGGCGGCCTTCGCTGCCGCCTTCGCGGGTTGCAGCGACGGGCGCACGCCGGGCTGCGCGGCGAAGGTCGCGCGACCGCCGCCGCTGAAGGTCAGGCGGCCGGTCAACTGGTCGTAGACGAAGCTCTTCACCTGCATCTCGCCGCCCATGCCGACGACACGCGCCGGGAGGTGCGAGCGGATCTGCTGCTGCGGCACGAAGGCATGCAGGAACTCGCCGTAGAGCTCCAGATCGGGCGCCTTGGCCGTATCCCCGTTGGGATAGCGCTTGACCTTCACGACGCCGAGCAACTGAACCTCGCTGCCGTCGCCGTTGGACACGCCGCGCTGCGCGTCGGCCACCAGCAGCTCGTCCAGCTTGCCGTAGGCGCGCAGCTGCGGGCTGTCGATCTCCAGCGTGTCGTTGTCGGGGTAATGGCGCATCTCGGTGCCGATGATCCGGCCGGTGAGCCGCCCGTCGCTGCTGAAGCGCTGGACCTCGAAACCGTTCATCCGGTAGTCCGGCTCATGCTTGGGCGCGGTCTTCTCGCGCGGCGCTTCCAACTGGGGCGTGTTCTTGATGAGCCACCAGGTGAAGCCGGCCAGCGCCGCCATCAGCAGCAGCGGCACGTAGTTGGCGAGCATCGACTGCAGACGCCACAGCAACGGTTGTGCGCGACGGCGCGGAGCGGTCGGCGGCGGAACGAGTGCCGCCATCAGTGACCGCCTCCGTCCAGCGTTTCGAGGTGGCCATGCAGCAGCCGCGCGTACTGGCCCGCCGCCATCAGCAGCAGGTCGCAGAACTCGCGCGCGGCGCCGTGTCCGCCGGCGGCCGCGGTGACGTGATGGGCCACCGCCTTCACCTCGGCATGGGCCTGCGCCGGCGCGCACGCGAAGCCCGCGCGCACCATGAGCGGCAGGTCGGGCCAATCGTCGCCGATCGCGGCCACCTCGTCCCAGTGCAGGCCCAGCTGATCGAGCAGCGGCTGCGCCGCGGCCAGCTTGTTCTTCGCGCCGTAGACGGCATGCGGCAGGCCGAGATCCGCCACCCGACGCCGCACCGCCGGCGAGTCCCGGCCCGTGATCACGATGGGCACGATGCCGCCCTGCGCCAGCAGCTTCATGCCGTGGCCGTCCAGCGTGGCGAAGGCCTTGATCGTCTCGCCCGCTTCGCTCAGGTAGATGCGGCCGTCGGTCAGCACCCCGTCGACATCGAAGATCGCGGCCTTCAGCCCGAGCGCCGGACCTTGCGCCTTCAGCAGCAGTTCGGGGGGAAAGGACAGCGCGGGCTTCAGTTCACGCACCACAGCCGGCATGGCCGCGGCCGTGCCGCTCGGGGTATAGGACGGTGTGCCGCTCATCAGATCACCTTCGCGCGCATCAGGTCGTTGATGCTGATCGCGCCGACGAGGCGCTGCTCGTCGTCGACCGCCAGCACCAGCGTGATGCGCGCCTGTTCCATCAGGTCGGCCGCGACCACCGCCAGCGCGTCGGCGGCGACGGTGCGCGGATTCGGATGCATCACCTGGGCGGCGGTCAGGCCGCGCAGGTCGGTGCCGCGTTCGATCAGGCGGCGCAGGTCGCCGTCGGTGAAGATGCCGCCGACCTTGCCGTCGGCGTCGGCCAGCACGGCGCAGCCCAGGCCCTTGTCGGACATCACCCGCATCATGTCGAGCAGCGGCAGGTCCGCGCCGACGCGGGGCAGCGAGTCGCCGCTGCGCATCAGGTCGCGCACATGCGTCAGCAGGCGGCGGCCGAGCGAGCCGCCCGGGTGCGAGCGCGCGAAGTCCTCGGCGCGGAAGCCGCGGGCGTCCAGCAGCGCCACGGCCAGCGCGTCGCCGAGCGCGATCTGCGCGGTGGTGCTGGCCGTCGGCGCGAGGTTCAGCGGACAGGCTTCCTGCTCCACGCGCGAGTCCAGCACGAAGTTCGAATGCTTGGCCAGCGACGACGACAGCCCGCCGGTCATGCCGATCAGCGTCACGCCCAGGCGCTTGAGCACCGGGATGATGGCGTTGAGCTCGTCGCTCTCGCCGGAATTGGACAGCGCCAGCACGATGTCGCCGGGCGTGACCATGCCGAGGTCGCCGTGGCTGGCTTCGCCCGGATGGACGAAGAACGCCGGCGTGCCGGTGGACGCCAGCGTGGCGGCGATCTTGCGGCCCACGTGGCCGCTCTTGCCCATGCCCATCACCACCACGCGGCCGCTGCTGTCGAGGATGGTGCGGACCACCTGCTCGAACGATTCGCCCAGGCGCGGACCGAGCGCCAGCAGCGCGTCGGCCTCGACTTTCAAGGCGGCGCGGGCCACGTCGAGCGCGCGGGAATGGGTGAGGGCGGCATGGGTCGTCATAAGGGCGAAAGTGTAGCCGCCGGGGTGGATTCAGTCCGGCGCCGGACCCAGCCGCATCGCCACGCCGAAGCCCCCGTCCACGGGGGGCAGGCGCAGGTCGCCGCCGTGGGCGCGCGCCACCAGATCGGCCATCATCAGGCCCAGGCCCATGCGGCCTTCGTACTGCTGGCGCTCCAGCGCATCGTTGAGGTCCACGCGCTGCCAGTCGGCCACGCCTTCGCCGTTGTCGACCAGTTGCACCGTCAGCCCGCCGTCGGGCTGACGGTGCAGGCGCAGCTGCACCCGCGAGGCGCCGTGGCGCCAGGCGTTGTCGATCAGGTTGATCAGCGCCGCGGCGAGCAGGTCGGGGTCCGCGTCGATCCCGGCCTCGTCCTCGGGCAGGTCCAGCGCGAGGCCGTCCGGCAGCGGCAGCAGCGACAGCAGCTCGATCAGGTCCAGGCGCTGCCAGCGCAGGCTCATGCCGGTGCGGAACAGCGTCAGCAGCGCGGTCACCACGCGGCGCAGGCGGTCGGCGGCCTCGCGGGTGCGCTGCAAGCGCGCGCGCGATTCGGGCGGCGCCTCGCGCAGTGCCATGGCGAGCTGCGCATCCATGCCCGCGAGCGGCGTGCGCAGCGCATGCGCGGCATGGGCGCTGAAGGCGCGTTCGTTGGCCACGCGCTGCGCGAGGCGCTGGCCGAGGTCCAGCACCGCGGCACGGATTCCGGCGAGCTCCTGCCGGTGCTGCTCGGGCAGCAGCTGACGGGTGTCGAGCGGGTCGTAATCGGCGAGCGCGCTGGACAACTCGGCCAGCGGCGCGAGCTCCGCGCGCGCGCGCCGGTTCATCCACATCATGCACAGGCCGCCGACCAGCAAGGCCGAGAAGGCGCTGGCGAGCCCCACGCGGGTGCGCACTTCCTTCCGTTCCGCACTGGTCTGCGCCACCATCAGCCAGCCCGGTCCGGCGACCGTCGGCAGCGGACGCACATGGACGCGCCAGTCGTCGCCGTCGGTGCCGTCGTCCTGCCAGTCGCTGAAGCCGGGCGGCAGCTTCCAGGCGTTCACCGGCGCCAGCGGCGAGCGGTGCAGCAACCTGCCGTCCGCGCCGACAAGCTGCCAGGCGAAATGGGTGCTGAGGTCGTCGTTGTCGGCGATCTCGGCGGGCATCGCGCTGCTCTGGCGCAGCAGCTGCCCCAGCACCTGCGAGGACGCCTGCAGCGTCTCGTCGAGCAGCTCGTCGACCTCCTCCTGCACCACCAGCCAGACGCTCACGCCCGCCAGCAACGCCCAGAACGCGGAGATCATCAGCAGCTGGCGCGCCAGGCGGCCGGCGATCGACGGGCGGCGGGGGCCTTCGGGCGGTTTCACGGGGGCGGTCACTGTCGGGTTCAGCGGCGAATTCAATGGCGAGTTCAGCGGCGGGCCCACCGGGCGTGTCACGCCGCCTCCGGACCGAGGCGGTAGCCCAGGCCGCGGACGGTCTCGATCAGCTCGCGGCCGAGCTTGCGACGCAGGCTCGACACGTGGACCTCCAGGGCGTTGCTCAGCACCTCGGCGTCGTCGCCCAGCACCTGCAGTTCGAGATCGCGCTTCGGATACAGCCGCCCGGCGCGCTGCGCCAGCGCCTCCAGCACGGCCCACTCGCGGGCGGTCAGCTCCACCGCGTGCCCGTCCCGCGTCGCACGCTTCGCGGCGAGGTCGAGCACCACGTCCCCGTACCGGCGCTGCGAGCTGCTCGCGCCCACATGGCGACGGCTGACCGCGCGCAGGCGGGCGGCGAGCTCCTCCGGCGCGAAGGGCTTCACCAGGTAGTCGTCGGCGCCGCTGTCCAGGCCCTGCAGGCGGTCGGCGAGCAGGTCCCGCGCGGTCAGCATCAGCGCCGGCGTCGACACGCCGCGCTGGCGCAGGCCGCGCAGCCAGTCCAGGCCCGAGCCGTCCGGCAGTTGCCAGTCGACCAGCAGCGCCTCGAATTCCTCGTGCTGGCGCGGCAGCACCTCGGACAGTCGCCGCGCCCAGGTCACCGTGTGGCCTTCGGTGCGCAGGAAATCGCGCAGGCCTTCGCCGAGGAGTTCGTCGTCTTCGAGCAGCAGCAGTCGCATGGCGTGAGGGCGGCCTTCAGGCCGTGTCGTCGAGCCGGGAAGATAGCAGTCGCCGCCGCCTCGTGCGCGCGGACCTGCCGGCGTGCGAAGTGTCGCCGGTCTTCAGCCGGCCTTCAGCTTGGCTTCAGGGCGACTTCAGTGCCGCGGCGCCCACTGCGTTCCGTGAAGCCGCATCCCCTCTCCTCCCTCCAGCTCGGCGCCGGCTCGACCGCGACGCCGGTCCTGTCGCCCGTCGGGGCGATGCCGCTGCCCGCGCTGCGACGCGGATGGCTGGTGGCGCTCGCCGGCCTGGCCGCGCTGCTGCTGTGGGACCTGGCGGGGTGGGACCTCGCCGTCGTGCGGCTCTTCGCGGATGCACACGGCTTCGCGCTGCGCGACCACTGGATGACCTCCGGCCTGCTCCACCAGGGCGGACGCTGGGTGGCCACCGGACTGGCCGTGATGCTCGTGATCAACGCGGTGCGACCGCTCTGGCCCGGGCTCACGCGGCGTGAACGCTGGGGCGCGGTGGCGTTGACGGCGGTCAGCCTGATCCTCATCCCGCTGATGAAGCAGGGCAGCACGACGAGCTGCCCCTGGGACCTCGCCGAGTTCGGCGGCGTCGCCCACTACGTCTCGCACTGGCACTTCGGCATCCGCGACGGCGGGCCGGGTCATTGCTTCCCCTCGGGCCATGCGAGTTCCGCCTTCGCGTTCTTCAGCCTCTTCTTCATGCTGCGCCGTGCCTACCCGCGGCAGGCGCGATTCGCGCTGGGCGCGGTGATCGCGATGGGCGTGCTCTACGGCTTCGCGCAGATGGCGCGCGGCGCGCATTACCCCAGCCACACGATGTGGACCGGCTGGATCTGCTGGACGCTGGCGGTGGTCGCGTCGCCCTGGCTGCGAGCCCGCGACGCCGACGCGGTTACATGACGGATTCATCGCCCTGACGATCGCGGGCTTCCAGAATCGGTGCTCCTGCAACCGACTCTGGAGAGATGCGATGGGCAAGAAACTGCTGCTGCTGGCCGGCGACTACGTCGAGGACTACGAGCTGATGGTGCCGTTCCAGGCGCTGCAGGCCGTGGGCCACCAGGTCCACGCCATCTGTCCCGGCAAGAAGGCTGGGGACTACGTCCTCACGGCGATCCATGACTTCGAGGGCGCGCAGACCTACTCGGAGAAGCCGGGACACCGCTTCACGCTGAACGCGAGCTTCGACGACATCAAGCCGGAGGACTACGACGCGCTCGTGATCCCGGGCGGCCGGGCGCCGGAGTACCTGCGCACGATGCCGGGCGTGCTGCCGCTGGTGCAGCATTTCTCGAAGACCGACAAGCCCATCGCGGCGATCTGCCACGGCGCGCAGTTGCTGGCCGCGGCGGGCATCATCCGCGGCAAGAAGGTCTCGGCCTATCCCGCCTGTGCGGCGGAGGTCGAGCTGGCGGGTGCGAGCTTCGCCGACATCCCGGTCGACCAGGCCGTCACCGACGGCAAGCTGGTCACCGCGCCGGCGTGGCCGGCGCATCCCGCGTGGATCGCTCAGTTCCTGCAGGTGCTGGGCACGAAGATCACGCACTAGGAAAGAAAAAACGGGCGCCAGAGGCGCCCGTTCGTCCCGTAACCGCGAGAAACCGCGGTCGATGGTTCAGGGATACAGACCGCGCTCTTCGCGCGCTTCCAGCACCCGCGTGCAGGCCACCGTGAAGGCGGCCGTGCGCAGCGGGATCTTGTGCTGTTCCGCGGTGTCCCAGATGCCCTTGAACGCGCCGACGAGGATCTTGTCCAGGCGGACGTTGATCTCGTCTTCAGTCCAGAAGAACGACGAGAAGTCCTGCACCCACTCGAAGTAGGACACCGTCACGCCGCCGGCGTTGGCGATCACGTCGGGGACGACGATGATGCCGCGGTCGGCCAGCACGGCGTCGCCGTCCGGGGTGGTCGGGCCGTTCGCACCTTCGATCACGACGCGGGTCTGCACGCGCTTGGCGCGTTCACCGGTGATCTGGCCTTCCAGGGCGGCCGGGATCAGGATGTCCGACTTCACGTCCCAGAAGTTCTCGTTGTCGATGCGGTCGGCGCCCTTGAAGCCGCCCACGCCGCCCGTGCGGGCCACGTGGTCCAGCAGGTCGGTCATGTCCAGGCCGTTCTCGTTCAGGATGGTGCCGGTGTGGTCCTGCACCGCGACGATGATGGCGCCGTTGGCGGCGAACATCTTCGCGGCCACCGACCCCACGTTGCCGAAGCCCTGCACGGCGACGCGCGCGCCTTCGAGGTTCACGTTCAGGCGGCGCATCGCTTCGCGACCGACGACGAACACGCCGCGGCCGGTGGCGGCCACGCGGCCGAGCGAACCGCCCAGCGCGATCGGCTTGCCGGTCACGACGCCGGTGGCGGTCGCGCCCACGTTCATCGAGTACGTGTCCATCATCCAGGCCATGATCTGGCCGTTGGTGTTCACGTCAGGCGCGGGGATGTCCTGGGTCGGGCCGATGATCATGCCGATCTCGCTGGTGTAGCGGCGGGTGACCTTCTCCAGCTCCTTCATCGACAGCGTCTTCGGGTCCAGGCGGATGCCGCCCTTCGCGCCGCCGTACGGCAGGTTCACCGCGGCGTTCTTGACCGTCATCCAGGCCGACAGCGCCATCACTTCTTCCAGCGTGACGTCCGGGTGGTAGCGCACGCCGCCCTTGCCGGGGCCGCGGGTCAGGCTGTGTTGGACGCGGTAGCCCTCGAAGTGGGCGATGGTGCCGTTGTCGAGTTCGATGGGGATGTCCACGATCAGCGCGCGCTTGGGGCGGCGCAGCGTTTCCACCCAGCGGGCCAGCTTGCCCAGGTAGGGCTCGACCGCGTCGATCTGGGACAGGTAGGTGCCCCAGGGACTGTTGCGCGTGGGGGAAACGAAAGACAGGTTGGGCATGAAATGCTCCGTAACTTTTCGGTGGCGCGAACGGTACCCCGAAGCCCTGCCCGTCCGCCACGTGCGGCAAAGCCGAGTGCACATGCGGGCATGCGCCCCATGCATAAGGCGGGTAGTTTGCGCCTGGGAAGTGACCAAAGCCAAGCCCCCCGCCATCTGTACGGGTCGCGCCGAGGGGCGTGTCCAGGTGTGTATGGAAAGCGACGGACGCCGGGCCGCGAACGCCTTCGACGTCCCGACTTGTCCCATCCGGGGCTGCCCGGCGTAGCGGCCCAGTACCATCGCCGCCATGCTCACCGCGCTGGACCTGACCCTCATCTATCTGATCGCCGCCGTGCTGGGCGTGGTGGTGTGCCGTTCGCTGAAGCTGCCCCCCATCCTGGGTTATCTGGTCGTGGGCGTGGTCATCGGTCCGAACGCGCTGGCGCTCGCCAGCGACGTGCCAGGGGTGCAGCATCTGGCCGAGTTCGGCGTGGTGTTCCTGATGTTCGTGATCGGCCTGGAGTTCAACCTCCCCAAGCTGCACAGCATGCGATCCATGGTGTTCGGGCTGGGGCTGCTGCAGGTGGTGGTCACCATCGGCGGGACGATGCTGGGCAACCTCTTCCTGCGCTGGCTGTTCGGCATGCTGGGCTGGGCCTGGGACCTGGGGTGGCAGGGGTCGCTGGCGCTCGGTGCGGCGATGGCGATGAGCTCGACGGCCATCGTCGTGAAGCTGATGTCGGAACGGCTGGAGCTGGAAAGCGAACACGGTCGGCGCGTGATCGGCGTGCTGCTGTTCCAGGATCTGGCCGTGGTGCCGCTGCTGGTGCTGATCCCCGCGCTGGGCGGGAGCGGCGCCGCGATGATCGAATCGCTCGGCTGGGCGGCCTTGAAGGCGGTCGTGCTGCTGGTGCTGCTGCTGACCGGCGGCCAGCACCTGATGCGGCGCTGGCTGACGCTGGTGGCGCGGCGCAAGAGCCAGGAGCTCTTCATGCTGAACCTGCTGCTGGTCACGCTGGGCCTGGCCTGGCTGACCGAGCACGCGGGGCTGTCGCTGGCGCTGGGCGCGTTCGTCGCCGGCATGCTGATCGCGGAGACCGAATACAAGCATCAGGTGGAGCTGGACATCCGGCCCTTCCACGACGTGCTGCTCGGGCTGTTCTTCATCACCATCGGCATGCGGCTGGACTGGCAGACGCTGGTCTATCAATGGCCGCTGGTGATCATCCTGACGCTGGTGCCGACGCTCGCGAAGTTCGTGCTGGTGGCCGGGCTGGCGAAGCTGTTCCGCGCGCCGACCGGCGTCGCGCTGCGCACGGGCCTCTATCTGGCGCAGGCGGGCGAGTTCGGCTTCGTGCTGCTGACGCTGGGCTCACAGCACAACCTGATCGCCGCGCAATGGGTCAGTCCGGTGCTGGCCGCGATGGTCCTGTCGATGCTGCTGACCCCGATCATCATCGAGCACAGCAACCGCATCGTCATGAAGCTGTCGGCCAGCGACTGGCTGCTGCAGTCGGTGCAGCTGACGACCATCGCCAAGAAGTCGATCAAGACCGACGCGCACGTGATCATCTGCGGCTACGGCCGCAGCGGGCAGAACCTGGCGACGCTGCTGGAGACCGAACACATCCCCTACATGGCGCTGGACCTGGATCCGGACCGCGTGCGGCAGGCGGCGGCGGCCGGCAAGAGCGTCGTGTTCGGCGACGCGGCCCGGCTGCCCAGCCTGATCGCCGCCGGCCTGACGCGGGCGAGCGCGGTCGTCATCTCGTACCACGACACGGCGTCGGCGCTGAAGGTGCTGCATGAGGTGCGCGGGCATGCGCCGCACGTGCCGGTCGTCGTGCGGACGATCGACGACACCGACCTGGAGAAGCTGCGCGCCGCCGGTGCGACCGAGGTGGTGCCGGAAGCGATCGAGGGATCGCTGATGCTCGCGAGCCACGCGCTCGCGCTCGTCGGTGTGCCGATGCGGCGGGTGTTGCGCATCGCGCGGGATGCGCGGGATCGCCGGTACGGGCTGCTGCGCGGCTACTTCCACGGCGCGGACGACGACACCTCGGAGGAACGCGATCAGGCGAGGCTCCAGTCCATCAGCCTGCCGATGGCAAGCCTCCTCGAAGGACGCACGCTGGGTGAGATCGGGCTCGTGGGCTGGGGCGTCAGCGTGGTGTCGGTGCGCCGGCCCAACGGCGCCGTGAAGGACGCGAGCGACGACCTGGTGCTCCAGGGCGGCGACACGCTCGTCGTGTCAGGGACGCCCGAGGCCCTCGCGCGCGCCGAACACGGCTTGCTGGTGGGTTGACAGGGCGATCTGCCGTTCACCGAGCGACTCGGACATCACGGCCGGCATCAGCAGCCGCGAACCCTCGTGGCTCAGATGCCCCTGGTCCCGGTAGAGCGGCACACCATCGCGCTCGACCTGGCACGTCGTCCCGTCGCACAGGAGCGGCTCGAAGCGCAGGACCGGCAGACGCGCATCCGACTTCGCCAGTTCGGCGATGAAACGGTGCTCGGCGGCACGGCGACGCGCATCGTCCGCCTCGTCGATCACGCAGCCCGGCGTCGCGCCTATCGTCCAGCGCCGCGCCTGACGCCGCTCCAGGCACCCCGCGATGTCGAAGGGCGCCGACGGCGGCGGCGCCACCACCATCACCCGCTTGCCCATCGCGCGCAGACGCTTCACGGTCGCCGTCATGTCGTCCAGCAGCGCGGCACGCATGGCCGGCTCGCCCTTCAGGCGTTCGTCGCCGCGCGTGCGTTGGAGCTCGTACTTGGAGTCATCCAGGTACTGCGTCAGCAGGCTCGACAGGACCACGGTGTCGATCTCCGGATGACGCTCCAGCCAACGCAGCACCGACGCGTTGAAGGCCTGGCACTGCTCGATCCACGGCGCCGCGAAGCTGTTGCCCCGGCCGAGTTCAGGCCGCACCGGCGTCAGCCCGGGGAAAGGACCGCACGACGACTTCGTCGCCTGCACCAGGCCCTGGTCGCTGGCCACGCGGACGAGTCCGGGCACCAGATGCATCGCATAGGAATCGCCCCACACCATCCACCGTGCGCCGGGGCGCGTGCGGCAATCCTCGCGGCCGTCGAAAGGCTCCTCGGCATCGCAGTTGGCGGACAGGCCGTAATTGGCCTTGCGCAGTTCGACGAAGTCGATCGAGCCCGGCGCAGGCTTGTGCAACGCCAGCACGATGCCGCCGAGCGCCAGCACCGCCGTGCCTGAACCGAGGATGAGCGCGCCACGTCGACCGGTGAGCAGCGCCTTGGCGGGACGTTCCACGGCGCGATGCAGCACCCACGCCAGCGAGAAGGCGAGCGGCACCGCGCCGAGGCGCCAGACCATCAGCGCATGCGGATCGGCCTTCAATCCGACCCACGCGTTGTGGAGGAAAGCGATCAGCGGCCAGTGGACGAGGTACAGCGCATAGGACCAGTCGCCGATGCGGATCAGCGGCGCGGCAGCGCGCGGGAGGCGGGCGGGTTCGCGCAGCAGCAGGACCAGCGTGGCGATGCCGACGACGAGCGCGGCCGGTCCGGGATGCGCGGTCCCGAACCACTGCGGAGCGATCGGCACGAGGAGGAGCAGCGCCCACGCCGGTCCTGCGAGCCATCGCAGCACCCGCTGTACGGACGCCGCGCCCGTCCCGTATCGCGCGCCGCTCATCAACGCGCCGATCGATCCGAGGCCCAGTTCCCACGCACGCGTCGGCAGCAGGTAGAACGCGCCGCTGGCGTTGATGGGCTGCCACCAGAGCAGCAGGCCGAGGCTGGCCGCCGTGACGACGATCGCCACACCGACTCTCAGGCGCGCGGGGCTGAAGACCAGGAGCGCGGGCAGCACGAGGTAGTACTGCTCCTCCAGCGCCAGCGACCAGAAGTGCAGCAGCGGTTTGAGGTCGGAGGCGCCCTGGAAGTAGCCGGTCTGCCGCCACAGCACGAGGTTGTTGGCGAAGCCCAGCGCGCCGAGCAGCTGGCCGACGAAGTCGATCTGTTCGCTTCGGTTGAGCGCCCACGGCGCCATCAGCAAGGTCGCGCCGAGCACGACGTACGCAGCCGGCAAGAGTCGTCGCGCGCGTCGCCCGTAGAACGCACGGAAGCTGAAGTCGCCGCGCTGCAGCGCGCGCTGGATCAGCCCCGTGATCAGGTAGCCGGAGATGACGAAGAAGATATCGACGCCGAGGTAGCCGCCCGATGCGCCGGGGATCTGCGCGTGATACAGCAGCACCCACAGCACGGCGATGGCACGCAGGACCTGGATGTCGTCGCGCAGCGCGACTTCACCGGCCGCATGCGGTCCGTGCGGGCGATGGAAAGGCGTCGAGGATGGCGTCGAGAAAAGGCTTGTCACCAAGGCGTCAGAACGGAAACGGGAAGAACGGCAGCGAGGCGCCGCATCGCGCGGCGGGCGAATTGTGGCCCGGCGCGAGATTGCCGCCTGCGTGACAGTGCGGTCTGATTCGTTGCGCCACACTGATCCCCATGTTGGACACCCAGCCTCGCAGCCCGCAACGCCGCCGCATCTACCTGATGCGCCATGGCGCGGTGACCTACTTCGACGGCGCGACCGGCCGTCCGGTGCTGCCGGAACAGGTGCGGCTCAACGACGACGGCATCGCCCAGGCGCAGGCCGCCGGCGAGGCCTTCCGCGCTGCGGGCGTGCGCTTCGACCGCGCGATCGTGTCGGGCCTGCCCCGCACCGTCGAGACCGCAGACCTGGTGCTGCGTCACGCCGGCCAGGCCGACCTCCAGCCGCAGACCTGGCCCGAGTGGCAGGAGATCCGCGGCGGACGCCTCGGCGACATCCCGGACGCGGACCTCGCCCAGGCCTTCAACGGCCTGCAGCGCAGCCCCGTCGCGGAATCTCAACGCTTCCTGAACGGCGAGAGCGTCGGCGAGCTGCTGGACCGCGTGCTCGGCGGCGTCGCTCGGCTGCAGGCCGATCCCGACTGGGACTGCGCGCTGCTGGTGCTGCACGGCGTGGTCAACGCGGCCCTCCTGTCGCACGCGGTCACCGGCGGCCAGCGCGTGATGCTGGGCAGCTGGGTCCAGTCGCCGGCCTGCATCAACGTGCTGGACGTGGCGCCGCCGACCGGGGACTCCCCCGCGAGCTGGCTGCTGCGCGTCTGCAATTTCGCCCCGTCGCATCCGCTGCATGCGGATGAGCGGGCCACCACGATGGAAGCGCTGTACGCGCAGTACCTCCGTTATCGCAGCCAACGCGGCTGAAGGACCTCCCCATGAACTTCGACTACAGCCCCAAGGTTGAACAGCTGCGCGAACGCCTGCTCGCGTTCTTCGACACGCACATCTATCCCAACGAGAAGCGCTATCACGAGGAGATCGAGGCCAACCGGCGCGGCGGCAACGCCTGGATCCCGACGAAGGTGATCGAGGAGCTCAAGCCCAAGGCGCGCGCCGCCGGGCTGTGGAACCTGTTCCTGCCGCGCTCGCCGCGCGCGCCGGAAGGCCTGTCCAACCTCGAGTACGCGCCGTTGTGCGAGATCATGGGCCGCGTGTACTGGGCGCCCGAAGTCTTCAACTGCTCGGCGCCGGACACCGGCAACATGGAGACGATCGAGCGCTACGGCAGCGAGGCCCACAAGGACCGCTGGCTGGAACCGCTGCTGCGCGGCGAGATCCGCTCCGCCTTCCTGATGACGGAGCCGGACGTGGCCTCGTCCGACGCCACCAACATCCAGTGCCGCATCGACCGCGACGGCGACGAGTACGTCATCAACGGGACGAAGTGGTGGTCGTCGGGCGCCGGCGATCCGCGCTGCGCGCTCTACATCGTGATGGGCAAGACCAATCCCGACGCGGGCCGCCATGAGCAGCAGTCGATGGTGCTGGTGCCGGCCAACACGCCGGGCATCACCGTCAAGCGCCACCTGAGCGTCTTCGGCTACGACGACGCGCCGCACGGCCACATGGAGATCGAGCTGAAGAACGTGCGCGTGCCGGTGGACCACATCCTGCTGGGCGAGGGTCGCGGCTTCGAGATCGCGCAGGGCCGCCTCGGCCCGGGGCGCATCCACCACTGCATGCGCTCGATCGGCGCGGCGGAACGGGCGCTGGAGCTGATGTGCAAGCGGGCGGTCTCCCGGGTGGCCTTCGGCAAGACCATCGCGCAACAGACGGTGACGCAGGAACGCATCGCCGAGTCGCGCTGCAGCATCGAGCAGGCCCGGCTGCTGACGCTGAAGGCGGCCTACATGATGGACACCGTCGGCAACAAGGTCGCCAAGGCCGAGATCGCGATGATCAAGATCGTGGCGCCCAGCATGGCGCTCAAGGTCATCGACTGGGCGATGCAGGTGCACGGCGGGATGGGCGTCAGCGACGACACGCCGCTGGCCTACATGTGGGCGGGGCAGCGGACCTTGCGCTTCGCCGACGGTCCGGACGAGGTCCACCGCAACTCCCTGGCGAAGCTGGAACTGTCCCGCCACATGACCCTGCCCAACGCCGGCGACATGCCGATCACCCGCGGCGGCTGAGCCTTTCCGTACACCGTCGCACACAAAGCGTGGCACCACACCAACGGGGGGACGTCGCCGGAACCCGCTTCTCCCCCCGGAGAGCGGTTTTCATCGCGGGTCGGGGTGGCTAGGATCAGCCACCCTTTTTTCCGGACGCCTGCCCGCGCGCCCCACCCGCGATGAACCGATTCGCCGAAGTCCGCACCTGGCCGCTGCTGGCGTTCGCGCTGCTGGTCGGCCTGCAGGCCATCGTGCTGACGGTCGCCCTGGGCGGTCTGGCGGTGGACGGCTGGCTGGCCTGGGTCGGGATGGCCTCGCTGGTTCTGACCGTGGTGCTGGCGGTGGCGGTCGTGTCGACCCTGGCGCGCGCCCAGACCCGGGCGAAGCTGGCCCAGCGCACGATGGAGGAAGCCATCGACGCGCTGCCGGCCAGCGTGGAGATCTTCGACGCCGAGGATCGCCTGATCGCCTACAACAAGCGCCTGGTCGAGATCTATCCGCACATGCTGCGGCACTTCCAGCACAAGTCCACCTTCGAGGACCTGGTCCGCGAGTCGCTGGCCCGCGGCGGCATCCCCGAGGCCCGCGGCCGCGAGCCGGAATGGCTGGAAGAGCGCAAGCAGGCGCGCGGCCTGCAGCTGACACCGCTGCTGCAGCGCGTGCACGACGACATGTGGCTGCGCATCTATGAGTCCCGCACGCCGTCCGGCGGCATCGTCGGCGTGCGCATGGACGTGACGGACCTGATCCACGAACAGCAGCGATTGGCCGCGAGCCGGGCGCAGCTGCGGGCGACGATCGAATCGGCGGCCAACGGGATCCTGACGCTGGATTCGGGCGGTCACGTGCTGGAGGCCAACCCGAGCTGCGAGCAGCTGTTCGGCTTCACCGCGGCGGAGCTTCAGGGCGTCCACCTCGGCATGCTGCTGGGCACGGCGGCCGCGACGTCGCCCGACTCGGGCGCGGCCTCGGATGCGCCGCTGGACCCGCGCGCCCTGCTCGGCCAGCCGCGCGAGTTCACGGCGCGGCACCGCAGCGGCGAGGCGCTGCACCTGCAGCTGGCGCTGGCCGAAGTCCGCACCGACACCATCCACCTGTACGTCTGCATCGTCACCGACCTGACCGAGCGCAAGCGCCAGGAAGAGCGGCTGCGACGCGCGAATGAGCTGCTCGCGCGGCAGTCGACGACGGACGGGCTGACCGGGGTAGGCAACCGGCGGCTCTTCGATCAGCTGCTGCAGACGGAATGGCACCGCGCGACCCGCGCCAACCGGCCGCTGGCGCTGCTGATGGTCGACATCGACCACTTCAAGCAATACAACGACTGCTACGGCCACGTCTCCGGCGACGACTGCCTGCGGCGCGTCGCGACTCTCCTGCGCAGCTGCGCGGGCCGGGGCGGCGAATCGGTCTGCCGCTACGGCGGCGAGGAATTCGCGGTGCTGCTGGTCGACACCGACTTGGCTGGCGCCCAGGTCGTCGCGCAACGCTGCCTGGACAGCGTGCGGCTGGCCGCGATCGAGCATGTGGGCTCGCCGGTGAGACGCTCGGTGAGCCTGTCGATCGGGGTCGCGTCCTTCATTCCGCAGAACGGCGACGCGGCCCAGCGGCTGATCCAGACGGCGGACTCGGCGCTCTACGAGGCCAAGCAGGCCGGCAGGGCACGGCTGATCTGCCAGCAGCAGACGGCCTGAGCCGGCTTCGCAACGGCGGTTCCTCGGCGGTTCCTCGTCGGAACACGGCGGCGCGACAATCGCCTCCATGCCGCACGCCGACCCCACCCTGGATCCGATCGTCTTCCTGAAGCAGCAGATCCGCACCGTGCCGGACTGGCCGTCCGCGGGCGTGCAGTTCCGCGACATCACGCCGCTGCTCTCGAACCCGCGGGCGTTCCGGGTGCTGATCGACCAGTTCGTCCATCGCTACTTCGACGCCCGTCCCGACGCGATCGCCGGCCTGGATGCGCGCGGTTTCATCATCGGTTCGGTGCTCGCGTACGAGCTGAACGTCGGTTTCGTGCCGATCCGCAAGAAGGGCAAGCTGCCCTTCACGACGGTGCAGGAAACCTATGAACTCGAATACGGCAGCGCCACCGTGGAGATGCACACCGACGCCGTGAAGGCGGGGGACCGGGTCTTGCTCATCGACGACCTGATCGCGACCGGCGGCACGATGATGGCCGGCAAGCGGCTGCTGGAGCGCCTGGGCGCCGAAGTCATCGAAGGCGCGGCGATCGTGGATCTGCCGGAGCTGGGCGGCTCGAAACGGCTGCGCGACGGCGGTCTGAAGGTCTTCTCGCTGGTGGACTTCGACGGGCATTGAGCCCCGTTCCGGTCACTCGCCGGTCACTTCCCGATGCAGAACCTGCTGAAGATCTCCCCCAGCAGGTCGTCGGCGGTGAACGCGCCGGTGATCTCGCCGAGCGCGTCATGCGCGAGGCGCAGTTCCTCCGCCATCAGGTCCAGCGCCGGCGGCTGCGCCTCGGCCTGGAGCAGCGCCAGCTCGATGTGCTCGCGCGTGCGGCGCAGCGCCTGCACGTGGCGCTCGCGGGCGATGAAGAGCCCCTCCGGCACCGCGTGCCAGCCGACCTGCTCCAGCAACTTGCGCCGCAGCGCATCCAGGCCCTCGCCCGTCTTCGCCGACAGCGTCAGCGCGCCCGTCGGCAACGATGCCGGCGCATGCGCGTCGGCCTTGTTGTAGATCTGCAGGATCCGCGCGGGATCTACACTCGCGAGGCGCCCGCGGATCTCGGCGTCCTCGGACTCGTAGTCGGCATGGCCGACGCGCGTCAGGTCGTGCAGGAACAGCACCACGTCCGCATCCGCGATCGCATCCCAGCTGCGCGCCACGCCGATGCGTTCGACCTCGTCCTCGGTGTCGCGCAGGCCCGCCGTGTCGCTGATGTGCAGCGGCACGCCTTCGATCTGGATGGTCTGGCTCAGCTTGTCCCGCGTCGTGCCGGGAATCGGCGTGACGATCGCCAGCTCCGCGCCGGCCAGCGCATTCAGCAGCGAACTCTTGCCCACGTTCGGCTGCCCCGCCAGCACGACCTTGATGCCCTCGCGCAGGATCGCCCCCTGCCGGCTGCGGTCGAGCAAGGCCTCCACGCGCACCAGCAGGCGCCGCAGCTTGCCCAGCGCATCGGCCTGTTCAAGGAAATCGATCTCTTCCTCGGGGAAGTCCAGCGTCGCCTCGACCAGCATGCGCAGCTGGATCAACCCGTCGCGCAGGCCGCCGACCTCGCCGCTCAGCGCGCCGGCCAGCGCCCGGCCGGCGCTGCGGGCCGCGGCTTCGGTGCTCGCGTCGATCAGGTCGGCCACCGCCTCGGCCTGCGCGAGATCCAGCTTGCCGTTGAGGAACGCGCGCCGCGTGAATTCGCCAGGCTCGGCCAGGCGCATGCGCAGCGCGGGATCGGCCTCCAGGCATCGCGCCAGCAGCAGCTGCAGCACCACGGGGCCACCGTGGGCCTGCAGTTCCAGCACATGTTCGCCGGTGTACGAATGCGGCGACGGGAACAGCAGCGCCAGGCCGTGGTCGATCGCTTCGCCCTGCGCGCTGCGGAAAGGCAGGTAGGTCGCCTCGCGCGGCTTCAGCGCGCGACCGCAGATCGCCGTCACCAGCGGGGTCAGGTCTTGAGGCGCGGACACCCGCACGATGCCGACCGCCCCTCGTCCTGGCGCGGTGGCGATGGCGGCGATGGGATCCTGATGGCGCGACAGCATGGGCCCGATTGTCTCGCAGCGCCCATGAAAAACGGCGATGCGCCCGGGGGCGGCATCGCCGTTGTCGTGGATGGCGCGGGGTAGGCCTCGTCGCCGACTCTCGTGAGCCGACGCCTGGCGCCTCCGGTCCTTCACCGCCTCAAGCCGGGTGAAGGAGCGACCCCCGCATGCATCCGATTAAGCGCCTGCGCGCGGACGAAAAAAAGCCCCCGGGGTGCGGGGGCTCGTGGACGGGCGTGAGGAATTGCCGAATGCCTCCCGCGCCGGTCTCCCTTACTTCTTCACGGCAGCGCCGCCGATCTGCTTGTTGATCATCCATTGCTGGGCGATCGACAGGATGTTGTTCACCAGCCAGTACAGCACCAGGCCGGACGGGAAGAAGAAGAACATCACGCTGAAGGCCAGCGGCATGATCCACATCATCTTGGCCTGCACCGGGTCGGCCGGTTGCGGGTTCAGCCACACCTGCAGCAGGCTGGACGCCGTCATCAGCAGCGGCAACGGGCCGATGGGCGCGCCGAACAGGTGTCCGAACAGGCTGTCCGGCTTGGACAGGTCGTGGATCCACATCACCCAGGGGGCGCCGCGCATCTCGACGCTGGACAGCAGCACCCAGTACAGCGCGATGAAGAACGGCATCTGCAGGAAGATCGGCAGGCAGCTGCCCAGCGGATTGATCTTCTCTTCCTTGTAGATGCGCATCATCTCCTGCTGCATCTGCTGCGGCTTGTCCTTCATGCGCTCGCGCATTTCCTGGATGCGCGGGTTCACGGCCTTCATCTTGGCCATGCTGCGGTACGCGCTGGCGTTCAGGCCGTAGAACGCGGCCTTCAGCATCACGACCAGCAGGATGATCGCCCAGCCCCAGTTGCCCAGCATCGTGTGCAGGACGTCCAGCAGCCAGAACAGCGGCTTGGACAGGATCTTGAAGATGCCGTAGTCCTTCACCAGCTCCAGGCCGGGGGCCAGGACTTCCAGCTTCTTCTCTTCCTGCGGACCGACGTACAACACGTTGTCCAGCTTGGCCGAGGCGCCCGGCGCGACGGCGGCGAAGTTCATCACCACGCCGGCGGTGTACAGGTTCTCGTTGAGCGGACGGACGTTGAACTCGCGCGGGCCCGCCTCGTTGCGGATCCAGGCGCTGACGAAGTAATGCTGGACCATCGCGACCCAGCCGTCGTCGGCGTTCTTCTCGTACTCGGCCTTGCCCTTCTTGAGGTCGTCGAAGGAGAGCTTGTGGTACTTCGCCTTGTCCGTGTAGATCGCCGGACCCGCGAACGAGGTCGGGGCGAAGGACGGACCGGTGTGGTCGATGTGACCGTCACGCACCAGCTGCAGGTACAGCTGCGGCGTCACCGCAGCGGCGCCGGTGTTGGTCACCTCGTGGTTCACGCCGATGGCGTAGTCGCCGCGCTTGAAGGTGTAGGTCTTGACCAGCTTCACGCCGCCCTGGTCGGCTTCCAGCTTGACGGTCAGGGTGTCCTGGCCGTCCTTGAGCTCGCGCGGGCCGTCGACCAGCGTCAGCACCGTCTGGTCGCTGGGCGCGTTCGGCACGTTCAGCAGGCCGGAACGGGCGCTGTAGTTGCGGATCGGGTCCAGGATGACGACGTGGCCGCTGGCGTTGGTGTCGTCGGGGTGCTTGAGCAGCTCGACGCGCACCAGGCTGCCGCCGCGGGTGTCGATGGTGGCCTTGACGACGTCGGTCGTGAAGGTGACCAGCTCGTTCTTGATCGGGGCCGGGGCCGCGGCGGTCGCGCCCGCGGCGGACGCGCCGGCCGCAGCCGGCAGCGCGGCGGCGGAAGCGGCCGAGGCCGGGCCGGCCGGCGCGGTGGCGACCTTCGCCGGCGCCGGGTGGAACAGCGACGGCTGTCCGTTGTGCCGCTGCCAGCCGTCCCACAGAAGGACCAGCGACATCGTGAACACCACCCACAAGATGGTGCGGCGAATATCAGTCATGGGAAGCTTTTGGATTGGCGGTTGAAGAGGTTGCCCCCGGACGGCATCCGGACGGACGCAGCAGTCGGGTGAACAGGCGGGGCGGATTGTCGGGCACGGGATCGTGTCCGCCCAGACAGAATGGGTTGCAACGCAGGATCCGTGCGGCCGCCAGATAGGTGCCGGCGGCGGCGCCGTGCTGCCGCAGGGCCTGCATCGCGTAGGTCGAACAGGTCGGGCTGTAGCGGCAACCCGCGCGCAGCCAGGCGCTGAACAGCAACTGGTAGCCGCGCACCAGCCCCATAAGCAATCGCGTCGACAGGCTGGGGCGGGGATCCATGGCCGTTTTTCCGAACCGTGGAGCGGTCAGCCCGCCGCAGCCGGAACGGACGCCGACCCTGACCCTGACACGGGGGTCGACGCCGGCGGTCGCGCAAGCTTGCGGGTGAGCTGCAGCAGTTCCGCGCGCGCAGCGACGCGCAGCGCGTCCGAAGAGGCGCTGGGGAACTGCTTGCGATCGAAAGGCATGCGCAGCCGAACCACCCAGAGACCGGGCGGCAGCTCGGGCAGCTCGCCGAACACCGCGCGGATCTGCCGCTTCAGCAGCGTCCGCGTCACCGCGCGCTTCGCATGCCGTTTGGGCACGACGTAGCCCAGCCAGGCCCGATCGGGCGCGGCTGGAGCCGGTGCGGCGGAAGTGGGCGGCACTGTCGCGATCTGCGTTTCATCCACAGCTTGGGGATGAATCGGTGCATCACCTGTGGACAAGTCAGCCGTTCCTGTGGATGGACGGCGCTTGGGCAGCGTGGGGCTGTCGGCCAGGTGGTGCACGGCGAAGTGCGCGCTGCGTGCGCGGCTGGGCGTACCCAGCACGCGCTCGAAATCGGCCGATCGTACGACGCGGCCGATCACGGTGCGGGCAAGGACGTCTGGCGTGTCGCTCAGACGGCCAGGCGCTTGCGGCCCTTGGCGCGACGAGCAGCGATGACGGCCTTGCCGCCACGCGTCTTCATGCGGACCAGGAAGCCATGGGTACGGGCGCGACGGGTCTTGGAGCCTTGATAAGTGCGTTTCATGTTCAACCTCTAGGAAATCTTGGTACTTCCCGCCGCCTCGCGCCAAGGCCTGTCGACCTGATGGCTGGTTGCGCCGCGCACGGACATCGGGGGATGTCGGAAGCCGCTCGAAAAGCGGAGGCCCACGCAGTTACGTCCGGGCGTCCGGAAAACCCGCGATTACAGCAAAGATTTGCGTCAGGGTCAATCCGGATGCAAGTCGCCACGGGGATTACCAGCACTTGACCCGGGGAAAAAATCTGTGGATAACCCAGACTCCGCGGACCCGGATCGGTACAATCGGGCCGCTCGAAGAATAAGTTTTCCACA